>NZ_JAAXCR010000010.1:0-17513 GCF_012273635.1 Labrenzia sp. PO1
CGACTGCCCTGGTCACGCCGACTACGTCAAGAACATGATCACCGGTGCAGCGCAGATGGACGGCGCGATCCTGGTCTGTTCTGCCGCTGACGGCCCGATGCCGCAGACCCGCGAACACATCCTCCTGGCTCGCCAGGTTGGTGTTCCGGCTCTGGTCGTGTTCATGAACAAGGTTGACCAGGTCGACGACGAAGAGCTCCTCGAGCTCGTCGAAATGGAAATCCGCGAACTGCTGTCTTCCTACGAATTCCCGGGCGACGACATTCCGATCGTCAAGGGTTCTGCGCTGGCAGCCGTTGAAAACCGCGATCCGGCCATCGGCCGCGATGCGATCCGTGAGCTGATGGCTCAGGTCGACGCGTACATCCCGACCCCGGAGCGTCCGAAGGACCTTCCGTTCCTGATGCCGATCGAAGACGTCTTCTCGATCTCCGGCCGTGGTACGGTTGTGACCGGTCGTGTCGAGCGCGGCATCGTGAAGGTTGGCGAAGAAGTCGAAATCGTCGGCATCAAGGACACGCAGAAGACCACTGTCACCGGCGTTGAAATGTTCCGCAAGCTGCTGGACAGCGGCGAAGCAGGCGACAACATCGGCGCGCTGATCCGCGGTATTGCACGTGAAGACGTTGAGCGTGGCCAGGTTCTTTGCAAGCCGGGTACTGTTACCCCGCACACGAAGTTCAAGGCCGAGGCTTACATCCTCACCAAGGAAGAAGGTGGTCGTCACACCCCGTTCTTCACCAACTACCGCCCGCAGTTCTACTTCCGTACGACGGACGTGACCGGTGTGGTGTCCCTGCCGGAAGGCACGGAAATGGTGGTGCCGGGCGACAACGTCTCCGTCGAGGTTGAGCTGATCGTGCCGATCGCCATGGAAGAAGGCCTGCGCTTCGCTATCCGCGAAGGTGGCCGTACCGTCGGCGCTGGCGTCGTCGCATCCATCATCGAATAAGATGATTTCGGGCTGCCGGGCCTTGTGCCCGGCAGTCCCGCCTCTTAAGTCTTGCGATGTGCGGCTTCAGAGGGTATCAGGAGCAAGTTCGCCCAGGCGGACTTCTGAAGGGGTATAGCTCAGCTGGTAGAGCGACGGTCTCCAAAACCGTAGGTCGCGGGTTCGAACCCTGCTGCCCCTGCCAATTTGCTCTTGATTAATCTGCCTCGAGGGCTTAAAGAGTTTCCTCGAGTGAGGCGCGCGAAGTTTTTCGCGCGCCCACTCGTATTTAACAGACCGGAATCGGAATGGCGAAGACCAATCCCTTTAAATTCATCCAGGAAGTACGCGCGGAAACGTCCAAGGTAACTTGGCCGACGCGCAAAGAAACAGCAGTGACCACTGTCATGGTTTTCATCATGGTTGTGATCGCGGCGATCTTTTTTCTCGTGGCAGATCAGTTGATGGGCTTCGGGATCGGCTATCTTCTGGGTGTCGGCGGCTAATTTCAGTCAGCCGCCCGGGCGACTGTCCGGTTTGAAGACAAAGAACAAGAAACGGAACTGAGATCCATGGCCAAGCGCTGGTACATTGTGCACGCCTACTCCAATTTCGAGAAGAAGGTCGCCGAGTCCATCCGCGAAAAGGCCGAGCAGAAGGGTCTGTCAGACCTGTTCGAAGAGATTCTCGTTCCGATGGAAAAGGTCGTTGAAGTGCGCCGTGGCCGCAAGGTCGATGCGGAGCGCAAGTTCTTCCCGGGCTACGTCCTGGTGAAGATGGAAATGACCAACGAGGCTTTCCACCTCATCAAGGATACTCCGAAGGTAACCGGGTTCCTGGGCGCGGATCAGAAGCCGATGCCGATCCCGGAAAAAGAAGCAATGCGCATCATCAACCAGGTTCAGGAAGGCGTGGACCGGCCGAAGCCGTCCGTGACTTTCGAAGTTGGTGAGCAGGTGCGTGTTTCCGACGGTCCGTTCGCGTCCTTCTCCGGCCTTGTCGAGGAAGTGGACGACGAGCGTGCGCGTCTGAAGGTGGCCGTGTCCATCTTCGGCCGTGCAACGCCGGTGGAGCTGGAATTCGGTCAGGTCGACAAGCTTTGATCGTTTGCCGCCCCGAGGGGTGGCTTGAGAGCCCGGTCGCAGTGTCCACAAGGATGCGGCATCCGGGATGAAAGGGTGGAAGGTTCCGGAACTCTTCGCCGGGTTCCAACAGGGCCGAACCACCAACTCCCAATCAGCTGAAGAGCCATTCAGCTGTTAATGACTGGAGAGAAACATGGCGAAAAAAATCGAAGGTTTCCTGAAGCTTCAGGTACCGGCAGGTTCCGCTACTCCGTCGCCGCCCATTGGTCCGGCGCTCGGTCAGCGTGGTCTGAACATCATGGAATTCTGCAAGGCCTTCAACGCCGCTACGCAGGATGCTGAAAAGGGCGCGCCGTGCCCGACCGTGATCACCTACTACTCCGACAAGTCTTTCACGTTCGAAGTGAAGACGGCTCCGGTCAGCTTCTTCCTGAAGAAAGCTGCCAAGCTGCAGAAGGGCTCCCAGACCCCGGGCCGTGGCACGGTTGGTTCTGTGACCAGGGCGCAGGTGAAGGAAATCGCCGAAGCCAAGATGAAGGACCTGAACGCCAACGACATCGACGCAGCGATGCTGATGGTCGAAGGCTCCGCCCGCTCCATGGGCCTCGAGGTAACGGAGTAAGATCATGGCGAAGGTTGGAAAGCGCATCCAGGCAGCTCGTGAAGGTATCGACCGCAACAAGCTGTATTCCCTGAACGAAGCCATCGGCCTCGTGAAGGACCGTTCCAAGACCAAGTTCGACGAAACCGTCGAAGTTGCGATCAATCTCGGCGTTGATCCGCGTCACGCAGACCAGATGGTCCGCGGCGTGTGCATCCTGCCGAACGGCACCGGCAAGACCGTTCGCGTTGCTGTGTTTGCTCGCGGCGACAAGGCTGAAGAAGCCAAGGCTGCTGGCGCCGACATCGTCGGTGCAGAAGAGCTGGTTCAGGAAGTTCAGGGCGGCAAGATCGACTTCGATCGCTGCATTGCAACTCCGGACATGATGCCGCTCGTCGGTCGTCTTGGTAAGGTTCTCGGCCCGCGCGGCCTGATGCCGAACCCGAAGGTTGGTACCGTGACCCCGGACGTCAAGTCCGCCGTCAACGACGCCAAGGGCGGCGCTGTTCAGTTCCGCGTCGAAAAGGCCGGTATCGTTCACGCTGGCGTTGGCAAGGTGTCCTTCTCTGAAGAAGCGATCACCCAGAACGTCAAGGCTCTCCTGGACGCCGTTCAGAAAGCCAAGCCGACTGGCGCAAAAGGCACCTACCTGAAGCGCATCGCCGTGTCCTCCACGATGGGCCCGGGCGTAAAGGTAGATCTCGCCACCGTTGCTGGCGAGTAATCCGGTCTTTCCGGATTGATACGAGATTTCGGCTGAAAGGCCGAATAGACCCGGCGGCTTGCTGCCGGGTTGCCCTGTCCGAGACTGCAGGTGCCGGGAAACCGGCTTAAGCCAAACAAGGCCTGCATAGATGGGTGAGAACCGAATTTCCCACCGATCCGGTGGAAAACCTGGTTCGAACCAGACCTTGCCGAGCGCTTCTGGCGCGAAGGTGAGGGGACAGGACCCTGAGCGTCGCCAGGACAGGCGGTACCGGGTTCGGGACCATCTGCCAGGCGGCAAGGTAAACCGGCGGCGTCACAGCCGCCAAATGGAGAAGGCAAGTGGAAAGAGCGGAAAAGCACGAGTTCGTGTCGGCCCTCAACGCCGAGCTGGGTAACACCGGTGTTGTCGTCGTCGCGCACTATGCAGGCCTTTCGGTAGCTCAGATGACCGCACTGCGGGCATCCGTGCGCGAAGCCGGCGGCACTGTAAAAGTCGCAAAAAACCGCCTTGTCAAACTCGCCCTTCAAGGCACCGACCTTGAGCACATCTCCGACCTGTTTCAGGGCCCGACCGTTATCGTCCATTCCGACGATCCGGTAGCCGCTCCGAAAGCAGCCGTCGATTTCGCCAAGGCAAACGAAAAGTTTGCGATCCTTGGTGGTGCTCTTGGCTCGACCAACCTGAACCCGGATGGGGTCAAGTCTCTGGCAACCATGCCGTCGCTCGATGAGCTGCGTGCGAAACTGGTTGGCATGATCCAGACCCCGGCTTCCCGGATTGCACAGGTTGTCAACGCTCCGGCCGGGCAGCTTGCCCGCGTCTTCGGCGCTTACGCCAAGAAGGACGAGGCCGCATAAGGCGTCCAAAACACACTGTCTCACGTAACCAAAACTGGTTCGAACTTAAGGTACTGAAAAATGGCTGATCTTGAAAAGCTCGTTGAAGAACTGTCCGCACTGACCGTTATGGAAGCTGCTGAACTCAGCAAGCTTCTGGAAGAAAAGTGGGGCGTTTCTGCTGCTGCTCCGGTCGCAGTTGCTGCTGTTGCTGCTGGTGGTGGCGATGCAGCTGCTGCTGAAGAAAAGACCGAATTTGACGTTATCCTGGCTTCTGCCGGCGACAAGAAAATCAACGTCATCAAGGAAGTCCGCGCAATCACCGGTCTTGGCCTGAAAGAAGCTAAGGAGCTCGTCGAAGGCGCTCCGAAGCCGGTCAAGGAAGGCGTTGGCAAAGACGAAGCAGAAGAGCTGAAGAAGAAGCTCGAAGAAGCTGGCGCATCTGTCGAGCTGAAATAATAAAGGCCTACCGGCCTTTTGAACGGTCCCGGGCAACCGGGACCGTACCTAGCCCCGGCGGGATTTTCCCGTTTCCGGGGCAAACGTACCACTAGGGCATCCTGCTTTCGCAAGACGGCAGATGAAGATGTTCTAGGCCCCTAAGACCGGTCAACTTGTCTGGTTTCAGGTGAGGGCACCTGAAGCAGGTTGATCCAGGGGGGACGGTTTTCCGAAGCGCCCGGGCGCTCGCCCGATTGGAAAAGGGGCGTTTCGGGAAGCCGTTACCCGGCCGATACGAGGAGCGACAATGACCCAAACGTTCAACGGTCGCAAAAAGGTCCGTAAATATTTCGGATCGATCCGCGATGTCGCGGCTATGCCTAATCTCATCGAGGTTCAAAAAGCATCCTACGACCAGTTTCTGCAGGTCGACGAGATGCCGGGCGGTGGCCGCAAGAATGAAGGCCTTGAAGCGGTCTTCCAGTCCGTATTTCCGATCTCCGATTTTGCGGGCACTTCCCTTCTGGAATTTGTTTCCTTCGAATTTGAAGCTCCCAAATACGACGTCGATGAGTGCCGCCAGCGCGACATGACCTTTGCGGCTCCGCTGAAGGTTACCCTGCGCCTGATCGTGTTCGATGTCGATGAAGACACCGGCGCGAAGTCCGTGAAAGACATCAAGGAACAAGATGTCTACATGGGCGACATGCCGTTCATGACCGACAACGGCACTTTCATCGTCAACGGCACCGAGCGCGTCATCGTTTCCCAGATGCACCGTTCTCCGGGTGTGTTCTTCGACCATGACAAGGGCAAGACCCATTCTTCCGGCAAGTTGCTGTTCGCAGCACGCGTGATCCCGTATCGCGGTTCCTGGCTCGATATCGAATTCGACGCCAAGGACATCGTGCATGCGCGCATCGACCGTCGCCGCAAGATCCCGGTTACGTCCCTGCTGATGGCGCTTGGCCTCGATGGTGAGGAAATCCTCAACACGTTCTACAAGCGTATCGATTACACCCGTCAGAAGGACGGCTCCTGGCGCATGCCGTTTGACGGCAATCGTCTGAAGGGCACCAAGGCGTCCTACGACCTGATCGACGCCGACAGCGGCGAAGTGGTGATCGAGGGTGGCCGCAAGATCACTCAGCGCACCATCAAGCAGCTTGAGGAAAAAGGCGTCACCGCCTTGAAAGTGACCGACGAAGACCTTCATGGCCAGTACCTGGCTGAAGACATCGTCGACATGAAGAGCGGTGAAATCTACGCTGAAGCAGGCGACGAGATTTCCGGCAAGCTGCTGGAAGAACTGGTCGATCGTGGTTACCACGAGCTGCCGATGCTCGACATCGATCATGTCAACACCGGTCCGTACATCCGCAACACCCTGTCGGTCGACAAGAACGAGTCTCGTGAAGATGCTCTGTTTGACATCTACCGCGTGATGCGTCCGGGCGAGCCGCCCACCATCGACACTGCCGAGGCGATGTTCCAGTCGCTGTTCTTCGACGAAGAGCGCTATGACCTGTCCGCCGTTGGCCGCGTGAAGATGAACATGCGTCTCGACGTGGAGTGTGCCGACACCGTTCGCACGCTGCGCAAGGACGACATCCTGGAAGTCATCCGGGTTCTTCTTGAACTGCGCGATGGCAAGGGCGAAATCGACGACATCGACAACCTCGGCAACCGCCGTGTTCGTTCTGTCGGCGAGCTGATGGAAAATCAGTACCGCGTCGGTCTGCTGCGCATGGAACGTGCGATCAAGGAACGCATGAGCTCTGTCGAAATCGACACGGTCATGCCTCAGGACCTGATCAACGCGAAGCCGGCTGCTGCTGCCGTTCGTGAATTCTTCGGCTCCTCGCAGCTGTCGCAGTTCATGGACCAGACCAACCCGCTGTCGGAAGTCACCCACAAGCGCCGCCTGTCGGCACTTGGCCCGGGCGGTCTGACCCGCGAACGCGCAGGCTTCGAAGTCCGCGACGTTCACCCGACGCACTACGGCCGTATCTGCCCGATTGAAACGCCGGAAGGCCCGAACATCGGTCTGATCAACTCGCTGGCAACCTTTGCCCGTGTGAACAAGTACGGCTTCATCGAAAGCCCGTACCGGAAAGTGAAAGACGGCGCCGTTACCAACGAAGTCGTTTATCTTTCCGCCATGGAAGAAGCCAAGCACTACGTGGCCCAGTCCAACGCCGTCTACGACGACGAGGGCCGGTTCACCGAAGAGCTGATCACCTGCCGTCACGCCGGTGAAAACATGATGGTTCCGTCCGACAAGGTTGACCTCATGGACGTTTCGCCGAAACAGCTCGTGTCCGTCGCGGCCGCGCTCATTCCGTTCCTTGAGAACGATGACGCAAACCGCGCACTGATGGGCTCGAACATGCAGCGTCAGGCCGTTCCGCTGGTTCGTGCCGAAGCACCGTTCGTCGGTACAGGCATGGAGCCGATCGTGGCACGCGATTCCGGTGCTGCCATCGGTGCCCGCCGCGCTGGCGTTGTCGACCAGGTGGATGCGACCCGTATCGTTATCCGTGCGACCGAAGACCTCGATCCGGGCAAGTCCGGCGTCGATATCTACCGGCTGCAGAAGTTCCAGCGGTCCAACCAGAACACCTGCATCAACCAGCGTCCGCTGGTGCGTGTCGGTGACCGGATCCACAAGGGCGACATCATTGCCGACGGTCCGTCGACCGATCTCGGTGATCTTGCGCTCGGCCGGAACGTGCTCGTCGCGTTCATGCCCTGGAACGGCTACAACTTCGAGGATTCCATCCTCCTGTCCGAACGCATCGTCTCCGATGACGTGTTCACCTCCATCCACCTCGAGGAATTCGAAGTGATGGCGCGTGACACCAAGCTTGGGCCGGAAGAAATCACCCGCGACATTCCGAACGTTTCGGAAGAAGCGCTGAAGAACCTCGACGAAGCCGGTATCGTCTACATCGGTGCCGAGCTGAACCCGGGCGATATCCTGGTCGGCAAGATCACTCCGAAGGGCGAAAGCCCGATGACGCCGGAAGAAAAGCTTCTGCGCGCCATCTTCGGTGAAAAGGCATCCGACGTTCGCGATACTTCCCTGCGCCTGCCGCCGGGGGTTTCCGGTACCGTTGTCGAAGTGCGCGTCTTCAACCGCCACGGCGTTGAAAAAGACGAGCGCGCGATGGCGATCGAGCGTGAGGAAATCGAGCGTCTCGCAAAGGACCGCGACGACGAACAGGCGATCCTCGACCGCAACGTCTATGGCCGTCTGGCCGAGATGCTGATGGACAAGACCGCCATTGCCGGCCCTAAGGGCTCCAAGAAGGACACCGTACTGACCGGGGACGTTCTCAACGACTTCCCGCGCTCGCAGTGGTGGCAGTTTGCCACCGACGACGAGAAGTTCATGTCCGAAATCGAAGCTCTGCGTGGTCAGTATGACGACAGCCGCAAGCGTCTCGAGCAGCGTTTCATCGACAAGGTCGAGAAACTGCAGCGCGGTGACGAACTGCCGCCGGGCGTCATGAAGATGGTCAAGGTCTTCGTTGCCGTGAAGCGCAAGCTTCAGCCGGGCGACAAGATGGCCGGCCGTCACGGCAACAAGGGCGTGGTCTCCAAGATCAACCCGTGCGAAGACATGCCGTTCCTTGAAGACGGCACGCATGTCGATATCGTGCTGAACCCGCTCGGCGTTCCGTCGCGCATGAACGTCGGTCAGATCCTTGAAACCCACCTGGGTTGGGCCTGCCGCGGCATGGGTAACCGGATCGGCGAAATGTACGACGAGTACAGGAAGTCAGGCGAGATCGGAGAATTGCGCGGCAAGATTGTCGAGATCTACGGCGACAACATGAAGGGCGACAACGTCAAGGAATACGATGACGAAGGTATCGTACGCCTGGCGGAGCAGCTGAAGAAGGGCGTCAGCATCGCGACGCCGGTCTTCGACGGTGCTCGTGAACCCGATGTCGTCGAGGCGCTCAACATTGCCGGCTACGACCCGAGCGGCCAGTCCGTTCTGTACGATGGCCGGACCGGTGAAGAGTTCGACCGCAAGGTAACCGTGGGCTACATCTACATGCTGAAGCTCCACCACCTTGTCGACGACAAGATCCATGCCCGTTCTATTGGCCCGTACTCGCTCGTCACCCAGCAGCCGCTCGGTGGTAAGGCACAGTTCGGTGGCCAGCGCTTCGGGGAAATGGAGGTCTGGGCGCTTGAAGCTTACGGTGCAGCCTACACGCTGCAGGAAATGCTCACCGTCAAATCGGATGACGTTGCCGGCCGTACGAAGGTCTATGAGGCCATCGTTCGTGGCGACGACACCTTCGAGGCAGGCATTCCGGAAAGCTTCAACGTGCTTGTGAAGGAAATGCGGTCCCTGGGTCTCAACGTTGAACTGCAACGAACCGATGTCCCCGTGATCGGCGAGGAAGAAACTGCGGACGCCGCAGAATAACCCCGCCTACGGACCACAAATGACTTGGAATGCCGGTTGCGGGGAGGGGCGCAAGAGCTCGCTCCCCCACCGCGCATCGAAGGAGATGGATCATGAATCATGAGGTCATGAACCTGTTCAATCAGCAGGCTCCCGCACAGACCTTCGACAATATCCGGATTTCGCTTGCGAGCCCGGAAAAGATCTTGTCCTGGTCTTTCGGCGAAATCAAAAAGCCGGAGACCATCAACTACCGTACGTTCAAGCCTGAGCGCGACGGTCTGTTCTGCGCGCGCATCTTTGGCCCGATCAAGGACTACGAATGTCTTTGCGGCAAATACAAGCGCATGAAATACAAGGGCGTTATCTGCGAAAAGTGTGGCGTTGAAGTCACCCTATCGCGGGTTCGCCGTGAGCGCATGGGCCACATCGAACTGGCTGCGCCTGTTGCGCACATCTGGTTCTTGAAGTCCCTGCCGAGCCGTATCGGCCTTCTGCTCGACATGACGCTGAAGGATCTGGAACGCGTTCTGTATTTCGAGAACTACGTTGTTCTCGAGCCGGGCCTGACCCCGCTCAAGCAGCACCAGCTTCTGTCGGAAGAAGACTTCATCGCCGCTCAGGACGAGTATGGCGAAGATGCCTTCACCGCCATGATCGGTGCCGAGGCGATCCGCGAGATCCTGATGAGCATGGATCTGGAACGCGAGAGCGAGAAGCTGCGTCAGGAGATCGCCGAGGCGACCACCGAACTGAAGCCGAAGAAGCTTGCCAAGCGCCTGAAGGTTATCGAAGCATTCATGGAATCGGGTAACCGCCCGGAGTGGATGATCATGACCGTGGTTCCGGTTATCCCGCCGGATCTGCGCCCGCTGGTACCGCTTGACGGTGGCCGTTTCGCGACGTCCGATCTGAACGATCTCTACCGCCGCGTGATCAACCGTAACAACCGTCTGCGTCGCCTGATGGAGCTGCGTGCTCCGGATATCATCATCCGGAACGAAAAGCGCATGCTTCAGGAGTCCGTTGACGCCCTGTTCGACAACGGCCGCCGCGGCCGCGTCATCACCGGCGCCAACAAGCGTCCGCTGAAGTCGCTGTCCGACATGCTGAAGGGCAAGCAGGGCCGGTTCCGTCAGAACCTGCTCGGCAAGCGCGTCGACTATTCCGGCCGTTCGGTTATCACCGTGGGTCCGGAATTGAAGCTGCACCAGTGCGGTTTGCCGAAGAAGATGGCGCTTGAGCTGTTCAAGCCGTTCATCTATTCGCGCCTCGACGCCAAGGGTTTCTCCTCGACCGTCAAGCAGGCCAAGAAGCTGGTTGAAAAGGAACGTCCGGAAGTCTGGGACATCCTCGACGAAGTCATCCGTGAGCACCCGGTTCTCCTGAACCGCGCGCCGACGCTGCACCGTCTTGGTATCCAGGCCTTCGAACCGACCCTGATCGAAGGCAAGGCCATCCAGCTGCATCCGCTCGTCTGCTCGGCCTTCAACGCCGACTTCGACGGTGACCAGATGGCTGTTCACGTTCCGCTTTCGCTGGAAGCCCAGCTCGAAGCGCGTACGCTGATGATGTCGACCAACAACATTCTGCATCCGGCAAACGGTGGCCCGATCATCGTTCCTTCGCAGGATATCGTTCTGGGTCTCTACTATCTGTCCATCATGGCAGAAGGTGAGCCGGGCGAAGGCATGGTCTTCGGCAACACTGGTGAGATCCACCATGCGCTGGCCAACAAGGTCATCACGCTGCACACCAAGGTGAAGGGCCGGTATCGGTCCATCGATGCGGAAGGCAATCCGACTTCCGAAATCATCGAGACCACTCCGGGCCGCATGCTCATCGCGGAGCTTCTGCCGAAGCACCACGAAGTGCCGTTCGAGGTCTGCAACAAGCTGATGACCAAGAAGGACATCTCCAAGATGATCGACACGGTTTACCGTGCCTGCGGTCAGAAGGAGACGGTTATCTTCTGTGATCGGATCATGCAGCTTGGCTTCAAGAACGCCTGTAACGCCGGCATCTCCTTCGGCATGGACGACATGGTCATTCCGGACACCAAGCACAAGCTGGTGGCCGAAACCTCGTCGCTCGCGACCGAATACGAGCAGCAGTACAACGACGGTCTGATCACCCAGGGCGAAAAGTACAACAAGGTTGTCGACGCCTGGGCGAAATGTACCGACAAGATTGCTGACGAGATGATGGCCCGCATCAAGGCGGTCCAGATCGATGAGGAAACCGGTCGTCAGAAGCCGATGAACTCGGTCTACATGATGTCGCACTCCGGTGCTCGTGGTTCGCCCCAGCAGATGAAGCAGCTGGCCGGCATGCGCGGCCTGATGGCCAAGCCGGACGGTTCCATCATCGAGAACCCGATCATCTCGAACTTCAAGGAAGGCCTGTCGGTTCTGGAGTACTTCAACTCCACCCACGGTGCCCGTAAGGGTCTGGCCGATACCGCTCTGAAGACCGCAAACTCCGGTTACCTGACCCGCCGTCTGGTGGACGTCGCCCAGGATTCCATCATCCTGGAACCGGATTGCGGATCCACGCGCGGCATCACCGTTGCTCCGATCGTCGATGCCGGTAACGTCATCGCTTCGCTCGGCATGCGCGTTCTGGGCCGTACGACTGCGGAAGATGTCTACAACAACCAGACCGGCGAACTGCTTGTCCCCAAGGGCACGCTGATCGACGAGAAGGATGTTGATGCCATCGAGGCTGCCAAGGTTCAGCAGATCAAGATCCGCTCGGTTCTTACCTGTGAAACCGAAACTGGCGTCTGCGCGACCTGTTATGGTCGTGACCTTGCTCGCGGTACGCCCGTGAACATGGGTGAAGCTGTCGGCGTCATCGCCGCACAGTCGATCGGTGAGCCTGGCACGCAGCTGACCATGCGTACCTTCCACATTGGTGGTACCGCACAGGTTGTCGACAGCTCGTTCATCGAGTCCAACGTCGACGGCACGATCAAGATCCGGAACCGTTCGGTCAATCGCGACAGCGACGGCAACCTGATTGCCATGGTTCGCAACATGTCCATCGTTGTCATCGACAGCGACGGCAACGAGCGTGCCGTGCATCGTGTGGCCTACGGTTCCAAGCTGCATGTCGATGAAGGCGATGCGGTCAAGCGCGGTCAGCGGATTGCCGAATGGGATCCGTATACCCGTCCGATGCTTGCTGAAGTCGATGGTATCGTGGACTTCGAGGATCTGGTCGATGGTGCGTCCGTTCAGGAAACGGCCGACGAAGCGACCGGCATCACCAAGCGTGTCGTCATTGACTGGCGTTCTTCGCAGCGTGGTCAGGATCTCAAGCCGGCTATCGTCGTCAAGGACGAAAAAGGCAGCATTTCCAAGACCGATCGTGGCTCCGATGCCCGTCTGATGCTTTCCGTTGACGCGGTTCTGTCCGTTCAGCCGGGAGCTTCGGTGAAGGCTGGTGACGTTCTGGCCCGTATTCCGCTGGAAAGCGCCAAGACCAAGGACATCACCGGTGGTCTGCCGCGTGTTGCGGAACTGTTCGAGGCTCGCCGTCCGAAGGATCATGCGATCATCGCGGAAATCGATGGTACGATCCGCTTCGGTCGCGATTACAAGAACAAGCGTCGCGTCATCATCGAGCCGGCGGAAGAAGGTGTCGAGCCCGTCGAATACCTCATCCCGAAAGGCAAGCACTTCCATCTTCAGGAAGGCGATGCCATTGAAAAGGGTGAGTACATCCTCGACGGCAACCCGGCTCCGCACGACATCCTGGCAGTTAAAGGCGTAGAGGCCCTTGCGGCTTACCTCGTCAACGAGATCCAGGAAGTCTACCGCCTGCAGGGCGTGACCATCAACGACAAGCACATTGAAGTGATTGTCCGCCAGATGCTGCAGAAGGTTGAGATCACCGATCCGGGCGATACGGAGTTCTTCTCCGGCGAACAGATCGACAAGATCGACTTCGAGGAAGCCAACCGCCGGGCGATCGACAATGCACGCGATCCTGCCAAGGGGGTGCCGGTTCTGCTCGGCATCACCAAGGCATCGCTGCAGACGCGCTCGTTCTTCTCCGCCGCCTCCTTCCAGGAGACGACCCGCGTCCTTACCGATGCGGCTGTCAACGGCAAGACCGACCCGTTGGTCGGCCTCAAGGAGAACGTCATCGTCGGCCGTCTGATCCCGGCCGGTACCGGTGGGGTGATGAAGCGGATCCGTCAGATCGCGACGCATCGCGACGACCTGATCCAGGAAGCTCAACGTCAGCAGTCTTCGGACAGTGCAGCGGAAGGCCTTCTGGAAGATATGACCGGTGCAGCCGAGTAATCGGTTTCCCGTCGAACTGTCGAAAGGCCGCCCTCGGGCGGCCTTTCTTGTATAATGAGGCAAAAGAGGCCTGATGATATGAACGACAATGAACTTGAACTGGACCCGGTGGTCTACATCGTCATTGGCAGGGTCTGGGAAAACGAAGACGCTTCGCCGGATGACGCCATCACCATTCACGCGCTGCTGACAGCGCCGGATGACGACGACGCGGTTCGCAAGACGCTTGAATCGCTCTCTGCTCAGGGGTTTGCGGAAGCCGAGCTCGACCAGATCGGCGTGATGGATGGCGAACCGGATGATCCGGTTTACGAAGGTGCCTACCAGGATGCGCTTGCCGGAAACGTTGCAATCGTGACTTTCACGGCCTGAGGAGGCTGGAAGAACACTCGCTCGCAAATACCTGCCGTGCATCAGGCGCATATCGGCGGGTGAGGGACTATGGCCGGCGAATCCGGAATGCGTTTATGGCGGGTCCGTCTGGAATCGGTCCCATGAATCAAGGGCCTGCGTTGCCCGATGACCTGGCAAACACCACCGTTCTGACCTGATTTGAGTCATTCTGGTTAGAGTTGATTCAGAATTCCGCCGGAATGCGGAATCCGCCAGCGCAATAAAATTACCGAAAAGGTGCTGAAAACTATCGTTTAGCGCTGGTAAGTAGCGGAAATCATGTCGGAAATTCAGATGGCGGATCTGTAACCCGCACAAACGCTGTTTTTTCGACAAAGCACTTGACGCAATGGGTGCATATGAGTAGTTTCCGCGCATCCCAAGGGCAGGCGGTAAGTGCGAACCCGTCCAGCGCCACCAAGGCGCAGGACCCAGTCCTCTTAAACGCTGCCGGGTTATATAGGCGAATACGCGTCGATTGCATGACCGCGGGGTAACTCGTGGTCCTCTGGTTTTTCGCAGCGCCGGCCGCTCTTCATTGAGCGCGCGGGCGCGATTTTGCATGTCTTCACGGCTCAGGCCGAGGAGGGGTCAAGGTCAGCGGGGGACTGCAGTTGCATACGAATTTTTGGATGGACAAGGTAAAGGGCAAAGAATGCCGACCATCAACCAGTTGATCCGCAAGCCGCGGAAAGATCCGCCGAAGCGGAACAAGGTGCCGGCCATGGAGGCCTGCCCCCAGAAGCGTGGTGTTTGCACCCGCGTTTACACGACGACGCCGAAGAAGCCGAACTCGGCTCTGCGTAAGGTGGCCAAAATCCGCCTGACCAACGGCTTCGAAGTCATTGGCTACATCCCGGGTGAAGGTCACAACCTTCAGGAACACTCGGTGGTTATGATCCGCGGCGGTCGCGTAAAGGACTTGCCGGGTGTGCGCTACCACATCATCCGTGGTGTGCTCGATACCCAGGGCGTCAAGGATCGTAAGCAGCGCCGTTCGAAGTACGGCGCGAAGCGGCCGAAGTAAGGAGCACATCAGATGTCCCGTCGTCACCGCGCTGAAAAACGCGAAATTAACCCGGATCCGAAGTTCGGGGATATCGTCGTAACGAAGTTCATGAACTCCATCATGTACGACGGTAAGAAGTCGACTGCCGAGCGCATCGTTTACGGTGCTTTCGACGTCGTCGAAAACAAGACCCGCGAGAACCCGATCGAAGTGTTCCACGCTGCTCTTGAAAACGTCATGCCGCAAGTGGAAGTTCGCTCCCGCCGTGTTGGTGGTGCGACCTACCAGGTCCCGGTCGAGGTTCGTACCGACCGCCGTCAGGCGCTGGCAATTCGCTGGCTGATCACTGCGGCTCGCAATCGTAACGAAACCACGATGGTTGACCGTCTTTCCGGCGAGCTGCTCGATGCAGCAAACAACCGTGGTACCGCAGTCAAGAAGCGCGAAGACACGCACCGGATGGCAGACGCCAACCGCGCATTCTCGCACTATCGCTGGTAATTTGTGACTTCGAAGGGCTGACGCAATGGCGCGCACGCATAAAATCGAGGACTACCGCAACTTCGGCATCATGGCTCACATCGATGCTGGAAAGACCACTACGACTGAGCGGATCCTCTTCTACACTGGTAAGAGCCACAAGATCGGCGAAGTTCATGACGGCGCAGCCACCATGGACTGGATGGAGCAGGAGCAGGAGCGTGGCATCACGATCACCTCTGCTGCAACCACCGCTTTCTGGAAAGAAAAGCGCCTGAACATCATCGACACCCCGGGCCACGTTGACTTCACCATTGAAGTTGAACGTTCCCTGCGCGTGCTCGACGGTGCCGTCGCCCTTCTGGATGCAAACGCTGGCGTTGAGCCGCAGACTGAAACTGTTTGGCGTCAGGCCGACAAGTATCATGTCCCGCGGATGATCTTCGTCAACAAGATGGACAAGCTGGGCGCCGATTTCGATCGCTGCGTCAAGATGATCAAGGAACGCCTCGGCGCAACTCCGCTGGTCATGCAGCTTCCGGTTGGCGCTGAAAGCGAATTCGCTGGCTGTATCGACCTTCTGGAAATGAAGGCTCTGATCTGGCAGTCCGAAAACCTTGGCGCTGCCTGGGACGTTGTCGACATCCCGGCCGATCTCGTAGATCGCGCTCAGGAAGCTCGCGACGCTCTGATCGAGACTGTTGTCGAAGTCGACGAAGCTGTCATGGAAGCTTATCTGGAAGGCGAAGAGCCCTCCATCGAGACGCTCAAGAAGCTTATCCGCAAGGGTACGATCAGCACCGAATTCGTTCCGGTCTTCTGCGGTTCCGCGTTCAAGAACAAAGGCGTTCAGCCGCTTCTCGACGCAGTTGTCGACTACCTGCCGAGCCCGGTTGAAGTTCCGGACATCAAGGGTATCGACCCGAAGACCGAAAGCGAAATCATTCGCAAGTCTTCCGACGAAGAGCCGCTCGGCCTGCTGGCGTTCAAGATCGCCAACGACCCGTTTGTTGGTTCCCTGACGTTCTGCCGCATCTATTCCGGCGTTCTGAACAAGGGCGTGTCCCTGCTGAACACCGTGAAAGACAAGCGTGAGCGCGTCGGCCGGATGATGCAGATGCACTCCAACTCCCGCGAAGACATCGATGTAGCCTATGCAGGCGATATCGTTGCTATCGCGGGCCTGAAGGACACCACGACTGGCGACACCCTGTGTGATCCGCTGAAGCCGGTGATCTTGGAGCGCATGGAATTTCCGGAGCCGGTCATCGAGATCGCTGTCGAGCCGAAGACCAAGGGCGACCAGGAAAAGATGGGCCTCGCGCTCAACCGCCTGGCTGCTGAAGATCCGTCCTTCCGCGTCAAAACCGACGAAGAATCCGGTCAGACCATCATCGCCGGCATGGGCGAGCTGCACCTGGACATCATCGTCGACCGCATGAAGCGCGAATTCAAGGTCGAAGCCAACATCGGTGCGCCGCAGGTGGCTTACCGCGAAACCATCACCAAGGTTTCTGAAGTGGATTACACCCACAAGAAGCAGTCTGGTGGTTCCGGTCAGTTCGCTCGCGTCAAACTGGTCATCGAGCCGGCCGAGCCGAACGAAGGCTACGTCTTCGAAAGCAAGATCGTCGGCGGGTCCATTCCGAAGGAATACATCCCGGGCGTTACCAAAGGTATCGAAAGCGTCATGTCTTCCGGTCCGCTGGCAGGCTTCCCGATGCTCGATATCAAGGCAACCCTGATCGATGGTGCCTACCACGACGTTGACTCCTCGGTTCTCGCCTTCGAAATCGCCGGCCGTGCCGGTTTCCGCGAAGGTATTGCCAAGGCCGGCCCGAAACTGCTCGAGCCGATCATGAAGGTCGAGGTTGTCACACCGGAAGACTACATGGGTGACGTGATTGGTGACCTGAACTCCCGCCGCGGCCAGATCGCGGGTACGGAGAACCGGGGCGTCGTTACTGTCATCACCGCAATGGTGCCGCTGGCCAACATGTTTGGTTACGTGAACAACCTGCGTTCCATGTCTCAGGGCCGCGCACAGTACTCGATGGTGTTCGATCACTACGAGCAGGTGCCGCAGGCTGTCGCCGAAGAGGTTCAGGCGAAATACGCCTGAGCCCATCCTCTTAACGTCAAGAAGAACTAGAGAAACGGAGTAATCCGATGGCGAAAGAAAAATTTGAGCGCAACAAGCCGCACGTTAACATTGGCACGATTGGCCACGTTGACCACGGCAAGACGACGCTGACCGCAGCAATCACCATGACGCTGGCTGAAACCGGC
>NZ_JAAXCR010000011.1:0-5882 GCF_012273635.1 Labrenzia sp. PO1
TTGGTTGCGGGAGCAGGATTTGAACCTGCGACCTTCAGGTTATGAGCCTGACGAGCTACCGGGCTGCTCCATCCCGCGTTGTTTTTTTGTTTGTCCTTGGCGCGCTGCGCGTTTGGTCAAAGTGGGTTTGGTCCCTTTTGGGGATACCCTTATGTTTCGGTTTGACCGGAAGACTGCGCTGATATGGGATAAGAGATCCGGAGCGCAGCGGAGGCAAGGCCGAGTGGCCGCCGGCCGGTCAGGCTGCCCGCGCGGAGCGCAGCCCTTCAGGGCGGTGCGCGCGTGAGCGGCAAACAAGTTGAAGAGGTTTCAAATTGCGATTTGCAGGCCTGGCGGCGACCTACTCTCCCACACCTTAAGATGCAGTACCATTGGCGCTGGGGAGTTTCACGGCCGAGTTCGGGATGGGATCGGGTGGGGGCTCCCCGCTAGGGCCACCAGGCCGGCGAAGCGCAATTTGCGTGAACTGGTCTATATATTTTTTTGATGTTTTGGTCGGCCTCGCCTGGGACGGAAGTTCCAGAGCGTTGGCCGTATGGATCATTTCAAACGCGCTCAAGCAGCCCGAAGGGCGGTAGCGCACTTAAAATGATCTTTTTGATGCGCCAGGGGCGCATCCAAAAGATGAACATTGACTAATGAGAGGATCAAGCCGAACGAGCTATTAGTAAAGCTAAGCTTCATGCGTTGCCGCACTTCCACACGCTTCCTATCGACGTGGTGGTCTTCCACGGCTCTTCAGGGAGAACTGGTTTTGAGGTGGGTTTCCCGCTTAGATGCTTTCAGCGGTTATCCCTTCCGTACATAGCTACCCTGCAATGCGGCTGGCGCCACAACAGGTCCACCAGAGGTACGTCCATCCCGGTCCTCTCGTACTAGGGACAGATCCTCTCAATTCTCCTACACCCACGGCAGATAGGGACCGAACTGTCTCGCGACGTTCTGAACCCAACTCACGTACCACTTTAATTGGCGAACAGCCAAACCCTTGGGACCTGCTCCAGCCCCAGGATGTGATGAGTCGACATCGAGGTGCCAAACAATGCCGTCGATATGGACTCTTGGGCATCATCAGCCTGTTATCCCCGGCGTACCTTTTATCCGTTGAGCGATGGCCCTTCCACGAGGGACCACCGGATCACTATGGCCGTCTTTCGACTCTGCTCGACTTGTCAGTCTCGCAGTCAGGCAGGCTTATGCCATTGCACTCAACGAGCGATTTCCGACCGCTCTGAGCCCACCTTCGCGCGCCTCCGTTACCATTTGGGAGGCGACCGCCCCAGTCAAACTACCCGCCACACACGGTCCCGGATATTGTTGTACCGCGGTTAGATATCCATGACGACAAGGGTGGTATTTCAAGGGTGACTCCACAAGAGCTGGCGCTCCTGCTTCAACGTCTACCACCTATCCTACACATGTCGTGACGAATACCAGTGTGAAGCTGTAGTAAAGGTGCACGGGGTCTTTCCGTCTGACCGCAGGAACCCCGCATCTTCACGGGGAATTCAATTTCACTGAGTCTATGCTGGAGACAGCGGGGAAGTCGTTACGCCATTCGTGCAGGTCGGAACTTACCCGACAAGGAATTTCGCTACCTTAGGACCGTTATAGTTACGGCCGCCGTTTACTGGGGCTTCAATTCGGTGCTTGCACACCTCCTCTTAACCTTCCAGCACCGGGCAGGCGTCAGACCCTATACGTCGCCTTACGGCTTCGCAGAGCCCTGTGTTTTTGATAAACAGTCGCCACCCCCTGGTCTGTGCCACCCCACAACGGTTGCCCGTCGTGAGGTCTCCCTTCTCGCGAACTTACGGGAGCATTTTGCCGAGTTCCTTCAGCATAGTTCTCTCAAGCGCCTTGGTATTCTCTACCAGTCCACCTGTGTCGGTTTCGGGTACGGTTTATACGGTGGAGCTATTTCCTGGAACACCTTCGCTGCACCCCCAATCCAATAAGGAGATACAACACACGGCATCCGTCACTACCACCAAGCTGCAGAATATTAACTGCATTCCCATCGACTACGCCTTTCGGCCTCGCCTTAGGGGCCGGCTAACCCTGCGCCGATTAGCGTTGCGCAGGAACCCTTGGACTTTCGGCGAGCGGGTCTCTCACCCGCTTTATCGTTACTCATGTCAGCATTCGCACTTCTGATATCTCCAGGAGCCCTCACGGGTCCCCCTTCGCAGACTTACAGAACGCTCCGCTACCGCGCATCATAAGATGCACCCGCAGTTTCGGTGTATGGCTTGAGCCCCGGTACATTTTCGGCGCGGAACCCCTTATTTAGACCAGTGAGCTGTTACGCTTTCTTTAAATGATGGCTGCTTCTAAGCCAACATCCTGGTTGTTTTGGGAGTTCTACATCCTTTCCCACTTAGCCATAACTTAGGGACCTTAACTGGCGGTCAGGGTTGTTTCCCTCTCCACAATGGACGTTAGCACCCACTGTGTGTCTGCCGGATAGTACTTCTCGGTATTCGGAGTTTGGTTAGGATCAGTAAGGCGGTAAGCCCCCATAGCCCATCCAGTGCTCTACCCCCGAGAGTATTCATCCGACGCTCTACCTAAATAGATTTCGCGGAGAACCAGCTATTTCCGAGTTTGATTGGCCTTTCACCCCTAGCCACAGCTCATCCCCGACTTTTTCAACAGGCGTGGGTTCGGTCCTCCAGTGCGTGTTACCGCACCTTCAACCTGGCCATGGCTAGATCACTCGGTTTCGGGTCTAATCCAACGAACTAGGGCGCCCTATTCAGACTCGCTTTCGCTACGCCTACACCTACCGGCTTAAGCTTGCTCGTTAAATTAAGTCGCTGACCCATTATACAAAAGGTACGCTGTCAGGCTTGCGCCCTCCAACTGTTTGTAGGCATCCGGTTTCAGGAACTGTTTCACTCCCCTCGTCGGGGTACTTTTCACCTTTCCCTCACGGTACTTGTTCGCTATCGGTCGACAAGGAGTACTTAGGCTTGGAGGGTGGTCCCCCCACGTTCAGACAGGATTTCACGTGTCCCGCCCTACTCGAGGACTTGCATAATTTCTACCCGTACGGGGCTATCACCCACTAATGCCCGACTTTCCAGACGGTTCCGGTTCTTAAATGCAAGCCACTGGCCTGGTCCGCGTTCGCTCGCCACTACTAGCGGAGTCTCGGTTGATGTCCTTTCCTCCGGGTACTTAGATGTTTCAGTTCCCCGGGTTTGCTCCCTTGCGGGTACTCCATACGGAGTGGGTTTCCCCATTCGGAAATCCACGGATCAAAGCTTATTCGCAGCTCCCCATGGCTTATCGCAGCGTATCACGTCCTTCATCGCCTCTTGTCGCCAAGGCATCCACCGAATGCCCTTAAGACACTTGATCACTCTCATTATCAATGCTCATCTCATGCTTGCAAATCCACCAGACCCAGCCATGAGTACCTTTAACACTCAAGACCAACCTGGCTTCAAAACAAACTGATCATCAATAATATAAGACCAGTTTCACGAGATCTTTCTGACAGCCATGCGGTCACGCTGGCCCTCTACTTGATCGTAGAACCCCAAGGTCTCCCCCGGAGGTCAAAAAAATCTTCTCTTCAACGATGTCAAGAACAGGCGGTGATCCGTAAATCACCGCAAAACGGCACTCTCTCAAAAGACAAGTTCAAACCGCTCAACCCCAAAGGGGAACGGCTATCCAACGCGCTCATGTAGCCCGAAGGGCGATAGCGCAACAATAAATGGTGGAGCCAGACGGGATCGAACCGACGACCTCATGCTTGCAAAGCACGCGCTCTCCCAACTGAGCTATGGCCCCATGTTGTTTCGTACGCGATAACGCTGCCACAGCATCTTGGCGGGCTTCCCCGTGACGGCCGCAGCGGCAAAGCCGCGAGGACGCACAAACCAAACATGCCGAGGGCCACCAAATCGAAGATTTGGTGGGCCGAGGAGGACTTGAACCTCCGACCTCACGCTTATCAGGCGTGCGCTCTAACCACCTGAGCTACCGGCCCATTTCTGAACACGGCGTCACAAGGACCCCGCTCAAGTGGCGTCACCACTTAACTTGTCTTTTGAAGAAAGAGAAACGAAGACGGCATCAGCCCGCTCGTTTTAAGCGACCTCGTCCTGATCTAGACGGGTCTATGTTCTGAAGAGACCGGATTGAATGAACGAGTTCATCCTAAAATGGTCATCCTTAGAAAGGAGGTGATCCAGCCCCAGGTTCCCCTAGGGCTACCTTGTTACGACTTCACCCCAGTCGCTGAGCCTACCGTGGTCAGCTGCCCCCTTGCGGTTAGCGCACTGCCTTCGGGTAAACCCAACTCCCATGGTGTGACGGGCGGTGTGTACAAGGCCCGGGAACGTATTCACCGCGTCATGCTGTTACGCGATTACTAGCGATTCCAACTTCATGCTCTCGAGTTGCAGAGAACAATCCGAACTGAGACGGCTTTTGGAGATTAGCTCCCTCTCGCGAGTTCGCTGCCCACTGTCACCGCCATTGTAGCACGTGTGTAGCCCAGCCCGTAAGGGCCATGAGGACTTGACGTCATCCCCACCTTCCTCTCGGCTTATCACCGGCAGTCCCCCTAGAGTGCCCAACTGAATGCTGGCAACTAAGGGCGAGGGTTGCGCTCGTTGCGGGACTTAACCCAACATCTCACGACACGAGCTGACGACAGCCATGCAGCACCTGTCCTGGCGTCCCCGAAGGGAACCTTCCATCTCTGGAAGTAGCACCAAATGTCAAGGGCTGGTAAGGTTCTGCGCGTTGCTTCGAATTAAACCACATGCTCCACCGCTTGTGCGGGCCCCCGTCAATTCCTTTGAGTTTTAATCTTGCGACCGTACTCCCCAGGCGGGAAGCTTAATGCGTTAGCTGCGCCACCAAATAGCATGCTACCTGACGGCTAGCTTCCATCGTTTACGGCGTGGACTACCAGGGTATCTAATCCTGTTTGCTCCCCACGCTTTCGCACCTCAGCGTCAGTACCGAGCCAGTGAGCCGCCTTCGCCACTGGTGTTCTTCCGAATATCTACGAATTTCACCTCTACACTCGGAGTTCCACTCACCTCTCTCGGACTCAAGACTTCCAGTATCAAAGGCAGTTCCGGGGTTGAGCCCCGGGATTTCACCCCTGACTTAAAAGTCCGCCTACGTGCGCTTTACGCCCAGTGATTCCGAACAACGCTAGCCCCCTTCGTATTACCGCGGCTGCTGGCACGAAGTTAGCCGGGGCTTCTTCTGCGAGTAACGTCATTATCCTCCTCGCTGAAAGAGCTTTACAACCCTAGGGCCTTCATCACTCACGCGGCATGGCTGGATCAGGCTTGCGCCCATTGTCCAATATTCCCCACTGCTGCCTCCCGTAGGAGTCTGGGCCGTGTCTCAGTCCCAGTGTGGCTGATCATCCTCTCAGACCAGCTATGGATCGTCGCCTTGGTAGGCCTTTACCCCACCAACTAGCTAATCCAACGCGGGCCCATCCTTAGGCGATAAATCTTTCCCCCATAGGGCACATACGGTATTAGCAGTCGTTTCCAACTGTTGTTCCGTACCTAAAGGTAGGTTCCCACGCGTTACTCACCCGTCTGCCACTAACTCCGAAGAGTTCGTTCGACTTGCATGTGTTAAGCCTGCCGCCAGCGTTCGTTCTGAGCCAGGATCAAACTCTCAGGTTTAACTAAAAAGTTCAATCACAGGCATCTCTATCAATCGCTATAAAGCACTCAATACAAACCTCCGCATCGCTGCGAAGACCTGCAGAATTAACAAGAGCTCAATCAAATCCAACAGACCGAAATCCATCAGACCCAATCGGCTTCCTTGTTTGAAAGATCAGCGTACCTGCGTAACTCCTTAAAACCATCAGACATCCGAAAACATCC
>NZ_JAAXCR010000012.1:0-3484 GCF_012273635.1 Labrenzia sp. PO1
TGATTTCGAGGCCCTGCCCGCAAATCTCGTGCTCAATGCCATGGAACAGAGCACGAAGGTCAACCTTGTCTTTCTGGATGCCTGCCGGAACAACCCGTTTACGGAAAACCTTGCCCGGTCCATGGGGACGCGCTCAAGCGCAGTCGGTCGTGGACTTGCGAAGATCGGCTCCGGTGTCGGCTCCCTGGTTTCCTTCGCCACCCAGCCGGGCAATGTCGCGCTTGACGGCGATGGCGAGAACAGCCCGTTTACAACTGCCCTGATCAAGCATCTCGGCACGCCCGGTCAGGACATCACCCGCGACCTGGTAATGGTGCGCCGGGACGTTCTGGAAGCCACCAAGGGACAGCAGGTTCCCTGGGACAATTCTTCGCTGACTGGTGAAGTCATCCTCAAACAGCTTGAGATGGTTCAGCCCGTCGAACCGGAAAAGCCGGCGATCAACCCGCAGATCGAGCTGACCTATTGGGACTCGATCAAATCCGGACAGAATGCGGCCTACTTCGAAACCTATCTGTCTCGCTACCCGGAAGGCCAGTTCGCCGACATCGCCCGGATCCGTCTGGACGAGATCAAGGCAAAGGCCGAAAGCGACAAGGCCAAGCAGGCGAAACCGGATGCCACGGCTGAAATCACCTATTGGCAGACGATCCAGAATTCGACCCGGCCGGAAATGTTCGAGAGTTATCTCGGCAGATACCCGAACGGGATCTATGCCGACCTTGCCCAGCTGAAAATCCAGTCGATCAAGAGCCAGGCGGAAGCGGATGCGCGCCGCAAGGCTCAGGCAGAGGCAGAAGCCCAAGCCATCGCCTCGACAGCAGCGAATGCATCGCCAGAAAGAACGACGGCCAAGCCTGCAGACGAAATCACCGTTGCCGCCCTGACGCCTGATCAAGCACCGTCAACGACCTCGCCGTCCCCGGTATCGTTGCTATCGCCTGAAGAGCTTGCAACGGCTCTCCAGACAGAACTCAACCGTGTTGGCTGTTCGGTCGGCCGTGTTGATGGTGACTGGGGCAACAGAAGCCGGCAGGCACTGAGAACCTATGGCCGCGAAGCCGGGATCGATCTTGCCTCGCTCGACCCGGACCCTTCCATTCTGAATCAGCTCAAGAAATCGACCGGACGCGTTTGCCCGCTCACCTGTGGACGGAACCAGGAACTGAAGAACGGTCGCTGTGTCGCAACCAGAACGCCTGAACCTTCCGGCAACAGCACAAAACCGAGCACACAGACGAAGACCACGGACAGCTGCCCGAAAAACCCGTCTGCCTATGGAAACAAGGTAATTGGAAAATCTCATGGCCTCGGCCGCCAGACCCTTACACATCCCTGCGGCAGGAAGCTTGCATGCAGAGGTTCTAGGGCCAGTTGGGTAAAGACCTGCACCTGGCTTTAGCCGTTCGGCTGAAGTCCGATTTATGAATGTTTGAAGTTGAATTTTTCTGGTGAGCCCGCGATCTGATTTCCGATCCCGAATCGCCGGATTACCCTTCGGGGGAGCAGCAGTTTTTTTGCCCGATTGCTCCCGAGATCAGGTAGCTCTGGAGAATCGATTGTGAAGCAGATCCTCGTATCCCTTTTGCTTCTTGCGTTTGCCGCAAGCGCGGCACATGCCGAACGCCGTGTGGCGCTCGTGATCGGTAATTCCGGTTATGAGCACGTCACTCAGCTCACCAATCCGGACAACGACGCCAAAGGCATGGCCGAAAAACTGACCAGTCTGGATTTCGAGGTCGTGACCGGCACCAACCTGTCGCTTCGGGATATGCGAAAGACAGTGCGGGAATTCATCGCCAAGCTCGAAGGTGCTGATATAGCCCTGTTCTTCTACGCAGGGCATGGCCTTCAGGTAAGTGGCGAGAACTATCTGGTGCCGATTGATGCCGAGCTGAATTCCTATGTCGATCTTGAATTCGAGGCGATGCCGGCGAACCTTGTTCTCAATGCCATGGAGCATTCCACCAAGGTCAATCTGGTGTTTCTGGACGCGTGCCGGAACAATCCGCTGGCTGAAAACCTCGCACGGTCCATGGGCACCCGTTCCGGTTCTGTTGGCCGGGGCCTTGCCAAGATCGGCTCCGGGGTTGGCTCCCTGATTTCCTTCGCCACCCAGCCAGGTAACGTCGCACTTGATGGTGATGGCAAGAACAGCCCTTTCACCACGGCCCTGCTGAAACATCTCGGCACACCCGGACAGGATATTACCCGGGATCTCGTGATGGTCCGCCGGGATGTGCTGGAGGCCACCAAGGGTCAGCAGGTTCCCTGGGACAATTCCTCGCTGACTGGCGAAGTCATCCTCAAGCAGCTTGAGATGGTGGAGCCCATTGAACCGGAGAAACCAGCGATCAACCCGCAGATCGAGCTGGCTTACTGGGATTCGATCAAGTCCGGCGAATCCATTGCCTATTTTGAAACCTACCTGAGCCGTTACCCCGACGGCCAGTTTGCCGACATCGCCCGGATCCGTATCGACGAAATCGAGGCAAAGGCCGAACGTGACAAGGCCCAGCAGAACAAGCCGGA
Organism: Labrenzia sp. PO1; assembly: GCF_012273635.1. NCBI lineage: Bacteria > Pseudomonadati > Pseudomonadota > Alphaproteobacteria > Hyphomicrobiales > Stappiaceae > Labrenzia > Labrenzia sp. PO1. The sequence goes on from NZ_JAAXCR010000012.1 coordinate 2,533, forward strand.
TACAACGGCTGAGATCACCTACTGGCAAACAATCCAGAATTCGACCCGGCCGGAGATGTTCGAAAGTTACATTACCCGGTATCCAAAAGGCATCTACGCCGACCTTGCGCGGTTGAAGATCGAATCGATCAAACGCCAGGCTGAAGCCGAAGTCCGTCGCAAGGCCCAGGCTTCAGCGGCCGCGCCTAACCCGGCGCCTGAAAGAACTGCTACCAAACGCGACGAGGAAATCACCGTTGCCGCGTTGACACCTGACGAAACACCGGCAGGCGTCATACCTTCGCCAGTCACAACGCTCTCCGCTGAAGAACTGGCCACGGCTCTGCAGACTGAACTTAACCGCGTCGGCTGTTCGGTTGGCAGGGTTGATGGCGATTGGGGCAACAAGAGCCGTCGGGCACTGAGGACCTATGGACGCGAAGCGGGCATCGACCTTGCCTCACTCGACCCAAGCCCCGACATTTTGGATCAGCTCAAGAAATCAACCGGACGCATTTGCCCGCTCACCTGTGGACGGAACCAGGAACTGAAGAACGGTCGCTGTGTCGCAACCAGAAAACCTGAACCTTCCGGCAACGGCTCCAAGCCGAGCACCAAGTCCAAGACCGCCGACAGTTGCCCGAAAAACCCGACTATTTACGGCAACAAGATCATCGGCAGAGTGCCCGGTGTCGGACGACAGACGTTGACACACCCCTGCGGCAGGAAGCTCGCTTGCAAAGGTTCAAAGGCCAGCTGGATATTGAGCTGTAACTGGATTTAGCTACACGGCTAAAGCCAGATTTAAGTACGTTTAAAGTTGAAGTGTGCCGGCGAGCCGCGATCTGAATTATGATCCCGGCCTGCCGGAGTGCCCTACAGCAGAGTAACCGGAATAGTTTTGCACGGCAGCTCCCGAGAGCTGGTAGGTTTGGAGAACCGCCTGTGAAGCAGATAATCGCATGCCTGTTGC
>NZ_JAAXCR010000013.1:0-1338 GCF_012273635.1 Labrenzia sp. PO1
TCGATCAATCCGCAAATCGAGTTGACCTATTGGGACTCGATCAAGTCCGGACAGAATGCGGCCTACTTCGAAACCTATCTGTCGCGCTACCCGGAAGGCCAGTTCGCCGACATCGCCCGGATCCGTCTGGACGAGATCAAGGCAAAGGCTGAAAGCGACAAGGCCAAGCAGGCGAAACCGGATGCCACGGCTGAAATCACCTATTGGCAGACGATCCAGAACTCGACCCGGCCGGAGATGTTCGAGAGTTATCTCGGCAGATACCCGACCGGGATCTATGCCGACCTTGCCCAGCTGAAAATCCAGTCGATCAAGAGCCAGGCGGAAGCGGATGCGCGCCGCAAGGCTCAGGCAGAGGCTCAGGCAGAGGCAGAAGCCCAAGCCATCGCCTCGGCAGCAGCGAATGCATCGCCGGAAAGAACGACGGCCAAGCCTGCAAACGAAATCACCGTTGCCGCCTTGACGCCTGCGCAGGCGCCGTCAACGACCTCGCCGTCCCCGGTATCGTTGTTATCGCCTGAAGAGCTTGCAACGGCTCTCCAGACAGAACTCAACCGTGTTGGCTGTTCGGTCGGCCGTGTTGATGGTGACTGGGGCAACAGAAGCCGGCAGGCACTGAGAACCTATGGCCGCGAAGCCGGGATCGATCTTGCCTCGCTTGACCCGGATCCTTCAATTTTGGACCAATTGAAGAAGTCGACCGGACGCGTTTGCCCGCTGACATGTGGTCGGAACCAGGAATTGAAGAACGGCCGCTGTGTCGCGACCAGAAAGCCCGAACCTTCCGGCAACAGCACAAAACCGAGCACACAAACCAAGACAGCTGCCAACTGCCCGAAAAACCCGAGCTCTTATGGCAACAAAGTAATCGGAATGGGACATGGTACGGGACGCCAGACATTGACCCATCCCTGTGGCAGAAAGCTTTCCTGTGTGGGCAACCATTCCAGTTGGGTTCTGACCTGTAACTGGCTTTAAGCACTTGGCTACGGCCTGAATTTTGAACTTTCGAAGTTGAGATGTTCCGGCGTATCCATGTTCAGAATGATGATCATTGCCTGCCGGAGTGCCCTACAGCAGAGTAACCGGAATAGTTTTGCACGGCAGCTCCCGAGAGCTGGTAGGTTTGGAGAACCGCCTGTGAAGCAGATAATCGCATGCCTGTTGCTACTTGTGTTTGCCGCAAGCGCGGCACATGCCGAACGCCGTGTGGCGCTCGTGATCGGTAATTCCGGCTACGCGAATGTCGCGGAGCTGAAGAACCCCTACAACGATGCCAAGGGCATGTCGGACAAGCTGACGGACCTCGGATTCGATGTCGTCACAGGTCTCGACCTG
>NZ_JAAXCR010000014.1:0-1363 GCF_012273635.1 Labrenzia sp. PO1
GCCGTTGATGGGGAAGACGGCCCCGCTCCCGAAGTGACCGTATGCTGGTCCCGTTTGTAAGAGGAGCATCGCTAATGACCCCAACCACCGTGGGCCTTGATCTGGCCAAGAACGTCTTTCACGTCCATGTTGCTGATGCATCTGGCAGGCCGATTGAGAGCAGAAGGCTGAAGCGCCGAGAGCTTGTGCCGTTTTTCAAGGCTTTGTCGCCTTGCCTGATCGGCATTGAAGCTTGTGCGACTGCGCACAACTGGGCTCGCCAGCTATCGGAGATTGGCCATGACGTGCGCCTTATCCCTCCAGGCTATGTCAAACCCTTCGTGCGACGCGGCGCGAAGAATGACGCCACTGATGCGGCCGCAATTTGTGAAGCAGTGACCCGTCCCAACATGCGCTTTGTCCCGATCAAGTCTCGCGAAGATCAGGCGTTTCTGATGCTGCATAGAGCCCGAGGCCTTTTGGTCCGGCAACGAACCATGGCCGCGTGTGCGTTCCGGGCGCACTTGGCCGAGTACGGCATCATAATCGCGCAGGGTAGACACCGGGTTGAATTACTCATCGAAAATCTGGACGAGATACGGGAGGACTTGCCCCATGATGCCTGCTTTGCCTTGGATGCTCTCATCGGTCAACTGGACACACTGAACCGACAGATCGACGGGATCGATGTCCGGCTGGCTGAGATTCACAAGACAAATGTAATCTGCCGCTTGCTTGCGACCATACCGGGGATAGGGCCGATTACCGCGACTGCGTTTGCCGCCACAATTCCAGATCCGTCCGCCTTCAGATCAGGGCGAGAGTTCGCCGCCTGGCTCGGCCTGACGCCACGCCAAAACTCGTCAGGTGGGAAGCACAGGCTTGGAGGCATCACCAAACAAGGTGATCGGTATCTCCGTCATTTGCTGGTCTTAGGGGCTCGAACCGTGGTGCGGTATCCCAAAGCTCGTTCCCGTGTAGATGGTCCATGGATTGAGGCCTTGTTAGAACGGCGTCGGCCTATGGTTGTTGCCGTGGCGGTGGCTAACAAACTCGCTCGGACTATTTGGGCGATGCTGTCTACCGGAGAGGTGTTCCGGAGCGCGTAACCCTGAAAATCGAACAAACTGCGACATGAAGAGATGGCACAAGTGCAATGACTAAGTGATGGCAAATCGGCAGAGCTGAGGATCGAGAAAGCCCGGAGAGCTTTAAGCGCGCCATAGCGCGTCCCGTTGATGAGGCCTCGATCCGCGGACACCATCAGGGCCAGCAGTCATGTATGGGCTGCACGAACAGGCCGAATACATGAACGCACCCGCCGATGAAGATCACGTTCAAAACACTTGCGCCCGCGGGGCCGTCTATACATGAAGCTCTCGAC
>NZ_JAAXCR010000015.1:0-655 GCF_012273635.1 Labrenzia sp. PO1
TTCAAAATTGTCCGGATTGACGACCGTATCGGGATCGTTGATCTCGAACACACCGCCGCGGGTATGGACGTAACCTTCGTCTTCCGCACCCGGCCATTCAACGATGGGCAGGAAGTTCAGCGAGAGATCGCCGCCGATCGTCGGAGCATCGTTGGTGCCCGTGATCGTGATGGTGACATCCTGATCCACGACACCGCCGTTGCCGTCATCGACCGTCACGGTGTAGACGACTTCGACCTGCTCACCTGCAGCGAGGAAGTCAAGATGCTCTTCCGCGACGCTGTAGGACCAGTTGATCGTACCGTCGTTCGTGTTGCCCGGATCAGCGGACAGCCCGAAACCGGCCTGGATATTCGCGATCTGGCCTGCAGTGAGGCCGACACCATCAAGACCTTCAACGCTCTTGACTGCGAAGGTCGCCGTCGGCGTATCGGAGAGATCCAGATCGGAGAAGTCAATCGAGCCGCTGTCGGACAGGGTTGACGGATCGCCTTCAACGATGGATCCGCTCACGTCAACCGCAGTCAGCGTCGGAACGTCGTTCGTGCCGGTGATCGTGATGGTGATCTGGGTGGTGTCGGTGCCTTCCGGGAACCAGTTCCGGTCGCTGACTTTGACGTCGAACGTCAGGGTCAGCGTTTCGCCGTCCGCCAGC
>NZ_JAAXCR010000016.1:0-644 GCF_012273635.1 Labrenzia sp. PO1
TAATCAACCGGCTCCGGAGCAACCGGAAGATCGGCTGCCTGTGCGGTGGTGGCAGCAGCAGCAGCTGCAGCGCCGAGCATCAAGCTCTTGAGTTTCATATCTGACCTCCAATCAGTCATTTCAATTGGCACCAAAGAAAAGCGCCATTGTCCCCGCGAATTGTTTCTGAGTTTGCCACCGACCGGAGGTTGGACGTCCGAGGCAGACAAATCAGTGCGGCCCGAAGCCGCTCGCAAGGATGACCATACGCATCCAATTTCCCGGTTCAATACAGAATGCGGTTTGCACCTACCGCAGCGGCTGTTTTCAAAAACCGGTGTTGCGCGAATGTCACAAAATCAGAGCGGAAATTTAGAAACTGTTAGGAAACTCGGCAAAATCGCCGGTTTGACCGGCACTTGACCGGGAGGCTAGAGGCCTCGCCCCATGCGGATTCTCGGGGAATCAAAATGGGGACGGCCCGGCAGATTGAAGCCTGCCGGGCCGCGTGACTGACTGGAGTTCAGAGGATCACAGCCAGAAATCTAATCAGATGATTAGAAAGTGCGCTGCATACGAACACCGAAGAGGAGTTCGTCAACGTCAGATGCGTTGTCCGGGTCGGTGTTGGCGTAACCAACGTCAGCACCCATTACGAAGCCAGA
>NZ_JAAXCR010000001.1:0-1744114 GCF_012273635.1 Labrenzia sp. PO1
TGATTTCGAGGCCCTGCCCGCAAATCTCGTGCTCAATGCCATGGAACAGAGCACGAAGGTCAACCTTGTCTTTCTGGATGCCTGCCGGAACAACCCGTTTACGGAAAACCTCGCCCGGTCCATGGGGACGCGCTCAAGCGCAGTCGGTCGTGGCCTTGCGAAGATCGGCTCCGGTGTCGGCTCCCTGGTTTCCTTCGCCACCCAGCCGGGCAATGTCGCGCTTGACGGCGATGGCGAGAACAGCCCGTTTACAACTGCCCTGATCAAGCATCTCGGCACGCCCGGTCAGGACATCACCCGCGACCTTGTAATGGTGCGCCGGGACGTTCTGGAAGCCACCAAGGGCCAGCAGGTTCCCTGGGACAATTCCTCGCTGACTGGTGAAGTGATCCTCAAACAGCTTGAGATGGTGCAGCCCGTCGAACCGGAGAAGCCCGCGATCAATCCGCAGATCGAGCTGACCTATTGGGACTCGATCAAGTCGGGACACAATGCGGCCTACTTCGAAACCTACCTGACCCGATATCCCGAGGGCCAGTTCGCGGATATCGCCAAGATCCGGATCGATGAGCTCAAGAACCGCAGCGAGGCAGAAACTGCCCGCAATGCGAAGCCCGACACCTCCGCTGAAATCGCTTTCTGGCAATCAATCCAGAACGCCACCCGTCCGGAAATGTATGAAACCTATCTGGAGCAATATCCGGACGGGATCTACGCCAAGCTGGCAAGGCTGAATATATCGTCACTGCAACAACAGGCGGAAGCGGCAGCTACAGCCGCCGCTGCGGCAAAGGCAGCCAAGGCTGCGGACGCCTCCAACAGCACGTCCCCTGCGCAGGAGATAACCGTTGCTGCCCTGCCGCAGCAGGAAACAGTATCAACCGAACCTGCTCCAGCAATTGTTCCATCAACAAGCAGCCGGTTACTCTCGCCTGAAGAACTCGCCACAGCAATGCAAACCGAATTGAACCGCCTTGGGTGTTCGGTTGGTCGTGTTGATGGTGATTGGGGCAACCGTAGCCGGCAGGCTTTGAGGACTTTCAGCCGCGAAGCAGGTGTCGATCTTGCCTCGCTCAACCCGGACCCTTCAATTCTAGACCGCCTGAAGCAATCGACAGGCCGTGTCTGCCCGCTGACATGTGGCCGAAATCAGGAATTGAAAAACGGCAAGTGCATCGCCGTTCGGCAGGAGACACCCTCCAAATCGAACGAGAAGTCCAACTCCACTAAGACGGCACAATCTAGCGGTGCTTGCCCGGCTGATCCAACAGCCTCGTCCAGAAGGCTGGTCAGTTTCAACTATAGGCAGATCACCGCTGTTGCGACACATCCGTGCGGTCGGCAGGTGATTTGCAACAAGCCGCAGAGCAACGTTCATCCGTTCAAATGTTTCTGGAAGTAATCCGCTAAGAGGCGGACTGCGGCCTAAGCAGCGGCAGTCACCTGAAGGCCGCTGTTCTTAACCAATAGCCGCGCTTCCAAGCGTGCAACGTCGATGGCGAAACGGCGCAGGAATGCAGTCACGTCTTCGTCCGCCCCCAGGGCGCCGTCCTGCATTTCGGAAAGCAGTGTTTCCGTTAGCATGCGGGCTTCGTCCAGCGCCAGATCATAGGTGAAGTCGGCGTCCGCCTGCCGGGCAATGTCAATGGCCAGCAGAAAGGCCTGGTGAGCCCGTAGCGGCAGACCGGCCTTGCGGAGCATGGCCTGCAGAGCTGACCGGCGAACCGTCACCAGAAGCTTGCACAGCCTCGGCAGTGGCACCTGGCCAAGGTTGGCAAGAGCGGCAGCGAAAAACCGCAAGCGTCCACAGCAGACCGCGCGCAGCAGCAACCGGGTGGTCAGCTTGCCATTGACACGAAGATGCTCGACGAATTCCGGCAGATCGTCTGCACCGGCTTCGAGAGCCAGCCGCAGCACGACCTTGTCTTCCGCATCGCTCAGGAAAGTATGACGCTGGTTTTCCGGAACGCGCTCCAGCACGATCGGATGATCGTCAAGGTTCTGCGCGAGACGCATAAGCAACTGATAGCGCATGGTCAGCGGCAGGTCCCGGGTTTTCAGAAGCTGGTCGCAGAGGTCCGGCCGGTCTTCGAATCTTTGCGCGATACGCAGGAGGGAGGACTGAAGGATGCGGGCGCTTCTGTTTTCCAGAAGCTGCCTGCAGGCCTGCTCGCAGCCAACCTCACAGATGGCGGCGCAGACAGAAGCCGGCAATCCCTCACGCGAGGCGATGGCGCATTGAACGGCATCGCTGCCTTCGGCAAGAAGGTCGACCAGTTCGACATCCGTCAATATGGGAGAGTGCTTGAGAACCGGCAAAGCCACTTCGTCGACATCACTTGCGAGGCAGCGGACAACGTGACCGGGAGCGTAGGCGCTTGGCGCAAGCAGGTTCGCTATCGCCTTGCGAACGGCGCGGCTGGGGTCATCGAGAAGAATCGTCAAGGCTGCAGCCATGCTGGTCTGTTCCTGGCTGCCAGGTTCGGCTGCCAAATAACGTTCCGCGAATTCTTCCGCGGCACGTATATCCAAGGTGCGCTCGTCAACTTCGTTCAGAGGGTGAAAGTCATGTGCGTTCATGGCGGTAAAACAATCTTCCCAAGAGTCGAGTGTGAGTCTGACATCAAAGGCTTAACGATCGGTTCACCATAATTTTGCCAGGTTCTCTGGCGAATGCCCGCCTTTCCCGATGGTGGCGGACATGAGATTTCAAGCTTTCAGCCGGGTCTTTCAACTGCCCATGCTCAAGCCGGTGGCAGCAGGTCCTTTTGTTCCTCTTCTGCCTTCAGGCGCAGGAAACGCGTCAGGTCCAGCGGTCCGCCCTGATTCACCAGCGCCAGTTCCTGTGCCTGCACCTGGTTGGAAGCTCCGGACAGGGCGCTGACAAGGGCAGCTTCTTCCACAGCGGCGAAAGCCGACGCAAAGCGCGGGTTGACGCCTGCCTGGTTCGAAGCCGCGTCATTGCGGAACAGAGCCTCGAACGGATTGGCTGTTTCCGTCGCCTGGAAGGCCGACAGAACCCTGTTGCTTGCGTCGAAATCATCACCATCAATGGCTGCTTCGCGTGTGGTTTGCGGCACCGGACGGTCCGGGGTCACAGAGCCGACACTTTCTTCCAGGAAAGCTGCGCTTGCCGTTGTGGTTGCCCCCTGCCCTGCCGTGCGCTCCGGCAGCGGCACATCCGTCTTTGCCAATTGAAACAGTTCGCCCTGAGGCAATTGAGGGCCTGTGTTGTCAGCTCTCGCGATCTGACCCGGGCCGGCGGGTTTCGTCCGCATTGCGAAGGCGGCTGCCGGATCTCCTGCCAGATGATCGAAGGATTTCTGGTTGATCGTCGCAGCGCCGTCCGCAGGCTTTGCATTCGGCAGCGTCGCGACCTGCGTGAGTTCTCCCGATGTCCGCAGGTCCTTGTTGGTGCTGGCCTGCGCAATCATCGTGACGGCATCGTGCTTGGAAACGATAACCTCGTAAACCTCCTGCATCGAGCGGGCCTTGCCGTTCGAATGATAGAAGATCGGTTTGTTGGCGCGTGCTTGAGCGGAAAAAACCTTGTCGGCTCGCATGTCCGGGCTGGCGCCGGCCGCATCAATCAATCTGCTTGCGCCGTTGGCACCAAGAAAATGAGCCATATAGAGCTCGCCGTCGCTCGGTTCGCGCCCGATTCTGCGTTCCAGGTATTGGGAATTCTTCTGCGTGAGCGCCCCTGCCATCATGGACGAGATTTCCGGATCCTTCCGAAGGTCGAGAATCTCCCGCCGCATTTGCGGGTCGCTTACATAGAACTTTCCGCTCTTGGAGCGTTGAATCTGATCGGAGTATTTTTCAAGACCGTGTTTCGGACCAGCTTCCTTCATTGTCTCCAGCCAGGTGGATTCAATGAATTGGAACAACCCGGTGGCGCTGGATGTTCTGGCCTTTGCCGTTGGGTTGAATGACGATTCCCGCGCAGCTGTCTTCACCAGGTAGTCGAATGACGTCCCCGTTGAAGTACTCGCAGACTGAAACGCAAGCTCGATCCTAGACGCGATCGAGGCGGTGTCAGCAACTCGCATGACCCTGTCTCCTCGACGGAACCAAATTATCACTTCGTTAACTTTCAGCGTTAACTTTCACGCCCAAAAGGTTAACAAAACCTTAACAACACACAGGTGGGGATCTAAGCAACTACAGGCGAGTCTTTTTTCTTTTGTGCCTGGTCAGAACTACTTATGTCGAAAGCCGGTTATGTGGACAGACAAGAGGCTACCGGCCATTTCCTTTGGAAAAACGCACCAGGAAAAACATCGACTACTGCATTCGAATAACGCCGTTTTCCATGAGTCGGCAAGTCACAATAAAAGGGCGCCGACTTTGCCGGCGCCCTTTTCGGTCATGATCGTTCGGATAATCGTTAAACTTTGGGTCGGCCCATCTGGAACACCTCGTTCACCACGGCGTAGTCCATGTAGCCAAGCCGGGATAGCGGCTTGTAGAGCGTAACATCCACCTTGCCGTCGACAATGACGCTTTCATCGATGTGGACACCGACAACCTGACCGAAAACGACGTAGCTGTCGGTGTCGTCTCCTGTCAGCGTCTTCAATCGCAGGGTTTGAAGGTGCTTGCACTCCAGCGCAGTGACGGCCTTTGCAACGCGAGGCGCTTTCACCAGTCTTGAGGCAGCCATCTCCAACCCTGCCAGATCGAACTCGGAGATCTCATGTGCGACGGAGGCGGAGGTCTGGTTCATCTCGTCCTTGAGGCCGAGGTTCGCCATGTTGCAGACGAACTCCCCTGTCGCGTCGATGTTGGAGACGCTGTCCTTGTAGCCGGTGGAAGAGAACATCACGATCGGCGGCGTATCGCAGACCGCGTTGAAGAAACTGTAGGGTGCAAGGTTGGCCTTGCCGTCCTTGTCGAGTGTGGAGATCCAGCCAATCGGCCGGGGTGCGACAATAGCCTTGAACGGGTTATGCGGCAGGCCGTGGTCGTTTTTTTCCGTTTCGTAGAACATGGGTCAGTCGGTCTCTGTCCAGGTGGATACAATATCGGCAAGGTCGGGGCGCGGACGCTCGAAAGGTGGTTGTGTCGGAGTTCCGATATGTACGAACCCCGCAAACCGCTCTCCGTCTCGCGCGCCAAGGTAACGGGCAGCATCTTCATCGAAGGCAAACCATTCGGACAGCCACTGCGACGCGAAACCTGAAGCTGCCGCGGCTGTCAGAAGATTCATGCAGACGGCGCCGGCGGAAAGCTCCTGTTCCCAGATCGGGATTTTCGGATGCTCGGCTGCCTGGCTGAGAACACCGATCACCAATGGCGCACGGGTGAAGCGGGTCAGTTCCTTCTGGCGTTGCTCGCCGTCGAGCGGTCCGTTGAGTGCTTCATACCGGTCCGCCAGCCAGGAACCGATCGTGCGTCCCTGTTCCGGCCTGTAGAGAACGAAACGCCAGGGCGCCAGTTTGCCATGGTCTGGCACACGCGCTGCAATGGTCAGAATGTCGTTGATCTGTTCTTCGTTCGGCCCCGGGGCTGTCATGGTAACAGAGGGGTGGGAGCGCCGCTGTCGCAGAAAGTCCAGAGTTGCCGGCGATCCGGCGCTGTTACTCGGCATGAAAAGATCCTGTCGGCCTGTTGCAATCGTACGATCCACCTAATTCATTGACCGTAATTGTCAACTTTGATCGCGGCGTCTTGAATTTGCCCAATTTCCGGGCGCATTAAGGGACAACGCTGCAGTGCGGTGAATCTCGGGAAAATCGTCCTTGGCCCGTGATCGGTCAGATTGCACCGAGAATTCAAAAAAACGCACTGGAAACAGAAACATAGTCGTTACCCTGCATCCGGTGCACTTGCACCAGGCAAACCGGACCGGATCTCCAAGGTCAGTTTCGGGTGACGAATGCCTCAAAAGACTGGTAAAAGTCTGCGAGTCAAAATGATAACGACGTAGGCATGGTGAATTCAGCCCCCCTCTCCGGCCAATCGGCTTTGAAGCGTGCAGTCAGATGCACTGCATTTTCGATAATGCTGAGCGCCGTCCTTTCGATGGGCCTTGCTCCTGCGACCTTGGCGCAGACATCTGACGTACCGCCGGCCCCTGCAGAAAAACCTGATCCGAACGCACCGTCTGCTGCCCCTGAAGAACCCATCATCAACCTGCTCGACCGCGAGCCGGAACCCCTCTTTTCCGATACGCTTGTCCCCTACGCGCCAGCCAGGGCATCATCCCCCGGTATCAAGGGCGGCTTGCGGCAGGGCGCTCTCTACCTGATGGCAAAGCTGACGCCCGACAGCCCTCCGCTGAACGAAGGGCTCATCTGGCGGATCTATTCGGAAACGACCAATGCCGACGGGCGCCTGCAACTTGTTGCAACGTCGCAAGGTGGTGATGCCGAATTCCGGCTCGACCCGGGCACCTACCTGATTCACACCGCCTACGGCTTCTCCCAGGCAACCAACCGCATCGTCATCGGCAAGGAAGTCCAGTCGAAGATGGTGACGCTCAATGCGGGCGGCATCAAATTCGGTGCGGCACTCAAGGATGGTGAAGACCTCGACGGGCGCGCCGTGGCCTTCGATCTTTATGGCATGGAGTTCAATCAGCGCGGCGAACGCAACCTGATTGCCAGCAACGTCAAGCCGGGCTCCATTCTCCGTCTCAGCGCCAACACCTATCATGTTGTCAGCAAATACGGCGATGTGAACGCTGTCGTCCGGGCCGATATTCAGGTGCTGCCGGGCAAGCTCACTGAAGCGACAATCTTCCACAAGGCCGCCGGTATCACGCTCAAACTGGTCAACGAACGTGGCGGCGAAGCAATTGCCAACACGACGTGGTCCGTCCTGAGCCCGGGGGGGGACGTCGTGGTCGAGGCGACAGGTGCCTTCCCTGATTTCGTGCTCGCAGAAGGCGAATATGAAGCCCTCGCCCGCAACAATGGCCGCACCTACCTGCACACGTTCCAGGTGGAACCGGGTGAAGATCGCGAAGTTGAAGTGGTCACTTCCATCAGCGAACTGGCCAGCCAGCAGCAGTCCAGCATCAACAACTGACCTGCGCCGTGTTCCCGGCGACTTTACGATCTGACCAGGTAGCGACGTCTAACGCCGTCGGCCGAGCAAACGCCGGGTTCGTGTGGGCGGCGCCATCTCCATGACCTTGGTCTGCAGGAAATCCATGATCTCCTTCTGATCGGCAAATCCCGAAAGCGTTTCGAACGGGATTGCCCTGCCCGCGCGTGCGGTCATCACAGACCCGAGGATACGGCGGAACTCACGCACAAGCAGCGCAAGACGAAGGGTCAGCGAGTATTTGCTGACCAGGTGGAACAGCCAGGAATTCTGCCCGTCGAAATAAAGCGGAAGGACGGTTGCTCTCGAAGACCGGATCATTTTTGCCGTGAAAGTCTTCCAGGGCAGTTCTTCCGCACGGCCGAATGGCTTGGCAGCCGTTGCCACGCCACCACCAGGAAAAACGATAATGGTCGTGCCTTCCTGCAGCAGGCGCAGAGCCTCCTTGCGAGTGGCCATATTGGTCTTGAGCGCTTCCTTGGTTTCCTCGAAATCGACCGGCAGCGAAAACGGCCGGACTTCCGGCACCTTCAGCAACTCGTTGTTGATCAGGATCTTGAACGGGCGGCCAAGCTGTTCCGCGAGTGCCAGGATCGCTAGACCATCGCCAATGCCGTAGGGATGATTGGCGATAAGCACCAGTGGACCTTCCGGCAGATCCTTCGGCGGCCATTCGCCATCTGCAACCGAAACGTTGAGGTTGATCAGGCCGAGAAGGTCATTCCAGATATAGTCGGACGTGCCGACCATCGTTTCCTTCCACACCTCGTAGATGTTGACCAGCTTTCGCCGGCCGGAGAGACCTTCAATGGTGCGGATGGTCCAACGCTTCAGCGGTGGATGCTCAGGATTGGCATAACTGAATTCAGCGTAGTTCACGGCAGTCGTCTTGACCCTGATGAAACGGTGGCAAATCCGGAACCCAATACCAGACACCCTGTTTCATGATTGTGACAGCACATTGCCCTGATGCCAGGGCAATGTGCAAGCTGTCAGATTTTCCCTTAATGCCAGGGAAAACCTTACTTCAGGTCTGGCGGCGTCGCTTCTTCAACGAACGCTGCAATCGCCTCGTCGAGGCCCATCGGGGTCTGGTCCTTGGAACCGAGACGGCGAACGTTCACGGTCCGCTCCTCGGCTTCACGCATGCCGCACACGATGATCACCGGCACCTTGGCCAGCGAGTGTTCGCGGACCTTGTAGTTGATCTTCTCATTGCGGAAATCGGTCTCGACCTTGAGGCCTTTCGCCTTGAGCAGATCCGCCACTTCCTGGCCGTAATCGTCGGCTTCCGAAGTGATCGTTGCCACCACGATCTGCAGCGGCGCAAACCACAGCGGGAAGTGACCGGCGAAGTTCTCGATCAGGATACCCAGGAACCGTTCCATGGACCCGCAGATCGCGCGGTGGATCATCACCGGTGTCTTCTTCTCGCCGTCCTTGTCGACGTAGAAGGCACCAAAGCGTTCCGGCAGGTTGAAGTCGACCTGCGTGGTGCCGCACTGCCATTCACGGCCGATGGCATCGCGCAAGGTGTACTCGAACTTCGGACCGTAGAAAGCACCCTCACCCGGCAAGATGTCGGTCTTCACCCGACCGCCCGACTGGGCTTCGATCTGCTTCAGCACATCGGACATGATCGCCTCGGCATGATCCCATGCCTCGTCGGTGCCGACGCGCTTTTCCGGACGGGTGGACAGTTTCACCACGATCTCGTCGAAGCCGAAGTCTTCATACACAGACAGGATCAGGTCGTTGATCTTGAGACACTCATCCGCCATCTGCTCTTCGGTACAGAACACATGGGCATCGTCCTGGGTGAAGCCGCGCACGCGCATCAGACCGTGAAGTGCACCAGACGGTTCGTAGCGGTGCACCGCACCGAACTCGGCAAGGCGCATCGGCAGATCGCGGTAGCTCTTCAGCCCGTGCTTGAAGATCTGTACGTGCCCGGGGCAGTTCATCGGCTTCAGCGCGAAGACACGCTCGTCCTCGGCTTCCGGATCGGCACACTGCACGGAGAACATGTTCTCCTTGTACCAGGTCCAGTGACCGGAAGTTTCCCAAAGCGACGTGTGCAGCACCTGCGGTGCGTTCACTTCCTTGTAGGTGTCCTTCAGAACACGGCGCTTGTAGGCGATCAGGCTCTGGAACATGTCCCAGCCCTTCGGGTGCCAGAAGACTACACCCGGGCCTTCTTCCTGGAAGTGGAACAGGTCCATTTCCCGGCCCAGCTTGCGGTGGTCGCGCTTTTCGGCTTCTTCCAGCATGTGAAGGTAGGCTTTGAGCTCCTTCTCGCTGTGCCACGCCGTTGCGTAGATGCGCGTCAGCATTTCGTTGTTGCTGTCGCCGCGCCAGTAGGCGCCGGCCACTTTCATCAGCTTGAAGGCATCGCCGATCTGCCGGGTGGAGACCATATGCGGCCCCCGGCACAGGTCCAGCCACTGGCCCTGCTTGTAGATCTTGAGTTCCTGATCTTCCGGAATCGCATCAACGAGCTCGACCTTGTAGTCCTCGCCCTTGGCTGCGAAATAGCGCTTCGCTTCGTCGCGGCTCCACACTTCCTTGGTGAACTGCGCACCGCGACCGATGATCTCGCGCATCTTCTTTTCGATAACTGGCAGCTCTTCCGGCGTGAATGGCCAGTCGGCGCCCGTGTCCGGGTGAACGCGCTTGAAGTCGTAGTAAAAGCCGTTTTCGATCACCGGACCGATGGTCACCTGGGTACCGGGCCACAGTTCCTGCACGGCTTCGGCCATGACGTGGGCCGCATCGTGGCGGATCAGTTCAAGGGCGCGCGGGTCGTCGCGGGTGACAATCTCGATCTGGTGATTGCCGCTGATCGGGTCGGTGAGATCTTTCAGTTCCCCGTCAAGAGCCATTGCCACGGCCTTTTTGGCCAGCGACTTGGAAATGCCTTCGGCGACGGCGAGACCGGTGGTGCCTGCCGCGTATTCGCGCACGGAATTGTCGGGGAAAGTAAGTTCAATCATCGGTTTTCTCCTGCTCACTCCTGCAGACAAGGCAGGTAAGCTGTTCAAAGGAAATGGAACGGGCTGGGCATACGGGATTCAAACTAATCCGGCAACCTTTTCCGAAGCATTTCCCTTGATTTGGCCGGCGGTGTTGCCCTAGCGCGCCTCCAGGCGGCGTACGAACCAGCGGATAAGCTGATCCCAGACAGCGTCCTTTTCGGCAAGATCCTCAACCCCGTGATCGAGGTTTGGATTGTCATTGATCTCGATGACCACCACCCGTTCGCCGATCACTTTCAGGTCGACGCCATAAAGACCATCACCGATAAGCCGCGCCGCCCGAACCGCGATATCGATCACTGCTGGCGGTGTTTCGGCCATGGAAACTGTCTTGAACCCGCCTTCGACGGCTTTCTTGCCGGTCTCGTGCCGCACGATCTGCCAGTGTTTCTTGGCCATCAGATACTGGCAGGCGAACAGCGGTTCTCCGTCCAGCACACCGATGCGCCAGTCGAAGTCCGTCGGGCAATATTCCTGCGCAAGCAGGATGGCGCTTTCCTGGAAAAGCTCTTTCAGCTTCTCCTTGATGGGTTCAGCACCCGTCACCCGGAACACGCCTCGGCTGAAGGAGCCGTCAGGGATCTTCAGAACGATCGGAGAGCCGAGCTTGGCTTCCAGGTCACCCGCCTCCTTCAGGGAAGACAGGACGATGGTCTTGGGCGTCGCGATGCCATGACTTGCCAGAAGCTCGGTCAGATAGACCTTGTTGGTACAGCGGATCATCGACACCGGATCGTCGATCACCGGCATGCCTTCCTGCACAGCGCGCCGGGCAAAACGGTAGGTGTGATTGTCGATGTTGGTGGTCTCGCGAATGAACAGCGCATCATACTGCGCCAGCTTGTCGAGATCACCCTTGCCGATCGGGACGACTTCAACCCCGTGGCGCGCCGCCACCTTGGCCATGTGCTTCAGAGAGGCGATGGAGGATGGCGGCAACTCTTCCTTGGGATCGGACAGAACAGCCATCGCGTACTTCATCAGGGCGCGCTGTTTCGGCGCCCGCCAGGGACGTGTCGTATAGCTTTCCACCGCTGCCAGAAATTGCGCGCGCTCGTCCGCTTCGAGGTCATTTACCGCCAGCACGCGGATGCGCTTGATGCTGCGCCATTCGCCCTCTTCCAGCAGAACCTCCAGCACAGGTGCCCGGAACCAGTCGAACAGAAGCCGCGCGAATGGTTCAAGTGCAGGGTCGCCAACCTGACCGAGATAGATCAGCAGCCGAGAGACCTCACCAGCGGCCTCCGGTGCCATCTTGCGAAGGCAGCGGTTCAGCCGGTCTTCAAGCTCTGGCAAGGCATGCTGATAGAGTTGCTTGCGGGACAGTTCGATCATCGTCTCGACAACCGGCACCACACGGTGCTGGCGTGCTTCAGCCAGAAGCGACGCGTAATAGCCTGCCCCCTGGTAAGCGTAGGAGCGCGACAGGTTGAGAATGGTCGGCTTGGCACCGGTAAACAGTTTCGGGTGCGTCAGATACTCCCGCACGGTCATGACCTTGTGCGGCGTTTCCGTGTTGGAGAGGTCTTTGAGGTTGTCGACCAGAATGACCCAGGAAGACATTGGATCAGGCGTCCTTTCGTATCAGGATTTGGGCACGTACCGCGCTGCGGCCCCAGCGGGCCATGCGGTCGAATTCGGCAAAGGGAATGGGAAGATTTGCAGCATCTGCCGGACTTTCATGGCGCTCGCGCTCAAGCCACGGGTCATGAATGATGAGGTGGCGATCGTCCGCATCATGCACAAGCACCCAATGCGGAACTTTCTGGCCGAACATGCGGTAGCCGGAAATGAGCACGATCGCGAGCGTACCGGCTGATATCTCGGTCGCCAGTGCTGTTGCTTCCAAGGGGGTTTCCGAACGGGCAACACCAAGCTGCGCGGCTTCCGAGCGGTAGCCTTCCTGTACCAGGGTCAGAACCTTGCGCTTTTCCGGGTTCCGAACCGAATTGAGAAACAGGAGTTCGTCGGGAAACAGCCTGACCTCGACCGAAAGCCCGCGCCGCGCAAGCGCATTGGCCAGGCCGAAGGGACCGCAGCCACCATGACCGGAGGCGAGATAGATTGTCGTTGCCTCCCGCCAGAGGGTGAGTTCCGTCAATGGTTCTGCCGGAACCGAGCGGTCGAAATGCCGGGCCGCCATCAGTGCACAGGCCGGGCCGCAGGTGAATTCGGTTGTCTGCGAGTAATAAGGCGCGTTGCCGGTGCCCAGCACCGGACCATGGAGCAGCTTTTCCATGCGCAACGCTGCGCAGCCATCCTCGTAATAGGCCTCTACCCTGCCCAGCATCCGGTAGCCGCTGCGCTGATAGAGTGCGATGGCCGCCTCATTGTCCGCACGCACTTCAAGCCGCAGCACAATGCGATCGCTGTCGAAAGCGGCAACTTCGGACGCTTCCAGCAGCTTTGCACCAAGCCCCTGCCCCCGGCAGGCCGGATCCACAGCAAGCGAATAGAGCCGCGCCAGCGCGGTTGCCTGGCGCAAGAGCAGCAGCGCGTACCCAACCAGTCCGTCTGGACCGGTTGCGACCAAAAGGCGTGCGCGAGGGCTCTCCAGAAATCGCCTGAAGCTTCGCCGGGAAATGCGATCTCCGGCGAAGGCGGCGTTTTCAATGCGAAACAGCTCGGCGAGATCGCCGGGCTCGGCAGTGCGAATGAGAATATCCCCGGTTTCGGCCTGGGGCGAAGCCTTGTCCATGGTGCCTTGAAAGACCCAAAGGCCGGTGCGCCGCACCCGGTCTCCATCCAACATTGGCGACGGCCCTGAGGCAGTTTAGAGACTGCACGGACCGGTCGGCGGCCTTTGCGGAATACACCGATTTGCAGGTGCTGTCTTTGAGAATTTTCGTTGCGGCAACACATTTTGCATTCAGGCCTTGACGGCCCGGAAATGCGGGCCTCAAGAGGCCTTCTCAGCCACAGCCAAGGGCGGCGGACGGCGGCGGATCGGCTGGGATTTGACAATCGAGGTGCTGGTTTCCGCCTTGTCCGAAATCCGGTCCAGAATTCCGTCGAGCTGATCGATGGAAGGAATGGCAAGTCGGGCGACGAAACAGTCTTCTCCCGTGACCTTGTCGCACTCGCAAAACTCGGGAATTTCCTGAATAAGTTGCTGCACGATATGCAGCTTTCCAGGCAGCGGTCGAATGCGCACGATCGCCTGCAGACTGTATCCAAGCACCTTCGGATCAATATCCACGGTAAAGCCGCGAATGACGCCGCGCTCCTGCAGACGGCGGATCCGCTCCGAAACACCGGGCGACGACAATCCCACGTGAGCGGCCAGGTCTTTCAACGACATGCGCGCGTCGTCAATCAAGGCTTCAACGATCTTGATATCCGTCTCATCCATCTTCATTTCGAAACACCAATCGGCAGATAAGCTTACATTTCACAAAACAATACCAGCTTCTGCTGATTTATCAAAAGTACTCGCATCCATCTCCTTGGCAGAATGAAGACCATCCTGAAACGCTTGGAGGCAACAATGGACAAGACATTGCGCGGCGCCACCGAAATGACCGCCGCCATGACCATTCTGGGAACGATAGGACTTTTCGTGGTCCTTTCCGGCCAGGGCGCCATCGACGTTGTGTTCTGGCGCTGCGCCTTCGGTGCGTTGGCGCTACTTGTCATCTGTTCTGCCCAGGGCCTACTCCGCCGGCACCTGACCTGGAAGAAACTGGCCGTTGCCGCCATAGGGGGCGTTGCCATCGTCGTGAACTGGGCAATGCTCTTCACTGCCTATTCCGAGGCATCCATCGGCGTGGCAACCGCTGTCTACAATACCCAGCCGTTCATCCTGGTCGGCTTCGGCATTCTGTTTCTGGGAGAACGGATCACCGTCGACAAGCTCGGCTGGCTGGTCATTGCCTTTGCCGGTGTCCTGCTGATCGTCCAGGCAAAACCCGGCGCTGTCGAATACGCCGGTTCAAATTATGCACTCGGCATAGCACTCTCGCTCGGCGCAGCCTTTTTCTGGGCTGTCGCAGCCCTGCTGACCAAGAAGCTGACGGGAACGCCTCCACAGCTGATCGCCCTGGTACAGGTCTGTGTCGGCATCCTGATGCTTGCCCCCTTCGTCAGCTGGAACGCTCTGCCGGAAGGTACAATGGCCTGGGGCTCGCTTGTCACGCTTGGCGCCGTTCACACGGGGTTGATGTATATCCTCATGTATGGCGCCGTGCAGAAGCTGCCGACCTATTTGCAAGGTGCCTTTTCCTTCATTTATCCGGTGGTGGCGATCCTTGTCGACTATGTAGCCTTCGACCATCAGCTGAAACCGCTGCAGCTTGTCGGAGCGGCTGCGATCATCATTGCCGCGATGGGCATGACCTTCGGCTGGCGGCTGCTTCGGCGCAAGGCTACCGCCTCTCCATCATAGGGCTGAAGCTGCCTTCGCCCTGTCTTTTCCGGCCTTCGAAAGCGCGGCATCGCGAAGCTGTTTGGCAACCGCCTCCGCGCCGCCGCGTGTTTCCCGGATCATCGCCAGATCCTCTTCTTCGCTCCGGTTCATGGGGGCAATGGCAAGATCGGAATACGTCCGCCTGTCAGGCGATGCCTTGACCCTCCGGTAGATCCGGTAAACCCGCCAGACGGCAGATAGATAGACCCAATGTTTGGCGACGATTTCGGCAAAATACCGCGGATAGAACACCAGCGGATTTTCAAGCGGCAGCCCACCGCGTCGGTCTGTGCGGAATTTCAGGCGGAAATAACCGCCCTCAAGCGGATGAACGCCTTCGCGTTCGACCATCAGCTTGAACCACATCATCAGGAACAATTTGTTGCCCGGACGACCCTTGCGATGCGCCGCGGCTCTGCGCAGTACCGTTTCGATGTGGCCATCCGAATAATAGCTTGCCCAGGCTTGCCGGTAGGCCTCCTCCCAATCCTCATCGCTCATTTTCGGGTGATGGCTCACCCGGTGATTGAGATCGTACTTGTTGAGGTCTGGATCCATCCAGATGCCTTTGCTTAGAAGCACCTTGTGATCTTCGGATCCCGGAAGTGGTGTCAGATAAAAGAACTCGAGCAGATCGAGCGGAAGCTCCTTTTTGATGATCTCGACATCATGCAGGACCGACTCCTTGGTATCCCCCGGAAAACCGATGATGTAACCGGCATAGGTGGTTGCCCCGTGGGTCCGCCATTTCTGCAGCATCTCCCGGTATTCGGTAATCTTGTTCTGCCGCTTCTTTGCGGCCATGAGATTGTCCGGATTGATGTTTTCCAGCCCGATGAAGACCCGGTTGACCCCTGCCCTCGTCGCTTTCTCGATGAAACCGTCAATCCGGTGACAGAGCGTGTCCACCTGGATGATGAACTTGATGTCGAAACTCTCCTGCTCCCTAAGCTGAATCAGCCGGTCGAACAGCGGCTCCCATTCCCGGTTGCGGGCGAAATTGTCGTCGGTGATGAAAAAACGGTCGATCCCCTGTGCAACGTTATCGCGAATGATCTGCTCCAGATCGTCGGCGGAACGAAACCGGCTCTTGCGACCTTGCACGTTGATGATGGTGCAGAAGGAACACTGGAAAGGGCAACCGCGGCCAAGATCGAAGCTGGAATGCGATCCGGCCGTGAAGCGAATGTGCTGGGTGGGCAGGATCGGGGTCGGCTCGCCCTCCAGCGACGGCAAGTCCGCCATGAAATCGTAAAGCGGCTTCAGATCGTCGGAAAAGGCATCGCGGAAGACATCGTCCAACCGCCCGTCCTCGGCCTCGCCGGCAAAATAGACGACACCTTCCTTTTGCAACCGAACCATCTCTTCAGGCATTTCATCCAGCATGGATATGCAGCCGGAGACATGAAATCCGCCGATGGCAACCGGCAGACCAAGACCGAGAAACCTGCGGGCAAGGTCGGTCGCCCGGGGAAACTGGTTTGACTGAACCCCGACCAGCGCGATCAGGGCCTTTCCGCCTGCTTTTCGGATATCCCGGGCAATCTTTTCCGGACGAACCCGCTTGTTGGTTTCATCGTAGGTATGAAGATGGATGCAGACATCCTTCCCGAGAACCTGACGGTTGCGGGCCGCTTCTGCGAGCCCGTTCAGGCTGGCGAGCGTGTTGGAAGGAATTGCAGAGCGAAGCCACTGGATCGGATAACCGTCGTCGTCGTAATGGGTCGGCTTGATCATCACGAAATGGAAGTCGCGTCCGCTCATTCTTCCCTCCGCCTTCTGGCATGAGAGGCAAGCGTTGCACCAACCTGACGTTGGGTCAATAATAGATCAGATGAGAGATTAGTCCAGACGATGTTCCGGCGGTATGTGCTTGCCGGTCCAATGACCGTAACGCCAGGGCAAAAACCAGTGCGCATCTGGCGGCAAGGTGTCGGGAACCGGGTCAAAACCAGAGGAGCCCCAGGGATTACACCGAAGAACCCGGGACAAGCCAACCCACCCCCCGGCCCAAAAACCGAAGCGGCGAATGGATTGCTCGGTGTAATCGGAGCAAGTCGGCGCGTAGCGGCAGGTGCGCCCCATGAAGAGCGACAGGGAATGGCGGTAAAGCCAGATAAGCCCAATCGCTGCATATCCGATTGGTGACAATCGGCCATCCGGCTTTCGCGGTTCGTTATGGCAAGAACACATCGGACGCAGAACTGCGGTCACGCGACCGCACTGTCTTCCTTGGCTTTCGCCTCGATCTGGTCGAGCGCATCGACAACGGCATCAAAGGTCAGAAGCGTCGAGGCATGGCGCGCCTTGTATTCGCGGACCGGTTCCAGAAACTTCAGGTCTTCGAAGCGGCCTGTGGGGGCCTCGCCACCTTCCTTCAACATGGCGCGCATGGTCTGTTGCACTTCGCGCAACTCATCTGCGCGCGCGCCGATGATATTTCGAGCCATGATTGACGAAGACGCCTGGCCAAGCGCGCAGGCTTTGACGTCGTGAGCAAAATCCGTGACGACGCCGTCCTTCATGGAAAGATCGACAATGACGGTGGAGCCACACAATTTGGAATGAGCTTTTGCGCTTGCGTCCGGATGCTCGAGACGGCCGATCCGCGGGATATTTCCGGCGAATTCAAGGATCTTCGCGTTATAAATGTCGTCGAGCATAACTCGCCTCTTCGTGAATGCCTGTGATGCGCGACACATTGATGGCGCACTGCTTTCATATATATACATCAGACGCCACGGCAAATTCGCAAGGGGCAGAGTGGTCGCAGTTGGTCTTTCGCATGACGTTTGCACGCTAGAAACCGGCTCCTCCCGCTCAGAAACTGTGCGTTCGCTTTTTGCCTGGAGTATGATAAGGGTCCGCGGCTTGAAAAGCCCGAACCTTCTGATCTGTGCACCAGCGGGCGCCGTATGACGAGTGACAAGGGTAAAATTGCGAGGATCCCCATGGACGCTGTCCTCAAGCCGGTAGAAAAAACCTTCGAAAGAAAGTCGCCGGATCAGTTGCATCGGCCAAGCCGTGAAGAAGCGGAAGCTGCAGTGCGCACGCTTCTGGCCTGGACCGGCGACGACCCGGACCGCGAAGGTCTGGTGGAAACACCGAAGCGCGTGGTCAAGGCACTGAGCCAGCTTTACAGTGGCTACTTCGAAGATCCGGCAGAGCATCTTGCAAGGACGTTCGAAGATGTTGGCGGCTACAAGGATATCGTCCTTGTGCGCGGCATCCCGTTCCATTCCCATTGCGAACACCACATGCTGCCTTTCATCGGCGAAGCTCATATCGCCTATTACCCGGCAGAAGGCGTCGTTGGTCTTTCCAAACTGGCACGTGTTGTCGACATCTACGCCAAGCGTCTGCAAACGCAGGAAAACTTGACTGCGCAGATCGCATCGGTCATTGACGACGCTCTGGCCCCGCGTGGCCTGGCCGTGATGCTGGAAGCCGAACACCAGTGCATGACCATGCGCGGTGTCCAGAAACCCGGTGTTTCCACGATCACCACCCAGTTTACCGGCGTATTCCAGGACGATCCCGCCGAACAGGCGAAATTCATGTCTCTGGTACGCGGCAAGGGTCTCTGACTTTTCAGCCCTTGCGTTATCAATGACGACAAGGGCTTTCCTCCCATGTGCAATACCCACCTGACTGAGCGCGGCGACAAGGCAACGGTCGAAAACGGCGATCTGATGATGCCGAAGTTTGACCGGGACGGCCTGATTGTGGCTGTCGTCACCGATGTGGCGTCAGGCGAAGTGCTCATGGTTGGCTACATGAACGCCGAGGCCCTGAAGCGGACGATCGAGACCGGCGAGGCCTGGTACTGGAGCCGTTCGCGCCAGAGCTTCTGGAAGAAGGGCGAAACCTCCGGCCAGATCCAGACCGTGCATGAAATCCGGACCGATTGCGACCAGGATGCCCTGGTCCTGAAGGTTTCGGTTGCCGGCAATGGCGCAACCTGCCATGTGGGATATCGCTCTTGTTTTTATCGTAAAACCATCAAAGGTGACGACGGGTCTGTGCGTTTGGAGCGCGTGGAAACCGAGAGGGTCTATGATCCCGACGAAGTTTACGGCAAGGGTTGAGCCCGGCAGTAGAGCCACCAGCCTTGAGCGAGGCTTATCCGCAACCCATTGAAACATATTAACTTTCGAATTCTTGAAACAAAATTTTAAGTAGTATCCCGTATATCTCCACCCTCTCTCTTGTGCCTAAGTTTCCACTAGGCGCGAACAACAAGATCAAAACCCCGTGCCTGATTCCCTATCGACCGCAAGCTGAGGGAGAGGCTATGGCGGACAACACTGTTCCAAGCAAACGGGACGAACGGATTGCGTTCATCCTGTTGGCCGTTTTGCTTGCCCCGGCGCTTTCCGTCGCAATTGTTGGCGGCTACGGCTTTATAATCTGGATGTCACAGCTGGTCCTTGGGCCGCCGACGGGCTGATGCCATGTCTCCTGACCCTCATTTTTCGGCCAGCCGCAGAGCGTTCCTGAAACTGCCCAGCCAACCGGAGATCCAGAGACTTCGCCCACCCTGGACGGACGAAGCCCTGGTTGCTGCGCGTTGCACAAGCTGTAACGCCTGCAGCGAAGCTTGCCCCGAATCCATCTTGAGGCCGGACGACACCGGGAAGCCGGAAGTTGTCTTCGACGGCGGCGAATGTACTTTCTGCGGCAAATGCGCAGAAGCCTGCGCACAGGACGTCTTTGACACGAAGCGAAGGCCGGCCTGGCCGATGAAGGCTGAATTTCAGCCGGGTTGCCTGCAGGATCATGGCATTGCCTGCCAGGTGTGCCGGGATATCTGCCCCACTTCGGCAATCCGCATAGATCTCACCAAACGCCCCTTTGGCCGGCTTCGCATCGAAACAGATGCCTGCACGGGCTGCGGAGCCTGTCTCCCAGTCTGTCCGCAGGATGCACTGGCCATTGTCCATCCCAAAGAGGATGCCCAGACAGCATGAGCACAACAGTCCACATAGCCAGTCTTCTCGTTCATGCGCGGACCGAAGCGATATCCGATGTCGAGCGGGACATTCTTGCACTCGGCGGCGCCGAGATCGCCCATTCCGATGATCAGGGACGCCTGATCGTGACACTGGAAACCGCGAACGAAGCGGAAATCGTACAGGCTCTCACGGATATCCAGCTGCTCACAGGCGTTGTGAGCGCATCCCTTGTTTACCACCAGACAGACGGTGCGCCCGAGGCGGCACCGACCTCCCTTCAAGGAGACACACAATGAGCGGAATAAGCAGACGTGATGTCATCAAGGCGCAGGCTGTGGCGGCCGCCGCCGCGGCAGCGGGGCTCCCCGTGCCTGCGGCCGCACAGAACCTTGTTACCCATGCGCATCTGACCGACCTG
The DNA here is from genome assembly GCF_012273635.1 of Labrenzia sp. PO1. Lineage (NCBI taxonomy): Bacteria > Pseudomonadati > Pseudomonadota > Alphaproteobacteria > Hyphomicrobiales > Stappiaceae > Labrenzia > Labrenzia sp. PO1. The sequence goes on from NZ_JAAXCR010000001.1 coordinate 19,867, forward strand.
AAGTGGTCCAAGGCAGCCTGCCGCTTCTGCGGCACCGGCTGCTCCATCATGGTCGCGACCAAGGCAGGACGCGTGGTTGCAACCCACGGCGACGCTGAAGCGGAGGTGAACCGGGGCCTCAACTGCGTCAAGGGCTACTTCCTGTCGAAGATCATGTACGGCAAGGACCGGCTGACCACACCGCTCCTGCGCAAGAAGAACGGCAAGTTCGACAAGGACGGAGACTTCGAACCGGTGTCCTGGGACGAAGCGTTCGACATCATGGCCGAGAAATGGAAGGCGACACTGAAGGCCAAGGGCCCGAAGGCTGTCGGCATGTTCGGCTCGGGCCAATGGACGGTCTGGGAGGGGTATGCGGCTTCCAAGCTGATGAAGGCCGGCTTCCGCTCCAACAATATCGACCCCAACGCTCGCCACTGCATGGCGTCTGCGGTCGTCGGGTTCATCCGTGCCTTCGGCATTGACGAGCCCATGGGCTGCTACGACGACTTTGAAAACGCGGACGCCTTTGTGCTCTGGGGCTCCAACATGGCCGAGATGCACCCGATCCTGTGGACCAGGATCGCCGACCGGCGCCTCAGCCATCCCCATGTCAAGGTTGCCGTGCTTTCCACCTTCGAACATCGCAGCTTCGATCTGGCGGACATTCCCGGCGTATTCGTTCCCCAGACGGATCTGATCATCGCCAATTATATTGCGAACCACATCATCCAGTCCGGCGCGGTGAACGAGGAGTTCGTGTCAAACCACGTCAATTTCCGGAAGGGCGCACAGGACATCGGCTATGGCTTGCGACCGGAAAATCCGCTTGAAGCCGCTGCAGCGAATGCCGGCAGTGGCGATTCCGAGCCGATGTCTCTCGAGGAATTCGCCGAATTCGTGAAACCCTACACACTGGATTTCGCCGCGGAGAAGTCCGGAGTTTCAAAGGAGCGGCTTCAGCAGATCGCTGAGCTTTACGCAGATCCGGACACCAAGGTGATGTCCCTTTGGACCATGGGCGTCAACCAGCATACCCGCGGTGTGTGGATGAACAACCTCATCTACAACATCCACCTGTTGACCGGTAAAATTGCCCAGCCCGGCAATTCCCCCTTCTCCCTGACCGGCCAGCCGTCTGCCTGCGGCACCGCCCGCGAAGTCGGCACCTTCGCTCACCGTCTGCCTGCCGACCTCGTGGTTTCAAATCCGGAGCACCGGGCAACAGCCGAAAAGATCTGGAAACTGCCGGCAGGAACCGTTCCTGAATGGATCGGTGCACATGCCGTTCTGCAGAACCGGAAACTCAAGGACGGCGAAATCAACTGCTACTGGGTGCAGGTCAACAACAACATGCAGGCCGCCCCGAACATGATGGAAGAAGGCCTGCCCGGATATCGCAATCCGGAAAACTTCATCGTCGTTTCCGATGCCTACCCGACTGTTACGGCGGAAGCCGCCGACCTTGTGCTGCCAACCGCAATGTGGGTGGAAAAGGAAGGTGCCTACGGCAACGCCGAGCGCCGCACCCAGTTCTGGCACCAGCTCGTCGACGCGCCGGAAGGGGCGATGTCCGACCTGTGGCAGCTGGTTGAGTTTTCCAAACGTTTCACAACAGACGAAGTCTGGCCACCCGAGCTTCTGGCCGACAATCCCGATTACAAGGGAAAGACGCTGTACGAGGTTCTGTTCGAAAACGGCAATGTCAACGCTTTCCCCAACAGCGAGCGGGCGGAAGACTACGAAAACCGCGAATCCGACGAATTCGGCTTCTACATCCAGAAAGGCCTGTTTGAGGAATACGCCCAGTTCGGCCGCGGACACGGCCACGACCTGGCGGATTTCGACACCTACCACCAGGTGCGCGGGCTCCGTTGGCCTGTGGTGGACGGCAAGGAAACCCGCTGGCGCTACAACGGCAAATACGACCCTTACGTGAAAGAGGGAGCGGCGTTCGACTTCTATGGGAAACCGGACGGCAAGGCTGTTGCCTTCGCCCTGCCCTTTGAACCGCCCGCGGAAAGTCCGGATGAGGAGTATCCCTTCTGGCTGTCCACCGGCCGGGTTCTGGAGCACTGGCACTCCGGATCGATGACGCAGCGCGTGCCTGAACTCTACAAGGCCGTGCCCGATGCCCTCTGCTACATGCATCCGGACGATGCCGAGGCTCTAGGCCTGAGGCGCGGTGCGGAAGTGCGCGTCAAATCCAGACGCGGGGAAATTCTCACCCGCGTCGAAACCAGAGGCCGCAACAAACCGCCCAAGGGGCTGATTTTCGTGCCCTGGTTCGATGCCCGCCAGTTGATCAACAAGGTCACGCTGGACGCGACCGATCCGCTGTCGAAGCAGACCGATTTCAAGAAATGCGCCGTGCGCGTAGAAGCAGTGTGAGGTGAGCCATGAAACGCTTTGCAATCGGCCTTGCCTGCGCCGCCCTGTTGGTTGCCGCAGCTGCCGCAACCGCCCAGGAACACATCGCCACCATGCGCCCCGCAACGCCGTTGGCGGAAAACGGGACGCCTGCCCCCATGCCAAAGCCGGTGAACTCCGACATTCGCCAGGTGCGGAACTATCCCGAGCAGCCACCGCTGATCCCTCACACGATCGAGGGCTATCAGATCGACAAGAACTCCAACAAGTGCCTGAGCTGTCACTCCCGTACAGCCATTGAAGTCAGCCAGGCGCCAATGGTGTCGATCACGCATTTCATGAACCGGGACAACCAGTTCCTGGCGTCCGTCACACCCCGGCGGTACTTCTGCAATCAGTGCCACGTGCCGCAGACCGACGCCCGGCCTCTGGTCGAGAACGACTTTGTCGATGTCGATCAAGTGCTCGAATATGTGAAATCCAAAGAGGGGGCCAAATGATGCTGGCCTTCCTCAAAAGGCTCTGGACCACCATCCGCCGCCCGAGCGTGCACTACAGCCTCGGCTTCCTGACCCTCGGCGGCTTCATCATGGGCATAATTTTCTGGGGTGGCTTCAACACCGCGCTGGAGTTGACCAATACCGAGAAGTTCTGCACGGGCTGTCACGAGATGCGCGACAACGTCTTTGCCGAGCTTAAAACGACAATCCACTACTCCAACCGCTCGGGCGTGAGAGCCACGTGCCCGGATTGTCATGTCCCCCATGAATGGACAGACAAGATCGCCCGCAAGATGCAGGCCTCAAAAGAGGTCTGGGGCAAGATTTTCGGGACGATCAATACGCGGGAAAAGTTTCTGGAACACCGGCTTGAACTGGCCCAGCACGAATGGGCCCGGCTCAAGGCGAACAATTCGCTGGAATGCCGCAACTGCCATTCCGCCGATTCCATGGACATAACCCGTCAGAGTGGAAGGGCCTCTGAGGCGCACCAACGCTTCCTGTTCACGGGTGAAAAGACCTGCATCGATTGCCACAAGGGCATTGCGCATCGCTTGCCGGACATGTCCCAGTCGGCATGGCACGGGGAAAAACCCGAAAAAATGCTGAAGGAAGCCACCGCGTTTCTGGCAACACGGCAAGATTGATAAATCGCACGTCGAAACAAAAAAGGCTGGCTGACAAGCCAGCCTTTTTCACGTCAGGCCATCGTAATGTAGCTGCGCATCTGCTCGGCTTCGAGTTCAACCTGCGCAATCTTGAACTTCACGACGTCGCCGATGGAGATCACACCGGTCAGTTTGCCGTCCTTCACGACCGGCATATGGCGGAACCTGCCCTGTGTCATGCGAGCCATGACTTCGTTGATGTTGTTCTCTTCGGAGCAGGTAACCACATTCTTGGTCATGACACCGGAAACCGGTGTTTTCAGCGCCGACACGCCTTGCGTACCGACCACGCGAACGATGTCCCGCTCTGACACAATGCCGTCAACGGCACCTTCCTTGTCGGAAACGACCACGGCACCGATCTTGTGTTTTGCCAGGGTTTCACAAATTTCGCTGAGCAACGCGTCGCTGCGCGCTGTGATAATATCGTGGCCTTTCCCACTCAGGATAGCGGCTACGGTCATTCAATCACCTCCCATGGCATCAATCGGTCCGTTTTACCGGACCAGATCAACCGACGCTCAATCGGAAGCGATCAAACGTCAATAGTTGATCGACCTTAATGTAGTCTGCCAGCCGGTCTCCGGAAGGAGAGGTTCCAGCTGCTCGACCACTTTCGCACCGACTGGGGCCGGACGTCCATTCGAATCCGACAGGACGACCTCCAGTCGTCAGATATCATGGCAAAAAAATCAGATCGCGCAAACTGTTGACCTAGCGTCTTGAAGGTACTTTCGCTCCGCGTCAGGAATTCCGCCGCTGCGGCACGGGGTCAAACAGCGGGAACAGGGCAAGTCCGGCGACAAATCCACCAATATGAGCTTGCCAGGCAACACTTGCCGGCTGTCCCGCAACGGGACCGCTCATCAGGCCGAAGAAAAGATTGAGCCCGAACCATACCGCGACAAAAACCAGAACCTGTTGATTGCGCAGGCATTCCGCAAGCGGCTGCGCCGGTACGAAGTAGGCCGTCGGATCGTTGCTGCGGATCGCACCCAGCGGGCCACCACGCTCGAAAACGAAACGAATGGCCGCAGCCATCTGGCCGGAAATGGCGGCGGATGCACCGATCATCGGCGCCCCTTCCCCCCAATGGGTGGCAAGATGAGCCAGCGCCCCGCCAACGGAACAGGCCGCTGAAAACAACAGAAACCGGCCCACGCCAAACCGCCTGGCAACCGCACTGCCGAAAATCGCCATCCAGAGCAGGTTGAAGATAATGTGCATGGCGCCACCATGCAGCAGGCTGTAAGTGACGAAGGCCCAGAGGCTGGAGAGAAGATCAAAAGGCGGGAGACTGCCGAGATAGGCATATTTTACCGGCCAGAATGCAAAAAGTTCGATGATCAGATTGTCCAGGTTTGCCGGAAGGACCATCACACGCAGAACGTGGATCGCAATCAGGATACCGCCAAGCCAGACGATGATCCCGGGCAGATTGAACACGGGCGGACCGGACGGCCGTTGGGGAGGTTGTTCCTTCTGGGCTTTTTCGCGCCGGGCGCGTTCTTCATCAATGCGGTAAACGTTCATGGACCCTCTGCCTTTCCTGTCTTTCTTCTAAGCCAGATCGAAGACAAAACAAGAGTGGTTCGACCGCCAGAACATGCGAAACCGGGAATTAGTGACTTCGACTTCACCGGTCACAATCCCCAAAAAGCCTGAAAATACAAAGCGCCGGCCACCTAAAGGTGACCAGCGCTTTGCGATGCCCCCCAAAACCGGTCGCGTCCCCACGACGCCCGTTCAGGACAGTTGTTCACTCTGGCCGGCGCTTGTTTTACCGAGGCAGCTCTTGGCGGCTGTACCTATCGGCCCGCGGCCTGACCTGCAACAACAGGTTCCTCCCACCCGCTGTCTATGTGAACTGAGTGTTAAGCTGACAGGCAACCGCCTCCAATACAAGCTTTACCGAAAATTAACCTTAATTTCTGAGCGCCTCTCAAGCTTTCGCGCCAACAAGCACTTGGCACGCGCCCTGCTTTGTAAAGGTCAAAAACCAACAGGGAAGCATTTTCGTCCCGTTTTGAAACAAGAACTGTCTTGAGACGAAACACCGGGCGCAAGAATGGCAAAGAGGCGAACCAGATGAAACACGGCGTAACGCAAACTCTTTACAACTACTGGGACAATCTTCGCGGCGCCCGTCCTGCACCGAACCGCAGCGAAGTCGATCCGGGTGAGATCCGCGGCCTTCTTGGTGACACCTTCATTCTGGAGACGAACGGTTCCAGGGATGTGCGCTACCGCCTCGCCGGCACACGTCTGTGTTCCGCACATTGCCGGGAACTCAAGGGCCGCAACTTCCTGCGCGGCTGGAGCGTGAAAGACCGTGAAGCCCTGGAAAGCCTGATCGCCGCCATCACCGAAGATGCGGCCGCGGCCGTAATCGGCATCAACGGCCATACGGAACGCGGACAGATCCTGCAGATGGAAATGCTGCTGGTGCCGCTGAATGTTCCAGGTGAAGGCAGGATCCGTGTCCTGGGAAGCTGTACTCCGATGGAAAAACCCTATTGGATCGGCCTGCATCCCATTTTGAGCCAGTCGATCAGCAGCCTGCGCCTGGTCTGGCCGGACGAGCGCCCCTATTTCGTGGATTCCCCTGCTTCCACGCTCAACCCGATCCTGCCGCGGTTTACCGCCGAGGGCATCGCCATGCCGACACCGCCCCTGCCGAGCGGTGCGGAGCGCAAGGTCGGACATCTGACCGTCTATTCCGGCGGCAAGTCCTGACCCGCACAACATAGCAAGTCTGGTAACATCCCTGTTCACCTACGAAATCGGGCCGGCCAAGAATCAGCTGGCCCGAATTCATGTTCGGCACCGGCTGGTTTGCAGCCTCTATTCAGCTGAAAAGAAGTCCTTCCTTCCGGATTTTTACTCTCGCGTTATTGTGCTTTCTCGCCAGAGAGCGCTCGAATTCCGAACATCACGGCCGTACCCGCATTTTTATCGATCACAAGTCTGGACCTGTGCGCCTTCTGAGCTACACTCTTACACATCGTTAACCCCAGCTACCTAAAGTGCTTTGAAAGACGTCTTTTGAATCGCATCTCAGCCGGGGACAATGCGATTTGCGCACCGTTTTGGATAGAACAGGCATGAGCGCCGGAGTGGCAACAGCAACCGAAGGAAGCAGATCGCTTCAAGTCACTGACCGCCGGCGCCATCAACGGGTCCAGGTCAATATACTGGGCCGTTTCATGCTTGAAGATCGGCGCGAATATCCTTGTCAGGTTATCGACATGTCGCCGGGCGGCATGGCCATGATTACACCGGTCACCGGCAGGGTCGGCGAACGCGTGATTGCCTATCTTGACCACCTGAGCCGCGTCGAAGGCAGGATTTCCCGCCTGATCGATGGTGGCTTTGCGGTTGAACTGCGCAATACGGTCCGCAAACGCGACAAGATCGCCAATGTTTTGACGTGGCTTGCGAACCGGGACGAACTCAATCTTCCCGAAGACCGCCGCCACGACCGCTTCGTGCCCAAAAACCCGATGACGAAGATGATCCTGCCGGACGGCTCGGAACATGTCTGCCGCATCATAGACGTATCCCTGTCCGGCGCGGCCATCGCCACGGACATCGTGCCGGAGATGGGCGACGCCATCACGCTCGGCAAGATGCATGCACGTGTCATTCGCCGCATCGAAGGTGGCATAGCCGTCGAATTTGCTGCCGTTCAAAGCCGCGAATTGCTGGAACATCACATATCGGCACCAGAGGAAAGCTGACTTTAGCTTTCTCATCAATCGCAAGTGCTTAGAACATTCAGACAGGCCCGGCTTTTTGCCGGGTCTTTTCGTTTCTGCGCAATTTTCCGGGTAGTCGCGTTTCTTTTCTGGTGGCCAGATCCAAAAAAAATCAAAAAACTTTCATGCCCTTTTCTCACCCTTGAGGACGGGCGCAAGGCCCGCTCCAGACCGAAAACCAGGCGATTGAAAACCGATTTCGCACCACTCGAAAAACACCAATTTCTCGCTAATTCAATGACTTCTGGAGGATGCATCAAATTTTACGAAAATTTTCTTCCAACTTGAATTAAAGTAAATTCAAATAACGATAAAAATAAATTCAAACACTCATAAAATACAAATACAGTTTTACTTTGGAGATTTTCTCCAAGTAAAAATCATTGAGTCATCGTTGCGTCAGCCTTGGGGAGGGCGTTACGATGAAATTACTTCACAGAACTCTACTCGCATCTGCAATGTTGCTGTCTTGCACCGTCATGGGATCGGTTGCACAGGCAGAACCCGGCCGCTTCATGGACATGCAAATGGTTGTCAAGGCACCCGTCGGCTATGACCAGTTCTGCCGTGACAACGTCTCGGCTTGTCCGAAGGAAACATACAAGCCGGTTGTCGTGAAGCTGGACGAAGCCCGCTGGAACGAACTCATTGCAATCAACAAGGAAGTCAATCGCCGGATTCATCCTATGACCGACCAGGACCTGTTCGGCCAGGAAGAATACTGGACCTATCCGGTAAACGGATACGGTGACTGCGAAGAATACGTCCTTGAAAAGCAACGGGTCCTGATCGAAGCCGGCTGGCCGAAAAGCGCCCTTCTGATCACTGTTGCAAAAGATACCCAGAACTCGGGTCATGCCGTTCTGACGGTACGTACGGACCATGGCGACATGATCCTCGACAACCAGATCGAGGCGGTGCTGCCCTGGTATTCGACACCCTACCGTTACATCAAACGCCAGTCCGCCAGCTCGCCCGTGCAGTGGACAGGTATTGCAGACACGCGCGTGACGACCGTCAGTAGCGTGTCCAACTAGGATTGGGATTGGTCCGGCTTAGCCGGCCGCTTGGACGATCCGGTCGCGTCCCCACCCTCCCCATCCCTACCACGACCGGATCCAGGGAACCGGCCCGCCCCCCGCAGGCCGGTTCCCGCCTTTTCAGGCCCAGCTCATTCGGGATCGGGTCGAAGGGGTCAATATCAAAGCGGGTCAGAGTTCCCGCAGGCCGGCCTTGAAGCGCCGCCAGTTGCGCACATATCCGTCGGCCGAGTTCGCAATCCCGTTCGCCGCTTCCAGCGGCAACGTTTTCACGACCTTTCCGGGCACGCCCACGACAAGAGAATTGTCCGGAATTTCCTTGCCTTCGGCAATAAGGGCATTGGCACCAATGATACAGTTGGAGCCGATGACAGCTCCGTTCAGAATTGTCGCGCCCATCCCGACCAGCGAATTATCCTTGATCGTACAGCCATGCAGAATTGCCTTGTGGCCGATCGTGCAGTTGGCGCCGATGGTCAGCGGGTAGCCCATGTCCGTATGAAAGACGCAGCCGTCCTGGACATTGGAGCGCATGCCGACGGTGATCGGCTCGTTATCGCCACGCAGGACCGCGTTGAACCAGACGCTTGCAGCTTCCTGCAGAATGATATCGCCAATCAGCGTCGCATTCGGTGCGATCCAATATTCCCCGTTTTCCGGAAAAACAGGCGTACGTCCATCAAGAGCAAAGACCGGCATGAGACCTCAGGTGTAACCAATCATGATCAGGGCAACGTTGATCACCATAACACCGGAACACATGCTCCACATGCCGGCAATCGTCGAAGACGCGACCAGCCAACCCAACGGCCGCTTTTCGATCCTGCGTCCACGAATGGCATTGCGCATGATGATGAAGGGTCCAGCGAACACGCAGACAAAAACGCCGGCGATAAACGACAGGATGCCTTCTCCGTCAAAGGCGAACTTCGGCGGCTGCTTCGTGATCAGCTGATAAAGGCTGCCCAGCACACCGGACGCAACAAATCCGGCGCATGCGATATATCCAACGATTAGAAGATTGAACAGCACGCCCGTTAACCCCTTGTTAACTCTTTCGCACGGAAAGTGATTAAGAATTCGTAAAGGGTCAAGAGCAAAGACTGTGCCGGAACGGCAAATGAGCGAAATCCCCTCAATTGAGCCACTTCGAGCAGTGTCAACGCCTTCCCCAAGCGGGACACCTGTGCCGTTTCAGGACAACCTGTCCCATATATGTGCACAGCCAATCAAGGGACTGAAGTCGTGATACCTGTCTCCTTGCCAGGCCCGATCAGAACCGATCCCCGCCACTTCACCTGGCTGGCGTTGGCAATGTGTGTATTGGGCACGGCTCATGTTGGCGGGAAGATCTACTCCTGGTCATCCGGCTGGCCGATGCAGGCAGGCATCAGACAGGACCAGCCCGTCCGCTTTGCGGTTGGCACGACCCGCTTTGAGCTTCCCCTGAACCTGATCGCGACGGCTTCGCAGAAACGGCAGGCCCTTGGTTCCGAAGCCGCGTTTGAAACACTTCGCCTGAACCTGCACTGGTCTTCCAGCGCCACGAAGAACAACGATACGGGATGGGACACCCCTGCGACGATCCAGGTTGACCTTGAGAGCAATCCCGGCCGGGAGAGCCTGCGGGCAAGGCTTGATCCGTTCTACAGGCGTCTTGCACGCGGCGGCGAGATGAAGGGGCCTTCTGGACTGAAGATGCTGAAATTGTCGGCGCGTGGCGCGCCGGCGACGGATCTCATCGTCTACGATCCAACGGTTCAAAACGGCTTCATCGCACGATGCCGCAAAGACAGCACTTCCGGAAAAGCCGGTTGCCACCGCGCCATCGTGTTCGCCTCGGGTCTGGAGCTGCGCTACAGCTTCGATCAATCGCTGCTGCCGGACTGGCGCCGTCTCGACGGCGACATCGTTGCCAGCATCGAAGGTTACCGTATGCAATGACCTGACTTGAGCGGATGGCGGAGAAATGAAAAAGGCGGCTCACCAGAGGAGCCGCCTTTTCACTTTACGATCGAAAAGTCTGAAACTCAGACTTCGTCCAGATCAATTTCAAGGATTGCCATCTGGAAGTTCCAGCTCAGATCTTCATCCTCATCGTCCCGGAAGATGACACCGATGAATTCATCGCCGATGTAAACTTCAGCAGAGTCGTCCTTGCGCGGGCGGGCCTGCACCTTGATGGTCTTGTTCTCGAACTTCGAACGCAGATAGGCTTCGATCTTTCGGATTTCATCGGGTTTCACGGCGCTCTCCTGTTCTTTGCCTTCAGCATCAATCTGGCGCGGACCCTACAGGAGCCAACGGAAATGCCAAAGCCTTTCCGCAAGCTTTCCCCGTCTTCCTGAAACCGGAATTTCAATTCGTCTGGCCGGCGTCTTCACCGAGCAGCTGATTCATGCTGCGTGCCGGTTCTGCGCACCCTGCCTTGCCGACGATCTTGGCCGGAACCCCGGCAACCGTCGTGTTTGCAGGCACGTCCTGAAGTACCACGGACCCCGAGGCAATGCGCGAGCAATGTCCGATTTCCAGGTTGCCGAGCACCTTGGCTCCCGCCCCCAGCAAGACACCGCGGCGGATCTTCGGATGGCGGTCGCCATCTTCCTTGCCGGTGCCGCCAAGGGTGACGCCCTGCAGGATCGAGACATCGTCCTCGATCACCGCGGTTCCGCCAACAACAATGCCGGTACCGTGGTCGATGAAGATACCGCGCCCGACAGGAACTGCCGGATGGATGTCGATCTGAAAAACTTCCGAGCTGCGGCTTTGCAGATAAAGGGCAAAATCCTTCCGGCCACGGCGCCACAGCCAGTTTGCCAGCCGGTGCGTCTGCAGGCCATGGAAGCCCTTGAAGTAAAGGACCGGCTCCAGGAAACGGAAGCATGCCGGATCGCGGTCGAAGACGGCAACGATGTCGACCCGGAAAATCTTTGCCAGCTCCGGCTCGTCTGCCAGGGCTTCAAGATAGGTTTGCCGGATCAATGATGCGGAAACAATGTCCCGGCCCAGCCGGTCGCCAAGGCGATGAACGACGGCCTCTTCCAGGCTGTCATGGTTCAGAACCGTTTCGTAGACGAAGGACGACAGGGCCGGCTCTGCCGCGACCATCGCTTGTGCTTCATCCCTCAGTTGATGCCAGACCGGATCATGGGTCGGAACTTCTTTCAAACCGGTCTTGCTGATCGGTGCCGACATGGCCTGTCTCCTTTTCAAGCCGTCACGAGTGGTCCTTAAAATAGGACTGTCGTCTGATATTCCCAAATCAAACTTCCTGATATCAGATATGACCGTTTCGAATGAACCCCGATACCTGAAGATTTTCAGCACCTTGCTAACTGAAATCGCAATTTGAGGTTAAATCATGCCAACACAAACGTCCCAATCAGCCCCTTCCGGCAACCCGATGGTGATCCGCAACGGTCAGATTGCAGAGCTTGTGTTGAATGCGCCCGACAGAAAAAACGCGCTGCCTCTTGCCGCATGGCAGGCAATTCCCGGTCTTCTGGCAGAGCTGGCACGGGATCCGGACATGCGCGTCTGCATCGTGCGTGGTGCCGGTGGCAAGAGCTTTTGCGCGGGCGCTGACATATCGGAATTCGAAGCCATCCGCTCGACGCCGGAAGCCGCCAAGAGATACGACGACATAAATGTTGCCGCCTTCAAGGCGCTTAAGGCGCTGCCCGTCCCGGTCATTGCGGCAATTGAAGGCCCCTGCCTTGGCGGCGGCCTGGGCCTCGCGCTCGCCTGCGATCTGCGCATCGCGGCCCGTTCCGCCTTTTTCGCCATTCCTGCAGCGAGGCTCGGTCTTGCCTATCCACCCGAAGCGCTCGGGGACCTGCTGGAGGCGGTTTCACCTTCCAACGCCAAGAGACTGCTGTTTTCTGCCGAGCGCCTGACGGCCGAAAAGGCGCTGGACATGGGCCTTGTCAATGAAGTGGTGGATGACATGGATCTGAACCAGCACATCAACGCGCTGAGCAAGGCACTCTGCGCCAATGCGCCTTTGTCACTGAAGGCAGCCAAGCAAGCCATCAATCGCCTCGCCCAGCCCGGCAGTCAGGCGGACGCAACGGCTGACCTTGCAAATGCGCAGGTCTGTATCGACAGTGCCGACTACCGCGAAGGCTGCAGGGCCTTTCTGGAAAAGAGATCGCCGGTGTTCACTGGCGTCTGACAGGATCGCAAGCCAAGCCCCGAAGCTGAATCAACCTCTCAACCACTTCTGCCAGCCAGTTGAAACGACTCCCGTTTTCACTTCACAGCGAACACCCGAAAGCGTCGCAACGACTTGTCGGCAAACCTGCCTCAGGCCATCGCGGCATCGGTTTTGAGTGCGATCAGGAAGTCCTCTACCGCCCCGGCAAAAACGTCGTTGCGATCACCGGCAACCATGTGTCCGGCATCACGGATATCGGTGAATTTCGAGTGAGGCACCAGCGCCTGGAACTCGCGAACATGGTCCATGGACACCAATTCGGAGTTCTGCCCCCGGATCAGGAGAACAGGCACGGAAAGATTGCCCGCCGCAGCCAGCATGCGCTCTTGCGACTCCACCGCCCTGTCTTCGTCCTGATGATGCTTTGACTTCAGGAAAGCCGGGTCCCAATGCCAGCGGTAGCGGCCATCTGCATGGAGGCGAAGGTTCTTTGAGAGGCCGGAAAGGTCCTTGGGCCGCGAGCGGTTTGGCAGATAGCGGGCGATCGCATCAGCGGCCTCCTCCACATCGGCAAAGCCGTCATCGACCCTGTCTCCCATGAAGCCCAGGATCTTGGCGACACCACCCATGTCAATCCGTGGCGTGATGTCCACCAGAACCAGCGCGGAAAGACCGCCCCTGTTTTCCTGTCCCTCCGCCAGCATACCGGCAAAGCCGCCAAGCGACGCACCAACGACAACCGGGTTCGCCTTGTGCAAGGCCTCAACCTGACTGGTGACAGCCACGAGATCCCTGGCGAAATCGTCGAATGCATAGTTTCCCGAGGCAACCCAGTCGCTTTCGCCATGTCCACGCTGGTCCAGTGAATAGACCGGGTGCCCGAGATCCGCGATCCTGCGTGCAGCACCGTCCCAGGAATGCCGGGTCTGGCCGCCGCCGTGGAGCATGATCACAGGCAGGTCCCCTACCCCGTAGCGATCCGCCACCAGACCGTTCTTTTCCGCGCCCTGGAATTCAACACGCTTCGGACCCATGCAACCTCCCTCGATACCCGATCAGCACACCACAGCGCGGCTTGCGCCTCCGGCTGCGTCAGGCCTTACGCTTCAATGTTGTTCAGGAACGCCAGAACGCCCTGCTTGTGCACCTTGTCGCCCACGGCAACCATGTGATCTCGGCCAGGGATCTCCAGAACTTCCGCATGCGGAATCAAGGCCGCCAGCTTGTGCGGTGACCCGGCGATATCGTCCTTCGTACCGACGGCAATCAACACCGGGCGTTCGATGCGCGCGACGTCTTCCTCGCTGATTTTCTGCCGCGAGGAGCGCATGCAGGCCGCCAGTGCCCGGCGATCGGACCCTGTCTGCTCCGCAAAGGCCCTGAAGGCACGTCCGGTGCGATCGGAAATGTCCTGGATGCGGTCGGTCTCAAGGGCTGTCGCAATCGGCTCCGGATCTCCGATGCCGGAAATCATGCCGTAGCCCAGGCCGCTGAAGATCGCACGGCGCACCTTGCCCGGGTGGTTGAGGGTCAGGAATGCAGAGATTCTTGCCCCCATCGAGTAGCCCATGACATCGGCACGCTCGATATCAAGATAATCGAGCAGGCGTTTGGCATCCTCCGCCATCACCGGTGCACCATAAGCTGCCGGGTCGTAGAACTTCTGACTGTCACCGTGGCCGCGATTGTCGATGGTAATCACGCGCCTGCCGTCGCCGACCAGCAAATCAACCCAACCGGGATACTGCCAGTTCACCTGCTTGTTGGACGCAAACCCGTGGATCAGCAGGATAGGGTCCCCCTCACCTTTATCCTCATAGGCGATCCTAACACCATCGAACTCGAACTGAGGCATCTAAGACATTAACCCTTACGTAAACGGAAAACACAATTTCACGGTAGAGTAAGGGGTTTAGGCAGCGAAGGTAAAGCCCATTTCCGGCTCCAGGTGGAGCCTTGCTGCGGTTGTGGATCGCACATTCCGGGTCTACCCATATATTTTACAAATGGATATGGTCCGGAAAATTTGCTATCGGGGTCCAAACCTTTAGAGACAGAGGAATTTCAACATGGCGGATCATGTCGTCCCGCATTTCCAGAACTCCAGCGGACACGATTCGGTGGCGATCGGCGCACGGGAATTCATGTGCATCGGCGCAAATCCTCCGTTTGATCATCCCCATGTCTTCCTCGACATGGGTAGTGAGAACGAAGTGGTCTGCCCCTATTGCTCCACGCTCTACAAGTTCGACAAGACACTGCAGGCAACCGAATCCTCGCCTTCAGACTGCACCTGGACGCCTGTAGCGGCGTAACTTATTGGTCTGTCCATGAGCACGAATGGTGAGACCGGTCTTCCGATCATTATTGCCGGCGCAGGGATTGGCGGTCTAACGGCCGCCCTTTGCCTGCATGCTCAAGGGCATGAAATTGTTCTCATGGACAGGGCTCGACAACTTTCGGAAGTTGGCGCCGGCCTTCAGCTCTCTCCCAACGCCTGCTCGGTGCTCGATCAGCTTGGCTTGCTGGAAGACCTCACCCCACATGCCTACGCCCCGGACTTCGTAAAAATTTTCTCGGCAAAATCTGGTGAAGAGCTCGCCAGAGTGACCATGGGTACCTTCCTTAAGGAGCGACACGGCTATCCTTTCTGGGAAATCCACCGGGCAGATCTCCAGCGCGTGCTTCTGGAGAAAGTCCAGGCCAGTGACGGTATCTCCCTCCGCCTTTCAAGCGAAGTTATCGATCTGGAATCCTCGCCCTACGAGCACCTGACCTGCGTGTTCCAGGACGATGAGATCTCGGGAAATCTTCATTGCAGGGCTCTCGTTGGCGCTGATGGGGTCTGGTCCAGGACCAGGCGGCTCATTCCCGGACATGAAGACGCTCATTACAGCGGCCAGGTCGCCTACAGGGCCACGGTCCCGATCGATGCGGTGCCCGAGCGCTGGCGCCACGATGCCGGCCTCTGGTTCCACAAGAGCGCCCATCTGGTGCATTACCCGGTTCGTGGCGGTCGGGAACTGAACATCGTCGGGCTGGTCGAAGAGGCCTGGGAGGACGAGACCTGGTCTGCAAAGGCCAACAAGGAAACCCTTCTGAAGATTTTTCGGGATTGGCCAACGGAAGTTCGCAATCTTCTCACGATCCCTGACGCCTGGTTGAAATGGGCCCTGTGCAGCGTGGACGCTGGAGGCCCCTGGACCCATGGCAATATTGCGCTGATCGGTGATGCCGCCCATGCGATGCTGCCGTTCATGGCGCAGGGGGCGGCAATGTCCATCGAGGACGCAGCGATCCTGGCTGAGCACATGCCACAGGACGTCGAAAACATTCCCGCTGCCTTCAGGGCGTTTGAGCGGCAACGCAAACAACGGGTACAGCACATTCAGGGTATTTCTTTCAGAAATGCCCGTACATTCCACTACGGTGGCGCGATGGCCTTCGCCCGCGACACCGTTTTGCGCCTGTCGAAACCAACCAGTCTGGCTGCCAGGTTCGACGATATTTATGGCTGGACCCCCGGGCAATAGACCCGCTTTCGCTTGAGCCCGGCGTCAAGCTGGGATAAAGCCAATCCCCATCCATGTGTCAGGGAGTGTGAAGATGACCGGTCAGAGGGCAGATGACGTTGTAACCGCTGCGTTTCTGGTCATCGGGGATGAGATCCTGTCCGGCCGCACGAAGGACAAGAACATCGGCTTCCTCGCCGACTACCTGACTGCGCTTGGCATTGACCTGAAGGAAGTGCGCATTGTTCCGGACGAAAAGCCGGAAATCATCGGTGCCGTCAATGCGCTGCGGGCGCGCTACGACTACGTGTTCACGTCCGGCGGCATTGGCCCGACACACGACGACATCACGGCCGAAAGCATCGCCGACGCCTTTGGTGTTGCACTGAACCTTGATCCGCGCGCTGTCGCAATCATGGAACCCCACTACCCGCCAGGACAATTCACTCCGGCTCGCCAGCGGATGGCACGAATCCCCGAAGGCGCAGACCTCATCGAAAACAAGGTTTCGAAGGCACCGGGCTTCCGGATCGAGAACGTCCACGTGATGGCAGGCGTGCCGTCGATCATGCAGGCGATGATGGACGCGCTTGCGCCTTCGCTGAAGACTGGCAAGAAGATGCTGTCGGAAACCGTTGCCGCAGACATGCCTGAAAGCCGCATCGCCGAGCGCCTCGCTGCCATTCAGGACGCGCATCCGCAAACCTTGATTGGCTCTTATCCGAGAGCGACGGACGGCAAGTTCACCACACAAATCGTGATCCGCTCGCGGGACGAGGCGATACTGATGGCCGCGGTCAGGGATGTCGCGGAAGCTGTCGCCGACCTGTCGGGATAATCTGAAGGACTAGAAATGGAAAACCCAGCCCAAGACAAAGCATTCCCCGTTTCCTGGGACATGTTTCACAGAGATTCCCGCGCACTTGCCTGGCGCCTTTCTAGCGAAGGCGAATGGAAGGCGATCGTCTGCATCACCCGTGGCGGACTGGTACCGGCCGGGATCGTTGCGCGTGAGCTTGGCATCCGCACCATCGAAACCGTCTGCATTGCGTCCTATCACGACTACGACAGTCAGGGTTCGCTCAAGGTCATCAAGCCGATCGACCCGAAGGTCATCGACCTGGAAGACGGTGAAGGCAGCGGTGTTCTGGTGATCGACGATCTGGTCGACACCGGCAAGACCCTGAAAGTGGTTCGTGAAATGCTGCCGAAGGCACACTACGCGACAGTTTACGCAAAGCCGGTTGGCGTGCCCATGGTCGATACCTTCATCACCGAAGTATCGCAGGACACCTGGATCTATTTCCCTTGGGACATGGGCTGGCAGTTCCAGCCGCCGCTTTCGAAAGAAACCGCGGGCTGATCCAGACTTCGCGAACTCTTGAAGGTCCTGCCACGTTTCGGCTGGAACCCTGTTTGTAAATCGACAATCGACCGGTCAGACATGGCGTTTGGCCGGTCTTTTTGCGTCTGCCGTCAAGTCATTCCGCCCAGATCTCTCGGCTCGCCGAAACAAAAATTCGGCAAATTAGAACTTTGTCGCCTGTCATGCGTTTCCTCTCCGAAAACATGGTCGTTACACGCTACGAAAGCCTATTTCGGAAAACGGAATGCTCAACAGACGTTTGTTCCTCGCCTCCGCTGCTGCCGCTCTTGTGACTGGTTGCGCATCCAGCCAAAGAACCGGACAACTTGCAGGACCTGGCTACCCAGCCGATGGTCTGGGAAGAG
Source organism: Labrenzia sp. PO1 (assembly GCF_012273635.1). Classification (NCBI taxonomy): domain Bacteria; kingdom Pseudomonadati; phylum Pseudomonadota; class Alphaproteobacteria; order Hyphomicrobiales; family Stappiaceae; genus Labrenzia; species Labrenzia sp. PO1. The sequence goes on from NZ_JAAXCR010000001.1 coordinate 37,581, forward strand.
CTGTGCGCATCTCGCCCGAGTACCTTCAGATGTACCGGGCAATGCCGGAAGAGCCCTACCCTATACCGGCAGTGGATCTGTCGAAGATCGATCCGGTCTACTACCGCCAACTGGTCACCTATGCCGCTCCCGAACCTGCGGGCACGATCATCGTCGATACGCCCAACCGGTTTCTCTACCTGACCATGGAGGGCGGTCAGGCAATGCGGTATGGCGTCGGCATCGGCCGGGAAGGATTCGCCTGGGGTGGCCGTGCACGCATCGCACGCAAGGCTGCCTGGCCCAAGTGGACGCCGCCGGCTGAAATGATCGACCGTCAGCCAGAACTGGAGAAATACAGGAACGGCATGCCGCCGGGTCTCGACAACCCGCTGGGTGCGCGAGCACTTTATATTTTTGAAGGCAATCGCGACACGCTCTACCGCCTGCACGGCACGTCGGAAACCTTGTCCATTGGCAAGGCCGTGTCGTCCGGCTGCGTGCGCCTGCTCCAGCAGGACATTATCGATCTTTATAACCGTGTGCCAAACGGCACGCCGATTGTCGTGCGGCAGGCGTAACAGCTGCCGCCCAATTTGGCTTGACTTGGCTTGGTTTGGCTTGGCTTCGCTCAGGCGATGATTTCGACCGGCTTGACTGCATCAATGCCGTCCAGCCGGACATCGCAGCCGATTGCAAAGGCTTCCACTCCGGCGCGTCTGGCCTCGGCAAAGGCAGCGGCATAGGCAGGGTCGATGTCGTCCGCAAGGCTCATCCGGCTGCAATCGGGCCGCTGGACCAGAAACACCATTGCCGCGCGGTGCCCCTCGGCCACCATGTCGCCCAGTTCCACAAGATGCTTGGCGCCGCGAGCAGTGACACTGTCCGGAAATTCAGCAAGTCCTGCTTCACGCATCAGATGGACATTCTTCACTTCTACGTAGGTCTTCGCGCCGTCTGCACCTTCCAGCAGAATGTCGATACGTGAGTTCTTGCCGTATTTCACTTCACGGCGCAGCGTCTGATAGCCTGTAAGTCCGGCAATTCGCCCTGCCTCCAACGCTTCTTCCACCAGCTTGTTGGGATGCGCCGTGTTGATGCCGACCAGAGCCCCGTCGGCCTCGATCACTTCCCAGGAATACTTGAGCTTGCGTTTCGGGTTGTCCGAAGCCGACAGCCAGACACGAGATCCCGGCTCCTTCAAGCCGAGCATCGAGCCCGGGTTGGCGCAATGGGCCGTGATCGCACCGCCATTGTCGTCCAGAAGAACATCGGCAAGGAAACGCTTGTAGCGCTTGACCAGACGGCCACTGACAAGGGGCGCGGAAAACTTCATGGCAGATCTCTCTCGTGCAGATCAGGGCCGGACGGCCCCGTTCGTTCAGGTGAGCTTAAAGGTCACTTTGACCAGAAATCCGGATCAAGAAGAACCAGGATTGTGAACAGCTCAAGGCGGCCAACCAGCATGGCAAAGGACAACAGCCACTTGGCGCCATCCGGCAGCGGAGCAAAATGCCCTGCCGGGCCGATGACCGGCCCCAGGCCCGGACCGACGTTGCCCACGGATGTTGCCGCGGCGGAAATGGCGGTAACCAGATCCAGATCGAAGAAGGACAAGGCAACGGTGATGATGCCCACCGACCCCATGTAGACAACAAGGAAGGCCAGAACCGAGAAGGACAGTTCAGGTGTCAGTCTTGTCCCGCCGTACTCTTCCGACATGATCCGGTGCGGCCGCACCATGCGGCGCAGATGCGCGCGGACAGTACCGAAGAAGACCAGGAAGCGGAAAATCTTGATGCCGCCTGTCGTTGAACCGGTACACCCCCCAACGAACATCAACAGCAGCGCGATCCCGACGACCGGCGCGCCCCATTGCGAATAGTCGCCCAGCGCATATCCGGTTCCCGTCACGATGGAAACCACGTTGAAGGTGGCCCTCAACAGCGCTTCATCGAAGGGAAAGTGCATGTTGAGGCCGAGATAGACGGTCAGCGTCAAAGCCACGACAGCCAGAAACCCCAGCAACGCCCTCACCTGCGGATCTCGCCAGAGCTGCAGCGGATGACCGCGCAAGGCCTGGACGATCAGCACGAACGGCAAGGCACCGATGATCATGAAAACGATAGCAACCCAACCCGAGGCCGGATTGGTGAAATAGCCGAAGGATTGATCATGGGTGGAAAAACCGCCCGTCGCGATCGTGGTCAGGGCGTGATTGAAGGCATCGAACAGCTCAATCCCCGTGACCAGATAGGCGACGATGCACAGGAATGTCAGGAACAGGTAGGCAAGGCCGATCAGCCGGATCAGTTCAACCGACCGGCTGACAATCTTCTCGGACCGATCGGAGTTCTCGCTCTGGAAAAGCTGCATACCGCCGATCCTCAGGAACGGCAGCAGCACGATGGCCATAACGATGATACCGACGCCGCCCATCCACTGCATCAGCGACCGCCAGACCAGAAGGCCCGGCGGCAGACTGTCGATGCCGGTCAGAACGGTGGATCCCGTGGTGGTGAATCCGGAAACCGCCTCGAACACCGCATCCGCGTAGCCGATGCCAAGCCACAGGAACGGCAGCGCACCGAAGGCCGGCAAGGTCGTCCAGGCAAGCGTCGTGAGAACGAAGGTCTGCCGTGTGTCCAGTCCCTCGCGTAGCGATCCGCCGACAGCAAGAGACAACAGCATGCCGATCATGCCGGTCAGAAGTGCGGAGAAGACAAAGGCCTGCCAATCGGCATTCTTCTGGGCAACGTCCACGATAGCGGGAATGAGCATGGCAGTTGCCAGGCCGACATACAGAAATCCGAGAACATTCAAAACTGGTCTGAGAGAAATCAAGTATCAGTCTTCCCGAAAAACGCTGTGTCGGTCGGCCGATCCGCGAATTGCCGCACCAACCACTCGTCCTAACGCCTTTCTGCCGATTTTCCAATGGCTTTGGCGCGCGTTCCCCGGAAGATGACGGGGATGACCATCCGGGTCTCGGTCAACAAAAGGCATGTCTCACACCGCCAATAGAGCTTGTCCTTCCATTTTGGAACCGCCTGGCGAAGTTGATTGGCATCTGTGCACGGGCACGTTCCGCAGGAACGGCGAGGGAAACTGCCAATTTTTTTAGCCCTGTTCAGGATTTCGTAGCGAATAAGAATTACTTTTACGTGCTAATTGCCAATCCAGCTTCCTATACGTGAAATTGACAAGGATTTGGTGCAATAGAACGGCTCGGACTACATTCGCTTGTATTCAGGATCAGCCTCACCCTGGTGGTGATGGTGCTTTGCAGCATCGGGCTGGTCTCAGGGCTTGCCTATCTCGATTTGTCCAGAAGCACTCAGGAAAATGCCACCATCAGGCTGGACCGGGCTGCACGTGCCGCTGCTTCAATGCTGCATTACGGCACGAATGAAAGTTTCAAACCGGTTTTCGCCGATAGTGGAGAGCCGATCGTTATTCGCGTTTCCGAAGCTTCCGCCAAAGAATTGCTCCAGCCAAGCGAAAAGCTGGACGGCTTGATCGAAACCATAGGCAAGACCAATCAGGGCGCGGCGAATTTGTTCAGCTGGTCGAGCGAGACCAGATCCTTCGACCGCTTCGCCACCACCTTCAGCCATCCCAAGGGTGAGCCCCCGCCGGCTTTTTCCATCAGTGAAGGCCATCCCGCATTTGCCAGTCTTTCTGCAGGCCAGCCATATGCGGGCAATGTTCCGGTCCAGGGCAGGTTCCGCCTCGCCTATCTGACGCCGATTGTCACCGATGGCGGTAAGCTTGTCGGTGCAATCGCTGTTGACGTCGGCTGGACAGACGACCTGACATTGGCAGAAAACCGACTGAAGACACGCATGGCCTCTGCAGCCATTGTCATCCTGTTTGCTGTCATTCTTGTGGGTGGATTGTTCCTGCGTTTCGAATTGCGGCCATTGCGCCGCCTGGCAAAGACAGCGGATGAACTGGCCACCGGCACCCAGCCAAAACGCATTCCCTTCACGGACCGGCGGGACGAGATCGGTGATCTGGCGCATGGTCTGGAGAGGGTCACCGACCTGCAGGACAAGCTTCACAAGCTTGCCTATACGGACCCTGTGACCACCGCAGGCAACCGTGCCAGATACTTCTCGGATCTGAGCGAAGCCTTGCAACGGGCAAGGTCCGGCACCTATTCGGCCTCACTGATCCATCTGGATTTCAATGGCTTTGCCAAGGTGAACGACACCTTCGGCCAGCAGGTAGGTAACCGGGTCCTGTTACAGGCCTACGCACGTCTTGCAAATATCTTCGGCCCGAGCGCGCAGATTGCTCGAATTTCGGCAGACGATTTCTGCATTCTCCTGCCCTTTGACAGCAAGGGTGCGATTGCAGAAGACTACGCGGTGCAGGCAATCGACATGCTGTCCGTTCCCTTCCAGCTGGAAGAAGGCGAAATCCGTGTGGAACCAAGCATCGGCATAGCCCTTTTGCCGCAAGATGCAGAGGACGCGGAAACGGCTCACCGTATGGCAGGACTTGCCTTGCGGGCAGCAAAGCGGAACGCAGGCGCACGATACGAATTCTTCTCTCCGCCCCTGAACGACCGCGTCCAGAGTGAAATGCTCACGGAAACGCTGCTGCGGGCCGCACTTCAGGCCCGCCAGCTCGTACTGCATTATCAGCCCCAGGTTTGCCCTGCCGACGGCCGTCTCATTGGCCTGGAAGCCCTGCTCCGCTGGCCACACGAAAAACGTGGCCTCATCCCGCCGGGAGAGTTCATTCCGATTGCGGAAAAGACCGGCCTTATCCTGGACCTTGGCCAATACGTTCTGGAATCGGCGTGCAAGCAGGCTGCAGAGTGGCGGCAGGCCGGTTTCGAATTCGGCCAGGTTTCCATCAACGTATCACCGCTTCAATTCCGCCAGTCCAATTTTGCCGACACAGTTCGCCAGACCCTGAACGACTATGGTCTGCCTGCAAGCTACCTGTGTCTTGAAGTGACGGAAAACGTCTTTGTCGACACCAGGGAACAGCTGGTTCTGAACATCCTTTCAGAACTTCAGCAGATTGGTGTCCAGCTTTCCCTGGACGATTTCGGCTCGGGTTACTCTTCCCTGAATTATCTGCACCGGTTGCCATTCCAGGAGCTGAAGATCGACCGAGCCTTCATTTCCGGGGCGGATACGCACCCGCAACGCGAACAGCTGTTTGAGGCGATCGTTCGGCTTGGACGCAGCCTGGGCTTGCGTGTGATAGCGGAAGGTGCCGAGACTGCAGGAGAATTCGCGCTGACAGTGACCCATCACTGCGACGGCCTTCAGGGTTATTATTGCTCCCCGGCAGTACCGGCAAACCTCATTCAATCGCAGCTGCAGAGCTTCAGGGCGACCTTGAAAGCGTCCGGCATCATGAACGACTCCGACCGGTCATCCAAGAAACGAGCCTGATCTTGCCCGGGTGTCTTACCCCGAGAGCTTTCCCGTCATCAGGATGGGTGCCGCATCCAGCTTGTGCGCGTTCATCATTTCGGCAATCTGCTCGATTGAAGAAACGAGGTGCGTCCGGTCCTCGGCATTCAGATCATCGAACTTTCGCACGAACTCTTCATGCAGAAGGCCAGGCAGGTTTGAAGCCACCTCTTTTCCACTTTTCGTCAGCTTGGCATGGACGATTCGCCGGTCCGAGACGGATCTGTACCGCTCGACAAGACCCTTTTCTTCCAGCTTGTCGAGAATGGTTACCACGGTCGCCGAGCTCAGGTCAGCGTTGTCCGAAAGGGCTTTGGTCGTCACCTCACCCAGATCCCGAATCCCTTGCAAAACAACGATTTGCGGGATCGTGAGCCCGGTCAGTCTGGATACTTCTCTGGAGCGCAAGTCAATGGCCCGGACGATCTTCCGGATAGCCTTGACCACTTGCGATGCCTGCATCGCCTGCATTATTACACCTCTATTAATTTGAACTCTAATGATTAGACCTCTATATAGTGCACGTCCAGTTACAAAACGGAGATTTTTTTCAATATGTGCGGCATTTGCGGCGAAGTGGTTTTCAATGGCAGTCAGGCAGACGTTGTCCGGGTCAGCCGGATGGCGGACGCCATGGCGGCGCGCGGCCCCGACGGTATGGGTGTAACGCAGCGCGGCCGGGTCGCCTTTGGCCACAGGCGCCTGAAGATTATTGACCTAAGCGAACGTGGTACGCAGCCAATGACCGACATGGCGCTTGGCCTGTCCCTGGTCTTCAACGGCTGCATCTACAATTACCAGGAACTGCGATCCGACCTGATTGGCCGCGGCTATTCGTTCTTCTCCACCAGCGACACCGAGGTCATCCTCAAGGCCTGGGCCGAGTGGGGCAAGGATTGCTTTTCAAGGTTCCACGGCATGTTCGCCATCGCCATTCACGAGCATGACAGCGGCCGCATTCACCTTGCCCGCGACAGGTTCGGCATCAAGCCGCTTTACCTGAGCGAAGCGAACGGGCGTCTTGCCTTTGCCTCCTCCCTGCCTGCACTTCTGGCAGGCGGTGGCATCGACAAGTCGATCGACCGGGTGGCACTGCATCACTACATGAGCTGGCACGCTGTCGTTCCCGCGCCGCGCACGATCCTGAACGGCGTGCGCAAGCTGCCTGCGGCCACGGTGCGGACGCTTGAAGCTGATGGCACCTCTTCCGAATACACCTATTGGGAACCGCGTTTTGAAAAGACGGCGGAAGATCTTTCCCGCAGCGCCGACGACTGGCGCGATGAAGTCCTGGAAAGCCTGCGCACAGCCGTTCGCCGCCGCATGGTGGCCGACGTACCTGTCGGCGTTCTCCTGTCCGGCGGTGTCGATTCCAGCCTGATCGTCGGTCTGCTGGCCGAGGAAGGCCAGAAGGGTCTTGCGACCTTCTCCATCGGCTTTGAAGAGGCCCATGGCGAAAAGGGCGACGAATTCCAGTATTCGGACCTGATTGCCGAACACTACGGAACAAATCACCAGCAGATCTTCATCCCCTCCTCCGAGCTTCAGGAAAACCTGCCCGGAGCGATCAAGGCGATGTCCGAGCCGATGGTCTCCTATGACAATATCGGCTTCTATCTGCTGTCGCGTGAGGTCTCCAAGCACATCACCGTGGTCCAGTCCGGCCAGGGGGCCGACGAAGTCTTTGCCGGTTACCACTGGTATCCGAAGCTCAGCGGCTCAAACAGTCCGGTTTCCGATTATGCCACGGCTTTCTTTGACCGAACCGAAGCACAGATGACAGAGGCTGTTTCCCCCGCCTACCACTGTGCCAGGGATGAAAGCCTTGCCTTCGTCGAAGAGCATTTCGCCCGCTCCGGCGCTGCCGATCCGGTCGACAAGGCCCTGCGGCTCGATACCAACGTCATGTTGGTGGATGACCCGGTCAAGCGTGTCGACAACCACTCCATGGCCTGGGGCCTTGAGGCGCGCGTTCCGTTCCTCGATCACGAACTGGTCGAGCTCGCCGGACGCATTCCTGCCGAGTTCAAACTCGCACAGGAAGGCAAGGGCGTCCTGAAGGAAGCTGCGCGCAAGGTCATTCCGAGCGCCGTCATCGACCGTCCGAAGGGCTATTTCCCGGTGCCTGCGCTGAAATACATCCAGGGTGACTACCTCGACATGGTACGCGATACGCTTTCCAGTCAGGCCGCCAGGGAACGAGGCCTCTTCAACGAGGTTTACCTGCAGAAACTGTATGCCGACCCGACCAAATACATCACGCCTTTGCGTGGTTCCGAGCTTTGGCAGGTCGCGCTTCTGGAAATGTGGCTGCAGGCACAGGAGGTCTGAACATGGCCGAGAATGAACCTTCGCGACCGAAAGGTGCGTTTGACCACCGCCTGAAGCGCATGCGCCAGCATGGGCTCAAACCGGAATACCGGCTGGACGAGACGGAAGCCCAGAAGAACCGGTTCATCGATTGCGGCTGGGGACGGCTGGTGTTTGCCAACACCTATGGCGAAACAGAGAAATTGGTCGAGGTCCTGCGCAACGAGCGACCGGACAGACGCGACATCGCGTTCTATGTGCGTGATCCGCATGTGCTTGTTGGCTCGGCCCCGCAGGAGCTGTTCCTTGACCCCTCGCACACATTCCGCCTGGATCTTGCGACCTACCGGCCGGCGCGCAATCGTCGCAAGGGCTTCACGGTACGGCGCCTGTCTTCCCGCAGTGATGCGGAGGCGATCAACGAACTTTATCTCACCCGTGGCATGGTGCCGGTGCCGCCGGAGTTCTTCTGGTCGCAACTCGATCCGCGTACCATCACGGTACTCGTGGCGGAAGAAGACGAGACCGGTGTCATCGTCGGCACGGCAATGGGCGTCGATCACAGCCGGGCCACCAATGATGCCGATCTCGGCAGTTCGCTCTGGTGCCTTGCGGTTTCCCCACAGGCCCGGTTTCCGGGCATAGGAGAAGCCCTGGTCCGGCGCATGGCGGAGGTCTTCAAAGGCAAAGGCGCACCGCACATGGACCTGTCGGTGCTTCACGACAACGAACTTGCCATTGGCCTTTACGACAAACTCGGCTTCGAGCGGGTTCCCTATTTCACCATCAAGCGCAAGAACACTATCAACGAGGCTCTGTTCGCCGGCCCTGCCGTTGAAGACAAGCTCAACCCTTACGCCACCATTGTCGTGAACGAGGCACGGCGGCGCGGTATCCAGGCGGAGATCATCGACGCGGAAGGCGGCTTCTTCCGCCTGTCCTATGGTGGCCGCTCGGTCGCCTGCCGGGAATCCTTGAGCGAATTCACCAGCGCCGTCGCCATGTCCATCTGCGACGACAAGGCCACCACGCGCCGGATCGTCGAAAGGGCCGGTGTAAATGTGCCTGACCAGATCCTGGCAGGATCCGCTGATGAGATCGCCGCGTTTCTGGAGCAGCACGGTTCGGTTGTGGTCAAGCCTGCGCGCGGTGAACAGGGCAAGGGCATCGCCATCGGACTGACAACGACCGAAGACGTCATGGCTGCGGTGGAAGTCGCCCGTACCTACTCCAATGATGTTCTGGTGGAGGAATTCGTGACCGGTCAGGATCTGCGGCTTGTCGTGATCGACTACAAAGTAGTGGCGACCGCCCTGCGCAAACCGGCCGAGGTCACCGGAAACGGCAAGGCCACGATTGGAGAACTGATCGAAATCCAGTCCCGCCGCCGGTCTGCGGCAACAGGCGGGGAATCCAGGATCGAAGTGGACGACGAGGTTCTGCGCTGCCTCACAGCAAACGGCTTTCAGCTGGAAGATATCCTGCCCGAAGGCAAGACCTTGCCGGTCCGCCGTACGGCCAACCTTCATACCGGCGGCACCATTCATGATGTGACTGGCGAAACCCATCACACCCTGATCGAAGCCGCGATCAAGGCAGCGCGCGCAATTGAAATTCCGGTGACAGGCATTGACTTGATGGTCAAAGACCCGCGACAACCGGAGTACCGCTTTATCGAGGCGAACGAGCGGCCGGGGCTCGCCAACCACGAACCTCAGCCAACCGCAGAACGCTTCGTGGACTTCCTGTTTCCCCTGTCGGTGCCTCAACCCGTCAGGACGACCTTGAACCGGGCCGGAACATGACCTTGCTGAATATCGATATTTCCTATTTGAACGATCGACTGAAGGAACTTCTGAAAATCCCCAGCCCGACGGGCTATACGGACGAAATTGTCCGTCACGTTTCCAAGGAACTGGAGGCGCTGGGGGTATTTTACGAAATCACCCGCCGTGGCGGTGTTCGGGCGAGAGTGTCCGGCAAGTCGCGCCGACCCGCGCGGGCCTTCGTATCGCATCTCGATACGCTTGGGGCTCAGGTAAAATCGCTGAAAGACAACGGCCGTCTGGAGCTGGTCTCTATTGGCCACTGGTCCGCCCGCTTTGCGGAAGGAGCCCGAACGACGATCTTTTCCGAAAGCGGCGCCTACACCGGCACCATATTGCCGCTGAAGGCTTCGGGGCACACCTACAACACCGGCGTGGATGAACTTCCGGTCGGCTGGCCCTATGTCGAACTTCGCGTAGACGCCTATTCCAAGTCGGTAGACGACCTGCACCGGCTTGGTATCGACGTCGGCGATTTTGTTTCCATAGACCCGGCGCCGGAGTTCCTGGAAAACGGCTTCATCGTTTCCCGCCACCTCGACAACAAGGCAGGTGTTGCGGTGATGCTGGCGGCGATCAAGGCGCTGGTGGAATCCGACATCGAACCGACGGTCGACGTGTTCTGGCTGTTCACGATTGCAGAGGAAACCGGCCATGGCGCCCAGTCCATCCTGACGCCAGACATCGCGTCGCTGGTTGCCATCGACAACGGCACCACTGCCCCAGGACAGAATTCGGACGAATTCGGCGTCACGATCGCCATGGCGGACCAGACCGGACCGTTCGACTATCATCTCACCCGCAAGATGGTCCAACTCTGCCGGGACAACGACATCAAGTTCCAGAAGGATGTCTTCCGCTTCTATCGCTCGGATGCGGCAACCGCCATCGAGGCGGGTGCGGACGTGCGCACGGCGCTGATCACATTTGGTGTTGATGCCAGCCACGGCTATGAGCGCATCCACATGCACGCGCTGCGCTCGCTCGCCGAACTGGCGACCGGCTATGCCCTCAGCCCGGTGGAAATCCAGCGGGACGCCCGCGAATTTGCGGACCTCAAGGGCTTTACCCGTCAGCCTACCGCCGATGCCGACCAGACACTCAATCCGGAGACGGACGAACCGCTGCCGGAACCGGCGGGCGAGTAACGCCCGCCGCCGAGACCGGCTCGTTCAGCGGTTGAGTTCCGCGATCATGTGCCAGTGCCACGACCCGGGCTTCGAGTGCACCTTGTCTTCCAGGTAGCTCAGCTCAAACCGGTCGAAAAGCGACACCAGTTCACCCGCATTGCAATAGAAATGCGGGTGATCCTTGTCGTCGTCCCCTTCACGAACCCACGTGTCCGCGGCAATTTCCGTCCCGATCCCGAAGTTCGCGTTGCGCTTTGACAGCATGGTTCCCTGGTAGATCCCGCCAGGTTTCAACACCCGGGCAATCTCCGAAATGGCTGTACGGACGATCGACGGATCACCGTGATAGATCACGTTGAAGGACAGAACATAGTCGAAACTGTCGTCCTCAAAGGGCAGCGACGTCATCGGCGCCAGATGCGTCGCGATGTGCATGCTTTCCAGTGCCGCGCTCTTTTTCAGCTCACCCAGCCCGGCTTCGGAAAGATCCATCGCGTGGGTCTCGAACCCGGCGCGGGCAAAGGAAAGCGCATGTCGGCCAACCCCGCAGCCCAGATCCAGGGCCTTCACCGGCCCCTGCTTCTGAAGTCTTTCGATCAGACCGGCAACGTCCGCCTCCGGACGCAGCCAATCCGCGCGGCCTTCTTCTGTCTGCCAGCGCTTGTCCCACGCGAGATGGGCGGTATCGGTTTTTTCCAGAGTGTGTGTGTCGCTCATTGAGACGATCCTTCCAGTATTCGGCTGCGGGCGATTGTGCCAAGCCGCTCAACACAAAGAACCAGCACGAAGATCATCAGGATGATGGTCATCGCGAGCTGGTAGTCGAAAAAGTCCATGGCCACCTTGAGTTCGATGCCGATACCCCCTGCCCCGACAAGACCAAGCACGACTGAGGACCGTGTCGCCTTTTCAAGCGCGAACAGCGAGGTGGTGATAAAGGAGGGCATCGCGGCAGGTACCACTGCAGAGAAGATCGTGTCGAAACGCCCTGCACCGGCCGCTGTCAGCGCCTCGGTTGGTCCTTTCTCCACATCCTCCATGGCTTCAGCGAAGAAGCGTCCGCAAAAACCGATGGTGTCGACGGCGATCGCAAGCGTGCCCGCGAATGGGCCAAGTCCGACCGAAATGACAAAGACCAATGCCCAAACCAGATCCGGCACTGTCCTGAAGAGGGCGACCAGCAAGCGGGCACAGGTATAGACAGCCCGGGACAACATCGACGGCCGCGTCAGGCCTTTCGCGGCCAGTATCGCCAACGGCAGGCTGAGGACGATGCCGATAAGTGTGCCCGCGAGCGCCATCTGAAACGTTTCCAGCAACGCCTTTGACAGTTGCGGCAACCTTTCCAGCGAAGGCGGCCAGGCCCTCGACAGGAAGTCGACCAGCGCCGGACCGCCAGAAACCAGCGCGGAAAACGACCAGCCTGCCCCCTGAAACGACCAGACTACGAAGGCCAGCAGCGCGACATAGACGACAAAATGAAATGCACCCGGGCGTTCGAACCGATCCGGCATGCGGGAGCGTTTCAATGTCAGGAGATCAGCCATAATGCTTCCCCAGATCCGCAACACTCAGGTTGCTGCTCTTCTCGTCCAGAACGACTTCCCCCTGCCGGATTGCAAGGACCCGATCGGAGTAGGCGAGCGCCTGCTGCACGTTGTGCGAGGTGAACAGGAGCGTGATCCCCTCCTCCCGGGTGAGTTGGCGGAAGAGGTCCATCACTTCCTGGCCGGCAACCGGATCAAGGCTGGCAACGGGTTCGTCCGCGACGATCATTCTGGGCTGCTGCATCAAGGCTCTGGCGATCGCAACCCGCTGGGACTGACCGCCCGAGAGCTGGTCTGCCCGTTTCAGTGCATGGTCCGCGAGCCCTACCCTTTCGAGGCAAGACATTGCCCGGTCTCGCAATGCCGTTTTGGCCAGAAACTGCGACCAGCCGCGCATGCCACCGGTGCGGCCAAGGTTGCCATGGATTACGTTGGTCAATGCCGAAACACGAGGCACCAGGTTGTGCTTTTGAAAGACAAAACCGACCTCGGTGCGAACCCGCCTGAGCTGGCGCTGTCGCGCAGTCGATATGTCTTCACCGAACAACACAATCGAACCGGCTTCCGGCTCGATCAGGCGCAGCGCACAGCGCAATGCGGTCGATTTTCCGGCGCCGTTTGAACCGATCAAGGCAACCGCTTCCTCACGGCCCACGGCAAAGGAAACTTCGCGCAGCACACTCCGGTCCTTGCCGAAAGTCTTGCAAAGGCCTTCGACCTTCAGGTCACACGGCGTCTCCGTCACGGGCTGTCGGGCTGGTACCGCCGGCGCAATTGCGCCGGCGGACTGGAGCAGAGGCTGCGCCATTATTCGCCGATGAACTTGTCGTATTGCGGGAAACCGGCGGTGGTGTACATGGACCGCACCAGGTCATAGGCACCATCTTCGATCGCCACCAGATCCATGCCCGAATACTTGTCGTTTTCCTCGTGCTGCAGGATCGCGGCGATGATCGATTTCTTGTTGTCGAGGATCGCCTGACGCAGGCTCTGCGCTGTCGCGGGATCGACATGGGCTCCGGCCATGATCATGTCGTTCGGCAGATCGCCGGAACGGGCGATTACCCGGAAAAAGCCGTTCGGGACGCTGTCATCCTTGTTGCGGGTGCCAATCCACGAATTGTGATTGATCCCGATGGCGGCAACATCACCCTTCTTCAAGGCTTCATGCGCAATGTTGCGCGAAGTATGCAGCTTCTCGATGTCCTTGACCGGATCGACGCCATAATCGGCCATCAGCTGCATCGGGCACAGCATGTTCGAGGTGGAACCGATATCACCGAAGGCCACCTTCTTGCCCTTGAGATCGGCCGGCCGCGTCAAACCGCTGTCGGCTCGTACGACGACGGCACAGAAGTAGTCCGGGCGGCCAAGACCGATAAGCGGACGGGCTTCGGTCAGTTTGTTGATCACTATGTACTCGGCAGGACCGGTTACGACAAAGTCGACGCGTTTGGCGCGCAAGGCTTCAGCCGCCGCGGTCCTGCTGGTAACCGGGAAAAACTCGAAGGTGTGGTCTGTTGCATTTTCAAGGGCGTTCTTGAACGGCCCCCATTCAACCTGCAGCCGCTCCAGGCCCTCAACATCGGTAACGGCCAGTTTGAACGTGTCGGCCAGGGAAGAAGACAGGGAAACGGCAAGAACGGCAGCCGCGAGTGCGGCGGATTTCAAAAAGCGCATGACAGGAACTCCTCAGACAGCCGAAACAAAGCCGGCAAGGCAACAGGAGCGTAACGACAAGCGCACCGCGGAACGTGACTGTATTATGTAAATTTTACGAAATTTACATCAGAGAAAGATGGATCTACGAAGCAGAAAATTTCTTTAACTTCGAACTTCCAGACAAATCTTGATCTTATTTGTTTTCCGGCAAATTTTCTCGATGCCTCTGTCGTAAAACTTCATAAAAGTATAATCGTATAGACATCTGTTCTCGGCACATGTCTGCTAGTTCGCTCTCCGTTTTTCGGAGGGCCCGATGCTGGTCATTGAGCAATTATCTAAAGTCTTTGGAGACCTGACCGCGGTGGACAGGGTCTCCCTCGCCATTCCCAAGGGTCAGATGGTCGGCGTGATCGGCCGGTCCGGTGCCGGCAAGTCCACGTTCCTGCGCATGATCAACCGGCTGGCCGACCCCAGCCGGGGGACGATCCTCAACGAGGGACAGAACATCACGGCCCTGAAGGGTCGCGATCTGCGGCTTTGGCGCGCGTCCTGCGCCATGATCTTTCAGCAGTTCAATCTCGTCGAGCGCATGGATGTGCTGACCAATGTCATGGTTGGCCGCATCGCCCACACTGGGTTCCTGCGCTCCATGACACGATCCTTCACTGACGAAGACCGCGCCCGCGCCATCGAAGCCCTGGACCGGCTGGACCTTGTGCCCCAGGGGCTGCAACGCGCGGGAACCCTTTCCGGCGGGCAGCAGCAGCGCGTCGCCATCGCCAAGGCGCTGGTGCAGAACCCGCGCATCATGCTGGCCGACGAACCGATTGCTTCACTTGATCCGGCCAACGCCAGCCGTGTGATGGACGCCTTGCGCGAAATCAACCGGACGGACGGTCTCACGGTGCTGGTCAATCTGCACACGCTCGACACCGCCCGTGCCTACTGCGATCGGATCATCGCAATGAAGGACGGGCGGGTTCAGTTCGACGGCACGCCGGACACCCTGACCAGTGAAAGGGTTCGGCAAATCTACGGATCCGACGATCTTTCCGGTGACATCAACGAAGCAGTCACCTCCACCTCCCTTTCGACAACCACTTCCCGGCCACCGATGAAGGCTGTCGGGGCCTGACCTTCGCGAAGCGGATCATCCGCTCTCGCTCTTGAAGCGGCCTTTGCCGCGCAAATCGCCGGATCTGCCGGCACCAAAGGAGACTTGAGATGAAGGCCATTTTTGCAGCAGCCGTTTCCGCTGCCGTTCTTGCAGCCTCCCCGGCCCTGGCGGACAGCTGGAAGGACCAGTACAAGACAGTCAAGTTCGGCATCCTTTCCGGTGAAAACGAAAAGGACCGGATTGCCCGTTACACGCCTTTCGAAAGGTACCTGGAGAACGAACTCGGCGTCGATGTCGAAATCTTCACCGCTGGATCCTATGACGGCGTGATCCAGGCCATGGCGGCCGACCAGATCGAATTCGCCTTCTTCGGTTCGTCTTCCTATGCCGCTGCCTACACCGAAACCAACGGCGGTGTCGTTCCGCTTGTCTCCCGCCTGCAGAAGGACGGTTCCACCGGTTATTTCTCGGTCGTCGCCGTGCGTTGCGACAGCGGCTACAAGACCCTTGACGACCTGAAGGGCAAGACACTGGCTTTTGCCGATCCGGACAGCACGTCTGGTTATGCCGTGCCTTACTTCAACCTCAGCAAACAGGGCTACGAGCCGAAAACCTATTTCGGTGCCATTCCCTTCTCCGGGGCCCATGAAACCGGTGTGCTTGGTGTCTACAACAAGCAGTATGACGCTGCCGCTACCTACATCACCAACGAGGAAGACGGCATTCCGCAGCGCATGGTCACCAAGGGCATGATCGAGAAAGACGCGATCTGCACCATCTGGAAATCACCGGAAATCACTTCCGGTCCGCTGGCTGCCCGCAGCAACCTGCCTAAGGGCCTGATCGATGCCATGCGCACCGCGGTCATGGAAATCCCGGAAAAGGATACGCTGGCATTCATCGAAATGACCGGCGGCGAAGACAGCACCCAGGAAGCGTGGATCGAGGTTGATCACGACCGTTACCAGTGGATCGTCGAAATGCGCGACTGGCTGAAGAAACAGCGCCGCGGCGGCTGACTTTTCAGAGCGAGGGAGGAAACCGGCTGATCCGGGTTTCTCCCGACGACCCGACCATCGTCATCCCGGGCGGCACTTCGCGTCTCCCGGGATGACGCCTGGAAAAACTTGTGGCGCAGAAAGCTGCGGCGTCAGCGCCTCCTGCCCAAAATTATTGGAACTAGAGGCATGACAGCGCTCTCCCCTGCCATTGACCGGTTCGAAATCGATTATGCTGCCACTCGCCGGTCAGCCCTACGGGTAAACCTCGTCTCGACTGCGGTCTTCGCACTCTGCTTCTTCGCAACGGCGTGGTTAGGCGGTTTCTTCGACATGACCGACGTCACCCTGCCCGATGGCGACCGTGTGTCCATGTGGAAGATCTGGGCAGGATTGCCGCGGCTTGGAGAGTATCTCTACAAGACCTTGCCAGAGCTTCACCGCGAGACACTCGGGGCGGATCTTGCCGGTTGGTTCTGGCGCTGGAAGGTCTGGCTCTGGCTGCTCCTGGAAACGATCCTGATTGCCTATATGGCAACATTGCTTGGCATCATCGGTGCGTTTCTCCTCAGTTTCCCGGCGTCACGGAACCTCTCCCCCAACAGACTGGTCCTGAATGTTACCCGCCGGTTCCTGGAAATCATCCGGACGGTTCCGGATCTCGTCTGGGCCCTCATTTTCGTTTTCTGTTTTGGCGTCGGCCCGCTGGCCGGTGTTCTCGCCATCGGTCTTCATGCCACCGGCGCTCTCGGCAAGCTCTATTCCGAAGCCAACGAAAATGCCGACATGCGCCCGCTCGAAGGCATCAAGGCGTCGGGCGGCACCTGGTTCGACCAGATCCGCTACGGCATCGTGCCCCAGGTTGTCCCGAACATTATCAGCTACACGCTGCTGCGGTTCGAGATCAACGTTCGGTCCTCCTCCATCATCGGCTTCGTCGGCGCAGGTGGCCTGGGCCAGGAGATCCGCGTGGCAATGTCCTTGCAGGAATACACCGATCTTTCGGCCTTGTTCCTGATCGTCTTCCTCACCGTGATCGTCATCGACATGCTGAGCGAAAAGGTGCGTCATCGCATCATCGGCCTGACCGGAAAAGGCATCTGATCATGACCGCACAACGTCCAGATATCGCCCGCGCCAGAACGCTCGTTCCAGGCGCCTTTTCAACGCCGCGCCGGACGCGCCTGATCCGCCTCGCCGGCTGGTCGGCTTTCCTTCTTTTGACCGGCTGGTGCCTGTGGGATTTCGGCTTTGCGCCGGAAAAACTTCTTCACGGGGCGACCCGCTTTGGTGATGTGCTCGCCTTCATGTTTCCACCCCACATCTGGACAAGCTGGGCGGAATGGCAGGAAGTTCTGAAAGGTCTCGGGGAAACTGTCGCCATGGCATTCATGGGCACGCTTCTGGGAGCCCTGGTTGCGTTTCCACTGGCATTCCTGGGCGCCAAGAACATCCTGCCACTGTCCTGGCTCCGGCTTGGTGTCAGGCGCGGTTTCGACGCTCTGCGGGCGATCGAACAGCTGATCCTCGCACTCGTCTTCATCCGCGCCTTCGGCCTCGGGCCGCTGGCCGGCATTCTGGCCATTGCGGTTTCGGAAATCGGCACGTTTTCGAAGCTCTTTTCGGAAGCCATCGAGAACACCAGCCAAAAGCCGGTCGAAGGCGTGCGCGCTTCTGGCGGCGGCAGCCTGCAGACGATCCGCTTTGCGGTTCTGCCGCAGGCCCTGCCGGTGATCCTGTCGATCATCCTCTACAATTTTGAATCCAACACCCGCACCGGCACCATTCTGGGCATTGTCGGCGCCGGAGGCATCGGCTTCCTCCTCGCCGACCGCATCCACGCCTACCGCTGGCCGGAAGCCTGGACGATCATTTTCCTGATCATCTTCATGGTCTACCTGATCGACGGCTTCTCCGGTTTCCTGCGGCGGCGGATCATCGGGCTGGAACCGGGGCGAAAGTAATTTTCACCTGGGGGAAAAGCAGCGTTTTTCTCCTCCCGCCGAGTTTCCTTTTTCCGCTGCATGCCTCCCAATCAGCAAGACCTCGGAAAATCCTGATCAGCGCCTCATACTCACCTCGGAAACGGCATGGATGCCATGGTCAAGCCATGGCATGACGGAGGAGGAGTTTTTGTCGAATTACCACTCCGTCATTGCAGGGCTTGCCCCTGCAATGAAGGCGGGAATTTTGTCAGAACAAAACACTCCAACCTACCGTCAAGCCCATGCCTATGCGCAGCATCCGGTCTGCGGCCTCATTTCGCGATCTATGTCGACAGGAAAGTCAACATATCCGAATCCGCATTAGCTGATCAGAAAACAGACCATGGATGAGGGCACTCGACACCCCACCCCGTCCATCATGCCATGGCTTGATCATGGCATCCAGGCCGTGACCTCACCACACGATCAGTCCCCCAAAAGGCAACGCACATCGAACAGTCGAATGATCAGAGCACCCGCTGTCCGTTCCGCCAGGCCTGCTTGATGAAGGGATGTCCGTTGAGGACGCCGACGTGAAGCAGGTCGGCGCGTTTTCCTTCTGCGATCTCGCCTCTGTCTGACAGTCCGGCAACTTCGGCCGGCGTTTTTGAAACCATCCGGATAGCTGCCGGAAGGTCGGCGTGGAACGCATCGTCCAGCCCCACAAGAAACGCACAGTCGAGCAGCGAGCGCGGGACGTAGTC
Source organism: Labrenzia sp. PO1 (assembly GCF_012273635.1). Classification (NCBI taxonomy): domain Bacteria; kingdom Pseudomonadati; phylum Pseudomonadota; class Alphaproteobacteria; order Hyphomicrobiales; family Stappiaceae; genus Labrenzia; species Labrenzia sp. PO1. The sequence continues at coordinate 56,280 of NZ_JAAXCR010000001.1, forward strand.
CGAAGCCAGGATGTCGACGAGATCTTCCGCCAACAGTGCGCTGACCGCGATGTTGCCCGACTGGGATCCGCCGCGAATGACGTTGGGCGCACCACCGACGACGTGCATTGCGTGGCTCTTGGCCTTGCGGGCTGCCTCCAGTGTGCACGGAAACTCCGAAACGCTGATACCCTCGCCGAGGGCTTCGTCGATGTGTTCCAGTTCCGTATCGTCGTGACTGAGCAGCGGCAGCTTGTATGCATGCGCCAGCGCGACCACAGCCGGACGAACCTTCGAGCTGATTTCATCGGAGAAGTTCAACAGTTCCTGCGTCTCACGCTCGGCAACGGCACGTGTTTCGCCCGTGTCGGCCATGCGGCGGTGAATATAGGCCTCGACGTCCTTGCTCTGGCGTCGGCCCGGCAGGTGTTCCATCACCGACACCATGCGCACGATGTCCTTGCCGATGTTTTCTTCCGTCAGACGCGTGGTCTCGCCATCTGTAATCTCGCAGCGCAGGTGCACCAGATGCTCCGACTTGAGCATGCCTCCGGACTGAAGCGTTTCCAGGGCGTCGATCATTGGCGCCAGGATTTCGCGGCGCTCCGGGTTCTTGATCGTCGCCCCCACGCAGAGGCTGTCGAACACGGTGGTGATGCCGCTGCCGATGATCTGAGCATCATGGGCCATCGCCGCTCTGAGCGGATCCCAGCGCACATGTGCACGCGGAAAGACATGCTTTTCGAAGTGGTCGGTGTGAATGTCGACCAACCCCGGCAGCAGGTAATCAGCCTCGAGATCGAACCCGGCTTGCGGCGCGCTGCCCTGATCCACCGAGACGATCCCGCTTTCGGAAAAGGCAATGTGACCGTCGACGACTTCATCGGCGAGCACCAGCCGGGCGTTTTTCAGAACTGTCAGGGCACTGCCGGAGGGCACGCGATTGTCGGCATAAGTCATGGAAACTCCTTCCGGCGAGCAGGTCGAACGAATTCAAGGATGGCCCGGTAGCGGACCGCAATGAGATATGACTCCGCGAGAGCGGGAGTGAACTGGGGCCGGAAGCAAACGCGTTTCCGGTTGATCGACCGATGATCTAGCGCTCTTTCGGGCGCAAATTGTGACAGTCGTTCAACGGATCCGTGACAATCCGGAAAAATCTGCAGATTGCAGGCGAAGGGATGGATTAGCAGGGTCGGACACAAAATCTGCGCTCAACCGGCTGGAAAGGCAAGAGCACAGGGAAGAATGACAGGTCAGAAAGGGAACCTCGAACCAGGCCGCCGCTCAAGTGGGCCAAAGGCCGGTAGCGCAACAAACCATGGTGCGGGCGACGGGACTCGAACCCGTACAGCCTAGGGCCGAGGGATTTTAAGTCCCTTGTGTCTACCAATTCCACCACGCCCGCTTTTCCCTTCCCCTAGCTCTCCTGCCCGAAAAGCGCAAGAAGGCACTGCCGCTTTTCAGCGCACAGGCGGGAAGTTTCCACGTCAGCCTGATTTTGCGGGAACAGAAGCTGGAAAATAGACGCTTTGGGCGGTATGAGAACAGGTAACGGATAATTGGTGCCGAACAGGGCCTTGTGGGCTTAGAATGGCACCGGATAATTGTGAGACACGGTAAACCCCATGGTCAGCTATATCGACGCTTCGGAAGCCCCTTTGAAAAACACGGGTCAGGTACGTTTGTACGGCCCTGAAGATTTTGAAGGCATGATGCGCGCCGGACAGCTGACCGCAGCCTGTCTGGACGAGCTGGCCGACATCGTCAAACCGGGCACGACCACCCAGGAAATCGACGACTTCGTCTACCAGTACGGCATGGATCACAACGCCATTCCGGCGACGCTGAACTATCGCGGCTACACCAAGTCCTCCTGTACGTCGATCAACCATGTCGTCTGTCACGGCATTCCCAACGACAAGGCTCTGCGCGAGGGCGACATCGTCAACATCGACGTGACCTTCATTCTGGACGGATGGCACGGTGATTCCAGCCGCATGTATCCGGTCGGCCAGTTGAAGCGCGCTGCTGAGCGCCTGATCGATGTGACCTATGAATCGCTGATGCGCGGTATCGAGGCTGCCAAGCCGGGCAACACCACCGGGGACATCGGCGCTGCCATCCAGACCTTTGTCGAGGCTGAACGCTGTTCGGTCGTACGCGATTTCTGCGGACACGGTCTTGGTCTTCTGTTCCACGACACCCCCAACATCCTGCATTACGGGCGTCCTGGCGAAGGTGTTGAACTGAAGCCGGGCATGATCTTCACCATCGAACCGATGGTCAATCTGGGCCGCCCGCACGTGAAGGTTCTCAGCGACGGCTGGACGGCCGTCACGCGGGACAGGTCCCTGTCCGCCCAGTTCGAACATTCTATTGGCATCACGCCTGAAGGCTGCCAGATCTTCACCACGTCCCCCAAAGGCATCCACAAGCCGGGCCTGCAGACGGACTGATTGTTCGGCCTGAGGTCCGTTTACCGGCGATGCACCGTCATCTGACAGCGGCTGACGCAGGAGCTCATGAAAGAGACGACGACCGCCAGTGAAGCACCGGCCGCAACCGGCAGCGACCACAAGGGACACCGCCAGCGGCTGCGGGAACGATTTCGTAAAACGGGCGAGCAAGGTCTCGCCGATTATGAACTCCTGGAATTCCTGTTATTTTCCGCCCTGCCCCGCCAGGATACAAAGCCGATCGCCAAAGCGCTGCTTCAGCGCTTCGGTTCCTTTCCGGCAGCCCTTGCCGCCCCCCGGGAACGGCTCAAGGAAATCCCGGGGTTGTCCGACATCAGCATAGATGCGCTTCAGGCGGTGCATGCATCGGTCATCCGCTTTCACAAGGCCGGGCTGGAAAAACGGCAAGTGCTCGACAGCTGGCAGAAGGTCATGGACTACCTGCAGGTTTCCATGGGGCTGGCCCCGGTAGAGCAGTTCAGGATCCTGTTTCTCGACAAGAAAAATGCGCTTATCGCTGATGAGGTTCAGCAGACAGGCACGGTCGATCACACCCCGGTCTATCCACGCGAAGTGATCCGGCGCGCCCTGGAGCTTTCGGCAACGGCCCTGATCCTTGTCCACAACCACCCGTCGGGCGATCCGACCCCATCACGCGCCGACATACAGATGACCAAGAAAATCGTCGACATTGCCGGCCCACTCGGGATCGAGGTGCATGACCATATCATCGTTGGCCTGCGTACAAACGTCAGCTTCCGCAGCTTACAGCTGATTTGAGTTGCCAGAGCAACGGACAGGCCAAGTCTTGGGGGCCGTACAGCTAAGCTCTTTAAGACTGTTTGCAAATCCGGATCGGGAGTTTTGAGACTTTACCCTTAATTTACTTAGAATTTGCGGCATTCCTTAACCCAGATCGACAATACTCGGGCCAAAGAAATCGGGCTCGTATATGTACAATTCGTCTAAAAACTCCGGCGGACAGATAGCAAACGCGATCATTATTCCGATGGTCGTGATCGTCATGATATCCGTTGTCGGTATTTTCGGCCTGTTGCACTGGTCTGCCCGCCTGTCGGACGAAACCGCCGTCGAATCCCAGAACAAGCTCATTTCCGGCGCTTTGCAGCTGACCCAGAATTACATGGTCAAGCAGCAGAACGGCGTCGTGATCTGGGACGAAGCCTATCACCGGGTCAATCAGATCAACCCCGACGAAGGCTGGATCTACAACAACCTGATGCACTGGCTGTTCCAGAACCACGGTTTTTCCAAGTCGATCCTGATCAACCGCGATTACGGCGTGCAATATGTCTACGCGCAGAACCACACCAACCAGTGGATGACGCAGGAGCTGCTTCAGGAACTGAAGCCGGCCGTTGCCAAGGTGCGCGCCCGCTACATCATTTCCTTCCGCCGCACACCATCCGGGCTCTACAGTTTCATTCCGCAAAGCAGCGACGCGCGCCGGTCGATTGCCGAAACCGGGCTCGTCTCCCTGGCGGGCGAACCATATCTCTTCAGTGCCGCCGCCATCATGCCGCAGATCCAGTCGATCTCCCGGGTCCGTTTCCCGCCGTCAGTGCTGGTAAGTCTGGTACCCTTGCGGGGTGAAAAGCTGACGGAAATCTCGGAAATGTCTCGCCTTGACGGGTTTGTTCTCGCCAACAACCAGACCCAGCGCGATGGCGTCGGCAGGTTTCAGCTGAAGTCCCCGCTTGGACAGGATGTCGGCCTGATCGCCTGGCAGACAACCGAGCCCGGCAGCCAGATGATACGCCGGATCAATCCGTTCCTGGCCTTGGCGGCGTTCATGATTGCCGCCGTGGTCATCGCCGTGACCATCTTCACCCGCCAGATGACCAAACGTCTTGCACGCAGCGAAGCCAAGGCAGTTCACTCCTCGCGTCATGATGCCCTGTCCGGCCTGCCGAACCGCGCGCGGTTCCATGCACTTTTGACGGACACGTTGGACGAAAGCGTTGCCAAGGGAACGAACACGGCCGTCGTCTACATCGACCTCGACCATTTCAAGGACATCAACGATACGCTTGGCCATTCCGCCGGCGACAAGGTGATCACTGCGGTCGCCCAGAGACTGCAGCGCGTCATTCCCGAAACCGGGATCGTTGCGCGCATCAGCGGCGACGAATTCGCGATGGTCATCAAGAACTGCGAAGACGATGTCTGGCTGGAATACATCCTCGACCAGGTGCAGGACGAAATCGGCCGTCCGATCATGATCGGGCGCCGTGAACTTCACGCCAGCCTCTCGATGGGCGCAGCCATTGCCCCGCGCGACGGCAACGATCCGGACGAGCTGCTGCGCAAGGCCGATATCGCGCTTTATGATGCCAAGGCAAACGGCCGGAACCGCCGTTCCTTCTTCGAACCGAACATGGAACATCACGTCCAGTCAAAGGACCGGCTGTCCCGCGAACTTCGGCTGGCACTCAAGAACGACGAACTGACACTTGCCTACCAACCGCAGTCCGACACATCGGCCAAGCGGATCGTCAGCGTTGAAGCGCTGGCCCGCTGGACCAAGGAAGACGGCACCGTCATTTCCCCGGCGCAGTTCATTCCGGTGGCCGAGGAAACCGGCCTGATCAACGAACTGGGTATCTGGGTGCTCAACAAGGCCTGCGCCAAGGCGCACGAATGGCCCGGCATCACCGTTTCGGTCAACGTTTCGCCAAACCAGTTCAAGCATCCGCGGTTCGTCGAAAAGGTGATGGCGATCCTTGCCGCCAACAACCTGCCGCCACAGCGCCTGGAAATTGAAGTCACCGAGAGTGTTTTTGCAGGCCGCAACGATTCGGTGCTGAAGGCCCTGCGCAGGCTGAAGAACCTGGGCGTGAAGGTTGCGCTCGATGACTTCGGCTCAGGTTATTCCAGCCTCAGTTACCTGCGCCGCTTCCCTTTCGACACGCTCAAGATCGACCGGGATTTCGTTTCCGACATGAACGGCAATGCCGAAGCCGAGGCCATTCTGGTATCGATCATCCAGCTCGGCAAAGCGCTTGGCATGACCATCGTTGCCGAAGGCATCGAGACGCTGGAACAGATCCGTTTCCTGCAGGCACACGACTGCAACCGAATGCAGGGCTACTACATTTCCCGGCCGCTGACGGACACCGCCCTGACGGCTTTCCTGGACGAATTTCACCGCGTCGGTACGCCCGGTTACGGTACAGACCTGAGCTACCAGGTACGCGCGGCGGAAGCTTGACGACACTTCGTACGGGCAAATGCCTGCCCGTCAGCCCTACGGTTTGTTCAGGAACGACCTGGAAACGCTACCAGGCTCAAAGACCGAGCAACGGACGGAGCCTGGCGGCAAACCCGTGAAAGCTCGCAAAGGGAGCCGTCTCGGCCAATGTCAGCCAGTCCTGCTCTACCCTGGCAGCCAGCTTCAGGCCAGCGTGACCGAATTCCGCACGCACCATATCCTTGAACCAGGCAACATGCTGCGCTTTGCGTTGGCGTTGCAAGGCCTCGCCTGACGCGATGTGCGCATGGTGGCGCGTCCAGTGGTCAACCAGATCATCAACACCGCTGAGGGTTTGCGCGGAGACTTCGCACACAGGCACCTTCCACCCTGCAGTGCTGTCGGTATCGCTCAATGACAGGGCGCCCGCGACATCCGAGGCAGCCCGACGGGCGAGCACACCCATATCTGCCTTGGTGACAGCCACGATATCCGGCAGCTCCATGATGCCGGCCTTCATGAACTGCAGACTGTCACCCGATCCGGGCTGGATACACAGAACAACCGTGTCGACAGCCTGCTTCAGGTCCCCTTCCGATTGTCCGATACCAACGGTTTCAACGATCACGCAGTCGCACACGCACCGGAGAACGGCAATTGCCGCAACTGCATGATCGGAGAGGCCCCCGAGGCGATCTCGCGCCGCCATGGAGCGGACGAAGACGCCATCGTCGGATGGATCGGTTTTCAGGCGGGTTCGGTCACCCAGAAGGGCACCACCGGTCACCGCGGAAGACGGATCAATCGCAAGTACAGCCACAGTCTGCCCTGCCGTCCGGCACGCGTTGATGAGCGCGTCGGTCAGACTTGATTTGCCGACGCCGGGCGGACCGGTGAGGCCCAACACTTTCGCGGTGGCTTCACCAGCGGCCGAGTCCAGAAAAGCCGCGGTTTCGGCATCCTCCGCATGGCTTTCCAGCCGGCTGAGAACCCGCGCGAGCTGCCTCTTGCCACCCGCGCGCAAGGTGTCCAGCTTGGGGTAGGCATCGCTCACACCGCACTCCCCTTGGCCTCGACCGGAGTTTTCCGCCCCATTCAGCTTCCGGACTTGAACTTCAAGGCCGCCTGAGCTGCCGCCAGGCGGGCAATCGGCACACGGAACGGCGAGCAGGAGACGTAGTCCAGACCGACGCCTTCGCAGAAGGAGATCGAGGCCGGATCACCGCCATGCTCCCCGCAAATGCCAAGCTTGATGTCGGGACGGGTCGACCGGCCGCGTTCAACGCCGATCTTGATAAGCTCACCCACGCCTTCCTGATCGAGAGAGACGAACGGATCCTGCTCCAGCAGGCCGCGCGTCTGATACGTCCCCAGGAAGGAAGCCGCATCATCGCGCGAGATACCGAAGGTGGTCTGCGTAAGATCGTTGGTACCGAAGGAGAAGAACTCGGCAGACTGTGCGATTTCCGCCGCTTTCAGGGCGGCGCGCGGCAGTTCCACCATGGTGCCGATCTGGTATGTCAGTTCCGCTCCGGTTTCGCTCATCACGGCTTTTGCCATGACCTCGATGCTCTGGCGTACGAGGTCGAGTTCTCCCTTGAGGCCGACCAGCGGAACCATGATTTCCGGAACCACCGGTGCGCCGGTTATCTTGGCAGCCTCGACAGCCGCCTCGAAGATGGCCCGGGCCTGCATTTCGGCGATCTCCGGATAGGAAACCAGCAGACGGCAGCCGCGATGGCCGAGCATCGGGTTGAATTCTTCCAGTGCCAGCGCCCTGTCGCGAAGCAACTCCGGATCGGCACCCATGGCTTTTGCGACGTCCGCCAGTTCCTCTTCCGATTTCGGCAGGAATTCGTGCAGTGGCGGATCCAGCAGACGGATCGTTACCGGCAGGCCGTGCATGATTTCGAAGAGATCGGTAAAGTCCTGCCGCTGCATCGGCAAGAGTTTTGCAAGTGCTGTCCGGCGTCCGGCTTCGGTCTCGGCCAGAATCATCTCGCGCACGGCAATGATGCGCTCGCCTTCGAAGAACATGTGCTCGGTGCGGCAAAGGCCAATACCTTCAGCGCCGAACTCCCGCGCAACCTTGGCGTCTTGCGGCGTTTCCGCGTTGGTGCGCACGCGCATGCGGCGCACCTTGTCGGCCCAGCCCATCAACGTGCCGAAATCGCCGGAGAGCGTCGGCTGAAGCATCTCGACCTCACCAACCAGAACCTGTCCGGTGGCTCCATCGATGGTGATGATGTCACCTTCCTTCAACTGCCGTCCGGCAGCATTGATCACACCGTTGCGATAGTCGATCCGCAGCATCCCAGCCCCGGCGACACAAGGCTTGCCCATGCCGCGCGCCACCACGGCCGCGTGGCTTGTCATGCCGCCCCGGCTGGTCAGAATACCCTCGGCCGCATGCATGCCATGGATGTCTTCCGGGCTGGTTTCCACGCGAACAAGAATGACCTTGCGCCCTTCCGCCTTGGCTTTTTCCGCCTCGTCGGAGGAAAAGACGATGGCACCGGATGCAGCCCCGGGAGAGGCCGGCAGGCCGGTCGTGATCACATCGCGCTTTGCTTTCGGATCAATTGTCGGGTGCAGGAGCTGGTCGAGCGCAGCAGGCTCCACGCGGCCAATGGCCTCTTCCTCACCCAGCAGCCCTTCGGCAACCATGTCGACCGCGATCTTCAGCGCCGCCTTGGCGGTGCGCTTGCCCGACCGGGTCTGCAGCATCCAGAGCTTGCCCTTCTCGATCGTGAACTCCAGGTCCTGCATGTCCCTGTAATGGGCTTCCAGCTTGGCACAATAGGTCTGGAATTCGGCAAATGCCTCCGGCATCAGCGCTTCCAGCGACGGGCTGGAAGACCCGGCCCCGATGCGGGCCTTCTCGGTGATATCCTGCGGTGTCCGGATGCCGGCAACCACGTCCTCGCCCTGTGCATTGACCAGGAACTCGCCATAAAGGGCGTTTTCGCCAGTGGAAGGGTTCCGGGTAAAGGCGACGCCGGTCGCAGAGCTCTCGCCCATGTTGCCGAACACCATGGCCTGAACGTTGACGGCAGTTCCCCAGGAGGACGGCAGATCGTGCAGGCGGCGATACGTCACGGCACGCGGCACCATCCAGGAACTGAAGACCGCGCCAATCGCGCCCCAGAGCTGCTCTTGCGGATCCTGCGGGAACGGCTTTTCCAGTTCTTCTTCCACCAGCGCCTTGAACTTCTCGATGATGCCCAGCCAGGCATCCGCATCGATTTCGGTATCGAGCGTCAGTTCGTTGCGTTCCTTATACTCTTCCAGAATTTCTTCAAATTCATGGTGGTCGAGGCCCAGCACCACGTCGGAATACATCTGGATGAAGCGACGGTAGCTGTCGTAGGCGAAACGCCTGTCTCCCGCCTCTTGCGCGATCGCTTCGACTGTCTGGTCGTTAAGGCCGAGGTTCAGGACGGTATCCATCATGCCGGGCATGGAAACACGAGCGCCGGAGCGGACGGAAACCAGCAGCGGCCGTTCCGGGTCACCAAACTTGCGGTTGGTCGCCTCGCCGACCTTCTCGAGCGCTTCGGCAACCTGTGCCGTCAAAGCGTCCGGATAGGATTTTTCATGCTCGTAGTACCAGGTGCAGACTTCCGTGGTGATGGTGAAGCCCGGTGGCACGGGCAGACCCAGGCTGCTCATTTCGGCCAGGTTTGCGCCCTTCCCACCGAGAAGATTACGCATATTCGCTGCACCTTCTGCAGCGCCATTGCCGAAACTGTAGACCCACTTGGTCATCTGATACTCTCCTCGCCTAGTTCGGTCTGCGGCGTCTCGCGCGCAGCCAACTCGCATTATCATTCCGGCAGCAATCGGGCCGCACCGGCACCAGATCTTTTTGCACCGCACATTCCTGCTACGGCAACTGCTTGTCTTCAAGCCCTTTTTCAGCGAAACCGGTTATGATTGGTCGTAAGTCTTAGCATTTCCGACGTTGAGCAAAATCAAAAGGATTTAAACCCGCAGAAAGTTATCCCGGGCGCCTTGCCGGTCAGCCTTAAAGACGCCATTGTCAAAGGTAATAAGCAGTAAACCCACCAGATTCAGGGACAGAAGTGCGAACAATGATGACAAATCCGACCGGTGCCGTTTCGATCAGGGATCGCAGTCCTCTCCGCCGGAAACTGCTTGCGCTGGTCAGCGTGCTCGCCCTTCTTCCCGCTACCGCACTTGCCGAAACGAGCACCGAACCGGAAACACTTGGCACACCGTCCGATCTGCCGTTCACGCTGTCCGGCAGCTACCTTTCCGGCCGCCTCGCCGGTTTCCAGAAAGACTACGCCCAGGCAGCGGCGTTTTACGAAGAAACCCTGGCCGCCGACCCGAGCAATACGATGCTGCTCGAACGCACCTTCCTCCTGAAGTTGGCCAACGGCGATGTCGAACAGGCCGTTGTCTACTCCAAGGAGCTGGAAAGCGCCGGTCTGCAGAATTTCCTCGCACAGCTGACGCTCGGTGCGCAGGAGATGCTGGACGGCCGCTATGAAAAGGCCAACGAAGAACTTGAGCGGGGCCGCAACGGCCCGCTCGCGCAGCTTTCCATCGGCATCTCCCGCGCCTGGACGCTTTATGGCAGCGGCAAGATCGACGAAGCCGTCGCGATGATTGACGGACTTGAGGGACCGGACTGGTTCGAAGTGTTCAAGTCCACCCACAAGGCACATCTTCTGTTTGCCGCCGGGCGTAACCAGGAAGCACTGGAAGCCGCCGAGAGCGCCTATGCCATCGACCAGGGTGCCTTGCGCGTCGTGGACGCCTACACCCGCCTTCTGGCCGCCAACGGACGCCAGAAGGAAGCACTTGATGTACTCGATCAATACGATGCGCAATTCCGCGGTCACCCCAAGCTTGACCAGACCCGTGAGGCTATCAGCAGCGGTGAGATCATTCCGCCGCTCGTTACTGATCCGGCAGCCGGCATGGCGGAAATCCTCTATGGCCTTGGTGCCGTAATCGGCCGCGATGGCGGTGAAGAGCTTTCGACCTCCTATCTGCAGCTTGCGCTCTACCTCGATCCGAAGGCCGAATTTGCAGCCATTGCTCTCGGCAGTGTCTTTGAGCGGATGGAGCAGCCGGAACGGGCCATCGAAGCCCTGATGATGGTGCCCGATGACAGCGTGCTGAAGCGCGAAGCCGAAATCCAGGTTGGCATGAACTACAATGCCCTGGAGATGGTGGATGAAGCCCGCAGCCATCTGGAAGAGCTTATCAAACAGGATCCCTCGGATCTTGAAGCCGTGATCGCACTTGGCAACATCCTGCGTGCACACGAAATCTACGAGGACGCCGAGGCAACCTATACCAAGGGCATCGACACCATTTCCGAACTGCAAAGTCAGCATTGGCTGATGCTTTATTTCCGCGGTATCGCCCGGGAAAGACTGGGAAAATGGGAACTTGCCGAAGCCGACTTCCGCAAGGCGCTTGAACTCAACGAGGATCAGCCACTCGTGCTCAACTATCTCGGCTATTCCCTGGTCGACCAGGGTCTGAAGCTGGATGAAGCCCTGGGCATGATCAAGAAAGCCGTCGAACTGCGGCCAACAGACGGATACATCGTCGACAGCCTTGGCTGGGTTTATTTCCGTCTTGGTCGCTACGAAGAAGCGGTGAAGGAACTCGAGCGGGCTATCGAGCTTCGCCCGGCGGATCCGGTCATCAACGATCACCTGGGCGATGCCTACTGGATGGTCGGTCGTCGCAACGAGGCAAGGTTTCAGTGGAACCACGCCCGCGACCTGGGTCCGGACGCAGAGGAATTGCCGAAAATTCTGGAAAAGATTGCCGAAGGCCTGAAGGAGGTTCCGGGAACGGATGCCGCCAAAGCCGAGACCGGCAAAAACGGCGGCTAACCGGACACACCCATGGCCCTCGCCTCAAAGTCTTCCCCCCGGGTGGAGCTGGCCCGGGCCAAGGTGAATCTGGCACTGCATATTACAGGTCGGCAGCCGGACGGCTATCATCTGCTGGATTCGCTCGTGGTCTTCCCCCAGATCGGCGACAGACTGGCGATAGAAGCTGCCGGTGAGCTCGACCTGCAAGTTGAAGGCCCGTTTGCGCGAGACCTGACGGGCCCGGTCGAAGAGAACCTTATCCTGAAGGCCGTGCGCAGCTTCGCCGAAAAGGCCGGTATTGATGTTCCACAAGTTCGCCTGACACTGACCAAACGCCTGCCTGTCGCTTCCGGCATCGGTGGCGGCTCCAGCGATGCCGCTACCACCTTGCGCCTTCTGGAGGACTTCACCGGCACCTATCTAGCCGAGGAAGAATTGCACGCGCTGGCGCTGACGCTTGGGGCGGATGTACCGGTTTGTCTGTTCCCGGAACCCCAGATCATGCGCGGCATCGGCGGCGACCTGAGTGCCGGTCCGGACCTTCCGCCTTGCGGTATCGTGCTTGTAAACCCGAGGGTCGGCGTATCCACTCCGGAAGTCTTCAAGTCCATGGAACAGCGGGACAACGCTCCCATGGATCTCATGCCGGAAAAGTTTGAAACGCTGGCCTCGCTGGTCGCCTATCTGGCAAGCTGCCGAAACGATCTGCAGAACCCGGCGAAAGGTCTGTGTCCTGAAATCGGTCAGGTTCTGTCCGAACTTGAAGCCGATACCCGCATCGACCTTGCAAGGATGTCCGGCTCCGGTGCGACCTGCTTCGGCCTGTGTGAGTTGAATGCCGCCATGGACGTCGAACGTGCATTGCGCAGCAGCCATCCCGACTGGTGGATCGCCTCCGGGCCGCTCTCCTGACAAAACGCAGAGTTGGCTTTTAGAAAACAAAGAAAAAGCCGCCATTTCAAAAATGGCGGCGTTTCAATTTCGTCAGAAAACAAATACTTGTAAGCGTTAGCTCACACGCGAGATGCAGAAGGCAACAGCATCACCCAGCGCATCGCTGTGCGCACCGGACGGCAAAGTGTCCAGTGCAGCAAGAGCCTTGTTGCCGTAGTCCTTCGCCCGCTCGACCGTTTCAGACAAGGCGTCGTATTTCTTCAAAAGCTCGATGGCCTGTTCCAGATCACCATCCTGGATTTCTTCGCCTTCCAGGCAACGTCGCCAGAAGTCGCGGTCTGCATCAGTGCCACGGGCAACGGCCAACACCACCGGCAGTGTGATCTTGCCTTCTCGGAAATCGTCGCCGACATCCTTGCCGAGATCTGCGGAAGAGCCACCATAGTCGAGCGCGTCGTCAACTAGCTGGAACGCATAGCCGAGTTCCATGCCGTAGGTCCGCGCGGCCCGCTTCATTTCGACTGACTGCCCGGCAATCACGGGGCCGACTTCGGCAGCAGCGGCAAACAGAGCGGCGGTCTTGGCCTCGATCACCCGCAGATAGTCTGCTTCGGTCGTGGCGATGTTCTTTGCAGCGCCAAGCTGCAGCACTTCGCCTTCGGCAATGACTGCGGATGCCGTGGAGAGGATGCGCAGCGCTTCCAGCGAACCGACATCGACCATCATCTTGAAGGCCTGTCCGAGCAGATAGTCGCCGACAAGAACACTTGCCTGGTTCCCCCAGAGCTTGCGCGCTGCAAGCTTGCCCCGACGCATGTCGCTTTCGTCCACGACATCGTCATGCAACAGCGTGGCGGTATGCATGAATTCCACGCTGGCCGCCAGCGTGACATGACCATCGCCCTGGTAGCCGAACATCTCGGCACAGGCCAGCGTCAGCATCGGCCGGAGCCGCTTGCCGCCTGAGGAAATCAGGTGTTTGGCGATTTCCGGGATCAATTCAACATTCGATCCTGCCTTCGACAGGATCAGATCGTTGACCTCGCCCATGCCGCCGGACACCAGATCAACGAGCGACTGAATGCTCGGACGGCGCGGCTGATCGTCTGTATAAGTTGCAACAACGGCCACTAATGGCACTCCCTGAATATTTGTGCGGACAATATGTTGCGAACGCCTTCGGGGCAAGCCGCCAATCCATTGACAAACTGTTGAAATGCCGCAATCAGCTGGTTTTGCTGTAAACGGGTCGGATGAGGCTTTCTGTTCGACCGCAGGACATGGACTGCTAACGCCGGGAATCTTATGGAAGAACTAGTCAGAACAAACGATCCCGTCCTGATTTCCTTTCTGGAATCGATTCTTGAAGATGCCGGCATCAAACATTTTGTCGCAGACGGCAATATGAGCATTCTGGAAGGTTCGCTGGCCATGATCCCGCGCCGCATACTTGTCGATTCAGACCAGATCCAGATGGCGCGCAAGCTGGTGCGAGACGCCGGTCTGGAACATGAACTGCGCCCGGAAAGCGGCCGGGCCTGACATGACTTCGCCGACGGACAGCACCGAATGCACATCACAGGAAACGACGCATGACGCCTTTCTGGGTGGCAAGGTCTATGTGCATCAGCCCAAGCGTGGCCGGCACAGGGCAGGCCTCGACGCGGTCTATCTGGCGGCGGCCCTGCCGGATGGTACCCGGGGACATGTCATCGACCTTGGCGCGGGTGTCGGAACCGCCGGGTTTTGCGCTGCGGCGCGCTTGCCGGATATTCGGGTAACGCTGGTTGATATAGACGAGACCGTGCTCGCCCTCGCCCGTCGCGGCCTTGAAGACCCCGCCAATGGCGCGTTTTCCAGCCGTGTCTCCCTTCTGGAGGCTGATATTACGGCCAAGGGAAGTGCGCGCCACGCAGCCGGTCTTACCCCCGCAATGGCGGACCATGCCATCATGAACCCGCCCTACTATGAGGCGGACCGCTTCCGGGCATCGCCCAACAGTGCTCGTGCCGGCGCGCATATGCTCGATGACCGGGGACTGGAGCCATGGGCGAAAACAGCAACGGATATTGTCAAGGAAGGCGGCAGCCTGACCGTCATCTTTCGGGCAGACGGTCTGCAGGAACTGTTGAGCGTTCTCAAGGGCCGGTTCGGCGCAATTGAAGTGATTCCGCTTCGTCCGAGACAGGAAGCGGCAGCAACACGTGTTCTGCTGCGCGCCATTCGCGCCAGCAAGGCCCCCTTGCGGCTGATGCCGGGGTTCGTATTGCATGAGGGGGACGGATCCGAATTCACCCCTCAGTCAAAAGCTGTCATGCGTGATGGCAAAGGACTTGGCCTCAGCGCGCGCTGATTCCTGTCCCGCCTATCTCAGTGCACCACGATTTCTCCGTCCGCGTAGCGGAAATCAACCGGCGAGATCAGGGTCTGGTGAGCAACGCGAACGGAATGGATGCGACCTTCTATCTCCCGTTCCCAGAACACAAGAAACCTGGTCAATTCGGGAAATTTCGGCGCCAGGTCTTCCGTCTGCCACAGGAAACTCTGCAGCAACTTCGGATGATCAGGCAGACGGTAGAGGATTTCCGCCGTCATCAGTCCATAGCCGAGAAGGCGTTTTTCAAAGTCAGAGCTGGTTTTCATGCCAATCCTTTCTTCTGTGCAAAGAAAGATTGTCACGGAAATCTGGTTAACCAAACCCGACTTTTGGATATTTACTGTTTAAAAACAGCAATTTAGCAGCACTCGACAGGCACTGCTAACAACAGGAGCCTTGGGCCGAAAAAAGCATCATTTCACTTGGATGGTGGTCAGATACCCCAGAAAGGCGTCGATGTCATCCGGCTCCAGCGCGAATTCCGGCATGTTGTCATGTGCCGTCACGATGCCTTCCGCCAATGGTTCTTCCAGGCTTTCCAGCGGATACCGGCTGGAAAGATCACGAAAGGCGGGCGCACCGGCCTGTGCACTCTGGTCGTCCCGGCCGACTGCATGACAGGTAGCACAATGGATTTCCGCCAGCTCCCGGCCGCTCGCAACGCTCACCGGATCCGTCGGATAAGCTCCGTCAGAAGCCAGGGCAGACGATGCTGCAAACAGGATGACGGCGACACCAAAAAACGGTTTGCTGCGCAACACTCTACTTCCCTCCCTTGAATCAGTTTCGCTTTTATAGAAGGTTCGAAAACAGAAACCCATTAGGGGGAACACGGTGGCCACGAAAAATGTGCCTTCAACACCAATGTTCTCGACGCCAGTATCTCTATATAACCGGGATCACCACCCGTTCACCGGAGGAAACATGAACCAGCTGCCGGCTTCCATTGACGACACTCTCGCCCTGATGGATCAGGCGGGCTACGTGGCCGACCGGTCGCTTGCCACCGTTCTGCATCTGGCCCTGAAGATGAAACGCCCCCTGTTTCTGGAAGGCGAAGCCGGTGTCGGCAAGACGGAAATTGCCAAGGTCCTGTCGTCGACCCTCGGAAGAGACCTGATCCGCCTGCAATGCTATGAAGGCCTCGACGTCGCCTCAGCGGTCTATGAGTGGAACTACCCCGCTCAGATGGTCGAAATCCGTGTCGCGGAAGCAGCCGGCGACACTGACCACTCCGAGCTTTCCAAATCGATTTTCGACGAACGCTTCCTGATCAAGCGCCCCGTGCTGCAGGCGCTCGAACCTTCGCTGGCAGGCGCGCCGGTGTTTTTGATCGACGAACTCGACCGGGCGGATGAAGCGTTCGAAGCCTTTCTTCTGGAAGTTCTGGCCGATAACCAGGTGACGATTCCCGAGCTCGGCACCGTGAAGGCAGCAGAGCCGCCCATCGTCATCATCACCACCAACCGCACGCGTGAAATTCACGATGCCCTGAAGCGCCGCTGTCTCTACCACTGGGTCGACTACCCCGATGCCGAGCGCGAGCTGGAGATTGTCCGCCGCAAGGTTCCCGGCGCCGCCCAGCGCCTTGCAAGCGAAGTGGTTGCCTTCGTGCAGAAGCTGCGTGCCGACGAGGATCTTTTCAAGCAACCCGGTGTCGCCGAAACGCTGGACTGGGCGACAGCTCTTTCAGAACTCAACGAAATGGCGCTCGATCCGGACATGGCATCCGACACGCTTGGCGTTCTGTTGAAATACCAGGACGACATCGAACGCGTCCGCGGCTCCAAAGTGCGCCAGATGATCGACGACATCCGCAAGGACGCTCCGCACCAGCAATCCATGCCGGCGGTTTGAACAGGTGACAAGACAACAAGGGGCCCATCGCACTCATCCGGGAGGCTGCAATGACACCCTCTCCTGAGTTGCGATCGCGGATCACGGACAACATCGTCTATTTCGCGCGAACGCTGCGCAAGGCGGGCGTTCCCGTCGGCCCCGCCTCCGTGGTGGATGCAGTTGCGGCCGTGGAAGTCTCCGGCATCGAAAGCCGTGAGGACCTCTACTGGACACTGCATGCGGTCTTCGTGCGCAAACGCGAACAGAAGGTGCTGTTCGACGAGGCTTTCCGGATCTACTGGCAAAGCCGTGGATTGATCGAGAAGATGCTGGCGATCCTGTCGCCGGTCGCCCCGCCCAGAGGTGAGCCTGAAAAACCGAAGGCCGGCCAGACACGGGTCTCGCAGGCGTTTCAGGCAGCGCAAGAGCGGGTCGCAGAGGAAACCGTTCCCCAGATCGAAATCGATGCAAAGTTCACCGTCTCCGGCAAGGAATTGCTGCAGACCAAGGACTTCGCGCAGATGACGTCGGATGAAATTACCGAAGCCAAGCTGGCGCTCAGGGCCATGACAATGCCTTTGGACAAGATCAGGCTTCGTCGCCTCAAACCGGCGTCCAGAGGAAAAGTCGATCCACGCCGAACCTTGCGCGCCTCCATGCGGGCCGGTGGTGACATAATTGACCTGAAGTTCCGCAAGCCGGCGGAAAAACGGCCGCCGCTCGTCGCCCTTTGCGATATCTCCGGAAGCATGAGCCAGTACTCCAGGCTTCTGCTGCATTTTCTGCATGGTCTGACCGTGGAACGGCGGGATGTACACACATTCCTGTTTGGCACCCGTTTGACGAACGTCACGAGACAATTGCGCATGAAGGATCCTGACGAGGCCCTGGAAGCTTGCTCGTCAGGTGTCGAGGACTGGTCGGGTGGCACCCGCATCGCCTCTGCACTGCATGATTTCAACCGGCATTGGTCTCGCCGTGTCTTGTCGGGACAGCCGACCGTACTGCTGATCACCGACGGTTTGGAGCGCGATACGGACGAGGATCTTGAGCGGGAAATGGACCGGCTGCACCGCTCTTGCCGTCGACTAATCTGGCTTAATCCCCTGCTGCGCTTCGAAGGCTTCGAAGCAAAGGCAAAGGGTATCCGCGCGATGCTGCCGAATGTGGACGAATTCCGAGCGGTTCATTCACTCGACGCGGTTGCCGATCTTGTCGCTGCGTTGTCGGGTTCAGGCGGTCGCGACAGCAGTGCCAATCCGAAGCGTTGGCTGAAATCGTAAGTTTGGTAGCCCATTGCGCAGACGTGTCCAATTGACACTCAAAAGTCTGGAAGACGGCACCTGACTGGCCTGGTTTCATGCAGGCTGGAAGCAGGTGATTTTCTGCTTCAAAATGACGGCATGAACAAAGAGACCCTGCCAGCTTCGTGTTGGGGCACTAGAAGTTGACAGGGTCATTTGAGAGGTCGTTTGCAGGCCTCGGACCCACCATATATTCAATTTCATGAAACTAAATGCGACATGCTGCCTCTGCGGCAGGGTGTGCGCTGCCGCATGAACTTGACCTCGAAAACGCGATTAAACTGCGCTACACTTTTGTGGTGTGAAACAGACGTTACTTCTTGAATTTTCTGCCGCGTTATGACCAGGAACAATAATCAGGATCTCGACAAAACAGTCTACCATCAAGTGATTGGCTGTTCGCTTCTGCTCGTCATCCTGTTTGGTCTCGGACACAACGTCTATCTTTCTTCCGGCGATCCCTTTTCCGGCCCAAAGCCGTCTACTCATCCAATCACGGCACTTGGTTTTCTCATTCTGGCCGGAGCTATCTTCTTTCGTCTGCAATGGGCGCGCTCGGTCTGGCTCAGGGGTACCCTGTGCTGCCTGATGATCCTGCTCTCGGGCCTTCGTATTGCCGAGGCCCTGTTTCCGGATCAGATCACTCTATTTGCCGACAGCTGGCTGTCCCATTCCCTGGAATCGATCAATATGTACGGCCGGTTCTCGATTGAAACGGCTCTCTTCCTGTTTTGCTGCTTCAGTTTCGAGCTTTCCCAGGAACGGCATACTGTCGTCAGGCTGCTCCTGGTATCTGTTTGCCTGGCCGTATTGTCCTTCGGCTTTGCGGAAACAGTCTATGCGTTCTTTCTGTGGGGGAACGAACTGTCGATGATCACGCAATTCGGCATGTGGCTGGTGTCGGTAGACCTCCTGGTCCAGATGCGCAATCAGGCTCCTTTCCAGAGCGTGATGCAACCGGGTAGGTCAAATTTCTACCGCCAGTTCACCGCACTTGCTCTTTATCTGCTGCCCATGATCATCGGCACGGTCGTGCTTCATAAAATGCAGATTTCCCCCTCCGAGCAGGCCCCGTTCGAACTGTTCTTCGCGGGAACAAGCTGCCTGCTGCTGGGTGTCGTCCTGATGCTGGGAACCTATCTGGACCGGAAGAAACCCCCGGAAAATGCCTGGTCGGCACCGTCATCCGGACGCAATGGCAAGCGGCGGGACAGGTAAGACTGATCTCCTCGCCAGTTACCGGCTAGCCAGCGAATGCACCTGGCTGGTTCACGGCAATGCCACCACAGGCGTTCGAACCGTTACCCTTTGAAACAGGTCCTCGATGTCGTGGTTGGCCATCCGGATGCAGCCATACGAAACCGCGCGCCCGATGGAGCCCGGCCGGTTGGTGCCGTGAATGGCGTAGTTACCGTTGGACAGCGTCATGGCGGCAACGCCCATCGGGTTGTTGGGCGCGCCACCGCGAATGACCGTCGGCAAATGCGGAAAGTCTCGACGGACTTCGTCCGACGGCGCCCAGTCGGGCTTCACGTATTTAGCCGTTATGAATGCCTGTCCGGTCCAGGATTTTTGCCGTTTGCCGACTGCAACCCTGTAGCGGATCGCCCTGTTGGCGCCGAGCACAAGATAAAGCCGCTTTTCGGAATTCTTTATGACGATTGTTCCGGCGCGAAAGCGGGCATCCGAGAAGCCTACCACTTCGGCGGCATCAGCAGACTTTGGCGGAACACTGATTGCAACAAGCATCATCAAAGGAATGAAAACGCGGAACAAGGAGACCAGACGCATTACAAACTCCATGCAGTTGCGCCGAGATTACCTTGCCCCTTCCCTTGAAAGAACCGGGACAGGCCTATTTTCTTACCAAAAGGTTAATCAGCACTCCAACGTGAAGAGACAATACGGCCAGCCAACTGGTATCTGAGGGTGAGCGAATACCGGTCGAACAATCGCATCTTTGCCTGTGACAGGCGTCACCGCGTCTGACGGAGCCTCATGAGATAGTGCGTCCATGGCTCGAAGAGAGAGCCTGAGTTTAAAACTTGCGGAACATGGCCGCACCAGTTGCATCGTTGATCTTGTTCAAGGACCTGTCGAATGACCCAAACATCTGCCACGACACGCGGCTTCAAACGCCCCTTTCGAAAAACCGTCGCAACCTTCGCCTGTCTTGTCGCACTCGCCGCGGCACCTTTGCCTTCATTCGCCGGATCTTTGACTGGCACCTACCTGCTGTCACCGGCTCAACTGGCCACCGGCTTTTCTGTCCGGGTCCTCGGACGAGGCCCCGTCACGGGTGAATTCAAGACCGTATCCGGCAAGATGACACTGGACCAAAACCGCCCGGAAAAGAGCCAGGTGGTCGTGAAGGTCGACCTGAGAAGTGTTCACACGAACAACGACAAGGTCACAGGTTTTCTGAAGAGTTCGGCCATGTTTGATGTCGCCAACCACCCGGTGGCCACATTCCAGAGCACCCGGGTTCATATTACCGGCCAGAACACGGCGGAAGTTGAGGGTGTCTTGAACCTTCGCGGAAAGCAGAAACGCACCAAGCTTTCGGTGAAGATTACCGACAGCAAGGCCAACGGTCAGGTCGGATTCGAAGTGTCAGGCGGGTTTTTCCGCAGCCTCTACGGCATGGATGCCGGTTTGCCGATCTACGCCGACAAGGTCAATCTCGAGATCAGAGGCACCGGAAAACGTAGCTGACCTCCACCATTTGCCTTGTATTCCTGAGAAGCACGCGTGCCTGCAAGGGCCGCGTGCTCTTGCATTATGGGGCAGATCTAGCGGGTTAGTGGCACACCATTGCGCCACTCATAGACAATGTAGTCCGGCAGATTGCTGTCACCGTTGCCGTCGAAGGTTACATCTCCGAGCACCGTGTCGAAGGTTCCTTCCTGAAGAGCAGTCGCCACGCCTTGCAACGCCGTACCACCAGTGACCTCGACAGCCTGTGCCCAGGCCTGAATTGCGGCATAGGTCGTCAATGTGAAGCGATCCGCGGAACCTCCCGCCGCTTCCAGATCAGCAACCAGTTCCTGCGCTTCGGGGCGATCCCGGGGGATCTCCGGATAGGTCAGCAAGGTTCCATTCCCCGCCTCACCTGTTACGGACCAATAGTCTTCCGTCATCAGTGCATCACCGGCCACCAGCACCGCGCCCAACCGCTGACGGTCCATCTCCAGCTTTATCAGCCCCGCTTCCGGGTGATAACCGCCCAGGTAAACAACATCGACAGCCTGAAGCTTCAGTTGCGACACGAGGCTGCGGAAATCGTCACCGCCTGCGTCAAACCCCAGCGCCATGCTCTCGCTGGTTCCCAGCTCGTTCACGACCGCCTTGACCGCGTCAGCAAGACCTTTGCCGTAAGCTGTCTTGTCATGCAGAATTGCAATTCGTTTGTCGCCGAATTCATTCACCAGCAACTTGCCGGCCACGTCCGCCTGCCGGTCATCCCTCGGGGCGAGACGAAAAATGCCTTCGCCTTGCCGCTCATCGGTGAATTTCTGCAAGGTCGTTGCCGGTGACATCTGAACGATCCCCGCTCCGGCATAGACTTCAGAGGCTGCAATAGAGCTGCTGAAACAAAGATGGCCGGCAACAAAGACAACGTCTCTGCCGATCAACTGGTTGGCCACGGCCACAGCCTGGTCCGCATCACAACCATCGTCGACGGTTTCCAGCACCAGTGTCTCGCCGTTGACCCCGCCGGCCGCATTGAGGTCGGCAACCGCCTTTTCCGCGCCGATACGCATTTCTTCACCGAAAGCAGCAAACTGCCCTTTCATCGGCCCGGCAACAGCGATCCGGATGTCGGCGACAGCAGGTGTCGCAACGACGCTGTAAGCCAGGAGGCCAGCACTGGCCAGAAACTGCTGAAAGGTCATTCGTCTCCCCAAGATCCGGTGATCGCCCCCTACCCCTAGCGCGGCCCGGTCCGCAGCTCAATCCGCACTTGTGGCGTAAGTGGCAAATGCGGAACACCTGCCCCATATGAATTCATGAGCTTTCCGGCCCAAGACTTCGGTTGGATGGGTTTACGAGACCTTCCCACGCGCGTTCATAAGGTGTTGACCTTGAAATATCAGAAAAACCCGTCTGCCTCGTGTCGAGCACAGCATGGTCTAGGCATCCCTTCCGTGGCCGCCTAAACTCCCGTCCGCGTCCGACAGACGAATGATTCCCGCTGAGCCGCCCAGGAGCCGACTTGATGTCCCCAACCTCTTCAGAATCCGAAGACCAGGACAGGCTTCCCCTGGAGACCGCCATTTTTCGGGAAGCCATGAGCCGGATTGCTGCAGCCGTCCACGTGGTGACAACTGACGGCCCCGGCGGCCGCATGGGTGCAACCGTCTCGGCTGCCTGTTCGGTCAGCGACGAGCCCGCCAGCATTCTGATCTGCCTGAACAGGAAAACACGCATCCATGGCGCAGTTCTCGAAAACCGCTGCTTCTGTCTCAACACGCTCAGCGACGATCACGAGGAAATTTCCGACACCTTTGCCGGGCGAGACAAGCTGGACATGCCGCAACGGTTCGAGAAAGGTGACTGGACAAGTCTGGCCACAGGCTGCCCCGCCCTCGACAGCGCGCGTCTCAGCGTCGATTGCGAAGTCTATTCAGTCACCGAAATGGGGACGCATTCGATCATCGTCGGCACCGTGACCGACCTTCGGATGACCGATCCCGGCAAATCCCTTCTCTATGTCCGCCGCGGCTACAAAAGCCTCGACACCTGACACGCAGCCGATCACACTCCTTATCGTCCACCTTCAATCGAGGACCGTCTGCCCATGGCCGGTTTACGCAACCTGATCACCGATGTCCCGGGCCTCAAGGTCGGCAATGCTTCCGATCTCGAACTGAAATCCGGGGCGACCGTGCTCGTACCGGACGAACCCGCGGTCACCTCGGTGGCCATTCACGGCGGTGCACCTGGCACCCGTGAAATCGCGCTCCTGGAGCCGGAGCAGACCGTCGAGAAGATCGACGCCATCGTGCTGGCCGGTGGATCCGCCTTCGGTCTGGATGCCGGTGCAGGTGTCCAGGGACGCCTTGCCGAACTGGGTTACGGGTTCCAGGTCGGCCCGGTCCGCGTTCCGATCGTACCCACCGCCATCCTGTTCGACCTCCTGAACGGCGGTGACAAGAGCTGGGGACAGGCGGCGCCTTACCGCGATCTCGGCCGGTCTGCACTTGATGCAATCGGCCATGATTTTTCCCTTGGTTCCATCGGTGCCGGCACCGGAGCCACCACCGCAAATCTGAAAGGCGGCCTCGGGTCTGCCTCCCATGTACTGGAAAACGGCATCACGGTCGGCGCCATTGTCGCGGTGAACGCGCTTGGGCGGGCAACCGTGGGGGACAGCGCGCACTTCTGGGCGGCGCCGTTTGAAATCGGTGATGAGTTCGGTGGCCTGGGAATGGCGCATCCGCTGCCGCCGGACAGCATCACGGTCCGCACCAAACTTGACGGCCTCAAGGCCGGTGCCAACACCACGATCGCAGCTGTTGCGACCGATGCCATCCTGACCAAGGGCGAAGCGAAACGCCTCGCGGTCATGGCGCATGACGGTTTGGCGCGGGCTCTCTGGCCCGCCCACACTCCGCTTGATGGCGATCTCGTCTTCGCCCTCTCCACGGGCCAACGCCGAATGGAAAACGGACTGGAAGACATGGTTCAGCTCGGTGCGGCAGCCGCTTCGTGCCTGGCACGTGCCATCGCCCGCGGCGTCTATAATGCGTCCCCGGCAACCGACGATCCGGTCCCAACGTGGCGAGAGCGGTTCGGAAGCTAGTCACCAGATCCGGCGCGCGCCGACCTGCGTAAACTGGGCAGATTTTCCTGAAGGAGGTTCTGCCCATCATGACCCGCGTTCACCGTTTTCTGCTTCTCGCCATGTTCGCCACAGGTGTCGCTGCTTCTGTTCCGGCCGACGCCAAATCCCTGGTGCTGGAAGAATTCTTCCGCGGGAAAACGGTGGGCAAGGGCGTTTTTGAAAGCAAGATCGCCGGTGTCTACCGACCATTCACCGTCACGCTGACAGGAACCTGGAACAGCAAGACCTTTACGCTCCGGCTTCGCGAGGACTTCGTCTACGAAGACGGCGAACGTGATACCAAGACCTGGTTCTTCCAGAAGGTTGCCGAAGACCGATACATCGGCCAGAGAGCCGACGTGCTGGGTCCGGCAAACGTTCGTACAGATGAAAATGGAGACCTTCGTTTCTCCTACGTCGCGAGCCTGGAGACTGAGAACGGGCCATTGCTGCTGCGTTTTGACGACACGCTGACACAGGTCGACAGCAACACGGTCAGAAACACCGCCAAGGTCATGAAAGCCGGGATTACGGTCGGTACGGTTTCGCTGACATTTAAAAGGTAAAGCTTCCAGGGTTCAGGTACGACTTGGCGCTTGATCGGGAGTGATTTCAAGCTTTTACTCTGCGGATGAAATTGTCCGTGGGGGCTTCATGATACCGATCCGGCACTTCCTGCCACATCTCCTGAACCTGATGTTTTCAATGGCTCTTGTGGTAGCGAGCCTCGCAAGCCAGTCAACCTTGGCAAGCGCAATGGGCACGGGCCTTGCCGAAACGCTTGAGAACAAACTGCTTGAACCGTTCGACGGCGACTTCGACGCCTTGCTCAAGCGTGGCTACATTCGGGTCCTGATCCCGTTTTCAAAGACCGGTTACTTCATCGACAAGGGCGTTCAGCGCGGCAGCTCGGTTGATCTCATGACCGAGTTCGACAAATACCTGGACAAGATCCACGAGAAGAAGGCGAAGGATGCAAAGCTCGTACTTGTTCCGACCCCGAGAGATCACTTGTTTTCAGATCTTGCCGCGGGCAAAGGCGACATCGCGATCGGCAATCTGACCATTACCCGCGAACGGAAAGATCTGGTCGCCTTTTCCTCCCCTTTGCTGAAGGATGTGCACGAAGTACCGGTCACCGCCGCAGGGGTCGCCGACCTTCCCTCACCTGAAGCCCTGTCAGGTCAGACCATTCACGTCCGTGCTTCGTCTTCCTATTATCAGAGCCTCAAGGCACTTAACGATACACTCGGCCAAAAGGGCGCCAAGCCGGTCGACATTGTGACCGCTGACGAGCACATGGAAGACGAAGATCTTCTGGAAATGGTGTCAGCCGGCGCCATTTCCATGGTGATCGTGGACCAGCACAAGGCCAAGCTCTGGCTGGAAGTTCTGGACGGCCTGAAGATGCATCCCTCGGCAGCCGTGCGCACGGATGGAGAGATTGCCATAGCCGTTCGCAACAATGCGCCGGAGCTCCTGAAGGAAGTCGATGCCTTCGCCGCCACCGTGACAAAAGGCACCCTGCTCGGCAACATCATCCTCAAGCGATATCTGAAAGAGGCCGACTACCTCCGGGACATGCGCAGCGCGGACTACAAGAACGACCTCGCCAGTCTCCAAACCATTTTTCAAAAGTACGGCGACGAGTATGAGATCGACTGGCTTTTGATCGCCGCGCAAAGCTTTCAGGAATCACGTTTCGACCAGAAAGCGCACAGCCGCGCGGGTGCCGTTGGACTGATGCAGATCAAGCCGGCTACGGCCAAGGGCGACCCGATCAACATCAGCGGCATTGATGCAGATCCGGACAAGAACGTTCAGGCAGGCGTCAAATATCTTCGGTACCTTGCCAACCAGTATTTTGCCGGTCTTCAGACACGGGATGCCAACCAGACCTTCTTTGCGCTTGCAGCCTACAACGCCGGCCCCAGCCGGTTTGCCAAGCTGCGCGAGAAAGCCAAGCAACAGGGCTTTGACCCGGACAAGTGGTTTGACAACGTCGAATGGATCGTGGCTTCCGAAATCGGCCGGGAACCTGTCGATTACGTCGGCAACATCTACCAGTATTACGTCGTTTTCTTCAACGAACAGCAGCGTCGGCAAACGGAAGCCGCCGAGAAGGCGGCAGCCGGAAACTAGGATCTTTCGCGGGCCACATGAGGACGTTCAACGAAGGCCGTTTGAACGTCCACCGTGACCGATGCAAAACGCTTCAGGCAACCTTGCGACCAAGGGCAGCGGCCCGCGCCAGCATCTTCCGCTTTGCATCGTCGCTCGAGCCGCGGATCGGCGAGAACATATGGTAGCCTTTGGGCTTGAGACCGCAGAAATCGAGGATCTGCTTCTCGGTCTGCTTTTTGGCACCGGCACCGTAAATCCAGGTGAAGTACCAACCCGGTGTGTCGGAAGTCACCAGAACCTGCGCGGTACGGCCCTTGAGCAGTTTCTCAGGCAGAGGTTTGCCTTTCACGTATTGAAAGGACATGCCCGGCAGCAGGATCCGATCAAACAACCCCTTCAACCTGCCCGGCAGACCGCCCCACCACAGTGGGTGCGTGAGCACGAAATGTTCACACCACAGGATATCCTGCCACAGTGCTTCGAGGTCAGGCTCCAGAGGCTTCGCATCCTTGAAGGATGACACTCCGAAATCCGCGTCGAAGTTCAGGTCGGCCAGATGCCTGACCCGCACTTCGTTTCCACCCTTTTGCGCATGATTTGCATATTCCGCCGCGAGGGCGCCGCCAAACGTGTCCTTGGCCGGGTGTCCTTCCAATACCAGTACTCTTGCCATGTCCAACCTTGTGAGCTTGCAGGCGTCAAACGCCAAAATTGACCTTGGTCATTTTTTGACATTCCGCATCACATCCGTCAAGATATTTTTTGACCACGGTCATTTTAACGGAAAATCATGACACGCAAACCACAACAGCGGAGCATTGCCACAAGGGCACGGGTCCTGGCTGCCGCACGCGATCTCAGTCAAAAACACGGATTGGACCTGGTTACCGCGGAAGCGGTTGCTCAGGAGGCAGGTGTCGCAAAGGGGACCGTGTTCTCGCATTTCGGCGATATGGACGGCCTATTGTCCTACGTGCTGCTGGACCGGCTGAATGCCCTGCGTGCAGCAACGTCCGACGAAGCAGCAGAACCCGACCAATTGTCCGACCCTGTCGGACTGCTGACCCGGCGCATGATGGCGCTGATCGACGTCATCACCGACAGCCCGACAATCCTGCGGTTGTTCCTGGACAATATCGGCGTGACCAAACCCAATTGCGCTGCTGAATTTGTCGAAACTCTGGACGCCCTCGATGCGGAACTGGAGAATTTCCTGACGTTCTGGCAACAGGAGGCCAGCCTGAAGCCGGAGCTGAGGCAGGACCGGTCACCAAAGGAAATGGTCGATGGCCTGATTGCCTTCATGATCCATGGAGCCATCCTGGTCAAAAGCCATCAACTGACTGACCGGGCGGAACTGGAACACCGGCTCCGCCGCCATGTCGAGGCTTTCCTGATCAGACAATGAGAGTGATCAAAGCTGGCTCGAATAGTGTGACTGCATCTTGATCGGCAGGGTTAGCTCAACCCTTCCGGTCTTCCGGCATTTCCCCCGGCCAGAACACGACGTGGTTCTCGTAGTCTTCAAGGGCTATGCCGTCTTCGGGGATCGTCCGCCCGCGAACGGAAATGCCCGCCTGATGGACTGTTTCAGGATCTCCCGACACCAAAGGATGCCACCAGTAGAGATCCTTGCCTTCCCGCACCAGCCGATAGGCACAGGTTGGCGGTAGCCAGGTCAGTGTCCTCACCTCACCCGGTGTGAGCTGAATGCAGTCCGGCACGATGGTTGCCCTGTTGTCGTAATCCTTGCAGCGGCAGCTGGTGCCATCAAGCAACGTGCAGGCAACATCCGTCCAGACGATTTCGCCGGTGTCCCAGTCCTCAAGCTTGTTGAGACAGCAGCGTGCGCAGCCGTCGCAAAGCGATTCCCACTGGGACTGCGTCATGTCTTCCAGTGTGCGGGTTTTCCAGAACGGAAGCTCGCGTGAGGTATCGTCCACAATCATGAAGTCTTGTGCGCCTTTCTTGGGCCGGAACAATCGGCGCCTATCATGCTACAGGCTGTCGGGCAACCCGGGCGAAAAAACGGGCTGTTTTTCCTCAATGAAATTGCAAGAACTTTAGGTAAACTGTTCCAATGAAAGGGGCACGTTGGCAACCAGTTTGCACGACCTCGAAAAACGGCTAGTTTGGGCCGATCCTTTTTGATCCGGAGACCTTGTTCGCGTGACGGACAAACCGCAATCAGATGATGTCGAAACCGGCAATCCGCCGGCGCAGAAGCCGCCGAAAAAGCGCAATCGTATTCGCCGCTTTTTCCTGGCGGTCGATGCCCTTATCGACACGGCCCTGTGGAAGAGCGGAACAGCTATCCGCCGGGTATTCGAAGGCTATGACGCCTTCTTGCGGCGGTTCCGGGCCAAGGGAATCTGGCGCGTTCTTGCCGAGCTTTCGTCTGACGGTCTGACTTACGGTCTTGCCGGGTTCATCGTGGTACTGGCCTTCGCCCAGCCAGCCTTCGAGGCAACGCGCTATGCCGACTGGAAGACCACGGACGATTTCGCGGTGACCTTCCTGGATCGCTTCGGCAAGGAAATCGGCCGGCGCGGCATCGTTCTCAACGACAGCGTACCGCTTGAGGAAATTCCAGACTCCCTGATAAAGGCAACGCTCGCCACCGAAGATCGCCGTTTCTTCAGCCACTTCGGGATTGATTTTTTCGGCACCTTCCGGGCCATGGTCGAGAACGCGCGCGCAGGCGGTGTTGTCCAGGGCGGTTCGACGCTCACCCAGCAGCTGGCCAAAAACCTCTTCCTGACCAACGAGCGCAGTCTCAGCCGCAAGATCAAGGAAGCCTATCTGGCGCTGTGGCTGGAAGCGAACCTTTCCAAGCAGGAAATCCTGAAGCTCTATCTCGACCGCGCCTACATGGGCGGCGGCGTCTTCGGGGTGACGGCTGCTTCCGAATTCTATTTCAACAAGAATGTGCGTGAGCTGACGCTTGCCGAAAGTGCCATGCTGGCAGGTCTCTACAAGGCACCGACCAAATACGCCCCACACATCAACCTGCCTGCAGCCCGCGCGCGTGCCAACGAAGTCCTGTCCAACATGGTACAGGCCAGTTTCCTGACCGAAGGCCAGGTGATCGGCGCACGCCGTAATCCGGCCCTGGCTGTCGACAGGTCTCAGGAACAGTTGCCGGAATACTTCCTCGACTGGGCACTTGAAGAGGTCAAGAAGCTTGCACGCCGGTATCCGGCACTCGCCCGCGACCGCATTGTGACCGTACGCACCACACTGGACCCGGCGCTGCAGCGCCAGGCGGATCTGGCCGTGGAAACCGTGCTTCGGGAAAACGGAAATTTGCGCGACGCTCGCGAAGCGGCGATGGTTTCGATGATCCCGGACGGGGCCGTCGTTGCCATGGTCGGTGGCAGTTCCTATGGCGAAAGCCAGTTCAATCGTGCCGTCAACGCGCTGCGCCAGCCAGGATCCTCGTTCAAGCCTTTCGTCTACATGACGGCTTTCATGAACGGTTATACCTCGGACAGCGTGGTCTCCGACCGGCCGGTCTGGATCGGTAACTGGTCGCCCAAAAACTATTCCAGAAGCTACCGGGGCGCTGTCACGCTGAAAACCGCGCTCACCAAGTCCATCAACACCATTCCGGTGATCCTTTCCCTGGATTTCGGCCGGCAAAAAATCATCGATACGGCGTATCGCATGGGCCTGACCCACGAACTGGAAAACTCCGTATCGCTGCCTATCGGCTCTTCTGAAGTCTCCGTCATCGACATGGCATCGGCCTATTCCGTTTTCGCCAATGGCGGAACCAAGGCAGCGGCCTATGCGGTTCTGGAGATCAAGAACAGCGCCGGCAAGGTTCTCTACCGGCGTGAACGCGACGAGCCGCCTGCAGTTCGTGTCCTGCCGGAGGAGAAAGTGCAGGAAATGAACGAGATCCTGGTCAATGTGGTTGAGGCCGGCACGGCCCGCCGGGCGCAGATCGACGGTGTGGTCGCAGCCGGAAAGACCGGAACCACGAACGCTTACCGCGATGCCTGGTTTGTCGGCTACACCGGCAACTTTGCCACGGCCGTCTGGTTCGGCAACGACGATTTTACGTCCACGCGGCGTGTCACCGGCGGCAGCCTTCCTGCCATGGCCTGGCAGAAATACAACGCCTTTGCCCACAATGGCATCGAGCTTGCCCGGATGCCCGGTGTCGATCCGGAAAGCCTGCCGCGACTGGCCCGAACCGCACCGGCAAGGCTGGCTACAGACACCAGCGACACTGCGCAGCCACGGGTCCTGAAACGGCGCACCCAGGATCTCCTCTTGCAGATCGGTCAGGATCTGCGCCTGCTGCTTGAACAAAAGAGCGCCGATGCCGCCCCTGCTCAAGGGCCTGCCAACACCGATGTCGCGGCGGTGCAATGAGCGATACAGGATTCCGGCCCGCACATGGCGAGGCAGACTGGTATGACGAAAGGCTTCCCCGTGCCATCCGCTCGCATCGGGGAAATCCTTTTCGCACGCTCGCCACGGTGACGCTTGTCGTCGTCCTGGCCTCCTTGCTCGGCATAAGCTCCGCCTATCTGATCATCGAGCGGGAACAACCGCTCAATGCGGTCACCATCGGCCCGTGGCACGCCTATCCGAAAGCCGGCACCTCCGAAGCCGATCCCTATTCCGTGGCGATCTACACAAGAGGCGCCGTCATTCCCCTGGCATCGGGCGAAGGGCTTGCTCTGGTCGCGCGCGAAGACAGCAACGGCCACCAGCTTGATCCGACATGTGAGTACCGTATCGCAGGCCAGACCCCGTCTGCACGGCTCTGGACCATGACCGCGGTCGATGGCCACGGCCACCTGGTCAAGACGATGTCCGGCCGGGTGAACCTTGCAAGTGACGCCTTGCTGCGAAACGCGGATGGCACTTTCGAGATCGTCGCCGCCACCCGCCCCCACTCCGGCAACTGGCTGCCCCTGGCGAGCGATGCAAGGGCCGCCGACGGTCTGCGCTTCGTGCTCAGGGTCTATGACGCTCCGGTCACGACCGGTGCAGCCCTAGATGGCGTCAGCATGCCCACCATCGACAGGTTGGGCTGCCCATGACCCTTTCTTCACGTTTTTCCCTGTCGGTTGGCCTGCTGGCCACGCTGTGTCTTGCTGCTATCATTCACATCCTGGTGGTGCTGAGCATCCCCCAGAACGTTCTGCACAGTGCCTATGACAACATCGGCAACCACGGACCGGACCGGCAATTCAATCTGCTGCCGGATGTCCACCCCGGCGAGGAGGCCCTGCCCGATCTCGATCCGGCCATGAAACACGCTGCCTGCCGGTTTCAGCTCGCCGACGGGCCGGTTCTCTTCGATGCCAGCATTCCGGTACCCTTCTGGTCCATAGGACTGTTCAACGCGGCTGGAGAGGCCGTCTACAGTCTCAACAACCGCACCGCGGGTGCCGAGCGCCTGTCAATGCTGGTGCTGACCACCGAACAGCTGTCGATCCTGCGGGAGAACCCGCCGGAAAACCTGGAAGATCTCATCGTCATTGAAACGGAAGAGCCGCTAAGCGGTTTTGCGTTGTTGCGGGCCTATGTGCCCCACCCGACCCGGGCGGACAGCATCGACCGCGCTCTCAGGGCCGCAAGCTGCGGCTCCATTCGCTAAGATACCTGCAATGATGAAAAACGGTCAGGCCGGGACGCTGTCACGCCCCGACGCCGCAACTGGTCACGATATCGGAGAAACCGCGTTCCGCAGGTGAGAAATATCGTTGTCGGGCATACCGGTTGCAATCGTCTGCTGCTGACCGTAGCTGGAACTATTGCCGACCGGTGCAGCCTCATTGAGCGGTGACAGCGGACCGAGCGCCTCGAACAGATCTCCCAAAAGATCCTTGTGACGCTTCCACCGACCGATCGATGATCTGAACATCGGCTTCCGCACCTGGAGATTGGAGAACGTCGTCACGGGACTGTCGCCGTTATAGAACTCCAGGCATTGCTCTTCCCAGTCCATGCCTGTGCACGCCAGCAGCGCCTTGCTTTCCTTTTCCTGGTTATGAACCAGGTCTTCGTAGGAAAGCGTGTGGATGCGAACCGGCAGAACCTTTTCCCAATGTTTCATCAGACCGTCATAGGCAACGAAATAACTGCCCAGTGACTTCTGTGTCATGGCGTAGTTGTGCGCGGGCGAAAGCGAATGCGACAGGAGCGAAACGCATGTGTCCGCAGGACAGCGAACGCAATGGATGAAAGCCGCTTTCGGAAACAGAAGGCTCATAAGCCAGAGCACTTCGAAATTATGCGGCATCTTGTCGGTGACACGATCTGCCCGCCGATCGATTGAACTCAGTTCCGCAAGGTACTGCCGTGCAAACTGCTTGAACTCACGCGGCCCGAGGCTCTTCAACCGGTTTTCCAGGGCAGCACTTGGCGCCCCCCGCAAACCCAGGTCCTGCTGCAGCAAGCGGAAATACGGAATTTCCGCACCGCTGGCGATGCGCGAGTGCCGGCTCACGATCTGCTCGGCCAGGGTCGTGCCTGAACGCGGCATGCCGAAAATGAAAACCGGCCGCTCCGAGGGATCCTCAAATTCCGTCCGTTCGGCGAAAAATGCCTCGTTGAACACGTCCTTCATGAAGGCGATGCGCTCTTCATGGGCTTGCTGATCGAACGACTGGTAGCGCAACCGGCGAGCGGAGCGGTAATGCTGGGCAGCGCGCGCGGTGTCTCCCAGGTCGTAGTGGATCTTGCCGGCCGCCCAATGCAGGTGAGCGTGCTCCGGCGCAGGCAGTGCGCTTGCCTGTTTCAACAGGTCATCGATCTTGGCAAGTTCAGCCGGTTCTTCCCTGTAGGTGCGTGCCATCGCCAGGCAGTGAAGGGCCGAGGGCAGTTCCTTGCCCAATGCGATGGCTTTTTCGAACCAGGCGACAGCCTCGTCGATCTGGCCGACAGTGATATCGAGCTGGCCCATGCCGACAAGGGCATAACCATTTTCCGGATCGATCGCCAATGCACGCTGAAAGCTCTGTCGTGCCAGCACCGGCTGACGCTTGAGCGTGTAGAGGTCACCAAGATGGGCGTGGAAATCAGCGGCTTTAGGCGCAAGGGCCACGGCTTTTTTCAGCGATTTCAGCGCGCCGGCCAGATCGCCAGCGTTCATGAGGGCCAGACCGAGCAACTGATGCACCTGCGGGTGCTTGCCAGCCTTTCGCTCAGCCTTCCGCAGCATCTCGATAGCAAGCCCCACGTCACCGTTCTGGTAAGCAGCAATGCCCAGCGAAAAATTTGCCTGCGGATTTTTGGGGTCGAGCTTCAGTATCTCCTCAAACATGCTGAGCGCGATTCCAATGCGTCCGGCATGTTGATGGGAGAGCGCTTCTTTGACGAGAAGCGTGATGTTCGGACTCATTCGACCACCTTCAGGTTCCCGGGAGTGACTACCCTGTAAACTAAACGGTTTAGTTCGACGCCTGAAGAACGGCAAGCCACAAAACCCCTTCAAAGACATCCTTTTGCCGGAAAAACGACCAAAATTAGGCTAAGAGCTTGTGATCACGTCTCTTTTTTCAGTGTTCACATTTTTTTGCATTGCAATAAACAAAACTTATGCGCGCATGCCCTAAAGGCAAGTCAATTTGACAAAAAGTGAAGCAGATCAAGTAAAACGAGATTTTGGTTGTTGTGGTTTCGTAAAAAAATAACACTGAGCGGTATCGTTTAAAAATTTTGAATACGCTTAGCTTACGAAACAAATTCTCATCGGTTTCTTGTAAAAGAACCCGTCCAGAAGTCTTCTCAAAGATGTTTTTTCAGACCTTGAACGACCGCGCATCCAGCCTGTGGAAAAGCAGTACCGCCTTTACAGCCGAAAATGTATCCGCGCATCAGTAGATCTGACGTGGGCAGAATATAGCACTCAATAAAATGTCAGAATTCAGGCCTGAAATTCGGAAGCGGGCTATTTCACGACCGGCGCGCGTTCAGTTCCCCACCCGGTATAGATCCGGGACCTGCGAACAGGCTTGTCGTCCCCATAACGCTTGTCCGGATCGCAACCGGCTTCGGCAATGCGAACCTGGCCTTCCAGTTCCCGAATGGCGTTATTGACCTTCCAGACGCGATCGCGGGTCGGCGTTTCGATCTCCAGTCCGTCGAGCGCCTTCTTGTAGGCGATGATCCGATACCGCAGTGCCTGACCGACCCATTTGATCATCACCCGGTTTTCCCAGACGCGCGCCTTCGCGCCCTCATAGGTTTCCTCGGACTTCACCGGCTTGTTCTGCAGAACTCGCAGCCGTTCATCGTCAGCGGCCTTCACACGCAAAGCCACTTCGCAGAAAGGCATCACCAGCTCCGCATCGCCGGATGCGTCAGCGGCAATCTTGTCGTAGCGGGCATCGGAAGACTGGAATTTGTCTGAGCGCAGATAGATCAGATAGAGATCAGGCGGCACGCGCCCCTCAACTTCCGGAAGAAC
The DNA here is from genome assembly GCF_012273635.1 of Labrenzia sp. PO1. NCBI lineage: Bacteria > Pseudomonadati > Pseudomonadota > Alphaproteobacteria > Hyphomicrobiales > Stappiaceae > Labrenzia > Labrenzia sp. PO1. The sequence continues at coordinate 90,592 of NZ_JAAXCR010000001.1, forward strand.
GCGTGTTCGCGACAGTTCAACCATGGTCCCACCGATCCAGTCCTTGGTCCATGGCGGACGGATCAGCGTCCAGCCGCGGTTGCGCATCAGCTTTTCGTCGTTCGTATAGTTGAACTTGGAAACCGGATCACCGCGCAGGCGCGCTGCTTCGTCGCCCGCCGCCGGCATCACCCTGTCATGAATGACGGAAGGCCTGGCACGATCAAAATCCCCTGTCGGGCGCGTACAGGCAGCAAGGCTGACGGCAATCAGCACGGCAGCGACGGCAATGGCGCCCTGCCCTGATCTGCGACCGCTCTCCGCGAGGGATGCGGTGGCGGATTGTTCCGCTTTGCCTTTGCCCATCGGGCGCTTCTCCAGGCCGCTAAAAAGAAACTTCTCCTGCGCGGCTGGAGAGGCTTGGACCGTCAGTCCTTGTCGGAGCCAGCAGGTCCGGCCGCTTTTCCGATGGTCGCGATTCGTGCGGCAAGATCAAGGTCATGGCGCTCGTACCGGACACCTGGGAAGAGGATAACTTCTCCAAAGGTCTCTCGGCTTGCCATACGGCGCTGATTGGAACGATAGCCCACACGTGCTGCGGGGCGTTGAGCTGATGTAAAGTCCAACAAGGTGCCCATCGTCTCCTCCTTCGGTTCCGATCTCCCCTGACGGCGTATTACCGGCGGGGAACGGTCAAACGGGCGACGCATTACTTCCTGCTCTTCATTAAGAAGCTGTCAGGGTTAACAGCATGCTAACGCTTTTCCTGCAATTTGAACGAAGCAAGTTCCTCCGGTGGTCCGGTCTTTCGTATTTTGTAGACGGGTGTCATGCGCCAAACCCAACATTTCAGTCAGTCTTTGCCGAATTCCGCTTCTCCGGACAAATCCGCGTCCACAAAGGGCGATGATCGTGGTGTCCTTCTGGCCGCAAGTGAGCTGTTTGCCGGACGCACTCGGCATGATGTTGAAGAAAAACGCATTTTTCTGGAGTTGGCGTCAAACTTCCTGCCTAAAACCTCACTGCCGGACAGGCGCCGGATCGCAAATCTGCTGGCTGCGCATCCGGAAATTCCCGACGACCTCCTGACGCAGCTCGCATCCGACGAAGACGAACTGACGGCCTATCCGGCCCTTCGTTACAGTCCGAGGCTTTCTGTGGATCTCCTTTTGAAGGTTGCGGAGGCTGGTCCGGATTCCCTCCGCAAAGCGGTCGCCAACCGGCCATCCTTGCGCGAATCGGTGATCACGACATTGTGCGAACACGCCGGAGCCCCTGTAATCCGTATCCTTCTCGACCGGGAAGACGTCACCCTGACACAAGCTCATCAGGCAAAACTCAGTTGTCGTAGTGACATCGTTGCCACTCTTGGTTTAGAATTGGCAGGTCAGGACGCATTAAACCCGGATGGACTTATGGGACAATTCCTGCATTTACCAGCTCCGCTCAAATCGAAAGCTATCGCCGCGGCGGAGATGACCAGCCTGGTCAAACAGGCACAAACCCCTGGTTCCGCAACTGACAGGCGCACGGACACCGCGCGCCTCAAATTGCGGGACGCACTGGTGAGCGAAGCCCTTTTCCAGCAGCGGTCCCGTTTTGCGGATCTCCTGGGCCAGGGGCTCGGACTGCCACAGACCACTTGCGATCTGCTGATGCATGACGATCAGGCCGAAGGTCTGACCGTTGCATTGAAAGCGCTTGGTATGTCGGCATCCGAAGTCACGACCGTGATGATCCGCATGCTGGGTGAAAACCTGTCACTGGAAAGACTGCGCGGCCTGCTGCGCCTCCATCGCACGCTCAGCCAGGGCGCTGCCGAGGTGCTGGTCGGACAGTGGATCCTGCATGACCAGGTCACTCAGCCCGTATCTGCACAGCTTGACTCGCAATATCAGGAAGGTTCGCGCCGCGATGCGGCGACAACGGACGGACAGAAGTTTGGTTTCGCTCAAGCCGAAACCACTCGCAAGTCGAACCGTTCCTGAGAATACCCGCTCAAGCACTGTGTTGCGGGAGGGCTGAACGCCCATAATTAAATCTGCACTAAAAGCGGAAGAGGTTTGTGTCGGGCTTCGGCTCATCCTGCACCAAGGGCAGGTCAATCCTGCCATCGCGTGCTTCGATGTCCACCAGCCAATAGTCCGGATCCATTCGCGCTTCGCTTGCCAGCCGCGCGTCTATCGTTTCCCTGTCCGCCCGTTCGAAGACACTTTCGAACAAGCGCCCCTGCGGCAGACTGCTGAACATGGCTTGCGGCGCCGGGCCATAGAAGTCGAAGCTACCGTCAAGACGGTCCACACAGATAAAGACCGCACCGGCTTCGGGAGCCCCTTTCCTGGAAACAGCTGCAAAGCCGCCCTCGCCGAATACGCGTCGGACCAATGCACTGACGAAAAACTCAGATGTAACCCGCATGCTGACCGCCTCTGCCGAACCCGCCGGCACTCCCGAAGATGGAGAAGGAAGGCCCTGCTCTACGACAGCTGCGCTTACGCGGCAACTCGCCGTCCGGCAATCTAGCCGGACAGCGACCGGCCACTGACCATTTCCAGGCGCTCGATGACCTTGGTGCCGGGTTCCCCCGTCAACGGCAGGCCCCTGTCAAATTCAAACCGCCGGATGGCAGCGGTGGTGTTGGCTCCCATCACGCCGTCCGCCTTCAGTGGACCATAGCCGAGTTCTGACAATGCCTGTTGGATCTTCATCAACTTCGGATCGGACTCTACACCGGCATCGGCACTGTCGTCGGCACCGGCATCAAGGACTTCAGCGCTGTCTTGTCTTGTCGTACCCGAGAACCCGGGCTTCGGACGAGGCACGGGACCATTCACGGACGTTACGGGGCTTTCTCCCTGCATCAGCACCAGAGCAAGCAGCGCTTCCGTTGCCTCTCCGGTCTCGATCTGTCCGGCGTGACGTTCAAAACCACGGATGGCACGCTCGGTCGCCGGGCCGTTCAGTCCGTCCAGTGGCCCTTCGTACAGGCCGATCTTGCGCAGGGAAATCTGCAGGTCGAGCACAAGGGTGGAGATCTCCTGCACCTGAAGCCCGGGACTTCTGCCATCCGGTTCCGGCAGCTGCATGGTATCCGGTCGATCTCGTGTCGTGAACAGCGGCGCGGGATGCCGGCCAGGCTGCAGGCCGACCGCATTGGCCACGATCAGGCATGCCGTCAGCCCCATCACCACAGTACCACCCGCTGCGACAGGATTGTCGAGCGCCATATGACCGGCTTTCGCCATCAGGGATTCCGACGACTTTGTTTGCTGCGCCTTGGTCTGCTTTGTCGTTTTCTTTGCTCTTGCCATTGCGCCTATGCCGATCTTGCCAATTGCTCGACACGGAGCACCTCGCCGGTCCGACCGGCGCTCTGCTGCGCTTGCGTCCGAAGCGGCAGGGTCACAGTCACGCTTTCCCCCTGCCCCAGAATGGTCTGAACAGTCAGGCTGCCGCCCATGCGCTCCAGAAGGGCCCTGGAAACGCCCAGCACGGTTGCCGCGGCCTCGGCACTCCAGCAAAGGCTGGACTGGCGGTTCTTCACCGAAAACACATAGTCGGTGTTGCCTGTACCGAGATCGACACCAACGCTCACCACGGCGCCAGCCTCGGAAGTTTCCACCATATCCACCAGCAGGAAACACAGCGCCTGCCGCAGCAATTTTCTGTCGGCAGCAACCAGCGGACTGTCCTGGCCGGGCTCCATTTCCAGAGCAACACCGCGACGCACGGCCACTCTTGCGACCATGTCCATGCATTGAACCAGACAGGCTTCGACATCAACACCGGTAATCTCCGGTTCGCCGGGAGATCTGTCGGCCGGAACCAGATCCAGAGCCGCAGTGAGCGAGGCCAGGCCCCGTTCGCCGGTTTGCCGCAGGGACTGTACCGCCAACTTGAGCACAGGATCGGAGGAATCACGCCCCAGGCGCTCGAGACGTTCGGATTGCGCCAGAATGTCCGACAGCGCCTGCGAAGCCTCAACGCCCGCCGTTTCAAGCATGTCCCGCGAAATTCGGTCCGCGCGTGCGCTTCCGTCTGTGGCGGATCCCGCGGTCTTGCCTGCCGACGGCTCGATGGGTTCAAGAGGACGAAGCGTCAGCAGAAGTGCCGCACCGTTTGCAGATGACGGGCTGTTCTGCCGGCTGGCACGCAGTTGTACTTCCAGACGCCGGTAGTCGGCCTGCCCTGCTTCTCCCGGACGATTTGCGCCAACCCTCAAACGTGCCTCGAAGGTTCTTGTGGCGCCACTCAAACGGGCTTCGGAAAGACAGGTCAGATAAAGCGGCCGGTCTGCAACGTGAAGGCGCGGAAACAGCCAGTCCTCCCCGCTTTCGACCGGCAGGTGCCCGAGCACATCCTTCACCGGACCACCAATGACCTTGAGGCCACCGTCAGGCCCGAGTTCACAATAGATGTCGGAGACACTCTGACTGATCTGGAGGCGTCTTTCCTCCGTTGCCCTCACAACTTTTTGCGCAAGAGACCGGTCAAGCGCGATCCGGAGCGACAGCAAACCGACATAAAGCAGAGCCGCCAGGGTCGCAAACGGCGTCGCCAGCCCTGGAAATCCGGAAGCCGGAAGGACAGGCAGCGGAAGAAACATCAGGGCAAGGACCAGGGCACCGCAAAGCCCCGTCACGGCGAGTGCCGTCCGCCGGCTTGCTGCGAGCGCAGCCTCCATCGGCGGCACCAGCAACCAAGCCAGCGCAAAGGACAGCGCACCACCGGTAACCGCGCAGACGCCGGCAACAAACACCGCGAACAGGGAAGCAGAAAGACCGGCAGCCTTGGACAGCGCCCCCGACTGGGACAGATAAAGCGCCAGAGGCCATTGGCTCAGCATCCAGGCGAGCGCGAGAAGAGTGGCTGCCTGAGGCGGCCCGGCCAGCGCCAGATGCAGTGGCAGTACCACCAGAGCCGCAGCGCCGCTGACGAAACAGCTGAGCAGAAACGAACGATGCAACGGTGCAAGAAAAGGATCGGAAGCAGCTTCGGGATGAATCATTCCATCCACGCGAGCCACCCAATGCCCCCAGATATTTTGCATGTTTTTCAGAAGGTTACGCAATCTACTCTACCACACAACAATCGCGGAAACATCCGCTCGCACCTTTTGTACGGCCATTGTCGGTTGCAGCACTTAAGGAACGATAAAGGATGAATCCAAATCGCGTTTTTTTCCGAAAAACCCATTGGCCTCAATATCTTGACCGGAATTAGCTAAAATTTGAATCAATATTTCAGAAAATACGATTTAAATACCTGATTTATTTTATGAAAATTGGCTTTTCCCGCTCAACCGGGGATTCTCATGTCGCTGGTAATGTGCCCTCATAACAAGCGTGCCAACGGCACAAAGGCACGCAAGACAGAACAGACTATGGGTAGCGACATGTTCTTTCTCTTGAGGACGGCCTTTTGGCTCACCTTGGTGCTCGTCCTGATTCCCCTCGGGTCAGATCAGGAAGACACTTCGACGGAAAACATCGATCCAGTGTCGGCCTTCCTGGCGGCACAGGCAACGATGTCGGACATCGGCGGCTTTTGCGGACGCAATCCGCAGGCCTGCGAAACGGGAGGCGATGCACTGACGGCAATCGGCAGCCGCGCACGCGACGGCGCTCGGATTGTCTATGAGTTTCTCGACACGCAGATTGCCGAGAAATCGGGAAGCGAACAGCTGGTGACCGGCTCGACGCCCGTACCGAGTGCTGGCACGACGTCCGGCCAGCCTTCAGGCCAGGAACCCCAGGTTTTCGCCGGCACACCATCTTGGCAGCCGGTCTTCGATAACGTCTCTTCCAAAGAGGCAGTGCTTGGGCCGGTGCCACGGCCCAAACCACGCTCAGGCCAAAAGACCTGAGCACACTGGTCGTTCAAGATCCTACGACCTCCTGGATCTGAAAACGGCCGATTGCGCCCCCGCTGGAGCGCTGCTGCACGGCAGCAACGCAAAGACGGCTTCACTTCAGCGGATTGTTCCGCTGCGCCGCAGATGGAAAGCTGCCCATTTCATCTGCGGCGTATCTTTATTCTCCCCCCCTCTCTCGCACCTGCCGGCATTTGCACTTTGCCGCTCACGAGTTATATGAAGGCGGACAAGACCTTCAAAGACCGGTGCCATGACCACAACCTTGAGCGAAATCCTTGAGACGTTTGATTTTCTCGACGACTGGGAAGATCGCTACAAATACCTCATCGACCTTGGCAAGGAGATGCCTGATCTTGCCGACGCCGAAAAGACCGATGCCAACAAGGTGCGCGGTTGTGTGTCGCAGGTCTGGCTGATCACCTCTATAGACAAGACAGGCGACGGCACACCTGTGCTCACCTTCCGGGGGGACAGCGATGCGCTTATCGTGCAAGGGCTCGTGGCCATCGTCACCTCGTTGTTCAGCGGCAAGACCGCGCAGGACATTCTTGACACCGATGTCGAAGGTATTTTTGCCAAACTGGGTCTGCAGGAGCACCTGACACCGCAGCGCTCCAACGGTCTCAAATCGATGGTCGGACGGATCCGCAGCGACGCGCAAGGAGCTCTGGCAGCAGCCTGAGAGCCCTTCAATTTGATCACTCTGTTCTTTCGGCAAGTGCTTCAGTTGCGCTCACACCGAGCGCCATCCGCAATCAGCTGAAGATCTCCATCACAAAACAAAAAAAGAGCTGCCCATGGGCAGCTCTTTTGTACTTCGACCTGGGCCGAAGGATTTACTTGGAGCGCTTGCGCTGCTGGCCGAGGCCCATCTTCTTGGCCAGTTCCGAACGGGCAGCCGCATAGTTCGGTGCAACCATCGGGTAATCGGCACCCAGGTCCCACTTCTCGCGGTACTCTTCCGGGGTCATGTTGTAGTGCGTGCGCAGGTGGCGCTTCAGCGACTTGAACTTCTTGCCGTCTTCCAGGCAGATGATGTAGTCCGGCATGACCGACTTCTTCACCGGCACAGCGGGCTTCAGCGGCTCCGGCTCCGGCTCGGTGGAAGTGCTGGCAGTTCTTTGCAGCGCGCCGTAAACTTCGTTGATCAGGCCTGGCAGATCTGTTGACGCAACGGTGTTGTTGCTCACATAGGCTGAGACGATGTCTGCCGTAAGATCAATCAGATTCGCATCCACCGGACTGTCAGTCATATTTCACCCGTTCTCTACTGATTTCAAAATTAGCTTTGTGGTTTACCTGCAAAAAATGTCTGCCGAAAGCGGAACTAGAAATTCAGTTACTTGCGGGCCCAGAAATCAAAAACGATTCTACTTTGCAGGCAATCGTCACAGCCTTATATCGCCGCTTTCGTTGAACGACAACCCCGTAATTCAAATAAAAATCGATCAGAAGCAATAAAAATCAAATTGTACAAATATTGGCTATACCTAACGCACCTATTTCGACAATGAACCGATAGTATTGTCAGGAAATCTGTCTTTCAGGACCATTGCCGCACACCATGCCTCAGCTTTTCGGCCGGACAGTTTTTGCAAGGGCATCTTCCTTGGTATCGGCACAGGGACGGTAGCCGGCTGCGTATGCAGCTTTTGCCAACAAATGAGCCGAAATTGGGGCGGTGAGCAGGAAGAATACGACTCCGGCGATTGCCCGTGTGACAACGGCCAGATCGCCAGCATGAACTGCCAGCGCAAGCAACATCACGCCCGACCCCAGAGTACCCGCCTTGGAGGCCGCATGCATTCGCATGTAAACATCTTTCAGACGGATGATGCCGATCGATGCGACCAGTGCGAAGGAAGCACCGACGACCAGCATGATACCGGTGATGATTTCAACGGCAGCATTCATTGTCCCGCCTCCCTGCGCTTAATGCTCTCTTCGACTTCGTCCATGATCGTCTTGTCGCCGGCAAGGCCGCGGTTCAGGACGAAGCGTGCGAAAGCGACGGTTGCCAGGAAGCCGACGAGGCCGAGCGTAATCGCAATGTCGATGTAAAGATAAAAGCCGGTGGAAACGCCGATGGCCGCGATAAAGCCGATCCCCACCGCGACCAGCATGTCCAGGGCGACAACACGGTCCGGAAGGCTCGGTCCCTTGACCGTCCGCACGACGATGATGATGAAGGAAATCGTCAACAGAGCCAGCGCGATCTTGACGCTGATTTCGAGGAAACCGGAAGAAAAGGTCTCAAACGGTGTCATCTGAACACCTCCAGGATCTTGCGTTCAAAACCGTTCTTGATGTCGTCGATCGTGGCTTGCGGGTCAGGCACGTCGATACAGTGCACATAAAGCGTCTTCCGGTCGTCGGAGACATCAACGGACAATGTGCCCGGCGTCAGGGTGATCAGATTGGCCAGCATCGTGATTTCAAAATCCCTGTCCACTGTCAGCGGAAACGCGATGATGCCCGGCTGCAACTTGATCTTCGGCTTGAGCACGATGATCGCAACCCGCCAGGCCGACAGCACCAGTTCATAGACGAAGAGCACAGCCAGACCGAAGCCCTTGGAGACCCGCTGGAAATAGGCGGCAGTACCGACCTGTTCCCGGATCAGGTAAAGCGCGCCGAAACTGAGCACGAAACCGAAGGCCAGATTGACTTCAGAGAAGCTGCCCGTGACAGCTCCCCAAGCCAGCATCAGAAGAATGTTGATGAGAAAGAGACTGGTCATCCCTGGCCCCCAAAGACTGAACGCAGGTAGCCGAGCGGTTCAACAATGCCGCTTGCCCCTCGCGTTGAAAGCTCCAGCATCCATTCCGGCTGCAGGCCGAAATAGACAACAAGCGCAGTCAGAATGCCGAGTGGCAACCAGACTGCGGCTCCAGAAAGTTGCGCGCCGCCCTCGCCCGTCACGGCAACTGCCTGCCCGTCAGTAGTGCCTTCAGGTCCACCACGCCAGAAGGCGAAGATCCAGACCCGGCCCATCGCCATGGTCGTCAGGAACCCGCTGACAAGAATGGCAGCACCCAGCCAGGTCCGGCCGTCTGCGAAGGCCGCATCCACAAGAATGACCTTGGGCCAGAAACCGGAGAATGGTGGCAGACCCGAAACGGCAAAACCAAGTACCAGGAATACGGCTGCGAACACCGCACTCTTTTGATAGAGCCCACCCAGCTGCCTCAGGTCGTAAGAACCACCCATCATGTTCATGATGCCCGCTGCCATATAAAGCGCCGTCATGACGATGATCGAATGGACCGCGTAGAAAATGGCACCCGAGACTGCCAGCGTCGAACCAACGGCAACACCGGCGAGCATCGACCCAATACCGGCAATGACCACATAGCCGAGCAGCCGCCGTACTTCACTCTGCGCCAGAGCTCCGATCGCCCCTGTCAGCAGGGTGGCGATGGCAACCAGCGCGATCACATCGGCCATATAGCCGCGGGAGGCCGGCAGGATCAGAACAAAGATGCGGATCAGCGCATAAACGCCGACCTTGGTCAGAAGGCCTGCAAATACCGCCGACACCACCACATTGGGCGTGTGGTAGGACGCAGGCAGCCAGAAATTGACCGGGAACGCGGCCGCTTTCATGGCAAAGGCGAGGAAATAGAGCGCGGCAACCGTTGCCAGTGTGCCGGAAGCCGGATTTTCCAGGGCGGCAACCTTCATGGCAAGGTCTGCCATGTTGAGCGTGCCGAAAATTCCGTAAAGCAGACCTGTCGCGATCAGGAAAAGGTTCGTGCCGATCAGGTTCAGGACACCGTATTTGACCGCGCCGTCAAGCTGGATCCTGTCGTTACCGAGGACCAGAAGCCCGTAGGACGAAATCAGCAGAACTTCGAACCAGACATAGAGGTTGAACACATCCCCGGTCAGGAACGCGCCGCAAACGCCTGTCATCAGCAGTAGCAGGAATGGATAAAAACCATATCTGCGTCCTGTGCTGTCAACGGTGGCAGCGCCGAAAACACCCGCACAGAAGGCCACGATTGAGCCGATCAGTGACAGCGTGACACCAAGCGTATCCACTGTGAAGGCAATGCCGAACGGCGGCAGCCAGCTGCCCATCACCATGGTAATGACACCATGATCGAGCACCCGGATCAGCAGGGCAAGGTTAGCCAGCACCAGCAGTGCCAGGAAACCTATGCCGACTTTCGGCTGCAGATCGGTGTTCTTGCGCAGCATAAGGCACAACGCACCGCCCAGGATTGTGATCAGCGAAGGCGCGACCACCAGCCAGTCACCCGCCGCAACGGGCGTAGTGACCATGGCCTGGGAAAGATCGACGGAAACGGAAGAACCGGCCATGTAGCTTAGTACCCTTGCGGCGGAGTTTGGTCGTGTTCGGGTTCGGCGATGCGCATTTCGTTGACTTCATCGGTGCCAAGTTCCTGGTAGGCCCGGAAGGCCAGCACCAGCAGGAACGCAAAGAACGAGAAGGAAATGACGATTGCCGTCAGCACCAGCGCCTGCGGCAGCGGATTGGCTGTCGCGGTTTCCGGAGCATAGAGATGTTCCGGAATGAGCGGCGGAACCTCGCGCGTCAGGCGCCCGTTGGTGAAGATGAGCATGTTCACGGCATTGCCCAGAATGGCGATACCCAGAAGAATGCGCACAAGCTGCTTGGACAGCATCAGGTAGACGGCCACGGTGAAGAACAGGCCAATCAGGATGACAACGCCGGTTTCCATCAGTCGGCCTCCCTTTCTTCAAGCGCCAATGCAATGGAGCCGATGGCACCCACCACCACCAGGTAAACGCCAATGTCGAAGAACAACGGCGTCGACAAGGCGATCTCCACGCCGAAAACATGTACCTCCAGCCACTGGCTGGTCATGAAGGCCTGCGCCTTGAATATCGACGGGATGCCTGCCACAGCCGCCAGGAACAGTCCGAAACCGGAAACCCCCATCGGGTGGAACACGATGGCGCGGCGAACGGAAGCAACACCGCAGGCGATACCAAAAATCGCCAACGCCGATGCGGCAATCAGGCCGCCGATAAATCCACCACCCGGCTCGTTGTGGCCGCGCAGCAGCACAAAGATCGAAAACAGGACCATCAGCGCGGACAGATAGGGCGCAATGGTGCGGAAGATGATCGTACGCATCAGTGAGCCTCCCCAGTCTGGGCCGGTGTGGGCGGTGCGACCGTCTTCGGTTTCTCGATCGGTTTTTCAGGCTTCGTCCGCACCCGGATGAGCGCCAGAACACAAAGCCCGGCCAGAACCACCACGGCGATTTCACCCAGCGTATCAAAGCCGCGGAAGTCGACGATGATCACGTTGACGATATTCCGGCCATGGGCAATGGAGCGGCTGAACTGGGCGAAGAAGTCGGACAACCGGCTGTCGAAGGGCTGCTGCGTGATTGCAAGCAGTGTCAGCGTCAGGCCGAGACCGACACCGATCGCGACGATCCCGGTGACAATCGCGGCAAGACCATGCCGGTGGTCACTGGGCGACAGGTTCAGTCTGGTCATGACCAGAGCAAGGATGACGACCGACAGCGTCTCCACCATGAACTGGGTGAAGGACAGATCCGGCGCGCCGAACATCATGAAGATCAAGGCGACTGCAAAGCCCTGGATGCCGAGTGACACGATGGCTGTCAGGCGGGTGTTGGCGACAAGTACGGCGATCAACCCGAAGAAGGCGATCAGCAGGATGCCCCATTCATAGAAGCGATAGTCGGGCATCTTCGGCATTGCCGGCAGGCTGTCCGTCAGGAAGCCCGGCAACAACACCGCAGCGCCCGTGAAGATGAAGGTCAGCATCATGTAGGTCTGCATCTTGCCGGACTGCAGCAGGCGGGTGATCCGCCAGGACAATCCGACAATACCGGCCACGAACTGGTCGAATCCCTTGTCCGGTCCCCAACCGATCGTTGTCAGGACAGAGCCGATCAGCCCACGCAGGCGGTCGATCTGAGTGAACAGAGCAATCCCGAGACCGATGGTGACCAGCGACAACAGCAGCGGCGCGTTGATCGACGTCGGCAACAGATGAAGTTCGATTTGCGTCGTCTTGCCGAGAAGTGAAGACAGGGTCGGCCCGATGAACAGTTCACCAGTCGTATGCGCAATCAGGGCCAGCCCGAGGCCGGTCACAGACAGGAACACCGGACCGGCGAACAGCAGAACAGGTCCCTCGTGCGCATGTTTCGGCGTTTCCACTTTCGGACCAAGGAAGGGCTTGATGGCAACCGCGGCGGCAATCACCAGCATCAAGGCATTGCCGATGACAGCAGTGATGGTGATGGGCAGACCGAGTTCCAGCCAGCCCCAGGTGCCGTAATAAAGTACTTCCTTGGCAATGAAGCCAATGAAAGGCGGCAGGCCGGCCATGGAAAGTGCCGCAAGACAGGCAGCTGCAAACGTGATCGGCATGGCCGAACGCAAGCCGCCCAGTTTCGTGATGTCACGCGTACCGGCTTCGTGATCGATCGTGCCGGCGACCATGAAGAGCGCGCCCTTGAACAGGGAGTGCGCGAGAAGATAGAGGACAGCGCCTTCGAGCGCCTTTTCCTGGCTGGTCCCGGTCAACATGACAAGAAGCCCGAGCGATGCCACGGTCGTGTAGGCAAGCATCAGCTTCAGGTCGGTCTGGCGCACCGCCAGGATCGTGCCCACCAGCAGTGTTATGCCACCGAACAGCGGCAGGACCGTTGTCCAGAGTTCTGTTCCACCCAGCAGCGGATGCATGCGCATCAACAGATAGACGCCGGCCTTCACCATGGTTGCCGAATGCAGATAGGCGGAAACAGGTGTCGGTGCTTCCATGGCGTTGGGAAGCCAGAAATGGAACGGAAACTGCGCCGACTTGGTGAAGGCGCCGCCCAGAACCAGCAGGAAGATCGGCACGTAGAGCGTGGTATCCTTGATGATGTCCGGCGAGGCCAGCAGCACCGACATCTCGATTTCGCCCGTGGCGGAGATAATCAGGATGAAACCGGCCAGCAGGGCCAGACCGCCGCCGCCCGTGACCACGAGCGCCTGCAGCGCGGCCCGGCGGGACGCGGCGCGCAGGTGATCGAAGCCGATCAGCAGGAAGGACGTGATCGACGTCAGTTCCCAGAAGATAAACAGTGAAATCAGGTTGTTGCCGAGCACGAGGCCGAGCATCGACCCCATGAACATCAACAGGAACGAGAAGAACCGGCCCTGTTGCGGGTGGCCTTTGAGATAGCCGCCGGCATACAGAATGATGAAGGTTCCGATGCCTGAAATCAGCAAGGCGAACAACGTCGACAATCCGTCGACATAGACGGAAAAGTTCACACCATAGCTGGGCGCCCAGGCCTTTGCCGCAACGAAGCTTTCCCCTTTTGACACGGGTTCGACGAACCCTGTGAAATGCAGGAAGATCAAGGCCGGCACGATAGCAAGCAGCCAGGCCGCATTGTGCTTGAACCAGCGGGTCAGAAAAGGCGCAACCACAGCCGCAGCAAAGGGCGCGAGGACGGCATAGAGAGTGGTGTCGTCGATCAAGGCTGGCGTCATGCTGATCTTTCGTCACGGTTTTTAAAGAAACGACGGAAACGGGCCTGCTCGAATCAGCCCCGATCCGCCGGATAATAACGGTCCCGATGGGTTATGACATGTCTTAGGCAGTTGAATTTACGTGTTCAAGCGTATGTCTGTCGATTTTCGGTAAATTCACCCGCGTCACATGAGCGCTTTTGTCAGGGGCAGGACTGACAAGTGGGGATCTCACAGATTTATTCTGTGCTGAAAACGTATCACGGCCGAAACTTGAGGTATCCGCGCCCGCAATACACCCGACAACATTCACACTCGGGTCAAACCACCTCCGTCTGCACCCAAGAAAGGCAGCTTGCCACTTGATTTCAAAGCGTGAATACCGTTCAGTTTCAATTCGGGAATGCGTTGCCACGGAATTCGAGCGAGGCACAGAAGATGGTGTTGGGTAGCAATAGGGATAGGCCTTCGGGAACGGATCTGCTCCGCCCGTCCAACATCGACTTTGAAACGCTCGTCAAACTTGGCAATGAAGCCATTGTTCTGATCGGTCTGGACGGCACGCCCGCTTTCATCTCTCCCGCAACCGAGCGCATGTTCGGATGGAGTGCGGACAAACTGGTCGATCACCTGAGCGACCTGGTCTATCTGGCCAGCCCGAACACCGATGCAGATCTTCTGCACCGGATCCTTTCCGGCAGCGGTGATGCCGACGCCCCCCTTCCCCATGCAGATCTTCAGCTCCGTTCCGCCTTCGGCCCGATGGTCTGGGCGGAGGTAACCACGCATCTTCTGGAAGATGCCGCCGGCAAGCCTTACGCATTCGCGGTCTATTTCCGCAGCATTTCCAAACGCAAGGAGCTGGAAAGCCTGCTGGATGCGGCAACCCAGACGGATCCGCTCACCGGACTTCTCAACCGCCGTGCCTTCGAGGATGGCCTGAAACGGGAATGGGCAATCGCCTTGCGTGAAAAGACCCACACCAGTCTGATCAAGGTGTCTCTCGACCGTTTCGAAGCTCTGGTGGAGCGGTTCGGACCGAGCGCTGCCGAGGATTGCCTGACCAGGGTAGCCGATACCCTGAAGGAGACCGCGCGCCGTCCGGCAGATATCGCCGCACGAACGGCAACGGCGGAATTTTCTCTCCTCCTTCCAAGAACTCACGAAATGGGCGCCGAGACTATCAGCGCGTACCTGCACGTAGCCATTCAGGACCTTGGCATTCCCAACCCGGAAAATACCGCCGGCAATGGCGTCATGACGGCCTCCGTCGGTGCGGCTTGCGCGGTCGTGGAACAGACGGGGGTCTCGGAAAGCTCGGAATTTCTCCTCGCCGCTGCCGAAAACTGCGTTTTTCAGGCGAGACAGGAAGGCGGTAACCGGGTGAAGACGTCCTTAAGCCACCTGGCTCGCTAACCTCGGACCTTTCACGGCGACAATCAAGAGCACCTTCCTATCCATGAACGGATAAAACACGGCCTGGCTCCGCAGGTGACGATTGACGAAACCGTTATCTGCTCCGGCTTGCAGCAACCTGTGCACGCCCCTATTTCTGGGAAAAACATCAGATAAGGAATGCCGAATGAGCGACGAAACCACCCGCCACGAAAAAGCATCTCCCCCCATCAGGAAGACCACCGCCGAATGGATGGAGCAGCTTACACCCGAGCAGTTCTATGTGACCCGTCAATCCGGCACCGAGCGCCCTTTCACCGGTCCCTACTGGGACAACAAGCTCATCGGCCGTTACGATTGCGTGTGCTGTGAAACGCCGCTGTTCATGTCGGATACAAAATTCGATTCCGGCTGCGGCTGGCCCAGCTTTTTCGAGGCAGTCGACCCGGATGCGATCCGGGAACTTGAAGACCAGTCCCATGGCATGATCCGAACCGAAATCCGTTGCAGCAGTTGCGACGCACATTTGGGTCACGTCTTCCCGGACGGGCCACCGCCGACAGGCTTGCGTTATTGCCTCAATGGCCATGCAATGAATTTCGTTCACGGCGGCCGGCCACCCGCCAAGTCAGAATAGACCGTTCATCTGCCCGCCTCGGCTACAGCTTCGGGGCGGGCAGATCTAATGCATGCATTAAAAAGCCCGTTTCAAGAATAGTTTCCAGTTTTAGATTTCAGTTACACACCCCTGATAATAATAGCATCACAAACTTCAAGAACATCGGGGTGGGACTTGTCTGTACTACGGAGTTTTGCTTGCACCTGCGTGCGCGCACTGGTTTTCGGCCTCGGCTTGGGACTTGCCGGCCAACCGGTCCTGTCTTCACCAGCCGCCGCAGAAGAGCTGGTCGCATTCACCGGATATCTGCCTCCTCTCTCCATCAATGAGCAGGAGAAGGGCATTGCAGTCGAGCTCATGGAGCTCGTTGCAGAAGAGGCCGGCCTGGATATCAAGATCCGCTTCGCCCCCTGGAGGCGCGCGCAGCTGCTGGCTGAAAACACGCCCGGTTCACTTCTCTTTACTGCTGCCTATTCCAGAAACCGCAGTGAGAAATTCCAGTACATCGCACCCCTGCTTTATACGGAAAGCGCATTCGTAACGCTCGACCAGCCGTTGGATACCTTTGAAAAGGCTATTGAGAGCGGCAAGGTCATCGGGGTGCATCTCGGCAGCCAGCGCAGCCAGATCCTCCAGCGGTTCGGTGTTCGCAACGTTGAGGAAATACCATCAGCCGAACAGATGAGCGTCATGCTCAAGACCGGCAGGATCGATGCCTGGTACACCATGTCTGTTCGGGCGAGCTACATGTTCCGCCAGCAGGGATACGACCCGGGAAGTCTCGTCATCGGCGCTCCGGTTACCCACGGCATCCAGTGGCTGGCGGCCAACAAGGATCTCGATCCGCAGATCAGAGGCCGGCTGTCAGCTGCCGTCTCCAGGGTGTGGCGCGATCCGAGATACTGGCAGATCGTCGACCGCTATACCCACTGACGTTTCATCTCCCCATCAAGGGCCGGAAAAACGCCTCAAATCGTTATTCCGCTGCCACGGCCTCCTCATGGCCGGACTTGGCGGACAGGATCCTGGCAATATTGACCTCGATCCAGTCAGCGAATTCTCGCACTTTCTCTGCAGCTTCCCGGCCGATCGGGGACAGGCTGTAATCGACATGCGGTGGCACCACCGGGTGGGAATACCGGTTGACGAACCCGTCGGCCTCCAATGTCTGCAGCGTTTGCGCCAGCATCTTTTCACTGACGCCGCCCACGGTGCGGCGAAGTTCTGAAAACCGCTGATCTTTTTCCAGAAGCGCAATCAGCACCAACACGCCCCAACGGCTCGTGAGATGCCGCAGGATTTCGCGTGATGGACAGTTCTGGTTGAGCAGTTCCCCCTGCTGCATCAATTCGGACAAGGGCGCGCCGCTGTTCAGCACGCACTTGGGGGTTATTTCTGCCGTATCACTCATCCTGTTTTCCAGTTTTTTGTCCGAGATCCGATAAATCTCAAAACTAACCTTTTTGTACGTACTAACAAAAAGTAAGTGATCCGTCTACATGGGCAGCATCCGATGTATTTTCGAACGATCAACCTTCAAGGAGAAACACAATGATCGCAGTCACGGGTGCCAATGGTCAGCTGGGCCGTCTTGTCCTCAAACATCTTGCCGGCCTCACCGCCGAGCCAGTTCGCGCGCTTGTCCGCTCACCGGAAAAAGCGGGCGATCTTGCCACGGACCAGGTTTCGGTGGTGAAGGCTGATTACGATGATAGCGCCACCCTGCCGGCTGCGTTGGAAGGTGTTGAGCGTCTTCTGCTGATCTCCGGATCGGAGGTCGGCAAGCGCGCACCGCAGCACAAGGCCGTCATCGATGCAGCCAAGGCAGCCGGCGTCCGTTTCATCGTCTACACCAGCCTTCTCAACGTTCCGCAGTCCAGCCTCCAGCTGGGTGTGGAACATGCCGAAACGGAACGGATGCTGCGCGAAAGCGGCATTGCCCATGCCGTGCTGCGCAACGGCTGGTACATCGAGAATTTCGGCGGCACTGTAGCGGCGGCCCTTGCCCATGGTGCCGTTGCGGTCGCTAGCGGTGACGGCAAGTTTTCCGCTGCTGGACGCGAAGATTACGCAGAAGCCGCAGCCCGCACCGTTGCCGGCAACGACCTGAGCACGCGAGCACTGGAACTTGGCGGATCACCTGCGTTCAGTCTTGCCGACCTGGCAGCAGAGCTCTCCAGCCAGTCCGGCCGTGAGATACCGTTCAACAACCTGCCAGAAGCAACCTATGCCGGCATCCTGGTCCAGGCAGGTCTGCCGGAAGGCTTTGCAAATGTCCTCGCTGATTCCGACAGAGGCGCGTCTCAAGGCGAGCTCTTCACGACTTCCACGGCCTTGGAGGACCTGATCGGTCATCCGACCCGCTCGTTGAGTGATTTCATCTCCGAAAGCCTGAAAGCGAACGCCTGACGTCCGCTAAACGTCTGCTCCTGCACGAAGGCGGCCCTTTCGCCTTCGTGCAATCATTTGAATTTGTGGTCGGTTGGTTCAAGGATATTTGTTGGTTCCCCATCGGCGAACCTGTTAGGCAGATGGTTCTGCACTTTCCCGGTACCCGATCATGTCCCTTGCCAACGCATCCGATCCATACGTCCAGGACGGGCCTTACGCCTGGTTCCGGTTGGCGATTTCGATTTTGCTGAGCACCCTTGGTGGTGCCGGCATGTGGGCGGTTGTCATCGTTCTGCCCGCCGTCCAGACGGATTTCGGGATTGATCGTGCCGGAGCGTCCCTACCCTACACCGCGACGATGTTCGGGTTTGCCGCGGGCAACTACCTGCTTGGCCGCGTCGTCGACCGCTACGGCATTGTCATACCCGTCATAGGCTCTGCTCTATCACTCGGTGCCGGCTTCGTTCTGGCCGCCTTTGCGCCGGATGTCTGGAGCTTCTCTCTGGCGCAGGGTCTGCTGATCGGTCTGGGCACCGCGGCCACATTCGGCCCGCTGATCGCCGATATCTCACACTGGTTCCTGAAACGGCGCGGTTTTGCCGTCGCCTGCGCCGCCTGCGGAAACTATCTTGCCGGTGTGCTCTGGCCATCGCTGATCCAGTGGAGCCTTGCGACGTCCGACTGGCGCCAGACCTATATCCTCATCGGCGTCATCTGCCTTGTCGCCATGGTGCCACTGGCCCTTTTGCTGCGCCGGCCTCCACCCGACACGTCCTTGAGCACCGGTACGGCCACGGCCCGTTTCGGTCGCCAGGACACCGGCCTGCCGCCTGCCGTCCTGCAGGCTCTTCTCGTGGTCGCGGGTCTTGCATGCTGCGTCGCCATGTCGATGCCACAGGTTCACATCGTCGCCTATTGCGTCGATCTGGGTTATGGCGTTGCCCCCGGAGCGGACATGATCGCACTGATGACCGGTGCCGGTGTCATCAGCCGGTTGGCATCCGGATATATTGCCGACAAGATCGGCGGTGTCATGACCCTGCTGATCGGTTCCGTGCTGCAATGCGCGGCGCTGTTCCTGTTCATTCCCTTCAACGGCCTGGCTTCGCTCTACCTCGTGTCCCTCATCTTCGGTTTGTCGCAGGGCGGCATCGTACCCAGCTATGCCGTGATCGTGCGAGAATACCTGCCGGCCCGCGAAGCTGGACAGCGTGTCGGCCTGGTGATCATGGCGACAATTCTCGGCATGGCCCTCGGGGGCTGGCTGTCCGGCTGGATCTACGACCTCACAGGCTCCTACCAGGCCGCGTTCCTGAACGGTATCGCCTGGAACTTCCTCAACATGGCGGTGATGATCTTCATCTTCATGCGCGGCAAGATGAGGCCGACGGGCGCAGCGGCTTGAGACTGTGGTTCCGATGAACGGCCAGAGGACGCCAGTTACTTCAGAACGCTGAAGTTGCTGGTGATCAACCAGATCTGCGACAGCAGGACAACGCTGACGAGACCGATGTGATAAGCGGACTTGCGGATCCTCGTCGCGGCCAGCACCAGCACGATCATCACGATCTGACGCACCAGATACGCGGTTCCAAGATCGTTGAAATAATCGATCCCCTTCAGCCGCGAGTCCACGATGTCGAGCACGAACATCAGGGCAAGCAAGCCGTAGATCCAGGTCTGCCTGGCGTGAAAATAATCCTTGTAGCTGGCGTATTCGCCCATCTTGTCCGGATAAAGCACGGCGGTAATAAAAAAGTAGAGTGCGGCAAAGGCGATGACGAACAGATAGCTTTCGAACGTCCAGACCTGAATGCGGCCAAGTGCGAATTCGAACCACCAGAAGTGAACGACGGACAAAAGCATGAACA
Source organism: Labrenzia sp. PO1 (assembly GCF_012273635.1). Lineage (NCBI taxonomy): Bacteria > Pseudomonadati > Pseudomonadota > Alphaproteobacteria > Hyphomicrobiales > Stappiaceae > Labrenzia > Labrenzia sp. PO1. The sequence goes on from NZ_JAAXCR010000001.1 coordinate 110,219, forward strand.
ACGACCACCCAAGGTGCACGCTGTAGATCTCTTCGCGTTGGGGATGCTGAACATACCGCGCGAGGCCATTGAGCAGCCGCGCAACACCCAACCCGATCACCATGCCGATGATGATCCGGATGTGGGTGAATTCCGCAAGATTGGTGGGAAGTTTGTCCATGTGGGTCCGTTTTGGTCTCGATAAAGCAACACTATACGAATGCTGCCTGATGGAAACCGTCGAGATCTGCCACAACGAACCTTGAGCCGCGCTCTGACCAGCGACCGTTCAACCTGGCCCGGTTGAACGGCCGGAAGCGGTCCATGCGAGGTTCTAGTGTGCCTGACCCGTGCGGGAGCGCAGGAGGAGCACGAAGAAAATGCCGCCAATCAGCCCGGTGACAATGCCGATAGGCATATCCTCCGGGGACAGGAGCGTTCGTGCGATGATGTCCGCCCAGATCAGAAAGATTGCGCCAAGCATCATCGATGCCGGCAGAACCCGGCTATAATTGCCCCCTACTAGGAAGCGGGCAATATGCGGCACCATCAGCCCGACAAAGCCGATGATGCCTGAAAAGGCTACCATCACACCGGTGATCAGAGCACCCAGCACAAATACCGTGAGACGGAAACGGGCAACCGGAATGCCGAGCGTCGACGCGGTTTCATCGCCGATGGTCATCGCATTGAGATCGGCAGACCGCAGCAGAAAATACGGCGCCACCAGCAGCAGAATGCCAAGCGGAAACGGCAGCTGAGCCCATTGGGCAAGACCGAGACCGCCCAGCATCCAGAAGACAACCGTATGCGTTGCCCTCGGATCTCCCAGGAAAATCAGGATATTGGCGATCGCCATGATGATAAAGGACACGGCCACACCGGCCAGCACCAGCCGGTCGGCACTGGTTGCAGATGCAAACCGCGTCACCCCGAGCACCAGAAAAGTTGCCGCCAACGCACCGGCGAATGCCATCAGCGGAACGGTCATCAGTCCCAAGAATAGACCAGTATGCAACAGCGCAAGAATGGCGCCAGCCGCTGCACCGGACGAAATGCCGAGCAGATGCGGATCGGCCAGGGGATTGCGCGTGACGGACTGCAGGGCGGCGCCGACAACGGCCAGACCAGCACCGACAAACCCTGCCAGCAGCGCCCGCGGAAACCGGATCTCCCAGACGATAGCCTCCCGGCCCTTGGACCAGTCCACGTCGAAATAGCCGGGCACCACGCCGTTGACGAGGACCTTGAAGACAGTGCTACCCGGGATCGGCACCGCACCTGCACCGATGGCGGCTACAATGGAAATAGCCAGCACCAGCGCGCCGGCCAGAAGCAATACCCCATTCCCCCGCAACCGGCGCAGGCCAGCGCTTTTGGCCGTGAGCAGGCTCATGCCGGTCTATCGTTTCTGCCTGCAACGGCAGTTCGAAGCATCTTCTGCAAGGCTCACTCTCCCCAGAACGCTTCGGTGAGCTTTCCGATGGCCTTGAGGTTCCGCGGCCCCGGGGTTGCCTCGACATAGTCCAGCACGACAAAACGGTCGTTCTTGACGGCTGCAATATTGGCCAGGGCGGGATTGTGTTTCATGAAGTCGCGTTTCTGGTCAGCCGTCACTTCGCCGTAGTTGACGATCACGACCATGTCCGGGTCTTTTTCCACCACGGTTTCCCAGTCGACGGTCGCCCAGCTCTTTTCAAAATCGTCCATCACGTTGACGCCGCCGGCTGCCTCGATAAGCGCTGTCGGCATGGCATATCGTCCGGCGGTGAACGGCTTGTCCTCGCCGCTGTCATAGACAAAGACCCGCAGCGGCTCTTCACCAGCAGGCACCGTTGCCGCGATCCGGTCCAGCTCCAGCTTGTAGGCCGCAACAAGATCGTGAGCTGTGTCTTCAACACCGAAGATCTTTCCGAGGTTGAGGAGGTCGTTATAGAGATCCTGCAGAGACGCCTTCGGCTTGTCGCCGATATGAATGCAGGATTCGGTCAGCTCGTAGACCTTGATGCCGAACGGCTCCAGCGTTTCAGGCGTCACTTCACCGCCCACCTTCATGCCGTAGTTCCAACCGGCGAAGAAGAAATCGGCATCGGCCCCGATCAGCACTTCCTTGCTCGGATATTTCGACGCGAGTTCGGGAAGTTCGGCAACGCCCTCACGCATCTCCGCGTCCAGCGTCTTCCAGCCTGAAATGCCGGTATATCCAACCATGCGGTCGCGCAGGCCAAGTACCAGCATCATCTCGGTCAGGTTGACGTCATTCGAAACGGCTGCTTTGGGCGGCGTGTCGAAGGTCACCGTGCGGTTGCAGCTTTCCACGGTCGTTTGCGCAATTGCCGGTACAGACAGAAAGGCGAGCGCGAGGCCCAGGGCAATTTTTTTCATTTTAAGTCTCCAGAAATTCAAAGATGGAAGGTCAGGTAGCGCTCGCGGCTGGCAGACAGTTGCTCCAGTCGGACCTGTACCGAATAGGCTTGCTCAATGTTGCCGGGGGTCAGCACCGTCTCCGGCATTCCCTGGGCAACCAGTCGGCCCTCATGCAACAGCAAGACCTTGTCACAGACACGGCTTGCCAGGTTGAGGTCGTGCAGGCTGGTGACAATGGTAATGTCCAGATCGGCAATCAGCTCGACGATCTCGAGCTGATGACGGATGTCCAGATGGTTGGTCGGCTCATCCAGCACCAGAAGCCTTGGTTCTTGCGCCAGCGCCCGGGCCACCATCACCCGTTGCCTTTCCCCCCCGGACAATGTTCCGAAGGCTCTTTTTGCATAGGACAGAAGATCCATTTTCCCGAGACAGTCATCGACGATCTCGGCGTCCCGCTTGCCTGCGCCGGCAATACCGGTTGCATGGGGACGCCGGCCGAGTGTGACGATCTCGCGCACGGTCAAGGCAAAGTCGGTCGGCTGCTCCTGAAGCACGGCGGCGATCGTTTTGGCAGCCTCCCTGGCACTGATGAGCCAGAGATCCGTGCCATCCAGAAGGATTTCGCCCGTTTTCGGTTTCAGGAAGCGATAGAGCAGCCGCAACAGGGTGGATTTGCCGGCACCATTTGCGCCGGCAATTCCAAGAACCTCACCGGCCGGCAGATCGAAGCTGAGCGGATGCAGAATGGTTTTGCCCTGCCCCGTCTTCCAGCTGACCTCCCGGACAAACAGATCGACCCCCGTCATGAGAACGCCGTCCCGTCAGCTTCCGAAACGATCATCGCTGCCGGAAGCCGGCCTTGCGATGCGCTCCAGCGCTTGCCGTGGCTTTCCTCGGTCACCTCGCATCCATTTTCAATCTGGCGATACCGATTGGCGTAGTCGACCAGGTCGTCGATGTCCGTATCGTCCTCAATGTCCCCAAAGAGGTAGATCGCCTTGTCGGTGGCCTTGAATGCCAGCGTGCAAGGTCTCGAACAGCTCTCCATGTCGGCTGTTCCACTGATTTCGAATTCGTCTCCAACGACAGGCACTGCCTGTGCCATTGCGCTCTTCAACTTGCAGATCAGTCCATATCCGGGATGGCAAGTCTGCCCATTGTGACGACAGGTCGTGCAGACAAATATCTTGTGCGGATCATTGCTCATGACGCGCCTCCACGGCTTCTGCCAGTGGACCGACAGGAGGCTGCGGAAAAGCAAAGGCATTGCTTTCCTCGTTGCACTGGGCACGGCCGGATCGGGTACGTTTGGCACAATCATCATGTAATGTTATTACATTACCCATGTTCTTGCTGACAACAGATTTTTGCAGCCCATCGGGAACCATCGCGCGTGCTGCGCGCGTCGCCAGCGGATCAGCCTCGGTCAGGAGGTTGGCAAGTCTTGAGAATTCAGCAGAAAATTTCCGGTTCATATCGCCCTCCGCGATTTCGCGGGGCAGTCAGGAACCGAATGTGCAACTTTGCCGGCAGGTGCCGATTGGCCATGTCACTCACTCCTCCGGGGCACCCCGCCCGGGTTAAGGTTTAAGGTGAAATGGCAGGTCTCCTGACTTGCGGGTCATTGCTTGCCTGATCCTTCCCGGGGTTTCCCCAGTGGCGCTTTCAGGTTTGCTCACCGCTCACAGTTGCGGGGGCAGTCACGGATTTGCAGCCTTTCGGGCTCGTCGCACCGTGTTCCCTTTTAATCCCGGTCCGGAGTTCGGAGTCGGGAACCATCTCTTCCTAAGTGCGCGAACGCCTGAAAAATGTCAAAGACTTTTGCGGGTCGCCGCTCTTGTCTGAAAGCACGACAGGATGGCCAGGAGGCGGAAACACCCTGCCGCCTCGGCAGTATTGACCCTTGCCTTCAAGGCTCAAAAATCTTACCTCCGATCCATGAAACAGGATGCCCTTCCCCCGCGCGCCGCAGCGCGCCCCCTCACCCTTGAGACCCACGGCATTACCCGCCAGGACGATTTCGCCTGGCTGAGGGCGGACAACTGGCAGGAGGTCATGAAAGACCCGTCCGTGCTGGATGCCGACATCCGCAGCTATCTGGAAGCGGAAAATGCCTATCACGAAGCGCAGATGGCGCCGACGAAGGCTCTGCAGGAGAAGCTTTTTGCGGAAATGCGCGGCCGCATCAAGGAAGACGACAGCTCGGTTCCTGCTCCCGACGGCCCCTTCGCTTACGGCCTCAAGTATGAAACCGGCGGCCAGCAACCGGTTTTCTTTCGCACCCCGCGTGACGGCGGCGCGGAAACGGTTCTTCTCCATGGCGACAAGGAAGCCGAAGGAACGGCATATTTCCGGATCGGCGGCGTCAGCCAGTCGACGGATCACAAGCTCATCGCCTGGGCCTATGACGACAAGGGCTCGGAATATTATTCACTGAAGCTGCGCGACGCCCAGTCTGCCAAGGATTTTGACTACGCCATCGAGGACACGGGCGGCGGCGGCGTCTTCTCGGAAGACAGCCGCTATGTGTTCTACGTTCGCCTCGACGCCAACCATCGGCCCTCGAAACTCTTCCGTCACGAAGTCGGTTCCGACCCGGCGAGCGACGTTCTCGTCTACGAGGAAAAGGATGCCGGCTTCTTCATGGGCGTCGGCAAGACCCAGTCCGGCGACACCATCGTCATCGACATTCATGATCACGAGACGTCCGAAGTCTGGATGATCCCAGCCACCGACCCGACCGCCGAACCGGTGCTTGTCGCAGAGCGCGAGACCGGTATCGAGTATTCCATCGACGATCACGGCGACACACTCTACATCCTGACCAACGCAGGCGGCGCCGAGGACTTCAAGATCGTCACTGCGCCGAAAGGCAATCCCGGCCGCGAAAACTGGTCCGATCTTGTGCCCCACAAGGCAGGATGCCTGATCCTGTCGCATTGCGTCTACAAGTCCTTCATGACGCGGCTGGAGCGCGAAGACGGCTTGCCGCGCATCGTGATCCGCCGGCTTGCAGACAACATCGAGCACTCCATCGCCTTCGACGAGGAAGCCTATTCGCTCGGCCTTGGCGGCGGCTACGAGTTCGACACGAGCACGATCCGCTTCACCTATTCCTCGATGACAACGCCATCGCAGACCTTCGACTACAATGTCGAGACCCGCGAGCGTGTTCTGCGCAAGGAACAGGAAGTGCCTTCCGGCCATGATGCGGACGACTATGTCACCCGCCGGTTGATGGCTCCCGCAGCCGACGGCGAAACCGTGCCGGTGTCTGTGCTCTACCGCAAGGACACCAGGCTCGACGGTTCCGCACCTCTGCTGCTTTACGGCTATGGTTCCTACGGCATCACCATTCCGGCGAGCTTCAACACCAACTGCCTGTCGCTGGTCGACCGGGGGTTCGTCTACGCCATCGCCCATATTCGCGGCGGCAAGGACAAGGGCTTCCACTGGTACAAGGATGGGCGGCGCGAGAACAAGAAGAATACCTTCAGCGACTTCATTGCCGCGGCAGACCATCTTGTTGCGGAAAACTTCACATCGCACGACCGTATCGTCGCTCAGGGCGGCTCGGCCGGCGGCATGCTGATGGGGGCGATTGCCAATCTGGCACCGGAAAAATTCGGCGGCATCATTGCCGAAGTTCCGTTTGTCGACGTTCTGTCGACCATGCTGGACGACACGCTGCCGCTCACGCCGCCGGAATGGCCGGAATGGGGCAACCCCATCACGGACAAGGCAGCCTACGATTACATCGCGTCCTACTCGCCCTATGACAACGTCGAGGCAAAGGCCTATCCGGCCATCCTGGCGGTAGGCGGATTGACCGATCCGCGCGTAACCTACTGGGAGCCGGCCAAATGGGTTGCCAAGCTGCGGGCAACCGGCACAGGTGACAAGCTGCTGATGCTGAAAACCAACATGGAAGCCGGTCATGGCGGCGCTTCCGGCCGTTTCGACCGGCTGAAGGAAGTCGCTGAGACCCAGGCCTTTGCCCTTTTGGTGACCGACAAGGCTTGACACCTCGTCAGACCCGAGGATTTTCCGGGCGTGCGGAGCAGTTCGCACGCCCGGGAACCTAAATTCCTTTCACACGCCCTTGCGGGTACCACCCGAGCGAACGTGACTTGATTTTGACCAAGTCTTCGGCTCATGTGAGAGTTGTTGCAAATCAATCAATTGAACGGTCCTGGACCGTACCGATGCTGTTCACTGGAGCCCGTGATGACCTGCTACCGCACACTTCCGCACCGCCTTGCTGATGGGCTGAAAAAGGGGTTGCGCCTGGTTCCGGTCATGGCCGCCACGCTGAGCCTTGCCGCATGCCAGTCCTACGACACGACTGGCGGCAATGTGGTGGAAACGCTGCTGTTCTCCCCTACCTTCACCAAGAACCGGCAGGACATTCCCAGCACCTACAACACAGCTTATGACTGCCGCACCTTTACCGGCAGCGGCTGGAAAGGCATTGCCGGTGGCAAGGTCTTCAATTTCAGTCAGAAATACATCATTTCCCAGGCCGGTTGCTTCAAGACTCAAGGCGAATGCAACGCATGGCTGGCGGTCATGTCCAGCTACATAGATCAGCCGCGCTACATCCGCTGCAATCCCTACACTGCGTAGGACATCAAGCGGATCTTGCAGGATCACGCTGGACGACAGTCCCCTGAAACACGGGAAGCGCTGCCATGAACGGTTCCATGTAATCAAGCAGGCAGCGCGCCCGGGCATTGAGCAGCCGCCCGGTGGGCCATACCGCAAAGATATCCCGTTGCTGGCCTTGCCAGTCTGCGAGCACAGGTGTGAGGCGGCCTGAAATCAGGTCATCGGAAATCTCGCTCGCAGGCAACAGAGCGAGCCCGTGACCATCGCCGGCCAGCTGCCGGGCAAGACTGATGTCATCGACAACGACACGCGCATCGACAGGCACGGTTTCGCGGCAGCCTGTTTCCCGATTTGTCAGTTGCCATTGCGGAAGCGTGGACACCCGCACCACCTTGTGCCGGCCGATCTGGTCCGGACTTTCCGGGGCACCCGCCTGTTCAAGATAAGCAGGCGCCGCAACGAGAACCGTTGCCACCACCCCGAGACGCTTCTGGTAAAGCCGCTCATCGGTCTGGGGTCCGGCTCGGAGGGCAATATCGACCTTGTGTTCCAGCAGATCCTTGTTCTCGTTGCTGAGCGTCAGCGTCAGCTGGATCTCCGGAAAGGTCTTGAGAAAATCTGACCACATGGGCTGCAAGATGCCGATGGAAATATTGGTGGGCGCCGCCACCTTCAACGCTCCCCGAAGACCGTGCAGATCGGTGCTTAACCCGTCCAATGTCGTCTCAGCGTTTTGAACCAGGTCGGCAAAGGCCTCGAAATACGCTTCACCCGCCACCGTCAGATCGAACTTCCGCGCGGACCGGAAGACCAGCTGCGTGCCTATGGTTTCCTCCAGCTTCGCCAGGCGCCGGGTCACCGTTGCCGCAGGCAATCCGAGATGCGCAGCAGCCTTTGCCAGGCTTCGATTACGCGCGATATGAACAAACAAGGCAATGTCGTCGAGCATGATTTCATTTTCAAAATTTAAACTCTCATTATTCGATATAGATTGAGATTAGAGAAATCAATAAGTCTGTCTTCGTCCTTAAACGCAACGGAGACACTCATGGGTAATTACTTCATCAGCGCTGGTATCGAACTGCAACAGGGTGCGGAGCGAACCAGGGCAGAGACGGAACTGCGCCGACTTGTGGCTGAAACCCAACACGAACCCGGCTGCAATTTCTTTGAAATCCGGCAGAACCTGCAGGATCCCGACAAGTTCACCCTTTGGGAGAGCTGGACAGACAAGGACGCCCTGGCCGCCCATTTCGAAATGCCGCACACCAAGGCCTATCTCGCGCAGAACCTGACACAGGTCAGCTACATTGAAGAACTGGGCGAAATCGGCACCAGCGAAGCGATCAAAAGGTAGTCAGTCATGAAGAACCGATTGATCGCGACGTTCCTGATGTCGCTGGGTCTGTCGCTCTTGATGTCGTGCTGGGTCACATTCCTGAACCTCGGCTGGAGCGACAGGTTCTTCTGGCAATGGATGAATGCCTTTCGCCTGGCATGGCCCGCTGCTGCCGTCATCGCCTTCTTTCTTGGCCCGCCCGTGCAAAGGGCAACGCTGTTCCTTTCAGCCCGCCTGCCGTAATCAGAAAAGGAAAAATAATGCCTCTTGCCCGACAGAATTTCGAGGAACTGGGCCTGCCGGCCGGCCCCTATACCCACGCCGTTCGGCATGGACAGACAGTCTATACATCCGGTTTCACAGCTTTCGGCACACCTGCTCAGGCCGATTCGGCCGGCCCACAAATCAGGGCGGTGTTCGCTCAGTTGAACACTATCGCCGCCTACTACGGAAGATCACTGAAAGATCTGGTGAAAGTAACCGTGTTCGTCACCGACATGACCGACTTGCCGGAAATCCGGTCAGCCCTTGCAGAACTCTATGAAAATGAGGTTCCTGCTAGCTCGCTGGTCTGTGTTGCCGCACTGTTTCACCCACAGCTGAGGGTCGAAGTTGAAGCGATCATTGCAACCTGATCGATGAACGACTTGCAACCGGATTGAGAAATACGTATTATCCCTTAGTTGAATAGCAATGGACCGGCTCTACAACTTTCTGGAGACACGCGTTCCAATTTATCGAATAACTGTGCACGGGCAAAACGACCCAATAATAAAAAGCGAAACTTGACCACCTGCTCGCAGGTGGTTTTGTTTGAAAGCGTCAGCTGTTTACCCGTTCAGTTGCTTTCTGAAGAAAACCGTCTCCAGGATCGGCGTATCGTAATAGGCGCCAACTTGCTCAAACCCCGCGGCTTCATAGAGCTTGATGGCACCCGTCATGCTTGGCAGCGTGTCCAGCAGCATCTCCCGGTAGCCGGCGGCAACCGCCGCTGCGATTACAGCCTCCACCAGCGCACCACCAACACCCTTGCCGCGTCCGTCCGGCAGGACGTAAAGCCGCTTCATTTCACACGCACCGTCTTTTCCGAACGCCCGCAGGCCAACACAACCGAGAACCGAGCCTTCCCCATCCTTCGCCAGGAAAAGCGCCCCGGACGGCGGCGCGTATTCCCCCGCAGACCTGCAAGCTCTTCTTCAAAGCCCTGGTAGGAAAGGTCGATGCCGAGCCAGTCGACATAGGCCCGAAACAGGTGCCGGATCGGCGCCAGGTCGTTTTCGGTTGAAACGGGTACGATCGAAATTTGCTGCGATTGAATCATGGAATGACAAAAGGTCCGCGTGGTGTCGTCAGTTGGCTGTCGGCGCAACGGGCGGGATGGCTTTCAGGTAGGCGGCGATCGCTTCACGATCACTGGCAGGAAGCTTGGCCATGTTTTCCTGAACATGCACCATTTCACCACCGACGGAATCGTATTCAGGCGTGAAGCCGCTTTCCAGATAATAGGCAATATCGCTTGCGCTCCAACTGCCGAAACCACCGTCTACCGGCGTAATGTCCGGAATACGGCCTTCTCCTGTGGGAGCCGGTGCGCCACCGAGCCATTTCGCCAGATCCAGTCCCCCTGCAAGATTTCGAGCCGTGTGGCATTCACCGCAGTGGCCGGGCCCTTCCACCAGATACCGCCCGCGGTCCCAAAGGGCAGCGTCGACCTCGTTCCCGCTTGAAGGGGCGGCTATGACGGGTGACGGATCGAGGAACAGCCGTTTCCACAGCCCCAACCCCCGACGGATATTGAACGGAAAGCCGAGCTCATGAGGTGGCGTCTTGCCGTTGACGGACGGCAGCGTTTTCATGAAGGCAAATAGATTGCCGATGTCTTCGCCAGACATGCGGGCATAGGAAGTGTAAGGGAACGCCGGGTAATAGTTTTGCCCGTCCGGTGATGTGCCATGCGTCATGGCGTTGGCGAAATCAGCAAGCGACCAGGCTCCGATACCGTCTGCCGTGCTGGACGAAATGTTCGGGGCAACAAACACCCCGAACGGCGTCTCCAGGCGAAGGCCTCCGCCAAGCTTCAGCTTCTCGTCTCCCGCAGCACCCTTGGCCGCATGGCAGGACGTGCAACCGCCGGCCCAGAATACAAGTTCCCCTTGCGACGCATCCCCTTCCGCAATGGCGGCAAGCTGGGCTTCGCTCAGCTTCGTCGGCGCGGACAGGAACCAACCCGCACCTGCCGCAACAACGGCAAGAACGACGAGGACGATGACAGCCTTTTTCATGAGGTCTCCCTGGGTCTTCCTGGCACCGAAACGCCAAAACAGCGGCTCTTCAACCCGGACAGGGTGAAAAGCCGCTGATCTGTCTCACAGTCTGGAGCCTGCCTGTTGCAGTCTGTGTGCGGTAGACCCCGGAATGCCGCCGGTCAGTTTTTCTTACGGTAAGTTTCGTGGCACGATTTGCAAGAGCCGAACACGGGCCCCATCGCAGCCTTGAAAGCCTCGACATCCGCAGGACCGTCCTTGCCGGATGCTTCGAAGGCTTTTAAAGTCGCGTCCGCAAACTTGGCCAGCTCAGCGGAAAATCCGTCCGGATTTTCCCAAATGGCGGCAGCGGCACCGGTTTCACCCTGATCGGAACCTGCAGGGAAATAGTCTCCGAATGTCAGGGCTGCTGCATTCATCGTTGCGATGGCAGCCTTACCGGCAGCAGGAGAATAGGCGATCTCCCCTTTCATCAGGCCTCCACCGAGCCCGGCCGCCGCGCCGACCGACGACATGATGGCCTGCCGGGTCGCAATCGGATCGTCAGACGCCTGAGCAATGGAACCGGCAAGGCCAATCCCGGCCGCAAGACCCAATACAACAGCCGATTTGATCATTCGCATCGTTCTCTCCCTCTCGTGGAAATTGCCTTCGGCAATGATTCACCAGTGCGAGTACAGCCCATGTACCGCTCGGTCTGAAAATCACGGTCGCGTGATGTGCGCCATGTTCGGTGAACACAGCGTCAACGCTGACGAAACAGCCAAACAAAAAACCCCGGCCTGTTCAGGCCGGGGTTTCGCAAAACGGGATGTTTCCCGAATTACTTCGTTGCAGCTTCGTACATTTCCAGCACGTAGTCCCAGTTGACCATGCTGTCGATGAAAGCTTCGAGGTACTTCGGACGCGCATTGCGATAGTCGATGTAATAGGAGTGTTCCCACACATCGCAGCCGAGAATCGGCGCTGCGCCGTGTACCAGCGGGTTTTCACCGTTCGGGGTCTTCATGATTTCCAGCTTGCCGTCCTTGACTGCGAGCCAGGCCCAGCCGGAGCCGAACTGGCCAACACCTGCGGCGATGAAGTCGGCGCGGAACTTGTCGAAACCACCAAGATCACTGTCGATAGCGGAAGCCAGCGCACCCGGAAGCGAGCTGCCACCACCGTCTTTCTTCATCCACTTCCAGAAGTGAATGTGGTTGTAGTGCTGACCGGCGTTGTTGAACAGCGGAGCGTTCTTGCCGAAGCTTTCCTTCACGATTTCTTCCAGGGACTTGCCTTCCAGGCCGCTGCCGGCGAGCAGCTCGTTGCCTTTGGTGACATAGGCCTGGTGGTGCTTGTCGTGGTGAAACTCGAGAGTTTCAGCAGACATGTAAGGGGCCAGCGCGTCATATGCATACGGCAGGTCAGGCAATTCGAAAGACATGACAATCTCCTTAAAAGGTCGGTGACCGGCGGCGACATGCCTGCCTCAAGAATGAATGCAGGAACGGCCGCGTCGAGCGGCAAAATAGGATTGCTGGGCCGTCACGGCAAGCGCCGATCCCCAAAATAAAGAAATTTTTTCTTTTTATTTTAGGACGTACGATCTGCCATTGACACTTCCCACGAGGGGAACGCGTCCACGCGGCTGCAGTTGCGCCATTCACGGGAATGTGATCAGTAATTTTCGAAAGAAAAACATCGTCATTTTTAACGAAAACACTTTAATAATATAGAATTACATAATAATATTCAGATTATTTCGATCATTATCTAATTTATATCTAGCATGACACTAAATATCAAATAGACAATTTCACTTACTTTCTCAAAAGACATTCTCCTTGCCACCACCATCACCTCTCAAGCCAGTCTCTGAAACGGCAATGCTCTTGGCGAATGCTAAAACAACTGGATTTGATGATTTAACGACAAGACCGCGACTACCCGAACAGTTGCTACGGTGGAGCATGGTTCATTGCGACTGTATCCATAAGGCCTGCATGACCTGGGTTCCCGGTTCCAAGGTCCAGTGCGAACCAATGCCCTGCGAAAGGCAATGCGCACCAATACTCGTCTTGTCGCCCCTGGTGTCCGCACCGGAAACTGATCGCCTTCACCCTACCCTAGACCAACCCAACCGGAACTCGTTCCCGGAAATGACAAAGCAGAGCGATCGTGCAAGATAGCAACGACTGCATGTCAGTTTTCAGCTATCGCCTCACGACCGGAACTCCATGTCACCCATCTCGCGCTCTCCTGCCGCATTGGCTTTCGGTGGTCTGCTCGCCCTTGCTGCCGCGATGGGCATCGGCCGGTTCGTCTATACCCCGATCCTGCCCTTCATGACCGACGGCCTGAAGTTGCCGCCTGATGATGCCGGCCTGATCGCGTCCGCGAATTTTCTCGGATATCTGGCCGGAGCTCTTGCCGGCGCCTCAAGGTCCCTGCCCGGCAATCCCCGGCTGTGGTTTCTCGGTGGGCTTCTTGCCAGCGCCCTGACCAGTGCCGCCATGGCGCTGACCACTTCCCTGTCTCTGTTTCTGTTGATCCGCTTCGCCAGCGGCGTCGCAAGCGCCTTTGCGCTGGTCTTTTCAACCAGCCTGATCCTGGAGCGGCTGACGGCAGCCGGTCGCGGCGGCTTGAGCGCCCTCCACTTTGCCGGGGTCGGCTGCGGCATTTCCTTTTCCGCTGTTCTGATCGCCCTTCTGGCGCATCTGGGGGCAGATTGGCGTGGGCTCTGGCTGGCCAGTGGCGCTGCCACGCTTTGTTTTCTTCTGGTGGCTGCATTTCTGGTGCCGTCCGAGCCGTCTCCCCAGCCGGTTACCACACCTGCGCAAAGCTCCCCCGACGAAACCCCGGCATCTCCGCCGGCATCTCCGTTTGGCTCTGCCAGTCGCATCCGCCTCATTCTGGCCTACGGTCTGTTCGGTTTCGGCTATGTCATCACCGCGACCTTCGTCAATACGATCGCACGCGCCAATCCGGCGCTTCAATCAACCGAAGCCTTCGTCTGGTTGACAGTTGGGCTGTGCGCTGCACCTTCAATTTACGTCTGGAACAGGATTGCCGCCCGCATAAGTACTCGAAAGGGCTTCGCTCTTGCCTGCGTGCTGGAAGCGGCAGGGGTTGCCTTGACGGCGGTGAGCACAGCGCCTGCGCTCTTCCTCTTCGGAGCAGCGCTCCTCGGGGCGACCTTCATGGGTATCACCGCGCTTGGCCTGATGGAGGCACGGCGCGAAGTCAGCCGGGACGGACCGGCAGCAATCCGTCAGATGCTTGCGGTACTGACGGCAAGCTTTGGCGTCGGGCAGATGGCCGGGCCCTGGGTTGCCGGCCAGATGCACCATCTGACCGGGTCCTTTACTGCATCATCCCTGGCAGCCGCCGCGGCGCTTGTGGTAGCCGCGGCACTGGTCGTCAGATGACACTCCCCACTCAGGCGTGGGAAAATTCCCAGTAGAGTTCTCTTGCGCGAGCCGCGATCGGACCCGGCTGCAGGTCGCGTTCCTCGATCCGCTTGACCGGCGTTACCTTGCTGTAGTTCCCGGTCGAGAAGATCTCGTCGGCTTCCAGGAATTCGCCATAGTCCATGGTGCGCTCGAAAACGTCATAGCCAACGGACCGCAGCAGCTGAATGACGCGCTGACGGGTAATGCCGTTCAGGAAGGTGCCGTTGGGAACCGGCGTGTGTACCTTGCCTTCCTTGGCCATGAAGATATTGGCCGATGTCAGTTCAGCGACATTGCCCAGCATGTCGCGAACGACCGCGTTGTCGAAGCCGCGCCCCTTGGCCTCCAGCATCGCTCTCGCATTGTTGGGATAAAGGCAGCCGGCCTTGGCGTTGACTGGCATGCATTCAACAGTCGGACGGCGGAATGGAGACAGCGTGATGCTCATCGCCGCATCCTTGGGTGCCATCGGCGCATCGAACAGGCACAGGCAGAACCGCGTGCTGTCCGGATCGCCCACGATCACCCCGGGTCCGTCACTTTCGACCCAGTACATGGGCTTGACGTAGATCTGCTGGTCACCACCGAATTTGGCGCAGCCTTCCTTGGTGAGCTCGACCATTTCACCAACCTTCATGGTCGGCTTCATGCCCAGCGCCACGGCACTGTCGTTGACGCGTTTGCAGTGTAGATCGATGTCCGGCATCACACCTTCAAAGAAGCGGGCGCCGTCAAAAACGCTGGAGCCGAGCCAGGAAGCATGTGTGCGCGGGCCCATGATCGGCGGATTGCCCTCGTGCCAAGTCCCGTCGATCCAGGTCCAGGTGTCACTCCATCCGCTCATGTCTCTTCCCTTTTCTGCGCTGCGGTTGTGCAGTCTGTCCGCCGAAACAACACCGCTCATCCCGGCAGGTCAATAGCTTACCGCGAAATTGAGGAAAGTTGCTGTCATTCTTCGCAAGATACGGTGATATCAGGATAAAAATCACCAAAACACCCACTTGAACGACATCAATTTTTCAAGTCGGGTTTTGCAATGACAAGATGTGGATCCCCTCACCGACCCCTGGCTTGGAAACAATGCCCCCGCCCGCGGACCATTGACTCTCGCCACACAAAGTTCACTATATGTTCCTGCTGCAATTTTGGGAGTTCAGTATGGAACAGCGCATTTCCGTGACGACGCTCGTGGTCGAAGACGTTGTCGAGGCACGCCGCTTCTTCGAAGACGGCCTGGGATGGCAGGTTCATTCCTCGCCAGGCCCCGAAGTGGTCTTTTTCCAGGTTCCCGGCAGTGTATTTGCCCTCTATGGCCGCGCCTCCCTGGAAGAAGAAATCGGACGCTCTGTCACCGACAGCCCCACCGGTGCGGTGACGCTCGCCTGGAACGGCAGGTCGGAAGCCGAGGTGGACACAAGCTTCCTGAAAGCGCTCGCCGCGGGCGCCCGATCGGTCAAGGAACCCCAGAAAGCCTTCTGGGGCGGGTATTCCTCTTACGTGGAAGTCCCCGGCGGTCACCTGCTCGAGATTGCCTATAACCCGTTTTGGCCGGTGGAAGAGGATGGCGCAATCTCCCTGCCTCCAGTCCAATAGCAGGGCACAATTGTTGTATAAGTCCTGCCTGCGACCTTTGTCGCAGATAGCTGCGCTTGACGCAGGAGGCCGCAGGCTGTTCTCTTCCGCGGTTTCGTGAAAGGGCTTGGAGGTCTTGAAGATGGCGCATGCAGCTTACGTGTTCGATGCGTATGGAACCTTGTTCGATGTGCATGCCGCCGTCCGCAAACATGCGGAGAAGCTTGGACCGGATGCCCAGAGGCTGTCGTCTCTCTGGCGGGAAAAGCAGCTTGAATATTCCTGGGTGCGTGCCCTCATGGGCAAGTATCTGGACTTCTGGGAACTGACCCAGCAAGGCCTGGACACCGCATTCGCCCTGGTGCCTTCCGCTGACAAGTCGTTGCGCGAAGATCTTCTCAGCGCCTACTGGGAACTTGATTGTTACCCGGAAGTGCCGCAGGTGCTGACCAACCTCAAGGCAACCGGCGCTAAAATCGCAATCCTGTCCAACGGGTCTCCGGCCATGCTCGAAGCTGCCGCCAAGGCCGCCGGATTGACGGAACTTTTCGACGAGATCTTTTCCGTCGACGCCCTTCGAACCTTCAAGACCGATCCGCAGGTCTATGAAATGGTCACGACCCATTTCCGGATCTATCCGGAAGAGGTTTCCTTCCAGTCTTCAAACCGTTGGGATATTGCCGGTGCTACCGCATTCGGGTTCCGTACCGTGTGGATGAACCGGATGGGCATGCCTGACGAATATCCGGACCTTTCTCCCAAGGCGGTTCTGGCGGATCTGACAGGGCTCGCCACACTCGGCTGACCTGACACCACTTCCCTTCAGGAAGTGGAGACAGCGCCAGCTTTGTGTTTCTCTATTTTCAAAACAGTTCCGGCCATTTTTTCCAAAAAGGAAAAGATGTTTTGAGCGTCCGGCAAGGTTGCAGGATTCTGTAAGTGTAATATCCTTCCCTTGGTTGGGAGGAAAAGAAGAGCGACAGACTTCCTCGAGGTCATCCCGAACCAGTTACAAAACAACTGCTTAAGAACACAAACAGCTGGTTTGTCTCCGCGAAGAAGAAGGGGCGTTGAAACACTCCCCGCGCGAGCGCTCATTTGCTCCCAGACCTATTTGGGAGGATACCATGAAACAACTTACGACACGCAGGCAGGCCCTGCGGACGCTCGCAGGTGCCGGCACGGTCGGAGCAGCGACACTCGCTGCGCCGCATATCGCTTCGGCACAAGGCCAGACGACGACCTGGAAAATCCAGACGTCCTGGCCAGGCGGTGCCGGTTTGCAGATCTTCAAGGACTGGTGCGCAACCATTGCCGAAAAGACAGGCGGGGAGCTCGCCTTCCAGCCATTCGGCGCCAACGACGTCGTGGGCGATTTCCAGCTGTTCGACGCCGTCAAGAATGGCGTTCTGGACGCGGTCAACCCGTTCACGATCTATGCGCAGGGCATCATCCCCGCGGCCACCTTCCTGACGAGTTATCCGCTCGGTATGCGCAACCCGCACGAATGGGACGTGTTCTACTATTCCCTTGGCGGTCTCGAAATCGCCCGTGAACTCTACGCCGCACAGAACATGATGTTTGTCGGACCGGTGCATCACGGCCCCAACATCATCCACTCCAAGGTGCCGATCCGCTCCATCGATGACTTCCGCGGCCGCAAGATGCGTCTGCCCGGCGGCATGGTCGCCGAAGTCTTCACCGAGATCGGCGCGGAAACGACGGTGCTTCCGGGATCGGAAATTTTCCCCGCACTTGAAAAAGGCACCATCGACGTCGCCGATTATGTCGGTCCGGCGGTCAACTATGCCCTCGGCTTCAGCCAGGTCACCAAATACATCTCCATGGGCCCTCCGGGTTTCATGTCGCTGTATCAGCCGGTCGACCTTATGGACATCACCGTCGGCATGGATGCCTGGAATGCGCTCAGCCCGCAGATGCAGCAGTTCGTCGAGATGGAAACACACGTCTATTCCGACATGCACCATGCAGCCATCCAGAAGGCAGACCAGGAAGCCTGGGCGAAGTTCGAGGCCGACGGCACCGAAATCACCCGGCTCAGCCAGGACGATGTCGAACTGATGACCGAAGTCGCCGTTCCGATCTGGTTCAACTATGCGAACCGGGACAAGGACAGCGCGCGCCTCTTCAAGATTCAGCTCGACTACATGATGTCCGGTTCACTCGGCTACGTCACGCCGGAGCAGGTCGAAGGCCTCGAACTCGACCTCTGATCCCAGACGACGTCTCGGGAAACGGACCCGCGCGGCCAGCCGCGCGGGTCCTGTTCAACTCAACAGGGGCTTGTTTCCCCTGGGGAAGGGAGAGGCATGCCTCATCTGGACTTTACCCTGCCGCATTGGGCCTATTGGCTGGGGCTGATCATCTTTCCGCTGATCGCCGCTGCCCTTGCCAAGCGGCCGAAGCCGACTGAACGGCGCTACTCGCTGGTGCTCGGCTATTTCATTCTTGTCACCGGCGGCATCCTGGGCCTGCATCGGCTTTACCTGAAAAGCCTGATCGGGCTGGTCTATATCCCGGTGTTCGTGCTGATCCTTTACGCCAACGCACAAAGTCAGGATGCGCGCGCGGTGGTCTCGGACATGGCCAACGCAGTGCGACAGGCCGAGCGGACGCTCGAGCGCGAAGGCGAAAGAGTGAAGACCGCAGAGGCCGATCTTCCTGCCTTGCGCCAAAAGCTCGCCGAGGCGGAAGCGCAGGCCGAAGAAGGCAGCTTTGCCAAGCGCCGCGCGGAACGGGATGTCCAGCGCGCCGAACAACGTGTCGAACAGGGCAAGACCCGGGTTGCGGAGGCCGAGGCAACTCTGGAGACCGCCCGCCCGGCTGCCGTAACAGCTCGCGAAACCCTCGATTTCTGGGGCAATGTTTCCAAGTACGCCTTCTGGCTCCTGCTTGCAGGTGTGGCGGTCGACGCACTCCTCCTGCCCCGACTGGTTTCCAAAGCAAACGAAAACCTGCCACCGGACCCGGAACTCAGCGAGGCGGAAAAGAAGCTCAAGGAGCTTGAAGAAGCCGAGCGCAAGGACGATGCGGATCACGTCTCTTCCGGCTGGACCGGCTGGATTGACCGGCTCTCGCTCTACTGTGGCGAGTTTGTCAGCTACTGGGCGGTGATCGCCGTTCTTGTCTACTACTTCGAGGTCATGAGCCGCTACGTCTTCGGCAGCCCGACCAACTGGGCTCACGAGGCGATGTACCTCATGTTCGGCATGCAGTACCTGATCGCTGGGTCCTACGCCATGCTGACGGAATCCCATGTACGGGTCGATGTCTTCTATGCGCCGCTCTCGCCGCGCCGCAAGGCAATTGTCGATCTATTGACATCCGTCTTCTTCTTCATCTTCGCCGGCACCCTGCTGGTGACTTCGTGGATCTTCGCGTTCGATGCCATCGCGGTTCCCTCCGGCAACTCGCTGGTATCTGACTGGGCACGCGGTGAAATCGGCTTCAGCGATGTCGTTGCAAGCTGGAACCTGGCCCAATGGACCGATCCGAACATCCGCTGGGGCGAAATCAGCTTCAACGAATGGGAAGTGCCGCTCTGGCCAATGAAGTGGGTCATGGTGCTCGGCGGGTTGCTGCTGGTGCTCCAGGGAATTTCCAAATTCGCGCAGGACATCCGCGCAGTGATGGGCAGGGCTTGATCGATGGGACTTGAAATCGGAATCGAGTGGCTGACACTCATCATGTTCGGCTCGCTGCTGGTCCTCTTGATGGCAGGG
The DNA here is from genome assembly GCF_012273635.1 of Labrenzia sp. PO1. Taxonomy (NCBI): domain Bacteria; kingdom Pseudomonadati; phylum Pseudomonadota; class Alphaproteobacteria; order Hyphomicrobiales; family Stappiaceae; genus Labrenzia; species Labrenzia sp. PO1. Next base: position 129,528 of record NZ_JAAXCR010000001.1, read on the forward strand.
CTGCCGCTGGCCTTCGTTACGGGAGGGCTCGCCTGTGTGTTCCTGTTCGTCCTGGGTGACGAGCGGGCGCTCAACATCGTGCCGTCGCGCATCTTTCCGCTGATGACCAACTACCAGCTATCGGCAATCCCGCTGTTCATATTCATGGCATCGATGCTGGAACGGGCCGGCATCATCAACGACATGTTCGATGTCATCTACAAGGTGCTTGGCGGCGTGAAGGGCGGCCTGGCGGCTGCCACCATCATCGCCTCCACCGTACTGGCGGCCATGGTGGGTGTCATCGGGGCGGCGGTTGTCACGATGGGCATCATCGCCCTGCCCGCCATGCTGAAGCGAAACTACGATCCGAAGATCGCCATGGGCTCGATCATGGCCGGCGGAACGCTTGGCATCCTGATCCCGCCGTCGATCCTGGCAATCATCTACGCCGTCGTGGCCGAACAGTCCGTTGGTGAGCTCTTCATCGGCGCGGTCATTCCCGGCCTGCTGCTGTCCGGGCTCTACATCCTTTATGTGATCGTCAGCTGCATGATCGACCCCAGAAAAGGCCCGCCGATCCCGGAGGAAGAACGTATTCCGTTCAAGGAAAAGGTCCGGCTGCTGTCGAACATGTCCGCTCCGATCGCGCTGATCGTGATCGTGCTGGGCGTGATCTTCACCGGCGTCGCAACTCCGGTGGAAGCAGCCGGCATCGGCACCTTCGGCGCCATAGTCGTGGCCGCCATCCACCGCAATCTCGATTGGCAGACACTGCGCGAAGCCTCGCTGACCACCTTGAAGGCTTCGGCCATGGTGATCTGGATCATGTTCGGCGCGACCATCTTCGTTGGTCTTTATGTACTGGAAGGCGGTCAGCAGTTCGTGCAAGGCGCGCTGGAAGCCACCGGCCTCGGCCCCTGGGGCATTCTGATCATCATGCAGATCGTGCTTGTCGTCCTGGGCATGTTCCTGGACTGGGTCGGCATCCTGCTCCTGTGCGTGCCGATCTTCGTGCCGATCATCAAGGCGCTCGGAGCGGCCTCCTTCGGGCTCGACAGCCCGGACGATCTGGTGCTGTGGTTCGGTGTTCTCTATCTGGTGAACATGCAGATGAGCTTCCTGTCACCACCGTTCGGTTACGCACTCTTCTACCTGCGAGGCGTCGCTCCGGCGGACATTCCGATGACAGACATCTTCAAGTCTGCCCTGCCCTTCCTGGCGCTGCAGGTGCTTGGACTGGCATTGTGCATGCTGTTCCCCGGACTGATCACCTGGTTGCCGAACCTGGTCTACGGCTAGCAGAGCCCACAAAGACAAAGGGAAACGGCTGCGCTCAGTGGGAAAAGCGCAGCCGTTCCACGCTGCCGGACAAATGTGCCCGACAGGGTTGGCTTGTCAGGAGACAGATCAGAACGAACGGGAGAGCCCGATCATGAGCCGATGGTTACCGGCCGTCCGATCTACCTTCGCACCGCCATATCCGGCCTTCTCGTCCAGGATCCCGGTCATCGAGTAGTCGGCCCTGAGATGCCACGCATCCGTTACCGCAACCTCGACACCCCCGCCGATCACCGGACCAATCGAAACGGAGTTTCTCTCCGTCCCGTTCGCCTTGAGGCTGTGTTCTGTCGCAGCAATACCGAGGCTGAGATAAGGCATGACGTTGTTGATCGGCACGCCGACCCGGGCCTTGGCATTGATCGTCCACTTGGATCCTGTCTCGATGGTGCCCAGCGTTGGATGGTTGCCTTTTTCACGGCCGCCGAGATAGGCCGCACCGCCTTCGACACCCAGGACGAAGCGGGAGACTTCCCAGTTGTAGCCGCCGAAAAGACCGAACGCTGCGTCGACCCGTGAAAAATCCTTCGATCGACCGCCTGATTTGACGTCTGTCACGGTCTGCGAAACACCTGCTTCAAAGCCGAGATAAGGCCCAGCCCAGAGCGACTGCGGCGCTTGCGAATAGACAGGAGCGTCAAAAGTCTCCAGATCGGCAGCACTCGCCCCAACGACAAGCACACCAAGAACGGCGCACAGAACCAGCGGCTCCAACAGCCAGTGGCTCCGCAGAACACGCCTGATCACACCGGGGCGTTGCCTGGAGCGACCGCGCCCGATGGCCGGCGGCGCACGAAAAACATAATTGGCAAAGGAACTTACCATCAGTGATCTCACTTCATGTATGACAATCTCATCGCCTCACAAATTCAAAAAATTAATGTAAAACGATAATTTAAAAATTGATTGCAATAATTTTTTTGTCAATAGCAATGTTTTTGAATTTGTGTTTTCCCGACAGATGAACTAGATACGATGCCGCAATGACACGATGCGGAGTAACCGATGAGCGAACTTGAATGGGCGGAACGGGAGAAGCGGCTGACGCGGATCCGGCGTGTATCCGCGTTCATGAAATGGGCCGTCACCATCATCCTGTTGATCCTGCTGGGTCTGGGCGTGGTCGTCACGATCGGTATCGCCCTGCCGAACGAGTTGATGATCGGTGCGCAAGAAACATTTGATGTCGCCGATACCGAACGCATGCTGGGTGACATTCCGCAGGTGCAGCGCATCGGAATATCCATACTGGCAGCCATTGCCTTCAGTCTGCTGCTGGCGGTGGGCTGGAACATCCGTCAGGTCTTCAAGCGGTTTCAGAAGATGGAGTTCTTCTCGCCGAAGACGCTTGCAAACGTGTTTTCCTTCGGCATCTGGCTTATCGTGTTCGCGGTCTTCGACCTGATCAGCGATCCGATCGGCTCGGTCCTCCTGACCTATGACTTTCCCCCGGGCCAGCGCACCGTCGACATCAGTCTGGACGGTGGCGAGATCTTCTTTCTCGTCCTTGGTGCCTTGATGCTGCTGTTCGGCTGGATCCTTCGCGAGGCTGCCCTGATTGCAGACGAGAACCAGCAGTTCATTTGAGGTGGACCATGGAGCGTTGCGAATGCTGAACATCAATGGCGTTGCCTGCCCCCGGCAACTCGGCCTCATGCACGGTGGCACCGAGGTGGGCAGATGTCTTCAGCCCCCGCACCTTCTCTCAGCCTTTGCAAGCAACAAGGCTCCCGGTCATCCACGGCCAGTCGCGTTTGCGCGCCGGAAGCTTTCACAAGAACAAAGGATTGTTGACGCCGTGGCTGATGGCAGTGAAATATCAGGCATGATTCTCGGGACACTCATGCCTTGCTCATCTCTCTCTTGCGTAAGGCCGTCCAGCTCGCAGAAGAAAATCGAAAAATAAGCAAGCGACAGCGCCGGGGGTCCCTTCATGCCCATCATCATTGAACTGGACGTAATGCTCGCCCGCAGGAAGATGCGGTCCAAGGAGCTTGCCGAACGCATTGGCATCACCGAGCAGAATGTTTCGCTGCTCAAGTCCGGAAAAGTGAAGGGTGTCCGTTTCGAGACCCTGGAAAAGATCTGCGACGTGCTCGACTGCCAACCCGGCGACATTCTGATTTACGAGCCCGAAAAAACTCCGGAAGATTAGACAGAAACACGCCGCCAGAACCACAAAAGTGCAGCCAACGCCGCACCGATCCAGATCAGTAGAACCAGGATTGCCGCCATTTTGCTGGCAGGCAGCTTTTCCGATCTCCTGTCAGCTTCCACCCGGCAGTCCTCCATCACCTGCGGTGGAATGAGCTTCACCACCAGGTAGATGCCGAGCGGCACGAGAAGCAGATCGTCGAGATATCCGATCACCGGAATGAAATCCGGAATCAGGTCAATGGGTGACAGAGCATAGGCTGCGGTTGCGATGGCCAGGGCCTTCGCATACCAGGGAACCCTCGGATCCCTTCCAGCCAGATAAAGGGCATGGAGATCTCGCTTGATGCGCTTTGCCCAGGTCTTGATGGTGTCCTTCAGCATGTCAGCCCGCGTGAATTGGAAACAGTCCCTGCGACACGGCACGCCCTGGGTGGTGTCGGTCGGAAGGTCATCGGACCCGAAACACCTTCCAGTCCTGCGCAAGCTACGCTGCCTAGAACATCCTCCGTAATTTCAACAGGTCCGACGGAGCGAGCGGTCTCTAGCCATGACGCGATCAAATTCCCCCCTTGAAGGCAGGCCGGTGCCTGCAACAAGAGCGCGGCTGCGATCAGGCAAGCTGCTCAATCTGGACAGCACGCACCTGAGCGAATGCACGCTTTACGACCTTGAGAACGGCGACATCGGCATCGTCGTTCAGGACCCGGACCTGCCGGTGCCGGATCGGGTGCTGATCGATGACGACAAGGAACTGACCCGGGTCTTTACGGAAATCCGTTGGCGCATGGGTCCTTACCTCTTCGGCATGTACCTGGAACCACCGGTCCCGGTGAGCAAGTTCCAGGATACCTGACGACTGCCGACACGGGCCTTATTCAGCTGCTTCAGCGGAGCCATATCCCAATTGCTCGTTGAGTTTGCCGATCAAACCGATGGCCGCTTCCGCAATCACGGTTCCCGGTGGGAAGATCGCCGCTGCCCCGGACTTGTAGAGTTCGTCATAATCCTGTGGAGGCACGACACCGCCAACGACGATCATGATGTCTTCCCGGCCTTCTTCCGCCAGTGCCCGCCTCAGAGCCGGCACCAGTGTCAGATGGCCCGCCGCCAGCGATGACACGCCGACCACGTGAACATCGTTTTCGACCGCCTGGCGAGCAGCTTCTTCCGGGGTCTGGAACAAGGGCCCGATATCAACGTCGAAACCGAGATCGGCGAACGCCGAAGCAATCACCTTCTGACCGCGGTCGTGTCCGTCCTGCCCCATCTTGGCGACCAGGATACGCGGTCGACGGCCATCGTTGTCTTCAAAGGCTTCCACCAGCTTCTGGACTTTCTCGATGGTTCCGGACATGGCTCCGGCCTCCCGTTTGTAGACACCGGCAATCGACTTGATCTCGGCCTTGTGCCGGTCGAACACCTTCTCCATTGCCAGAGAGATTTCACCCACGGTTGCCTTGGCCCGTGCGGCCTTGACCGAAAGGTCCAGCAGATTGCCGTCACCGGATGCGGCACATTCGGTCAACGCTTCCAGGGCGGCCTGGGTCTCGGCCTCGTTGCGCTCTTCACGCAGGCGCTTGAGCTTGTCGATCTGGGCGGCGCGCACCTGGGCGTTGTCGACCTTCAGAACGTCGATCGCCTGTTCGCTTTCCGGCTTGAACTTGTTGACGCCGACCACGGTTTGCGCACCGCTGTCGATGCGCGCCTGTGTCTTGGCGGCTGCTTCCTCGATCCGCAGCTTCGGAATGCCCTTCTCGATAGCCTTCGCCATGCCGCCAAGCTCTTCCACTTCGCGGATGTGCGCCATGGCCTTCTCGGCAAGGTCTGCCGTCAGCTTCTCGACGTAATAGGAACCGCCCCAGGGATCGATCACCTGCGTCGTGCCGCTTTCCTGCTGCAGAAACAGCTGCGTGTTGCGGGCGATACGTGCTGAGAAATCGGTCGGCAGAGCCAGCGCCTCGTCCAGCGCATTCGTGTGCAGCGACTGCGTATGCCCCTGCGTTGCCGCCATGGCTTCCACACAGGTTCTAATGACGTTGTTGAAGACGTCCTGTGCCGTCAGCGACCAGCCAGAGGTCTGCGAATGGGTGCGCAGCGACAGGGATTTCGGGTTTTTCGGCTGGAAGTTTTCTTCCATCAGGGTCGCCCAGATCAGGCGCGCGGCACGCAGCTTGGCAACTTCCATGAAGAAGTTCATGCCGATCGCCCAGAAGAAGGACAGCCGCGGTGCGAACTGGTCGATGTCCATGCCGGCGGCGACACCGGCGCGGGCATATTCGATGCCGTCGGCAATCGTATAGGCCAGCTCCAAATCCGCCGTCGCCCCCGCTTCCTGCATGTGGTAGCCGGAAATGGAGATCGAATTGAAGCGCGGCATGTTCTGGGACGTGTATTTGAAGATGTCCGAGATGATCCGCATGGAGTGCTTGGGCGGATAGATATAGGTGTTGCGGACCATGAACTCCTTCAGAATATCGTTCTGAATGGTGCCTGAAAGGTCCTTCTGGGCAACGCCCTGCTCTTCCGCCGCCACGATGTAAAGCGCCAGCACCGGCAGCACTGCGCCGTTCATGGTCATGGAGACGCTCATCTTGTCCAGCGGAATGCCGGAAAAGAGCGTACGCATGTCATAGATGGAATCGATCGCCACCCCTGCCATGCCGACATCACCCGAAACACGCGGATGATCGCTGTCGTAGCCGCGGTGCGTGGCAAGGTCGAAGGCCACCGAAAGGCCCTTCTGACCGGCCGCAAGGTTACGCCGGTAAAAGGCGTTTGAATCTTCGGCCGTTGAGAACCCGGCATACTGGCGCACTGTCCAGGGCTGCTGGACATACATCGTCGGGTAAGGACCGCGCAGAAACGGCGGCAGGCCCGGCCAGGTATCCAGATGTTTCAGTCCCTCAAGATCCTGCGCCCCATAAACAGGCGGCACAACGATGTCTTCCGGCGTTTGCCAGCTCTCCTGCGAGCCGGCGTCCGCAGCCTTCACGATTTTCCGGAACGGCTTGTCAGCGAAATTCGGGATCCTGCTCATGATTGGACCTCCAGATCTTTCGGCTGGCCCCCTTGTTGGGTCTCCAGCCGGTCAAATGCATCCTTCAACAGTGCAAGCAGATCGCATCCGGCAAAGACAAAAGCGTCCACACCGGCTTTGCGATAGGCATCTTCCCGGCCTCCAGGGCGCCCTGCAAGGTAGAGGTAATCCACCCCTGCCGTTTTCAGGGCTTGAGCTGCCTCTTCCGCCTGCGCCTCGTAAACATCGTCCGTGGACACGAGACAGGCGAGCATCGCCCCGCTTTGCCGGAAGGCCTCAATGAGATCTTCAAGAGAACCATAGACAGCCGGTCCGACGGGTTTCAACCCGCCCGCCGCAAAGGCGTTTGCCGTCCAGGTGGCTCTCGCCGAGAACTGGGCCAGACTGCCGAGAGACGCCAGGAATACCGCTGGCGTTGTCGACGCGGCCTGCTCGAAGGCTTCTGACCTGCTACGAAGCTGCTCGAAGGGCTCCGCTATCCGGGCCGTTTCCAGCTTCGGAAGGGAATAGTCGCGCGGCAGAAGGTCAAGCCGCATGCCCAGCTCGCTCAGGGGCACTCCCTGAAGGGCAAGCTTGCGCAGGGTCGCAAAGCGCTCGCCGTCTCCCGGTTCCGGCAGGTCCTCACGCGGTGCGCTCACGCCTGCGAGATCTTCCTTGCTCGACTTCAGCCCCGCAACAGGCTTTTCAGCAAGGTCCGGGAACTCGCTTACGCCGGTGATCGGACGCTTTCTTGTGGCGATGTTCTTGGCAAGACCGGCCCTGGCAGCCCCGATACGATCATGCACGAGGCCCGTGCGCACCGCCTCGAACAGGCCACCGGCCGCCTCGATTTCCTGGAAGAGGCTCCAGGCAGCCTCGCAAACTGTATCCGTCCGGTCTTCAATGGCGCCAGAGCCGGCGGCCGGATCGGTCACCTTCGCAAGGTTGCTTTCTTCCAGAAGGATAGACTGCGTATTGCGCGCCAGCCTGCGGGCAAAGCCGTCGGGCAAACCGACAGCCAGCGTATGCGGCAGGACACAGACACTGTCTGCACCACCGACACCGGCTGCAAAGGTTGCCACCGTGTTGCGCAGAAGATTGACCCAGGGATCCCGGCGAGTCAGCATTCTGTAGGAAGTCGACATATGCAACGGCAGGGCCGCTTGCGGCAGTCCTGCACCGTCCAGTACCGACGCCCAGAGCGAGCGGATCGCGCGGGCCTTGGCAATGGTTCCTATCTGGTCGGCTTCCGCGATCAGGCTGAACGAAATTCTGTCAGCCCATTGTTCGGGCGCCAGTCTCGTGCCTTCCAGCAAGCGCATGTGAGCTGTGGCGGAAGCCAGAACAAGCGCAAGCTCCTGCGCAGGCGTTGCCCCCGCTTCGTGCCATATGCGGCCATCGGCCTTCATTACCCGTGCCGGGCTGCCAAAATCATGCGCTGCGACCACAAGATCGCGGAAATGCCTGTAGGCGTTTTCCATGTCGGCAAGTGCAACACCATTGACTGCCACCCAGCCATAGGGATCGATCCCCGCCGTCAGGCGAACGCTTGCCGGATCGATCTTGCGCTTTTCGAGCAATGCCAGAATGGAGGCGAAAATCTCGACATTTTCCCGTCCCGCCTCAAAGCGCAGGTCTATCAGATCCAGTTCGACGTCTTTCAGGAGGCGGTCGACACCGGATAGATCGTCTACCCGGATGCCATTGCCGTATGATGCAGCAGCACCGCGGAAAACCAGGTCAAGGCCGCTCGCGCCACCCTGCAGATCTTCCAGAATTTGTGCGTTTGCGGCAGCAGGATCGGGAATGTCGACCCGCTGGACCACGGACCAGTCGCCTGCGGCAGCCCGAAGGGCGCGCGCCGGACTGTCTGTCCTGCGCTCATAAAGCGGCGCGATATCCAGTCCATCTTCGGTTTTCCCGTAAAGCTTCTGCCGGGCACTCCCCTTCAGGGCCTTGTCGACGGCAGCCCACCAGGCCTCCGCGTCGGCAGAATAAAAACTTTCAGGTCCAGTAAAGCTGTTCGGCATCGCACGTACTCCCTGGCCCCGTTTTAGTCCCTGGGCCCGAAGCTTGGCAACTCAGCAGAATGGGTAAGGATTTGAAGTTCACAAGGTCTCGGACAGTTGAATCAGGTGAAACCGGGAGCCAGTTCCGACTTGCGATTCGCTCGTAGAATTAATTAGACGCGCAAAATAAAAATTTATCTACAAATTGCGTTTTTCGACTTACACTTACGAAGACGTTAAACACTTCTCAGAAAGACAATTTGGCCTCTTCTAGGCGCCAACTTGTCAATTTTTTGGCGGAATAAGCTAAATTTGCCAGTTTTCCCTATTGGTACGATCATCAATTGTATTGTAGCGTATAGGTGCTGACGCATGGGAAATTCTACCCTCATAAGAAATGCGCGGCGTCCGGATCCGACACTTACCTGAATAGGTTTGGCGGGAACGGGTTTCACCCATCAGCGGATGTTCCGGCTCGCGTACGGACATCCGCAAAGACGCGGCCACCCAAGCCGCAAAGGATGTGCACAATGCTTGATCAAACGGAATTGAAGAGCAAGCTGAGAGCAATCTCGGAAGCAAATGCCGCCCATCATGTTCTCGATATTTTGGAATCGAACCTTCGCCGCATGGGGGCGACGCATATCCTCATTACCGGCCTGCCGATGCCGAACCGCCCGATCGACAACCTCGTTCAACGGTTCCGGTGGCCCGATCAACGCAATGACGGAATTGAAAGCACTTCGCTTTCTGCAAATGACAGCGCCTTGATGCTTGGCCTCGGCTCCAACCGGGCTCGCGTCTGGACAATCTCCGCCGGTGACATGGAACATTCCGACCTTCTGGCGTCAGCCGGGGAAGGAAGTCAGGTTCTCGTGATACCAGTGACGGAACTCTATCCTTTCCAGGCATTCGTGTTCGCAAGCGGCCCTGCTCTTCAGGTCAACAAATACGATCTTTCCAACCTGGAAGCACTTGCAGCTGCCGCCTTCTCGCGCCTGCGCGAACTTGGCGTGATTTCCGGACAGCGACCGGGCGCATTGTCGACCCGTGAGCGCAAGGTTCTGGAACTGACGGCCTATGGCAAGACAGCCGGCGAAATTGCAGACGTGCTCGACATCTCCCAGCGGACTGTCCACGCTCACCTGCAGAATGCCAGTGTCAAGCTGAACGCTTCCAACAAGACCCACACCGTGGTCGAAGCGCTTCGTTACGGCCAGATCAGCGTGTAACGCTGCTTCTGCAGCCAACAGCTTCCAGGGGCTAACAATAGGCGCACTTCGGTGCGCCTTTTTTGTTTTGGCGCGGATGCAAAACAACATGGGTCAGATGAGACCACGCCAGGCACGCACGCCGGGCAACAACGTCAAAATGCCAATCACCAAAAGGAAAAGGCGCGCTTTCCGCACGCCTTTTTTGACATTTCATTTTTCGGCTTGCCGACCTCAGTAGGTCATCATCGGCGGCAATTCCTTGGCCTGATCGACCCATTTGGTGACCTGGCTTTCACTCGGGACCTGGCGAACAAGCTTCTTGGCTTCGTTCACTTCCTGCATCTTCTCCGCAAGGTTGGCGGCATTGCGATGCTTCAGTTCCTTCACCGTGTCGACGCCGGCAGCTTCCAGGAGTTCGGAATATTCCTCACCAACGCCGCTGATGCGCATCAGATCCGCCATGTTGGCCCATTTCAGGATCCGCTTGCCGTCGATGCCGGTTTCTTCTTCCAGCGCCTTGCGACCTTTCGGGTCCTTCGCACGCTCCAGATAAGCTTCCGTTGTCTTGATGCCGACTTCACCCAGCTTTGCAGCATAGGTTGGGCCGATACCTTCGATTTCATCGATGGAATAAGACATGCGCTCAGAACTCCCTAATCAACCGGCAACCGAACCTGGGACAGTCAGACGATCTGGCTCAGTCCCGGAATTTGTGAAACCACTTCATTCACAACATCGTCCCCTGCTTTTTCCTTAGCATAGGAGACGAGTTCTTTGACAACACTTTGCACGCCATCCATGTCGAGGCCCGCATTTGTCAATTCATTGAGCGCCGCCATAGCCCCCATGCCGCCGCCCATCATGCTTCCAAGACCGCTCAAAAACCCGCCGCCGGAACCGGCCTCCGCACGCGCATCGACAAGATCCTTCGCTCCAGGCAAAGCGTCGAAGATGAGCTGCATCTTGTCTTCCGGACCTTCCTTGTTCAAGAAGCCCAGAATGATGCCGATGGCGTTCTTGGCGACATCTTCCTCGATGCCTGCTGCCGCCATGATCCGCTGGATGAGCTCGTCCATGAAAATCTCCTGATCAAATGACTGACGCCCTGTCATCCGGCGCCCGTTTGGCTTCTCTATACAAGTCTCGAGGTGCCCACGTCGATGGGCAATGTCTTTTCTGCTCGACTATGCCGCATGCAGCCCGCACGCTCGTCCAATGCCGCCCGGCAACAGAATGTTTCAATCTGGCAGCGAAAGGCTCTAGGCTGCGGCAAGATGCAGGGATTCGGGGGTAATCGTGACGGTAAAAGACAGTATTTTCATCGGTGCCAGCACCAGGGAAGAAACCCTCACGCTCAAGCTCGCAAACCGCCACGGCTTGATTGCCGGAGCAACAGGCACCGGCAAGACCGTTTCACTCCAGATCCTTGCCGAAGGCTTTTCCAAGGCCGGTGTTCCCGTGTTCTGCGCCGATATCAAGGGCGACCTGTCCGGACTTGCAACCGCGGGTGTTTCCAAGGACTTTCTTGAAAAACGTGCCAGCGATGTCGGGATCGCCGACGAATACACCTACGAAGCGTTCCCCGCGGTGTTCTGGGACCTGCTCGGCGAGCAAGGCCATCCGATCCGCACCACCGTTTCCGAGATCGGGCCCCTGCTCCTCGCCCGACTGCTGGAACTCAACGATACGCAGGAAGGTGTACTGAACGTCCTGTTCGAGCTGGCCGACGATGAAGGCCTGCTGCTGCTGGATCTGAAAGACCTCAGGGCAATGCTTGCCCACGTGGCAGAACGTGCCTCCGAGCTTTCCACGATCTACGGCAACGTTTCCAAGGCGTCCGTCGGGGCCATTCAGCGTAGGCTTCTGGTGCTGGAGCGCCAGGGCGGAGAACACTTCTTCGGAGAACCGGCCCTCGACATCCGTGACTTCATCCGCACCGCACCGGACGGCCGGGGCGTCGTCAACATCCTCGCTGCGGACAAGCTCATGTCCGCCCCCCGGCTCTATGGCGTCTTCCTGCTCTGGATGCTGTCTGAACTCTTTGAGGAACTGCCCGAAGTCGGTGATCCGGAAAAGCCGAAGCTGGTGTTCTTCTTCGACGAAGCCCATCTTCTGTTTTCCGATGCTCCCAAAGCACTTATCGAGAAGGTGGAACAGGTAGTCCGGCTGATACGTTCCAAGGGTGTCGGCGTCTATTTTGTTACTCAGAACCCGCTGGACGTACCGGAGACCGTGCTTTCCCAGCTCGGCAACCGCATTCAGCACGCCCTGCGCGCGTTCACGCCGCGCGACCAGAAGGCTGTCAGGGCCGCTGCGGAAACGTTCCGTCCCAACCCGGATCTCAACACCGAACGGGTCATCACGGAACTCGGTGTCGGCGAAGCACTGGTCTCGACCCTGGAAGGCAAAGGCATTCCGTCCGTCGTTCAGCGCACGCTGATCCGTCCGCCCTGTTCGCGGCTGGGTCCCGTCACTCAGGCCGAACGACGGGCCTTGATCCAGTCCAGCCCCGTTTTCGGCACTTATGAGCGCACCCGCGACCGGACGTCGGCTTACGAAGTCCTGATGGGGCGCGCGCAGGAAGCGCAGAGACAGGAACAGCGGCGTCAGGAAAAGGAAGACAGCTACGCCAGGAAACATGGCGAGCCACGGCGCTCGCGATCCGGTTTTCAGCTGCCCGACTTCGGACGCGATGACAGGCCGCGTCAGGAAAGCCGGGAACGGCGCAGCAACCGCCGTGGCCAGCGTGACACGGCCCTGGAAGCCGGGCTCAAGTCCGCAGCCAGAAGTCTCGGCTCCTCGCTCGGCCGTGCGCTGGTTCGGGGCCTGCTCGGTTCGCTGAAGAGAGGCAACTAGACAAAGCGATGCCGGCAACCGCGGCCCAAAATCTGGAGACCGAGCGCAAGGCGCTTGTCATCGGCAAATGGGCCAACCTGTTCATGGCCGTTGCTGGCCTTCTGACCGCCTGGGTATCCCGGTCCGACGCCATGCTGGTGGACGGTCTGTATTCGGCGGTCAACTTCATCTCCGCCATTGCGGCCGCTCGTATCGGGGCAAGGGTTGGCCTGCCACCAACACGCTCCAGACCCTGGGGACACGATTTCGACGAGGTGCTCTATGTCACCTTCCGGAGCCTCATCCTCATTGGCGTGCTGGTCTTCGCAGCCTTTGTCTCCATCTCGAAAATCTGGACCTTCTTTTCCGGAGGCGTTGTCCCGGAACTGGTGTTTGGTCCGATCGCGGTCTACGCAGTCGTCATCGTCAGCATCTGCCTTGGCCTTGCATTCAACTTTCACCGTGCCTACCGGAAAACCGGCAAGCGCAGCGCCATCCTGAAGACCGAAGCCCGCGCCGCCCTGATCGACGGCGCGCTCAGCGTCGGATCGGGAGCAGCCCTTCTGTCGCTGCCCTATCTGGAAGATACGGTTCTCGGACCATTTGTCCCGATCGGTGATGCCGTCATCGTTCTGGTGTTGATCCTGGCGATCATCTGGCAGCCGCTTTCGACCTTCCGCACGACGCTGGCAGACCTTGCCGGCGTCAGCGCCCCCAGCAGCACCTATGCCAAGGTCGCCCGGACCGCCCGGGACCTTGCCCGCGAAAAAGGCTATCGCCTGCATCGGGCAGCTGTCCTTCAGGCAGGGCGCATGCACTGGGTGGCCGTCTATCTCGACCCCGAAAAACCCGTTCGCGCCGAAGACATAGACACGTTCCGCGACATTCTCTCCGCCCGGCTGGAAGATGTCATCGGGCCTGCAAGGGTGGAAATTGTCCTCACCGCAAGCGATTACACCAATCCGGTTCAGGAGTGATGCGCCCCCCGTTTTCCCCTGAGTAACAGGATAGTTACCCCTTCCCGTTAAGGCTGCAATCGAAACAACGGCAGACGGGGCAACATGCGTTACCGAGAAAACCGGCCACAACCGCAATACAAAGCTGAGTGCTTGCAACAGCGCCTCTTCGGTTCGGCCCTGCAATTGCTTTTCCTGCTGTCCCTGGTTGCTGTTCTCCTGACCGGCGCGCCGATGGCCGGTGCACAGGAGCCCGGCGCAGCCCCCACCAGTACGGAAGAGCGGGCAGGATCACTGGATCAAAATCGGGTGGCACGCGCCCGGGAGTACCTGCGCGACAACCCGATTTCTCCACCCGACACGTCCAGTCCGCGTGCGACACTGGAAAGCTTCGTCTACATCATGAACGAAGTGAACACGCTCTGGATGTCGGTTCGGGACAGTTATGATGACAGCAACCGGTTGTTCCTGTCGGACAGCGAAGAGGAAAAACTGGTTCTGGTACGTGCGCTTCTTTCAAAAGCCGCGCAGACTTTCGACCTCAGCGGCATTCCCGTGACTTCCCGGGAAAATGCCAGCGTCGAGATTGCACTGCAGCTTCAGGAGATCCTGGACCGTATCCCGGCGCCGCTTTTCGAAGACATTCCCGGCTCGCCTGCAGGCAGCTCGCGAAAGGTCGGCAACGCGGCGGATTTGCCTGACCATTGGACCATTCCCGGCACCAGCATCAACCTGCTGCGCCAGGATGAAGGGGAACTGCGCGGACAGTACCTGTTTTCCAGGTCCTCCGTTGAGCGCATTCCTGAAGACTATGCAGTTGTACGGGTTCTGCCCATCACCGCGGATCGCGGGGAAGACCTCTTTGAATACTACACCTACACCCCCGGCAACCTGATTGCACCGCTCTGGTATGACGTCATTGAAGCCGGGCCTGACCTGCTTCAGTATCATTTTGCCGACCAGGCGTATTGGCAGTGGCTGGCACTTGGAGGACTTCTCGTCTTCTACGCGGTTGTGTTCGGATATTACGTTCGCTGGCGCAGGTGGCGTGCGGTCTCCGTGAACGAAGGTACCCGCATCGTCCACGCGATCCTCAATCCGGTTGTCGTGATCCTTGCCGCAAGTCTCTTCCGCTATGTGTGCGAAGATCAGATCAACATCACAGGCATGCCTTTGGTGGCAGTCGGCACGACAACGACAGCCATTATCTGGTCTGCGACCGCCTGGATGGTCTATCAGCTTCTGCAACTGTTCTACGTCTGGTTTTCCAGCAGTGCCGGGGCTGCAAGAGACGGACTTGACGTCAGCCTTCTGCGCACCGGTTTCCGGGTTTTCTCCCTTGCCATCGCGCTGATCGTGCTCGGGTATGGCGCAACTCAGATCGGCATTCCGATCTACGGTGTCATCGCCGGTCTCGGCGTGGGCGGTCTTGCAATTGCCCTTGCCGCCCAGCCGACAATCGAAAACCTGATCGGCGGTATCATTCTCTATGCTGACCGGATGGTGCGCGTCGGCGAGTTCTGCCAGTTCGACGATCTGGCGGGCACCGTGGAATCCATCGGCATCCGTTCAACCCGTATCAGGGCGCTCGACCGAACACTCATTACCGTTGCCAATGCC
The DNA here is from genome assembly GCF_012273635.1 of Labrenzia sp. PO1. Taxonomy (NCBI): domain Bacteria; kingdom Pseudomonadati; phylum Pseudomonadota; class Alphaproteobacteria; order Hyphomicrobiales; family Stappiaceae; genus Labrenzia; species Labrenzia sp. PO1. The sequence goes on from NZ_JAAXCR010000001.1 coordinate 144,655, forward strand.
GATCTCGCCAAACGAAAGATCATCAACTACAGCTATCGCGACCAGTTTCACTTCCGACACAAGCTCAAACTGCGGTATGAGACGAGCCCGGCATCGCTGAAGCGCGTTCTGGCAGCGATCCACGACTATCTCCTCGCCCACGAAAAGGTAATCGAAGATCCGCTTCGCGTGCGTCTGATCGGTTTTGACGATTACGCTGTCACGGTCGACGTCTATGCCTATGTGCAGGCAACCACCGTCGCAGCGTTTCAGGAAATCCAGGAAGAACTGCTCTTCGGCATAAGGGAGATCGTCGAGGCCAACGGATCTGAAATCGCCTATCCCTCCTCGACCGTCTATCTGTCGCAAGACAAGGGTCTGCAGGACGAACAGACGGCCGGTGACGCAGCACCTGCCACCGGCGAGAAAGAGATCCAGGCCGCCTGATGGATCGGCGGCCGGCGCTTTGCGGGCCGTCTTCTGCTTCCTGAATAAGCAATTGCGCTACGCGCGCCGATATGGCCTGTTAGGGCCTTCTCACATTGCCCGAGTCCATCGGGCCTGCTCCTATCTGTTCAAAAATTCAAGGATCCGTCATGAGTTCCATCGACAAGGTCTTGGCGCGCATCGATGCCAATCTCGACAACAGCCTCGACCGACTGTTCGACCTCCTCAAGATCAAGAGCATTTCCACCGACCCGGCTTTCAAGGCTCCGTGCCGTGAGGCTGCTGAATGGCTGGCAAAAGAACTGAACGACATCGGCATTGAGGCATCGGTACGCGACACGACCGGCCATCCGATGGTTGTCGGTCACCGCAAGTCCGGCAAGCCGGGACCGCATGTCCTTTTCTACGGCCACTACGACGTTCAGCCGGTCGATCCGCTGAACCTGTGGAAGCGCGACCCGTTCGACCCGGCCATCGAGACAAAGCCGGACGGCAGCAAGATCATCGTTGCCCGCGGTTCCGCGGACGACAAGGGCCAGCTGATGACCTTCGTGGAAGCGGCCCGCGCCTACCTGGAAGAAACCGGCGATCTTCCGCTCGACGTGTCGATCCTGTTCGAAGGTGAGGAAGAATCTGGTTCGCCGTCGCTTCATCCGTTCCTTGAAGCCAACAAGGACGAATTGTCCTGCGACCTTGCGCTCGTGTGCGACACCGGCATGTGGGACGCTGAAACACCGGCAATCTCCATCATGCTGCGCGGCATGGTCGGCGACGAGATCATCGTCAAGGCTGCCAGCCGCGACCTGCATTCCGGCTCCTATGGTGGCTCGGCTCAAAACCCGAACCACATCGTCGCTTCGATCATTGCCGGCCTGCACGATGAGAACGGCAAGGTGACCCTGCCCGGTTTCTACGACGGCGTCATCGACATGCCGGAAGAAGTCACCAAGATGTGGGACGAGCTCGGTTTCTCGGTCGAGGAATTCCTCGGCGAGGTCGGCCTGAAATATCCGCGCGGTGAAAAGGACCGCATGCCGCTTGAACATCTCTGGACCCGCCCGACCGTTGAAGTGAACGGAATGTGGGGCGGTTACCAGGGTGCCGGTTCCAAGACCGTGATTCCGGCCGAAGCACATGCCAAGTTCACCTTCCGCCTTGTCGGCGATCAGGACCCGGACAAGGTCCAGGAAGCTTTCCGCGCCTACGTGCGCTCGAAGATCCCGGCAGACTGCACGGTGGATTTCATTGCCAAGGAAGGCAGCCCTGCCCTCAGGCTCGACTTTGCGATGCCTGCGCTGGAAAAGGGCAAGACAGCCCTCAAGGCGGAATGGGACAAGGATGCTGCGCTGATCGGAATGGGCGGTTCGATCCCGATCGTGGGTGATTTCAAGCGCATGCTGGGCATGGATTCGCTGCTGATCGGCTTTGGTCTGGAAGATGACCAGATCCATTCGCCGAACGAAAAATACAACCTGACCAGCTTCCACAAGGGCATCCGTTCCTGGGCCCGGGTTCTGGACGAGTTGGCCAAAGACTGACCTTGAAGATGACACGCGGGCCCACGGGCCCGCGTGTCATGGATCGAACACGATCAAAATTCCTGAGGGCAGAGCCTGCCACCTCAGCGACCGGAGAACAGACATGAAATCCATTTGCGTCTTTTGTGGCTCCAGCTACGGCGCTCTCGAGGCATATGCGGATATTGCACGCGAAACGGGACGCGCCATCGCCGAACAGGGCTACACGCTTGTCTATGGCGGCGCCAAGGTCGGCCTGATGGGCACCGTTGCCGACGCGGCACTTGAAGCCGGCGGCAAGGTGATTGGTGTGCTGCCGCGATCTCTTCAGGACAAGGAAATCGGCCACGAGGGTTTGAGCGAACTGCATCTCGTGGATTCGATGCATGAGCGCAAGGCGATGATGGCAGACTTGTCCGACGCCTTCATAGCCCTTCCGGGCGGCGTTGGTACGCTCGAAGAAATTTTCGAAGTCTGGACCTGGGGCCAGCTCGGTTATCACAAGAAGCCCTGCGGTTTCCTCAATGCCGAAGGCTATTACGATCACCTGATCGCCTTCCTAGATCACCAGACAGAGCAGGGTTTCACCAAACAGGTGATGCGCGACATGGCGCAGATCGCCAGTTCTCCGCTGGATATGATCCGCCAGTTCGAAAACTATACGCCCCCTTCCGCACCCAAATGGATCAACCGGGACGAGACCTGACAGGCACGCTGAAACGCAAGCCTTGATGCCCCTGCGGCAGTTGCCTGCAACTTTCGGGAACTGTCCACAGGGGGCATCGCTCTCTTTGCAAACAAGACGTTACTTGGTAAATCCCGTATCGCTTCTGCGCACTTCGGCGCAGCCCAATCAGCCCGAGTATCATCATGCGTCTAACTGCTATCGGTTTTGCCTGCCTTTTCGCACTTACGGGAGCGGCCTGCGCACCGACGGCGGATCTGGACGGCACATCCGGGCGCCTGGTGCGGACATCCAACATCACGCTGGTGCAAATCGCTGAAGATCATGTCGGCGGCATTACCGGTGAAACCCAATACGGCCAGAAAGCCATTGAGGCAGCCCTGCCCGGCTTCACCACCGAAGGCATTCAAACCGCCAACGAAAACTCCACCGAGTGGGCACTTGCAGCTTTCAACAGTGACGGCTTTCAGGTGTTGCAGGTGTTCAAGGGTCAGAACGGCAAGGTCCGCACCGTCCACGGTGTGACACACCACTTGCAGGGCCCGAACGGCGAACGGATCGGCATGACCTTTTCGGAAATCGGCTCCTCACGTGCCGATTGCCGTGTCGGCCAGAACCTGTGGCGCGGCATGGCAATCTGCCATTCCGATGGCCATCCGAACGTGGAACTGGTCTACGCGATCCCGGGCTACGACGGCCCGTTCGACCGCCTTCCGGCTGAAAACGACCTGTTCGATGCACAGCTACAGCGGATCCTCTGGACGCCGAAGAGCTGACGGTTACGCGGCCGGCCAGGTTCATTCCGACAGATCACCCCCAATTTCCCCCTCATCCTGAGGAAGCGCGAAAGCTCTGTCTCGAAGGATGGGCGGCACACTCTTGAGCAAGTGTCCCATCCTTCGAGACCCACCTGATGGTCCTCCTCAGGATGAGGTTGGATGGGAACAATTGACTATCGGATCTTTGAAACGAAGAAATCAGAAGACACCTCAGCCCTCACACATGCGGCTGCGAGCGCACCATGACTTCGCCCACCTTGCGCCACACGTTGCGCTGCTTCAGCGTCTTTTCAGCCACATCCGCAAGATCCATCAGAACCGGCATGCCGCGGTCCTTCAAACCCGGCATGGATTTGAGGTCGCCGCCGGTCCACGGCAGGAACGGATTGCGGCGCATGTGCCAGTGGATTTCCGAACGGACTGTCGGTTTGTCGGACGGCGTGCGGCCGTGAAAGGCAAAGGTATCGGCCACGATCAACGTGTTTTCCGGCACCGCCATCTTCTTGGGCTGCGGCAGGCCAAGGGAGGCAAGCTCATCCGCCTTGATCCGGAAAGACCCGCTGGCATGGTGGGACCTCAGGTCCTTGGCTGCGCTCAGGGAGCATTCGTACTCCCATTCCAGCCGCTCCTTCGTGAGCTTGTGTGAGCCCGGCACGAAGAAGAAGGGCCCGTCGTCCTCGCCGACGTCCTGCAGGAACAGCCAGGCCTTGGACGTCGCGTGGAACGTATCTGCATGGGCATCGGACTGCGGATCTTTTTTCTTCACCTTCAACGGTTCCACCAGGACCGTCTGAATGAAATTGAGAGGCTGTCCACCCTGCGAGGCGGCATAGCGGATCATGTTGATCGCACGCGGATCACGCACCGCCTGAGCCAACGCAGCGTTTTTGCGCAACACCTCCGGCGGCAGCAAGGTCATCCGCGTCACCGCCTGGCCCTGACGCATCTCCCGCGATTCGAACGGCTGGTTGAACACTTCATCCTTGAGCTGGCGGAAAGTTTCTTCCGGAAGGAAGTTCTTCACCAGGAAATAGCCGTTCTCATCGAAGAAAGCCTGCTGGTCCCGATCAACCAGATGCGCCAGCTTTGCGCGTCTGTGTGCTGCAAGATCGGCCGCAAGCTGCACTCTTTTCTTGTGCAGGCCCCAGGTATTCAGCCTCTCGCTTCCCAGAAGCGGATTCTTGCGCGGAGACTTGTCGGTTCCGGCGAGACCCAGAACCCAGAACGGGGCTTTCAGATAGGACAAGGGTGTCATGCAGCACCAAAAATGAATTTCATCGAAGTGGCGTGTATCTAACACGTTTTTGCCTGCGGGTTTCAATGTTTCCATCCGTTTCGGCGCTGTTTTGCGCCGTCAGAACGCGTCGCGAATGCGTCTTCACCCTTTGGCGGCAGTGACCTTTGCCGAATCCTGCGCTAACACCTTGAGGCATGATGACAACGGCACGAAATCTCGACCCCGCGAAGCTGGCGGACGGTCTGAAAGCCGGACAGCGCGCTGCGCTTGCCCGCGCCATCACGCTTGTGGAATCGCGCAAGCGCGAGCATCGCCGCCTTGCCCAGCATCTGATTCAGGAACTGCTGCCTCTCACAGGCAAGGCTCTCAGGGTCGGCATCACCGGCGTGCCAGGTGTCGGCAAGTCCACGACCATCGACACGCTGGGATCCAACTTGACTGCCGCCGGGCACAAGGTCGCCGTTCTGGCGGTCGATCCGTCATCCACCCGTACCGGTGGGTCGATCCTGGGTGACAAAACTCGAATGGCGCAGCTTGCGGTGGATCAGAACGCCTTCATCCGCCCATCGCCTTCCGCCGGTACACTTGGCGGGGTCGCCGCGAAGACGCGCGAGACCATGTTATTGTGCGAGGCCGCCGGGTACGACGTGATCCTTGTTGAAACCGTCGGCATAGGACAATCGGAAACCACGGTTGCCGACATGGTCGACTTCTTTCTGGTCCTGATGCTGCCTGGCGCCGGTGACGAGCTTCAGGGCATCAAGAAGGGCGTTCTTGAGATCGCCGACATGATCGCCGTCAACAAGGCCGACGGCGACGGCGCTACCCGTGCCCGTACCGCTGCCTCGGACTATCGCGCAGCCCTGCATATTCTTGCTCCCAAGTCGCCCACATGGACCCCGCCTGTCATCACGGTGTCTGGCCTCGCCAACGAAGGGCTGGATCACCTGTGGGAGCAGATTACGGTGTTTCGCGAGCGCATGCAGGCCAGCGGTGAATGGCATCAAAAACGCAGCGGACAACAAGTCGCCTGGATGTGGGACATGCTTCAACAGCGCATGATGGAAGCCCTGACATCGAACACGCGTACCGCCGACCGTCTCAAATCCCTGGAGGAGGAAGTGCGCGGCGGCAAGACCGCTGTCTCGCTCGCGGTGGACGAATTAGCGACCTTGATGGGGCTTGGCGAATGAACACTTCAGGACGCAAGACTGTTCTGGTGACCGGTTTTTCACCGTTCCCCGGGGCACCCGTCAATCCGACGGAGCGCCTCATGAGACGGCTCGCCAAACGCATTGGGGCGCATCAGTCAGGTGTCGACTTCGTCTTCCATGTCCTGCCGACAACCTGGGCAGGGCGTGAGGATGTCACAGACCGGCTCCGCACCACCCTTTCGCCAGACGCCATCGTGCACTTCGGCGTCGACGGGACACGGCGAACGATCAATATTGAAACAAGGGCCGTCAACAAAGCCGTGCGCGTGCGTCCGGATGCGTTGGGCAGAGCACCGGCGAGGCCGGAACTGGCAATCTCTCAAGAGCGCGCGCGGAGCTCAACCCTGCCTGCCAGGGCCCTGCGCGATGCTGCGCTTGCCGCAGGTGCGCCCACACAGCTTTCCACCAACGCCGGAACCTATCTCTGCAATGCCACCTTATGGGATTCCATCGGTTCGGGCATTGCCAGCATCTTCGTTCACGTTCCGGCTTTGCCGAAAGGTCCGCGCGATACGAGACCGGCCTACCCTGTCATCGAGGAAGCCGCGGTCCGCATTCTGCGCGAACTGGCAAGGCGTCTGCGATAGGGGGAGGCTCGGGACACTCTCCTGAAGAACTTTCCCCTCATCCCATCTCCCTCATCCTGAGGAAGGCTGAAAGCCCGTCTCGAAGGATGGGCCGCTTGCTCCCGAATGTGTCGCCCATCCTTCGAGACAGCACTTCGTGCTTCCTCAGGATGAGGTGGTATTGGGTTATCTGAAATTCAGTATTTCGCGGCTTCAGAGTCCCCGAGCTTCAATATACCACCTGCCCCTGCCTCAATGCACACGGCCAAGCAGTCTCTCGACCTGGCGGATGCAGTCGGCCGCCATGTCGGCGGACAACCCCGCCCGGCCGAGAACCCGCAAGCCGAAATAGGCTGTCAGTACGCCGCGCGCGGTGCCGCGAGCTTCTGTCCCCTCAAGCCCATCGTCCTGAAGCGCGCGGTAAAAACCGTTTTCCAGACGCCTTGTCATGGCCTGCAGCCTTGCCTCTGCCTCTGCGCCCCCCGCCTTGTCGACCAGGGCATTGCACAGAAAGCAGCCAAGCCTGTCGCCATCTTTCTGGGCGAGGTCGGCAATGCGGCCGAACAGGGCAAGTATCCGGTCCCGCCCTGCCCCTTCTGAAGGGTCACCTAGAAAAGCGACCGTGTTGCTGACAACCTGATCGTTGTACCTGTCGAGTGCCGCCAGATAGACCGACTGTTTGTCCTGGAACGCCTTGTAGAAAGAACCCTTGGTAATGGCCATGGCATCGAGCAGTTCGGACAGCGAGGCTTCGTCATAGCCAACGTCCCAGAACAGCTCCATGGCTTTTTCCAATGCCTCATCGGCGTCGAATTCCCGAGGTCTTGCCATGCGTTCTCCCGTCAAGCCACTTCACGAAAAACTCAACCGCGTGTCACGCGCTTGTGTTTTGTACCATTCGGTTCCTAACTCTATTTAGGAACCACCGGCAGGGTTGGTCAAGTGCGACCGATTAGGAACCAATCGGTTCCTATTTCAAGATCGCTTGAACACGTCTTTGCCGGACCAATTCAACCCCTTGGGAGTGTCTTCAGATGTTTGCAAACCTCATTCGCGGCTCAGTTGCCGCCCTGGTCGTCGTCACCGGGCTTGTCTCCAGCGCTTTCGGTGCCGGTTTTGACGTCAACGCCACCATCACCGGCCTGGCCCTGCGCGGTGTCGATCCGGTTTCCTATTTCGTCAATGGCGCTCCGCAGGACGGCGACATTGCCATTACCGAAGTTCACAACGGCGCCACCTACCGTTTCGCCTCTGAAGAGAACCGCGATCTCTTCAAGCAGAACCCGGAAAAATATCTTCCGCAATACGGCGGTTTCTGCGCCTTCGGTGCTGCCATGGGCGTGAAGGTCGATGGTGACCCGGACCTGTGGAAGATCGTCGACAACAAGCTTTACCTGAACCTCGCACCGTCGATCCAGGAACGTTGGAACAAGGACGTACCGGGCTTCATTTCCAAGGCTGACGAAAACTGGGTTGGTCTGGAAAGCGTCGACCCGAGCAGCCTCTAATCGCCTCTGACCGGTCTCTTCTGCCCCTGTAGACCGGTTACCTGACCGGCCAGGCCATGTGCCTGGCCGGTCTCTTTTTTTCCGCCGGTTAAAGCGTGTGATCTCGCAAATGCCAATCCGGCACGGCTCTTGCGATTTCAGCCATAGACACTTGAGACGCATCCCAATCCGGGACGTCGGAAAGCAATTGGCCGGATCGATGACACGTAATCTTTCAAAACTGAACCGACGCGCGTTTCTTGCCGGGACAGCATTGTGTCTTTCCGGGACAGTCGCCACGGCCCAGATGAAGGTTGCAGACCTGCGCGGTTCTATCGACTCAGAGGATCTTGGCCTTCTGCCCAACGCGGCAGATGACCAGACCGCTCAATTCCAGAATGCCGTCAATCGTGCCGTTGAGCGTGGTCGCGCGCTGTTCCTGCCTGCCGGCACCTATCCGGTCGCCAATCTGCGTCTTCCCTCTGGCACATTGATTGTCGGGGTTCCCGGCAGAACACGGCTCGTCTACCAGGGCGGCGGCGGTCAGTTGATCCGTGCCGAGGATGTTGCCAATGTCGGCCTGACCGGGATTACCTTCGATGGCGCCAATCGATCCATCGGCGATTTCACCGAGGGCTTGCTACATTTCATCAACGTCAAGAACGTCACGCTGGACAATTGCGAGATCACCGGTTCTTCCAAGATGGGACTGTTGCTGGACCGCTGTTCAGGCCGGGTCGAAAATTGCCGGATCTCCGGTGCCGCAGAAGCGGGACTGCGCTCGAACGAGGCCAACGGCCTTGCCATAACCGGCAACACGGTGACCGACTGCGCCAACGGCGGCATCTGGGTGCACCGCTGGCGCGAAGGCGAGGACGGAACCATCGTTTCCGGCAATCGGGTGGAACGTATCGGCGCCCGCTACGGCGGCACCGGCCAGTTCGGCAACGGCATCAATGTATTCCGCGCTCATGGCGTCATGGTTTCCAACAACCGCGTGGCGGATTGCGCCTTCTCCGCAATCCGCTCCAATGCAGGTTCCAACGTCCAGATCATCGGTAATTCCTGCCTGCGCTCCGGAGAAACGGCGATCTATTCCGAGTTCGGTTTCCAGGGAGCGGTCATTGCCAACAATATCGTTGACGGCGGCACGATCGGCATATCCATCGCCAACTTCATGGATGGCGGCCGTATGGCGGTCTGCTCCAGCAACCTGATCCGCAACATCAAGAAGGAAGGCCCCTACCCGCCGGAAGTGGCCGGCTTCGGCATCGGCATTGCCGTTGAAGCGGATACGACATTGACCGGCAATGTGGTGGAGGGCGCACCGAAATTCGGCCTGATGCTCGGCTGGGGCCCCTATATGCGCAACATCGCAGCCTCCCAGAACGTTGTTCGGGACTGCGGCACGGGCATTGCTGTCACCGTGGTTGATGGCGCGGGCGCTGCCGTCATCACCAACAACATCGTTCAAGGTTCGCAACAGGGCGCGATCAACGGTTACCGCTGGCTCGAAAAAGCGACCGGTGAACTGAACAATGTTTCGGAATTCGACAATCTCACCGTTCACGGCAACCAGATAGCCGCCTGACTGACCCGACCGACCGGCACAAACGCGCTCGTCCTCAGAGACATCCCGTCGACCGCTCTCTCCACAACTCAGGTTAAAACCTTACGAGCGGAAACGGCGTGGATGCGATGGTCAAGCCATGGCATGACAATGGAGTTTGAAAGCCAGATACTTCTCAATGAACTCATCCCGAGAACGCACTTCCGCGCATTCCCAGGATCGAGACGAACAGGTTTTTGACTTGCAAAGCTCTGGAGCAATCAGTCCAGGGCAAACCGCAGTGACAGGCACGACAGGCCACCATCGACCTTGCGGGCTTCGTGGGTCGGCAGGACGACGGTCGTGAAACCGGCCGCCTCGATGGCTGCCAATGTCTTCGGGTAGCCTTCCGGCACCATCACGACATCATTCACACGGATGACGTTGGCGGCGTAATCTTCCCCTTCCGGAACGACCACGATTTCCCGGTCACCGAAAAAGCCGCTGTCTGCCATGACCTTGGTCGCCAGGATGACGCCGTCGCCAAGAGTGGAACAGGCTGTCTTGAAATGCAGCACGCCATCGGGCGTCTCGCAGACTTCGGCCTTGTACCCCCACTCGCCCAGCAATCCGGCAAAGGCATCAGCGCCCTCCCGGTCGGTGCGGGCGGACAGGCCGATCAGGATGACGTCATCGAGCATCAGGACATCGCCGCCGTCGACATGACCGTTCCCCGGCAGGTCGACAACCTTGGCGAACCGGCTTTCCAGCGCCGCACGGATCTCCGCGCCTTCGCCTTCCCGGCTGGCCGTGCCCGGCCGAAGCTGGATGGCGCCTTCAGGCAGGCAGAAGGCAGGATCCTCGACAAAACAACTGTCCGGGTAGGTTTCAAGCTGCGGCAGAACGTCGACCGTCAAGCCGGCTTCTTGCAAGGCCGAGACATAACGCTCATGTTCTGCCCTGAATTTTTCGCCACTCGGGTTGCCCGTGTCCACCGCACGGATGCCGTCGGCCACGCTGTCGGCGGGCGTGCGCGTGATCGCGTGGGTGAAACGGAAAGACAAATCGGGACGATGTGCCATGAGACAACTCCTGTGACAGAACCAAGCGCTCAACCAGCCATCCGCATGGCCAAATTGCAAGACGTCCCGGCCCTGAAAACATGCATCGACAGGGCCTATGCACCGGTAAAATCAACCTTGCCAGACCTGCCGGACGTCTCTTCCGGCCTGGAGGAAGACATCGGGCAAAACCAGGTCTTCGTTGCCGAAACGGATGGCCGTATCGTCGGCTGCGCAATCCTGGGTCTCCACGGCCAAAGTGCTCATCTCATGAACATAGCCGTCGATCCGGATATCAGGGGCATGGGCATCGGACGTCTGTTGATGGAAGCCGTAGAGGTCTTCGCCAGTGAGAGTGGAGCCACCGAGATACATCTGGCAACCCATGTCGCCATGCCTGAGAACGTTGCTCTTTACGCGCACCTGGGCTGGAGTGAAATGGAAAGAAACGGCAACAAGGTACTGATGAAAAAAGATCTTTGAGCCAGATCACAAGCGCTCGTCACACGCCTCTGCCTCAAGAGCCGAAAAAGCGGCATCTGAAACCAGACGGAAACAGGTGAGAGCCAGGAATGAAGCCTGAGAGTGCGCCGGCTTGTTAAGGCAGCGCTGCTTTCAACTCGGTCAGGAACTCTTCGCGCGGCTTGATGTGTCCGGCCTGGATACCGACCCGGGTCAGGATCGGCGGGTTCACCAGGCCGTCAAGCAGAGCTGCCTCATCATCGTTCAGCTCCAGCATCGCTTCCAGAACGGTTGCCATCATCACTTCGGACGCCCGGGTTGCTCCGTCGTCGCATTTCAGCGCGACACCGAAACCAAGCTCGGGAATGGAAGCACAGAAGACACCTTCGGCTCCGGTCTTGACGAACACTCGGCCACGGAAAGCTTCCATCACCCTGGTGCAGAAACGGCCTGTCCCGGCAACCATGTAAGGTTCGTTGATGCAGGCATCAAACAGCCGTTCGGCAGCCTCTGCCCGAAGCGGCTCCAGCCCCTCACCGGTTCCGAAGGCGGCAAAGGCGCGCGCGAAGCTGCGCAAAGGTGAAGCGTAGGTCGGGATTGAACAGCCGTCTGTTCCGCAGACATCCTCGGACAGAGTGTCGCCGGTCATCTGCTCCATCACGTTGCGAACTTCACGTTGCACAGGGTGTTCCGCGTTCACATAGCCGCGTGTCTCGACACCCATCACCTTTGCCAGGCCAAGGAAACCGGCATGTTTGCCTGAGCAGTTGTTGTGCAGGCCGCAGGGCGATTCATCAGCCAGGATAAGTTTGGCTGCATCTTCCATCCGCTGGGGCCACTGCGGGCCGCACTCGAGATTGTCTTCGGCAAGGCCTGCCTTCATCAGCATGACCCGTGCCGAATTGGCGTGAACTTCCTCGCCGTTGTGAGACGCACAGGCAAGTGCCAGTTCGGCATCTGAATAGTCGAGCGCTTCCGCCGCTCCCGATTCAACCAGGGGCAATGCCTGAAGTGCCTTGATGGCGGAGCGCGGAAACACCCGGGCTTCCACATTGCCGATACCGAAAACCAGCTTTCCGGCGCTATCGACGATGGCAATGCTGCCCCGATGCAGGCTTTCGATCACGGTGCCGCGGGTGACGTCGACCAGAGCCGGATTGTCCATGAAGTTTCTCATTTCCAAGGTTTCACACTATCAGGCTAAGCGGATTCGGCCCGGGCCGCAGTCAAAAATGCGGAAAGACGGGCGAGCGCTTCATCGATTACGGCATCCTGCTTGCAGAAGCAGAAGCGAATGTAGCCTTCAGGCGCATCCGATCCATAAAAGGCAGACACGGGAACTGCCGCAACACCGGCGTCGGTGACCAGGGTTTCACACGCCTCGACATCAGTCCGTCCAAGCCCCAGCCCTTCGAACCCGCAAGTCAGGAAGTAGGTTGCATTGCAAGGCAGAACGGAAAAGCCGAGGGCGGCAAGGCCTGCCGCCATGCGGTCGCGCTTTGCGGCAAGGTCTTGCGACAGGCCATCGTAGTAGCTGTCGTCCTTGCGCAGGCCATAGGCAACAGCCTTTTGCAGATGTGGCGGTGTCGTGAAGGTCACCCACTGGTGCGCCTTGGCAATCGGGTCCATCAGCGCGGCAGGCCCGGTGACATAGCCAACCTTCCACCCGGTGAGCGAGAAGGTCTTGCCCGCAGAGCCGATCCGCACCGTGCGCTCGCGCATGCCGTCCAGCGTCATCAGCGGTGTGTGCCGGTGACCGTCAAAGACGAGGTGCTCGTAGACTTCGTCACAGATCGCATAGGCATCATACTGGCGGCAGAGAGAGGCGACCAACTCAAGCTCTTCGTCTGAAAACACCTTGGCCGTCGGGTTCATCGGGTTGTTGATGAGAACTGCCTTGGTCTTGTCGGAGAAGGCTGCCTTGAGAGCTTCAGCATCCAGCGACCAGTTGGGCGGAGTCACCCGGACGCGCACGGGAATGCCGCCGGCCTGCTTCACCAGCGGCAGGTAGCAATCGTAGAGCGGTTCGATCAGCACAACCTCGTCACCCGGGGATACCAGCGCGAAAATGCAATCCGCCAACGCCTCGGTCGCACCGGAAGTCACCATCACTTCGGTTTGCGGATCGACCTCGAGACCGTAGAAACGGCGATTGGCCTCGGCAACGGCCTGGCGAAGGTCCGGTATTCCCAGCATAGGCGGATATTGGTTCGGCCCCTGCAACAACGCATCAGCCGCCGCCTGCCGGATATCCACCGGCCCGTCGACATCTGGAAATCCCTGTCCGAGGTTCACGGCCCCATGCGCCATAGCCAAGCGCGACATGGTCTCGAACACGGTGGTGGCAATGCCGGTGAAGACCGGATTGGTCGGCTTCATGGTTCCTCCCGAGCGTCTTTTCGCCGGTTCTAATCCTACCCGCGTTTGCCGTCGAGCTTTTTCATTTGACCGAGGCCCAGGCGCAGTTCGACCACCACATGTCATATGAGTGTCGTTGACTCAGTCCATCACCCGCAGTCAGATAGGTTCCGCATCGGAACCTTGGCGGAGGAAGCGTGATGCTCGGCGTGATTATTGGAATTGTGGCAATCCTTCTGGGAGCCAGCATCATTCTTCGACGAGCCGGAGTTCCCGCCGGCGGTCACAGGCTGGTTCAAATTTTTTCGAGCCGGTTCATGGGCATCATTCTGGTGCTGATCGGCGGCTTCATGCTCCTGTCCTCTTCCTTCATCTTGGTGGACGCCAACAGTGTTGGTCACCTGAAGAGGATCTATGCGTTCGAGGAGTTGCCTGAGGGCCGCATCCTTGCCCTGGACGGCGAAAAAGGCCCGCAGGCCCAGATCCTCGGGCCCGGCTTTCATTTCATTCCGCTTGTCCGGGTGCTCTACGATTTCGAGGAATGGGACGTCGTCACCATTCCCGAAGGCTATTATGGCCAGTTGACCGCACTCGACGGCGACGCCATGCCCTCCGGCATGTTCATGGCACCGGCAATTGCAGATGCGGATGTCGGCGACATGCTGAAGGCCGACAGCTTCCTGACAAAGGGCGGTCTGCGCGGACCGCAGGAAACGGTGCTGAAGCCCGGACAATACCGTCTGAACCGGTATCTCTTCGACATACGCCTCGATGAGAATACCAACGCGACGATTATCCCCGCCGGGCACGTGGGTGTGGTCAAGTCCAATGTCAGTCAGCCCGGCATCAATTGCATCGAGGAAGAAGTCTCTGCCTCCTCTGTTTCCCGCGAGGCGCTTACCGTTCCCCTGGTACCCAGAGGCTGCGTCGGCATCTGGAAGGACCCGCTCTTCCCAGGGGCCTATTACCTCAACCGGCAGGCCTATGAAGTGACGCTGGTCGATACCCGCGTCCAGACCTGGGAATACAAGGGAGGCTACGTAAAACGCATCATCGATCTCTCGGTCGATCAACAGGGCAATATCCAGCAGAACGAACGGTCCGTGCAGGAACAGATCCCCAGCGACGCTGCCGACCGGGCGGTCTACGTCAAGGTGGAAGGTTGGGACATCCCCCTGGAACTGCGCGCCCTCGTCCAGGTCGACCCTGACAATGCACCCGTGGTCGTCGGCTCCGTCGGCGGACTGGAGGAGATTGAAAACCGCATCCTGACACCGGCCATCCGCTCGATCGTGAGGAACGTCGCCGGTGCCTCGATCCGCGTGCAGGACAAGAATGCCGACGGGACGCCGGTGCAGCCTGCGACCTACACCGTGCGCCCAACCAAGGTTCTGGATCTCATCGAAAACCGCGATGCCCTGGAACAGACCATCGAGCAGCAGATCAAGATCGAAGGCAACAAGGCCGGCGTCGACATTCGCGAGATCCGTCTCGGTGAACCGGCCATCCCGCCGGAACTGCTGGTCTCCCGCCTGCGCGTGCAATTGGCCGATCAGCTTTCCACCGCCTACGAACGCGAAACGGATGCGCAGCAAAAACGCATCGAAACGGAACAGGCACGTTCCACGGCGGACGAACAGCCCCGTCTGGTGGAAGCACAGATAGCTGTGCAGGTGGCCAATCAGCGCGAACAGGAACGCGCTGCCCTTGGCCGCGCCGAGCGCCAGTATCTGGAGGAACTTGCCCGAGGCCAGAGAGCGCAGGTCGACGTTCTCGGCCAGGACCGCGTAGCCCTGCTGCAGGCGCTGGAGAAACTGCTGACCTCGCTGGAACGCAAACCGGAGCTGGTCGGCCTCGTCGGCAAGCTTGTTCCCAATACTGTTGTCGGTGGAGACAGCGGCTTTGCCGGTGCGGCCGCCCTTCTCGGAGCAAGCCTGGGCCAGGCCCAGCAACCGGCAGCTAACCGGACATCCGGCGGGCAGTAGTCCGGATCAGCGGATTGGCCCGCCTAGCTCGGGCCATCCCCGGTATCCTTGTCCTTCTCACCCAGGACGGCGCGCAAGGCCTCCTCCACCCGAGGCACCAGATCCCGGTGCCGCTCGTGAAGGTAATGATAGAAGGCATATTCCTTGCGGCTGGACGGGAGAGAATAAGCATCCTCAAGACCGAACCTCTCTATCATCTCCTTCGCCCTCAACTCGCGGACGAAAACCAGATCGAGCCGCTTCTGTTTCAGCATGAGAAACAGCTGCTCCGGTTCTTCAGCCGACCAGACCTCTGCAAACCCGCTGGCAGCCATTTCGCCAAAGACAGCCCCGCGCACATGCCCTGCCCGCAGGGATTTAAGATCCTCCAGGGATTTGTCCTTCAGGTCTGCGCGGTTGGTGTAACCGTAGGCCACAACAGAAAGCAGCGGCACATCCACCCTGACGAGGGTGGGATAACGGTCCCCCACAGAGCCGATCCGGATCACTTCACCATCGGTTTTGCCGGAGGTGGATTCCACCAGAGCCCGGCTTGGCGTGTTTTCGACAATCTCCAGTTCGATCCCAAGCCTCGAATAGGCTTTCTGCAGATAACCGACCGCCACCGGGGTCAAACCGGGAGCCTCAAACCCGGACAGCACAATTCTCTCGCCCGCGGAAGCGGCAGTAGCCAGAAGGAACCCGGCCAGCAGACAGATGAGCCTCTTCGTGCGCATATGTTCCTCGCAGCGTCTCGTCGGCCGTGCAGCCTGCGTAAAACCTTCAGCTCAAGCCGGTCTTGTGCAGAACGTGTCCATCTTTCTCCGGCGTCGTCTCACCGACACCGTCGGTTTCCTCACCCACTGGCACCGCCAGCATTCTTTTCAGAACTGCTTCGATCCGGGGCACCAGATCCGCATGTTTCTCATGCAGATAATGATAGAATGCGACCTCCTGCAAAGACGGTCGCAACGGGAAGACACCCACCAGTTTCCGGTCGCGGATAATGCGCCGCCCCGTGCCCTCCCCGGCAATGACAAGGTCGATCCGGTCTCGCTGGAGCATCTCGAACAATTGTTCGGGCGTATCTGCGGTCCATACCTCGGCAAACCCATCTGCCAGTTCAGCGGCGAACCGTGCGCCCGCCACATGGCCAACCCGCAAATGCTGGAGCTGCTTGAAGGACTTGCCACGAAGCTGAGGCTTGTTCGCATAGGCGAAGGTCCGAGCCAGGATAATCGGAACATCGACACGCAAAAGGCTGCTGTGATCGGCTTCGATGGTCCTGATCCGCACCAGTTCACCGTCGGTCTTGCCGGAAGCTGAATCCAGCAGTGCCCTGCGAGGGCTGGTGATAATCGTCTGGATGCGGATGCCCAACTCCCCATAGGCCTGACTTAGAATACTCTCGGCAACGGGGGTCAGGTTTGGGGCTTCAAAACCGGACAGCTTGAGAACGTCCTGTGCCCGGGCGCTGGACATCAGAAGAAGAACGCTCAGCATGGCGCAAAACATGAGCCGATGCATTCCGCCCTCCTTAAGCTGCCTGCACGACAATTTCGTTCACAACAAGCCGTTTGACTGCGGCCACGTCCTCCGCAGTCCCGTATCTAGAGCAATAACCCTACGGGACAATCTGCAGACTTTCCAAGCTGATTGCAATGCGGTTGTACAAGCTATTATGAATAACCAATAACGTGCGCTTGCATGTCTCTCCTTCTGCCAGTCAGGAAAAGACTTCAAGGATCAGAGGAGTTGGCAACGCTAGGAGTGCGAGCCGTAATAGTCCTCTGCAATCTTGTCGATGAAGCCTTCGTCGACAAGCTCCTTGATGACACGGTTCAGTTCATCAAGCTTTGCCGCCCAACCCGATTTCTTGGAAACACCGAGATACAGGTCGACCGAGTTTCCCGGATTATACGGCGCCTTTTCAATCTTGTCGGCGAACCCCTGGCGTTTGATCAGGTAATCCACCTGGCAATCCGTACCGATCATGATACCGAAACGCTTCTTCATCAGCATGTCGATCAGGATCTGCTCCTGCGCAACGCCGACCTTGTCCAAAGACCGGTCCTTGTCGAACCTTTCGAAGTAGGCCGAATGCAACACGTAGCCGACCTGGTATGGCGCCAGGTCTTCGTAGCTCCGGATCTTATCGGCCTGTCCCTTGAGGGTGTAGAAGGCGGTCGTGCATCTGAAGTAAGGCGTATCGGTATAGGCGATATATTCCGCCCGGTCCGGACGGAAAGCCAGCCCGGTCATGACATCGACGCCGCCCCCTTGCATTTCGGTGAGCGCCCGCCCCCAGGGCATCTTGGCAATCCGGAGTTCGGCTTCTGTGCGCCTGGCAACTTCGTCCATCAGGTCCAGATCCAGCCCGATGAAGGTATCTCCCTCCGAAATCCGGAAGGGCGGCCAGTCATCGGTGGCCATGATCATCTCGTCCGCGTGTGCGGCGCCTGCTGACACCGCAAGCAAAAAGGAAAAAGCAACGCAACAGATACGAGAAATTGACACAACAACAACCCCAAATAATCAGAGAATTAAAGTTGTTACCCAATTTCATCAAATATTATCGCTCGTATTATTGCAATATCGTAAATTGTATCCAGAAAGAACTAACCCTTCTTCCTTAACGGAAAACTCCTGTCATACACGCGCTTTACTGGCTCAACAGGCAACCATCGAACCTTTATCAAGGAAGAACCCCGGTCAACGCATGGCTGCTCCTGCCTGGCCCGCCTTGCTGCGTTGCAAAAAATCGATTAGAAGGTGGCAACTTGATCCAGGTCAAAAGTGGAAATCCGGGCAGGGATTGGCGCTGACCTAAAAAACCACACCAAATATCCGGAGCAGCCCGTGTCAGCACGCGCGGAGGCCGTTGCGCCTGAACAACCGTTGAAAATGGATGCGTCCCGCATCAAAACCGAACTTCTGGCCGGGCTTACAGTTGCCCTGGCGCTCGTTCCCGAAGCCGTGGCCTTTGCCTTTGTTGCCGGCGTCAATCCGCTGGTAGGTCTCTATGCGGCGTTCTTTGTCGGTCTGATTACGGCCTGTATCGGTGGTCGTCCCGGCATGATTTCCGGTGCGACCGGCGCACTGGCCGTGGTGATGGTCTCCCTCGTCAGCCAGCACGGGGTGGAATACCTTTTCGCCACCGTCGTGCTGATGGGCCTCATCCAGATCGTGGTGGGCTTGCTGAAGTGGGGCAAGTTCATCCGCATGGTGCCCCATCCGGTCATGCTTGGTTTCGTCAACGGCCTTGCGATCGTGATCTTCCTTGCACAGCTCGGCCAGTTCAAGGTTCCAGATGGCGCTGGCGGACTGACATGGATGGAAGGCTCCCAGCTGTATCTGATGCTCGGCCTGATAGCCCTCACCATGGCTGTTATCTGGTTCCTGCCCAAGATCACATCATCTTTCCCCGCGCCGCTTGCAGGCATTCTGGTTGTCTCCGCGCTCGTGCTCGGCTTCAACCTCGACACCCGCTCGGTTGGCGATCTCGCCTCGATCGCCGGCGGCCTGCCGGATTTCCACATTCCCATGGTGCCGCTGACGCTCGACACATTGCAGATCATCCTGCCTTATGCCGTGATCCTGGCAGCCATCGGCCTCATTGAATCCCTGCTGACGTTGAACCTCGTGGCCGACCTGACGGGCACCAAGGGCGGCGCGTCCAAGGAATGCCTTGCACAGGGCACGGCAAACGTCGTGACCGGCTTTTTCGGTGGCATGGGTGGCTGCGCCATGATCGGCCAGTCCATGATCAACGTGAAATCCGGTGCACGTACCCGGATTTCCGGCATTGCCGCAGCTCTTTTCCTGCTGTCCTTCATCGTCATCGCCTCGCCCTTGATCGAACGGATCCCGGTCGCAGCCCTGGTCGGCGTAATGTTCATGGTGGTCATCGGCACCTTCGCGTGGACCAGCCTGAAGATCATGCACAAGATCCCGCCGATCGACGCACTTGTGATGGTCATTGTCACCTGCGTCACCGTTTATTCGGATCTCGCGGTCGCTGTTGTTGTTGGTGTGATCATTTCCGCGCTTGCTTACGCCTGGAATGCAGCCAGCCGGATCCGTGCACGTATCGGCACCAGCAAGGAAGGCTGGAAGGTCTATCGTCTGACCGGCCCGCTGTTCTTCGGCTCCACCACTGGCTTTGCCGATCTCTTCGATCCGTTGAACGATCCCGAGGACGTCGTCGTCGACTTCATCGACAGCCGCGTGGTCGATCATTCCGGCCTGGAAGCAATTGACGCCCTCGCCTCGAAATACCTTGCTGCTGGCAAGCGCCTGCACCTGCGCCACCTCTCGCCGGACTGCAAAAAGCTGCTGGCCAAGGCTGGCGACCTTGTCGAAGTCTCGGTCCTTGAAGATCCGGATTACGAGATTGCCGTGGACTACGGTCACACGTTCGACCGGGCAGAAAAGACCACCTGACGCAAGCTTTTCCAAGCGCGAAAAACCAAGACCCGCACGGTTTCGCCGTGCGGGTCTTTTTGTATCTGAAACAGGTTTCAAGCTTCCGGTGCAGTTCCCCGATTGCTACGCGCGGCGTAATTTGAAAGAGATATCGGCTTACGACAACACAGCTCACAATCGGGACGTCACGGTGCCAGCACGCAGGAAACTCTTCATCACACCGACCCTTGCCTCCGTCATCGGCAGTTTCGTGCTGGTGACCGCGGCTGCGATCCTCTTCATCCAGGCCGTCACTTCTTCGGAAGTCGTCAGGAGAATGGGCGGTGAGTTGGTCGATATCGGCATGGATGCAGCCGAAACGGCGTTTGTCGAACAGCTTCATGCCATCACGGAAACTGCCGAATTCACCCGGCTGACCTATGAGCGCAAGGAACTGCCGGTCGACGACCCCGATCTCATCCTGTCTTACCTTTACGGTGCACTCGCCCCGATGGAGCAGGTCTCCTTTCTGGTTCTGGTAGACGAAAATGGCGAAGGCGTTGATGTCGACAGAGGCGATGCGGACGGCAAGCTGATGGGTGGCAACGTCAACCTGGCGAAGGATATTCCGATCCTGGTTCCCCTGGCGGAACGCGCGAAAAAACAGTCTGGCGCTTACTGGAGCGAGCCGTTCTACATGCCGAACCGCGAGCACACCTATTACGTCTTTGTACGCCCGCTGCATGAAGGCAAGACCTACCGTGGCAGCCTGATGATCGGCATGTCGCTCGACAGAATGTCCGAGATCACCTGGCACGTTTCGACAGACGACATAACCGTCTTTCTCATGAAGGAGGGATCAGACGAAATTGTTGCCCATCCCGACCTTCACAAATCCTTCGATGACCTGACAGCAGAAATGCCTCTTCTGAATGTCGATCGTTTGCCCGATGCCTTTCTGGCCGGCTTCAAGGACATGCCGAGGGTCAAGAATGAGTCCTTCGACATTTCCGAGAAACTGGCTGTCTATTCCGGCACTGCCCCTGACGGCGCCGCACGGTTCGTGATCCTTGAACAGAAGAACGAAAACCTCTTGGGTCTTCCGGTCAGGATCGGTGTTCACTTTCCTGCCGAGTACCTTGACCAGCCGCTGAAACAACTGCTGATGGCGCTACTTGTTGGTGGCGGACTGCTCGTGCTGTCACTGCTTGGCGCGGTTTTGCTGGCGAGACGGATTGCAAGACCGGTTCAACGTGCTTCGGTCGCGGCAAGAGAAGTGGCGGGCCTGAACCTTTCGACCGTAGCCCCGCTGCCTTCCAGCATCATCCGGGAACTGGACGACCTGTCCAAGGGCTTCAATGCCATGTTAGGCGGCTTGAAAGCCTTCAATCGCTACGTTCCGGGCACACTTGTCAGGAAACTTCTGAGCGAAGGCCGGGCGGATGCCCCGCCGGAAGAAAGGGAGGTTGCGGTGCTGTTCACCGACATCGCCGGCTTCACCTCTGCCTCCGAAGGCATGACGGCAACCGAAACCGCTGCCTTCGTCAATCATCACCTGTCCCTGCTCGGGGCCGAGATCACAAAGGAAGGCGGCACCATCGACAAATACATCGGCGACAGTGTCATGGCATTCTGGGGCGCACCGGAGCGGCTGGAAAATCCGGCAGAGCCTGCGGCCCGTGCGGCAATTGGCATGGCCCGGGCCATCCGGGAGGACAACATTGCACGCGTTGCCCGCGGTGAAGCGCCTGTGCGTATTCGCATCGGCCTTCACATGGGACCGCTTGTCGTCGGTGACATCGGCGCACCGGAGCGGGTCAACTACACGGTCATCGGCGACACTGTGAATGCCGCTTCCCGGCTGGAGAGCCTCGGCAAGGAGATCGACGGTGACGCCGATGTTGTGATTCTCGTCTCCAGCGAGATCGCCAAGCGTCTCGACAGCAGCATCGAGCAGGAGGCCATCGGACTGCACAAGGTCAAGGGTAAATCGGCAGCGGTCGAGGTCGTTCGGCTGCGTGGCTAGCACCGAGCCGATCATCCGTTGCAATCCTCACGGTTTCATCCGGTCTCCCGCGCTTTGCCTCGCCACGTTATCAGGGTATGGGTATTGCGTCGAAATTCAGTACGCAGGCCAAGCACTTGCCCTTTAACAGGCGCCTTCACATCACGCCGACGCTCACGACGGTCATCGGTGGTTTTGTCTTCATCACCGCAGCGATTGTCCTTATCGTTCAGGCGGCCACGTCGGAAAAGGTCGTGCGCAACCTGGGCGGCTCACTGATCAACTCGGGCATGCACTCCCTGGAGCAGGCCTTTTCCGCCCAGATAGAAGCCGTCGAGGAAGCAAGCTCCTTTACCGCGGCAGCTCTTTCCACCGGCAGCATCCTGTTGCGCCGTCCTCAGGAAGTCGCCGACTACATGTTCGGTGCGCTGTCGGCCATGGAGCATGTCTCCTTTGTCATCGTCGCCGACAGGAACGGCAATTTCATCCAGGTCGACCGGGGCCGTGCTGACGGAATTCTCGTACCCCAATTCGTGCCGAAGACCGACGAAACGCATGCCCTTGCGGGTTTGATCTCGTCTTCAAGGGACAAGACAGCCCCCTTCTGGTCTGGCCCGGCCTTTTATCCTCAGCGCCAGCACACCTATATCGCTCACGTTCAACCGATCCTGTCCGACGGCCCTGACGGCAGTGATTACGAAGGCCTCGTCCTGATGGCCATGTCCATGGAGCGCTTGTCGGAAGTCACAAGCGACATCTCCACCGGACTGGTTCAGGTGTTCATGATCAACCCGCAGACCTACGGTCTGATTGCTCATCCTGCGTTGTCGGAGGTCTTCAACCTTCTGTCGCCGACAAGTCCGCTGATTGGACTCGAGAACGTCCCGGACACTTTTTTGCAAACCCTCAAATCGACTGAAACAGTCGATGCATCAGGATACGGGATACGCCAGGGACACGAAATGCGTGCCGGCTATGATGCCCTTGGCAACAAGCGGTTTGTCGTCCTCCAAAGCCCGGACCTCGGCCCGACAGGGTTGCCGATTTCAATCGGCGCCCATTTTCCGGCGGAGGTTCTCGAGCAGCCGCTTGAGCAATTGAGCGATGCGATACTGATCGGCATCGCCCTTCTCGGACTGTCGCTGATCGGCGCCGGCTTTCTTGCCCACCGCATCGGCCAGCCGATCCGCCGGGCAGCGCTTGGGGCAAGGGCCGTCGCGGATCTTGAGCTGGACTCTGCCGAGCACCTGCCAGGCAGCTTCGTGCGCGAACTGGACGACCTGGCCAACGGTTTCAATTCCATGGTCAGCGGCCTGACCGCTTTCAGCCGGTACGTCCCCAAAACACTGGTCAGGAAACTCCTGCGTGAAGGCCGGGCGTATGCGCCGCCGGAAGAACGAGAAGTCGCGGTTATGTTCACCGACATTGCCGGCTTCACCTCTGCTTCCGAAGGCATGACGGCAACCGAAACCGCTGCCTTCGTCAATCATCACCTGTCCCTGCTCGGCGCCGAGATCACAAAGGAAGGCGGCACCATCGACAAATACATCGGCGACAGTGTCATGGCATTCTGGGGCGCACCGGAGCGGCTGGAAAATCCGGCAGAACCTGCCGCCCGTGCGGCAATCGGCATGGCCCGTGCCATCCGGGAGGACAACATTGCACGCGTCGCCCGCGGTGAAGCGCCTGTTCGTATTCGCATCGGCCTTCACATGGGACCGCTTGTCGTCGGCGATATCGGCGCACCGGAGCGGGTCAACTACACGGTCATCGGCGACACGGTGAACGCCGCTTCCCGGCTGGAGAGCCTCGGCAAGGAGATCGACGGCAGCTCCGATGTGGTGATCCTCGTCTCCAGCGAGATCGCCAAGCGACTTGGCAACACCGTTGAGTACCGGTCCATCGGCCAGCATCAGGTAAAAGGCAGAGTTGAGCCCCTGGAGGTGGTGCGGCTGATCGATTGACGCTCGCCACTGGAGGAAGCGGCCAGCGCTACCCAGCACTGGCTGTTCGGTTCAGAGGATCCGGTAGAGTGTCCGGTCACGCCTCAGAACGTGGTGGAACAGTACCGCACCAATGTGAAGGGCAAACAGTGCCAGCAAAGCCCATGCGCTCCAGGAATGAATGGCCGACAGTGTCCCCGCAATGTCTGGTGACTTGCCGATCGGGCTCCAGACCGGAACCAGGCCGAACCAGCTCAGCGGAAATCCGTGGGCGTTTGTTGCCAGAAACCCGCTGACCGGCATGACGATCAGGAACAGATAGAGAAGCCCGTGAACGACGTTGGCCGCCAGTCGTTCCAGAGCCGGGCCCTCTTCCGCCGGCTTACGAGCAACAAGCTTGTTGCCGACACGAACCAGCATCAGCCAGAGCACCAGAAAGCCGAAACTTTCGTGCAGCAGGTAGAAATCCAGGGACACATCGCTTTTCACGAACTTGATCACGTAACCCAGTGGCCATGTCGCCAGAACCAAAGCGGCAATCATCCAGTGCAGGATCCTGGTGGTTCCGGCATGACGGCTTTCCGGTCCAAGGGGATGCGTATCGGTTCGCGAAGTCGTTTCCATGGAATTCAGCACTGTCATTGTCCTTTTTATGCCTCAACAGCCCGGGTTCGTTTTGCGCCCGGTTCTTTCACGGTCGGCTGCCCGTCAGGTTCGGGTAGATGGCAACCGTTGTCACCAGCGTTTGAACCTGACACGAGCCCTGTCACCGTCTCTTGTTAGCTCATCCCCTTCCCGGCCTCCTGTGACCAGCGACACTGCCCGAACAGCAGGCGCAAACGGTCTTGACATGAACCGGGGGAAACAAGGCAAGGCAGCCAGGGTCCGGCAAGATCAGCGACAACGGATCCAGTATAAATCTGTCAGGCATTCCGGATGGCAAGAGCTTCGCAGGTCAGCGAAGTCGGAAGAAGCAGAACCGCTCGACCAGCCGCAAAAGGTCTTTCTGCGAGCGGCAGTTGGCCTTGGCCATTGTATTCTTCAGGTGTTTTCTTGCGGTGTCGAGTGAGATGCCGCGCTCAACGCAATGTTGCGACAGATCCTGCCCGGACGCGATCGCGCCAACCACAAGCTCCTCGGAAGGTGTCAGGCGGAACAATCCGGCAAATTGCCTGATCTCCGATGGGTCCGGCCCATGCTGCATGTGGAGCGGAATACACAGGACAGCCAGCATCGAACCGCCACCACCGATCCCTCCGGGAACGGGCAGGAAGCGGACCCCGATCTGATGATCCGTTGTATCGGTGAGCGTAACGGTCTCGCTCGAAGGAACGCTCGAACGGAAGTGAAGGGCATCCAGGGCAAGCGCAAAACGCCGGTTCAAGGCCCTGTCCCGGAAGACAAGACCCCGGCTGCTCATTTTCAGAACCTGTTCTTGCTGCAAGGCTTCGGCCTGATCGTTCGCGAAGACGATCCTGCCCCCTGCGGTCACCAGAATTATCCCTTGCCCGCGTGCCGTCAGGAGATTGCCGAGCGTTTCCGTATTCGCTTTTGCTTCTGCCAGTGTCAGATGGATCCGCAAGGCCTGCCGTGTATGGCCGAGGATCAGCTGCTGAGCCTCGAGCTGATCTTTTTCCCAAGGCTCCTCTTCATAGAGAGAAAAGCCAAGCCAGCTCAAGCGATCGGGCATGGCGAGTTGGGCGCCAGTTACCTCGTAGAGTTCGAAAGGCAGCAAGTTCTCGTGATAGACGGGACTGGCCATCCGCTCTTCGTCGGTCCACAGGAGATCTCCGTGCAGAACTCTTCCGACCGGAGCATCCAGGATGCGCGGATACCTGACATCAAGCTCTGCGTAAGTGCCCATGTAATCCTTGTGAAAATCAGGATCCATGCGAACCGTGACGAAGAGGTCGTCCCCCGCATCTGTCAGGTTGTTGGAGAAGAAGTGACAACTCTTTGCCTGGAGGGCGTCAGTCACCTCTTCCATGGCCGGCTTCCAGAGCTCCGCCGTAACCGCGGCCTCATAAAGGCCCCGGATGGCAGCGTTCAGTCTTGCCTGATCGACTTTCAACTTGCCCTCGCCGAATGGTTGCACCCTATGACGTATATTCTGCCAAGATCTATTTCAAGAATGTTATGTAGATCACAAAGTTTTCGCGTTCGGCGACTTTCCGAATTTCAACAAACAACAAAAAAGCCGCCGGAGTTATCCAGCGGCTATTTTCACCAAAGGTTGCCCTTTTTCGCTATCGCACCAGAATGTTACGGAACTGCCAGGGATCCTTGGTGTCGATATCTTCCTTGTAGAAGCCAGGTCGCCCTTCCAGAGGTGTCCAGTCCGTATAATAGCCTTTGACCGGGCCAAGATACGGCAGCTGGATTTCGAGGCAGCGCTTGTAGTCCATCTCATCCGTCTCGACGATGCCCGCTTCCGGGTTCTCCAACGCCCAGACCATTCCGGCCAGAACGGCCGAAGTCACCTGCAGACCGGTCGCGTTCTGATACGGCGCAAGGTCCCGGGCCTCCTCGACAGACAGCTGGGAGCCATACCAATAGGCATTTTTCTTGTGACCGTAGAGCAAAACGCCGAGTTCATCGATGCCGTCCTGCAGTTCACTTTCGTCGAGAACGTGCAGCGTCTCCTGAACCTTTCCTGCGGAGCCGAACAGTTCATGCAGCGAGAGCACGGCCACGTTCGCCGGATGATAGGCATAGTGGCATGTCGGGCGGTAGCTGACCTTCTTGCCATCGCTCACGGAGAAGTAGTCGGCGATGGAGATCGCTTCATTGTGCGTGACGAGAAAGCCATATTGCGCGCCTGGCGTCGGGCACCAGGTCCGCACACGGGTGTTGGCGCCCGGCTGTTCCAGATAGATCGCCGCCTTGCAGCCTTTCTTGTGCTTCTTGGCGTTCGCAGGCTTCCAGGTTTCATGCGTACCCCAGCCGAGTTCCGCGGGCTGGAAACCTTCGGAAAGGAAACCTTCCACCGACCAGGTGTTCCAGAACTCGCCGAATGGTTTCGGTTCCTTGGCTCGCTGGGTGTCACGCTCGGCAATATGGATGCCCTTGACACCCACCTTTTTCATCAGCTTGGCCCAGCCCTTCTGGCTGGACGGTTCCTTGAACTTGACGCCGGAATCGGTGGCGATATCCACCAGCGCCTTCTTCACGAACCACGAGACCATGCCTGGATTGGCGCCGCAGCAGGAAACTGCCGTAGTGCCGCCAGGATGTTTCTTCTTTTCGCGTCGTACGGCCTCACGCAGTGCATAATTGGTCCGGTCGGCTGCCGTTGCGGTGTCATCGAAGTAGAACCCCGGCCAGGGTTCGACCACAGTGTCGATATAGAGCACGCCAAGCTTGCGGCAGAATTTCATCAGGTCCAGCGATGAAGTGTCGACAGACAGATTAACGACAAACCCCTGCCCCTCGCCCTCCGTGAGCAAGGGCGTCAGTATGTCCTTGTAGTTTTCAGGCGTCAGGGCGACTTTTTCGAACCGGTATCCCCGGTCGGTCACCAGCTTGGCATCACCATCAACCGGGTCGATGACGGTAAACCGGCTCTTGTCGAATTTGAAATGACGCTCGATCAGCGGCAGCGTTCCCTTGCCGATGGAACCGAGACCGATCATCACAAGAGGACCGGTGATCGTTCCGTGAACAGCGCCTGATGATGCAGTGGAACCTGCTTTCGGTTCAGCGGCCTTCGAAGCTGCTGCCTTCGGTGCAGAAGCTTTAGGAGCGGCTGTCTTCGCCTTGGAAGCATTCACTGCTTCCGGTTTCACCGGAGCCGCTTTTTTGGCAGCCGGCTTGGCCGCAGTCTTGGCCTCAGTCTTGGTCTGCGTTTTTGCAGCAGCAGGTTTCGGTGTCCTGCTTGTCGAAGGTTTTGTGGCCGCCACAGACTTTGCGGGCGCTTTCGCGTCAGCTGCCTTGGTGGCGGAGGCGGACGGCTTGTTGGTTGCGGGTTTCGCAGCAGCAGGCATTGCAGAGGCTGTTTTGGCCGGAGATTTTGCAGCAGCCGGTTTCGCACTCGCCGATTTCGCGACCGCCGGTTTCGCGGCAGCAGGTTTGGCGGGCGCAGCCTTGGCTGCAGCCGGCGTCGCAGACGGTGATTTGGCAGGTGTCGATTTGGAGCTTGCCGGCTTTGCCGATGCGGCTCTGGAAGCGGGCGTACGCGATGTGGTCTTCCGCCGTGTTGTTGGCTTTGCGGCAGCTTTTACCGCCGGCTTCTTCGGCGCACCGTCGTTGGTGTCGTCGGTCATATGCGTAACTCCAATCCTATCCGATATGCCGCCCACATCGCTTCCAGAGGGTCCGGCCCGTTGGGAAATCCTTCAAACAGCAAAGCGCACTTATTGCGCCTTTGTTAGGTGTGGCTGGTTTCTGCAGGAATTTCAAGTCTTCTCGGTGAAAGCCCGTTCAAGGAAAGACAAATGACCGTCTCAAACCCTGTAATTTTTAAACAAACAAGCCTGTGCTTAAAAAACAAGAGACGGCGGCGAAAAACTTCGCCGCCGTCTCCAAGTCTAAAGCTTCAAATTGCTTGCGAAACCGAGAAGACGTCTTCCCGGGCAGCCGGCACTGCCATCGGATCCATTACACCGGATGCCGAAAGCACACCCTCCAGGCCGTCAATGTGCCCTGGAGTGAACTCCAGTGCGAGGAAACGGTGATAGTCCACCGGTCCCGGCATCCCGACCTTGTCGAGAAGGCCCGCAGCAAAACCGAAGCGGGTATAATACGGCTGATCGCCGACCAGGATCACGGATCCATGGCCAAGCACGGCAGCCTGGTTGAGGGCGTGCCGCATCAGACGGTCTCCGACCTTCAACCCCCGGCAAGCCGGATCGACGGCAAGGGGTCCGAGCAACAGGCTTTGCGAGCCGTTGCGGTCCGCCACAGACCAGAGCCTTACCGTGCCAACGAGCTTGCCAGATTCGTCGATAGCAGAAAATGCGAAGACCGGAAGCCGGCCTTCACGCAGACGCTCGGAGGTTTTCCTGAAGCGGTCCTCGCCGAAACAAAGGTCAAGCAGACCCTCGCGGGCGCCGGTGTGATCCGGCGCCTCGTCCACAATATCAATCATGGCACTTGCCTCAGATGACGAAGGACGCCAGCGGCGCGAAGCCGTTGAATCCGACCGTGGAATAGGTCGTGGTGTAGGCACCACAGGCCTCGATCAGCACCTTGTCGCCAATGGACAGGCTCACCGGCAGTTCGTACGGCGTCTTTTCGTAAAGAACGTCGACGCTGTCGCAGGTCGGGCCGGCCAGCACGCAAGGTGCAGTGGTGTCGCCGTCGCGCGGGGTGCGGATCGGATAACGGATCGCCTCGTCCATGGTTTCGGCCAGGCCGTGGAACTTGCCGATATCGAGATAGACCCAGCGCACTTCGTCGTTTGCGGATTTGCGGGAAATCAGAACGACTTCAGCTTCGATCATGCCGGCATTGCCGACCATGCCGCGGCCCGGCTCGATGATGGTGGACGGCAGACGGTTGCCGAAGTGCTTGCACAGCGCCTGGAAGATCGCTTCGCCGTACGTCGAAACGCCCGGGACGTCCTTCAGGTAACGGGTCGGGAAGCCCCCACCCATGTTGACCATTTTCAGTTCGATGCCGCGGAGCGCCATTTCCTGGAAAACGCCTGCTGCCATGGCGAGAGCGAGATCCCACGCCGTGAGGTTGGCTTGCTGGGAGCCGACATGGAAGGAAACGCCATGGGCGACAAGGCCGAGCCGGTGCCCGTGTTCGAGGACGTCGGGCGCCATTTCGGGGTCGCAGCCGAATTTGCGGGAGAGCGGCCACTCGGCGCCGACACCGTCGCACAGGACGCGGCAGAAGATTTTGGAGCCAGGGGCAACGCGGGCGATTTTTTCAACTTCTTCGACGCAGTCGACGGCGAAGAGGCGGACGCCATACTGATAGGCACGCGCAATATCCTTCTCCTTCTTGATCGTGTTGCCGTAGGAAATGCGGTCGGCGGATGCGCCGGTTGCCAGCACCATTTCGATTTCGCCGACGGAGGCGCAATCGAAGGAGGAGCCGAGGCTTTCCAGGAGCGACAGGATTTCAGGTGCCGGGTTGGCTTTCACTGCGTAGTAGACGGAGGTGTCCGGCAGGGACTTGGCAAAAGCTTCAAAGTTGTCGCGCACGATGTCGAGATCGACAACAACGCACGGGCCATCTTCGTCACGTCGGCGGAGGAAATCGCGGATACGGTCGCTCATTGGGGGGCTCCCCTCTTTCTCAATCTCAGCCGCAGGCGCGCTAATCCTTGGCGTGCGCGCTGCGTTCACGTCGCAGGGTGCTGCAATGCGCACCGGGCCTCCCCCGGGATGGAACCGGAGGCCGGGTTGACTGCAGCGACGGTTGGGCTATGCGACTGCCAAGCAGCACAAAGCTTTCCCGCGTCGGGAAATGCCGTTGATTGGATCGGGAGAACCGAACCGCACGTCGGGCAATGATGTAACAAGTGCCTCTTCAGTGACGCCGGAGGTTGGAAACCCCGGCAGAGACCAAAAAAGCCCTCTTACGTCGTTGCTTTAAGCCGTCCGGATCTCAACTGCCCCGCCCCTTGGCGGATTGTCTGGCAGCGGCCCCTTAAGAGATGTCTTGTTGAACATCCCATGGACGACCACGGGCACGTGCGAATTTGGGCAAGGCGTATATGCGCCCGTTCGCCCCCCGATGCAATAGGAAATTTTCAGTTGCAGAAGGTTTTTTTCACGCTGAACCGGACGAGTGGTCTTCAGAGCCGAAAGCCTTGCCTGGCCTTAACTATTTGCTAAAAATTGTGACAGTCCCGGCAGGTGTTTCGCGGTGCCTTGCCCGGTTCCCTGGATGCCGACCGGCATTGACTTGCCAGCCCTCGAGGGTCAGACAGCAAATCACCACTTACCGGACCAAACGGACCGCTCTGGAAAGGCCAGCGCATGAAGATCGGAAAGCTAGACCACGTCAATCTTCGCACCACGCGGCTCGACGAACTGATCGCCTGGTATGGCGACATTCTCGGGATGGAACCCGGACCGCGTCCCGATTTTCCCTTTTCAGGTGCCTGGCTCTACGCGGGTAACGATGCAGCCATTCATCTGGTCGGTGTTGAGGGGCCGGAAGCGACCGGATCCGAAGCTAAGCTGAAACTGGAACATTTCGCTTTTACCGCTTCCGGTCTGGAGGCTTTCGAAGCAAGACTGAACGAACGCGGCGAACGTTATCGCCGCTCCGTTCAGCCCGGCACGGGGACAGTTGCCATCAACGTCTGGGACCCGGACGGCAACCATATCCATGTCGACTTCACCCCGGAAGATTAACGACCGGACTGATACGCCCGGATCGCCCTCAGAAGGCTTCGAAGTGGATCCGCTCCTGCGAAACACCGAGCTGTTCCAGCCCGGACTTCAGATCAGCCAGGAAGGCAGACGGACCGCACAGGAAGTATTGCGTCTGCAGTTTGGGTGACAAGTCCAGCAGCTCTTGTGCCGTTATCCGGCCGACCGAATTATAATCCTGACCTGAAACGTCCGAAGGCTGTGGGCGGCTATAACGGATCTCGTGCCGAATGTTCGGCCTCCCCGCCGTCAGGCTTTCGACTTCCTGCCGGAAGGGATGATGATCGCCATCCCTGACACTCTGGACAAACCACACGGGACGGCTCCCGTCCTCACCAGCCAGATGATGCAGCATGCTCAGGAGCGGCGTGATACCGATGCCCGCACTTGCCAGCACCACCGGGTCTTTCGTCTCCGGCAGCGCAAAATCACCAGCCGGCCTTCCAGCGTCTATGTATCCGCCAACCTGAAGCACGTCATGCAGGAGACGCGAGACAAGTCCGTTCGGCTCGCGCTTCACGGATATTCGATAGCGGCCTTCGGACGGATCGCCGGAAAGCGAATAGCTTCGCTGGATCTTGCCATGGCCGGCAGGAAGGCTGAGTTCGATCGGCAAATGCTGACCGGCATTGAACGAAGGCAAAGCTCCCTCGTCGCGAGCCTCGAACACAAAAGACGTCACATCGGAACTTTCCCGGATTTTCTCTGCAAGCCGCAACGACCGGATTGCCGATGCTTCTTTCTGCCAACGCAAATGCAAGACCGACGTCAGTTCAACGATTTCGTCGACCTCGAAGGACACGAGTTGACGTGCACCAGGCACTTTCGCCACTTCTTCCGCATCCCAAACGATCGTTGCCCGGCCGGTAACCTGCAACAGGCTGCCGCTTGAAAAATCCTGGAACAACAGCCCTGTTCGCGCATCCGCCAGAATGTTGCCGAGCGTGTTGTAGAACCTGTTGCCCGCATAGTCGGGGAAGATCAGCCGGCGATCATCCAGAACATGCACGAAGCCGCGTTCACCACCCCGGTGAGACACGTCCATGCCGTAGGCCTCGTCATCTCCCTCTCCCCGGTAGCCGGTTGCGATGAAGAACGTATCGGCAGACCTGATCCACGCTGCTTGCGTCGCACTCAGACGCGATCCACGAACTGCTTCTCCCGAGACAGCTTCCGTACTCCAGCGCACATCCCGTGCCCGGATATATTGCGGGCAATTTCCGAACGACTGCCCGACAGCAAACCGGAACCCGTCAGCCCCTGCGGAGGCGACTGTCCCGTTGACGCGGTTGCGCCGCCGGGTCGCGAGTTCGATCCCGATGAACCCGACATCCGCGCCTTCGACAAATGCCTCTT
Source organism: Labrenzia sp. PO1 (assembly GCF_012273635.1). Classification (NCBI taxonomy): domain Bacteria; kingdom Pseudomonadati; phylum Pseudomonadota; class Alphaproteobacteria; order Hyphomicrobiales; family Stappiaceae; genus Labrenzia; species Labrenzia sp. PO1. The sequence continues at coordinate 176,999 of NZ_JAAXCR010000001.1, forward strand.
CCAGGGCGTCTCCTGCGACAGGACGCGCTGAAATCGTCAACGACCCGGGATCGGGTGAGCGTACAAATCCGGGCCAGCCCTCCAGCACTGTCGCCCAGGGGCGACCGGCAGCATCGCGCGCCGAGGCGATCATGAATGGCTGGTCCTCAAAGAAGGCCCGATGTTGATCAGGCATGAAGCCGCGGATGGCACCACGCGCCCAGCGCTCCACATCCCTGTCGCCAAGTCGTTCTTGCACCTGGCGTTCGCCGGCATGAAACGGAGAAGGGATGACCGTCCGGTTTGCAGTCTCATCGATCTCAGCCATCGTCAAATCCTTTCGGTACCTTCAGGAACGCCAGACGCAGGCCCTTGCTCGCAAGGACCTGCAGTTCCGGGAAACGTTACGCGGCAAGGCCTGCCTTGGTAGCCGGCATGGCCACAAAGCCCGGCAAATCCTCGATGCGCTTCAAAAGACCGCGGATGCGCGGATAGGGCTCCAGCGAAACGTTGCCTTCCGGCGCATGCGCCGTGTAGCTGTAGATAGCGATGTCGGCGATCGTCGGCCGATCGCCAACGAGCCACTCGCGGCCGTCCAGATGGGCTTCCAGGTTATCGAAAGCCACCTTGGCGACAGACTTTGCACGCTCCGGATCAAGCGGCCGTCCGAAGACCGTGATCAACCGCGCCGCACCCGGTCCGCTGGCAAGTTCACCGGCGGCAAAGGCCAGGAAGCGATGAACTTCCGCTTCCAGATACGGATCTGTCGGCAGCCAGTCCGGCGCATATTTGCGGGCCAGGTAGACGAGGATCGCGTTGGAGTCAGAGAGCACGGTCGAACCATCTTCGATGACCGGAACCAGGCCCACCGGATTGAGTTTCAGAAACGGATCGCGTTTGTGCTCGCCATTGGCCAGGTCGACCTCGACCAGCTCGTGATTGATGCCGGTGAGGCTGGAAAAGAGTTCCACCCGGTGGCAGTGACCGGAGAGCGGAAAACGGTGGATCTTGATTGCGTTGGACATCGCCAGCTTCCTCTTGCCTTGAAGGATCTTCCTGCGGCCGAAGCGTCTTGGTCCGGTCCGCTGCCTGCAATATGCCTCCTGACTTGATTGGAAATAATCTTCGAATTCATTCAATGATTATGTACAAATAAGGGATAAAGAGCTGACAAGAGCAGGATCCGCCGAGGACAATAGTGATGGACAAGATCGAAACCATGCGAGCCTTCATCGCCGTCGCGCAGGAAGGATCCTTCACAAGCGCGGGGCGACGGCTGGGCCTGTCGACCAAACTTGTCAGCAAATATGTCCAGCATCTGGAAGGCCAGTTGAAGACCCAGCTTTTCAACCGGACCACGCGCAGTGTGTCCCTGACCGACGTCGGCGCTGCCTATCTGGAACATTGCCGGCCGATCCTGGAGCAGATCGATGATCTGGATTCGCTTGTGCGTGAACGTCAGGGCGCCCTGGCCGGCCAGATCAGGCTGACGGCACCGACAGGCTTCGGCAGCACGAGGCTGAGCGAGGCGCTTGTCCCTTTCCTGCGCAAGCATCCGGATGTCGAGGTGGATATGCGCCTGACCGATCACCGGCTTGCCCTGGTGGAGGAAGGTCTCGACCTGGCGATCCGCATCGGAGCCTTGCGGGATTCCACCCTGATCGCTCGCAAGCTTGCCGGCATGCCGCTGGTTCTTTGTGCCTCACCGGATTATCTGAAGCGGCACGGCAGACCGCAGGACCCAAGAGCCCTTTCAACCCATGTCTGCCTTGTCGACAGCAATCAGACCGAACTCAACACTTGGCGGTTTCATTCCGGGGATGAAGAGCAGGTCATCCGGCTGCATGGTGCCGTCCGCTCCAACTCTCCCGGAGCCCTGGCACGTATGGCAATGGGAGGTCTCGGCCTCACCATCGCGCCGCTCTATGCCATCGAGGACGCCCTGGCGGACGGACGGCTTGAGCGCGTGCTGCCGGAATACAAGACCGACACGTTCGGCCTCTATGCACTCTACCCGCCCAACCGGCACCTGACCCGCCGTGTGCGTGCACTGCTCGATCACCTGGCCGCAGTGTTCAGCTCCCGCTGGCCGGACTAATGGCAGGCGGCCTCACCGGAAAGGAGAGTTCGAAAGTAGCACCGTCGGCACCCGGCAGCAGTCGGATCGCTGCACCATGGGCCTTCAAGAGCGCCTGGACGATGCCAAGCCCCATGCCGGTGCCCCCGCTTTGCCGCCGGGTGGTGAAGAAGAGTTCGAAGACCTGGTCCTGATTGCCTTCGGAAATGCCCTCGCCATCGTCTTGCACCTGAACCGTCAGGCCTTTCTCGTCGGGCACAGCAACAATCGATACCCTGGACGCGGCGTGGCGGCGGGAGTTGTCGATCAGGTTTTCAAAAACGATCCGGGCGTTTTCCGCCGACATCGGCAGATCCGCCTCGCCGGACAGGTCGATTTCCAGCCCTTCGAAGCGTCTCCTGAGCGCGGTGGCAACTTCGCTCAGCCGACAACTCCCGCCGATCTCGACGCTGTCGGCCCGGGCGAGATCTCGAAGTCGGTTCAAGAGCTTCGAGGCACGTTCGGTATCGTGCAGGATATTGCCCAGGAACTTCTCCCTGTCCGCTTCGCTCAGCTCTGCCCCTTCGTCCTTCAACAGCTCCGCCGCACCCTGGATAGAGGTCAGCGGCGTCTTCAACTCGTGAGTCACGTGGTTGGCGAAGGTGGAGATATAGTCGTTCCGATCGAACAACTTGCGCGACATGTCCAGCATGCTTTCTGAAAGCGCATGGATCTCGCGGTTGCCGTGAATGGCAAGCGGCACCAATGCCTCCCGCTCGCCATTACCGATCGCCAGAGAACGCCGTGTCAGTGCCTTGATTGGTCCGGTGATGGCGCGCGCGAAAATGAAACCGACGACAAAAGTCGCAGCCAGCACAAAGACCACGACCCAGAAGACGGCCTCGCGCTTAACGAACATTTCCTTGAGAATGTTGCTGGGTGTTCGCGAGGCATAGACAACGCCTGCGACCCGGTCGCTCACGATAATCGGCATCGCGACAAAAACGCGAACGCTGGTTCCCCGGCTGATGGAATAGATCGGCTGCGGATTGTCGACGATGCGCTCGCGCAGCGCACTGGCATAATGTCCCGAAAGCGCTCTTTTGATCTCCTCCACATGGGCAAGCGACAGGCCGATATCCTCACGTCCGGCGATGATTACACCATTGAAATCCAGCACCCGGAATCCGGCCAGGGTCTTCTTCTGAGTTTCCTGCAGGATGCGGTCCACGGCTTGTCCGGCACTCAGGTATTCGAGAAGCGGTGGTTCGGCAGCCGGCCGTGGCGCCCCTCTCCCGGGCAAGACATTTGTGCGCGTCAGATCGAGTTCCGGAAGTTGCGGCGCCCAGCTTCCGCCCGGGTTCCGCAGATAGATGCTGCGACTGCCGGGCACCTCCGTAGCCTTCGCAACCTCCGGCCCCAAAGGCAGGTCGGCGCCACCGATCTCCTCAAGGCGCTGCGCCATTGCCGCGGCAATTGCCGCCGACTGCCCGATCAGCTCCGCTTCTGTCGTCTCGATGAGCTGGTTTTCATAGACGCGAAAGAAGGCGACACCTGCGAGAGGCACCAGCAGCATGATGCCAAGAACACCTGCCACCACGAGCGACAGCGGCGGACGCCATTTGTCTCGGAAGGTGCGCGACAGGATCATCCGCCGTTTCCATTCTCGACCCGGCAGGGCCCAAGCCGGAATCCGACGCCGTGCACGGTCTCGATGGCATCGCCACATCCAGCAGTTCCAAGCTTGGCGCGGATGTTGCGGACGTGGCTGTCGATGGTGCGATCGGAGACGTGAATATTGTCCCGGTAGGCATTCTGGAGGATCTGCTCGCGGGTAAAGACGATCTTCGGCCGGGCCAGCAGGGTAGCCAGGATATCGAACTCGATGGCCGTGAGCGTGACAGGCGTTCCATCGACTGTCACATGGCGCTGCGACCGGTCAAGTTCGACCGCACCGAAACGCAGCGCAGGCAAGTCTTCAACCGTTTCGGCAGCCGAGGGGGCGCCATAGCGCTTAAGTATCGCACCGACGCGGGCGATCAGTTCGCGCGGACTGAAAGGTTTGGTCACATAGTCATCGGCGCCCAGTTCCAGACCGACGATCCTGTCGATCTCGTCATCGCGTGCCGACAGAAACAGGATCGGCACCTCCGACGTGCGGCGCAGATGCCGGCAGACATCCAGCCCGTCCATTTCCGGCAGGCCGATGTCCAGAACGATCAGGGACGGATTGCATAAAAGCGCCTTGTCGAGCGCTTCCTTCCCGTCAGCGGCAACTTCGAACACATAGGACGCTTTTTGAAGCGCGAAACAGATGACGTCCCGGATATGCGGGTCGTCATCGACAACAAGAATGGTTTGACCTGGCAAATGTCTCTTCCCGAAAAATGGCCCCCGCAGTTGCCTGCGGGAGCGTTACCAATAGCGAAGCACGGATCAGGTTTCCAGCCACCAACCATCCCGGCGCAACGTACGGGGCAAGGCAAGATCCGGCTCGCCAGACGCAGCTTCCTCATCGCGTGACCGGAACCCACGAACCCTTTCCCGCAACTTGCGGAAGCTATTTGCCAGTTTAAGCCGGAACCGGGCAACCACAGCCAGGAGGACCAGCATCACTCCCAATATGCCTTCCGGCTCCGGCGCGGAACTGCCGGAAAGGTTCAAGGACGGATAGGCGTTGGTCGAAACGCCTGCAACTTGCGGCAAGGGCACGTTTCGGTGAGAGGCGGTCGCCGGTGCACCGTTCACCACCTTTTCAGAGACGGCGACAAAGGACGTGAACCGGGTCTGAAGCGAATAGGTCAGGCCCAGATCGACGATTTCCTGCTTCAGTTGCGTGTCGATGCTGCCGCCGATCGTATAGGCGCGCTCCTTGTCGAATATCTGCTCGCGCGCCCAGATCAGCGGCAGGGCCCGGCTGGAAACCGCACTGCCGTCGACAGAAGACTTCAGGTCGATTTCAAGCGGCAGTCTGGCAGCATGTCCGTTGACCAGACCGTTGATGAAAATCGTGTGCTTGCCGCCGGCTGCGTATCGCCCCATCACGCGCACCGAGCCGCCTTCGAACAGATCGGGTATCCTGGCCGGGCTCTGTCCCTCGACCTTGAGACCGTTCCAGTCGATGGTGATGTCTGTCAGGAGCGGTGTCTTCAGGTTTGCGGCAAGGCTTTTCGCAGCTTCGCCCGCGTCTTCTCCCAAAGCCACATAGCGGGCATAGCCCCTGCCCTCCGTGGCCATCGCATCCAGCAGAAACCGGTTGACCGAGTTGCCGACCCCGAAGGCATAGATACGCGCCTTGCCGATACGGCTCGCGACACTCGAGATCACGGTCGCCTCGTCGCCGATATAACCGTCGGTCAGAAAGACAACGATGCGTGTGGTGTTTTCCGGTTGTGCCTGATCAAAGGCGGTGTTTACGGCCTGGTTGATTTCCGTCCCGCCACCGGTCGAAAGGCCAGCCACGAACTTCAAGGCCTGCCGCTTGTTTCGCTCCGTTGCCAGAACGGCATTTCCGGCAAATTGGGAAGTGTTATTGGAAAAGCGGAGGATGCGGAAATAGTCATCAGGGCGCAGAGACCTGATCGCTGCCGTCATGAAGGTCTTGCTCGCTTCGATCGGCTGCCCGCTCATGGACCCGGATGTATCCAGCACGAAGACAAGCTCGCGCTGGCCAATCATGTCTTCAGCCGGCAGTTTCGGCGGCTCGATCAGCAGTGAAAAATAGCCCCCGCCATCGGCTTCGTACCGGGACGAGACACCGGCAGCAACATCGCTCTGTGCCGCAAGCTCGTAACGCAAAACGAAATCCCGATTGTCGATGGCCCTGCCGGACTTGAAGCGGACTGTCCGCATTTCGCCCTGGCTGGAAACCTCCAGTGCATGGGTATCGCTCGACAGCCGCGAGACAGGCATCGGTGCCTTGAGAGCAAGTTCCAGCGACACCCGCCTCGGATCGATTTCCTTCGGAGCATTCTGCCCGATGACCTCCGGATAGGCCGGAAGCTTGTCGATCTGCCAGCCGGAGACTGTTTCACTGTGCTTGAAGGCAGCAGGTTTCGCTGAGACGAGCACATCGCTCGCATATTCGGTATCGCCGTATCCGTGACTATCGTCCTCCGGCACACTCTTGTCCGCGATGTATTGCGAATGCTTCAGGGCGGCTTGCGCGCCCAGCCCCTCGTAACGAGGCCCCACCACCATCGGCATTACCAGCTCATAGGCGCCGTCGATCTTGGGGACGGTCTGGGCGTATTCCAGTGTCACCTTCACAGGGCGACCGGGCATGAGATGCGCAATATCCTGGGTGAACATGTTGGGCCGGTGCTGCGTCAGAAGGGCAGCGGCCTTGCCTTCCCGCTTCGCCTTCTCGAAGGTTGCCTTGGCATCTTCCTTTTTCTTCATCCGCGCCACGATGGTCTCGCCGTCGAGATCCATCCGCATGGCGTGAATGGCCGCCTTCTGGTTCAGCGGAAACAGATAGGTCGCATTGAGCGGCAGCTTGGTCGGGTTCAGGAAGGTCTGCGTCAGTTCCACATGGGCAACATCGCCGTCAACCTCGACCCTGTAGTCGGCCTTCAGAAGCGGCAGATGGATCTCCTTGCCACCGGCAGTGGCAACCACGGTGCCGGACAGATCGTCGAGGTCTGGCTCGGCTGAAACCGGCAGCGCTGAAAGCGCGCCAAAGACGATGGCCAGTGAGGCTGCCAAAGTGGCTTTCAGAGTTGGTTTTAGAGAACTGGCAGACGCCAATGGGGACATGAACGTCATATGCGTTTCTCCTTTTGGGCAGGGAAAATACCGGAAGTGCGGGTGTTGAGATCGAGCGCAGCCCCTGCGGCGGCCTCAAAGGCGGCGCGTTGCGGCTCGTCTAGTGTCCACGGGGTAATTCGCTGAATGCTGGTCCAGGTGGTGCCGGGCCGTTTCAGCCACAGCCAGATCGCCTCGGCGATGTTGTGGGTCGTCTCGCCGGTGCTGGAGGTAAAGGTGACGGCAACGCGCCAGTCACCTCCGGTTTTCGACCGGGCCCGGTAGAGCGCTGTCGGAACCGGTTCGAAACGGCTGCCGAGAAAGGTCACGTCGAAGCCGAGTCCGCGCAGGCAATCGTCCGGGGCGTGCAGATGGCGCAGCGGTGAAGAGGTGTGCACCAGCGTCACTGCCATCGGCCCGTAGCGCCGCTTCTGAGCGTGGCCACCATATTGCCGGAAGTACTGCTCCTCGATCGGCAACAGCGCCTCGTCGACACCGACCTCACCCGCCAGTGTCAAAGGCAATGGCTGCGGCCTGGTCGAAGAAGAAACATCAAGCGCGTGCCGCGGCAGGCTGACGATGAACAAGGCAAGGCTCAGGAACACCAGCGCAGACATCTTCTGCAAGGGCCGCGACATCACCGGCAAGCTGAAGACAGCCCGGGCAGCTCGCCACTCAGCGGGACGTGGCTTGTAAAACGCCAGCACCGGTGCCATCGACAAAAGAAGCGTCAGATAACCGATAATGTCGTGAAGCGGCTGCGCCATGACATCGGCCTCAAGGACACTTTCCGGATAGGCAATGCCGACGGCAAGCAAAGCGATGCGCAGAGAATTGCCGATCAGAGCCAGCCCGAGCGTGATGCCAATCCAGAGCACGGCAGTCAGCAGGTTCGGCCGGTAAAGCGCAGTCAGGATGACCAGGAAGGCCATGGCGAGCATCAGCCCGGATGTGCCCGAGCAAGGCAGGTCCACCAGAACGTCCTTGCCGGCAAGACCGATCCGGATGCCTGAGCACGAGAGGTCCGAAAAGAACAGGCCGAGACCGCTGCAGGAAAGCTTGGCCGACAGTTCCTGCAGCGGATAGCCGAGCAGCCGTTGCAGAATGCGTTCGACCGGCAGAGTGAACAGAAACAGGATGGACAGCCAGAAGGGGGAAACGGCTCTCTGCCTCTCCCCTGTCCGCAAAAGGGTCGCCAGCGCGAAGACATCAATTGCCAGCGCCAACCCGCCGATCACGTTGATCGCCAGAACCTGGCTTGCCAGCCGGATCAACGCCGCCCCCAACAGGAGTAGCACTGCCATTTGCCGGTGCCCGATCGAATTCTGCCGAACCGGGCTCGTCATCGACCAGAGCACCAGGGCTGCCACCGCGATCAGATAGAGCGCGCCGGTCGATGGGTAGGACGGGTCAGTCCATGTGCCGATCAGCCAACGCAGCGGCTCGTAGGCAAGGATCAGCGAGGCCAGGAGGAAGGCCAGTGAGGTCGGGGAAGAGGTTGCCAGGCGGGTCATGGCACCTGTTGTGCCAAGCCCGCTTGCAGGCCTTTGTCAGCCTATGTGCAGATTTTGCGCATTTTGTCGGACGACAGGCCGGAAACGCCCGCCCCGGTGGCCTTGCCCCAGGAAACGATGACTGGTCGTTCCAACCCGTCCAGGGGCATAATCCTGCAGGCGATGCCAAATACGGAAGAGACGGTCGCTTCCGTCAGCACTTCCGTTGTCGGCCCATTGGCGGCGATCCGTCCCTTTTCGAACAGCACAACGTGATCGGCGTAGCGCATGGCCATGTTGAGATCATGCAGGACAATGACGAAGCTTCGGTCCTCGGAGCGGCTCAGGTGCTTGACGAGGTCCAGCAACTCAAACGCATGGGCAATATCCAGATGGTTGGTCGGCTCGTCCAGGAAGATCCTGGGCGCATCCTGCGCCAGTGTCATGGCAACCCAGGCACGTTGCAGCTGCCCGCCGGAAAGCTGGGCGAGAGCCCGGGATTTCAGCTCGGCCATTTCGGTGATTTCAAGCGCACGGTCGCAGGCAGCCCTGTCCGCTGCCGATGGCCCGCCGAACCGGCTTCGATGCGCAAACCGCCCCATCAGCACCAGATCCTCAACCGAAAGATCCGACGGTGCATCGGGCGACTGGGACAACATGGCGACCTGGCGCGCAAGATCCTTCTGGGACCAGTCGCCAAGCGCCCTGCCTGCGATTTCCACATTGCCGGCATCCGGCCGGTGCAGACCGCGCATCACTTTCAGGGCAGTCGATTTGCCGCTGCCGTTCGGTCCGCAAAAGGCAATGATCCTGCCGTCGGGCAGGTCGAGACAGACCTCGTTCAGCGCAAGGGCGCCGTCATATGCGGCACTGACACGATCGAGACTGGCCAGAGTGTCAGGCATGGGATTGCCGTCCTTTTACAAGCAGATAGAGAAACAGCGGCGCACCGACGAGCGCAGTCAACGCGCCTGCGGGCAATTCCAGCGGCGGCGCGATGATCCGGGCCAGCGTGTCGGCTGCCAGCACCAGGAAGCTCCCGGTCAGAGCCACGGAAACCAGATATCCGGACCGGAACTGACCGTGGAAGATCCGCGCGACGTGCGGCGCGACCAGACCGACAAAACCGATGGCACCGACATGGGCCGTTGCGATGGCCGTCAGGAAAACGGCAACTGCCAGCAGGCAGAACTGGGCCTTGTCCAGCGACAGACCGGTCACGGCAGCGCTTTGAGGATCAAGTACGAGTTGCCGCAGTGTGAGCCGTTGCCACAACAACACCGGGATGATTGCGACAAGGCCGAGACCGACCGCCAGAACGTCCTGCCAGTGGGCTGCACCAACCGAGCCCGTCAGCCAGGTCAGTGCCTGACTTGCCCTGTAGACAGGCCCGAGAATAATCAACAGCGTGACCGCGGCCTTTGCGAGTGCCGCCAAGGCAATACCGTACAAGATGATCTTCAGCGGCTTGCTGCCTGCCCGATCGAGCGATGCCAATGCGATCACCAGGGCACCGAAGACGGCCGCCCCGGCGATGGCGGCCAGAGGCTGCCAGTGAATGGAGACAGTCAGATTGTTCGCCTGATCGGAAAACAGCCACAAGAACAGCACGACGCCAACCGCCGCGCCGTCGGTAATGCCCAGAACCGAGGGCGACGCCATGGGATTGCGCACGACCCGCTGCAGCAAGGCACCCGCAAGGGCAAGCGCCGCTCCGGCCAGTATGGCAAGGGCAACACGGGGCAAGCGGAGGGTCCAGACGATTACTTCATCCATGCGGCTGCCTTGCCCGGCCAGAGCCGCGACAACACGTTCCGGCGGCATGAAGCTGGACCCGATGCCCGTTGCTGCCAGCGTCAAAGCAAACACGAGCAGCATGACCGGCAGCAGCCTGACAAGAGGAAATGCGCCTGCCATCACGCTGCCAGCCCTTTCCGCCTGTGAAGCAGATGTACCAGCATCGGCACGCCGACAAGCGCAAGAACGGCACTCATCGGCGCTTCACCGGGCGCAACGACAATACGCGCAAGAATATCGGCAAGGACTGCGATCAGGGCACCGGTCAGAAGGGAAAGCACGATCAACTGCCGTGTCGACGGCAGGGCGCCGTCGGTCAGGCGCCGGGCAAGATGCGGCGCAACCAGCCCCAGAAACAGCACCGGCCCAGCCATCGCCACCGCGCCCGCCGCAAGCAGGGCCGCAAGCCCGAGCGCCGTCAATCGGACTGCGCCAACATTGACACCCACTGACCGGGCACTGGCATCGTCGAGGCGCAGCACATCCAGCGGTGTTGCCAGAAGAAGGCTGCCTGCGACCCCGATAGCAAGCAACGGCAACCCGAGTTGCAACAACCCTATCGGCCTGTCGGAAAAACTGCCTGACAGCCAGAACAGCAGTGTCTCAAGAGCGCTTTCGTCGATCAGCAGCAAGGTCTGCGTGAAGGACGCCAGCAGGGCGGCGACGGTAAATCCGGCCAGCAACGTGGTTGCCGGATTGCCTGCACCGCCAGTGGACGCTGAAATCGAAAAAACCAGGGCCGTTGCCGCCAATGCGCCCATCACTGCTGCCATGCCGATACCGGCAAGGCTTGCCACGCCGAAGACCGTCACACCGAAGGTCACGAACAGCGCACCGCCTGCATTGACCCCGAGCAGTCCCGGTTCAGCCAGCGGATTGCGCGTAACCGATTGCATCAACAGGCCGGAAAGGCCGAGGGAGGCCCCGCAAACCACGCCGATCGCGGTTCTTGGAAGACGCAACGTCGTCACGATCAGCGCATCTGCGCCCTCGCCCCCCAAGAGCGCGGAAAGGACCGTATGAGGCGTATAGAAGGTCAATCCGGCATGCAGGCTGAAAATGACAGCCGCGCACAGCGCCAGACACAATGCAATCGCCGGCCGCCTCATGCGCCCTCTCCCCTCCGATTGACAAATCAACGGCCCGTCCATACACGGGTTTAATACTGGAGGCAAATATTCAACTTTTTGGAGTCGTTCTAATGAAGATCTGGTCACGCCTGCTGTGCGCCCTGCCGCTGTTTGCAATGCTGGCATCAGCCCCTGCGATTGCTCGCGATGTCACCGACAGCATGGGAACCGTCACGGTTCCGGACGCCCCGAAACGGATTGTCGTCCTTACCAATGAAGGCACGGAAGCGCTGCTGGCACTGGGAGCGACGCCGGTGGGCGCGGCCAATTCCTGGAATGGCGATCCCTGGTGGGACCATATTTCCGATGCCATGGACGGAGCAGAACCTGTCGGCAAGGAAAGCGCGGTGAACCTGGAACTGATCGCGGCTCTGGAGCCCGATCTGATCCTGGCAAACAAGCAGCGGCACGAGGAAATCTATCCGCAGCTGACCGCAATCGCCCCGACCGTCATGTCCAAGGAGCTTCGTGGTGACTGGAAAATCAACTTCCGCCTCTATGCCGAAGCACTCGGCAAGGAGCAGGAAGCGGATGCAGCCATCTCCGATTACGATGCTTCAGTCGCAGACCTTCGCGAGAAACTTGGTGACCACCTCAACGAGGAAGTTTCCGTGATCCGTTTCGTGCCCGGCCAGATCCGCATCTATCAGCTCGACAGTTTCTCCGGTGTACTTTTGAAAGACATCGGCTTTCACCGGCCGGCGAACCAGAATGTGGAAGAATTTGCCATCCGCACCGGCAAGGAGAGCATTCCGGATATGGACGGCGACCGGATCTTCTATTTCACATATGACTCTGGCGATGGCAAAGGCACGTCTCTGGAAGAAGAAGTGCTTGCCGATCCATTGTGGCAGTCCCTGTCCGCCGTCAAGGCGGGCAAGGTGCACCAGGTCAGCGATGCGATCTGGAACACCGCCGGTGGCATTCTGGCTGCAAAGCTGATGCTTCACGACATTGCCGGCATTTACGGCCTCGACTAGAAAACCGTTCGGCTTCCGCTTGAACGGAAGCCGTTCCCCCACAGGCACCGCCCTGAGATTGCGGATAAGCGGGTTCTCACCGGCACCGACCGGTTGCCTTGCTGTCCGTCATTGAAAACAGAAGGGTAAGCCATGACCACCGACACTTCCTCGCAGCTGCGGCTCGGCCGCATCGCCGCAACACTGGGCGTCAGCGATATTGAACGTTCCCGTACACTCTACCGGGAAATCTTCTGCCTGGAAAAAGTGTTCGAAAACGGCAGTCCGGTTGGCTTTCTGATCCTGAAGAAGGACGATGCCGAATTGCACCTGACACTCCAGAAAGGTTACCGGGCTCCGCCATTCAATCAGGCCCACATCATAGTGTCCGACGCGGACGCCGCCTGCCGGGCCTGCGAGCACCATGGTTTGCGCATCGTCAAGCGCCTCCAGAACAAGGACTACGGCCTCAGAGCCTTCGTCTTCGCCGATCCGGACGGCAACCGGATCGACGTTGCCGAGGAAATCTGACCTGGCCGACCTGCTATCTGGTTGCCAGCTGGTGGGCGGCGAATTCGCCCATCAGCTTCATGAAGTCTTCCGGCGGCGGAAAGCCTTCATAACGGTGCCTGGCAGGCGTTTCCGCCCAAGGCAACTTGCTGGCAGTCATTGTTTCCATGAAAGGTTCTGTCCAGTGGAGGTCGTCGAGCAGGACCGAGCGGACATTGACGATTTCGTCGTACCCGGGAATACGCGTGAACATCCAGGTCTTGCAGTCCGGGCAGAAGTAATGATCCGCCTCAGGTCCCTGCAATCCCCCTTTGACCGGCGTACCTCCGGTCACCTTGAACGCGGGCGCCGGCATGATCGCAGTCAGGGAATAGGCGCTGGAACTCATTTGCTGGCACCCTCTGCAATGGCAGGCACAGGTGATCAGCGGCGGCGCGGAAACCTCGAAGCTCGTGTGGCCACAACGGCATGTCCCCTTGAGTGAAAAAGTCTCTTGCGTCATGTCCGGCTCCATCTGGTTCGGCTGGCCGTTTGGCCATTGGCGACGGCAACTTGCAGAGGTTCGCGTCTCCTTTCAAGTGTCTTCTGGCCTGTGGCAATTGCTGACGAGCCTGGCCAGAACATTCACCACAAGGCTGTAATCAGCCTCGGAGATTCCCTGCATCGCCTTTCTCCGCAAGGCGGTTTGGCGTTCCATCGCGCTTCTGTGGACGTCCCTGCCCTTGTCCGTAAGCCGCCAGAAATCTTCCTCGGACCGAAGAAGCCGCCGGTCTGCAAGACTGATCAGAACCTTGTGCAGGTCCCTTACCTCCAGCATGGGATCAAAGGTCTGTCTTAGCCGGCCAAACGGCATTCCTGCTGCACTTTCGGCAAGCGTATTGAGCACCTGCCAGTCGGCTCGCTCAAGCCCCAGGTCAGACTGGATGGCCTCGATCGCCTTGGTAAGACATTTATCGGCAGAGCGGATCCAGTACCCGATCGGGCGCGTGGAACCCTGCGTTTCAAATGGGATCGTCATGACATGCTCCCTCGACTTCGCAAACGCGAAGGGACGGCATCTCCGCCGCCACAGTCGGGGGTTCTTGCCGGACGGCGTTTATGCCGCCTGGCCGAACAAAGCCTTCACGTGTGAAGGGACCGGGGCTTACCCGGGCGAAAGGCCCAACCGGTCACGCCTTTTTCGACAACCTTCAGGTAACCGGACCGCGGCATCCTTGCAATATTGACGACGTGCCAAGAAGCCGGGATGGAACAAAAAAACGTTGGCCGGCCTGGTACCCGGTCAAACTTTCTCCAGCAACGGCCGGAGCAAGGGATGAATGTTCGGGCTTTCTTCCCGGATGAACCGCAGCAGGGCCTTCTCGTTTTCATGCAGGATACCGTCGCGGCCAATGCGCTCCACCAGCCAGGTGGCTTCGTCTTCCGTCACCACCTCATTGGCGGCAATCTCCGCAAGCATCTCGTTTCCGCGGGCGGTGAACGGGTCAGGCGTGTCGCCATAGGCGTCACGAATGCCGCCGACACCACCGCTGAACATCTTCTTGAAAAAACCGCCGAGCCCACCTTCAAATCCGCCGGGCTGTTCCAGCCAGTTTTCACGCTCGAGGGCAATCTTGCGGGAGGGTGGCGTGAAACCGGACATCGCCATCATGTAATTGGCGACCGCCTTGGCAAAGAGCTCCGACCAGCCGGGAGCATTTTCCGCCTCTATTGTCGCGTCGTTGAGATCGAACAGTACCTCGGCTTCAGCCTTCGAAATGGCAACGCCGCGACTGCCGGCACCGGCATAGAGCACCCGGCGCAGCAGCTCCACTTCAGCCTCGGCAATGACGCCAGGCTTGAGGTCCAGGCCCGAGCGCGTCGGACCTTTCCCCGAAATCACGCTGTCCGCCACAGCCCGCAGTGCAAACTGTTCGAGACTTTCCGGTGCTTCGCGGGCTTTTTCCAGCACATGCAGCACGGCGTCCAGCTCGGTTTTACCGCAGATATGACCATCCGCCATGATCTGGGTGACCAGCCAGGCAGCCTTGTCCTCGGATACATAACCCTCGGGTTTTGCCTGGTGCACCAGGATATCGAGGATGGCTTCGGGAAAGAGTTCGTACCAGGTGTCGTGATAGGTGATGTCGGCATTGTTCAGCCGAAAAAGAGCCTCGCCTTCTTCAACGGACACAGCCATGTCGCCGTAAACGTAGCGGCGTACGTTGATGACATCATCCTCACTGAGATGTCCCGCTGCTATTCTGGCAGTCACGAATTCATTCAACGTCGGTTTGGCCATGCTGTCCCCCTTGAAAACCGGAACGACTATTGCCGAAATTTCTTGAAGTTACCCTAAAACCGAACCGACAAAAAAAGGGAGCCGCGAGGGACGGCTCCCTTATCCGTTTCCCGTGCGCGGGGTGGGGCCGCCGGGGGTGGGAAACGGCTCCGGCCGGTGTGATCGGCCGGAGTTTTTCAGGTGTTCTGCGCCAGATCAGCCGCGGTGGTGTTTACCCCATCCCTGACCTTGACCCTGACCACGACCTTCGCCATCACCATGGCCGTGACCTTTCTTCCAGCCGTGGCCCTTGTCCGGACCATGGCCACCTTTCCGGCCACCCTTGAAGTCCGCCTTGGTGATCACGCCGTCGTTGTTGCGGTCGGCGCGCTCCAGCATGCGGTCCTGGTGTTTGCCCTGTTCTTCCGCGGTAATCCCGAGGCTGCCGTCGGCATCGGCACGCTGGAACATGTCGACCACCCGGTTCTCGTTGATCGAAAGCCACAGCGGACCGAAATCCTGAAGCGTGAACGAGCCGTTGCCGTCGGTGTCGGCCAGAGCAAACAATTCACCGCGCCTTGCATCGAATTCCTCGCGGCTCACCTTGCCGTCCGCATCGGTGTCGAACATGCCCAGGAACATGCCTCCCGGGCCGCCGTGACCACCACGACCCATGTGGTGTCCGCCCTGTCTCATTTGCGGTCCACCGCGCCAGCCGTGCTCACCACGGCCGCCGCGCTCGGCGCGCTCTCCGCGCTCTCCACGCTCTGCTCTTTCGCCACGCGGGCCACGATCATCGTCGTCATCGTCGGCCATAGGGCCACGCGGACCGCGAACACGTTCAACGGTTCCGTTGCCGTCACGATCCAGCATGTTGAACATGCGGTTGGCGAGAAAATCCGCTTCTTCCTGGGTTACAGTGCCATCGCCGTCACGGTCGAGGAACTGAAATGCCCTGACCATGCGGTCATTGGAGCGGGTGAGAAATTCGGCCTTGAATTCCTCCAGACTGATCTCGCCGTTGCCATCTGCATCGGCCGATGTGAACTCCTGCGTCCGGACTTCCTCGATTTCAGCCTTGGTGATGACACCGTCTTCATTGACATCGAAACGTTCGAACAGCCGCTCGGCGCGTTCCTTGCCACCGCGCATGCCATGACCCCGGCCGAAGCCGTATCCCGGACCACCGCGCCCATCCATAAGCGCGACACGCTGTCCGTCGGTCTGCTGAATTTGTTGCCCCCCGTCCTGGTTTGCAGTCGCGTTCTGGGCGGAAGCGGACAGGCCGGCCGTCAGCGCGGTACCCGCGACGCTCGCAGCCAGGGCGGCAATTGCAATCTTCTTGAACGGTTTCATTCCAACAACTCCTTGGTTCGTTGATGAGCTGAAGGTAGGCAGCAATTGTCGCAGGAATACCGTCCGAATGGGCCCGAAGTGTCGCCATCTGTCCCGGATGGGCACTGCGACACACTTTGTTACAAGTTCCGGTCGCGCAAGCGCGTTCCGGAGACTATTTTTACCTTAGAAACAGTAGGATCACAGCGCCCGGCCGGTTTGAGACCATTCCCGGCAGGCCAGATTGGAGAGACACTTGAGCGATCCGAGCCCGCATATCCTGGTGGTGGACGATCACCGCGACATCCGCGAAACCCTTGCGCGCTACCTCGTCAAGAACGGACTGCGCGCAACCGTGGCGGAAAATGCCGCACAGGCGCGCAAGACCCTAAAGGCAGCGTCCATCGATCTTGTCGTGCTGGATATCATGATGCCGGGCGAGGACGGACTGTCCCTGTGCCGTCATCTGGTGGAAACCGGCTCCATGCCCGTGATCCTGCTGACCGCGATGGCAGACGACACAGACCGGGTGATCGGTCTGGAAATCGGTGCCGACGATTATGTTACTAAGCCCTTCAACCCCCGCGAACTGCTCGCGCGCATTCGCGCGGTTCTGCGCCGTACATCGCTTGTGCCGAAGGAACGCGATCCGATCGAGCACGACAGGCTTCATTTCGACGGCTGGTCGCTGAATGTCTCGCGTCGAGAGCTTCTGGACCCGGAAGGGACTTCGGTGGCCCTTTCCAGCGGTGAATTCCAGTTGCTGTGTGCCTTCCTGAAACGTCCGAAAATGGTGCTGAACCGCGACCAGCTGATGGACCTGACAACCGGCCGGACGCCCGCTGTCTTCGACAGGTCCATCGACAACCAGGTCTCCCGTCTGCGCCGCAAGATCGAGATCGATCCGAAAGACCCCAAACTCATCAAGACCGTCTGGGGCGGCGGCTACATGTTCACCGCGGAAGTGAGAGACACGGCCGAATGACGACACGTCCGACGCCCCCCCCGATCCTGTCCCGTCTCTGGCCGAGCACCCTCGCCTCGCAGCTGATCATTCTGCTGCTCGCAGCCATCGTCGCGGCACAGGCCTTCAGCATCTGGATCTTCCAGGACGAGCGGCGCATCGCGCTCGTGGCGGCGGCCCGTGACAACCTTCTGTCGCGCGCTGTTTCCCTGGCGGAGCTGATGGAAGATACACCTGCAAACCTGCAGGACAGGATCCTTGTGGCCAGCAGCAGCCGGTTCGCAGTGTTCTGGCTTGGCGACAAGCCGCTGGCACCGGCGCCCGGCAACTCGCGTTTCGAAAAACGCCTGCAGGGCTACATGGCCGAAAGGCTGGAACACGGCCAGACTGTGCATCTCAACATTCTTGCCGACGAAAAACGTGGACCGCGTGGCCGCGAGGCAGACGACGACGATCATCCGAAGTGGCGCGACGAGCCGCGGCACGAACGCCCTTCGAAACTGCGCAAGATCATGAACAAGCCGGAAGACCTGTCGCTGTCTATCCAGATGAGTGACGGGCGCTGGCTGAATGTCGCCACCAGCTATCGCCCGCCAGCCGGCGATTTTCTGCCTCTGGTCGTGCAGCTGTCGATTACCGCCTTGCTGATGGTGCTCATTATCGGTTTTGCCGTCCGCCGCGTGACCCGGCCCTTGAAGGAACTGTCCGTGGCTGCCGAGAAGTTCGGCCGCGGTGAACAACAGAAGCCACTGACACCCAGCGGGCCGAGCGAAGTCCGCTCGCTGACGAACGCCTTCAACGACATGCAGGACCGCCTGACACGGTTTGTCAGGGACCGCACACGGATGCTGGCCGCCATCAGTCACGATCTCAGAACCCCGATCACTTCATTGCGCCTGCGGGCCGAGTTCATCGAGGACGAGGAAAACCGCGACAAGATGATCGAAACTCTGGAAGAAATGGCCGCAATGACGGAAGCCGCGCTGCGTTTCGCCAGGGACGACGCCCAGGCGGAAACAGCGGAAAACGCCGATCTTGGTGCGATCCTGGAGGCACTTGCAGGCGACCAGCAGGACCTTGGCCACAAATGCACCGTTGAAACGGAAGAACGCATCGTGCTTCCTTGCCGTCCAGTGGCCTTGAAACGGGCCTTGAGGAACCTGATAGAGAACGGGATCCGCTACGGAGACGGCGTCTCGGTCCACGCGGCCAGATCCGCCGGCGAAGCCATCATCCGCATCACCGACAAGGGTCCCGGCATTCCCGAGGAAAAGTTGAAGGACGTCTTCGAACCCTTTGTCAGGCTTGAAGAATCCCGCAGCGAAGAAACGGGCGGCATCGGTCTGGGATTGGCGATCACCCGTTCGATCATCCATGCACATGGCGGCCGGATCGAGTTGAAGAACCGTCCGGAAGGCGGTCTTCAGGCCGACGTCAGATTGCCGCTCGGGGCGGGCAAATAGACTGGATCAAATACCGCGTGGCACAAGCGTTCCAGAGATCAGATGCGACAGCACCGATGGAACGGGCGGGATCCGGCTGACAGGAAACAGCACATTGTCGCGCAAAAAGGGCAGCAACCTGCTGTCACTTTGATAGGCCGGCGTGAACATCGCGCTGAACGCCTGATAGACACCCACATGCCAACGTCTGGCCTTGCCGTAGGCAGGTAGAGCCTGGTCAAGCGGCAGGGTCTCCACAGATTTTGCCAGGGCGGCAGCGTCCAGCAGAGCCATGTTCGCGCCCTGCCCGAGCTGCGGGCTCGCCCGATGGGCGGCATCACCGACAAAGGCAATCCTGTCACCCCAGGGCTGGCGCAAGGTGCCATGGCTGTAGCGCGCCATGGTCATTTGCTCCGGATCCGTGATCTGCTCCAGAAAGGGTCCGGCATCGGGCCAGATCGACAGCGCCGTGTCTTTCCAGGCTGCCAGCCCGCCCCTGAGCCAGTCTTCATAAGCGTCCTGGCGAAGTGACCAGAAGAACGCAGCCTTCCGCCGGTCCTGTCCCGGCATTAGGCCGACAGGCAACACACCAATCATGTGGTCTGCACCGCGATAGCGCTGGGACAGATGATCCTCGGGCAGACCGCCGGAAACCCAGTCGACAGTTCCCCAGATCGCACCGAACGACAGTGCGCGTGCTTTCAGCGGCGACAGAACCGAATTTGCGCCCGACGCATCGATGATCAGGTCGAAGGCCTCGGAAAAGCTGCCATCGGCGAAACGCAGTTTCCCGTCCTGGTGACCGGTGATCCGGCAATCCGTGTGCCAGTAAAGCGCACGGGTCAGCACCTTTTCATAAAGCGCGGAAAACAGCGCGGCCCGGTGGATACCAAGCCCCGGGACTGCGCCATAGTCCACGTCAAGAACCCGCCTCCCGGTTTGCGATGACCTGCCAAGCACACGCTTGATCGGTGTTGCGTGCTTCTGCACCACATCCGCGACACCAGCCAGCTCCAGGACTTCAAGCCCGACAGGCTGGATCATCAAGCCCGAACCGATGGGAACCGGTTTGCGGAATTGTTCAAACAGGGAAATCCGGTGGCCCAGACGCTCCAGGAGAATGGCTGTGGCCAGTCCTCCGATCCCGGCCCCGACAATGGCTATGTTCATCGGGCAATCACTTCATGAATGGATGGGTCCTTTTGACCAGAGTCTGCCGGCAAGCACAATATGCTCCGGCACCCCGTGCCGCGGATGAACGCAAGGCATTCGCCAAGAGGAGACGAGGCAACTTCGGCACCGGACGCTCAACGCCGCGCCTGAAGGCCACCGGCGTAAGTGGCCTCGTCGACCGGTTCGAGCCACTCCGCCGTCGCACCGTCCTGTTCTTCCTGTATGGCCAGATGGACAAGTGAGGTGTTCGGTCCGGCGCCATGCCAATGTTTGACGCCAGGTGGGATCCAGATGACATCACCTGGTAGTATCGACAGTTTCTCCTGCCCCCACAGATGCACAAAACCTGCCCCTTCCAGTATCTGAAGGGTCTGCCCAAGCGGATGGGTATGCCAGTGAGTACGTGCTCCCGGTTCGAACGTCACCCGCAATGCACGCACGCGCGCTGGCGCGGGCGCCTCGATCACCGGGTCCTGCCAGACCGTTCCAGTGAAATAATCCGGATTTGCACGTCGCGATGGCCTGGAACCGGCCTCGAATACGGTCAGGACACTCATGGACACCTCCTCGCAAGTCTCTGCCACCATGCGCACGGATTGGGCCGCCCAGTTTCCTGCCGGCCGAATGCCCTCTTACTTGGCGGCAGTTACTGGAGCCGAAACGTCTTGACGCTTCACCGCACGTGGCCAGTTGATCAGAACAACACCGAAAATGGCAAGGCAAATTCCGGCAAAGGTCTCCAGATCCAGCGTCTCCGACAGGAACACGACACCGAGAAAGACACCTACGCCTGAGCGCAGATAAGCCTGACTGGCCGTCCCCATTGCCCCAAGGGTCGACAGCAGACGGAAATAGATCAGAAATGCCAGCGCGGTGCACGCGAGCGAGAGCGTCAGCGCGGCAACGATGCCGGTCGTATCCGGCGTCAACTGCCAGGGCCGGTCGACGATGAGGCTGGCAGGGACCAGCACAACCGATGCGCAGATGAGCGTTCCCGCAGCCGGCACAATGGGCGGCAGGCCTGCAAAGACACGGCCGCGCAGGGCCGCGATGCCATAGAGCGCAGCCCCGAACAGGACGACAAGCTGCGGCACAAGATTCCTGCCGATATCCTCAAGCGCACCGACACCGACGATCAGCACGATACCGGCAAAGCCGAACAAGGCGCCGGTGAGTTGCCGTGCACCTGGCCTTTCGCCATGGTTCAGCAGCAGGAACGAAAAGGCGAAGACCCAGAGCGGCGAGGTTGAATTCAGAACGCTGGAGACGGCCGTACCGGCATATTGCTGGCCCCAGGCCAGCATCAGCCAGGGTCCTGTGCTGTTGACCAGGGACTGGATGAAGAACTGCTTCCAGTTTTGCCTGTCCAGCGGCATGCGAATGCCCCTTGCAGCCATGATGGCCAGCAGCGCCAGCGCAGCAAGAGACACACGGATGGCAATCAGCGTCGCAGGAGGAAAGGAAGGCAGCGCCAGGCTGATCCACATGTAGGACGAGCCCCAGAGCAGGGCGAGCACGCCCAAAAGCGCCAGTTCGATGGATCTGTTTTGCATGGCTGCCGGCTTAACCGTTCACGTCGCGGCTGTCGGCGGGAGCCTCGTCGCGCTCGTCCATGCCATAGTCGCGCAGCACCTGCGCCACCCGCAACCGGTAATCCTTGAAATAGCTGTTCCGTCCAGCACGCTGCGCCTTGCGATGCTGCGTGAGCTGCCGCCATTCATTCAGCGCGGCTTCGTCGCGAAAGAAGGAGACCGACAGCAATTTCTCCGGATTGGTGAGGCTCTGGAATCGCTCGACGGACAGGAAGCCGTCGATCTGTTCGACCAGAGGCTTCATCTCGGCAGCCATGTCGAGATAGGCCTGTTTCTTGTCCGCATGCGGGATCACTTCGAAGATGACGGCAATCATTTGAGTTTCTCTCCCATGCCATGCGGTGCGGACGCCAGTTTCAGAAACGTGCGGTCTTCCCGCAAGATGAATTTTTCCTTCATGGCAAAAGCATAGTTCTCCTGCCCCAACGGGTCCGCGGCAAGCCGCGCCCGGTAGGCTTCATATGCCGCAAGGTTCTCAATGGAATAAACACCGTACGCCAGCGTCGTCGAGCCTTCGTGGGGTGCAAAATAGCCGATGAGATCCGCACCGCAACGCGGGATCGCCTGCCCCCAGTTTCGCGCGTATTGCTCAAAGGCGGCTTTCTTCGTCGGGTCGATGTGATAGCGGATGAAACAGGTAATCACCAAGGTCTCCTTCAAGGCTGTGTCGATTGCACTTGTGTGCCACGGTCCATGTCTGCAATGCTTCGACACAGATCGAACCATGGAGGAGATCCCATGAAGGATGGACCGGACATTGCCCGCATCGGCGCCTTGATGGGTGACCCGGCCCGCGCCAACATTCTGAGCGCGCTGTTAAGCGGCAAGGCCCTGACGGCGACGGAACTGGCAACCGAAGCCGGCATCACCGGCCAGACCGCCAGTTCGCACCTGAAGAAACTGATGGAAGGCGGCTTGCTGACCCAGGCCAAGCAGGGCCGGCATCGCTATTTCACGCTCGCGGGCCCGGAAGTCGGAGCCGTGCTGGAAGCCGTGATGGGCCTTGCCGCCCGCAAGGGTCACCTGCGCACACGCACCGGCCCCAGAGACCCGCAGATGCGGGCCGCCCGTGTGTGTTATGACCATTTGGCCGGCGATATGGCGGTGCGTATTTTCGACAGCCTGCAGAAGCGCGGGTTCCTTGCCGTCTCGACGGACAAGGGCGGCCTCGCCCTGACCGCAGATGGTGAAGGTTTCGTCTCAGGCATCGGCATTGACCTGGGTGCCCTCACAGCAAGCCGTCGCCCGATGTGCCGTGCCTGCCTGGACTGGAGCGAAAGGCGCAATCATCTGGCGGGAGGTCTGGGGGCCGCTCTTCTGACGCGTTTCACCGAAAGCGGCTGGCTGCGCCGCGAACCGGCGGGACGCATCGTTCATATTTCGCCGAAAGGTGAAGCGGAACTGAAGAAACTGTTTCCGGTACCCTGAGCAACACCCCTGCTCCTTTCTGCTCATCCACAGATAACAAAAAACCCGGCCGAAGCCGGGCTTTGTAAGGAAGTGGGCAGACGCCAGGGGCAAACGAGGCGCCCAGTGATCTTGTTCTTGTTTCTTGGGGCCAATTTCGGGGTGGGCCCAGCTCAAAGAGACCGGATGGTCTCCTGAACCTTCGGAAGGGCTTCACGCCAGGAGCGATAAAGCCGCGCCGGCAACCACGCAAGGCGGTCCCGGTTGTAATCCTGGCGATGCTGAACCAGCAAAATTCTAGCGATTTGCACAGTCATGTTTTTTTCTCCTTTGGTGTGCGCAGAACCTTTATCGGCACTCACCTGATAGAGCATATGTTAGCGCACTGCGTGCACATTACAAGAGTGCACACTGTGCATATTCTCAAAAATTTGTGTTATTTTCCTTACGTCATTTAATTCATTGGAGAAAATAAATGGCCTCCCGCGTGCAACACGCGGGAGGCCATCTGTTTCCAGTCGGTTTTGGTGGTGCTGCCGCTACTCGGCAGCGACCATCCGGGCCGGATCGTAGTTGAGAATCGGAGCCAGCCAGCGTTCCGCGTAGGCCAGATCCCAACCTTTGCGTGCGGCGTAGTCCTCCACCTGGTCCTTCTCGATCTTGCCGACACCGAAATAATGGCTGTCGGCATGACCGAAATAGAGCCCGGAAACGGACGACCCCGGCAACATGGCCCTGCTCTCTGTCAGCTGGATGCCTGTCAGGCGTTCCGCATCGAGCAGCCGGAACAGGGTATCCTTTTCCGTATGGTCCGGCTGGGCCGGGTAGCCCGGTGCCGGACGAATGCCCTGATATTTTTCCGAGATGATATCGTCGATGGACAGGTCTTCGGCGGCGGCGTAGCCCCAAATGTCCTTGCGTACGATCTGGTGCAGCTTCTCGGCAAAGGCTTCCGCCAGCCGGTCTGCCAGGGCCTGGGAGAGGATCTTGTTGTAGTCGTCCGACTCCCTGGCGTAACGCGCCGCCAGCTCGTCCTCGCCATGACCCGAGGTAACGGCAAATCCGCCAATCCAGTCGGCAATGCCGCTGGCCTCGGGCGCAACGAAATCGCTGAGGGCGATATTGGCGCGGCCACCTGCAGTCCGGCTCATCTGCTGGCGCAGCGTGTGGAAGGTCGCCAGCGTTTCGCTCCGGCTTTCATCGGTGAAGACACGCACATCGTCACCAACCGCATTGGCCGGCCACAGGCTTGCAACACCACGTGCCGTCAGCAGCTTCTTTTCAACGATTTCATCGAGCATCCGCCGCGCATCGTCGAAAAGCGCCTTGGCCGCCGGGCCGTAGCGATTGTCGGTCAGTACCGCCGGATAACGGCCCTTGATCTCCCAGGTGGAGAAGAACGGCGTCCAGTCGATGAACGGAACCAGTTCCTCCAGCGGGAAATCGTCATAGACAGTCGTGCCTGGCTTCTTCGGCGCAACCGGCTGTTTGCCCTTAAAGTCGGCCTTGAAGGCATTGTCCCGCGCGGCTTTCAGCGACGTGCGCTGCTGAGAGCCCCTGCCGGCTGCATGCTTTTCGGCAATATCGGCATATTCGGCACGCACATCGGCATAGTAAGGCGCGCGGCCACCTTCGCTCATCAGCTTGGAGGCAACACCGACAGCCCGGCCCGCATCGGTGACATAGATTGCCTGGCCGCGGGCATAGTTCGGGTGGATCTTCACCGCTGTATGGATCTTGGACGTGGTCGCCCCGCCGATCAGCAGCGGCACATCAAGCCCTTCACGTTCCAGCTCGGCGGCAACGTGGCACATTTCGTCCAGCGACGGTGTGATCAGGCCGGACAGCCCGATCATGTCGACCTTTTCCTGACGCGCGGTATCGAGGATCTTCGCTGCCGGCACCATGACGCCGAGATCGATCACCTCGAAGTTGTTGCACTGGAGCACGACGCCGACAATGTTCTTGCCGATGTCATGCACATCGCCCTTGACCGTCGCCATCAGGATCTTGCCGGCGGAAGAATGACCCGTCTGGCCAAGCTCTTCCTTTTCCTTCTCCATGAACGGCATCAGATAGGCGACCGCCTTCTTCATGACGCGGGCAGACTTGACCACCTGCGGCAGGAACATCTGCCCGGATCCGAAGAGATCGCCGACGACGTTCATACCGTCCATCAGCGGGCCTTCGATCACGTGCAGCGGCCGGTCGAAGGCCTGGCGGGCTTCTTCGGTGTCTTCTTCCACGTAATCGGCAATGCCGTGAACGAGCGCGTGTTCCAGGCGCTTGGCAACACCCCAGGTACGCCAGGTGAGATCGGCTTCCTTTTTCTTGCCGCCCTCGCCTTTCCAGCGCTCGGCCGCTTCCAGCAACCGGTCGGTGCTGTCCTGCCGCCGATTGAGGACAACGTCCTCGCAAAGCTCGCGCAGCTCGCGATCAAGATCATTATAGACCGCAAGCTGACCGGCATTCACGATGCCCATATCCATGCCGCGCTTGATGGCATGATAGAGGAACACCGAATGCATCGCCTCGCGCACGGCTTCGTTGCCGCGGAACGAGAACGACAGATTCGATACGCCGCCTGACACATGGGCGTGCGGCAGGTTCTCGCGGATCCAGCCGGTCGCCTCGATGAAGTCGACGCCATAGTTGTTGTGTTCCTCGATGCCTGTGGCGACGGCAAAGATGTTCGGGTCGAAAATGATGTCTTCCGGCGGGAAGCCGACCTTTTCGGTCAGGATCTTGTAGGAGCGCGCGCAGATCTCTGTCTTGCGCTCGAAGGTGTCGGCCTGTCCGCTTTCATCAAACGCCATCACCACAACGGCAGCACCGTAGCGGCGCACCAGCGTCGCGTGCTTGATGAACTCCTCTTCGCCTTCCTTCATCGAGATGGAGTTCACGACGCCCTTGCCCTGGATGCATTTGAGGCCCGCTTCGATGACCGTCCACTTGGAACTGTCGATCATGACCGGAACCTTGGCGATGTCCGGCTCGGCGGCCACCAGGTTCAGGAAGGTGACCATGGCTTCCTCGGAATCGAGCAGGCCTTCGTCCATGTTGATGTCGATGATCTGCGCGCCGTTTTCGACCTGCTGACGGGCAACTTCGAGCGCGGTTGGGTAGTCCCCTTCCTTGATCAGCTTGCGGAACCTGGCCGAGCCGGTCACGTTGGTCCGTTCGCCCACGTTGACGAAGTTGGTCTCCTTCGTCACCACGAACGGCTCCAGGCCCGACAGACGCATGTGAATGTCGATGTCCGGGATCTCGCGCGGTTTCTTGTCCGCAACGGCGTCCGCAATCGCCTTGATATGCGCAGGCGTTGTACCACAGCAGCCGCCGACAACGTTGACGAGACCCGCCGAGGCGAATTCCTCGATCAGGCCGGCCATATGTTCCGGGCTCTCGTCATATTCACCGAATTCGTTCGGCAGGCCGGCGTTCGGATAGGCGCACACAAGCGTGTCGGCGACGCGGCCGAGCTCGTCCACATGTGCACGCATTTCCTTGGCGCCAAGTGCGCAGTTGAGACCGATGGTCAGCGGGCTGGTGTGACGGACGGAGTTCCAGAAGGCTTCCGGTGTCTGTCCGGAAAGTGTCCGGCCCGAAAGATCGGTGATCGTACCGGAAATCATCACCGGCAGGATCTTGCCGGTTTCTTCGAAGACCTCGTCAATGGCAAACAGCGCCGCCTTGGCGTTCAGCGTGTCGAAGATGGTCTCCACCAGGATGATATCGGCACCACCCGCTATGAGACCTCGGGTAGCTTCGGCATAGGCAATGCGCAGATCATCAAAGGAAACAGCACGGTAGCCCGGATTGTTCACATCCGGCGAGATCGACGCTGTCCGGTTGGTCGGGCCAAGCGCCCCGGCGACGAAACGCGGCCTGGACGGATCCTGTGCCATGACCTTGTCGCAGGCTTCACGCGCGAGTTTCGCGCTTTCGAAGTTCAGCTCATAGGCCAGCTCTTCCATGCCGTAGTCGGCCTGGGCGATCGTCGTGGAGGAAAAGGTGTTGGTCTCGACGATGTCGGCACCGGCTTCCAGGTAATCGACATGGATCTTCCGGATCGCGTCCGGCTGGGTCAGGCTCAGCAGATCGTTGTTGCCCTTGATGTCGCTCGGCCAGTCCTTGAAGCGGTCACCGCGGTAGGCCGCTTCATCCAGTTTCAGAAGCTGGATTTCCGTGCCCATGGCACCGTCAAGGACGAGAATACGGGTCTTGGCGAGGTCACGGAGGCGCTCGAAGGCGTCTGACTTGATCACGGGGTTTCCTTCCGGAAATTTCTGTTGGTTTGGCCGGCGGAAGCCGGCGTGATTTAACTGTGCAACCGGACAGCGTGTCAGCTGTCCCGGTCGGTATCGTTGTAGGAGGCGTCCCAGAACTTGGTGCGGCTGTGAACGTCGTCTTCGGTCGGGTGCCAGTCTTCGCCGCGCGCCTCATAAACGGCCAGAAGCCCGAGAATTTCGAGGGCCGAATGCCCGCGGAACTCGTGGTCCTTGTCGGTGGCGACGATCAGACGATTGTTGTCCGCGCCCATGTCGACGACATGAAGCTCGAAGCCCTTCTCGCGCAACACCGCATAGGCGGTCGATTCAATGGCATCGGCAGTGCTTAACTTGATCATCTCGCTCCGCTTCCCGCTTGGTTTCCGGCCGTTCCTGTCCTGAAAGACAGCAGCGTGTCCCGGCTGCGCCGATACCCCCAACCCTGCCCCACCCAGGTAAGGGTAAGGGGCCAAGAGGGGGCATCCGCTCTAAATCCAAAACAACTGGCTCGTTTCTGCGCCCGGCCCGGCCGCCTCGCCTCCCTCAGGCCGCCAGGGTTTCCTTGGTTTCCGGCTGCCCCATGCCAAGCATGTGGCAGATGGCAAAGGTCAGGTCGGCCCGGTTCATGGTGTAGAAATGGAAGTCGTTGATGCCGCGGTCGACCAGGTCCATCACCTGTTCGCAGGCAACCGAAACGCCAACCAGCTTCCGGGTTTCCGGATCGTTGGTCAGGCCGGCAAAACGCCGAGCCAGCCACTGCGGAATGGAGGTGCCGCACTTGGCGGAGAACACCATCGTCTGTTCGAAATTGTGGATCGGCAGAATGCCCGGGATCACCGGAATATTGATGCCGGCGGCCGCAATCCGGTCCAGGTAATCATCGAACAGGTCATTGTCGAAGAAGTACTGGGTAATGATCCGGTCCGCACCGGCGTCGACCTTGCGCTTCAGATTGTCGATCTCTTTCTGCCAATTGCCGCTTTCCGGATGCCTTTCCGGATAGCCGGAGACGGAAATATCGAAATTGGCGATCTTCTTGACGCCTTCAACCAGGTCGGTCGCATAGGCATAGCCCTCCGGATGCGGCACGTAACGCGAGCCGATGCCGTCGAGCGGGTCACCGCGCAGCGCCACCAGATGACGCACGCCCAGATCCCAGTAGTCCTTGACGATCGCATCGATTTCGCTGCGTGCCGCACCGACACAGGTCAGGTGTGCCGCCGGTGCAAGGTCGGTTTCCTTCAGGATCCGCTCGACAGTGCGATGCGTACGCTCGCGGGTGGAACCGCCGGCACCATAGGTCACGGAAACAAAGGACGGGCTGAGCGGCGCCAGTCGCTGAACCGTCTGCCACAGCGTCTCCGCCATCTTGTCGGACTTCGGCGGGAAAAATTCGAACGAAGCCGTGATTGGCGAAGGTGCGGCCTGGTGAGACCGGCGGTTGGAACAGGTTGTCATGTTAGGCGACCTCTCGGGACGTGTCTCGGGCAGGCAGGTCGGTGACAATTCGGCGGTCACGCGCAAGCCAAAGGGTTACGGTAAGGTTGGTGTCGTTGCCGTCTCCCGGAACAAGATCGGTGACCTGTTCCAGGTCCAGTTCGAGCGCTTCAAGCCAGCGCTCCATCTGGTCATGGGCAAAGCCCAGGCGACGATGCGCGTGTTTTTCGCGCAGGAACTCCAGCTGATGCGGAGCAAAATCGATGATCAACAGGCGGCCGCCGGGACGCAGCGCACGGGCAGCCTCGTTGAGCGCCCTTGCCGGTTCCTCCAGAAAGTGCAGCACCTGGTGGATCGCCACGACATCGAAGGACCGCGGCGGCACATTCAGTGCGTAAACATCGCCGTGGCGTACCTGGGCGTTAGAAAGCCCGGCCTTGGCGAGGTTCGCGCGGGCAACGGCAAGCATGTCATGCGAGGCATCGACACCAAGTGCCGTCGCATACTGGTCTGCAAACACTTCCAGCAACCGGCCGGTGCCGGTGCCAAGGTCGAGGAACGACTGGAACGGCTTGTCGCCCAGTGCCTTGCGCATTGCCTTCTCGACATCGTCTTCGGAAACATGCAGCGAACGCTCCCGGTCCCAGGTGAGCGCGCGGGCTGCAAAATATGCAGCCGCCTCGTCCGCCTTGGCCTTGCGGATCGCCCGGAACCGTTCCTGGTCCGCCGCGAGCACCGGGTCTTCCAAGGAAATGCGGGCAACAAGATCGCGTGCAAGCTGGCCTTCAGGACCATCCGCCAACCGGTAGTAGACCCAGGCCCCTTCCGGGAACCGCTGAATGAGATCCGCTTCGGCAAGCAGCTTCAGATGACGGGAGATGCGCGGCTGGCTCTGTCCGAGGATCGCCGTGGCATCCTTCACCGTCAACTCGCTTTCCGCCAGAAGCGCAATCAGCCTCAGGCGCGTCGCCTCGCCGACAGCCCTCAGGGCGGCCAGGGTATCGTCAACGGACAGGGTCTGTTCTTCGGTCATGCGCTTCGCCATCAATGTCGATATAAAGATATCTTTATATGAAATCGAAGCGCCATGCAAGAGATCAAAACAAATACGACACTGATTGGTCCGTATTCGTCGAAATTACGCCCGCAGGAGAAAAACGAGAGCCGACCTGCGCACCACCTCGCATCCGCTGAGCGGGGCCGTCAGCACATTTGGAACGAGCCACCTCAGGTCAGGTGAGCTGCCTTACGCGGTCTTGAGCCCGGGCAAGGGCAATAGCCCAGCCCTCGCGTGACACGCCGAATTGCACCACCTCCCGCATCTGAGCAATGCGGGTGCGCTGACCTAGAGCGTCTGTGCGGCGTTGATGGAGGAAACAAACCGGCGGGTGCGCTCGCGCTCGGGATGACGGAAGATCGCGTCCGCGTCTCCGGTTTCCACCACCTGCCCGGCCTCCAGAAAGACGACATGATTTGCGATCTGCGATGCCAGTCGCAGGTCGTGCGTCGCCATCACCATGGTGGTCCCTTCCCGGGCAAGCTGACCGAGTACGTCGACCACCTCACCGGCCAGTTCCGGATCAAGCGCGGAAGTCGGCTCGTCGCACAGAAGCACCTTGGGCGAAGGTGCAAGAGCACGGGCAATCGCAACACGCTGCTGCTGACCGCCGGAAAGATTGGCCGGCCAGGCGTCGGTCTTGTGCGACATGCCGACCTTGTCGAGCAGATCCAATGCCCGCTGCCGGGCCTTTTCACGGGGCCATTTCTGAACCACCAGCAGGCCTTCCATCACATTCTCGATCACTGTCCTGTGCGGAAAGAGCTGAAAGTTCTGGAACACCATGCCCGTCTCGCAGCGGATCTTCTGAACCGATGCCTGCGGCACTGAAACGCCCGGCTTGAACGTGATCGTGTGTTCACCGACCTGAACGCTGCCGGAGGTCGGTATCTCCAGCAGATTGATACAGCGCAGCAAAGTGCTCTTGCCGCCGCCCGACGGGCCGACAAGCGCCGTTACGCTGCCTTCGGGAAAACGCAGCGAGATATCGTCGAGGATAAGCGCCTCACCGAACTTTTTCTTGATATTGGAAAGCTCGATCATCTTGAGGTCTCCAGCATGCCGCCATATCGCGCAAACCGGACTTCCAGCCGCTCCTGCAGCCAGGCAAGCACGGAACTCATGGCAAGATAGATCAGGGCAGCCTCTATGTAGAGGATCAGCGGTTCATATGTGGTGGCAACGATGCGCTGCGCCGACTGGAACAACTCCGGCACCGTGATGGCAGCGGCCAGAGACGTATCCTTGACCAGCGAAATGAAAGTGTTCGACAGCGGCGGCACCGCCACGCGCCCGGCTTGCGGAAGGATCGTGCGCATCATCGCCTGGCGCCATGTCATCCCGGTGGAAAACGCGGCTTCCCACTGTCCCTTCGGCACGGAGGAAATGGCAGCCCGGATGATCTCCGACGAATAGGCACCGACATTGAGCGTAAAGCCGATCAGGGCCGCAGGAAACGCATCCAGCAAGATACCGATACTGGGCAGGCCGTAAAAGATCACGAAGAGCTGTACCAGCAGCGGCGTTCCCCGGAAGACCCAGACATAAAAGCGCGCGACCAGCACCAGCGGCAGCGGCGCGAACAGGCGTGTGACAGCCGTGGTCAGACCAAGACTGAGCCCCAGTGCGAAGGACAACAGCGTGAGTGGAATGGTAAACTTGACCCCCGCCCACAGAAGCGTCGGCAGGGAATCGATCATCAACTGAAGCCAGTGAGGCACGATAAAGCTCCAAAAAAACGCGCCCGGCGCGAACGCCCGGCGCTTTTCGTTTAGGTGAGAAGGGCCGGTCTAGATCTGCATGGACCGGCCTTCATCATGTCAGTTGGACACGTCCTGACCAAAGTACTTGTCGGAAATTGCCTGGTAGGTACCATCCGCCTTGATGTCGGCCAGCGCCGAATTCAGGGCGGCAACCAGTTCCGGATCACCCTTGCGCACCAGAATGCCGGAATAGTCGGCATTTGCTTTCTCGGCGACAACCTTCACCGGCGCATCCGGTTTCTGCTTCTTGAAGTCCAGATAGGACAGGCTGTCGTTGATGGTCGCATCGGCGCGGCGTGTCAGCACCAGCTGGATGGACTGGTCGAACCCGTCGGTGCCGACCAGTTCCGCTCCGGCTTCTTCCGCCAGCTTGCCGAAATTGCTGGTCAAGGACTGAGCCGCCTTTTTGCCGACGAGGTCTTCGAAGCCGTTAATGTCGTCATTGCTGTCGCGAACGATCAGCACTGCCTTGGAGGCGATGTAGGGGTCGGAGAAATCGTATTTCTGCTTGCGGGCGTCGGTGATGCCGACCTGATTGATGACCACGTCGTAGCGCTTGACGTCCAGGCCGGCGATCAGTCCGTCCCATTTGCCTTCGATGAACTCGGCCTTGACGCCAAGTTTTTCGGCAACGGCCTCGCCGATTTCGACATCGAAACCGACCAGCTTGCCTTCCCCGTCGTGGAAGGTGAAAGGCGCGTAGGTGCCTTCGGTGCCGATCTTCAGGACACCTGCCGATTTGATCGCATCGAGGTTGTCACCCGCCTGCGAGGAAGAAAGGGTAAGTACCTGCAGCACTGCGGCCGCGGCAATCGCTTTGAACCAGCTCATATCAATTCCTTTCCGGCATGATGAGTGAGTGGCCTTAGTGCCGGAATGTGGAAGCGATTGCAGGAGAAGAAAGAGCAAAAATGCAGAAAGAGGGAGAATATTTTGCTCTCATATCGCGGATCGGCAGCACACGACACAACACCGGCCGCAGCCTCGACCGCACTCTCTGGAAGTATCCTCGCGGCAACTGTCCGCCGCTGAAACTGTTCCCGTGACCGCTCCTATCGGTGCCGTCAGTCGCTAAAGCGGCGGAAGGTTCATGGATACCTTCTCCAGGTCAGGCTCCAAATCGGCTACATGTGAATATTGCCCAGAAGAAGACGACGCCGTCTCCTTGGGCGAGGAAGCATCCAGCCCGCATCGTGTAGAAGCTCGATCGGAATAGTCACATGGCTGCGATCATCGAGCGTGCCCTCCCGAACGGATCAGGTTTCCGATTACCAATGACCGAATTCGGCGGAACTCGTCAGCTTTCCGCAGGCACAGCACCTTGATCCAGCATGTGATCGAAGCGCCCCTCGCGCACACAGCCCGGCAGACCTTCGCGCGGGATGATCTCGGTGCCGACAAGCTCTTTCGCGTAGAGCCTTTCGATATCGCTGGTATCGACCGTCTGGCCATGGACGACAGATGCCAGTTTGGTCCGGAAGGCTTCCACGCCGCCCATGGAGGAAAAATGCCAGCCTGCATCGGGCAGGATTTTCACCGGGCGGCTGATGCCCGACAGGTTGTTGTTTCGGATCCTGAGAAGCGGCTGGGTGACAAAACCCGGCACGTAGGGCTTTTTCGTCATCCGGGCCTTTGTTCGGCGCAGTTGCTGCGGCGTGGTCAGGTATTTCTTTTCAATCATCCGCGACCCCAGCAGCCAGGTCTTGCCGGGAACGATCCGGTCCAGATGGTGTTTATGCAGGCTCTGTTCGAACACCAGCAGCCGCCCCTTGTAGAGTTTCTCGTCCAGCACCTTCTTCAGAACTTCCGCCCGCACGATCTCGTCGACATCCGACAGAAGGATGACGTCGTCCGGCGTACAGGCTTCCAGTCCCCGTGCAATGCAATTGCGCTGATAGTTCTCGCGTTCCCAGTCCGCCTTCCGGCGGTTCTTGTAGACGCCGAGCGCCGGAGGCAATTCATCGGGAAACTCGACCTGAAGATCGATGATCTTGTCGGCCCAGGGCGCAAACCGTTCGCGATTTTCCGCAAAGTAGAACGGCTTGGGACCACCGCGTTGCGTCTGGTTCGCTTCCACCAGGACAAACTTGTCGACATGGTTCCCCATCTCCCGAAGACGGATTTCCAGAAGGTCGAATTCGTTATGGAAGACAAAACAGTCGTAGAGCTTCATGCCTGGGCCCGGTTTCCTCGATCAGCGAAGGGTGGCGCATCCCGGCTGCCGGATGGCAGCTCAAGTCATGGCAAGCCTCTTCCTGGTGCCTGCCGGGACCGATATCGGATTTCAGTCAAGAGGTCCACGGACCTGGCGCACAAAAGCGAATAGACCGCCTCTAACCCCGTTGCCGATGCGCCTACTTGATCGAAAAGGGCATCCGGACTTTCGCGGAATTGCCGCTGAATTCATCGTTGACGGTGAGTTCCAGTACATAGTCGCCCGCCGGAGCCCCGCTGACATTCAGAGTCAGGTTGGCCATGTATTCGGTATTGGGCACATGGCTCTTGAAGTCGAACCGGCCGAAGCCCTTTTGCCCTGCCAGCACCTTGCCATCGGGCGACGCGAGGTCGAAGTCGACGGTCAGAAGGGATGTGAACAGGCCATCCTGCTGTTTCCAGTCGAAGCCAACCGGCTCCAGATAGATGCGCAGCGGCTCGTCCGCTCCGAAAGCTGCATCTTCCCTGGGTTTATAGATGCCGAAGCCGTCGGCAGGGGCCATCACGAACAAGGCGGTTGGAATGGAAATGGTGGCTTTCGACCAAACGTCGAAAAGGGCCTCGCGCATCAAAGAGATGGCTTCCCCGCCCTTGCCGGCATCAAGCGCCGCCTCCGCTTCAGCCGCCTTGTCCTGCAAAGGTCCCGCAATGGCCTGGCATGACAGGGCAACCGCAAACGCAGCTCCCAGAAACATTGGTTTCAGCATAGTTTCCCCCTTCACATTTGCGATCCGAGAAGTGAAGCACACCATTATGGCGGTCTCGCCGCAAGTCCAGGATCCGGCGCTGCGACACAGCGAGTGCTAGAGCTGGTCCTCGGCGCTGCCGCCGGTCTCGTCACCAATGCCCTCACCCAGCATTCCAGCCGCGGCAGCACCAGCCGCAGCAGCTTGCCTGGCGCCGGGTGTCACGACCTCCTCATCGCCGTCAGACCCGGCAACACGCACGGTCACCTGGCGATGTGCGAACCTGATGCCGTTCTTTTCGAAGAGGTCGCGAAGCCCCGCATAAACGACCTTGCGAAGCTCGAACTGCTTGCCAGGCTTGGTAGTGAACTTGACGCGCGCGATCATGGCACTGTCTTCCATCGACATGATTCCCTGAGACTTCAGCGGCGCCAGGAACATGGGCCCGAAATACTCGTCCTCCAGCAGTTCCTTGCCGAAGTTCTTGATGATCTTGCGCATCTTTTCCACGTCGGTGTCGTAGGTAACGCGGAACGCAAGTTTCATCACCGCCCAGTCTCGTGAGAAATTCTCCACCTTCTGAATTTCGCCAAAGGGAACCGTCGTAAGCGCGCCGCGGTGGTGCCGCAGTTGCATCGACCGGATCGAGATCTTTTCGACAACGCCCTTGGCGCTGCCGATATCGATGTATTCCCCTTTCCGGAAGGCATCGTCGATCAGATAGAAAGCTCCGGAGAAGATATCCCGGATAAGGGTTTGAGCCCCGAATCCAACTGCCAGACCGACGACACCGGCACCGGCGAACAATGGCGCGATATTTACGCCCAGCTGCGACAGGATCACCATCGTGGCGATCACCACGATCGTGATGAGCAGGAAATTGCGGAAGATCGGCAGCAAAGTGGAAATCCGGCTCTCACCGGTTCCGCCGACTTCCGCCTCTTCGTCTTTCTCGGCAGGCGCTTCCTTGGCAATTTCCCGGTCAATGACGATTTTCACGGCTTCATAGGCCATGTAGCCAAGGAACATGACCAGAAGCACCTCGACGAAGGAACCGATCAGCGAGCCGCTACCGGCAAGCGGCAGTCCCCATTTGGAAGCCAGCATGTCCAGTGAGGTGAACACGACCAGAATAGTGGCGCCCCGGTCGAACAGGTCCCGGAAGGGTGAGCGCCGCGCTTCCCGCTCGGCAGCTTCCGCGCGCGCCTGGGCCAATGTGCTGGCAACATCCTCTTCGCCGCCCTCGCCTGCTTCGGCACGTTTGATGTCCTCGGCAATCTTCTCCTGTGCGGCGGCCGTGTCCAGCCGCGGCAACAGAACCCGGTCGATGAGCAGGATCAGCAGCCCATAGGCAACCGCAGCCATCAGCAGCACTTCCAGCGGCGCACCGACCAGACCGATCGCGTCCGGCAGGTCGAGCAGGATACGCACTGCCGAAATCCCCCAGGCCAGGAAGAAATAGGCAACGGCAACAAAGTGCCAGCCGCTGGCCAGAACCCTGCGCCAGATCGGCGCTTCAGCCCCCTTCTTTCCCCGGATCAGCCGCGCAATCACCCTGCGATAGACAATCGCGATGCCGGACAGGATGACCATCGACAGCGCGGAGGCTGCAATCAATGCCAGCTTGTGAATGTCAGGCGACAGACCCAGTCGCTCCATCCAGAGGCAGAAGGCAACCGCCGCAAGGGAAATGGCGGAGCCGACCAGCAGCGTCCTGTAGAGCCCGGTCGCTTCCTGATTGGAAAGCGCCAGCAACCGGTGGCTCTCAGCGTCGGGTGCCAGCACATTCAGCCAGACAACACGGAGCGCCAGAAAAACCGCCATGGTTCCGACAACCACAAGTGCGGTCTTGTTGGATGCATCAATGCCCGTTCCGACCAGAAGAAATACCCCGGCCGCTACGGCAAAGAAGAGCCCGACACCGACGAACATGAGGATCGCCCGGGCATAAAGATAGATAATCTTGTCAGCCCGTGTCGTCGCGTCCGGCTGGTACCAGGACGCGAATTGCCGCCGGCCCCACCGGTTCACCAGGGAAGAGGCCACAAGGCCGAGAACAACGGCTATCAGAATGTCCACCAGCGTCGACGACATCCAGTTGAGACCCCGTTCGCCACCCTGGGCGCGCAGGGTCTCCACCATCACATCCTGGATCTCGGGAATTTTCTGAACGATGGATTTGAGGACATCCCGGGCCTCGACGGCATCTTCGGTGAACTCGTCCACGGTCTGAAGAAGGTTTGCGCCTTCGCCAGCGCCGTCGGCCGGCGCCACTGCAGAGCCAGCCGTTTCCGTCTGCGCATTTCCATCTGCCGTTGTTTCAGCGGCCGGAGCCCCGGCACCGGTCTCGGTCTTGGTAGAGCCCTTTCCGGAAAACAGTCCGGGTATTCCCTGTGCCTGCGCCCCTGAGGGCAAACCACCCAGACACAGAAAGAGTGCAAGCAGACCTGACAGAAGAAGGAACGCCTTGCCTGGCCTCTTGCGGCCGCCATCGGCAAGACAGGATCGGCGATTGGTTGGATGTGAAAAGCGCATGTCAGCCCCAGGACGAGTCGCGAAAAGGATCCCCGTCTTTCTTGGCACGGATCTGTGCCATTTGAAAGAAAGCCGGCTTTTCGCAAGGCGCTGAAAAAGAAGAGGCCCGATCCTTTCGAACCGGGCCTTACATGCAGGCAGGAGGCGCCTTGCTTAATTGTGTCAGTGCAGAACGGTGTTGTTCCAATGAGCCATCTTGCGTTTGGCTTCGGCGATCGTCATGCGCTCGAACATGGCCATGGCATCGCTGCGCACATCCGGTGTCAGGCGGTGACGCCAGGGGCCGATGGCCAGCAGGGAACCCACGGTGATGGAGGAGAACCCGGAAGCCTTGGCAAGGATGACGAACGGCTCCGGATCGGGGCGTACCATCCAGTGGCTGACTTCCTCGACACCGCATCTCACCAGCCAGGCAAAGGTGGCAACCGCTTCCGCGAACCGGTCTTCCGAGGCGAACCGGCGCAGGGCCGCCTCATTGACCATCCCGCGTTTGGCCAGCAGCAGTACCCGGCTGCGCGCTGTTTCGAAGTCGTAACGGCCTAGCCAATACTGGTTGGACATGCGCTGTGCTGCGATATCGGCAGCTTCCTCTACCCGCTCGGCTTCGTGACCACGGCCAGTTGCATGCAGCTTCCGCCGGACTTCCTCGCTGGCAACCGAGATCAGGCTGGCGATATGCGCTTCGGCAAGATCCGCACGCTCGCTCAAGGAAAGCTGCAGCGTCGCATCGGAGGCAGCATCGCTGATAAGGGCCATGATCGATGCATCCGACAGGCAAGCGCCGTCGTTGCTGGCCACCTTGCGCTTGACCTTCAGATCACCGCGACGCACCAGCACATCGGTCAGCTCTTCAGACAGAACTTCGCGCTGTGCGATGGCGAACCGGTGCGCATTGCCGCGTTTTTCGGCGATCTTGATCAGATCGGCCTCCCGCAGCACGGTGGAGCGCAGCAGGATCGGCTCGGCCACCTCGATCTCGTCATCGGCCAGACGGCGGATGGTTTCTTCCGGACCGCGTCTCAGGCTGGACATCTGGTCAGCGACATAACGGCGAACTTCGTCTTCCACCATGTCGACAAGCCGCAAGAGGACGGAGTCATAAATATCGACCTGCTCGTCGGAGCACCGATCGGAGGTCAGGGCAAACAGGGTTGCGACATGCCGGGCCAGTTCGGCCCTCCGGGCGCTGCCAGCTTCACCGGTCAGCTCCGAGAAGTTCACCAGTTCTGTTTTCAACGCTTCAGTCATGTTCCATTACCAATTTTCACAAGTGTGCCGGTTTGGCGTTGGTACAGAAAATGACGATGAGTTTTAAAGAAGGTCGAAACGCGCTTTTCCAGAATGTAATTGTCTTTTTTTAAAACTTGAGAACAATTCTAACTATATCGCATGTATTCATTACATGTCATTGAAATGTAACAATTTTGACCGCTTCGCTCCCCGCTCGAAGTCACTTTTTTATCCCGTTGAAATCCGTATATTTTTTCCGAAAAAAAATTTTCAAGGGCCGTTTCAATAGCCTCCGAAGGTCAGAAATTGCGACTGGTTTAAATACATTCGCTGCGCCGCAAGGCCTCTGGACAGGGGCGTGCCCATCGGCAGCGCACGAGATAAAGAAATATTTCCCTTTTCTTATTGACCCTTTACCAGGTGCAATCTAAATAAAGAAAGCAATATATTTCTTTATTGGAGCCAGCCATGTCCTCCGTGGTCCGTTTTCCCCGTGTCGCCGCCATACCGCCCTCCCGCACCCGCGGTCTCTATCAACTGGCGGCCCTCCTGCGACGGAAACTTGGCAAGGCCCTTTTCCGCCGATCCAGCCATCAATCCATTCCGGACGATCTTCTTTTCGATGTCCTCAGCGACAACGATTTGAGAGCCCGCGAAGAAAACCGGCGGCGGCCGATCATTAGCGGCCCGTGGCGCTAGCTCGTCCATGGACTTGCCGTCTGTTTCAGGATTGCAGCGCCTTCACCCGGAACAAAAAGACATAAAAAAACCGGCACCCTGCGGCGCCGGTTTTTTGCTGTTCCTGCTCAGCCTTTATTCGGCTGCCGCCAGAAACTCCTTGGTGCCGGTCTTGTTGTCCGAACCGCCGTCGTTGCTTCTGTCGAGCTGCTCCAGAAGCACACGGCGCTTTTCAGTCGCCTTTTCGATGTTGTCATCCTTGATCGGACCAAACCCGCGGATAAGATCCGGAACCCGGGCGAGCTCGACCAACAGGCCGTAGTGTCCTTCCGGCAGCCGCTTCAGGATCTCGGCAATATCGCCCTCATACTGGCTGATGAGCGCGCGCTCTGTCTTGCGTTCCGCCGTACGGCCGAACGGGTCGTACCATTTGCCGCGCATGCCCTTGAACTTCGCCAGGAAGCTGAACGCGGAGAAGATCCAGGGTCCGAAGGCAATCTTCTGCGGACGGCCGGTCTTCGGATCCTTGCGATGCGCGAGGAATGGCGGTGCCAGATGAACCTTCAGCTTCTTCGGGTCTTCAAAGCGCTGCGCGATCTTCTCCTTGAAGGCAGGATCGCTATAAAGCCGCGCGACTTCATATTCGTCCTTGTAGGCCATCAACTTGAAGAGCATGTCGGACACAGTCTGCGTCAGGCGGAACGTGCCCGGACCATGCGCTTCGTCAGCCTCTTTGACCTTGCCGACCAGATCCAGATAACGCTGTGCGTAGGCCGCATCCTGATAGGCAGTCAGCTCCTGGGCGTTGAAGGCAATCTTCTCATCGACGGTAAAGACACGCTGCTTGGCTTCCGACGGCAGGGCCTTGAGCAGTTTTTCCGGATCTGCAGCCAGCACGCGGCCTGCACGGAACGCCTTGATGTTGTTCTTCACCGACGCGCCGTTGAGCTCCAGCGCGGTTTCAATGGCATAGTCCGAGACCGGCAATGCGCCACTCTGGAAAGCCATGCCGACCAGCAGCATGTTGGCATAGATGGCATCACCCAGAAGCTTCTCGGCAATGTCTGCAGCATTGACAGGCAGATATGTGCCGGAGGCTTTGCGCAGGGCGCTGTCCATCTGCTTTTCATCGAAGGAAAGCGTCTGCTTCAGCACGAATTCCGCAGTCGGGGCCACCTTGGTGTTGGCAACGGTCATCGTGTGACCACGATGAGCGAGCGCGAGCTGATCTGCATTCGCGGCCACCACCATGTCACTCGCGATCAGAACGTCGAGGCTGGCTGCCGGAACCCGCGGACCTTCAATCGACCTGTTGCCCGCCGCAAAACGCACGTGAGACGTCACCGGGCCACCCTTCTGGGCAAGGCCGGTCATGTCCAGCGTGGAAGCCTGTTTGCCGTCCACATGGGCCGCCATAGCCAGGATCGCGCTGATCGTGGTCACACCCATGCCACCGATACCGGCCACCAGCGTGTTCCAGGTGCGGTCAAGCGAAGCAAGTGTCGGCAGCGGCAGGGTTTCCACCAGGGTGTCGATATCGACATCCGCCTTCTTCGGCTTCTTCAGTGCAGCACCGTTGATCTCGACAAAGGACGGGCAGAACCCCTTGATACAGGAGAAGTCCTTGTTGCAGCTCGACTGGTTGATGACGCGCTTTTCACCAAATGGCGTTGCCAGTGGCTCCACCGACAGGCAGTTGGACTGCACGGAACAGTCTCCGCAGCCTTCACACACCCGGTCATTGATAAAGAGGCGCATGTCCGGATCGGGAAACTGCCCGCGCTTGCGCCGGCGGCGCTTTTCCGCGGCGCAGGTCTGGTCGTAAACGATCACCGACACGCCCTTGAAGGTCTGGAACTCTTCCTGAACCTCCATCAGTTCGTCGCGATGGTGAATCTTGGTTCCCGGGGCAAGCGGCGTCCAGGAGCCGTAGCTGTCCGGGTTCTCCGAAACCACCGCGATCCGCTCGACGCCTTCGGCTTCCAGCTGACGGGTGATCTGCGGAACGGTCAGCTGGCCGTCCACCTTCTGGCCACCGGTCATGGCAACCGCGTCGTTGTAGAGGATCTTGTAGGTGATCGGCACGTTGGAGGCGAGCGCCTGCCGGATCGCCAGGATGCCGGAATGGAAGTAGGTGCCGTCGCCGACGTTGGCAAAGACGTGGCTGTCGCCGGAGAAGGGCTGCTGCCCGACCCACAGGACACCCTCGCCGCCCATCGCAATCTGGCCTTCCGTTGTCCGCCCGGCCATTTCCGTCATCGCGTGGCAGCCGATGCCCGGCAGCGAGCGGGAGCCTTCCGGTGTCTTGGTCGACGTGGAATGCGGGCAGCCTGAGCAGAAGTAGGGAATACGGGCAGCGCGTTCCGCATGGCCCTGGGCCCACATGGCCTGTTTGGTCATCCGGTTGGCAACGGCGCGCATTTCTTCCGAAACCACATCGCCCGGCAGCCAGGTCATGAGGCCTTCGATCAGCTCGGCAACGGACAGTTCCAGAACATCGGACAGGAATGGCGTCCCGTCCGGACGGCGTTTGCCCCAGATTTCCGGACGGCTCATTTCCGGCCAGTGATAGGAGATGTCCTTGATCTGGGATTCCATGAACGCGCGCTTGTGCTCCACCACCAGCAAACGTTCTGTGCCACGGGCGAAATCACGCAGGCCGAGCGGCTCCAGAGGCCAGCTCATTGCCACCTTGTAAACCCCGAGGCCCAGCGCCTTGGCAAAGTCCTCTGTAATGCCCATCAGGTCGAGCGCCTGCAGCAGATCCCGGTAGGCCTTGCCGGAAGCAACGATGCCGTATTTGGGATTGGTCCTCGTTCCGAAGGTGACCCGGTCCAGACCGTTTGTCCGCACATAGGCCTGAGCCGCAGGAATACGAAGATCGCGCACCAGACGCTCTGTCTCCAGGCGGTTGCCCAGAAGAAGATCGCGGTTCTGGTGATAGTCCTTGCGCGGATCGCCTTCCAGCGGACGCACCATGCGCAGCCTGTTCGGAGAGATATTGATCGTTGCCGATGCATCCATCGTGTCGGCAACGCAGATCAGGGCCGTCCAGAGGCTGGTGAAGCGGGACATTTCCAGGCCGTGCAGGCCGTAGTCGAGAACATCCTGGATATCGGCCGGGTTCAGGACCGGAATTTCCGCATGCTCGAAATAGAACTCGCTCTGCGCCGGCAGGATGGAGGATTTTGCAAGGTGGTCATCACCGGCCAAGGCAAGCACCCCGCCGTTGCGGTCGGTGCCCGAAGCGTTGGCCTGACGCAGCACATCGCCGGCACGGTCGACGCCCGGCGCCTTGCCGTACCAGATGCCGAAGACGCCGTCGTAAGAGGTCGCCCGTCCAACACCGCCCTCGCCGCGCAGCTTCTGGCTGCCCCACACTGCGGTCGCGCCCAGCTCTTCGTTGACGCCCGGCTTGAAGACGACGTCATACCCCTTGAGGTGGCGATGAGCCCGCATCAGCTCTGTGTCGTAACCGGCAAGCGGCGATCCCCGGTAGCCGGAAATGAAGCCGCCCGTTTTCAGGCCGGCCAACTGGTCCATGCGCGCCCGATCGAGCGCCAGCCGGACAAGCGCCTGTATGCCTGTCAGATAGACCCGTCCTTCCGTGGCGACGTATTTGTCCTCCAGGGTAACGGTTGGCATGTGCACGTTCATCCGAATTCCTCCTCAACCGACATCTGGGGCAATGTCCCCCGGCGGCAACCTCACATAATAGGTAATATCATCCTTTTCTCAGGCAATTTCTGTGCTATCGTCACGGCCAATCACCCAGAGGCAGAATAAAAATTCCTAAAATATCCAATGACAGATAAATATCTTCTCGACCCGTCGGACATACGTGTTCTGCGTGTACTGCAACGGGATGCGTCGCTCTCCATTGCCGAAGTGGCAAAGGAAGCGGGCATGAGCCAGACGCCTTGCTGGCGCCGGATCAAGCGCCTCAAGGAACAGGGAATCATCCGCCAGATCACTGCCATCATCGACCGCGAATCCGTGGGTCTTGGCTTCGTGGCCTACTCGTTCGTCAAGCTTGCGGTTCCCAGCCGCGAGAACATGGAAACATTCGACAAGCTGGTCCACCATTGGCCCGAGGTCGTGACGTGCGAGCGCATCACCGGTGCCGTCGACTATCTTATCAAGGTTGTGACGGATGATATCAAAACCTACGACAATTTTCTGCGTTTGAAGCTGCTGGACAATACGCTCGTGTCCGATGTGCAGTCTCGCATCGTCGTCAATACGGTGAAGGACACCGTCGCCCTGCCCTTGCGCGAGAGCTGACATCCGACCTTGATCGACCACCAGGTTAGACGCTCAGGTGGCGAACCGCAACGCAGACAGCCCCGCCGGGTCCAGGAAAGGCTGCTTGCCCGCAATCATGCTGGCGAGCAGCCGTCCCGTCACCGGCCCCAGCGTGAAACCGTCATGGGCATGGCCGAAGTTGAGCCACAGGCCCGGGATCTTTGCAGACGGACCAACCACGGGCAGCGAATCCGGCAGGCACGGCCTGCTTCCCATCCACGGCTGTTCCTGTAACGCCCGTCCAAGCGGAAAAATTTCCTCGGCCCGTCGTTTCGCCAGCTTGACGATCGCCGGATTGGGCGGGGCATCGCGCTCGGCCAGTTCGACACCAGTGGTCAGGCGAATGCCA
This sequence comes from Labrenzia sp. PO1, assembly GCF_012273635.1. NCBI lineage: Bacteria > Pseudomonadati > Pseudomonadota > Alphaproteobacteria > Hyphomicrobiales > Stappiaceae > Labrenzia > Labrenzia sp. PO1. The sequence goes on from NZ_JAAXCR010000001.1 coordinate 220,367, forward strand.
TTATCCGTCGGTGTCAGGGCGAAGCCGTTTTCGACATCCACAACCGGTCGTGACAGGGACGCCCCGGACAACGGACGATAATGCATGTGGTAGCCACGCTTGACTGCAAGCGGATAGGTTTCTCCAAGACGTGCCAGCAGATCCGCGGACCAGGCGCCGAGGGCAACCACTGCCTGGCGGGAAAACAATGTGCCGCGTTCCCCCTCGATTTGCCAGCCGCCACGCTCCTGCTTCAGCTTCATCGCATCGGCGCGGAAATACCCGCCCCCGTCATGCACGAATCCCCGCCAGAAAGCATCGACCACGGCACCGGGATTGGACACCGAACAACTTTCCGGCCAATGAACGCCTCTCAGCCCCTGCGCCGTCAGGCCAGGCTCCAGCGTTCCGATCTCGCCAGCCGACATTTCCCGATAGGAAACGCCAAACACCCGTGCGTATTGGCGTTCGGTCTCGCTTGCCTGGAAGGCAGTCTCCGAGCGGTAAAGATGCAGCCAGCCCCCCTGGCGGTAAAAGCGGTTGGCATTGGTCGCATGCGCCAGGTCGAGATGCTCCTCGACGGCGAAGGCTCTCAACGGAGCAATCGCCCGCGAATAGGCCTCGACCCCGCGGGCATTGCCTGCTGCGTGGAACTGGCGCAGCCACGGTAACATCCGCAGTACGGTGGCCATGTCCAGCGAAACGGCACTTGAGCGGCCGAAAAGGATCCCCAGAAGCGTGAGCGGATGCGTCGGCACCGCATGCGGTACGAAGCCGTTGCGCTGGACAATCCCGGCATTGCCGAAGGAAGCTTCCTCGCCCGGGTGCTTGCGGTCGATCAGCGCAACGGACAGGCCCAGCCGCTGCAGATGCAGTGCCGTCGACACGCCAACGATACCGGCGCCGAGCACCATCACGTCGAAGGATTGCGTTTGCCTGGTTTTTGCTGTCATGCCTGTTCCGGACAGTGCCCTAATACTGGCGTCCGAGGTCCGGATCCTTTAAGAGGCGCGGAAGTGCCTGCCACAACTCGCGGTTCAAAGGACAACTTAAGATGATTCGATGGTGTGGTGCAGGCTTGGCATGGATCGGGCGCAACGGAACGGCCGCCCTTGCTGTGAGTATCTTCATCGGCATGGCCTTGCCGGCGCTGTCCGCCTATCTGCGGCCCTACCTGACCGTTGCCGTCTTCAGCCTGTTGACCCTGGCTTTTCTGCGGGTCGACACCTTCGCGATCCGCATGCGCCTGCGTCGCCCCACGCTTCTGATTGCCGCCCTCCTGTGGATGATGCTCGGCGCACCCCTGCTGACGTGGCTGCTGATCGATCTCTCCGGCCTGAAGGCTCTTGGCCCCGATGTGATGCTGGCCCTCTTCATCGCAACCGCTGCTCCCCCGGTGATGGCGGCTCCTGCCTTCATCTATTTGCTCGGTCTTGATGGCACCCTCAGTCTCGCGCTTTCTGTTGCCGCTCTGATCATCACCCCGCTGACGGCCCCCTTCATCGGCGAGTTGATGCTCGGGCCTGCCCTGCCTCTCAGCGTCGGTGGGCTAGCCATCCAGCTTTCCCTGCTGCTTGCAGGCGCCTTTGCGGTCTCGATCGCCTTTCGCAAGCTGGCCGGTGAAGAGCGCCTGGCTCGCTCCTCCCACCACATCAGTGGTCTCAATGTGCTGCTGCTGCTGGTCTTTGCCATAGCAGCCATGGACGGTGTCGCCGCAAGCTTTGCAGCAAAACCACTGTTCACGCTGGGCCTTACCGCCATCACCTTCTGCCTCGCACTGGTACAGATTGCGCTCAGCCTGTTGCTGTTCTCACCGGCGACCCGAGAAGACGCCTATGCAATCGCCCATACCTGTGGCACCAGAAACATGGGACTGATGGTCGCCGCTTTCGGTGGCACCCTGCCGGAATTCACCTGGCTCTGGTTCGCTGTCGGCCAGTTTCCGATCTACATCCTGCCCCTGTTCCTGAAACCGTTTGTGCGGGTGTTCTGCCGTCTGAACGTGAAAACTGTGACGTAGCACACCTGACAGGCGAACGTGCTAGGCTTACCACTTGCCAGGTCAAACACTTCGCGTGAGGAAAGTGCCGTGTCCGTTCTGCCATCCACCGTCAAATCCCTGTGCTCATCGGCGGGCCGCAGTTTTCTGTGTGCCGCAACGCTCCTGCTTGCCGGCGCGAGCCTCGTCCCGGCCGCAATGGCTGGAGACACTGCAGAGCTTCAGCTTCTCGGCTTTTCCAGGAACGGCGATTTCTTCGCCTTTGAGCAGTTCGGCGTCCAGGACGGATCCGGCTTCCCCTATTCTGAGATCTTCGTTGTCGACGTGATCGGCGATACCTGGGTGCCGCCATCCCCCTTTCGCCTGCGCAAGGATGTCGACCCGGGTCCGGGCGATGCAGCCGACAACGCCCTGTCGGAGACCAGGGCGGAGAACCGTCTTGCCGCCCAGCCGCTGCTCCAGGACAAGGCCATTGCCGGTAAAGGCCAGACCGTCGGCTTCAATCCTCGCACGGAATTGACATCCGATCCCCACAAGATGCTGGTTGCCCCGCGCGTCACTTTCCTGTCCGGTGACGATCCAATCGACCTCACCCTGTCGGAATACCCCCTGCCGAATGCCCAGTGCCAGAGCTACGGCGCCGAGACCAAGGGCTTCCGCCTGACCATGGTCCACAATGGCGTCACCCGCATCCTCAACGAGGACAACACCGTGCCTGAAAGCCGCCGCTGCCCGCTGGCTTACCGGATCGAGCGCATCGTCACCCATTTCCCCGATGAAGCCCCGCCCGTCTTTGCCGTGCTGATCCAGATGGACAGCCTCGGCTTCGAAGGACCGGACCGCAGATATCTGGCGATAACGGGACGTCTTTGAGCTTCTAAACCGATTGAGGCCGGCTCGGGTATCTTGCCCAGTCGCATCAGAAGTGCTAGCGCGGCGGCAACATCAGAAAACGGGACGATAACGGCCCGTCTGGCCTGTCCGGGAGTTTGCCATGCCGCGCGACATCAAGATTGCCCCCTCCATCCTCGCCTCCGATTTTTCCAAACTCGGCCAGGAAGTCCGCGACGTGGTGGAAGCGGGAGCCGACTGGATCCATCTCGACGTCATGGACGGCCACTTCGTGCCGAACATCACCTTCGGCCCGGATGTCATCGCCAAGCTGCGCCCGCACACGGACAAGATCTTCGACACCCACCTGATGATCGCTCCCTGCGATCCCTACCTGGAAGCCTTTGCAAAGGCAGGATCCGACATCATTACGGTTCATGCCGAAGCCGGCCCGCATCTCGACCGGTCTCTGCAGGCAATCCGCAATCTGGGCAAGAAGGCCGGTGTCTCGCTGAACCCGTCGACCCCGGAAAGCGTTATTGAATATGTTCTCGACCGGCTGGACCTCATTCTGGTGATGACGGTCAACCCGGGTTTCGGCGGTCAGAAATTCATCCAGTCGCAGGTCGAAAAGACCCGCCGCATCCGCCAGATGATCGGTGACCGTCCGATCGACCTCCAAATCGACGGTGGCGTCACCCCCGAAACCGCCCCCCTCGTTGCAGCGGCTGGTGCCAACGTGCTGGTGGCAGGGTCCGCAGTCTTCAAGGGCGGCACGGTGGAAAGCTATGCCGGCAATATCTCCGCGATCCGCAAGGCCGCGGAAGAGGCTTGAAGGCGGCGCTAGCTCTTATCGAGTGCCCGGGTCATACGTCGTGGACTAGGTCCCCCTAAGGCAACCGTTTTTATAGAGGAAACGCTGCCACAGGCTGAGCAAGCGGCCCATCCTTCGAGACAGGCCTTTGGCCTTCCTCAGGATGAGGTGGAGGGGGACAGGGAAGCAACCACCGCTTCAGCCCGTCTACACTAACGACCTCATCCTGAGGAGGACCTTTAGGTCCGTCTCGAAGGATGGGCCACGCCCTCAACCGGCCCGTCCATTATTTGTCCAAGCCATGATATCCAGCATCGATGAAGGTTACTTTCTATATCCTCAGATGTTCGAACGGCAGCTATTACACAGGCGTCACGCGAAAGGATCTAGCGAGCCGAGTTAGTCAACATCAGCAAGGAACGTACGACGGTTACACAGCGCGCTACCGACCGGTTGAACTGGTGTTCAATTGCGAATTCGAGCAGCTCACCGACGCAATTGCCTGCGAACGCCAGGTAAAAGGATGGCGGCGAGACAAGAAAGAAGCCTTGATCAAAGGTGAGTTCGACCTACTTCCCGCGCTGTCGAAACGGGGGGAAACCGCATCAAAAAATTGAACAAGTGGCCCATCCTTCGAGACAGCGCTTCGCGCTTCCTCAGCATGAGGTGGTGGATCGGTTTGACGCTCTAATGCTCTGATTTTTTGAGGCCCAGAGACAACTTTCACTTCAGACCTTCAACAAGCACTTCCTCATCTTGAGGAGGACCGTCAGGTCCGTCTCGAAAGATGGGCTACAGGTACCCGTTTCACCCACGACTTCCGGTCGCGAAGCAATTACTTCCGCAACGCGTCTTTCCGTCGAGACATTCCCTCGGTTAAGCTCCCCCCGTTAAAGACTGGGGGAATCGTCTTGGCGCATATGCAACGCAGTATCGGTCTGCTGAGCCTCACCTTTGTGGCAATCAGCGGAATTCTCGGATCTGGCTGGCTGTTCGCGCCCTTGATGGCTGCGCAAGCTGCCGGGCCGTCATCACTCATCGCCTGGATGATTGGCGGCTTCGCGATGCTGCTTCTTGCCGCGACCTTCGCCGAGATCGCGGCGATCCTGCCGGTTGCAGGCGGCATCGGCCGTGTGCCGCATTTCTCCCACGGGTCGGTCGTCTCCATGACAATGGGCTGGACGGCCTGGGTTGGCTACAACACCACCGCCACCATCGAGGTGGAGGCAGTACTGCGCTACTCGAAGAGCCTTGCGCCCTGGCTTTACGGGTCAGACGGACTCCTCAGCCCTGCCGGTCTGGCGGTTGCCTGCGTCCTGCTGGCGGTCTTCACGGTTCTCAATGCCTTTGGCGTCCGCTTCTTTGCCCGTCTCAACACGGCGCTCACCTGGGTCAAGATCCTTGTTCCGGCCGGACTGGCCGCCGTAATCCTCACCTCCGAGTTCCGATACGCCAATTTCAGCGAATACGGCGGCTTTGCCCCCGAGGGACTGAAGGGCATCCTGTCGGCGATCTCAACCGGCGGCGTGATCTTCGCCCTGATCGGGTTCCGCCACGTGATCGATATGGCCGGGGAAGCCCGCAATCCGAAGGTGAACGTGCCGCTGGCGCTGGTGATCAGCCTGGTCGTCTGCCTGCTGATCTACGGCGGGCTGCAGCTCGCCTTCCTAGGCGCCCTTGATCAGTCACAGCTCAAGCAAGGCTGGGCGGCGCTCAGCTTCCCGGGCGAGCTGGGCCCCATGGCGGCCCTTGCGACCGCCGTCGGCGCGCTCTGGATCGTCAGCATTCTGGACAGCAGTGCCCGCATCTCCAGCTTTGCCTCGGCGCTTGTTTCCGTCGGCTCGAATGCCCGCCTCGGCCTTGCCATGGCCCAGAACGGTCTCTTTCCGAAGTTCATGGAAACGCTTTCGGCGCGCGGCGTGCCGCTGTTCGCTTTGCTGATCAACTTCGTTGTCTCGGCTCTGTTCTTCTTCATTCTGCCATTCAACGAAGTGCTCGCCCTCAACACGTCATCCATCGTGTTGTCTTTCGTCGTCGGCCCTGTCGCCGTGCTGGCCTTCCGCCAGCTGATGGCCGACGCCCCGCGCGCCTTCGTGCTGCCGGCCGCGCCTGTCACCGGGTGTCTTGCCTTCGTCGTCGCCAGCCTGATCATCTACTGGAGCGGCTGGGACACCATGCTGCATCTGGGCGTCTGCCTGGTCATCGGTTTCCTGCTGATGATCTACCGCAACAGCAGAGGCGGCTTCGACAGCCTGGACTGGCGCGAGGCGGCCTGGCTTGCTCCCTATCTTGCAGGTCTTGTGCTCATTTCCTGGCTTGGTTCCTTCGGCGGCGGCGCGGGCTACCTGCCGGTCGGGCCGGATATCGCCGTGGTTTCTGCTCTGGCAGTGGCGGTCTACATCCTTGCGGTGCGACTTCGCCTTCGCCAGGACAAATTCGATCTCTACATGGCCGAGGAAAAGGCTGACGAGCGGATGGAATACGGCGACGGCGCGTGAAGCCTTTCAGGATCCAGCCTAGCTGAAACGACGGCCCGGCACGGGTTTCCCCGCCTGCCCTGGCAGCTTGTCCTTCAAACCCGAGGGATAGAGCTCAAGACCCTTGGCGGCCAGCTCGTCAAGCGTGATCCAGCGGGCTGTCCCGACCGTGTCATCATTCACCTCGTAAACGATGGTATCGGTCCGGTAGTAGCTGTTGTCGGTAAAATGGGCGTGGCACAGGAAAACGATCTCGTGGCCTGCCACGCCATGATGATCGTAGATGTTCTCCATGACGATATACTCGTCGAGCAGAGTGATCCTTGCTCCCAGTTCTTCCAGGAACTCACGCTGGAGCGTATCGCGCCAGGGCTCGCCAAACTCCACGGTGCCGCCGAGCGGCCGCATGCCGGTGATACGTCCCGTATCGTTCCGCACGTCTGACAGAAGCAGCGCGTCATCCTGCCAGATCAGGGCAAGAGCCTTGACCGCAATCGTGTTAGCCGGCCGCCAGATTGTCATCCGTGTCTCCTCAAAGACAGTCGCATCGCGCTCGTGTGCACCGTAAAATTCACATTCGGGCACTTTGCTGCAAGCAAAAACCGCGTCTCCGCATTGAAGGGGCAGCGCCCCTCTGCTATTCCGCAGCCAGATTTTCCACATACGAGGTCCATTCGCCGATGATCCCGCGCTATTCCCGTCCCGACATGGTTGCCATCTGGTCGCCGGAATCGAAGTTCCGCATCTGGTTCGAGATCGAGGCCCATGCCTGCGACGCACTGGCCGAGCTCGGGGTCATTCCGAAAGAAGCGGCCAAGACCATTTGGGAAAAGGGTGGCAGCGCCACGTTCGACATCGACCGCATCGACGAGATCGAGCGCGAGACCAAACACGACGTCATCGCCTTCCTGACCCATCTGGCGGAAATCGTTGGCCCGGATGCCCGTTTCGTGCACCAGGGCATGACCTCGTCCGATGTGCTCGACACCTGCTTCAACGTCCAGCTGGTCAAGGCAACCGACATGCTGTTGGCCGACATGGACGCCCTGCTTGCCGCGATCAAGCGCCGGGCAATGGAACACAAGGACACCGTCTGCATCGGCCGCTCCCACGGCATCCATGCCGAACCGGTAACCTTTGGCCTGAAGATGGCCGAAGCCTATGCAGAGTTCGACCGCTGCAAGAAGCGCCTGCTGGCAGCTCGTGAGGAAATTGCCACCTGCGCCATTTCCGGTGCGGTCGGCACCTTCGCAAACATCGACCCGGCCGTGGAAGAACACGTCGCCAAGGCCATGGGCCTCCAGGCTGAACCGGTCTCCACCCAGGTGATCCCGCGTGACCGTCACGCGATGTATTTCGCAACCCTCGGCGTGATCGCCTCCTCCATCGAGCGCGTGGCAACGGAAGTCCGCCACCTGCAGCGTACCGAGGTTCTGGAAGCCGAAGAATTCTTCTCCAAGGGCCAGAAGGGCTCGTCGGCAATGCCGCACAAGCGCAACCCCGTCCTGACCGAGAACCTGACCGGTCTTGCCCGTATCGTCCGCGGCTTCTCCATTCCCGCAATGGAAAACGTGGCTCTCTGGCACGAGCGCGACATTTCGCATTCGTCCGTCGAGCGCATGATCGGTCCGGACGCGACCATCACCCTGGATTTTGCTCTGGCCCGCCTGACCGGCGTTATCGACAAGCTGCTGGTCTATCCGGAGCGCATGATCGGCAACATGGACCGTCTCGGTGGCCTCGTGCATTCCCAGCGTATCCTGCTCGCTCTCACCCAGGCCGGTTCGTCGCGCGAGGACGCATACCGTCTGGTCCAGCGCAACGCCATGAAGGTGTGGGACAGCTACCAGGTGGCAGGGGCCGCCTCGGTCGACTTCCTGACCGAACTTCTGAATGACGCGGATGTGCGCAAATATCTGTCAGAAGAAGAAATCCGCGACCGCTTCGACCTCGGCTACCACACCAAGAATGTCGATGTGATCTTCGAACGGGTGTTCGGCGAAGCGTAAGGCTTCCGCCATTTGGCGGCGTAAATTTGCTTTCCGTCGTCATCCCGGCCAAGCGAAGCGCGAGCCGGGACCGGGGAGCCACAGAATTTTGTATTCGCACAGGAAGTTTGACCGATAGACCTCGGCTCCCCGATCCCGGATCTCCGCTTCGCTGCGTCCGGGATGACGATCCGAGGTCTGTAGTCGGGCTTCGGGGAGGCATCGGCCTCCCCTTCTCTTTCCGCGGAAGGTAAAGCGATGTCCGGCGAAAAATCCCTTGTTGCCTGGCAGCGCATCGAAGCGCTTTTTATCCTGATTGCTTCGCTGGTCCTCTATTTCTGGACAGGGGCGCCGTGGCTGACGTTTGTCATCCTCATTCTGGTGCCCGACCTGTCGATGCTGGGCTATTTTGCCAATCCACGCGTTGGCGCCGTGATCTACAATCTCTTTCACACCTACATCGGCCCGGCCCTCCTGATGGGGCTTGGCGTCCTGCTCACGGATTATGATCTGGATCCCTACGCCTTCTGGGATTTTGCTCCAATCGCGATCATCTGGACCGCCCACATTGCGTTCGACCGGGTTCTGGGCTACGGCCTGAAGAGCCCTGAAGGGTTCAAGATCACTCACCTTGGCCGGATCGGCCGTCAGGATAGCTGAATCATGAAAATCGCCGTTGTCTCGGACATTCACGGCAATGTCCTGGCCCTTGAAGCCGTGCTTGCAGACCTGAAACTGGAAGCACCGGACCTGATCGTCAATCTGGGTGACTGCATTTCCGGTCCGCTCTGGCCGGAGGAAACTGCCGCCATCCTGCGTGAGACTGCCTGGCCGACTGTTCGCGGCAACCATGACCGCATCGTCCTGGACGATCCGATCGACAAAATGGGACCGACCGACGTCTTTGCCGCTGAGCGTCTTTCCCAGTCAAGCCGCGACTGGCTGGCAACAAGTCAGCCGACCATACGCCTGACGGACGAGATTTTCCTGTGCCACGGCACCCCGGACAACGATGACCGCTACCTGACTGAAAAGGTGGAGGGACCGAAGGGACACCTGCCGGACGAACAGACCTTGCTGGACGAGTTGAAGGGCGAAACCGCTCCCGTCATCTGCTGCGGTCACACGCATATTCCCAGGGTCATCCGACTTCAGAAAACCGGGCAGATCCTGCTCAATCCGGGCAGCGTCGGCTTGCCGTCCTACGAAGACGACCATCCGCACCGGCATGTCATGGAGGCCGGCAGTCCGCATGCCCGCTATGCCCTGATGACAAACAATCACGGAGCATGGAACTTTCAGGAAAAGATCCTGACATACGATTGGGACACAGCCTCCGCCGAGGCGGAAAAGAACGGGCGACCGGGTTGGGCCCGGGCTCTGAAACACGGTTTTTACGGCCCACTTTCCTGAGATCTTCGCGATCACAAATGACGGAGCATGAGCATTTCGGGGAACGAAGCCGGGCGCTCCACGTTTTATACCCATGATTAGCATGGAGTATGTGATGTCGATCTGGAAATCCGTTTTAAGTCACGCCGCTATCGGCGGTCTTGCCGTGAGTCTGGCTTTGCCGGCCTTCGCCGCTCCGCTGCCGCTGCTCAAAACCGCGCCGGTGCCGGTTCAGACGCACTCGGAAGCCCCGGCGAACGTCCTCAAGGTCGACCACAGAAGAGGTCATAACCCGCATCGCGGCTACAACAATCGTAACGGACGCCACTATTACAACGGGCACCGGGGTTACCGGAAATATCGCCAAGGCTATCGCCAGTATAACGGCTGGTGGTTCCCGCCGGCAGCTTTTGCCTTCGGCTTCGGCGTTGCTCCCGGCCCCCGCTATGCGGCCCCACCTCGCTACGCAGCTCCCCCGCGCTACGCCGCCCCGCCTCGCTACGGCCGCGGCTACAGCCCCGCGCACTATCAGTGGTGTGGTCAGCGTTATCGGTCTTACCGCCCTGGCGACAACAGCTTCCAGCCCTATCACGGACCACGCCGTGTGTGCGTCTCGCCCTATGGACCGTGATTCAAGCTGAAGCCGACAAACATCGAGCCGGTCCTTTGGGCCGGCTCCTTTCATTTGCCTCAGCCGTCAGCCCGAAGGCTTGAACGCAAACGGCGCTGAGATCCGAAGGCCTCTGGTTGCTTTTCCAGCCTTCCGAACATCCGTCACCTTCCTTGCCGCGATTGACAAGCGCCCGGAAAAACTGCGAGACAGCGGCACATCTTCGACAGCCACGCAAAAGGTGTAGCCCGTGAAAATTTCAGACACCGATATTCTGCTTGTTCCAGGTTACGGTCAGACGCTGCCGGGCCATTGGCTGTTGCGCTGGCGCGACAAGATGCCGACAGCCCGGGTCGTGAAACAGGCAGAGCTGCATCGTCCGAGCAAGAAGGAATGGCTGGAAACGCTGGTGAAAGCGGTTGATGCCGCCGAACGGCCCGTTGTGCTTGTCGCACACTCGCTTGGCTGCATCCTGGTTGCCCACGGTGCCCATGCGCTGAAGGACAAGATTGCCGGCGCCTATCTCGTTGCTCCTTCCGACTGGGACCGCGAGGGGCTGGTGGCGGAATTCGATGGCGGGGACTTCAAGCCCATTCCCGAACATCCGTTGCCCTTCCCCGCGCACCTTGTCGCCAGCCGGGACGACCCATATTGCGACTACGCCCGTGCCGAGCATTTCGCCAAGGTCTGGGGCACCACCTTCCAGGACGCCGGAGCCGCCGGTCACATCAACCTGGAAAGCGGCCACGGCCCGTGGCCGGAAGGCATGATGTCCTTTGCCCATTTCATGAAGAAGCTCGGCTGACGGCTGTCAGGTCCGTGCAGAGGAAGCGTCCATCAACGCTCCGAGGCGCGTGGCCACCCAATAGCTCACCGGAATGGCGATCGCGGCGCCTGTCGCCGCGCCGCCGACCAGAAGCAGAGCATTGAATGAGCCGACACCGTAGATCGATAACGGAACCAGTGCACCAAGGCCGGCAAGCGTCGGGCCGATGATGATGAACAGGATCATTGCCAGTTTCCACATGAGGATCTCCCATCGGGAAAGCGGCGGTTCTCCGTCCTGAGCTACAGCGGCAACAGTGGTTGATTATGAGACATAATCAACTTTGTCGTTGAAGCTCAGAACCGTCGCGGTTTCGATACCTGAATACTTTCGCAATATCGAAACTATAACATTGACCCAGGTCAAGCTTCCGCAAGAAGAGCAAATCAATATCCGGCGGCGGGTCTCGTGCCCTGCTCCGCCAGCCAGGCCACTTCCTTGAGCGCCGCCCTGGCGGAATGATCAAGAAAGAGCGTATCGACGCCGTGTGACATCAACCGGAACCCCTGATTATAGGCTTCCTCGACCTTGTCGGCGTTGAGGCAGAATATCCCGGCAAGTTTCCCGGCCGCGAGCGCCTTTTCCGCAATCTCACCGGCAACTTCGCCGGTATGTGCCCCGTTCGGATCGAGCGAAGCGCCTTTCGACAGCGCAAGGGAAAGATCGCTCGGACCAACAAACACGCCATCAAGACTGTCGACGCTCAGGATCTCGTCCAGCGCGTCGATCGCGTCCTGGGTTTCGATCATGGCAAAGGCAAGGGTCTGGGCATTGGCGTTTTCGAGATACTGGTCCCGCGTCTGGCCGCTCAGCATGGCTGCCCGGAACGGCGACCAGCTGCGGTCGCCGATCGGCGGATACTTGACAGCCCGCGCAAAGGTTTCCGCGTCCCGAAGGGAATTGATCATCGGCGCGATGATGCAATCGGCCCCCATGTCGATCAGCCGTCCCGCAAGGGCGTTGTCACCGACGGGAATGCGGGCGATGCGGTGCGCCCCGGCAAGAGCAATGGCTGCCATCGCCTCGCACGCCGATGCAAAATCATACATGCCGTGCTGAAGATCGAGCGTAACCGCCTCGTATCCCGAGCGCGCAAACAACTCCGGAACCATGGGCGCGGACAATTGGGACCAGCCGGTAATGACGGCTTTTCCGGAACGCAACTTGTCGGCAAGAAAGGCATTATCTGACACGGGTCGTCTCCTCCGATAGAGGAGGTATCAAATCCGTCTGCCGACACAACCGCAAGCGCTGTTTTTGCAATTCTGGGAGCTTGGTTGACGCAAAGGGAGATGGGGATTTTCTTCTTCCAGGCCGGAAAAGCCCCAACTTGCCAATCATCATGCCCGTCAAAACAAAAACGCCCACCGTTTCCGGCGGGCGTTTGAAACTGACAATCGAAGAAAGCTTCGATCAGCCTTCTTTCTGCAACTGGTCGACAGCCGTGTGCATGAGTTCGTCCATGGTGCGACGAATCTGATGATCGGACTGCTCGACCTTGTTTGCGTCGAAATCTTCGCGAAGCTTGCGGAAAACGTCTTCCTCGCCCGGCTCTTCGAAATCGGCCCGGACAACTTCCTTGGCGTATTCGTCGGCCTTCTCGCCTTCAAAGCCCAGAAGACCTGCCGCCCACAAACCCAGCAACTTGTTGCGGCGTGCGGTTGCCTTGAACCGCAGCTCCTCGTCATGCGCAAACTTGTTTTCAAACCCCTGCTCGCGCTTGTCGAATGTGCTCATACTCATCGTCTCCTGAACTGCGCTGATGCACTTCCCCCCATATGGGGCTGATTTGGTCTCTTGCATATCCCCGCAAGCCGATCAAATCAACGCAGTACGTACACTCATGCGTCAAAAGCATAACCGCCCTGCGAACTCTCCGGAAACATAAGATTGTACTTTTGCCCGGCTTCGGTTAAGTTCCGCGCCGCAAAACAGGGCCTGCTGCCTTCAAGCATCGGCCGGTTGACGACAAACGTCCCGGTGGATTTTCAGACAAGGTAAGCAAGTTCCGTCAAAGGTTTCTCTAAAAGATACGGTATAGCCTATGAACCGCCGCCGGCGCATTTACGAAGGTAAGGGCAAGATCCTTTACGAAGGTCCGGAACCGGGAACCCTGGTTCAGCACTTCAAGGACGACGCGACTGCCTTCAACAACAAGAAACACGAGATTGTTGACGGCAAAGGCGTGCTCAACAACCGGATTTCCGAATATATCTTCAATCATCTGAATGCCATCGGCATCCCGACTCACTTCATTCGCCGCCTCAACATGCGCGAACAGCTGATCCGGGAAGTCGAGATCATTCCGCTGGAAGTGGTCGTGCGCAACGTCGCCGCCGGTTCCATCGCCACTCGTCTGGGCCTGGAAGAAGGCACGCAGCTGCCGCGTTCCATCATCGAGTTCTACTACAAGAACGATGAGCTCAACGACCCGATGGTCGCCGAAGAACACATCACCGCCTTTGGCTGGGCCACCCCGCAGGAACTGGACGACATGATGGCGCTTGCCATCCGCGTCAACGATTTCCTGTGCGGCCTGTTCCTGGGCGTCGGCATCCGTCTTGTCGATTTCAAGATCGAATGTGGCCGTCTGTTCGAAGGCGACATGATGCGCATCGTCGTCGCCGACGAGATTTCCCCGGACAGCTGCCGCCTGTGGGACATCGAAACCAACGACAAGATGGACAAGGACCGCTTCCGCCGCGACATGGGCGGGATGCTGGAAGCCTACCAGGAAGTTGCCAAGCGGCTGGGGATCATGATCACCAGCGAGCGTCCGGCGGGCTCCGGACCGACCCTGGTCAAGTAAGACGCGCTGCTGATGCAGTATTGACACAGGCCGGCGCAATCGCCGCTAACGGCCCTAACGTCAGTATTGCAACCAAAGGTATTGCAAACTATGACGCCCCCTTGTTCAACGAGGGGGCGTTATGTCTTTTAGATTTTCTTTCATTTTCAAAGCCGTATCGATTGCACTTCTGTGCGGCTTTCTTGCAGCCTGTCAAACCACGGGCCTGAAGCCCGGCAGCATATCTTCCAGCTTTGCACCCAAGGGTTGGGCCAGCAAGCAGAACGGCAACAAGGCCGTCTATGTTTGTCTGCCATCCACCTGCAAATCGCCTGAAGTTGTCGTTGTGGGTCCGATCGAGGTCAAGGGCGACACGGAATCGGCCATCCGGCAAAACCTGATCTCTGCCGAATTGATGAATGCCGTTGGCAACATTGCGAACGTGGCCTCGAAGGGGCAGGTCCGTCTCAAAACCAATCGCCGAGTCGTCACCAAATCCTATTCCGGCTTCGACATGACTGCCAGGTACCGGACGGACAAAGGCAACGTCTATGTTGCCGCACGCATCATCATTCAAAACGACCGCGGCAGCACCGTTGCCTCCTTTGCGACATCAAGCTCCAGGGCAAAGACAAATCTCGACCGCTTCCTGAAGCAGACAACGATCAAACGCCTGCCGTAAATCGCAGGTTTTCTGCACACAGGCCTTTCGCAAATGGGGCTCCTCGTGTATGGGGAGCCCCAAAGTCATTCAACTGCAGAATCTGCAGTCTGCTGCGGGGATCCCAATCATGAAAGCACGTGTGATCGTCACCCTGAAAAACGGTGTTCTCGATCCTCAGGGAAAAGCCATCGAAGGCGCGCTCGGCGGCCTCGGCTTCAGTGACGTCGGCTCTGTTCGTCAGGGCAAGGTGTTCGATGTCGAACTGACCGGCACCGACAAGGAAGCCGCCAAGGCTGAACTGGAGCAGATGTGCGAAAAGCTGCTCGCCAACACCGTCATCGAGAACTACGCGATCGAGATCGCCTGACCGAAACTTCGACACCGGGGCACCACCGATGGATGACGATACCCGCACGGCCCTGATCTTCATGGCCACCAAAGCGGCGATATTCATCCTGGTGCCCGCAATCGCGGCCTTGATAGCCGTACTTGTTCTGCTCTGAACCGACTGGATTGCCCACATGAAAACCGCAGTCATCGTTTTCCCCGGCTCCAACCGCGACCGTGACATGTTCCACGCACTGGAACTGATCACCGGCACCAGGCCGCAGAGCGTCTGGCACACGGAAAGCACCCTGCCGGATGTGGATCTTGTGGTTGTTCCCGGCGGCTTTTCCTACGGCGACTATCTGCGCTCCGGTGCAATTGCAGCCCGCTCCCCGATCCTCAAGGACCTTGTTGCCAAGGCCGACAGCGGCGTCGCCGTCCTTGGCGTTTGCAACGGCTTCCAGATCCTGACCGAGGCTGGCCTGCTTCCCGGCGCCCTGATGCGCAACGCCGGCCTCACCTTCGTCTGCCGCGAAGTCCTGATGGAAACGGTCAACACCGCGACGAGGTTTTCCTCGAAGTTCGAAAAAGGTCAGGTCTGGCGTTGCCCGGTTGCCCATCACGACGGCAACTATTTCGCCGACGCTGACACGCTGAAGCAGATCGAAGACAACGGCCAGGTCGTTTTCCGCTATGCGGGCGACACCAACCCGAACGGCTCCATCAACAACATTGCCGGCATCATGAATGCCAAAGGCAACGTTCTGGGCATGATGCCGCACCCGGAAAACCTGATCGAGCCGCTCAATGGCGGCCTCGACGGGCGCCTCCTGTTCGAAAGCCTGCTGGAAGCAGCCTGAAGCCATCCGGGAGGCGGACATGACGGACCTGACACTCGACAAGGACGCCAGAACCCGCCTCGCCTCCGAGATCAAGCATTATCTCGAAACAGACCTGGACATCGACATCGGCAACATGGATGCCGAATTGCTGATCGATTTCCTGACACCATCCCTCGGGGCCAGGTTCTACAACCTCGGCCTCAAGGACGCCCAGGCGCTGCTTGCCCGCAAGGTCGACGACATCAACGACGAACTCTACGCCCTGGAAAAACCGGTTCAGGATCGCGGTTGAGCTGCACTGGGCGACGTGGCGTTGGTTCGTACCGTCCACATTGATTTCCGCTGCGCCGGGCGCACCCTACCCCCAGCCTCCTTGTCATCCCCGCGCAGGCGGGGATCCAGTAACCGACCGCCTGGACCGCTTTGCCCATTCCCTCAGCCCTGAAAGCTACTGGATCCCGGTCTTGGCGCTCTGCGCCAAACCGGGATGACAAGCGGGTTGGGAAAGTCGCTGTAGCCTGACCATCGATGAGCGAAAGCAGTACCTCCTGCACTCCAATCCGCCAGCACCTCTCAAACCCGAGCCGCCCTCCACCTCCCTTGTCATCCCCGCGCAGGCGGGGATCCAGTAACCGGCTGCCTCGGTCACATCGCATTATCCTGCCAGCGCCCGCGACTACTTGATCCCGGTCTTGGCGCTGCGCACCAAACCGGGATGACAAGCGGGGTTGGGAAAGTCGCTGTAGCCCGACCATCGATCAGTGAATGCGGTACCTACACGCGCTCCAATCCGCCAGAACCTCACGAACCCGAGCCGCCCTAACCTTCCTTGTCATCCCCGCGAAGGCGGGGATCCAGTAACCGGCTGCCTTGGTCACATCGCATTATCCTGCCAGCTCCCACGACTACTGGATCCCGGTCTTGGCGCTTTGCGCCAAACCGGGATGACAAAAACAGGGGCTAGTGGGGCACAGCGAACAGACGGTTCAGGCCGCCTGGCTGCGCTTTTGTTTGGGGGAATAACCAAAACGGCGGGAGAAGGCCCTGGAAAAGGCCGCAGGACTTGCGAAGCCGCAGAGGCTCGCGACGGCCTTGACCTGCCTGCCCGTTTCCAGCTCCGAGCGGGCAATATCCAACCGCCAGTTCGAGAGATAACCCATGGGTGTCGTCCCGACGAGTTCCTTGAACGTAACCGCGAACTGGGTGCGTGACATGCCGGCGGTCTCGGCCAGTTTTTCCAGTGTCCAGTGTTCTCCAGGCACCTCGTGGATTGCCACCAGAGCGGCTGCGATCCGCGGGTTTGCAAGACCGTTCAGGAGGCCGGTATCGGCCTTGCCCTCTTCCATGGCATGGCGCAACAGGCGGATCACCACCACTTCGCACAAACGCTGGAAGGCAGCCTGCCCACCGCACCTGGGCATGGTCGCCTCCTCGATCAGCGGCGTCACGACAGCGGTCAGATATGGATCTTCCGACATCGGCACTGAAATGCAGTCCGGCAAGGCACTGACCAGCTGCCTGCCGACACCTGATATCGTGATCCGGGCAGCGACAAGCGACGTTTCGTCGGGGGCTGCTTCCATGCCGGCACGCACGGCAGATCCGTCCCGCTCCGGGCAGAAAACCAGTCTCAGCCCTCTCTCAGGACTGTCATAGACCCTCAGGTTGGCATCGCTTTCGCTCCCGTCCGCTGCCAGTGAAATGTCCACCTGCACGCGGAGCCGGTCGATGAGCGAAGACAGCCGGTCCAGCCTTCCATTAAAGGACGTGCGATATGGGACCGACATTTCCGTACTCCTGAGCATATTTTTTGAATGTTTATAGCGCTTGCGTTCACTACCTTACAGCCATCCGCAGGGAAAAGTGAAGCCTTGCCTAGCCAAATGAGGAAAACATGCTCGTTCCACGCCAACCGGTACCCGGCCTCACGGTCGAAACCCTGAGCTCCGGCACCTTTGATCTGTCCAAGGATAACGCCGACTTTGCAACGCTGGTAGTGTTCTACCGCGGCCTTCATTGTCCGATCTGCGCCACTTACCTCAAGGAACTCGGCCGTCTGACCGCCGACTTCGCGGCCAAGGGCGTCAAGACGATCGCAATTTCGTCGGACGACAAGGACCGTGCGGAAAAGATGGCGGAAAAGGTCGGCCATGCCGATCTGCGCTTTGGCTACGGCCTGCCGCTGAGTGTTGCGAGGGAATGGGGACTTTATGTTTCAACCAGCCGCGGCACCACCTCGATCGGCATCGAGGAGCCTGCGCTGTTTTCCGAACCGGGCGTCTTTCTTGTCAGACCGGACGGCACGCTCTATTTCGCCTCCGTCCAGACCATGCCTTTCGTGCGTCCGCACTTCCAGGAAATGGTCGGTGCACTCGATTTCGTTCAGAAGAACGACTATCCGGCACGCGGCGAATATACCGGCGCGGTCTGACGGCACCTTGATACGGAATTGAAAACAAGGATGCCGGACACGGGCTGCATCGTGTCCGGCATCAACAAAGACTCGCCAGGGGTAGCAGGTCCTTGTTTGGGGGGATCGCCAAAGATCTCCGCATCAATACCAGCCCTTGCGCCGGCTTTCGGTATCCCAGAAGGGGCGCATTGCCTCGGCAAGCGCAGCTTCCCGGGTCAGTCCGAGGTCCTCAAGGGCCGCGTCTGACAATTCCAGAAGTTCCAGGCGGGTCCGGCGCCTGACAAACCAATCCTTCAGATAGCTGAAAGCCGTTTTGGTAAAACCGCCGGGAATCCGGAGCCGCGATATCGGGCGCCCGGATATTGTTTCGATTGAACTCATTTGAGACATCTCCAGGGTGACAATTGCATCAATTGGGCGCATTGTTGCGCTACAATCATATGAATTGACTCCATTCGGGATGCAATATATTAAATTGTCACCATGACAAATTGGCACCCAGAGATTCCCGAGGGCCAAGGGCCCCTCTACATCCGGCTGGCGGACCGCATCGCCGAGGATATTGCCACTGGCGCGCTTGGTGCCGGTTCCAAACTGCCGCCGCAGCGCGACCTTGCGTATGATCTGGGTGTCACTGTCGGCACCATAGGACGCGCCTACGCCCTGATCCGACAGCGTGGCCTCGTCAGCGGCGAAGTCGGGCGCGGCACATTCGTGCTCGGCAGCACCTATGAACCGTCACTCGAAGAAGACACCAAACCGAACCTTGACCGGCCGACACAGCAGACCAACGGCTCCGCCGCGCATGACATGTCCGCCTCTTCGTGGACCCAGGGCGCGATGCACATGCCTAAGGATGTCGCCTTTGGCGGCACCAGGGTCATGGTGCCTTCGCCGGAGGCAATCCGCTTCGACAGCACATCCGCTCCCGAGATCGGCCAGGCCGGCGTCATCGGAAGGCTGACGGCAGACATCACCCGTGATGCTCCTTACGAAATTGCCAGCTATACCCGTTCCGTGCCGGAAAGCTGGCGCCAGGCCGGGCGGATCTGGCTGTCCCGTGCCGGCTGGCAGCCGCCGGAAGGCAGCATCGTGCCGACGACGGGTGCCCAGGCGGCAATCATGGCAATCATCGCGGCAACGACCGCGCCTGGCGATCAGGTCGCCTTCGAGGAACTGACCTATAGCTCGATCGCCCGTGGCGCGGCTCTCTCCGGCCGCAGGCCGGTGCAGATCGCGCGGGACGACGAAGGTCCCCTGCCCGAAGATCTTGCAAGGGTCTGCGCGCAGAAACACCCGAAGCTGCTGTTCGTGATGCCGACCATGCATAATCCGACCCTCGGCATGATGGGTGAACAGCGCCGTGCGGACATTGTGACCATCGCCCGCCAATACAATCTCTGGATCATCGAGGACGAGGTCTACGGTTCCTTGCGCGAAACCTCGCCGCCCCCGCTCGCCGCACTGGCACCGGAGCGTACCTTTCATGTCGGCTCGCTGTCCAAGTCCGTGACGGCAGGCGTGCGCGGTGGCTGGGTTTCCAGCCCGCTGTCTCATGCACAGCGGATCTACACCGCCCACAAGATGCTGACCGGCGGCATATCCTTTCTCCTGTCGGAACTGTCATCCCGGCTGGTTCTGTCCGGCGCTGCCGACGAATTCCGCCAGAAAATCCTCGCGGAAGTCTCCGCCCGTTTCGAACTGGTGCAGAAATATCTCGGCGCCTACGACATGTTTGCCGCCGCCGACGCGCCGTTTCTCTGGCTGAAGCTTCCCGAACCCTGGCTCTCCGGCACTTTCAAGGCGGCGGCCGCTGCCGCCAATGTGCTGATTGACGATGAAGACGAGTTCAAGACCGGCCGATCCGGCAAGGTCTATCACCGCGTTCGTATCGGCATCACCAACCCGATGACCCGGCAGGAAACCGCGAAGGGTCTGCTGATCCTGCAAAATTTGCTGGAGGACAGCGGCGCCTGCTACGACAGTTTCGAATAGCGACCCTCTGAAGGCGGAGAAACATGTCTGAAACCAGCTTGCTCTTCTTGATCCTGCCAGCCTTCGCAGTCGTCTTCGGCCTGTTCTGGTCCGTGATCGTCTTTGTCATTGCCCATACAGGTGGCTGGGCGGGACTGGCAAAAGCCTACCCGGCAAACCGGAAGCCGGAAGGCCGCACCTGGAACTGGCGCACCATCCGCTTCGGTCTCTTCGGCAACTACCGCAATAGCGTGGATGTGACCCTGTCCGATGCAGGGCTCCACTTGTACCCGATCTTTGTCTTCAGGATCGGCCACAAGCCGATACTCATCCCCTGGACCGCAGTCTCGGACGCATATCGCCGCGATCTCTGGTTTGCACCAACGCTGACGCTTTCAGTTCCTGTGACGGGAAACGGCAATGAAAGACGAGTGTCCTTTTACGGTGCGGAGTTCGTCGAGGCGATCGAGGACTGCCTGAGGCGCAATGGCAACGGCAACGCTCTCCGCAGGTAAGCAATCCGCCGGTTTGCCTGCCTCACATCGCTCGATACGGAAACACGTTTTCCTTGTCCTGCACCAGCGCTGCTGACAATGTGAACCGACTACCGGGAGGTTGTGATGACAGGGTCTGTGCCTTTGTGGGTGAAACTGGCCGGCGTGGCAGCGGCTGTCTATTGCATTGCCGTCTTCGGAACCGTCTACCGCTACAATCAGTCCATCCTGGAAAGCGCCAGCTTCGCCGAAATCACCGGCGGTGGCTTCATCTACAACTACCGCATCGCCGACATTCGGGCGGGCATTACGGTTGGCCTCGTAAAACCCCTGCCCCTTGGCACCCGGCTCATTGCCGAGTTTGAAAGCCCGCAAGGTGGCAAGATCGAGGTCGAAAAGGCCGTTTCCCACGCCAAGCGCAACTACAGCTTCGAAACACCGTCCCTCAGCGATGTTGAAGCCGAACGCACCTATGCGGCAGTTCTTCATGTCATCGACGCAAAAACGGGCGAGGAAATAGAGCGTCACGAAAAGGGTCTCAAATCCAGTGTCGCGCCGAAGGCGATGCCGGCAAAACCGCTTACCATCGGCCCCGGGTATCACGTCAATCCGGATATCCGGCCGGTGCCAAAGGGCTAGACCGATAGCCGCCTCGAGAAGTCCTTTTGCTATCGCGCGAAAAAAGTGTGCGCGGCACCTCAAAAGCCATTGTGCGGTGCAACCCGGCACACCATCTGCCAGCGACGTGTCCTCGGGATCTCCAAAATGACTGTCTTTGAAATTGCGCTCGGCCTGGTTCTCCTCGTGGCCGGTGGTGACGTGCTTGTGCGCGGTTCCGTCGGCCTTGCAAAGCGCTTCGGCATCTCCGAACTTCTGATCGGCCTGGTCCTTGTGGGCTTCGGCACGTCGACACCGGAACTGATGACGAGCGTGCTGGCGGCACTCAACGGGTCTGCCGGCCTGGCTGTCGGCAATGTCGCCGGCTCGAACATCGCCAATATCCTGCTCATTCTGGGGCTGACGGCCGTCATCTCACCATTGCTGGTCGACCCCAAAGCGTTGCTGCGCGACGGTCCGGCCAACGCTCTGGCAGCTCTCGCTTTCACGGGCCTTGCATTGTCCGGCTTGATTGGACAGGAAGCAGGCCTGGTCCTGATACTCGCACTGGCGGTCTATCTTGTTGTCACCTACCGGATGGAAAAAGGCACGCATACGCCTTCGGCGGAGCTGCACAGGGGGGAAGTCCAGCTGGTCGCTCCCAAAACCGGACAGCTGAACCTGCTACTCAATCTGGCAATGGCATTTGGCGGACTGGTAATGATCCTTGGCGGAGCACACTTTCTGGTGTCCGGGGCAACCAGCCTTGCGCAGGCTGCGGGCATCAGCGACGCGGTTATCGGCGTCACAATCGTCGCGGTCGGCACGTCCCTGCCTGAGCTGGTCACCTCGGTGATCGCAGCTCTCAAGCGTCAGACAGATATTGCTCTTGGCAACATCCTTGGCTCCAACCTCTTCAATATCCTGGGCATTCTGGGCATTACCGCGGTTATCACCCCCCTCCAGGTCCCGCAGGAAATCATGAGCTTCGACATCTGGGTCTTGTTGGGAGCTACAGTGATCCTTCTGGTCTTTGCCATGACAGGCGGCCGTATCTGTCGGCGCGAGGGCGCCATCATGCTCCTGGCCTATGCCGGCTATACAGGTTACGTCCTCCACAACGCCCTCGGGTAAACCTCCTCAAAAAAGCCAGCCCTACTGCAAAAGGAAGATCTTCTCCTGCCCGCCCAAGCCGGTGGAGGCTTTTGCTCCACCGGCCAGAAGGACAACTTCAACGACTGCTTCTGATCGGAACCGCAATCGGGCGGATCGGCGAGCCGGTGGCGCCACGCAGTTTCAGCGGCGAGGTGATGAAGGCAAATTCATGCACCCCGTCTTTTGCCAGGTCTTCCAGCCACAAGAGCTCGATAAACGAGACACCCTTCTGCGCCAGCAGATAGGAATGGACAGGTGCGAAATTGTCCGGGTTGGTGGACGGGAAACTTTCCAGACCCAGGTTATCCGCGCCCAGCACCATCGCCTTTTGCTCCTCGGCCAGCCACCTTGCCGCATCAAGGCCAAGCCCTGACTGGCTGAACAGCGCCAGTTTCGACCTGTCCGGCCAATGCTGCATCTGGCCGGTACGAATGAGCACCACATCACCTTCCTGCAAGCTGGTTCCTTGCACATCCAGCGCGGTTTTCAGATCATCCACCGTAATGGCGTAGGACGCCGGCAGCACATCCACACCCTTGGCCTTCGCAACGTCGATCAGCACGCCGCGCGCAATGATGGGTGGATACTTGTCCGCACCCGATTTCGCCCACCCGCGCGCGCCCTGCGCCTCGTCGGCGCTAACGTTGTTCCAGATTTTCCCGTGAAGCCCGAAGTGACTGAGCGTGTCGATATGGGTTCCCGTGTGGGTATTCATCGAAATCGCTTCGCTGGAATGGGAAAGAAGCTCCTCGCTGCCATCCCCGCGCGCCGGCGTATGAAGCATCATCATCTGGTAGGTCGGATCGCCGAAGGCGGCACTGCAACAATCTGGCATGCCGACAAAGAGATCAACACCGAGATCATAAATCTTGCCCGTATCGATGCGCTGCAAGATCTCCAACCGGGAGGCATCGCTCATCATGTTCAGCGTGCCGATCTCGTCTTCCGGTCCCCATGGACTTTCACCCACCTGTTCGCCTTCCGCGAAAACCGGTGAACCGGCAAGGGTCGCGGCCATGAGCGTAGCGGCAAAATGCTTTCGGGTCTGATTCATCAAGTCTTTCACCAGTGGAATTCCTTCCTCTCAAAACCCCGTGCATGCAGGAACGACCGGCAAGGCGATTCCGTTCGTGGAGGATTGCTCCACCACGTTTCAGCAGGACGGATTGCCTGACAGGGTTTTCGGTTTTCAGAACGGGCGCATTCGAACGCGCCAGCACGATTAGGACAATTGCCCTAAATTCGAATTAGGACAATCGTCCAAATCTGTCAAGACTGCAACCAAATGCACTGAAACACCCGCATTGCAGCCATCTCCGCTTTGCCGGTGAGACTTTTACGAACCGTATTTTGCCTTGATACCGGGCTTGAATTCGAACTTGCGCCGGTTGGAATGCACTGCGCTGTCAGGTGGAAGAACGTCTGCAAGGCCAATCGCATCGCCCGCGATCAAATTTGTCGAATTTCTTTGCACCGCAAGGCTCCCAAATTGGGGGACAATCTGCTAAACGGCGGCATCATCGTCTGCCCGTGCCGTCGCGGCCCCACCCATTGGCCAGACACACTGGCCAAAAACAGTGAAACGTCATGATCCCGAACGACATCAAGATCACGCCCGACCTGATTGCTTCCCACGGTCTGAAGCCGGATGAATATGAGCGCATCCTGGAACTGATCGGCCGCGAGCCGACCTTCACCGAGCTGGGCATCTTTTCAGCCATGTGGAACGAGCACTGCTCGTACAAATCCTCCAAGAAATGGCTGAAGACCTTGCCGACCGAAGGTCCGCGCGTGCTTCAGGGCCCGGGTGAAAACGCGGGTGTGGTCGATATCGGCGATGGCCAGGCCGTGGTCTTCAAGATGGAGAGCCACAACCACCCGTCCTACATCGAGCCTTATCAGGGCGCTGCGACCGGTGTCGGCGGCATCCTGCGTGACGTCTTCACCATGGGCGCGCGACCGGTTGCAGCCATGAATGCCCTGCGCTTCGGCGAACCCGATCATCCGCGCACCCGTCACCTCGTTTCCGGCGTCGTTTCCGGTGTTGGCGGCTACGGCAACTCCTTCGGCGTTCCGACAGTCGGCGGCGAAGTCGAGTTCCACGCCCGCTACAACGGCAACTGCCTGGTCAACGCCTTTGCGGCAGGCCTTGCAAAATCGGATGCGATCTTCCTGGCCAAGGCCGAAGGCGTCGGCCTGCCGGTCGTCTATCTCGGCGCCAAGACCGGGCGTGACGGCGTCGGCGGCGCGACCATGGCTTCGGCGGAATTCGACGATACGATCGAAGAAAAGCGCCCCACCGTTCAGGTTGGCGATCCCTTCACCGAAAAATGCCTGCTGGAAGCCTGCCTTGAGCTCATGGAAACCGGCGCGGTCATCGCCATCCAGGACATGGGTGCGGCCGGTCTTACCTGTTCCGCCGTCGAGATGGGCGCCAGCGGCGACCTCGGCATCGAGCTGGACCTCGACAAGGTGCCGGTGCGCGAAGAACAGATGAGCGCCTACGAAATGATGCTTTCGGAAAGCCAGGAGCGCATGCTCATGGTTCTGCGTCCGGAAAAGGAACACGAAGCCGAAGCCATCTTCAAGAAATGGGGCCTCGACTTCGCCATCGTCGGCAAGACCACCGACACGCTGCGCTTCATCGTCAAGCACCAGGGCGAAGTCGTCGCCGATCTGCCGATCAAGGAACTCGGTGACGAAGCTCCCGAATATGACCGTCCCTGGGTCGAGCCGAAAAAGCGCCCCGTTCTGTCCGCGTCCGAAATCGAGGAACCGGCAGACTATGCCGAAGCTCTCAAGACCCTGGTCGGCAACGCCAACGGCTCGTCCCGCCGCTGGGTCTATGAACAATACGACACGCTGATCCAGGGCAATTCGGCCGCGACGCCGGGCGGTGATGCCGGTGTCATCCGCGTGGAAGGCACCCGCAAAGGCCTGTCCTTCTCTGTTGACGTGACACCGCGCTATTGCGAGGCGGACCCGTTTGAAGGTGGCAAGCAGGCCGTTGCCGAAGTGTGGCGCAACCTGACCGCCGTCGGCTCCGAACCGCTGGCTGCAACCGACAACCTGAATTTCGGCAACCCGGAAAAGCCGGAAATCATGGGCCAGTTCGTCGGCTGCATCAAAGGCATCGGCGAAGCCTGCCGGGAACTCGAGTTCCCGATCGTCTCCGGCAACGTGTCGCTCTACAACGAGACCCATGGCGAAGCGATCCTGCCGACCCCGGCCATTGGCGGTGTCGGACTGCTTCCGGACGTCACGGTGCGCGCAGGTGCGGCCTTCGTAAACGAAGGTGACGCAATCCTGCTCATAGGTGGCAAGGGCACCCATCTGGGCGCATCCCAGTATCTCGCAGATATTCTGGGTCGCGAGGAAGGCGCTCCGCCGCCGGTCGACCTGGCGGCAGAAAAGCGCCGTGGCACGCTGGTTCGCCAGCTCATCGGCGCGGCCCGTCTGACGGCTGTGCACGATATTTCTTCCGGCGGCCTGGGTGTCGCTCTCGCCGAGATGGCGATGTCCAGCGGCATCGGCGCAACGGTCAAGATCGATGGTCCGGCCCATGCCGCGCTCTTCGGTGAAGACCAGGGACGCTACGTCGTCACCGTTTCCCAGGACAAGGTGGAAGCCGTTCTGGAAGACATTCTGGACGGCGGTATCGACGTTCAACAAATCGGCACCACCGGTGGCACGGATTTGACTGTTGAGGGCATTCTCACCATATCCGTTGCAAACTTGAAAAAAGCGCACGAAGATTGGTTCCCGAATTACATGGCAACGGCATAAGCCGTTTGACCTTCAGGAACTTAACAACAGGACGGACGCACGATGCCGATGAACGCAAATGAGATCGAGACCCTGATCAAGGCGGCTTTGCCCGATGCTCAGGTCGAGATCCGGGATTTGGCTGGAGACGGCGATCACTATGCAGCGAATGTTGTCTCGGAATCCTTCCGGGGCAAAAGTCGCGTGCAGCAGCATCAGCTGGTTTACGAGGCACTGAAAGGCAACATGGGCGGCGCTTTGCACGCCCTCGCCCTTCAGACCAAGGCACCGGATTGAGTTGACACATTGCCGCGCAGGCAGCGCGAGCACTTGAATCTGCCGCCGGATCTCGCCAGATAGGCGGCAAAGAGACAAAGGACGGACCCATGAGCATCCAGGACTGGATCAAGAACGAAGTCGACACCAACGACGTGGTGCTTTTCATGAAAGGCACGCCGAATTTCCCGCAGTGCGGTTTTTCCGGTCAGGTCGTACAGATCCTTGACTATGTTGGCGCTCCTTACAAAGGCATCAACGTTCTGGAAGACGACGATCTGCGCCAGGGCATCAAGGAATTCACCAACTGGCCGACCATTCCGCAGCTTTACGTGAAGGGTGAATTCGTCGGCGGCTGTGACATCATCCGCGAAATGTTCCAGAATCAGGAACTGCAGGGCCTTCTCACCGAAAAAGGCATCGAGACCACTCAGCAGACCGCCTAAGCCGGCTGCAAGTTCCGATCGAGGCTTTCAAGGGGCGGTTTGACCGCCCCTTTTTCGTGTCTCAGAGGGTTCCCGCAATGGTAATAATCCGGAAATGGAGAGCCGGGCGACGGTTCAAGATGCGCTTTTTGGCGTGTTGAGTTGCGCCTCACCTTCCCGTCATTCCGGACAAGTGAGGCAACGCCGAACGCCGAACGCCGATCCGGAATCCAGACATATTTCGCGCCGGAGGCGCGGCCTTCCATTGAAATAAAGAGTTCGCTTTGCTCACGATGACATCTGGTTTCCGGATCGGCGCGCAGCTTCGCTACACTTGTCCGGAATGACGGGTGCCATAAGGCACTCCGGAACCATTCGCCGGGTAAATCAGAATGATGCCAATCGGGCTCAAACCCCGTCAAAACCACTTGGACTTGCACTTTATCCAATGTTAACCGGAATCGTTTGCGGTCGAATGCAGGCACCATCTCGGCAAAAATTGCCGAATCACCTAAGCTGAACGCAAGGTGAATGCGGATTTCAGGGTGAGTACAGGTGCGTTCCGCCATTCTCCGACCATATCGCAGGGCTCCATCAAACAACGGAGCCGGGAAATGGGACCGGGGACAATGAACAAGATTGCAGTTGCTGCCACCTCCACTTTCGTTCTGGCACTTGTCGGAGCCGGCATCGTCATGTCTGGTGGCGTAAAGACCGATGGCGAACTGCGCCGCGTCGACTGCCAGGCGCTCACCATGTTTACACCAGCCAAAACCAAGAGTGCCGAAGAACTTTGCGCCAACTACGGCGGTGTTGCACTGAAGGATGCCGAGCCCAGCAAGGAAGGCCTCGTAATCCTTGTCCGCAACCAGCCGATGGGCGGATTTGACGGAGAACACACCGTCCGCTGAATTCAGGCGCGCTTCAGGCTGAGCGTTCGCTCGCTGAGCACTCGGCAGATGGTGACAGGCATCCCCTGAAACGTTGCCGCATCCCGAATAGATCTGTGAAACAAGAGCGGAAAACGACTTTGTAAGCTGGCCGACTTGAAGAAATCAGGTCTTTTGCTCAGTCATCCCGCGTCGTGACCGCATGCGCTGCCACAGGCCCGGCGACATTGTGCAGGTCGACCGATCCGAGCGGGATCGAAGGCAGCCCTGCTTCCAGGGCCACTTCCGCCGTCGCAACGATCTCCTGCCCGATAACCTTGCCGTAATCCCCAAGTCGCGCCGCGATGTTGGCTGCATGGCCGATCACCGTGAAATCAAGCCGCTCCCTTGATCCGACGTTGCCGTAGGTGACCTCACCAAAGGCGATGCCGATGGCACAGTGCATGGAGATGCCCTGTGTGTCCGGGTCTGGCACCTTCAGACGGCGAACGATCTCCTCGGCACTGGCAACTGCTTGCCGGCAGGCCTCTTCCAGGCCGACGCCCGCAGGGAAAATCGCCAGCACTGCATCGCCGATAAATTTCAGGACCTCGCCTTCATGCGCGTTGACGATGTCGGTCGTGACTTCGAAGAAACGGTTGAGTTCACCGACGTAGGCTTGCCGGCCAAGCTCCGTTTCGAGCCGAGTGGAATGCCTGAGGTCGCAGAACAGGATCGCCGCGTCGATGACATCACCGTCCCCACGCCGGATATCGCCGCCCAGAACCCGCGCGCCTGTCCGCTTGCCCAGATAGGTTTCCAGAAGGGATGTCGCATTGGAGGTCAGCGCAAATACCTCGAATAGCCGGCTGATAAGGGCCGAACATTCGAACACCAGCCCGAGGTTTGCCGTGGTGAAACCGGCAGGATGATCCGAAGCGAGGGTCATCACATTGATCCGCCCGTCGGAAAAAGGCAGAGGCATGGCGACGTAGTCGGTAACGCCCTGCTGCCTGAGGTCTTCCATGATCGGGAAATTGAACTCGTCGGGGTTCGAATCGATCTTTTGCCGAATGCCTCCCAAACCGTCGGCCACATGTTGAAGCGGGCTCAGGCGAAAGGCCGGGCTCTCCAGTGTCTCGTAGGACGGAGCAAAGCTCTGCACGGTATCGTCGTCGCGCGTCCACACATAATGACGGCCGGCAATCATCGGGTGCAGTGACCAGATCAGGATGCTGATTCGGCAGACGGCTATCCCGTCCTCCACCAGCTTTCGGCCAAGGGCGGCTGTAAGTTCTTCCGGCGTTTTCGCGGCCCAGGCTTCGCGCAGCAACCAATCGACCGTAGGCCCCGTGATGTTCCCGACAGGCAGCGGATCAATCGGGGCGCCCTGAAAATCGACCCGGCTCGCCACACCCGGCATGAAGGCCACAAGTCCATCAACCGCCTTTCCTTCCGGCAACGCATTGAGATAACTCCAGGCGCCGTTCTCCAGCGTTTCATTGCCGACCCGGACGTGGCTGTAGCTAGCCGTTCCCTTGAACGGGCAGAAGGTTCTGCGCTCCGGAGCCGGTTCGAGGTCTGCCAGAACGTCGTCGCGCGGGAAATAGATCGCAGGTGCAAGCCGGGTTTCATACATCACCCGTGCCTTTGAAGACCGCGCCAGCAACTGGTCCCCCCGCCAGGCCGTCACTTCGCCGGCAAGCGGTTCCACAAGGATCCCGTAGTCGTTCGAGGTTTGCTGCGCGTGCACGGTCATGAAAAAAGAGATATGAAACACATGGCGAGCTGTCCAGTGCACATGCACGCGCCCCCTCTGCTCACACCTGTGTGGCGCGCCCCAGTCGCCGACACTTGCAAAAAACGCATAGGTGGTACCCGGGGCAGACTTCGTGGCAAGCCACGGTTTGACCTCAATTCGCGATTACGCGCTTGTGAGCAGCCAAGGTATGGAAATTGAGACCCCTGTCGGGTACTGAGATTGAATGCGCAACGTCTTGATCACATTGTTGATCTGCTTTTTTGCCGGGGTCACAACCGCCGCAGCCTACACGCATGTTCCAAAGAGCATTCGCGCTCTGGAACGCTCGATGGCGGTGGAAACGGACCTGGCCGCAAAGACGGTGCAATTTACCGCGCATCATGCCCAATGTTGCCAACCGGACAGCCAGACCGGAAAAACCACCAAACCCTTCGGGTGCGGCCCGGATTGCCTGTCTCATTTCTCCGTTGTGGCACTGCAATTCCAATCCGCGGTGACCGGGCCGGAAACCACGTCACCTCCCGTCCTGACGGACGCTCTGCCGTCCGCGGAAGATCAACCTCCCATTAAAGGCTGACAATCCAACGGAACACGAAGTTCCGGCTTAGCCAACACTATTGGAAGGTTGAACGACATCTTGCCGGGGCGCAATTGACCGGCATGAGAACAGTTCGCCTGAAAGACAGGAAAAAATCATGAGTCTTCAGGAAAACGGTACACAGGCATCCTATGCCGCGCCTGCATTTCGAATTCGGAAAAATCTGAACAGGAACAATCTCTTCATGTTCGGCAGCTGCCTGCTGATGGCGGTGGTGACCGGTCTGCTGATCGTTTCCGCACCGACCGGACTGACGGCTGGTGAAGCGTTGCTGCTGGCCGTGCCGATGTTCGGCTGCGTCGCCATGCATGTGATTCTGCATCGTGTCATGGGCAAGCCGTGCCATGCGCACGCACGAAAGGAGGCCGACCATGTCTAGAAGACCTTTCGCTTTTGCACTTGCCGGTGGGTTCCTGGCGTTGACCTCGGTCGCCTGGGCTGCGGAAGACAACACAATCACGGTCTACAAGTCACCCTGGTGCGGTTGTTGCGAGCTGTGGACCGAGGCTGTCGAGGCTGCCGGCTACAAGGTCGCCGTTCACGATATGGAAGACCTGAGCTCCATCAAGGCGCAGGCAGGCATTCCGGATGACATGCAGGCCTGCCACACGGCGGTGACCGGCGGTGACCGGAAATACATCATCGAAGGACACGTGCCGCTGGAAGCGGTTGAAAAAATGCTGTCGGAGCGTCCGGACATTCGCGGTATCGCGGTTCCGGGCATGCCCCAGGGGTCGCTCGGCATGGGCGACGACCCGACGGCGCAACACACGGTTTACACCCTCGGCCAGAATCCGGCCGATCCTCCCGTCCCTTATCTAGAAACAGGCCAGTAGCCTTCAAATGACGAACCTTACAAGAAGATCATTTCTTGCCGGGTCGGCGAGCCTTACAGGGCTCGCCGTCAGCGGCTGTATGACGACCGCTCCCCAGCAGCCACTTGCCCCCTGGCAGGATCCGTCCGTCCTTGCCATGTACCGTGCGATGCCGGAAGAGCAGTTTCCGATCCCTGCTCCGGATTTGAAGAAGGTACCGGAACGCTACTACCGCAAACAGGTCGATTATCAGACCAGCGAGAAGGTCGGTACGCTGGTCGTCGATACCAGCAACTACTACCTCTACCTCGTCCAGGAAAACGGCAAGGCGATGCGCTACGGCGTCGGCCTGGGTCGTGCCGGGTTCGAATGGTCCGGCCGGGCGCGGATCGCCCGCAAGGCCGCCTGGCCCAAATGGACACCGCCGGAAGAGATGATCCAGCGGCAGCCGGAACTGGAAAAATGGAGCTGGCGTAACGGCGGCATGCCCCCGGGCATCGAAAACCCGCTGGGTGCAAGAGCGCTCTACATCTTCCAGGGCAACAAGGATACCCTCTACCGCATCCACGGCACGGGCGAATACTGGACCATCGGTTCTGCGGTTTCCAGTGGCTGTGTCCGCCTGATCAACCAGGACGTCATCGATCTTTACAGCCGGGTTGCTGACGGATCCCAGATCGTCGTTTTGTAAGGTTCAAGACACGCTTGCGGAAAAGGGGCCGGCCAGCCGGTCCCTTCGCCATCTCCAGCCATCAGCAATGGCTGGTGCGTCCGCTGCCTGGTATCAGCCTGTAATGGCTTTCAGTTCCAGAAAGTCTTCCAGGCCGAATTCGCCATATTCGCGGCCATTTCCGGACTGCTTGTAACCGCCGAACGGCACATCCCAGTCCGGGCTGTTGCCGTTGATATAGACGCTGCCTGCGCGCAGTTTGCGGGCTACGCGTTTCGCCCGTTCCGGATCGCCGGTCTGGATATAGGCGGCAAGGCCGTAAGGCGTATCGTTGGCAATCGCGACAGCCTCCTCTTCCGTGTCGAACGGGATCATCACCAGCACGGGCCCGAAGATCTCGTTACGGGCAATCGACATCTGGTTGGTAACATCGGCAAAGACTGTCGGCTGAACGAAATATCCTGT
Source organism: Labrenzia sp. PO1 (assembly GCF_012273635.1). Taxonomy (NCBI): domain Bacteria; kingdom Pseudomonadati; phylum Pseudomonadota; class Alphaproteobacteria; order Hyphomicrobiales; family Stappiaceae; genus Labrenzia; species Labrenzia sp. PO1. The sequence continues at coordinate 252,182 of NZ_JAAXCR010000001.1, forward strand.
CTCGAACCCCTTCGGTTTACCTGGACCTCCGGCAACAAGGCGGGCACCGTCTGCCAGACCGCGCTCGATATGACCCTGGATCTTTTCGTATTGCAGGTCACTGATCACCGGCCCGATGTGATCTCCCTCCTCCGCCGGATCCCCGACCTTGGTTTCCGCCGCAATCTTTCCGGCAAGCGCAATAGCCTCGTCATAGACGCTTCGCTCCACGAGCAGACGGGTCGGTGCATCGCAGGACTGACCGGTGTTGGAAAAGCAGCCCGACAGCGACGTGCGCAGGGCCGTTTCCAGGTCCGCATCCGCAAAGAGCAGGTTGGCCGACTTGCCGCCGAGCTCCAGAGCAACACGCTTGACGGTCGGTGCAGCATTCTGACTGACCGCGACGCCGGCACGGGTCGAACCGGTAAAGGACATCATGTCGATATCCGGATGCGAGGACATTGCAGATCCGACGCCCGGTCCATCGCCATTTACCAGATTGAAAACACCAGCCGGGCAGCCGGCCTCATCCAGGATCTCGGCGAAGAGAAGCCCGGAGAGAGGCGCAATTTCACTTGGCTTCAGCACCATGGTGCAACCAGCAGCAAGCGCGGGCGCGACCTTTGCCGCAATCTGGTTGATCGGCCAGTTCCAGGGTGTGATCAAGCCACAAACGCCAATCGGCTCGTGCCGCAGCACGCTGCCGCCACGCGGGCTCGGACGTTCGAACACATGATGCTTCAGGGCTTCCAGTGTCGCTTCCAGGTGGCCGGATCCGGCAGGTGTCTGGCTGCCGCGCGCAAAGCTGCGCGGCGCCCCCATTTCAAGCCGGATCGCTTCGTCCATTTCCTCCGACCGGCGTTGGTAGATCGCGATGACACGCTCAAGAAGCGCGGCACGTTCCTCGACACTTGTTTCCGACCAGCCTGCAAAAGCGGCCTTGGCTGCAGCAACTGCCTTGTCCACATCGGCGGCACTGCCCAGGGAGATCACGGCAACCGGCTTTTCCGTCGCCGGGTTGATCACCTCGAGCGTTTTTGCCTCGACCGGATCGACCCAGGATCCACCGATATAGAACTGCCGCTTTTCAATCATCCGCCTGCTGCTTCCCGTCTGTTCAGTTTCATGTCGTCGCCACTTCTTGGCAGAACCTCATATCCGGCTTCTTCCGGCTCCTCGTCAACCATCTCATCCGGAAAACCCGGTGCCCGGATATCAAGACCGGTTGCATCTTCAAGGCGTTTGATGATGTTGGGCGACAATTCCCGCGGACCATAGCGGTCGATCCCGTCTGCAAAAATCCGGTTGAGAAGCGGCGACACTTCCAGCGGAACCTGATGATCGTCTGCGATTTTCTGGAACAGGCCGATGTCCTTGGCAACAAGATCCATGGTGAAGGAGATGTCGCGCGAGCCGTTGAGGATGACCTGGCTCTCCGTTTCATGGACAAACGAATTACCTGAGGAAATCCGGATTGCCTCGTAAGCCGTGCCAAGATCCATTCCGGCTGCCTTGCAGGTGGTCAGCGCTTCGACCAAAGACACCAGATTGGCCGTTGCCAGATAGTTGGTGACGACTTTCAGAACAGATGCCGAGCCGATCTCGCCGGTGTGCAGCACGCGCCGCCCCAGAACGGTCAGGAGCGGCAGCATGCGCTCGAAGGTTTCCCGCGGACACCCGGCAAAGATCGAGATATTTCCGGTAGCAGCCCTGTGGCAGCCGCCCGAAACCGGGCACTCGATCGCTTCCGCCCCTCTGGCGACGACAAGCCCTGCCAGACGGCGCACTTCGCCGGCATCCGTTGTCGACATTTCCGCCCAGATCCTGCCCGGGCCAATACCTTCCAAAATACCGTCCGGACCTTCCACGACCGCAGCACAGGCTGCCGGACTGGGCAAGCAGGTGATGACGACATCGCAGCTTTCTGCAAGCTCCTTCGGGCTTTGGCCGCGTAGGGCTCCCCTGGCCGCAAAGCTTTCCATAAGCAGCGGATTGAGGTCCAGCACCATGACCTCAAGACCGTTGCGCAGCAGGCTGCCAGCCAGTTTGCCGCCGACATTGCCCAATCCGATGAAACCGACCTGCATGAGAAGCGCCTTTCGTGAAACAGGGTTTGATGCCCTCACTTTGCGCCTCGCCTATAAAATAGAGAAATGATATTAATTCAGCCAATTACCAAACTATTTTTATGAATGAAGAAAATGTCGGCACTCCCCAATCTCGTATGGCTGAGAAGCTTCGAAGCCGTCAGCCGGCTGGGCGGCTTCACCGCAGCGGGCGCGGAACTCGGCCTCACCCAGGCCGCTGTCAGCACGCATATCAGCGCACTGGAAACCCAACTCGGCCATCAACTTTTCGAACGCACCACGCGAAAGCTGGAGCTTACCGCCAGTGGCCGGGCTTATCTGCCGTCGGTACGCAAGGCCTTGCAGGACCTTGCCGTCTCCACGGACAGCCTCTTCGGCAACCGAACGGCCGGCTCCGTAACCATTCGGGCGCCGATTTCCGAAACTGTTCTCATCATCGCCCCTGCCCTGGCGGAGTTCCAGAAGACCCATCCTGAACTGGACATCCGGCTCTTGTCGGCAATCTGGGCCGACACAGCCCTTGAGACCGGCACCGACATCGAGATCCGCCTCGGCACAGGCAATTGGCCAGGTGCGCATGCAGAACCGCTGGGACCGGAAAAGATCGTGCCGGTGTGTCATCCAGCGCTGGCCGAAAGATTGAAGGAACCGGCGGATCTGATGGATCTTCCACGCATTCACATTCTCGGCTTCGACGATCACTGGCCACGTTTTTTCGAAGCTCAGTCCCTCACGCAGCCATCCGGACACTCGGGCGTCACCGTCGACACCTCCCTCGCGGCGGTTGAACTGGCGGCTGCCGGCGGCGGTGTCGCCCTGCTGCTGGGCAAGGTTGCAGCCCGGCTGGTGGGAAGCGGACGGCTGACGACCCCTCTGGACCCGGGGCTGCCTTCCATGCGCACCCATTACCTGCTGAACCGCGACAATTCCTCACCGCGAAAACCGGCGGTTCAACGGGTGGAAACCTGGCTGCGAGACCTGTTTGCAGCATAGGCCGGTGGCTATTCCGGTCAGGTCAAGCGCTCACCTGCGCGCTGGAAGTGGGCAAGAGGCTCATATCGTTTTCAATAGGTGCACGTCTCCGCGTTCACAGGCACTCACCCCAGCGAAAAACCGATAAGATTTTGAAATACATTTCTTTTTAGAGGTCCAATCGCAGGGCATACTGGATCCCGGTCTTGTCGCTGGTGCGACAAACCGGGATGACAAGCCAAGGACGTGTGACAATGACGGAGCAGGCTGAGCTGCGAGATCCTCCCTGTCCGTACCACACCCTCGTCATGCCATGGCTCGACCATGGCATCCATGCCGATGCAAAACGACACGGCAACGCCTATCGATTTGGAAAGGCCAGGGAATGGATTGCCGGATCAAGTCCGGCAATGACGGGGAGCGTGGGGATTAGGAATGGGGCTATCTGAACGCCGTTGTTACCGCGGATGCGCCTCAGAAGGTCACTCCGCTGCGAACAGCTTTGCCGTCATCGCCAGGCTTGCGCCACAGGGTTCTTCTGCTTCGCCGCTCACCTCTACCCCGCCCTCGGCAGGGCGCAGGTTGACGAAGTCGTAGAGCGAGCGGTCGAGGAGATGCGACGGCCGGGTGTGGCCGAGAGCGCGGGCCATGACGCCAAGGCGGCCGGGTGTTGCCTTTTCCCAGCCCTGCAGCATGCGTTTCACTTCCTCGCGCTGCAGGCCGTCCTGCGAGCCACAGAGATTGCAGGGAATGATCGGAAACTGCATGCCGTTGGCAAAGCGTGCGATGTCGCTTTCAGCCGAATAGGCAAGCGGGCGGAGCACCAGAAGATCGCCCTCGTCGTTGATCAGCTTGGGCGGCATGGAGGCCAGACGGCCACCGTGGAAGAGGTTCATGAAGAACGTCTCCAGAATATCTTCCCGGTGATGGCCGAGCACGATGGCCTCGCAGCCCTGCTCCCGTGCGATCCGGTAGAGAATTCCGCGGCGCAGGCGCGAACACAGCGAACAATAGGTGCGGTGCTCGGGGATCTTGTCGGTGACAATGGAATAGGTGTCTTCGCGCACGATGATGTGCTCGATACCGTTGTCCTCGAAGAATTTCGGCAGGATGTCCGCCGGAAAACCGGGCTGAGCCTGATCCAGATTGCAGGCGATCAGGTCGACCGGCAGCAGCCCCCGCCATTTCAGTTCGACCAGCACCGCCAGCAGCGTGTAACTGTCCTTGCCACCAGACAGGCAGACCAGCCACTTCGGCCGCTTTTCCTGCGAAGCCCCTTCCGGCAGCATCCCGAAGTCGGCAATCGCCTCACGCGCCTGGCGCAAAAGGCGCTTTCTCAGCTTCTTGAACTCGACGCTCGCAGGTGCATTGCGAAGCAACGCGGGTACGTCGATGTCGGTACTGTCGGCAATATCGTTCATTTGAGAAGCTCGGCGGCTTGTTGGGTTCGCTGTCTTTGCGCTGACATAGCGGATCAAGGCTGCCGGGAAAAGGGAAAAGCCGTGCGTATCAGGGGATGGCAGTTCGCTCACTGGAGCTGTTCTTGCCATTTCCCAGCGTATTGCTTCAGCCGAGAGAGACGTTCGCCGCCGCGTCCGCGTGGGCCAGCCTGCGGCCGTTTTTCAGTATCACCGTCCGCCACCAGCAACGCGGCGCCGATACTGGTTCCGGTGAGCGACCCAGCCGATGCTTCAACTGGCCGCCCTGTCGCAGCCTCCAGCATGTCAAGGTAAAGCCCGTTCTGAGCGAACGGCCCCTCCACAACAATTGGACCTTCTGCTCCGGTCATCGCCAGGCACTCTGCCGTCACCAGCGCCAGATAGAAGGACAGAGCCGCAAAGCATTCGCCGTCGCTCAGGAGCGATTCATCCACGCTCCAGTGATACTCCCTGCCCTGGAAAGGGCCGGAGCGTGGGTCGACAGCGGGAAAAAGCATGATCTCGCGAGAAAGCACCGTATCAATCTGTTCTTCCGAACAGCCCTTTTCACGACCCTTCAGGATCAAGTCGAACTCACGCCCCCCCATGAACCTTGCCGAAGGCACAGGATCACCGAAAGCGTTGACGTTGATCAGCGTGTCGCGGGACGGGTCGAGGAGCACCCGACCGCCTCCTATCGCCAGCACGATCACCCAGGTGCCGGTAGAGACGACCGAAAACGGAGGCTGTCGCTGGATCAGATGCGGATAAAGCGACGCGTTGGAATCGTGAATGCCGCAGGCGACCGGAATATCCTTCGGCAATCCGGTCCGGGCCACAACCTCCGGCAGGACGGACCCGAGACGATCACCCGCCTTGCGCACGCGAGCCATCTTCTCCTCCAGACCGAGCCGGTCCACAAGCGAGGAGAACCGGTTTTCTGATGGGCACCACAGGTCGGTATGACAACCGAGCGAAGTTACCTCGTTGGAAAGAACGCCGGTGAGCTTGTAGGTCCAGTATTGCGGATAAGTCAGAACGGTCGCCACCCGGTTAAGCAGACCCGGGTCCGTTTTCAGTTGCCAATGGAGTTGCGCGCCCAGATTGAGGCCCATGCCGAGCCTGGGTGACCCGGTTTCCGCAAAGTCCGGCCGGATCGCATCATAGGCGGCCGCCAGGTCGTCCGGGCCGGTGAATTCATAGTCCAGCATCGGCGCGGCAAGGTTCCCTTCCGCGTCCAGAAGAACGGCGCTGGCACCATGCGTCGTCACCGACAGCGCATCGATACCCTGGGCCTTGTGCAGCTCCCTCAGCGCGTCGCAGATGAAATCCCAGTGGCCTTCCAGGTCGAAATGCGGATAGGGCGGCCCCGGCAGGACCGAGTTGGGCCGCGTCAGGACGCCAAGTTCCCTGCGCAGGTCCAGATCGACCACGGCAACCTTCGCATTGGTCTTGCCGATATCGATGACGCCCACATTCCGGATCGCTGCCATCAACGCTCAATCCATGTGAAAAACGGTTGTGAGCGGTGTTGCCACTGGTTCGTTGTCCGGTTTTGTCGCCATCACATCGGCCATATGTGCCCACCATTTCCGCATCACCGGGTGGTTCGGCAGATCGTCCATCTTGTGGCCTTCCTGGCGCCAAAGCACGCCGAAGAGGATGTCGGTCTCGGGATCCAGATGAATTGAATAGTCGCTGATGCCTGCGTCTTTCAACAAGGCCACCAGTTCCGGCCAGATTTCGTCATGGCGCTTCCGGTATTCCGCTTCCATGCCCGGATTGAGCTTCATCTTGAAGGCATATTTTTCCATGGTTCAGGCCTTCCGCTTTGCGAGAACCCGGTGGGCGATGCGCGGCAAGGCAATGACGGCAATCAGCAGCAGACCGATGAAGATCGACATGACGATGCCCGGTACGTTGAGCAGGCCAAACCCGAAGGTGACCATGCCCATCACAAAAGCAGCGATCACCACGCCCGGAATGGAGCCGGAGCCACCGAGAATATTGACGCCGCCCAGCACCACCATTGTCACGATCTCAAGCTCCCAGCCGAAGGCAATCGATGGTCTTGTCGCCCCGAGGCGCGAGGTCAGGCAGATGGCGGCAACACCGGACATAAGCCCCGTGAGCAGGAAAAGCGCGAATTTGACCCGCGGCACGCGAATACCGGAAAAAAGCGCACCGACCGGATTGTTGCCGACAACATAGACCGCACGGCCAAAGTTCGTCTTGTGCAGAATGACAGCGAAAACAATGGCGAGCAGCGCGAACAGGACGAACTCGAAGGAGATCACCCACCAGACGTAACCCTGCCCGAAAAAGGCAAAGTCGGACGGATAGCCGGTGTAGGCCTTGTCGCCGAGCACGATATAGGAAATGCCGCGGAACAGGCTCATGGTGCCGATGGTCACCACGATGGACGGCAGGCCGAAGCCGGTCACCAGGAAGCCGTTGAAGGCACCGCACAACAGCCCTGTGCCGAGGCCGATCAACACCAGAACCGGCGTATCGGCCCCCATCTGGACGGCAAAGCCCATGGCCGTGGACGAAAGCGCGATAATCGAGGCAACCGAAAGGTCGATCTCGCCGGAAATGATCAGAAGCCCCATTGCAAAGGCGATCATCGCCTTTTCGGTGAAATTGAAGGTCGCGTCTGAGAGGTTCCACGGGTCGAGGAAGTAAGGCGAGGCAAAGCTGTTCAGCGTGAAGACGGCGACGGCGACCACGAGTAGCAGCAGTTCCCAGCTCACCAGAAACCGCTGCAGCGGCGACTTCAGCCTGTCCGGAATCTGACGCCCCTGCGCGCCGGTGTCTGGGGTGGCGAGGCTCATGCTGCGTGCTCCGCTTTTTTCAGGATCACCCGGCCCTTGGTCCGGTTGGACGTGGCGTTGAAGGCTACGGCGATGATGATTGCGCTGCCGGAAATCGCGAGTTGCCAGAAGGGCGAGATATTGATCACCGGAAGGGCGTTCTTGACGATACCGAGGAACAGCGCACCGAGCAGAGCCCCGCCGACAGACCCGATACCGCCGGCAATCGAGATCCCGCCGATGACACAGGCCGCGACCACCTCAAGTTCGAAGCCGCCGGCGATATCGACATAGGCAACGGCATAGCGGGCAACCCAGAGATAGCCGGTGAGACCGGCAAGCGCGCCGGAAATGACATAGGCGGCGCATTGGGTGAGGCCGACATTGATGCCCGTATAGACCGCCGCGTGCGGATTGCCGCCAACGGCAAAGAAAGCCCTGCCAAGTGGTGTCCGCCCGACCAGAACGATAAACCCGATCACGACAGCGATCGCGATCCACGACAGAACCGGTAGGCCAAGCACGACCTCACGCGGGAAGGCCTTGAAGGCGTCACTCATTTCATGGGCGTTGATCCACTCCCCGCCGGAAATGACGAAGATGATGCCCCGGTAGATGGTCATCGTGCCAAGGGTGACGACAATGGGCGGAATATCCAGCTTCCAGACAAGCAGTCCGTTCGCGAGCCCCATCAAGGCCCCAAGACAGATCGCCAGGGCCAGGATAACCGGCACCGGCAGACCGGGCATGGCCATGTTGAGCATGGAAACCACCATGCCGGTGAGCGCCAGGTTCGCGGCAACGGACAGATCGATACACCGGGTGAGGATCACCACCATCTGGCCGAGTGCCAGAATGATCAGCGGAGCCGTGTCGTTGAAGACATTTGCCAGGTTCGACGGAGCGACGAAGCCGGGAAAGCGAGTGGCGATAGCGAGAACCAGAACCAGGATGGCTCCGGCGAGAATGGTCTCGCGCGATTTCATCAGCGAGCGGATCATGTGCGCACCTCCGTGATGCCGGCAGCCGCCCGCACCAGATGTTCGGGCGACAGGTCAGCGCCTTCAAATTCGGCGGCGATACGCCCCTCCCGCATGACAATCACCCGGTCGGACATGCCGAGAATTTCGGGAATTTCGGACGACACCATGATCACCGCCAGACCTTCGGCGGCCAGTTCCGCCATGAATTCATGCACCGCGGCCTTGGACCCGATGTCGATGCCCTTGGTCGGCTCGTCCAGGATGATCACCCTCGGCTTGGTCGCAAGCCATTTGGCGATGACAACCTTCTGCTGGTTGCCGCCGGACAGTTCGCCGATATCCTGGTCAAGCGCTGCTGCGCGCAAGTCCAGCCGCCGCGTGTAATCGCGGGCCAGCTTGAATTCCTCCGCAAGCCGCAGGAACCCCTTGCGCGAGGTTTCCTTGAGCGACGGCAGCGAGACATTCTGGAAAATGGGCAGGCCCTTGATGGCCCCCTGTTTGCCCCGATCCTCCGGGACATAGACGATGCCCTGCCGGATAGCCTCGTTGGGATCGCGAATGACGGCGATCCTGTCGTCTATCCGGATTGCCCCCTTGGAAGGCCTGGTCACGCCGAACAGCGCCTGCATGAATTCGCTGCGCCCGGCCCCCACAAGGCCGTAAAACCCAAGGATCTCTCCCGCACGAAGCGTGAAACCGATGTCCTCGAATTCCGTCGGGTGGCAATAGCCGACAACCTTCAGCACTTCCTCACCCAGTTGCGGTGCCCGTTTCGGGAATACCTGGTCGACCGACCGGCCGACCATGAGCTTGACCAGCTCCTGTTCGGAAACAGCCTCGATCTTGCCCTTGCCGACCATCTGGCCGTCCCGGAAAACCGTGTAGCGGTCCGCGATGCGGAAGATCTCGTCGAACTTGTGACTGATGAAAAGGATCGCCTTGCCTTCCGCCTTCAGGCGTTCCACCAGCTCGTAGGTTTCCTCGATTTCCTTGTGGGACAGCGAGGCGGTCGGCTCATCCATGATGACGATCTTGGCGTCGATGGAGAGCGCCCGGGCAATCGCCACCAGGTGCTTGTTGGCAATACCGAGATCCTTCAGAGTGACATTCGGATCGATCCTGGCGCCGACCCGGTCGAGCAGCGCTTGTGCCTTGCGCAGCATTTCCTTGCGGTCAATCAGCCCGAAACGGGTTTTCGGCGCATGGCCGATGAAAATGTTTTCTGCCACCGACAGGTCGTCGAACAGGACGGTTTCCTGGTGGATCGCCGTCACCCCTGCCCGGCCCGCGTCCTGGGCAGTGGGAAAGGAAACCGGTGCGCCATTGATCGCGATTGCGCCCTCGTCCGGCTGATAGATGCCGGTCAGGATCTTCACGATGGTGGATTTACCCGCGCCGTTTTCCCCCACCAGGGCAGTAACTTCCCCCGGGAACAGCTCCAGCGATACCTCGGAAAGCGCCTTCACGCCCGGGAACGATTTGGAGATACCGCTGAGCGTCAGTACCGGCCCCGCGCCGTCTTCCGTTTGCGGATGCGTGTCCGCTATGCCCTGCGTGTTCGCAAGCATGACCATTTCCCGGAGCCTGGAGTTTCGTTGCTGGTTTCAAAGACCCGGTGCGCATGGCACCGGGTCTGACATGTTTCTATCGTCCGGTCCTGGCGACCAGCTTAGAAAATGTCCTTGAAGTCGTCGATGTTGGAGCTGTCATAGACGAACGGGTCCGCCATCGCGCCTTCGTTGCTGTCGTTGAGCGTCAGCGTGCCCATACGGCCCATCGGGATTTCCGCACCCGGCTTTGCTTCCGCGGCGCCGGTGGACAGGTTGTAGGCCAGCATGGTTGCCGAATAGCCGAGATCGATCGGGTTCCAGATGGCGAACGACTTGGATGCACCGGATGCGATGTGGCCAGCCATTTCTGACGGCAGGCCGAGCCCGGTCACGTTGACCTGACCGGCTTTTTCGGCGTCAGAGACCGCCTGAGCGGCCGCAACGATACCCACGGACGTCGGCGCGATGATCGCCTTCAGGTCCGGATAGGTCTGCATCAGGCCCTGGGCTTCACGGTAGGACTTGTCGGCAAGGTCATCACCGTAGACGGTGGCGACCACGTTGATGCCCGGATAATTGTCCTTCACCTTGTTCATTTCCTCGATCCAGATATTCTGGTTCGTGGCGGTTGCGGACGCGGACAGGACGGCGACATCACCGCCATCGGGCAGATGATCGGCGGCCAGCTTGATGATCATGTTGCCGATCAGCGGATTGGAAGACGGATTGAGGTGAAGCTGGCGACCTTCCGGTGCAACGCCGCTGTCCCAGGAAATCACGGTAATGCCGCGGTCCATGGCTTTCTTCAGTGCCGGAACCAGGGCGTCCTGATCGTTGGCGGAGATTGCAATGGCATCGACCTTCTGGGCGATCAGCGCGTTGATGACCTCGATCTGACCTTCTGCGGTCGTGTCGGTCGGGCCGGTGTAGATGATCTCGACATCACCGAGTTCCTTGGCGGCCTCTTCAGCGCCCTTGGCGGCAGCTTCAAAGAAGCCGATGCCGAGCGCCTTGACGACAAGGGCGATGCGTTTTTCCGCGGCACTGGCCGGTGCGGCGATGCAGACGGCGGCGACTGCTGTTGCCGCCAGAAGTGACTTGAGCAATTTCATGGTCTTCCTCCCTAAAGTGCTGCCGGCCCCTCCCAAGGTCCGGACAGTGTGCCGGCTACCCGTTCGAGGTTGCCTTGGTCTGTGCGGCGCTTGTTTCCGCCACGATCAGATGGATGTCGGCCTGTTCCAGCATGTTGGCCGCGCTGTCGGGGATCCTGTCATCGGTGATGACGGTGGAAATCCGCTCGAGCGGGCACAGGATAAGGCTGGAACGTGCGCTGAATTTCGACGAATCCGCCAGAACCACCAGTTCATCCGCCTGGCCGATCAGCTTCTGCTCGGCCTGAATGAGCAACGGATCGGCCTCCATGAGCCCAAGCGGCCCAAGCCCCTGAGCGCCCATGAACATGCGCGTCGCGTAGAAGTTCCGGGTCACGTCATTGTCGAAGGGGCTCAGGATGATGTTCTGTTCGCGATAGATCACCCCGCCCGAGAGCATGATGGTGTTCTTGGAATTCTTGAGGAGATGCTCGGCAATCGGAAACGAGTTGGTGAACACCTGGCAGCGCTTGGTTGCCAGCGGATGCACCATCTGAAAGGTGGTTGTGCCGCCGTTGATGATAATGGCATCGCCATCCTCGCACAGCTCCACCGCCTTTTGCGCGATTGCGCGTTTCTGAGCGATGTTGATCGTTTCGTTGACACTGAACGGACGCCCCGCCAGCCCGACGAACTGCGGCGGATGAATGCTCTCCGCCCCACCCCGCACGCGGCGCAGCTTCTTCTGTACATGCAGCTGGGCAATATCACGACGGATGGTCGCTTCTGAGGAATCCGTCAACGCCACCAGCTCCTGCACCGTCACGACCGGACGATCCTGGACTGCGGACAATATGATCCTGTGGCGTTCTTTCTCGTGCATCTGGTCCTCCCATTGATCAAACGTTTCCACCAACACCGGTCAATGTCAATCATAAAAAATCAAAAATGATCATTTTGCAGCGCAATATGATTGATATTGATCGTTTTTGATTGACAACCCGATCCGTTCAAGCGAGTTTCTAAACAACGAGACGCAAGCCGTCAGGCTTACCTGGGAGGAAAAGATGTTGAATTCCGCTGCCGGTTCCCGGCTTGCAAACCTGTGGGATGACCAGAAGGCTTCCGGCATGAGCGAAGCGGAGCTGCTGCTCTATCGCTCCAACCTCCTGGGCTCCGACAAGCGCATCACCAACTACGGTGGCGGCAACACCTCCGCCAAGGCGATGGAAAAGGATCCCCTCACCGGCGATCAGGTCGAGGTACTGTGGGTAAAGGGCTCCGGCGGCGATGTCGGCACCATCAAGATGGATGGTTTTGCGACACTCTACATGGACAAGCTGCGGGCACTTAAAGGGCTCTATCGCGGTGTCGAGTTCGAAGACGAGATGGTCGCCTGCCTGCCCCATTGCACCTTCAACCTGAACCCGCGCGCCGCCTCCATCGATACGCCGCTTCATGCCTATGTGCCGAAAAGTCATGTCGACCATATGCATCCGGACGCAATCATCGCCATTGCAGCGGCAAGCGACAGCAAGGCAATCACGCAGGAAATCTTTGGCGCCGACATCGGCTGGCTGCCCTGGAAGCGTCCAGGCTATGAACTGGGCCTGTGGCTGGAAAAATTCTGCCTGGAAAATCCGGACGCCCGCGGTGTCGTTCTGGAAAGCCATGGCCTCTTTACATGGGCTGACGACGCCAGGACCTGCTACGAAACCACACTGGAGATCATCAACAAGGCGATTGCCTGGTTTGAGGAAAAGACGGCAGGAAAAGATGCTTTCGGCGGCTCGAAACACCGCGCCCTGGCCCCATCGGACCGGCGTGCCGTTGCCGCCCGCCTGATGCCTGCAATCCGGGGGATGGTCTCCGGCAAGCAGCATATGGTCGGTCATTTCGACGACAGCGACGCTGTGCTGGAATTCGTCTGCGCCAACGACATGGAAGCCCTTGCCGCCCTCGGCACAAGCTGCCCGGATCATTTCCTGCGCACCAAGATCCGCCCGCTTGTGGTCGATTTCGATCCCGCGACCCCGGACATCGAGGCAACGCTCGCCGGGCTCGGTCAGGCTGCAGAAGCTTACCGTGACGACTATGCGGCCTATTATGAGCGCTGCAAGCACGACGACAGCCCCGCCCTTCGCGACCCGAACGCCGTTGTCTACCTGGTGCCGGGCGTTGGCATGATCACCTTCGCCAAGGACAAGGCGACGGCACGCATTTCAGGCGAGTTCTACACCAACGCCATCAACGTCATGCGCGGCGCTTCCAGCGTTTCCACCTACCGCGGCCTGCCGGAACAGGAAGCCTTCGACATCGAATACTGGCTTCTTGAAGAAGCCAAGCTGCAGCGCATGCCCAAACCCAAGAGCCTTGCAGGCAAGATCGCGCTGGTCACCGGCGGTGCCGGTGGCATCGGCTCGGCCACCGCTGAACGCTTTCTTCGCGAAGGCGCCTGTGTGGTGCTGGCCGACATCGACGCGGACGCACTCGGGGCCGCCGCCGACAATCTCACCGCCCGCTATTCCAGAGACGTCGTGCGCACGGTGACGATGGATGTCACCAGTGAAGACGCAGTGGCAGACAGCTTTGCCCGAGCTGCACTGGAATTCGGCGGTGTCGACATTCTCGTTTCCAACGCCGGCATCGCGTCTTCCGCCCCGATTGAGGACACCACGCTCGACCTGTGGAACCGGAACATGTCGATCCTGTCGACCGGTTATTTCCTGGTGTCCCGTGAAGCCTTCAAGGTCATGAAGACGCAAGGGGTTGGCGGCTCCATCGTGTTCATCGGATCGAAGAACGGCCTTGCCGCGTCTCCCGGTGCCAGTGCCTATTGCACGGCCAAGGCTTCCGAACTGCACCTCGCCCGCTGCCTTGCCCTGGAAGGCGCTCCGGAGGGGATCCGCGTCAATGTGGTCAACCCGGACGCTGTCCTGCGCGGGTCCAAGATCTGGTCCGGTGACTGGCTGAAGGAACGCGCCGAAGCCTACGGCAAGGACACGTCGGAGCTGGAGGAACATTACCGCCAGCGCTCGCTGCTGAAACTCTCCGTGCTGCCGGAAGACATCGCCGAGGCAACCTACTTTTTCGCCTCCGAGTTTTCCGCCAAGTCGACCGGGAACATCATCAACGTCGACGCCGGCAACGTTCAGGCGTTCACGCGGTAAACGTCACATCCACAAAGCAGACCTCATCCTGAGGAAGCGCGAAGCGCTGTCTCGAAGGATGGGCGGCACACTCCAGACAAGCGGCCCATCCTTCGAGACGGGCCTCGCGGCCCTCCTCAGGATGAGGTTCTTCGGGCAGGAAAGGATCTTCTCATGATGATCGACACATCGCTGGTCGCCGGGGAAAACGAGACCCGCACAGCCGACCTGAAGCGTGACTATGAAACCCTGGGCGAAAGGCTCGACCGGCGCGGCGTTTCCATCGATGCCATCAAGGCGAAGGTCGCCGCATATGGCGTCGCGGTGCCGTCCTGGGGTGTCGGCACCGGCGGCACGCGCTTTGCACGGTTTCCCGGCAAGGGCGAACCACGCCATATCTTCGACAAGCTGGAAGATTGCAGCGTCATCCAGCAGCTTACCCGCGCAACACCAAACGTTTCGCTGCATATTCCCTGGGACAAGGCCGACCCGGCGGAGCTGAAGGCCAAGGCAGGTTCGCTCGGGCTTGGCTTTGACGCCATGAACTCCAACACCTTTCAGGATCAGGACGGTCAGCCTCTTTCCTACAAGTTCGGCTCGCTCAGCCATACGGATGCCGGCACGCGCAGACAGGCTGTCGAACACAATCTGGAATGCATCGAGATCGGCAAGGCCATCGGCTCCAGAGCCCTGACCATCTGGATCGGCGACGGATCGAACTTCCCGGGACAGACCCACTTCACCCGTCAGTTCGAGCGGTATCTGGACGCGGCAAAAGCCATTTATGCGGAACTGCCGGACGACTGGCGGCTGTTCACCGAGCACAAGATGTATGAGCCGGCTTTCTATTCCACCGTGGTGCAGGACTGGGGCACCAACTACATGATCGCGCAGGAACTGGGTGAGAAGGCCTACTGCCTTGTCGATCTCGGCCACCATGCCCCCAACGCCAATATCGAGATGATCGTTGCCCGGCTGATCCAGTTCGGCAAGCTCGGCGGATTCCACTTCAACGACAGCAAGTATGGCGATGACGATCTGGATACGGGCTCCATCGACCCGTATCGGCTGTTCCTGGTGTTCAACGAACTGGTGGACGCCGAAACGCGGAAGGCGCCTGGTTTCGATCCCGCGCATATGCTCGACCAGTCTCACAACGTGACCGACCCCATCGAAAGCCTGATGGTCTCCGCCATGGAGGTGCAGCGCGCCTATGCCCAGGCACTGCTGGTCGACAGGTCTGCCCTGGACGGATTTCAGGACACGAATGACGCCTTAATGGCGACGACCACGTTGAAAACTGCTTTCCGCATCGATGTCGAGCCGATCCTGGCCATGGCAAGACTGGAAAACGACGGCGCTGTCGACCCTGTTGCGGCCTACCGGAGTGCAGGATACCGGCAGAAGGTCGCGGAGATCCGCCCGGAAGTTTCCGGGGCCGGCGGCGGGATCGTCTGACCCAGGAGTATTGACCAGAAAAGACCGGCCGGGAGGGGGCCCCCTTCCCGGTCAGACAGAGGCGCGAATGAGCGAGACCAGGGCCTCGACTTCCGGGTCGAATTCATCCTTGTTCGGGATCAAAAGCCCGTATCGGCTCATGTGCTCTTCCAGCCTGACCGGCAGAATGCGGATCAGGCCGTTTTCCTGATAGTAGTCGGCAACCGATTGCGGCAGAACGGCAAGCATGTCGCTTTTTCCGACCGCCAGCGTCGTCATCAGCATCGACGACGTTTCAAGGCCGTAATGCGGTGCGGGCAGATCCGCATGAGCAAAAGCAAGCTCGATCGACATGCGCATCGGGCTTGGCCTTGGCTGCAGGATCCAGCTGAAATCACCAAGATCCACCAGACTGAGCTGTTTGCTTGGCACCAGCGGGTGCGACGGCGCCGCCACGACAGCGAGCCTCTCCTGCCAGAGCGGTTCAAACCGAATGCCGGTCATGTCGAGATGTTCCACCGGCCGCCCCAACACGATATCCAGCGCACCTTCGTTGAGCGCGGAAATGAGATTGTCGGAAGTCGACACCATCAGGCTGATCTGTGGGCCGACATTGGTTTCCATCAGGTTCATCAGAAGCTCGGATACCTGCCCTGGCAACGCTTCCATGATCGCGCCAAGCCGCACCTTGCCATATTCGCCGCGCTGCATCGCCGACAATTGCGCCTTCAGCCGCCCTGTCTCGGAAATGATCTGGCGGGCATGCCGGGCGACCACCACGCCATAGGCCGTTGGTTTCATGCCCCTGGAAAGACGCTCGAACAGCGTGACCCCGAGCGTGTCCTCCACTTCCTTCAAAAGCTTTGTCGCCCCGGGCTGGGAAAGGTTCAGCTCGCGCGCGGATTCGTGCAGATTGGTCGTGACTTCCAGGCTCGCCACAAGGGCAAGCTGTTTGAACCGCAGGCGAGACAGGATCGCCATGTCGAAGGTTCCATGCATATCGATCGATCCGCTCAGTCGTTGGCGTACCCGCTTGGCGGTCTCAATCGATACCGGATTTTTTCCTTTCCAGACAGTCAAATACCCGGCCTCATGTCTTTAGGTGGATCAAACGACGGCTGATCGCCCCGGAGTTGTCCTCACTGCCCCCAGCGCAAAACCAGGGGATCGAGGCGGCGCAGAAGCGTCAGTAGCCTCTCGCGGACCGGCTGCGGCAGCGGGTCAATCGGATGCCGGCAGAAATCGGATTTGATGACACCGCCTTCGACCATCGCCGCCTTGCAGGAGCGCCAGCCGCACAAGCGGTTCTCGTGATTGATGACGGGCAGAACCCGCGCATAGGCATCTGCTGCCTCGTCGGTTTGGCCCGCGTGATAGAGATCGATGACGGGCTTGATCTGGTCGACGATCATCCCCGAGGTCATCGAACCGCGCGCGCCTGCGTCCAGATCCGCCAGCAACGTGATGCCTTCTTCGCCATCAAATGGGCCTTCGATGGCAGGGCCGCCTTCAGCAATGAGAGACCGCAACTTGTTGGCAGCCTGCGGGCATTCGATCTTGAAGAGCTTCACCATCTCGATCTCGCGGGCCATCTTCACCAGAAGCGGCACCGGCAAGTCGACGCCGGACAGGGGCGCATCCTGGATCATGATCGGAATGCCGACCTCGCCAACGGCAGCGAATTGATCAAACGTCTGCTGGGCGTTCCCTTTCAAAAGAGCACCGTGATAGGGCGGCATCATCATGACAATGGCTGCGCCAAGCGACTTGGCAAGCTGCGCCCGCTCTACCGCGATCCGTGTCGCGAAATGGCTGATCGTGACGATGACAGGAACGCGGCCGTCGATATGCTCGATGCAAAGCCGTGTCAGCAACTCGCGCTCTGCATCCGACAACAGGAACTGCTCGGAGAAATTCGCCAGGATGCAGATGCCATCCGCGCCCTGGTCGATAAGGCAATCCAGCACGCGGCGCATGCCCGGTTCATCAAGCGAACCGTCTTCGTGAAAGGGTGTCGGGGCGACAGGCCAGATTCCGGAATAAGGGGTCATGGGGCTACGTGCTTTTTTCTTTCAGGATATTGGATGAGCTTCCTGCCCCGGTTCGCTGGCCGGAGCAGGAAACCCGAAAGGTCACTCGGCAATGTCGAAGTGCTGGAGATGCTTGTCCGAGATCGTGATGCCGAGGCCGGGCAGATCGTCGTCAAGCTGCAGATAGCCGTCCACGGCTTCCGGGTCGCCTTCGAAGATGTAATAGAAGAGCTCGTTGCCGACCTCGACATCGAACACCGGAAAATACTCGCTGATCGGGCAATTCGTGTTGGCCATGGTCAGATGGTAGTTGTGCATCTGGCCCGCATGGGGAATGACCGGGATCTGGGCAGCTTCGGCAATGGCGTTGATCTTCTGCGCCGCCGTGATGCCGCCAACCCGGTTGGTATCATACTGCAGGATGCTGACGGCCTTGCGGTTGATGAGCTCGGCACAGCCGATCACCGAAAACTCGTGCTCGCCGCCGGAAATCGGCACGATGTTCATAGCATTGAGTTCGGCATACCCGGCAACGTCATCCGCGATCACGGGCTCCTCTAGCCAGCGTGGCTCGTAAGGAGCAAGTTTCGGCAACATGCGCTTGGCATAGTCGAGGTTCCAGCCCATGTAGCATTCCAGCATGAGGTCATTGTCGTAACCGATGACCTCGCGAACCGCCTCGACCCGCTTCAGGTTTTCCCGCATGCCCGGCATGCCGTCCTTGGGGCCGAAGCCAAAGCGGGACTTGAAGGCCTTGTAGCCGCCCTTCATTGCCTCCTCGGCTTCCTTCTGCATCGCCTCGATCGACCCGGCGTAGAGCTTGGAATAATAAACCGGGATCTTTTCCTTGGTGCGGCCGCCCAGAAGCTTGAAAACCGGCTTGCCGACCAGCTTGCCCATCAGGTCCCAGATCGCGATATCGATGGCCGAGATAGCCGTCATGCCGATCCCCTTGCGCCCCCAGGCGTGGCTGCGCCGGTACATCTTTTCCCAGATGTAGGCATAGTCGAACGGGTCTTCGCCGATCACCAGTGGTGCGTACCAGTCGTCGATGGCCTTCTTGACGACCGAGGGAGCCAAGGCGGCGTTGCCGATACCGATGGTGCCGTCTTCCGTCTCGACTTCACATGTCAGCCACTGGTGAAAGCGGAAGGACGACATGGCATCGCCCTTCATCCACAGGGCATCGGAAGCGTTGGTGCAGAAGTTGCCCTGCGGCGGGACCGTCGGACCTTTCCAGGTCCAGACGCGCGTGCGTACGGATTTGATTTTCATATGACTGATCCACTCAATTGGAAATTCGGGACGTCCGGCGCCGCGTTCCCATGGCGCAGGCGATGTTCCAGGCGTTGCGCATCGGGCCGACATTGGCGGTTCCCTTGCCGCGAATGTCGAAGGCGGTTCCGTGTGCCGGTGTGGTGATCGGGATCGGCAGACCGCCCTGCACCGTCACCCCCTGCCAGAAGCCCAGCAGCTTGATCGCGATCTGCCCCTGATCGTGATAGAGCGTCACGATGGCGTCGAGTTCCTTGGCGACCGCTTTCAGGAAAATGGTGTCGGAGGGATAAGGCCCTTCCACAGGCAGGCCCAGCGCCTTGGCACGTTCGACTGCGGGCGAAATGATCTCGATTTCTTCTGTTCCGAAATTGCCGTTGTCGCCATTATGCGGATTGAGGCCGCAGACACCGATCCGCGGGCTCTCGAACCCGGCATCCTTCAAGGCCGAATGGATCAGGCGTGCAGCCTCGATGATCTTGTCTTCGGTGATGAGGTCAGCCACATCGCGCAGGGCGATGTGGCTCGTTACCCGGCTGGTCCATAGACCGTCCATCACGTTGAGTTCCGAGACACTGCCATTGTGGCCCAGCCGGCCGGCAAACCAGTGCAGCTCGTCCGACTGGCTCATGCCGGCCGAATGAAGTGATGCCTTGTTGAGCGGGGCGAAGACCAGCGCATCCGCCTTGCCTGCCCGAACCATGTCGACACCCATGCCAAGCGTTTCCAGGCAATGTGCGCCACCTTCCGCGCTCACCTCGGCACGTTTCCAGCCACCTTCCGGAGCCTTGCCAACCTGCAGGAATGCCGGAACCCCGGACCCTTGCTCGGGCAACGCAGCCGCTGAGACGACCTGATAGTCGAAACGGACACCGGCGATCTCCATGCCGGTTTTCAACTCTCCCTCGTCTCCAAGGATCAGGATATCCGCCGCCTGGCGGGCTTCCTCCTCGGCGAGAAGCCGGGCGACCAGTTCAGAGCCGATACCCGCCGGGTCACCAAGGGTCAGAACCAAACGCGGTTTGGGCGTCGTCATTGAATAAACTCCGTCAAAGCAAGGGAAACCTGGGGAACGTAGGTCACCAGAAGCAGGATCAGGGCGAGCACGCCGATGAACGGCAGGTTGGCACGGGACGTTTCCCAGATGCCCGCCTTGGCAATCGAGCAGGACGTGATCAGCACCGAGGCGACCGGCGGTGTCTGCTGACCGATGGCAAGGTTGAGTGTCACCATGATGCCGAAATGGATCGGGTCGATGCCAACCGCATTCACCAGCGGCATGACCACCGGTACGACCAGGATGATTGCTGCCGCCCCGTGCAGGAACATGCCGAGCACCAGCAAGAGCAGGTTGAGCAAGGCCAGCACGATGAAGGGATTGGTGGTCAGTTCGGTGATCTGCGCGGCCAGTTGCTGCGGCACCTGGGCCTGCGTCAGGAACAGCCCCAGCGCGGCGGATGTTGCCACCAGCAGCATGACCACACCCGTCTGGCTGATACCTTCCAGCATGGTCTTGCGCAGGCGCCGGACATCGAGATCCCGGTAGATGAACAGGCCGATCACCAGGGCGGCCAGTACCGCCAGCCCGGCGCCTTCCGTTGCCGTCACGATACCGGAGAATATGCCGCCCAGGATGATCACCGGCATGGTGAGCGCCCAGAACGCTTCCCGGAAGGTCCTGGCAACGTGGCGAAGGTCGAAGCCTTCGGCGCGCGGCAGGTTGTAGCGAACCGCCAGAATGTAGGTGACGATCATCAGCAGTCCGCCGCCGAGAACGCCCGGAACGATACCGGCCACGAACAGCTTCAGCACCGAAGTTTCGGCAATTGCACCATAAAGGATCATGGGAATGGACGGCGGAATGATGATGGCAAGGGACGCCGAAGACGAAGTGATTGCCGCCGCAAGCGTCCGGGAATAGCCGCGTTTCTTCATTTCCGGGATCAGCACCGTACCGGTGGCGGCCACATCGGCCACGGCTGACCCGGAAATTTCGGCAAAGACCATCGAGACACCGATGTTGACCATGCCCAGCCCGCCCCGGACAAAGCCGATGAGAGCAGTGACAAAGTTGATCAGCCTGACGGAAATGCCTGACGTGTTCATCAGGTTGCCGGCAAGGATGAACAGCGGGATGGCGATCAGCGGAAAGGAGGTCGAGCCCGAATAGAGCGCGATGGCCATGTCGTAGAGCCGGTCCGTACCCGAAGTCAGGACGAACCCGCCGAGAGCGACAATCCCGATTGCCACGGCAATCGGCACGTTGATCAGGATCAGACCGATGAGGACGATTGTTGTCAGAAGAAGGATCATCGCGTGCCCTCCCGTGCGTGCATGGCCTGGGCCTCTTCTTCAGCCTCGGCAATTGCGTGTTCGATTTCCGCGTGTTCCCGATCAACCCCGGCGGCAGCGTCGCGCAGAGTGCGTGGCAGCGTCAGCAACGTTCCGATGATCATGAGACCTGAGGTGATGGGGATGACCGATTGCACGATGTCGAGCGTCATCCACGGAAGGCTGAGGAGTGAATCCCACTTGGCAACCGCCAGAACCGCATAGCCGTACCAGGCAACAATTGCGAAGAAGGCGATGACGAGCAGTTCCGAAAAGGCTGTCAAGGCCACCGCCAGCCCTCTCGGCATGGCAGTCACCAGGCCGGAAAAGGACATGTGATGCCGCATGAAGACAGCGTAGGTCGCGCCGAAGTAGGTCAACCACGCCAGCATCACGCTGGCCAGTTCGTCGTACCAGGACGGCGAAGCCCCCAGGTAGCGCATTGTCGTCGAGTAGATGACCGCTCCCGTCAAGGCGAGCAGAAGTGCGATGCAGACAGCCTCGATTGCGCGCAACAAAAGGCGCTCGAACAAAGCAA
Organism: Labrenzia sp. PO1; assembly: GCF_012273635.1. Classification (NCBI taxonomy): domain Bacteria; kingdom Pseudomonadati; phylum Pseudomonadota; class Alphaproteobacteria; order Hyphomicrobiales; family Stappiaceae; genus Labrenzia; species Labrenzia sp. PO1. Next base: position 273,835 of record NZ_JAAXCR010000001.1, read on the forward strand.
TCATGGCTCCTCCCAGAGAAATTGCCGGCCGGTTGACCCGGCCGGCTGTTTTGTCAGTGTCTTGTTTGATCAGTCGGCAAGGCTCTGCGCCAGCCCCACCAGCTTGTCGCCACCCTCAACCTTTGCTGCAAAGGCTTCGTAGATCGGCGCAGACGCTGCGATGAAAGCGGACTTGTCGGCCTCGTTCACCTCGACCCCGGCGGCACGCACCTTGTCGACCAGCTCCCTGTCCGCAGTCTCGCCTTCATTGAGCGACCAGTCCTGCACCGAAGCTGCAACTTCGGATACGGCCGTCTTGACGTTTTCCGGCAGCTTGCCCCAGGTTCCGGCACCCGTCGTCAGGTAGGTCGGCGAATAGACGTGACCTGTCAGGCTGAGATACTTCTGAACTTCCTGGAAATTGGCGCCGACAATGTTGGTGAGCGGATTTTCCTGGCCATCCATGGTGCCGGTCTGCAGGGCCACGAACACTTCCGAAAATGCCATCGGCGTCGGGTTGGAGCCCCACTCCTTGAACATCGCGACACGCCACTCGGAAGACGGTGTACGGATCTTCAGCCCGTCCAGGTCGGCCGGTGTGTTGATCGGGCGGGAGTTGTTCGTGATCTGGCGGAACCCGTTTTCCCAGGTCGAAATCACGTGAAGACCGGCGGCTTCAGCCTTGGGAGCCAGTTCCGTCTTGACCAGATTGGCATCGATGGCCTTCAGATGCTCGCGGTCCTTGACGAGGAACGGCATGTCGAACAGAGCGAATTCCGGCGCCACGTTGGTCATGATGGACGAAATCAGGGTGAACTGCACGGTGCCGAGACGCAGCTTCTGCATCAGCTCCTTCTCGTCGCCCAGCTGCGCGTCGGCATAGAATTCGACCTTGTCGGCATCACCGAGGCGCGCCTGCAGCTCCTCGGCAAACTTCTGCGCGCTGCGGCCCTGCAAGCTGTTGGAAGCTGCGCCAACGGCAACGATGTAGGTCTCGGCCTGCGCGGGCAGCGCACCGAAAGCAAAGACGGACGCGAGCAGGCCTGCACAAAGGCCCTTGTGTATCTTGTTCATTGATGTCTCCTCCACTTGACGGGACCGACGACCGGCGACGGACGTCAACTCCCACCTAAGGGAACCTAGTGAAAGTCCGTTGCCAAGAATAATGGGAAGACAGGATCGACCGATAACCAAATGGAATTGATCACACCTGTTGCGAAAACCATGAGAGCAAGTACCAGCACCTGCTGCAAGCCCGATAACGGCGGTTTCCGCCCCTTGTCCCAAGCCGAAATGCAGCGTTCTGTAGCCTGATCAACCGAACTTTGGCACAGTCTGGCTCTGCCAGAAATCAACCGGAAGGCCCATGGCGTGAAAGCCCAATATGTGGAACTGATCGACGCTGTCGCGACCCTTGGAAGCCTGGCGGCCGCCGCGAAGGTCCTTGGAAAATCTCAGCCTGCAATCACCAAGGCGTTGAAGAAGATCGAGGGCGATCTCGGCGTTGTTCTGTTTCACCGGGTGCCGAGCGGCATCGTGCCGACACTGGAAGGCCAGACCGTTATCGACCGTTGTCGCCGCATCCAAAGCGACCTGAAAAAGCTTTCGGAAGATGTCGCCCAGTCACGCGGGCAATATGTCGGCATGATTTCAGTGGTGGTGTCACCGCTGGCCGCACTGAAGATCATTCCGCCGGTGTTGCGCCGGTTTCAGAACCGGTTTCCGGGCATCGAGCTGAACATCACCGGAGGTCACGCCCCGAAGGCCTTTCACGCGTTGAGGTCGGGCGAAGCGGATTTCGTCATCGGCCCGGCTCCTGACGGACAGCCCAAGGCTGGGCTTCATGTCGAACCGCTGCTGACGACATCGGTGACCTTCCTTGCGGGCCAGCAGTCTTACCTGAAGGACCTGTCAAAACCGCAGGACCTGTTGAACGCACGATGGGCCGTTATCGGCCCGAGCAGCCGCCGCCCTCTTTTTCAGGACTTCTTCCGCCTGCACGGTCTGCAAGGGCCCGCCCCTGTTATCCGCTCCGATTCGATCCTCAGTATTCTGTCCGTTCTGGAACAGTCCGACATCGTCTGTTCGTTTCCATCGCTCATTGTGGACGAGGTCAGGGAACGGTGGTCCGTGACGGCGCTGCCTGTCGACCTGAGCATGCTGACGGTGGATATTGCCCTTACCTGGACCAAGGAAAGGCTGCTGACGCCTGCGGCCCTCGCCTTTGCAGACATCGTTCGCGAAGAAGGCCGCAATTGCGCTCCTCAGACATGATTGGATATAACCTGAAGTTATATCCATGAGTTCGAGTTAATTGAGGGATATACCTCTGGAGTGCTAATCTTCCCCCCAAGAAGGCCGCAGAAGCGGCACCTTGGGAGGACATCTGAGTGAATATCCTGTTCGTCATGTACGACCAGCTGCGCTTCGACTATCTGAGCTGCGCGGGACACCCGTATCTGCACACACCGAATTTTGACCGGGTTGCTGCCAGGGGCGTGCGCTTTACCAACGCATATGTGCAATCCCCCATATGTGGCGCCAGCCGGATGAGCTTCTACACCGGGCGCTATGCGTCCTCCCACGGGGCACAGTGGAATGGCTTCCCGCTCCGGGTCGGCGAACACACGCTGGGCGATCACCTGCGCAAGGCCGGCATGGACTGCTGGCTTATCGGCAAGACGCACATGAAAGTGGATGCGGAAGGCATGACCCGGCTGGGGCTGTCCCCGGACAGCATCATCGGCGCCCGGCAGGCCGAGTGCGGATTTGATGTCTGGGTGCGGGACGACGGTCTCTGGGGCGAAGGGCCGGACGGCTTTTATGACGAAAAACGTTCGCCTTACAACGAATACCTTAAGTCCCGCGGCTATGCGGGAGAGAACCCCTGGGCGGATTTCGCCAACGCCGGCGTCGAAAACGGCGAGAAGGCGTCCGGCTGGATGTTCGACAATGCGGACAAGCCCGCCAATATCCGCGAGGAAGACAGCGAAACACCCTGGCTGACGACCCGCACGATCGAATTCATTGAACAGGCAACTGCCCCCTGGTGCGCGCATGTCAGCTATATCAAGCCCCATTGGCCATACATCGTGCCGGCGCCCTACCACGACATGTACGGGCAGAACCACGTTCCCGCCGCGGTTCGCGCCGATGTCGAGCGCGACAACGCCCACCCTGTCTACGCGGCCTTCATGGCCAACAAGATTGCGGCCGCCTTTCAGCAGGACGACGTGCGCCGAAAGGTCATCCCCGCCTACATGGGCCTGATCAAGCAATGCGACGACCAGCTCGGCAGGCTCCTGGACTACCTGGAAGAGACAGGCCGAATGGAGGACACGATGATTGTGCTCACCTCCGACCACGGCGATTATCTCGGAGACCACTGGCTCGGCGAAAAGGACCTGTTCCATGAGCCTTCCGTCAAGATCCCGATGATCGTCTATGATCCGCGATCCGAAGCCGATGCCACAAGAGGCACCACCTGCGACGCACTGGTGGAGGCGATCGACCTTGCCCCGACATTTCTGGAAGCTGCCGGCGGGGTCGAAGCCGGCCACATTCTGGAAGGCCGCAGTCTGAGCCCCTGGCTGCGCGGGGAGACGCCCGACTGGCGAGAGGCGGTCATCAGCGAATACGACTATTCCGTCACCCCCATGTGCGCCTCCCTTGGCGTCAGCACCAAGGATGCCCGTCTCTTCATGGTGTTCGACGGCCGCTACAAGCTGATCCATGCCGAAGGCGGTTTCCGGCCGATGCTGTTCGACCTTGAGAACGACCCGGAAGAATTCCACGACCTGGCCAAGGCCGACGGCCATGAGGCCGAGATCGCCCGCATGTACGACCTACTGGCCCGCTGGGGCCGGCGTATGTCGCAGCGTGTGACGCGGTCGGATGCCGATATCGCCGCCATGCGCGGCAAGTCCGCCCGGCGCGGTATTCTTCCCTTCCTGAAGGATGGATCGGAAGTGCCGGAGGAACTGACCGAGGCCTATCGCGGCCCTGCCCTGCAGGATCATGTTTCGCCCGAAAAGGGAGGACGTTGAGGTGAGCACGGCAACAGGCGACACCCCGGCCATTGCCCGTAGCGACAAGTGGATTGCCGACTGTCTCGCCGTGCTTTTCGTGCTCGTGATCGTTACCTATGCGGCCTCCGGCCCGATCACGGATTTTGTCCGCTGGTTCATTGAGATCACAACACAAGGCTTCGATGAACTGTCGCGCCGCGATCAGCGCGCTCTGCTTCGCGACCACTGGCTTGGGGCTGGTTACCGCTCGTTCGAACGATCCTTCCTGCTGCCGACCGGGCTGATCATCGGCCTGCCAATCGTCTTTTCCTTTGCCATCTGTCTGCTGACACTGCACCGGGGCCGCGCCTGGCGCTGGCTCAACTGGGCGCTGACGCTGCTCGCGCTCGCCGCCTTTGTGTCCTGGATGCTGAAGATCTTCGCGACTGACGGCGGTGCGCTGCCAAGCGCCAGCCCCATCGACTTCGTGATGTTCCCGATCGCCACCGCCATTACGCTTTATCTGACCTGGCGCATGTTCGGCGGCTTCATCGTCGCCTTCTGCCTCTTCTGGGTGGTCTATTTCTTCATTCGCGGCTACCTGCCGGACTGGACCGGCATTCTGGCCGGATCCGACTCCACATTCGGGCAGAGCCTGCGCGCCATGGTGTTGAACTTCTGGGCCCAGACCGGTGGCCAGTTCGGTCAGCCCCTGCAGGTCGTCTCCGGCAGCGTGCTGATCTTCATCGTTTTCGGTGCGGTGATGATGGCTTCGGGCGCGGGCGACCTGCTGTTGAAGATCGCCAACCGGCTCACCGGCGGGCTCGTCGGCGGTGCCGCTCACGCGGCGGTCGCCTCCTCCGCCCTATTCGGCACGCTTTCCGGCGCCGCGATTTCCAACGTGGTCTCCACCGGCGTGATGACCATTCCCGTCATCAAGAAGTCCGGCTTCAAGCCGGCCTTTGCCGGGGCTGTGGAAGCTGCCGCTTCCACGGGCGGTCAGATCATGCCGCCGGTGATGGGGGTTGTCGCCTTCTTCGTCGCCGGACAGATCGGGCTGGAATACCGCTACATCGTTGTGGCCGCCATCCTGCCCGCGATCATGTTCTACTTCGCCACCTTCCTGACGGTCTATTTCGAGGCCCGGCGTCTTGGCATCGGGGCCCTGCCGAAAGAGCAACGGCCGCCACTGACAGGCAAGGAATGGGTGCAGTGCCTCGTGTTTGTCGTGCCACTGGGTGTGCTTACCTATTTCCTGTTCAGCCAGCCGTCCGTACCCAAGGCGGGGTTCTACGGCTTTGTTGCCGCCATCGTCTCCGCGCTGGTCCTGTTCCGCGAATTCCGGTCCCGCACACGCCTCTGGCAGGCGTTCGTCAACGCGGGTCGCATGGCGGCTACGATCGTCGTCATCGTCACGGCGATCGGACTGATCGTCGGCCTGATCCAGGTGTCCGGTTTTGCCGGTCGCCTTGCGCTGTTGCTGACACAGCTCGCCAGCGGGCCGCTGCCGCTCGTACTGGTGGTCGTTGCCCTCGGCGCCATCGTGCTCGGCATGGGTCTGCCGCCTGGCGCAACCTATTTCATTATCGTGATCGCGCTCTCTTCCGGCATTGATGCGGTTGGTATCCCCGAACTGACGCTGCACCTGTTCGTGGTCTTCTTTGCGGTCATGTCCACGGTTACCCCGCCTGTTGCGCTCGCCGCCTTTGCCGCCGCCCCGATTGCCGGGGCCGACCCGATCCGCACGGGTTTCGAAGCGGCCCGGATCGGCATTGCCGGCTTCCTGATCCCCTTTGTCTTCGTCTATCACCCGGCGGTTCTCTACAAGCTGCAGGTGCTGTTCGCCTGGTTCGGCACCGGCGCGCCGGACAGCAAGGCGATGGTCGATCTCGCGACAGTCTCCTGGGGAGCGTTCTTCTGGATCATCGCCGCTTTCGCGCTCGCCATGTGGTCGATCGCTTCCGCTTTGGCCGGGTTTGACCGGGGGCGCCTGCCGTACTGGGAGCGTATTTTGCGCATTTGCCTCGGCCTGCTGGTTCTGGTGCCGCACGTGGCCATTGCCGGTGCAGCCGCGATTCTGACCCTGGCGGACTTCGCCTTTCACGCAATGCGGCACCGGAGCCCTGACGCCGCGCCCAATCCATCACAATGAAAAGAGCAATTTTCCACGGGAGGACGGAATGAAACGATTTGCCTTTACAGCCCTTGCCGGCCTGATGCTGGCCGGCTCTGCGTCGGCTCAAGACACCACGCTCAAGATGCAGACCATAGAGCCAAGCCTCGGTCAGGCAATCACCATGGCGACCTTCGCCAACATCGTGACGGACAAGCTCGACGATGTTTCCATCGAAGTCGCCGGCGGCGGCGCGGCAACGCTGCACCAGATGGAAACCGCTCGCGGCAATCTCGACATGTACATGATCTCGCCCACCATCCACATCCTGATGAGTAACGGTGCGGCCATGTACAAGAACGAGCCGGAAGCCCCGGAACTTGCCAAGAATGTGCAGGTGCTGATGTGGTTCCCCTACGGCCAGTATCACTTCGCCGTTCGTGGAGACAGCGACATCACCGTTCTGGATGACATCGAAGGTGCAACGGTCTTCCTCGGACCGCAAGGTGGCGGTGCGTACAACGCAGCCAAGGGCTGGATCGAGGCCACCACCGGACTTGTCGCCGGCGAGGACTACGACGCCATGAAGGCCAACTGGGCAACCGGCTTCCAGTCCTTCCTGGACGGCAAGGTGGAAATGTATGTCAACGGCTGCATCGACCCGTGCCAGCAGTTCATCCAGTTCACCGAAACCGAGACAGTCCGCTTCATCGGGCCGGAAGACGACCAGGGTGAAGAAGTGGACAAGTTCCTCGGCAAGTTCCGCCAGCGGGCTGAAATTCCGGCAGGTCTCTACGAGAACCAGGTGAATGACGGTCCGGTCATGTCCAACGACACGGCTGTCGGGATCGGTGTGCGTGCGGACCTTGACGAAGAACTCGTCTACCGGATCACCAAGGCCTTCTGGGAAAACCTTGGCAGCATCACAACCGATGCCCCCTGGGCCAAGGCCTTGTCGCCAGACTATGCCGCACAGACACTCGGCACGGCCACGTTCCACCCGGGGGCTGCCCGTTACTACAAGGAAATCGGGGTTCAATAACCGGCGTTGGCCCTGACCGACGAAAAGCGGCCCGGCAAATCCACCAAGACCGGGGGTCTCCAGCCGTGAGCGCAGACCCCCGGTAAAGTTGCATCTATCGGTTTTCCGCCAAAACGTTGTACCTTTATCGAAGTCGGCTGGGGGCAGCGGAAGATACCTGAGACTTTTTACGCGGAAGGTATTGATATGACTGTAACTCTGGATATTCAGCAACCACAGCCGTTTGATCTGGTGGGATCAAGAATACTGATCGCGGGCAATGCGACCGCATTCGAAGGAACCTTGAGCATTCGGGTTTCCGAAGGACACGACGAATATGCCTCCTTCACCCAGGTAGGCTCACTCGGCCTCAAGCAGTTTCAGGGATTTATCGATATCCCGGACACCAACCAGTTTCAGCTCAATCGCCTGTTCCTGACCCTGGCTGACGACACCGGCAACGAAAATGGCCCGTCCGTCGTCATCCCTGTCCTGTTCGGCCCCAGGATCCTGGCGGGATACGGTGGCTGGCAGCCCTACACGGTGAAGTCGGGTGACACCCTGACCAAGATCGCGCAAGACCAGTATGGCACCGGCGACTATCAGCCGATCTTCGATGCCAACCAGCACATCCTGAGCAGTCCAAACGTTATTTTCCCGGGTCAGGTTCTTCGAATACCGCGCAACGACATCTGACGCCCGGATATCAGAAACAATCGCTTCAATTGAAGTACACACAACCGGTCTTTACCGTTAAGTCGTTTTCAGTCGAAATGGGTGACAAATCGAACAAAAAAATTAATTTGCGTGGGCGAAAATTAATGATCACACAAACAAACTACCCTATTGTACAGTAAGCAGGCTAAGGTAAGAATATAATTTCCTGTAAAAGATAAATATAGAAAACCATAGCTTTTCACTTCGACTACCGGAGAAAAAAATGAAGTCTATCGTATTTTTCAACAACAAAGGCGGAGTGGGAAAGACAACACTATTATGCAATGTAGCCGCTTTTCTTTCCCAGGAAATGGGGAAAAAGATTTGTATTGTGGACTGTGACCCACAGTGCAATGCCTCACAATATTTGTTTCATGACAATTACTTAGAACCATCTCTTAATGACACATCAAAAAACATAGAATCGCTTTTTGTTGGTCTTATGGCGGGTGAAGGTCACACAAAAACTGTTCCTATTATGAGATCTGCATCTTTTAGCGTTGATGTGGTCTGTGGAAGTCCTGGCCTTTCTATGGCAGAAGATTTTCTGGCTGAAGAATGGGCCAGTTTAAACACGCTACGCGGACTTTCCAGTACACTAGTTTTTCGAAAAATGCTGGAAACTCTCACTAACTACGATTATGTCTTATTCGACGTAAGCCCTTCACTTGGCGCAATAAATAGAACAGTTTTGCTGAGCTGCGATTACTTTGTAAGCCCTATGTCTATTGATATTTTCTCGCTAAAAGCGTTCGAGAATATAAGTAAATGGATGAGTAAATGGCGAGCTCATTGGGAGTATTCGGTAAACAGCCCGTTACTCGACCAGAACAATCCCCAGGTAAAAACCGCAAAATCTGCAAAAGGCGCCAGTTTCATTGGATACGTATCTCAACAGTATACTGCAAAACGAGATGCAAGCGGCGAAAGACGACCGGTAAAATCATTCGATGAAATACTAAAACAGATCGACGACCAGATAAATATTCACTTTACCGGAGATCTACGCCCGCCATTACCTTTTGAAATTGGAAAAATACCAAATCTTCACAGCCTTGCCCCAATGTCACAATCACGTCGCAAACCAATTTTTTCGCTGACAGGTAGCGATGGGGTTGTCGGAGCTCATTTTGCAAAAGTGAAGGAAGCTCGAGAGATTTTTAAAGAAGTTTCCATTGGCATTTCATCAAGGGTTTCGTAGATTCGATGCTTACAGACGAATGGCCGCCCCAATTAGTGCGAGATATTGCTCGCCGAAGAGTTGTACTAGTCATTGGTTCGGGAGTTTCTCGGCATGCCACTGGTGTCGATGGATTTACGAAGCCCCCAATATGGAAAACGTTTCTCAAGGAGGCTGCTGAGAAAATCGGGCGCGGACCAGATACAGAACATATTTTCAAAGCAATTAGTGATGGCGACTTACTTCACGCGTGTGAATGGCTAAAAGCCCGTTTTGATGAAGATTGGGCAGCATATTTGCGATCCCAATTCGTGGATCCCAAATACTCTCCCGGCGCGCTACATGAATTGATTGCTCTGTTAGATGCCCGAGTAGTTTTCTCATTAAATTTCGACGATATTTACGAAAATAAATCAAGAGAAATAAATGAGACCTCTCAATTCGTTAAAAACTATAACGATGTTGACGTCTGTGAATTTCTGAGAGGAAATGCAAGATATATCATTAAAGTTCATGGCAATTTATCCTCTCCTGCGACATTGATTTTCACACAAGAAGAGTATTCAAAGGCAAGAATTAGCCACAGCTTGTTTTATTCAGCCTTCGATGCAGCACTTATGACACATACTTTTCTATTTATTGGCTGCGGTTACGGCGATCCGGATGTCAATCTGCTTTTAGAAAATCAAGCCTTTAGCTCGACACCTGGATCAGTTAATCCGCATTATTTCTTAACGTCTTCAGATTTGCCCAACGATTTGAAACAATCCTTGCGAAAAAATAGAAATCTAAAAACCCTAACCTACAAAAAAATCGATGAAAACCATTCTGGCCTAGTAGACGCGATGAATACCCTACTCAGCCTCGTGGGCGACGCTCGTACTGCATTGACAGAAGACAACAACTGGTAGACCTCTGTTTATCCCATAGCGACACGCACCCGATCGATTTTTCCAAAAGAAAAGGCCCGCCAGAGGCGGGCCTTTCCGTCAAACCGTATTCGGCGCTGATTAGCGCGAATAGAACTCGACCACCAGGTTCGGTTCCATCTGTACCGGGTACGGTACGTCAGAGAAGCCCGGAACGCGGGAGTAGGTCGCGGTCATCTTGTTGTGGTCGACGTCGATATAATCCGGAACATCACGCTCTGCGGACTGGGTTGCTTCCAGAACCAGGGCGAGCTGCTTGGACTTTTCACGAACTTCGATCACGTCACCCGGACGGATCTGGTAGCTCGAGATGTTGACGCGCTTGCCGTTCACCTTCACGTGGCCGTGGTTGATGAACTGACGTGCTGCGAAAACGGTCGGGACGAACTTCGCACGGTAGACTATGGCGTCCAGACGGCGCTCCAGCAGGCCGATCAGGTTTTCGGAAGTGTCACCCTTCATACGGGACGCTTCAGCATAAACCTTGCGGAACTGCTTTTCGGAAATGTTGCCGTAGTAGCCTTTCAGCTTCTGCTTTGCGCGGAGCTGAACACCGAAGTCGGACAGCTTGCCCTTGCGGCGCTGGCCGTGCTGACCCGGGCCGTATTCACGCTTGTTGGCCGGGCTCTTCGGACGACCCCAGATGTTTTCGCCCATCCGGCGGTCAATTTTGTACTTAACGCTATGGCGCTTCGACATCGCGGTTTCCTTTGAATTCGCGTTGTTATTTAAAAGGAAACGCGCCCTCCTTTATCGTCACAACCCGTCTTGCGACGGAAAGGTCAGATCGACAGGGACCCGGCTAGACGGCGCCGGCCGGATGCCCACGGGTGCGTAGATCCGGAAGACATTGTCTGCCGGACCGCGCGGAGATACAGGCAGAGCCTTGAAATGTCAATCCGTGCACCCGGTCCGCTTCGGAAAAGACCCGCCGAACCCGGCCAATTCTGCTTATTTTGTCGGACAAGCAGGCATATTTAACGGTTCAGATGGAATTCATTGCCATAATTTATGACGTAGCGTCCACAAAATGGGGAAAACAATGCATACATTTAGAGATTTTTAATTGCAGCTTTTCACTATGCAATCGCCGTTGCAACCATAGCGAATAATATCAGTGCAACGGACTGTTCCGAGACCCCATCAAACAACGGAAGCTTATCGGCCGGACCTCGGCAATAGGATCTAGAATGTCAGCGAATCGTCAACCAGTTCTTCAGACAGTTCCGGAAGCGCCCGGCTTGCTCTGTCGTACGCCGAAGGACACGCTGGCGAAACTGGATTATGCCCTTCAGCCGGTCGTCGATATCGGCACCGGTGTTGTTTACGGCTATGAGGCCCAGATCCGGAACTGCGATCTTGTCGGTGCGCAATCTCCTGACGAACTGATCGATTTTGCCCACGCCGAAGGATATCTGCCCCAGTTGGAGGCCCATCTTCTGGCAAAGGCGATGAACCGCTTCGGCAGGTTGAAGATCGCCCAGGGCACCAAACTCTATTTCAAGCTGGATGGACGCGACCTCGGCCAGGACAACGATCCGCGCATGCGGCTGGCAGGACTTGTGGCGGAAGCCGGCTTGCAGGTGAACCAGATCTGTCTGGAATTTTCCGAGCGGCACCAGCAGACCTTCACCGACGTTACCCACCACGCCGTCAACGATCTGCGCCAGTTGGGCTTCCTGATCGCGCTTGACGACTTCGGCCGAGGCTCTTCCGAGCTGCGTCTGCTGCACGACATGTCGCCCGACTACGTCAAGATCGACCGTTTCTTCCTGAACGGCATCGATTGCGACGCCAGGCGCAAGCTGTTTGTCACCACGGTGGCCAACCTGGCGCACGTGCTGGGCGCAAGGGTGATTGCCGAAGGTGTTGAAACGGAGAGCGAGTTCAAGGCCTGCCGGGAAGCCGGCTGCGACCTGATCCAGGGCTACTTCGTCGCCAAGCCGTTCCAGGAAGCTTCTTCCGCCAAGCTCTTTTATGACCATGTGCGCGCGCCGGGTGTCGGCCGCAAGCGCCGGGAGGAGCTGGACCGGATCCGCAACGAGCTGATCAAGGTACCGACCATCCAGTCGAACGCTTCCATGAACGACCTGCTCGACATGGTGGTCCATAACCAGGAGGCCAGTGTGGTTCCGGTAGTGGATGCCAACAACGAGCCGCGCGGCCTGATCCACGAACGCGACCTGAAAGCCTATCTTTACGCAGGCGCACCGGACGACGACGATGCCAAGGCAGCCCTCGATTTCCCGCTGCGCTCTTTTGTGCGCGCCTGCCCGATCGCCGACATTGATTCCAATGCGGACATGCTGCTGGTGACCTTTGCCTCCTCTATCAATTCGGATGGCATCATCATCACCGAGAACTTCCGCTATGCCGGTTTCCTGTCTGCCACGTCTCTTCTGAAGATCATTCACGAAAAGCGTCTTCAGGAAGCGCAGGACCAGAACCCGCTGACCCGCCTGCCCGGCAATGGGGCCATTTCCAGGTTCATCGCCGAAAGCGGGCGCAAGGGCACGTACGACCGGCATATGTGTTATTTCGACTTCGATAACTTCAAGCCGTTCAACGACACCTATGGCTATCGCCAGGGTGACCGGGCGATCATTCTGTTCAGCGAACTGCTGCAGCGTCATATTTCAGGATCAGGCACGTTTTACGGCCATATCGGCGGCGACGATTTCTTCGCCGGTTTCCAGAATGTCGACCAGACCGATGTTGCTGCGCGCATGCTGGCGCTGAAACGTGCATTCCGCCTGGATGTCGAAAGCTTCTATGAACCCGAGCACCGGGAACGCGGCTTCATCGAAGCCCAGGACCGCTTCGGCACGACGCGGCAGTTCCCGCTGCTGCAGTGTTCCATATCGATCCTCAGCCTGCCCAAGGGCCTGACGCTGCATCCCGATACGCTCAACCACGAGATCATGGAACTGAAGCGCGCAGCCAAGCGCTCCGACGACGGCCTGGCCGTCAAATGCCTGGCTGCGTGAGGCCAAGCCACACTTCTACACTTCTCAGGGAACACGTTGCACGTCCTCACCTGACCGGCGGGACACGGCTCTGAGCGCACCTCTCATAGGAGGGCACGTTCGGGATGATGCCTTGTGCTGCTGTGTGGCTCGATCCGGGCGACCGATGGCCAGGGAAAAAGGCCCGTGCGACTACGCTGCCAATCAGTCCAGTACCAGGCCAAACCCGGCCAGCAGCCGTGACACCCCCGCATCCTTCGTGCCCGAGGTGAAGATCGCCCGATCTGGCAGATGGCGGGAAGGTTCACTTGCAGCCCCCTCCCCCAGAACTCGGACCAACTGGCGGGCGATGGCTTCCGCCGGATCCAGCCAGTCGACCGGCCAGGGAGCAATCCTGCGGAAACGGTTGGCAAGAAACGGATAGTGGGTGCAGGCCAGCACGACGATGTCGGTCCGCTTGCCGTCCTGTTCCAGGAAACAGTCAGAGATTTCCGGCAGAAGGTCTGCGTCGGAGACGGTGTCGCCACGCAGATGTTTTTCGGCCAGTTCCGCCAGCTTGTCCGATCCGACAAGCCGGACATGGCACTGGCTGGCAAAACTCTCGATCAGGCTTCGTGTATAGGTTCTGCGCACCGTGCCCGGCGTTGCCAGAACCGAGATCAGCCCGGAGGAGGTGCGCTCCGCCGCCGGCTTGATTGCCGGAACAGTGCCGACAAAAGGCACGTCTGGATGTCTCTCTCGCAAGGCGTCCCCTGCGAGCGTGAAGGCTGTATTGCAGGCAATCACCACCGCCTTGGGGCCGTGTTCGGCAATCAGATCGTCAAAAAGGGATACGATCCGTTCTTTCAATTCCGCTTCCGGCCAGCGGCCGATGGGAAAGGCCGCATCGTCGGCGACATAAAGGAGCGGCTCATAAGGCAGCAGATATCGCGCTTCGCGCAGCACCGTGAGCCCGCCAAGACCTGAATCGAAAAAGAGTACCGGCCCCGAACCCTGCAAGATCTGCCTCTATTCTTCGCTGCCTGAACCTGATCTGTCCTTGCGCGGTCGCGTTTCCCGTTTTTCCAGCGAGGCCACGACACCGCGCAGCGCGCGCACTTCCTGGTCGGTCAACTCCGCCTTCTGGAAGATGTTGCGCAGCGTGCGCACCATATGCGGCCGCCGCTCCGGCGGACGGAAGAAGGTAGCCTTGTCGAGTGCCCCTTCCAGGTGCTCGAAGAAGCGCAGCACTTCGTCCTTCTTCGCCGGTGGATGCACTTCTTCCGACAGGATAAAGGGCAATGCGCCGGACGTCGCGGTCTTGCGCCATTCATAGGCACACACCAGCACTGCCTGCGCAATGTTCAGCGAGGCAAAATCCGGATCTACAGGCAGCGTGACGATCTCGTCGGCGAGAGCCACTTCCTCGTTGTTGAGACCCCAGCGCTCTCGGCCGAACAGATAACCGGTCGCGGCACCCTGTTCTCCAAGTTCGACGGATTTTTTGGCAGCTTCATCCGGCCCCCGCACAGGCTTGGGCACTTCGCGCGAGCGGGCCGTGGTGGCGAAGACAAATTGCAGATCGGCAATAGCCGCCTCGACACTGTCGAAAACCTGCACCTTGTCGATAACGTGATCCGCCCGGCTTGCCGCAGCTCTTGCCTTTTCACTCGGCCAGCCGTCGCGCGGATTGACGATCCGCAGATCCACCAGACCAAAATTCGCCATCGCCCTTGCCGCCGTGCCGATGTTCTCGCCAAGCTGCGGCTCGCAAAGGATCACTGCCGGCGGCTTGGCGGTCACGGCGCGGGCTTCGTCTCTGATGTGTGCATTCTTGCTCATGAAGCGGGGATTTAGCGGAAGGAACGCCCGATGAAAAGACTTAAAGGAAAGCCCACAGCTCCACAGAATTGTGCATTCGGACGCCAATCGCCCCTCTTGCAAAGGTTCGTGCGAAAACCTCCCGCTTTTCGGCGGAAAGGATGTAAAACCAAAAAGGCACAACGAGAGTGAACATGAATGCCCATGCCGCAAACCTATTTCCGCGCATCGGTGGAGTTTGATGCCTTCATCCATGATGTTCGTGACACCTGCATGCTGCAGACCCATCATCAGGCCTATCACACGCTGCGCGCCGTGCTGCATACCTTCCGCGACCATCTGACGACGGAACAGGCCCTTGCTTTCGCCAATATTCTTCCGGCCGTGACCCGGGCGATCTTCGTCGAGGACTGGCATCCGTCCGGCCTGTTGCCACCTGCCTTCCCAGACCGGGAAACACTGATCCGCGAAGTCAAGTCGGTCCGCAGGCATCACAACCTGGCACCGGACAGCGCAATCGAAGATATCGCGGCGGCCCTGCGCCGGTCTTCAATCGACGAGCGGGAGCTCGATCGGGTGCTGACAGGCTTCCCCGAAGGCGCCGCCGCGTTCTGGCGGCCTGAACACGTCTCTGCCCGGGAATGAAACACGCATCTGCCTAAACCATCCAGAGGACGAGAAAGACCCGATCATACAGATCTTTATACATGCCCCTTGATGTGAACCGGTCAGCTTTCAGCGTCCTCACAATGGACTTTTCCAATCCGTTTGCTAGAACTCCCCTCAAGTTGCCGCCCTACTCCTTCCGAAGGGCTTTCAATTGATTGCGTACAATTGTATACGCAATTCGAAATTCATCGGAGGGCCACCTGAGCGCCCTCCCCGTCCACAGTTCGAACGCTAGGAAATGTGACTGTCATGGCCGACATTATCTACACCAAGGTCGACGAAGCACCGGAACTGGCCAGCGCCTCGTTCCTGCCGATCATCCGCTCCTTCACCAAGGCAGCCGGTTTGACCGTCGGTACCAAGGATATCTCCCTCGCAGGCCGTATCCTGGCGAACTTCCCCGAGTATCTGACGGACGCACAGAAACAGTCCGACGATCTTGCGGTCCTCGGCGATATGGTCAAGCAGCCGGACGCCAATGTCATCAAGCTGCCGAACATCTCGGCATCGCAGCCCCAGCTCAACGCCGCCATCAAGGAACTCCAGGCCCAGGGTTACAAGCTGCCTGAGTATCCGTCCGAGCCGAAGACGGATGAGGAAAAGACCGTCAAGGCCAAGTATGACGCGATCAAGGGTTCTGCCGTGAACCCGGTGCTGCGCGAAGGCAACTCCGACCGCCGCGCGCCGAAAGCAGTCAAGGAATACGCCAAGAAGAACCCGCACCGCATGGGTGAATGGCTGCCGTCTTCCAAGACCCACGTCGCCACCATGGGTGAAAACGACTTCTTCTCCAACGAAAAGTCGGTGACCGTTTCTGCCGGATCCGCAGGCAAGGCCAAGATCGAATTCGTCGGCAAGGACGGAACCGCAACGGTTCTCAAGGGCGACTTTGCCCTGGACGAAGGCGACGTCGTCGACGGCACCTACATGAGCGCCAAGGCGCTGTTCGCGTTCCTGGAAAAGGAAATCCAGGACGCCAAGGACATGGGTATCCTGTTCTCGCTGCACATGAAGGCAACCATGATGAAGGTCTCCGACCCGATCATCTTCGGTTACTGTGTGCGGGCGTTCCTGAAGGACGTCTTCGACAAGCACGCCGCAACCTTTGCCGAGCTCGGCGTCAATCCGGACCTCGGCATCGGTGATCTGGAAGCCAAGGTCGCCACGCTGCCGGCCGACAAGGCCGCCGAGATCAATTCCGACATCAAGGCTGCTCTCGACAACGGCCCGGCCATGTACATGGTGAACTCCGACAAGGGCATCACCAACCTGCATGTCTCTTCCGACGTCATCATCGACGCCTCCATGCCGGCCCTGATCCGCGCAGGTGGCAAGGGCTGGGGTCCGGACGGCAAGGAAGGCGACGCCAAGTGCGTGATCCCGGACAGCTCCTATGCCGGCGTCTACTCCGCCGTGATCGACTTCTGCCGCGAAAACGGCGCGCTCGATCCGGCCAAGATGGGCACCGTGCCGAACGTCGGACTGATGGCCCAGAAGGCCGAGGAATACGGCTCGCATCCGCAGACCTTCAAGGCTCCGGCTGACGGCACCATCCGCATCGTCGACGCTGCCGGCAACACCCTGATCGAACATGCCGTCGAAGAAGGCGACATCTGGCGCGCTTGCCGCACCAAGGACGCCCCGATCCGCGACTGGGTCAAGCTCGGCGTCACCCGCGCTCGCCTGTCCGGCATGCCGGGCGTCTTCTGGCTGGACAAGACCCGCGCTCATGACGCGGAACTGATCAAGAAGGTGGAAGCCTATCTGCCGGAACACGACACTTCCGGTCTCGACCTGCAGATCATGGCTCCGTCCGATGCGGCGAAATATTCCACCGAGCGTATCGCCCGCGGCGAAGACACGATCTCCATCACCGGCAACGTGCTGCGTGACTACCTGACCGACCTATACCCGATCCTGGAAGTCGGCACCTCGGCAAAGATGCTGTCCATCGTTCCGCTGATGAACGGTGGCGGTCTTTTCGAAACCGGCGCAGGCGGTTCCGCTCCCAAGCACGTTCAGCAGCTGATGGAAGAGAACTACCTGCGCTGGGACAGCCTGGGCGAGTTCTGTGCCCTCGGTGCATCGCTGGAACACCTGGCCAACGTCAAGGGCAACGACAAGGCACAGGTTCTGGCGGACGCGCTTGACAAGGCCGTCGAGAAGCTGCTCGACAATGACAAGTCCCCGTCCCGCAAGGTCGGTGGCCTGGACAACCGCGGCAGCCACTTCTACGTCGCGCTTTACTGGGCACAAGCACTGGCAGCACAGGACAAGGACGCCGAGCTGAAGGCGCATTTCGCACCGATCGCCGAAGCGCTCTCTGCCAAGGAAGATGCGATTGTTGCCGAGCTCAACGGCGTTCAGGGTTCACCCGCCGACACTGGTGGCTACTACCATGCCCCGCAGGAAAAGGTGAACGCCGTCATGCGTCCGAGCGCAACGCTCAACGCCATTATCGGTTGATTTGCAAATACACCCTTGGGTAGAAGTAGGGCGGCTCCGGCCGCCCTCTTTTTTTGCGCCAGGGAGCTCATTTCAAATGGTCCTTCAAAACGAGAACCATCAGCCGGTTGTCCGGAATGGAGCCGGGGAAGAGTTCACCCTCTTCTCGGCAACAAACGACCCTCAATCAGCCAAATGGTGGCCGGACACGAGTTTTCTGGTGCATGCGCTCAGCGATGGCGATTTTTCGACCCTGCGCGGTGCCATACAGCTCATGGATGATGAGCACGAACCAGTCTTTCTGACCGGGCCCGGCAGCGTCACGAACGAACTTTATGCCCGCCTGGAACACCTCGGCTACATGAGGACAACGGAAAAGCCCCTGCCCGAAGACATGCAGGGGCACCTGATCGAGCGCGGGCTGACCGACTACGGCAAGGAACATATCGCCGACTTTGTAATTGCCCAGCGCATCCAGATGGAAGAGCTGGATGGCAACAGGGAAACGCTGGAAGACTTCTGCACGAAATTCGACAATCTGCGGGAGCATCACACGGGTTTCCCGCTCGAGGCGCTGCACACGTTCCGGATGTTCTTTTCTGATCCACGCTACGATTTCGATCTGGACCAGTCTTCGAACTATCTTTTCCGCCTCTACAAGATGTTCGGCATTGTGGAGATCTCCGACGAAGGTGTCGCACGCGCAAGCCGTTTCGGCTCCATGAATGTGCCGTTTCTCTTCGATCTGCTTCTGAACGAGCGTGGGGCAACAGTCAGACACTAGCCCCGAAAAGCGTTATTGCCTGGGTGTAGGTGATCCCCGGGGCTCATGACGATCGGTTGCTTTAGTTGACCTTCCCGAGCCGCAGATCCGGGTCCGGTTATTTGTTGCGCTTCGTGCGGGGAGACGATTTGAGGCTGGCAACGAAAAAGGGCGGCTCACCGAGCCGCCCGTTTTTTCCGACACCGCTTATCCGCGAATGAATGCCAGAACGTCGTTGTTGAACTCCTCGGCCTGCAATTGTGCAAGACCGTGGCCACCGCCTTCATAGATCTTCAAGGTGGCATCGTCGACGATTTCCGCCGCCCGGTGGGCAGAAGCCTTGATGGGCACGATCTGGTCGTCGTCGCCATGCACGATCAGCGTCGGCACCTTGATGGCCTTCAGGTCACCGGTGTAGTCGACTTCCGAGAACTCTCGGATACAGTCGTACTGACCCTTGATGCCACCGGCCATGCCCTGCAGCCAGAAGCTTTCCTGCAGACCCTGATTGGTGTCGACCCCATCGCGGTTGAAACCATAGAATGGCACCGTCAGATCCCTGAAGAACTGCGACCGGTTGTAGGCGGTCCCCTGGCGGATACCGTCGAACACTTCCATCGGCGTGCCGTCCGGATTGTCTGCCGTTTTCAGCATCAGCGGCGGCACAGCACCGACGAGAACGACTTTGGCGACCCGGTCATTGCCATGCCGGCCGACATAATGGGCAACCTCGCCACCACCGGTGGAATGACCGATCAGGATCACGTTCTTCAAATCCAGATGCTCGATCAGTTCGGCAAGATCGTCCGCGTAGCGGTCCATGTTGTTGCCGTCCCATGGCTGACTGGAGCGGCCGTGGCCGCGGCGGTCATGGGCAATCACCCGAAAACCGTTCTGGCCGAAAAACAGCATTTGCGCGTCCCAGGCATCAGCCGACAGCGGCCAGCCGTGGGAGAAGACGATCGGCTGCCCCTGCCCCCAGTCCTTGTAGAAAAGCTCTGCGCCATCGGATGTCGTGAAAGTCGTCATTTTCAGATTCTCCTGTTCAAGCAGTTGTTTTGCGGCACCGAACTTCGGTGCCATCACCAGACCGAGCCCAAGGACACCGCCGCCAATCAGCGCCTGGCGACGGTTGACCTGCGGCCCAACGATCTTGTTTCCCATCGGACGATCTCCATTTAACTCGTGCACGATTTAATCGTGTGCGATGTATATGTATCGGCAAGTTCGCTCTGTCAACGCTTGCCAAGAAAAAAAATGCTGCTTAGGAACGTTTCATGTCAGAACGCACTGAAAACAAAGGCGCCTCGAAGCCCTTGAAGAACACCGGCCCGGACGCCTTGGGCGGAGATCTCGACGATTTTCTCTGTTTTGCCGTCTATGAGGCCAATCTGGCCTTCAATCACCTTTACCGGTCTTTGCTGGAAGAGCTCGGCCTCACCTATCCGCAGTATCTGGTGATGACCCTGCTTTGGCGCAGAAACGAGAGAACGGTCAAGGATATCGGCGACGCGCTCAGCCTGGAATACAACACGCTGACACCGATGATTAAGCGCCTTGAAGCAATGGAGCTTGTCTCCCGCGTCCGCGATCTGGAAGACCAGCGCGTCGTCAATGTCTGCCTGACAGCCAAGGGTAACGCGCTTCGGGAAAAGGCGGCTGCCGTGCCGCAATGTGTTGCCGAGGCATCCGGTCTTTCGGAACAGGCTTTCGAGGATTTGAAATCCGCACTCGACACATTGCGGTCCAACCTGAAATCCACGGGAGACCGGACTTGAACAACCTCACAGGCAACATCACCGCCATCCTGTTTGACAAGGACGGCACCCTGCTGGATTTCGACGCGACATGGGCACCGGCCTATCGCGAAACCTCGCTCCATGCAGCCAGAGGCGACCGCGCCCTGGCCGACAGGCTCCTGGAACAGACCGGCATGGATCTGGTGACCGGAAAATCCGCGGCCGGGTCTCTGCTTGCAGCCGGCAACTCTGCGGAAATTGCGGCTGCCTGGATTGCCTGCGGTGCTGATTTTCAGGAAGGCCCGCTGACCACAGACCTCGACCGGGTGTTCATCGGCTGCATGCATGATGCTGCGCCCCTTACTGGCATTCCGGAAGCTGTGGAGACCTTGAGCGGAACCGGGTTCACTTTGGGTGTTGCCAGCAGCGACAGCGAAGCGGCCATAAGGGCCTTTCTCGCCGGCACCGGGCTTGCGCCCCGTTTTGCCTTCGTCACGGGTTACGACACGGGTTTTGGCCCGAAGCCGGAACCGGGCATGGTTCGCGGCTTTGCCGAGGCAACAGGTCTTGCAGTGGACCGGATCGCCGTTGTCGGTGACAACACGCATGATCTGGAAATGGCCCGTTCGGCGGGCGCCGGACTTTGTATCGGTGTCCTGACGGGCACAAGCGCGCGCCACGACCTGGAAACCCTGGCGGATGCCGTTCTGGAGAGCGTTGCCGATCTGCCGGCTTATCTGGCCGCCAACTGATTCAAATCAGGCCGGCACCGCCGCGCCTTGCCGTCGCACCTGTCCGGGCGTCTGGTTGAATTGACGCTTGAAGGCCCGGTTAAACGCGGCTTCCGAGCTGTAGCCGATGTTTTCGGCAATATCGATCAGGGGCAGATCCGTCTCCCGAATGTCGCGCCGTGCCCGTTCCATGCGCCAGTGGGTGACATAGGCCAGCGGCGTCATGCCGACGAGGTTCGTAAACCTGTCCGCAAAAACCGTCCGGGACATGCCGGCTTCCCGGGCAAGGCTCTCCACCGTCCAGGGCTTTTCCGGCGCCAGATGGATCTTGGACATGCTGCGCCCGAGCTTCGGGTTGAGCACCGCCGCCAGGCATCCGGCCCTGTCCCCCTCCCTGTCGACGAACGTTCGCACCACCTGGATGAAGATGATCTCCGTCAACCGGTGGATGATCGCCTCGGACCCCGGCTGCCCGGCGCGCACCTCGCTGGCAACAAAACGCATCACTGCTTCCAGCCAGAAGGCGTTCATCGTCTGTGTGTTGGGCAGATGAATGACCGATGGCAAGGCATCGAGCAGCGGATGGACCGAGCCTTCCTCGAATTCGAAATGGCCACAGAACAGTTTGCAGGCCAGTTCCTCGTCCGGCCCCCCGTAATAGAGCGCACCTTCCCCCGTATAACCGGATTGCCGCACGACCTCGTCCACTTCGGCGGCGGGACGGCCCGGTTCATCGCTCAGGATATGAGCGGCCCCGTGCGGAATGACGGCCAGGTCACCGGTCGCAAGGCGGATCGGCTTGTCAACACCGTCTACCGCGAGCCAGCAGCCACCACGCATTGCCATGTGAAACCTCGCGACATTGCCGAATGCCGGCACCCGCACAGCCCAGGGCGGCGAAAAACAGGTATGGAAATAGACGGATCCCCGTAGCTTCAAGGCATCCAGGATCTGGGTCAGGGCGTCATGTTTCATGAAAGGCCGGTTCCGGTTGAAGTCTCATTCCCGCATTTTTGCCTCAACACCGCAAAGCGCAAGGCTCCCGGACGATCGGTCAATTTTCAGGGACTTTCGTGCATGGATAGAACCGAAGTCGACCAACATCTTTGGGCTCGTGGGCAATCCGCCCGCAGGAAACCAACCTGGAGCACCTGAAAGATGTCTGTTCGCTTCGTCACCAAGACCATGCACGCCTATCTCGATTATCCCGTCGCGATCGGCCTTATTGCCCTGCCCGTATTCCTTGATCTCGGCCAATCCAACCCGATCGCCTTCTGGCTATCCTTCCTGACAGGCTTTGCGGCCCTGGCCCTGACGATCCTGACGGATCACCAGACCGGCATCATCCGCATTCTGCCGTATTCGGTCCATCTGGCGGTCGATTTTGCCGTCGGCATCGTGTTCCTGGCAGCTCCCTTCGCACTTGGCTTTACCGGCCTCGACTTCGCCTATTACCTGGTCAACGCTATTGCCGTCCTGACAGTGGTCAGCCTTGCCAAACCGCAGGAAACGGTTGCGCAGGCCGCTTGACAGCCCCCGTCCACGCACAATGACACCGGCCCTCACGCCGGTGTCTTTTTTTGAACTGCAATCCGGACGATCTGCAAATCCTCGGGAACTTGCGAACATGGAGACGCCTGAGCTTCGGACGCAAGGTAGAGGCACCGGAGCAAATCCGGCCTTCAACCTTCATACCCTTTCAGGAGTAGAACATGTCCTTGATGAAATCCGCCATTGCCGCAACGCTGCTGTCTCTTGCCGCTCTCTCTGCCCCGGCAATGGCCGCGGACGAATACAACACCTCCAGTGGCCTGACGGCCGCCGGCAGCCCGCTCGGTCTTCATGGTGTCGATCCCGTGGCCTTTGTCAGCCTGGGCAACCGGATTGACGGAACCGCGCAATATACGGCCGTCCACGACGGTGTTGCCTATTACTTCGCATCCCAGGAAGCCATGGATGCCTTCACCGCGCATCCGGATCAGTACCTGCCGCAAAACGGCGGCTTCTGCACCTTCGGTGTTTCAGTCGGCAAGAAGTTCGACGGCGATCCGCAGTTCGCAGCTGTTGTGGACGGCAAGCTTTATCTGTTCCTGAACGAGGCCATCTTCCGCGAGTTCCAGAAAGACCAGTCCGGCACGATCACCAAGGCGGAAGCCAACTGGAAGAAGATCCGCTCTACCGAGGCAACGAAGCTCTGATTGTTCGTTGTCAAGGCGTGGGAACGACAAACAAAAAGGGCGGCCCCAGGGCCGCCCTTCGTGACTTGATTTCGGCAAAAGCCCGAAGACTTAAGCCGCGTTGTGCAGCCGATTTTCGAAAGCAAGGTTCCGGGTCAGCGGCGCCAGGGTCTTGGCAGCGGCCAGAACAGCCAGGTCAGCCAGCGGCTCGCCCAGGATCACCAGCATGTAGGCAAAGCCGAAGGAACCGACGGAAGCCATGTTCTCGGCACCGAAGCCCTGGCCGTAGAATGCCCAGAAAGCAACCCAGCCAACGATACCGGCCTGGAACGTGGTGGAAAGAGCCAGTGCCTGAACGTAGGAAACGTCAACATAGGCGGTCTTTTCCGGAATGATGCGGTTTGCCAGCATGCTGACAGCCCACAGCGGCACAAGCAGCGTGGTGACGTTGATGCCGTACTGCGGCAGGTCGAAAGGAGCAACCAGCGTCCCCTGGAGCAGAAGGCCTGCAGCAAGACCGATTGCTGCCGGACCAGCGCCGAACATCAGGAACAGGGTGGAGCCCAGGATAAAGTGAACTTCGGAAACACCAACCGGGTAATGCGGCAGGATTTCGAAGAAGCAGAATACGGCAACCGTCGTGATGACGGAGCGGACGGCAAGGCTGAGAACGCCGCTTTTGCGGATCGTGTCGAGAGCCATTTTGCCCAGAAGGCCGAAGGAAGCAGCCGCGGTGCCGTAGCTGAGTACGATTTTGGCACCGTCGACGATGCCCGGTTCGATATGCATGTCATTTCTCCTTTGCGCACCCTCCGTGCGCGAGCAGATGGTGTGAACCGGCCCCGATGGGACCGCTGGATGGCAGGTTTCCTGGCTCGCGAGTCTCTGCGCTGCCCGCCTTCCCGGATCGCTCCAGTGGCTTGAAGGGCTTTGCTCGTCGCATACAGTTGCGGGGGCAGCCACGGTATTGGTCCCTGTTGGGTACGCCTCACCGTGTTCCCATTTCATCCGCCCTTACGCTTGTTCGGGCGAAACCATCGCATCGTCTAGATTTGCAAGGATTGGCGATATTCTGCAAGCGAATTTTCGCCATATTCGGTCTGAATGCGACATTGCACCGAAATTTTGCCGCCTGAAGACCGCCACCGAAATCAGCCGGGTCAGCATCACCGACAAGCTTCAGATCTCAAAATACTTCTTCAGGGAATTGCGTCAGCCACCTGAAAAACATGACATTTGAAGAATCCAATCAAAGATGAAAATCAAAACCATTATTTATTAAATTTTTCTGTATTTAGGGTAATTGTGATTTTTACTTGCGGAAACCCTAACGAAAGATAACCTCACTCGCATACAAAGCACATCATGAGAGTTTGCAATGCCCTTTACCAAATTGGGAACGCTTATCGCTGGTGTCGTCTTTTTCCTTGGCTGCATTCAGCTGGCACTTCTGGCCGGCGTTACTCTTGGTGCAGTCACTGAACCAAGACCGGGTTTTTTCCTTGGCAATCTGACACGCGAACAGGCGCTCGACAGCGGACTATTGAAGATCATGGCCGCCGTCGCATTCGGCGTGATCACCGAGATCAGCCGCTCGGTTGAAAAGAAGTAGACTACAACCAAAGACTTGCCGCAGGCGGTGACCTGTGAAAGTCTTCGGCCATGTTGAAATCGATTCCCCTGACCGCTTTTGCGGTATCTCTCCTTGCTGCCACCGTCACTCCTGGCTGGGCGGCACCTGACAAGCTGTTCGGCGCCATCAACGAACGTCTGTCGTTCATGCAGTCGGTTGCAGCCTGGAAAGCGGATAACGACAAACCTGTCGAGGATCTGCCGAGGGAAAAGGTGGTGCTGGATGCTGCCCGCGAAAAGGCAGTCGAAAACGGCCTGTCGGCTGACAATGTCACCTTGTTTTTCCAGGCGCAGATAGATGCGGCCAAGGACATTCAAACCTGCTGGATCGAACGCTGGGAGAGCGGCGAAGCTCGTCCGCAGAACGTACCCGACCTGATCAAGGATGTCCGTCCGGAGCTGTTGCGCCTCGGCAACGAGATCCTGACGCTACTCGCAGAAAGCCCCGTCGAATCCTCTGACCAGCAGGCCTTCACGGAGGCGCTGACCGTGGAATGCCTGTCCGACGGTTCAAAGAGCGCTCTGTTTGAAGGTCTGGTCGACGTACACGACTAGACACATACGGCCATCAGGACATCCCTTATCGGAGTTCAGGAGGCTGCCTGCCTCCAGGGCTCGGCCGCATTCGCCTCTTCTTCCCGCTTCATGACCATTCGCGAGAACTCGCCGAACGGCACCGCCGGGCTCCACAAGTAGCCCTGGCCGAGAGTCCCGCCCCACAGATTGATGTAATCCATCTGCAACTGGGTCTCGACCCCTTCGGAAACTGTGTTGAGATTGAGCTGCCTCGCCAGCATCAGGATCAGCTCGACGATGGTCCGGCGATCCTCGCAATTGGCAATGTCCATGATGAAGGACCGGTCGATCTTCAGCGTGTCGAACGGCATGCTCGCGAGACTGTGCAGCGAGGAATAGCCGGTGCCGAAGTCGTCGATTGCAAATTTGACGCCTTCTTTCTTGATCGGCAGGATCTGATCCAGAAGGTTCTGCGAATAGTCGACAAGGCTCGATTCCGTCACTTCCAGTTCCAGCTTCTCCGTCGAGAACCCGCTCTCGCCAATGATCCCGAGCATTCTGCCGGTAAATCCCTTTGCCTGCAGCTGCGCGGGCGCAACGTTCACGGCGACAGATACATCGACATTCTGCCGGTGCAGGGATTTCATGTCGGAGAGCGCGGATGCCAGCACGAATTCTCCGATCGGAACGATCAGACCGCATTCTTCTGCCACGGGAATGAACTTGTAGGGCGGTACGGATCCGAGTTCGGCATCGTTCCAGCGCAGCAGCGCTTCTGAACCGACAATCTTGCCGGACGAAATGTCGACCTTCGGCTGGTAATGAACGGATAGCGTGCGGTCTCTCAGCGCGCTTTGCAGCCTGTGCCGGATCTGTTCGCGCTCGGTCATCCGTTCGCGAATGATATCGTTGTAGGCGATCGACTGAGCCCTGCCGGCACCCTTTGCTTCATACATGGCCATGTTGGCGTTTCGCAGAACTTCCTCGGCCGTTGTACCGTGCTCCGGGTATCTCGCGATCCCCGCGCTGACGGTCAGCGAAAGGGAAAGCCGGCCAATTCTGTAGGCCCCACCCAGCCGCTCGACCATCGTTCTGGACAACTTGGCAAGCGTCTGCAGATCATCGACGCCGGGTAAAAGTACGACGAATTCGTCGCCTGAAAACCGGGCAACGCAGGGGGGTTTTGACGTCAGTGGCTTGGCCAGCTCGTCGACCAGGACGGCCAACCGGTTGCCGACCAGCCGCAACAGCTTGTCGCCTACGGCATGTCCGTGCATGTCGTTGATCAGTTTGAAGCGGTCCAGTCCGATGTAAAGAACGCTGCCCGTTTCCTTGGGTCGCAGATCGATTAGCGTCATCGCGACATTGTCCAGCTTGGCCCTGTTGGGCAAACCGGTAATGCGATCGGTGTAGGCGAGTTCCTCGATCCGCAGAATATTCTCGCGCAGCTTGACCATCATTCCGCGGAACGCGGTTTGCAGGTCACCCACCTCGCCCGGTGCATCAGTTTCCAGATTGCAGTCGAGGTAACCGGCTGCAGCCTCATTGGCTGCCTGCGTCACGCGGCTGACACCTGCCGTTGCCCGGTACATCAGCGCAGCAATCACCGGAACGAAGGCAAGAAGAAGAACCGCCAGGATCAACACCACCTGAACAATCTTTTCCCTCAGAACGCCCGCAAGCTCGTGCTTCGAAATGCGCACCAGCACGGACCCCACCACTTCCCCACTGCGGGAAACCGGCAGGATGTATTCGATCATGTCGGCGGTTTCCGAATACTGAGCCTTGCCCGACTGCGCGACATTCAGGGCGCCTTCGTTGAACTGCACGGCGCTCGAGGGTTCTGCGGAGGTAAAATCGCTGGCGAACTCCTGACCGAAGCGGCTATAGGCCTTGGCTGCGATAATGTATTTGTCACCCGCAATCGCATTCAAAAGCCGCTCGACTTCACCATAGTTCTTGTTGGCGATTTCGCGCGCCGCGATATTGGTGACAAACAGCGCCTTGTCGTGAGCAGTCCGAGCAAGGCGTTCCTCGATCTTGTCCGTCTGGGTCAGATAATCGATGCCGATCAGAACCAGCGAAAAAGCCAGCAATCCGAACACGCCATAAAGCGTTGCCCGCACAAAGACGCGCTTGAACAGCGCGTTTCCTCTTGATCGAACGGTTTCGAGCACGAAACAAGCCCTTTCGGTCCATTGCGTTGCCCGGGTCGAACTGCGACCCGATACCAGCAGTGTTTCGGCAGCCGCCTCAACAAATTCTGAACCTGAAAGAGGAAACACGGCCCTATTCAGGAACTATTGAACCTACGAGCATCTATTTCTTTCACACCGGCCAAATTGCTCGTCAAAATTTCCTAGGCACTACTGAATTCACGAGAAACACTGTCCGCGTAGAATTACCAAGCCGGACCGGCATCTACGGAAGATTTGAATCGATCACACTCTCAACTTGGCCCGATTTCTGCACCGAAAGGTGCGATTTTCAACCAACACCCCAAATCGACGCGCGTCTGAGTAGCTTCCGAACATACTGTTCTTGGCGTTGTCGGTTCGTGGGCAATTTTCGTGGTTTGTTGTCGAGCAAGGCAACTATAAATAGTTTTTACTTTACCGGGACCGGATTCGGCATATTGGCACGGGAGCAGTGCAGGCGCGGCCCTACGTGGACACCCGGATTGCAGAAGCCCAGCTGCCGCGCGGTGAACCTGGTGCGGCCTTCAATCGCCTGATCGAAGTGCGCCAGTTCGCCCGCAGTTCTGGATCTGACCTGCAGCTCTCGAATGTCCTGCCCCATCTGAGCGGTTTTCTCGCGGTTTAGGTCCGGCGCTAGATAGATTGCCGTTGTCCAAATTCACTTTCAAAGGCACTATTTTCGTATCTGGAATATCAGTCCTGGGCGGGAGGCCAAGGACATGTCCGGCAATGCGAAACACGATTCCTGGAGTGCAGGTCGCAGTTACGATCACTACATGGGCAGATGGAGCCGATTGATCGCAAGAGAGTTCGTGTCCTGGCTCAACGCGCCTGCTGATGCAGACTGGGCGGACATAGGGTGCGGCACCGGAGCCTTGACCGAAACCATACTCGATATGGCCAAGCCAAATTCGGTTGTCGGTCTCGATCTTTCGGAAGGCTTCGTGATGCATGCGCGGGAAGCGATCACCGACGAGAGAGCCCGCTTTGAAGTCGGGTCTGCACAGGACCTGCCGCTTCCCGACAACTCCGTTGACGTATCAACGTCCGCGCTCGCGCTCAACTTCGTTCCGGACAAGCTGCAGGCGCTGGCCGAGTTGCGTCGCATTACCCGCCCTGGCGGAACAATATCCTTCTATGTCTGGGACTACCCGGGAGGTGGCATGGGCTTCATTGACGCCTTCTGGAAAGCAGCCGCTTCAATCGACCCCGCAGCCGAAGAACTTGATGAGGCGCTTCGGTTTCCCTTTTGCACTCCGGACGGGCTCCGCCAACTTTGCACTGAAGCCCGGTTGCCGGGTGCCAGTGTTCACACCCTTGAAGTCGACACCGTGTTTCCCGGGTTTGAGGAATTCTGGCATCCCTTCACGCTCGGCGCCGGGCCCGCACCCGGCTATTGCATGAACCTGCCACGGGAAAAACGGGATGAGCTGAAAGCAAAGCTCCAGGGTCAACTCGATACCGGCGGAGAAATCCGCTTGCCCGCACGCGCCTTTGCTGTCCGCTACCAGCAGCCGTGACCACGCAGTTCATCCAGAGCGGAATTTACAGGCAAGACCAACGGCAAGCACAGCAAGCGCGAAACACGAACTCGCCGGATAGAGCAACGCTGCAGCCGCAGCATCCCGGTACAGAGCCTCACTACGACCAGCCGCCAGAACCTGGAAGAAGATCTGGCCCTGCACCGCGATGCCAAGCGCCATGCCGATCTGCTGGAAGACCTGGAGAACGCCGGACCCCGCTCCGGCATCCGGTCCGGAAACCCGCGACAACACGAGCTGGAACAATGCTGGAATCATCGTTCCGGTACCAAGACCGACAATCAGGAATGGCACCACCAGCAGGCTTGCCGATAGTCCATCGGAAACAAGCAGGCGCACCGCCACCAGACCGCAGAAGACCGCCAGCATGGCAAGGCTGATCCTTGCCGCCTGAAAGCGGGCTCCGAAGCGGCCTGTCATCGCGGATGCAAGGATGACACCAACAGGATGCGGCGCCAGGATGAGCCCGGCTGTCATGGGCGATAATCCAAGGCCCGCCTGCAGGAAGAGCGCCATCATGAAGAACATGCCTGCAAGACCGGAAAAGAACAGCGCGACAAACGCGACGCCCGCAACAAAAACGCGGTCTCCAGTAAGAAGCACCGGCAGAAGCTGCGCCTGGCCGAGGCGCGCCTTCTGAACCTGCAGCCGGTAGAACAGGACAGCCAGAACTGCGCTTAGCCCCATCAAGGCAAAACACCAGACCGGCCAGCCGAATTGCCTGCCTTCCACAAGCGGAAACACCAGCGACAGCACCGCAAGGGCAAAAAGAAACGTTCCGGACCAGTCCGGCATCACCCGGCTCTCGTTTTCGATATGTGGCAGAAAGCGAAGAGCACCGGCAAGGGAGACCACCCCGACAGGCAGATTGATCAGGAAGATCGGCCGCCAGCCCAGCCCGAAGATATCGGCCGCCACAATTGCCCCGCCCACCAGCGGCCCCGCCACGGCCCCAAGTGCGCTGATGGAGCCGAACAGGCCGATGGCCTTGCCTTTTTCCTCTGCCGGAAAGATCACGTGAACAATGGCAAGTACCTGCGGCACCATCATCGCAGCGCAAAGCCCCTGCAGGGCACGGGCGGTAATCAGGGTGCTTATATCGGGGGCCAGGCCGCATGCCAGGGAACTGGCGGTAAACCCGGCGACACCCCAGCGGAAGACCCGACCCCTGCCGACCACGTCTCCAAACCGGCCGAAAGGCAGCAAACCGGCGGCAAAGGCCAGCACATAGACAACCAGAACCCATTCCAACTGGGTGTCCGTGGCACCAAGTCCTTGGCGGATGGACGGCAGCGCCAGATTGACGACCGACACATCGAGAATATTCATGAACATGGCGAGGTAGAGCGCGGCGAGCGCCGCCCAGCGATTGCGCCTCTCCCTGGTCGCACCGTCAAACAAAAGGGACATTCAGAACTCCTGGCAAGGCGTGAACTCGATTTTGTTACTTATAAAGTTACATATTCACACACGTCAATCTCATGTGCCTTGAATTGTCACGTAATCGAATCCGGCATAAGGTTTTCCAAACGGAGATTTCCATGCGAACCGACAGCCGATTGCCGCGCGTGCTTCACGTGCTCCTGCATCTGGACCAGACAGAAGACCCGGTGACGTCCGACCAGATCGGGAAGATGCTCAACACCAACCCTTCCCTGGTCCGGCGCACCATGGCGGGGCTGCGGGAAGCGGGTTTCGTCGGGGCCACCAAGGGTCATGGCGGCGGTTGGGTGCTGGCCAAGAGCCTGGACAGCATCTCGCTGGCCGAGGTCTATGCCGCCCTTGGCTCACCACAGCTTTTTGCCGTCGGTCAATCCGCCGACGCCCCCACCTGCCTTCTGGAACAGGCGGCCAACCGGGCAACTTCAGCCGCTCTGGAGGCGGCACGCGAAACATTTCAGGAGAAGCTTGGGCAGGTCACGGTGGCCGATCTGGTACGGCCGCATGCGCAGGAAATCCGGGAGCATCAGGAAAAACTTTAGGTCCGAATTTTAGCCGCAAACCTTGGGCAATCTTCGGAACACCTGTGAAGACCTCCATTCAAGAACCTTCTTCGAGGCATGGTCCGGAGCAAACTGAACAGCCCCCTTGCCTCGCGGCGCAACATTGTATACAAGCGCACACAATAGAAATCAGGTACAACTCGCACCATTCAGATTTCCGTTTCACCTTCCCATTTTCCAGACCCGCGAGGCAATGCGTCCCATGGCAAAGATCAAAGTCGACAATCCGGTCGTCGAGCTCGACGGCGACGAGATGACCCGGATCATCTGGGCCTTTATCAAGGACAAGCTGATCCACCCCTATCTCGACATCGACCTGCTCTACTTCGATCTGTCGATCCAGAAACGCGACGAGACCGACGACCAGATCACGGTCGATGCGGCCAACGCCATCAAGGAACATGGCGTCGGCGTCAAATGCGCCACCATCACACCGGATGAAGCGCGGGTTGAGGAATTCGGCCTGAAGCGTATGTACCGTTCGCCCAACGGCACGATCCGCAACATCCTTGGCGGCGTTATCTTCCGTGAGCCGATCATCATGCAGAACGTGCCGCGCCTCGTGCCGGGCTGGACCCAGCCGATCATCGTCGGCCGCCATGCCTTTGGCGACCAGTATCGCGCCACCGACTTCCGCTTCCCCGGCAAGGGCAAGCTGACAATCACCTTCACCGGCGAAGACGGCCAGGTGATCGAACACGAAGTCTATGACGCACCGTCCGCCGGCGTCGCGATGGCGATGTACAATCTCGACGACTCGATCCGCGATTTTGCCCGCGCTTCGCTGAACTACGCGCTCAACAGGAAGGTGCCCTGCTACCTCTCCACCAAGAACACGATCCTGAAAGCCTATGATGGCCGCTTCAAGGACCTGTTCCAGGAGATCTACGAAGCCGAATTCAAGGACCAGTACGCCGAAGCCGGCATCTGGTACGAACACCGGCTGATCGACGACATGGTCGCCTCCGCTCTGAAATGGTCGGGCGGATACGTCTGGGCCTGCAAGAACTACGACGGTGACGTCCAGTCCGACACGGTTGCCCAGGGGTTCGGCTCGCTCGGCCTGATGACGTCCGTCCTGATGACACCGGACGGCAAGACCGTGGAAGCGGAAGCCGCCCACGGCACGGTCACACGCCACTATCGCCAGCACCAGAAGGGCGAGAGCACCTCGACCAACTCCATCGCCTCGATCTTCGCCTGGACCCGCGGGCTCGCGCACAGGGCCAAGCTCGACAACAATCAGGAGCTTGCCCGTTTCGCCCAGACGCTGGAAAAGGTCTGTATCGACACGGTGGAAGCCGGCCACATGACGAAGGACCTTGCCCTGCTCGTCGGCCCGGATCAGGCCTGGCTCACCACCACCGGCTTCCTGGACAAGATCGACGAGAACCTGGCCAAGGCCATGGCCGCACACTAAGGCATTGCCTGTGAAGGCCGAAGGAGCAACACCGCGGACATTGTCCGCGGTGTTTTGCTTTTCGGCCCAACAACAACCTGCCGATTGTCCCTCTTCCCGGCCCGCGCTAGGCTCACCTGGCCGGTAGCCAGAGGAGAGCACGGTGTTGACGATCCGCGAATTGAAGACGCCTCTGATCGGCCCCCTGAACCTTGCCTTGCAGGCGGGTGAAGCCGTTGCGATTTCAGGACCCTCCGGCGCAGGCAAATCCCTGTTTCTCAGAGCAATTGCCGATCTCGATGAAAGCGCCGGCCATGTTGCCCTGGATGGCACGGAGCGCGAATCCATACCGGCTCCTGAATGGCGCCGAAAGGTGGCTTACGTGCCTGCCGAAAGCGGCTGGTGGGCGGACCGAGTTCAGGATCATTTTGCCGAAACTTCCGACCTTCCCAACCTGCTGCACCAGGTTGGTCTTGCCGATGCGCTTGCCTGGGAGGTCTCCCGGCTTTCCACCGGTGAGCGCCAACGCCTTGCCCTTGTGCGCGCTCTCCAGACAGCACCGCAGGTTCTTCTCCTGGATGAACCCACCTCCGCGTTGGACCCGCCTTCCGTTGACCTGGTCGAAACTCTCCTGAAACACCAGCTTGCTGCCAATCGCGCTCTTCTGATCGTCACGCACGACCCCGGCCAGCCCGAACGGCTCGGGGCACGACGGCTTGTCATGGAAAAAGGCCAGCTGACGGTAGGTGCTGGCCAGGGAGCGCCCGCGTGACCGGTTATCTCGCCCTCACCTATTGGGACCTCGTGGCTGCCTCGGTGTTCCTGCTATTGAACGCGGTTTTTTTCGATCGTGCTTGATCTCGGCCTCACCCGCACGCTCATCATCTCGGCCTTGAGAATGAGCGTGCAGCTGATCCTGGTTGGGCTTGTCCTCAAGGCAATCTTCTTTGCCGGATCCCTGTTGTGGACATTGCTGGCTGCTGCCGTGATGCTGGCTTTTGCAGGGCGCGAAATCTGGGCGCGGCAAGACCGTCGCCTGGCTGGCCTCTGGGGCCCGGGGCTGGGCGTTGCCGTCATGCTGGTCGCAGGCACCCTCGTCACGATCTACGCCCTGGCAGGGCTCATCCGCCCCGATCCGGTCTGGATGCCGCAATATGCACTGCCGCTTTTCGGCATGGTGCTCGGCAACACCATGACCGGGGTCAGCCTCGGCCTTGATACGCTTCACACGTCGCTTGCCCGCGGGCGGCGCGATGTGGAAGCCCAGTTGCTGCTGGGCCGCACCCGCTGGGAAGCGACACGCCCCTTCTCCCGTCAGGCACTGCGGTCAGGTTTCACGCCGATCATCAACGCCATGGCGGCAACAGGCGTCGTGTCATTGCCCGGAATGATGACAGGGCAGATCCTGTCCGGGGTCGATCCGCGCGAAGCAGTCAAATACCAGCTCATGATCATGTTTCTGCTTGGCGGTGCTACCGGCCTCGGTGTCCTTGGCGCTACCTTCGCCAGTGTGTGGCGCCTGACCGACAACCGTGACAGGCTGCGTCTCGACCGTTTGAACGGAGGGTCTCGATGATTGAACTTTATGGCGCGGACTATTCGGTCTATGTGCGCTCGGCCCGAATGGCACTTATCGAAAAGGGGATCGCCTACGAGCTAGTCCCGATCGATGTGTTTACTCCGGGCGGACCGCCGGAAAGCTATCTTGAGCTGCAGCCTTTCGGCAAGATCCCCACACTGAAGCATGGCGACTTCACCCTGTTCGAAACAGCGGCCATCCTGCGCTACATCGACGAAGCCTTCGACGGCCCTCCGCTTCAGCCAGCCTCTCCGCAACCGCGGGCGCGCATGGCTCAGCTTCTCTCCATCCTCGACAATTACGCCTACAAGACCCTCGTCTGGGACATCTTCGTCGAACGGGTGTCAAAGCCCTCTGGCGGCGCCCCCGCGGATGAAGTCAAGATCGCCTCGGCGCTCGGCCGGGCAAGAACGATCGTTAAAACACTGGAAGCGCTTGTGACGGAAGGTTCGTTCCTGATGGGGGATCAGCTCACCCTCGCCGACTGCCATGCCGTCCCGATGCTTGCTCTCTTCGAGCTGTCAGAAGAAGGCCGGCTGCTGCTGCGTTCGGCGCCGAAGCTGTCTTCATGGCTACAGATGTTCAAGGAACGCGACAGTTTCAGAAAAACCGGATTGTCTGGTTGAGCGCGATTACGCGTCAGGCCTTTATCTTTTCCGCAGGTCAGATCCATTGCAAACATGTTAGTCTTTTGCCGTTCCACGACGCCCGTTGTTCCATTTATCTTCAGGCGGGCGCAACATTGAATCATTTTATGAAGAAGGGGATTTTTTGATGAAGTTTCAAAAGCTTGTAATTGTTTTCTTGAGCAGCCTTTTGCTGATGTGTGCCGGTTTGGCAGCATCGGCACAGACCGTCCACGAGCCCTCCCGCGGCACTGCCGAGCGCAAGGACATACTCGATGCAATGCGTCCGATGATGGAGGCAAGGGTGGGACCGCCGGTCGAGTTCGTGGTCAACTGGATGCGTTCAGGCCATGGCTGGGCTTTCGTCCAGGTCTCGCCGCAGCGCCCAGGTGGTGGCGCCATTGACCTGTCCCGCACGACTTTCGCCTCGCAGGCGGACTATATGGATGGCCTCGTCACCTTCGCCTTGCTGCGTTACCAGTTCAACCGATGGAACCTGGTCGACTTTGTCGTCGGCCCGACAGATGTCTTCTGGCAGGGCGATCCGCTCTACGCCCAGGTACCCCGCGGCCTGACACCCTACTGAACGCCTTTCTGACTGGCCTACTTTGCCGGATCCTTCTGCGTTCCGGCAACTTCCTCCATCATGTCATCTTCAGAGTCGGCTTCGTCCTTGGAATCGTCCCCCTGGAAAAGCTCCGGCTCCTGGTCAGTGTTCTCTGAAGATGCAAACACGCCCGACTGCTGAAGTTCCTCTTCCGCCAGCTCGCCCAGCACGCGTTTTCCGGCCGCCACACGGTCGCGCGCTTCATCCATGATCTTCTTGGCCAGCCCTTCATCCCTGTCCATCAGGTGTTTGAGGGCTTCCGCCTCCAGCACCAGAAGCTGGCAATCCTTGTAAGCGACCACCTTCGCGGTTCTGGGTGTCTGATTGATCAGTGCCAATTCGCCAAAGAAACTGCCTTCTCCGAGATAGACCGTGTCGTGCTGCAGCCGGATTTCGACTTCTCCGTCGGCGATGAAATACATCTTGTCCGCAACATCGCCCTGCTCGGCAATCGTGCCGCCCTTGCGCACGCGAAGCGACTGCAGCAGCTTCGCAACTTCGGCAATCTCCGTCGCCTTCAGGTCTTCGAACAGGGGTACGCGTGCCACCATCGACCAGGTGACGACAAAATCCCGGCTATGGATTTCCCGGGCAAAGGCCGAAGCAATGATGCCGACCGGCAAGGCTATCAGCCCGTAGCCCATCAGCATGACGATACCCCCAACCGTCTTGCCGAGATTGGTGACCGGCACGACATCGCCATAACCGACGGTCGTCACAGTGGTAATCGCCCAATAGATGCCGTGCAGAATGCTGCGGAACTTTTCCGGCTGGTCGTCATGCTCGATCAGATACATCAAGGTGGCAGCCATCAGGATGACACCGCAGATGATCATGCTCGATCCGAGCAGCGCCCTACGCTCGTTGCCGACGGCGGAAATCAACGAACGCAACGCCGGTGAATACCGGGCCAGCTTCAGGAAGCGCAGCAGCCTCAGGATGACGACCATCGTGACCGCCTGATTGGGCAGGAAAACCACGAACAACAGCGGCAGGGCCCCGATCAGATCGATGATCGCGTCCGGCTGCATCGCATAGCGCAGCCTGGAAAACACCGGCCCGTAACGGCGCAGCGGCGGATGGAGATCGGCCACGTAAAGACGCATGACGTATTCGGCCAGAAAGACAAGTCCGCTGCCCAACTGGATCAGACGCAGATGCGTGCTCAGGATGTCGCGGATTTCCGGCACGGTTTCCAGCACCGCAAGCGCGATGTTGATCAGAATGAGGACGATCAGGAAATTCCGCAGCACGCGCGCGCCGATGCGGCGTTTGCCCGTGTCCTCAAGCACCTCATAGAGCGCCCGTTTGAATTCGTGGCCGGACACCGAGCCCCCCGTTTCTGATTTTGCTCGCGTTTTCATGAATAGCCGAAAGACAGGCTACGACAAAGCTCTCCACGCGGACAGCCCTCACCATGCCGCACGAAGCTGTGCATAGGGGTGAGCGGAACGTGATTGGGCAATTTTGTCGCAGGCCCCATCTCCATGGATAGCCAACCGAACGGAAGGAGGACACCATGACCATAGACACCGACAAGGTTCGCGCCGCAGAAACCACGCCTCACCACATCGTGCTGAAAATGTTGCTGGTCTCGACGTTCTTCGCAGCCGCCGCCCTGGCAGTGACTGCTTTGCTGAACTGAACCAACCGGCAGGCCGCCGGAGGCAGACCTGACCAGGTCACCTCAAACGACGCCCCATCCATCGTCATCCCGGCCAAGCACAGCGCGAGCCGGGACCGGAGAACGACAAGCCTTGCAGGAATGAAAGAGGCCATGCCGAGAGCAATAGGGCTTCCCGATCCCGGATCTTCGCTTCACTGCGTTCGGGATGACCAAGGAGGGGTTTGTTTGAACTCGGTAGCGAGGAAGAGACCTGATGCCTTCAGGCGAGCGGGAAAGCCAGTAAGGCCGCCTTCCCCACAAAACAACCAATGTCCCCTCCGTCGTCATCCCGGCCAAGCGAAGCGCGAGCCGGGACCGGGGAGCGACAAACCTTGCAGGACCTCAAGAGGCCATGCCGAGAGCAATAGGGCTCCCCGATCCCGGATCTTCGTTTCACTGCGTCCGGGATGACCAAGGAGGGATATGCGTAATTTCACCCGGGAAGTGACCGAGCGCCTTAAACGAGCTAGGGCGGCCCTGAAGGGACCGCCCTTTTCAATTTTGATTGCCTGTAGAACCGTCAGAGCCCCGTGAGGTGTGCCTCGATTGCGGCAACGGCTGCGTCGGCCTTGGACCCATCCGGTCCACCGGCCTGCGCCATATCAGGTCGACCGCCACCACCGCGGCCACCGAGCGCTTCCGACCCGATCCGCACCAGATCCACGGCGCTGACCTTGTCGGTCAGATCCTGCGTGACGGCAGTCACGATGGCGGCCTTGTCGTCTTCGGCAACGCTGATCAGAACGACCACGCCGGACCCGAGCTGGGTCTTGGCCTCGTCGGCCATGCCTTTCAGATCCTTCGGGTTGATCCCCTCGACGATACGCGCCATCAGCTTGAACGCGCCGGCGTCCTTCACCGGCGTGCCGCCTTCCGCGCCACCGCCCATGGCAAGCTTCTTCTTGGCATCCGCCAGTTCGCGCTCCAGCTTCTTGCGATCTTCAACCAGCTGGGCCACGCGAGCCGGAACATCATCGGCGCTGATCTTCAGCAGGCTGGCCAGTTCGCGCATGCGCTTGTCCTGGGCATCCAGATATTCACGGGCTTCTGCGCCGGTCAGCGCCTCGATCCGGCGAACACCGGCAGCAACCGCACCTTCGGAAACCAGTGTCACCAGACCGATATCGCCGGTACGCTTCACATGTGTTCCGCCGCACAGTTCAAGCGAATAAGGCTTGCCCTGCTTGGGGCCATGGAGAGCGGTCCCCATGGAAACGACGCGAACCTCATCACCATATTTTTCGCCGAACAGAGCCATGGCGCCAGCTTCAATTGCGTCGTCGACCGCCATCAGGCGGGTATCGACGGGCGCGTTCTGCAGCACGATCTCGTTGGCGAAGCTCTCGACCGTTGCCAGTTCCTCATCGCTCACCGGCTTGGGATGCGAGAAGTCGAACCGCAGGCGCTCCGGCGTTACCAGCGAGCCCTTCTGAGCGACGTGATTGCCAAGGACCTCGCGCAAGGCCTCATGCACAAGGTGCGTCGCCGAGTGGTTGGAACGGATCGACTTGCGGCGGGAATGGTCGACCTTCAGCTCCAGGGCAAGGCCCGGAACCAGCTCGCCTTCTTCCACGGTGACCGAATGAACGAAGAGCCCTTCGGCCTTCTTCTGCGTATTGGTCACGGCAACCTTGACGCCATTGGCCAGCATCCAGCCGGTGTCGCCCACCTGGCCGCCGCTTTCGCCGTAAAACGGCGTCTGGTTGAGAACCACGAAACCGCTTTCACCTGCGGAAAGTTTGGCAACTTCCTTGTCGTCAGCAGCAAGACCGGCAACGACGCCTTCGGCCGTCTCGGTCTCATAGCCGAGGAAGTCCGTGGCACCGTGCTTTTCCTTCAGTGCGAACCAGACTGCTTCCGTCGCAGCGCTGCCTGACCCAGACCAGGCCGCACGGGCTTCCGCTTTCTGGCGCTCCATTGCAGCATCGAAGCCATCCGTATCAACGGAAATGTCGCGCGTTCTGAGCGCGTCCTGGGTCAGATCCAGCGGGAAGCCGTAGGTATCATAGAGCTTGAACGCGGTTTCCCCATCCAGACGCCCCCCAGCCTCAAGGCCTTCGGTTGCGGTGTCGAGCAGGCCGAGGCCACGCTCCAGCGTCTTGCGGAAACGCGTTTCTTCCAGCTTCAGCGTTTCGGTGATCAGATCTTCAGCGCGGCTTAGCTCCGGATAGGCACGGCCCATTTCACGCACCAGCGCCGGAACCAGCTTGTGCATCAGCGGTTCGCTCGCCCCAAGAAGATGGGCGTGGCGCATGCCGCGGCGCATGATCCGGCGCAATACATAACCGCGGCCTTCGTTGGACGGTAGTACGCCATCGGCAATCAGGAAGCTCGTGGACCGCAGATGGTCGGCAATCACGCGGTGGCTGCCGGTGGCGTCGCCTTCTGCTTCCACACCCGTGGCGTTGACGGACGCCGCAATCAGCGCCTTGAAGAGGTCGATGTCGTAGTTGTTGTGAACGCCCTGCATGACAGCGGCGATACGCTCGATGCCCATGCCGGTGTCGATGGACGGACGCGGCAGGTCGAGACGCTTTTCCGGCGTCTGTTCGTACTGCATGAAGACGAGGTTCCAGATCTCGATGAACCGGTCGCCATCTTCTTCCGCAGAGCCCGGAGGGCCGCCCCAGATGTGGTCGCCATGGTCGTAGAAGATTTCAGAACAGGGGCCGCACGGGCCGGTATCGCCCATGGACCAGAAATTGTCTGACGTCGCGATGCGGATGATCCGGTCTTCGCTGAGACCTGCGATCTTCTTCCAAAGATCGAACGCCTGATCGTCTTCGGCAAAGACTGTTACCAGCAGCTTGTCCTTCGGCAGGCCGAATTCCTTGTTGACGAGGTTCCAGGCCAGTTCGATCGCCTGGTCCTTGAAATAGTCACCAAAGGAGAAGTTACCCAGCATCTCGAAGAAGGTGTGGTGGCGCGCAGTGTAACCGACATTATCCAGGTCGTTGTGCTTGCCGCCGGCGCGAACGCATTTCTGCGCCGTGACCGCACGGGAATAGTCGCGCTTTTCCAGGCCGGTGAACACGTTCTTGAACTGGTTCATGCCCGCGTTCGCAAACATCAGCGTCGGATCGTTACGCGGCACCAGCGGCCCGGACTCGACCACTTCGTGGCCGTTTGTCTTGAAATAGTCCAGAAAGGCAGAGCGGATTTCATTTACGCCGGTCATTCGGATCTCGCATCGGTCACAGCCCCGCATATGAGGGCCTGTTGAAAATCTTGAAGGCGCTGGATCTGGGTCGCCGATCCCCGCCGGAACAGCCTTTTAACTTTCACCTCCAACCCTGTCCAGCGGTTGCACGGGCCCGACCTAACGGAAAGCTGCCGGGAAACAGGCGATTTCCGGAATGAAGGCTGCCCGCACGCGCAGGACAATCGCTCCGACAGGGTCTGACCTCTTCCAATTTCGCTCCGTTGCGGGTCCCGAAAAGCAAAAGGCCCCCTTCCGGAGTGCGGAAGGAGGCCCTTGGAAGACCGGACAAACGTCCGGAGCTCTTGCAGAAGGAGACCGGAAACTGAGGATCAGTCCTCTGCTTCCTCCGATGCAGCGTCCGGATCAATGATCGCATCGGCGATCAGGCCGGCGTTCTGGCGGATCGCCAGTTCGATTTCATCGGCAATTTCCGGATTGTCCTTCAGAAACTGCTTTGCG
Organism: Labrenzia sp. PO1; assembly: GCF_012273635.1. NCBI lineage: Bacteria > Pseudomonadati > Pseudomonadota > Alphaproteobacteria > Hyphomicrobiales > Stappiaceae > Labrenzia > Labrenzia sp. PO1. The sequence continues at coordinate 314,499 of NZ_JAAXCR010000001.1, forward strand.
TTTTCCCGGCCCTGGCCAAGACGCTGGCTGTTGTAGGAGAACCAGGCACCTGACTTTTCAACGATGTTGCCTTTGACACCAAGGTCGATCAGCTCACCCGTCTTGGACACGCCCTCACCATAGACGATGTCGAATTCCACCTGACGGAAAGGAGGCGCAAGCTTGTTCTTGACGACTTTCACGCGGGTCTGGTTGCCGACCACTTCGTCCCGGTCCTTGATCGCACCGATACGGCGGATATCCAGACGGACGGAGGCATAGAACTTGAGCGCGTTACCGCCGGTCGTGGTTTCCGGAGAACCAAACATCACGCCGATCTTCATGCGGATCTGGTTGATGAAGATCACCATGCACTTCGACTTGGAAATCGACGCGGTCAGTTTGCGCAGCGCCTGGCTCATCAAACGGGCCTGCATGCCCGGCAGGCTGTCGCCCATCTCGCCTTCGAGTTCTGCCTTCGGCGTCAGAGCGGCGACCGAGTCGATGACCAGAACATCAATGGCGCCGGAGCGCACCAGCGTGTCGGCAATTTCCAGCGCCTGTTCACCGGCGTCCGGCTGGGAGATCAGCAGATTGTCGATATCGACGCCAAGCTTGCGCGCATAGATCGGATCCAGCGCGTGCTCCGCATCGACAAAGGCGCAGATACCACCGGTCTTCTGGGCTTCGGCAACCGCATGCAGGGCAAGCGTGGTTTTACCCGAAGACTCCGGTCCGTAGATCTCGACGATACGGCCGCGCGGCAGACCGCCGATCCCGAGCGCGATATCAAGTCCGAGCGACCCGGTCGAGACGGCTTGCACCTCAACCACCTGGCCCTGGCCCATCTTCATGATGGAGCCTTTGCCGAAGGCGCGTTCGATTTGGCTGAGCGCTGCGTCCAGCGCTTTTGTCTTATCCATCTGGCTGCTTTCTACGAGACGAAGTGTACTTTGCGACATGGCTTACGCTCCTTATTCCACGATGGACGCGCCGTTTCAATGAGAGCCTTTGTACACATTTTGTTCTCATTTGACAAGTCGGCAAAACCGATTGGTATTAAAATGAAAATGGCTGTTTGTTTCCAATATGTTCTCACTTATCGATTTTAGAACTTACCTAGCGTAATCTATTGATCGGAACATCCCGTGATTCCGCGATCGGGCAGAATCACCGTCGCTTGCCTGCCGCCAGTTGCCGCCCCCCGCTTAATCTGCTAGCCCGCCCCTTCAACGGTTGCCCGCACCGGCGCATCGAACGCTTCTGTTCTGATCCCGGCTTTTCATGAGACAGTCCAGAACGTGACTTCAGCCATCTCCTCCCCCGTCATCGCAATCGGTGCGATCCATTACGATACGATCGCCCATGCCAGCGAGCCGATCCGCCCCGAGACCTCGACCCCATCGAGGCTGAACGCAAAGCCGGGCGGCGTTGCCACGAACATTGCCCGTGCGCTGGTTCGGCTCGGGGTTGGAACACGCCTCGTGGGAGCGGTTGGAGAAGACGGCGCTGCCGACATGCTTTCCCGCCAGCTCAGCCAGGAAGGGCTCGAGCTGCATGTGAAGGCCCGGAAAGGTTTCGCAACGGGCCAGTACCTTGCGTTACATAATCCGGCAGGCGATCTAGCGGCCGCCTGCGTTGACGACCGTGTTCTGTCCGAAGCCCCCGAGGATCTCTTCGACGGTATCGTTGCGGATCTTGCAGCAAATGCGACGGACGATACGATCTGGTTTCTGGATGCCAACCTGCCCGCTGCAATGCTGGTCCGGCTGACGGGGCGTGCCTTGCCCGGGCGTCTTGTTGCCAATGCCGTTTCAGATGCCAAGGCAGTCCGGCTGCGTGGGGTTCTCGGCAAACTGGATTGCCTGATGCTGAACCGCGGCGAAGCGGTCACGCTTACCGGGCTTTCCCGCGGCACGTCTTCCGAAGATCTGGCGGTGGCCTTGTCGCAGACCGGTCTCAAGAGTTTTGTCCTGACCAGCGCAGCATCTGATGTGCTGGTGCTCGAAAGCGGGAAACTTCACCGGTTCGCACCGCTTCAAACAGATATCGTCGATGTCACCGGAGCAGGCGATGCATTAAGCGCCGGAACGGTCGCGGCGCTCGCCAGAGGCTATGGCCTGAAGCAAGCAGTCCCTATAGGCCTTGCAGCTGCAGCCCTGACCCTGCGCAGCACCGGCGCCCTCGCGGAAGAGCTCTCCTGGGACGCCCTCGCCAACTTTTGACCATATGGACAAATTCCAATCTTGGCGCTGCTCCGCCTTGCGCCTATAAGACCCGCAGAATTGACCCGGCCCGAGCTGCCGGACGAAAACAGAAAGGCACACGCCGTGACCACTCCGACAACGCCCTCCGCCATCAGGGATCTGATCGTTTACAGCGATGAAGTGCGCGAGGCACTTGCGAACGGCAAGCCGGTCGTTGCGCTGGAATCGACCATCATCACTCATGGCATGCCTTTTCCGAAGAACGTTGAGACCGCCCGTGAGGTGGAAGCCGATATTCGCGCGGAAGGCGCCGTTCCGGCCACCATCGCGCTGATGGACGGCAAGATCATGGTGGGCCTTTCCGATGAGGATCTCGACCGCCTGGCACAGGCCAAGGACGTGATGAAGTGTTCACGTGCCGACCTGACCTTCGCACTTTCCACCGGATGCTACGGCGCGACAACCGTCGCCGCCACGATGATGGCGGCGCATGCCGCTGGTCTGAAGGTCTTTGCCACGGGCGGCATCGGCGGCGTTCACAAGGGTGCGGAAGAAAGCTTCGACATTTCCGCCGACCTCGATGAGCTTGGCCGCACGCCGGTCTGTGTAGTGTCCGCCGGTGCCAAGGCATTGCTCGACATTCCCAAGACCCTCGAAGTTCTGGAAACCAAGGGCGTTCCCGTCATTGCTTTCGGCACGGAAGAACTGCCGGCATTCTGGTCGCGGGCCAGTGGTCTCAAGGCCCCCTACTCCCTGAATTCGGCCGCCGAAATCGGTTCGCTCCTGAAGATGCGGTCCCGTTTTCCCGATCATGGCGGTGTCCTGATCGCCAACCCGGTACCGGAAGCCGACCAGATCCCGCGGGATGAAATGACCGGCTACATCGATGCAGCTATTGCGGATGCCACTGCGAAGGGTGTTCGCGGCAAGGACGTGACCCCGTTCGTTCTCGGCGCCATCCTGGAGTTGACCGGCGGCCGCAGCCTCGACACCAACATCGCGCTGGTGCGTAACAATGCCCGCCTGGCCGCGCGTATTGCCGCTGAACTGGTCTGACGGCACATTTACGCGAGAAACCAACTGGACCCAAAAAATTAGCCGGGCTTTCACTTCAAACGGATTGAAAGCCCGGCCGACTTGTCAGGACGGTTTGTCTTCCACCGGTTGAGGCACTTCCGGCGCCTGACGGCGCTCAAGTGCCGCCGCCAACCGGTCGATATCCTTGAAATGCAGGTCCCGCTGCGGGAACGGTATCTCGATACCCGCCTTGCCAAGCTCGTTGTAGACCGTGAAGTAAAGGTCCGACTTGGTAATCATCACATTGCCGATGTCTTTCAGGAAACATCTCAGTTCGAAATTCAGAGAGCTGTCGCCCAGCCCGATGAAAAGAACCTGCGGCGTCGGATAACGCGCGATCGTGCTGTGCCCGCGTGCTGCATCGAACAGGATCGATTTCACCTTTTCAAGATCACTGCCATAGGCAACGCCAACCGGCAGGATAAGCCGGCCCGACTTGCTGGTCAGCGTCATGTTCTTGACCGTGCCGGCAATCAGCTCCGAATTCGGAATGATGACGTCATGGCGGTCGAAGGTTTCGATGCGCGTTGAACGGACAGAGATCTTGCGGACATATCCGGATTGCCCGGATACTTCTATCCAGTCCCCTTCCTTGATCGGCCGTTCGATGAGCAGGATGATGCCGGAAACGAAGTTGGAAACGATGGTCTGAAGACCAAAACCGATACCGACCGAAAGGGCACCGGCCACGACCGCAAGACTGGACAGGTTCAATCCGGCGGTGGAAATCGCAATCAAAGCCGCCAGCGTGAGCCCGACATAGCCTGTGCCGGTGACGACGGCGTTCTGCGCACCGCTGTCCATCCGCGTCTGCGGCAGTACGGTCGCCTTCAGCAGGTTCTGCAGCCAGCGCGTCACGACAACGCCAATGCCGAAAATGGCAACCAGGACGATGAAGGAGTCCAGCGAAAGGTGAATGTCGCCCAGTTGCACGCCGTTCGTGAGCAGATACCAGACCTCGACGATATCCGTTCCGCGTGCGCCCCAGGTCATGGCGATCAGGGGCGCGAAAATCAGTGTCAGAACACAGATCAACCCAAAGGCAACGAGGACCGGAGCAGGTTCGTCTTCCCGCTTGCCGATAGCCGTTTTCACGACAACGAGCACGAGATGGTAAAGCATGAAGCCGAAACCGAGCTCCGCAACCGTCATGATTACCGGCAGGATCGCCACCCGGGCAAGCTGGACATAACCCACCAGCGTCACGCAGACGGCAAGAACGGCGGATGTCTTCATGAGCAGCGACAAGAACAGCAGAAAGCCGGATTCCTGGGGCTTTACTGATGCCTCCTCGGGTTCTTCCGCTGTCTGCTCGCTCTCCACCGCATTGCTTTCAACGGACTTGTTGGATCTGATGACGCTGGCCAGAGACCAAAGCAGTACCGCCGCCATCGCAATGGGGGGAGCCGAAAGCACCGAAATCGCTGCCGTACCGAAGGCGTTATCGAGTTCGAATGCCTCGACCGCCACTTCAAGGGCCATGAAGACGCCCAGCCCCTGGCAGAGACGCAACCCGAGTTTTGCTTCCCGGTCCCCCAGCTCCAGGAGACGCCAGCGATCCTGTCCGGGGGCAAAAATCGTGTGCCCCAGCCAGTTCGCTATGATCATCACGAGAGCCATTACCGGCACAGCGATAACCGCCGTGCGAACCGAGTTCGGATAGATATCGAGAATGGGAAAGATGGAGACCAGGGCGACGGCACCAATGGTCGGAAGCACGATAAAGCTGGCATTGTAGAGCACCGCCAGCATCAACGCCTTTGCACCGGTGGCCGGCTTTTCGCAATAGAGCTTCAGAGCACGCGAAATCGGATGCTGCAGAACCGTCAGGAACAATATCCCGAAAATTGCCAGACCGAGGGAAAGCGGCACTGTCTCATGCAGTTTCTTCGAGACGCTCGGACGGGCCAACTCGTTCTGCACACCACGTTCGAACCGCTTTATGAATTCCCCGATCTCCTGAAAGCCCGCGGCCCAGGTCGACGGCGCAAGCGGCGAAGGATACCTGTCCAACAGTGTCGAAAATTGCCGCGCACGAAGCTGCCTGTCGACCTGGCGAATGTAGAAGATAGCCTGATTGTTGATTTCGCCGGCCACACGGACCGGTGCATTTGCGGCCGCCAGCGCATTGGTAAGCTCAAGACGTCTTGCAGCAACTTCTTCAGCTTCCTTCTGCCCGTCTGCAGGCGGTGCACCGAGGCTGTTCAGCTGGGCTTCCAGGGCGCTCGCCCGAATGTTCCCGCGATCTATGATCTCCGCGCTGGCGTCCCGAACCTCAACGAGCTGAGACCGGAGCTGATCGAGGGTCTTGGGAGAAATGCTTCTTTCTTCCAGCGCCGTTGCCGCCCGGCTGAACAATTCGGCCGACCGCGCTAGGGGCTCCGGCGGAACCTGCCCGGCTTCCTGGGCAAACAGCGTTCCGGCCGGCATGCCGCCGGCAAAAGTGATGGATAAGGCAAGAACCAGCAGGATACACTTGAGAAACTTCATGAAGACGCCATCACTTTTGGGACAAGGCCCGGTTCCGGTCCGCAGACTGACCACGTTGCCTAGGAAGCCAGGTGGGCTTCAAGGCATATGCATCCATCCGCGGTCCGATTCGAACAATCAGCTTATTTGCGAATTTCGGCAGATCTTTCACCATGGAAACACATTTGTCGCAAAACGGGCCTAAGGAAAGCCTCTGGCAGGTTTCAAGGCTGCCCGGCTTTGGCCCGAAATGCGTGCCAAGCCGTTGACAGAGCGGCGTAAGCCTGCCCTAACATGCGAAATTATGACGTTAACAGGACGTTGCGGCAAAATACCTGAAAACAAGCCGCGTCCTTCAAGGAGGTCAGACATGACAGACGCGGCAACCCCTGAAACCCCACAGACTGCAACGGCTCCGGCAGGAAGCATTTCCCCGCTTCAGTACCTCGACCGTGCGCTGTCGACCCTCCGCGACATCGGCATCACGCCGGAAAGCGAGCAGGATGCTCCGATCAACGCCCTTCTGGAACAGATCACCGATCTTTCTCCCGACAAGGTGCTGATCATCACCCGGACCCTGGCCCAGGCTTCCAATTTCAACGAGGTTGTTCGCTCGCAGGTTCAGCAGATGGATATCGGCGAACGCTACGAGCAGATCACCGAGGCGTTCAATTCCATCCGCGATGACGCGAAGGCACTGGTCGATCAGCTTGCCGACGGCAAGATCTCCTTCACCGAGAACCTGTCCAACAAGTGGCGCGACTTCCGCCGCGGGACCATTTCCGATCGTTTCGATGATATCCGGGGTACCTACAAGGACGTTGCAAAGGCAACCAAGGACCAGATCGAGCGGGAACAGACCATTCTGGAAGCCTATCGCGATTTCCGCGGTGCCCTGAAACAGGCGGAAGTCACCGCGCTGGAACTGCTGAATATCGCAAACGGCAAACTGGACGCTGCCAAGGGTGCCCTTGAAGTTGCCTCCGGCGAAGTCGAAGCATACACCGGTGACGACCCGGCGCAGAAGGCTCGCCTTGAACTGGCACGCGACGAGAAGCTGCGTGAAATGCAGGACGAGGAAAAGCGGTATCAGATCGCCAAGGACCTCTCCGACAACCTGACGATCGGCTACAACACGTCAGAGGTCATCATGGCGCGTCTGGTCCAGACGACCAACGCCAAGGAGCGCGTATACGCCCAGTCGGTCAGTTTCTTCTCCACCAACGAATCCGTTCTCACCGCACTCAACGCCTCGTTCACCGGCCTCCAGGGCCTGCACGAAAGCACCGAGACGCTGAACGCCATGAAGGACGGCATCAACAAGAGCCTGGAAACGCTGGCGGACATCGGCGACGAAGTGCAGAAAAAGGCGCTCGAAGCCGGCTATGGACCGACCGTTGCCGCAGCCTCGGTGAAAAAGCTTGTCGACTCCGTCGTCAATTTCCAGGTGCAGTCGCGCGAAATCATCGACGAAATGCGCGAGATGTCGACCAAGAATTCCGAGGAAATCCGCAACGCCGTGGAAGACGGCAAGCGGCGGCTTGCCAAGCTGACCGCCCAGGGCAAGGCCCTTTGATCTGACGATAATCCGGCAGGCCGGACCCTCCGGCCCGCCCTATTTCAAGAAGACATGCATTCATGGCAAGCAAATCCGACGCCCCGCTTGACGATCTGATGATGGCGATGGACGTGGTCGACACGCTGCGTCATGAAGAAGGTCAGGTGGCCCGCGAGCTGAAGACCGATGAACGCGATGCCGCCATGGTCGAGCGGCTGCGTCAGGTCTATGCGTCCCAGGGCATCGATGTTCCGGACCATATCCTGAAGGCGGGTGTCGAGGACCTGAAGCGCGACCGCTTCGTCTATTCTCCACCTTCCGCAGGCTTCCAGCGCACGCTGGCGATGATCTACATCTCGCGCAGCACCTGGTCAAAATGGCTGGCGGCGGTCGTTGCTGTCGTCATCGTTTGCATTGCGGCCTGGTACTTCATCGTCAAGCTGCCGGCACAACGTGCGGAAGCGGACCTGCTGGCAAGGCTTCAGGCCCTGCCCGCGACCTATACCGAATTGGTCGGGCGGATCGATTCCCTGACCGAAAATACCGAAATCGAAGCCAACGCCGCACGTCTGGCCACCGACGGCAACCTTGCCCTTTCGGACGGCAACAACGAGGCAGCCTTCAAGGCGGAGGCCGACTTGCGCGATCTTGCCGGACGGTTGCAGGAAGTGTTCGAGGTCCGGATCATTTCCCGCGAAGGCGTGCCGACCGGCGTTTCCCGCATTCCCGAATCCAATCCAGACACCGAGAACTACTACATCGTGGTCGAAGCCGTGGACGCGGACGGCAAGATCCTGGAACGCAGGATCGTGTCGGAGGAAAGCAGCGAGGCCGAACTCGTCGACAAATGGGGCCAGCGCGTTTCGGAAACCATCTACAACGCCGTTCGCCGCGACAAGATGGAAGACGGCATCGTGCAAAAAGGTGTCCTGGGGCAGAAGCGGCGCGGAGAGCTGGATATCAAATGGCGCAGCGGCGTTCAGGACGGAGCAATTACGAAATGGTAGCGGTTAGGATTGCACCGCCTCACCGGGAGGCACCGGCATGCTGACGGGACGCCAGACCCTGGGCACCATCGAGCAGTCACTTGCCGATTTGCGCCGTGAAGAAGCCGAGCTGAGCAAGCGGATCGAGCGTTCGACCCGCGCCCTGACGGACCTGCAGGAACGCCAGAGCGAAGCCTACCGGGACCTTGCCCGGTTCCGACTGGATACCGACAGTGCCGGCGCACTCAACACACGCCTCGACAGCGCCGCACGGGAAGCCCGCAAGCTTCTGGACAAGCGCAATGCGGACTACAAGGTCCTGACCGACCAGTTGCGTCAGTGCGAAAGCGACCGCAGCCAGTTGCAGAAGAAGCGCGTCGAGCTCGATAGCGCCCGTGATGCCGCCGAAAACCAGATGGACGAGTTGATGGAGGCTGTCGACGGCCGTCTGGAAGGCGATGCCGGTTATCAGGCACAGCGCGAGAAGACAGAAGCCGCTCTTGCGACTGCGGAGGCAGCCGCCTCCAAGGCGGCTACATCCGAAAAGGACCGAAAGGAAAAAGGCAAGGCCTATGAGGCCGATCCGCTGTTCATGTATCTGTGGCAACGCGGTTTCGGAACACCGGCGTACGCGCACCGCGGTCTTGTGCGCTCGCTCGACCGATGGGTGGCCGGCCTTGTCGGTTTCAACGACGCCCGCGCCAATTTTGCGATGCTGACCAGCATTCCGGACCGCATGGCGCGCCATGCGGAGCGCTGTGCCGAAATCGCACTGGAAGAACAGGACAAGCTCGCGGAGTTCAGCCGCAATGCAATGACCGACGCTGCCGGAACGGATCTTGTCGGCACCATCGAAACCCTGAGCGCGGACATCGACCGTATCGACGGAGAACTCGACAATCTGGACAGGCGGATCGAAACGCTGTCCTCGGCCCTCGCCGAATTTTCCAGCGGGGAAGACACCGACTTCCAGAAGGCGGAGGAACATCTGTCCGTTTCTCTGCAGGCGGATGACCTCAAGGATTTGTGGCGCGCCGCGCTCGACACTCCCTCGCCCGAGGACGAGAAAATCGTTCAGCGGATCGAGGATCTGAAGGAGCGCATCGACCAGGTTACACGCGAGATCCGTCAGGACAGGGAACTGCAACGCGATATTGGTCGACGCCGCGCGGAACTTGCAGACGTCATCAAGCGTTTCCGTTCCAGCGGCTATGGCAGCTGGGAGTCCACCTTCTCTGACGAGAAACTGACGACCGTCCTGTTGGGCGAGTTGGTCAAGGGTGCGATTACCGGTGCCGAATACTGGGCCCGCGCGGAGCGTTCGCACAAACGCCGCAAACCGAAGGGACGCCAGGTCGCGTTCCCCAACGGTTCGGGTCTTCCCAAGTCCATGGGAGGCTTCGGTGGCGGCTTTGGCGGAAGTTCCGGCAAACGGTCCGGCAGCAGTGGCGGCTTCGGCGGTGGTGGTTTCAAAGGCGGTGGAAGTTTTGGTGGTGGCGGTTTCAAGACAGGCGATACATTCTGACCTTCACCGATTGAAATCCCTGCCCCCGTGAGGCCACAAGGCTTCGTTAGGAGTGTTATGTCAGTTTACTGGCAGAAGATGGTGGCGGTCACATGCAGTTTTCTTGTGCTTTGTGAAGACGTGTTCTAGACCGGCTCTTAAGTTGACCATTTTAACCTTGGGACTGCCCATGCGACGTATCGTTTTATCCGCTTTTTGCGCTCTTGCTCTTGCCGCCTGCCAGTCCGGGTCCTCTCAGCGCCCCACACAGCCGGATCAGCCAAGGCTGGACGTGCCGGCCGGCGCGCAATCGGTAAATATCGCAGCCGATCCGGCAAGCGTGCGGTCCGCACTGGTCTCCAGTGCCCAGGAACGCGGCACCGTCGTACTGCAGGACCAGCCGAACATGGTGGTTCTGGAACGGCCGATGACCGGCGCGAACCCAGCGCTCGATTCCGAATTCGGCCCGTCCGACAACGGCCAGCGCGTGATCCGCATCCGGGTTCGCTTCACCGGAACGCCTTGCCAGACGCTGGCTGTTCAGGATCTTGCCGTGATCAACAACGTGCGCACGGCACTTGAGCAGAGCTTCGTTCTGCCGGGCAACCCGAACACGATGCAGAGCCTTCAAGGTCTGAAGTCGCGCGCCGAACAGGGTAGCTCCTGTCCGCCGGTTTCCTCCTGACGCATCAACAGTCAGTCTTGAAAATGACGAGGCGTGGCCGGGTTTCCGGCCACGCCTCTTTCATGCCGGCCTACTCCGAAGCGGATCACAGCAGTGGGAGACTTCCCTCACTCCGGACGCATTCACCGGCATGACTGTCGACGCGTCAGGCAGGCACAGCTTCAGCGGCGAACTGCTTCAGGAACTCTTCGCTGGGCGGGATCGGCTTGATCACGTCGATCAGCACTCCGTTCGGATCACACGTGATGAAATGGCGCTGGCCAAAGGCCTCGTCCCGCAGCACCTGCAGAATGGGCAACCTGTTCGCCTGGGCGGCCTCATAAACCGCATCGACATCCTCGACCTCAAAATTGATCAGAAGCCCTCCTGCGCCCCGGCCACGACCGGCTTCCGGAATGGTTTCGTGATTCTGGTCGAGGATCGCGAGATTGACGCTTTCGTCCTCCTCCGACTGCAGGTGCACGTACCAGTCAGCTTCAAACATCGGCTTGAAGCGGAAATGTTCCGAATAGAACCGGGCAGTCTCCGCGACCTTGTCGGTCATGAGGACCGGATAATACTGGGTGCATTTCATCGTTTTTCTCCTGTTCCTCGCCAATTTCGGATGTGGATTGCCTGTTCCATCCGGCCTCCGGCTGTTTCCGAGACTTTCCAATCGCAACAAAAAGACATACAGTCTGTATGTATTTTTCAACTAACATACAGGCTGCATGTATGCAAGGCAAAAACTCCGAGAAGTCAGGTGAACGCCGTACACAGGCGGAAAGGCGCGCGGAAACGCGCAAGGCCCTGCTGGATGCGGCAAGGGCGCTGATCGTTGAAAAAGGCTATGCGGAAACCGGAACACCTGAGATCGTCAAGGTGGCTGATGTCACCCGCGGCGCGCTCTATCATCACTTCGCTGACAAGGCTGACCTGATGCGGGCGCTGGTCCACCAGGAATCGGAAGCGATTGCGGCGGAGATCAACAGCCAGACGAACACGGGCCAGACACCGCTCGATGCCTTCATGTCCGGCGCCAGCGCCTATTTCTCGGCCATGTCCGTTGCGGGCCGCGCAAGGATCATGCTGCTGGAAGGACCGACGGTGCTCGGCCTGTCGGAAATGGCGGAGATCGATCGCCAGACCGGCGGTGCCACGCTACTGGAAGGCCTGCGGCATGCAGCCAATCACGGTACACTGAAAGATATTCCCCTGGAGCCTTTGGCGGACCTGCTCTCTTCCGCGTTCGACCGCGCGGCGCTGGCAATTGCAAATGGCGGCGACAGGAAAGCGTATGAAGCGGCGACCCGCAAGCTATTGGCCGGCATCCTGACAGACTGACAATCGGCTCTGATGTCGTGATCCTTCAAGACGGCCTTGCACCAACCTTCTATGGCTGGCGCCAAACCAACCGACCGGGAGACCCAAGTGATTCTGAGATACACCATCCTCTACGTCGAGAATGTCGCCGCCGCTCTCGACTTCTACGAGAAGGCCTTCGGACTGGAACGTCTGTTTCTTCATGAATCCGGAGACTACGGCGAACTCGCAACGGGCGAGACAAAGCTCGCGTTCTCATCCAAAGCACTGATGAACCAGCTCGGAAAGACACCGGGCACCCCCGAACCGAAGTCACCTGTGTTCGAACTGGCGTTCGAGACGGATGACGTTGCAGCCTCCCTTGCCCGTGCAGTCGCCGCCGGTGCAAACAAGTTGCAGGATGCACGCGAGGAACCCTGGGGGCAGATCACATCCTATGTGAGCGATCCTTTCGGCTACCTCGTGGAGATCTGCTCGCCGATCCAGTTGCCCAGTGCTGGTTGAGACAACAGCGACAGGCTATCGGGGTCCCGGCGCAATTGCGCCGGTGACCGTCCGAACCAGCGCCGCAGGTCGCGCGTCATATGGGCCTGATCGCTGAAGCCGCACACAGCGGCGATCTCCACCAGCGGCACTTCCGTCGCCAGCAGTCCTGCAGCCCTGCGCGCTCGCGCGAGCAAGCGCCAGTATTCCGGTGGTGGCAGGCCTTGCTCCCGAAACCGCCTCTGCAACGTTCTCACCGACACGCCCGCCTGTTTCGATGCCCGCTCGACGGTCGACTGTGGCAACGTCAGGGCAACGATCACGTCATCCAGGTCATTGGTCTCGTCAAGTGCGTTTCCGAGGATGTCTTCCACTCGTTCGCAGTCGCGTTCAATGGCCTGAAGAACCTCGTCCTCAACGACGCCACCCGGGCGCAACCGGAACCCCGTGATATGCGTCCCGGCCGCGAGTTCGGCGATGCGCGGCTGGAAATCGAGGTCCGTCAGCAGAACCTTTTCCCGCTTGCCCTGCTCACGCACCACCAGCACATCCCGGCAACCATCCGGAAAGATCAGCGCATTTTCCGCTGTGTCGATCCGGTGATGCCATTTTTCAAATCTGACCGTGCCACTCATGGCCAACCTTTAGCAGGTGGCGGCAGCGCAAGCGAGATTGTTCAACCTGGCGTGGGCAGCTGCAAGTATATATCGATCGAAAATTCTGATTGAAAACGCCACTTTCAATTCTCCTGATCAAATGTCATGAAGCATGGACCTACCCATTACTGACCGGTTCGGAGCCTTTGTGATGATCGAAAAACTGGAGATGTTTCTCGCCGTGGCCCGGGAAGAACATTTCGGCCGTGCGGCCGAAAGCCTCGGCATCGCCCAGCCGACACTCTCGACCGGCATCAAGCAGCTTGAGGATCAGCTTGGTGTTCAGCTGTTTTTCAGAGGCTCCCGGTTCGGCGGTCTGACACCGGAAGGCCAGCGTGCCCTGGTCTGGGCTCGTCAGATCGTGGGGGATGCCCGCCAGTTGCGCGAGGAGATGCGGTTCTCCCGCGACGGCCTGACGGGACAGTTGCGCATAGCCGTCATCCCGACCGCCCTCACCTGGGCAGCCAAACTGACGACATGGTTCGGTAACAAGCACCCGAACGTGCGTTTCACCATCTTGTCGCGAAATTCGATGGAAATCCTGTCGATGCTGGAGAACCTCGATATCGATGCCGGCATTTCCTACCTCGACAACGAACCGACCGGCAGGGTCAGCACCGAACCGCTCTACAATGAAAGCTATATGCTGGTATGCAATGAAGCTTCGTCCTTCGCGGGCAGAAAGTCAGTCAAATGGAAGGAGCTGGCCGAGGAACGGATCTGCCTTCTGACGCCCGACATGCAGAACCGGCGGATCATCAACCGTCATTTCGGTGAAGCCGGAATCATGCCGGAAGCCCGGATCGAGTCCAATTCCACGGTCGTGCTGGTGGCAAATGTGCTGGACGGTGGCTGGATAACCGTCCTGCCAGCGGATCTCGCAGAATTTCTGACAGCCGGAAAACCCTTGAAGACGATCCCTCTTGTCGGCGTTCATACCGGTCACACTGTCGGCCTCGTGGCCCCCTATCGCGAACCGCACACCCCGGTTTTGCGGGCTCTTCTGTCCGAAGCAAGGCGTATTTCCGAGGTCTGACCGGAAGTTAGCCGAAACGGTCAAATGATGTTCGATCATGATTTCCAATCGATCAACGGAAAATCATTATTGATATCAAATCAAACTTAATGGTGTGATGCGCCTCGAAATATACGGGAGGACGCGCATGCCGTATGCGACGGGAGAACCCACGGCCGAACAGATCTCGGCCGTGATGGAAGATTTTATTACCTTGGAAGGTCCACTTCTGCCCATGCTGCACGGCTTGCAGGCGGAGTTCGGCTATGTGCCCCAGGCAGCGGTCGAGCTGATTGCAGAGGCGCTCAATCTGTCCAAGGCGGAAGTTCACGGCGTCATCTCCTTCTACCATGATTTCCGCAAGGCCCCCGCCGGGCGCCACATCGTCAAGATCTGCCGGGCAGAGGCCTGCCAGGCCGTCGGCGGCGAAGCCCTTGGCGAGGCGGTTCTGGCGAAGCTCGGCCTGGACTGGCACGGCACAACCCGCAACGGTGCCGTCACTCTCGAACCTGTCTACTGCCTCGGCCTGTGTGCCTGCGCCCCTGCCGCGATGGTCGACGGCAAGGTCATCGGCCGTGTCACCGAAGATCGCATGACGCGTATCCTCCAGGAGGCCGGAGCATGAAGATCTTCGTTCCCCTCGACAGCGCTGCCAAGGCACTGGGTGCCGATGAAGTTGCCGCAGCAATTCAGATCGAAGCCGGCAACCGTGGTCTCGATGTCACCGTGGTGCGCAATGGCAGCCGTGGCATGGTCTGGCTTGAACCGCTTGTCGAAATCGAAATCGACGGCACCCGCAAGGCTTTTGGCGCCGTCACAGCCGAAGACGTTCCTTCTCTTCTGGATGGCACGCTGGAAAGTCTCGGCACGGTGGAAGACATCCCCTTTTTCGCCCGCCAGACCCGGCTGACCTTTGCCCGTTGCGGACTGATCGATCCGCTCAGCCTCGCCGAATACGAAGCCCATGGCGGACTTGTCGGCCTGAAACGCGCTCTTGCTCTCAGTGAAGAAGAGATCGTTGCGGAAGTCACCAACTCCGGCCTGCGCGGCCGTGGTGGCGCAGGGTTTCCCACGGGCATCAAGTGGGACACCGTCCGCAAGGCAGTTTCGGCACGCAAATACATTGTCTGCAATGCGGACGAAGGTGACAGCGGCACCTTCGCCGACCGCATGCTCATGGAAGGCGATCCCTTCACGCTGATCGAAGGCATGATCATCGCGGGCCTTGCCACAGGGGCTACAAAGGGCTTCGTCTATATTCGCTCCGAGTATCCGGACGCCATCGCAGTCATGGAAGCCGCTGTCAGGATCGGTCTCAAGGCCGGCCTGCTCGGCACGAACGTGCTCGGATCCGGCAAGGCTTTCGACCTGGAAATTCGCACTGGTGCAGGCGCATACGTGTGCGGTGAGGAAACGTCCCTCCTCAACAGCCTGGAAGGCAAGCGCGGCATCGTGCGGGCCAAACCGCCGCTGCCGGCGCTTGAAGGCCTCTTCGGCAAGCCGACCGTCGTCAACAACGTGCTCTCGCTGGCAACTGTTCCGGTCATTATGGAAAAAGGCGCGGAGTTCTATGCCGGGTTCGGCCTCGGCCGCTCCAAGGGCACCATGCCGATCCAGATCGCAGGCAATGTCCGCCACGGCGGTCTTTTCGAGACCGCTTTCGGCATGCCTCTGGGTGAGCTGATCAACGATATTGCCGGTGGCACCGCCAGTGGCCGGCCGGTCAAGGCTGTCCAGGTTGGGGGCCCCCTCGGGGCGTATATGCCCGTCTCCAAGTTCAACACGCCGTTCGGTTATGAAGAATTCGACGGCCAGGGTGGCCTCATCGGACATGCCGGCATTGTCGTCTTCGATGACAGGGCGGACATGCTGAAGATGGCCCGCTTCGCCATGGAATTCTGCGCTGTGGAAAGTTGTGGCAAATGCACACCGTGCCGGATCGGCGCCGTGCGCGGTGTCGAGACAATCGACCGGATCGATGCTGGCGATGCAGGGGCTGTCCACCTCCTGACGGATCTCTGCGACACGATGAAAGACGGCTCGCTCTGCGCGCTCGGTGGGTTCACGCCCTATCCGGTCATGAGCGCCCTTACCCACTTCCCTGAAGATTTTGCCCGCCAGAAGGAGGCCGCCGAATGACGGATCTCGCCAACATCCATGACGATCGCGACATGGGCACTCCGGCAAAGGAAGGCGCTCCGGTCACGCTGACCATCGATGGCTTCGAGGTCACGGTGCCGGAAGGCACCTCGGTGATGCGCGCGGCCTCTGAAATCGGTCTTCAGGTTCCCAAGCTTTGCGCCACGGACAGCATTGACGCCTTCGGTTCCTGCCGCCTCTGCGTGGTCGAAATCGAGGGCCGGCGCGGCACACCCGCCTCCTGCACCACACCGGTTGCGCCGGGCATGGTCGTTCACACCCAGTCCTCCAGGGTCAAGCAGATCCGCAAGGGCGTGATGGAGCTCTACATCTCCGACCATCCGCTGGACTGCCTGACTTGCGCTGCCAATGGCGATTGCGAGCTGCAGGACATGGCCGGCATGGTCGGTCTGCGTGATGTCCGTTACGAGCCGGGCCGCAACCACTTCGAACAGCGTACCTCTGTTGGGCCGAACCCGGAGTATATCCCGAAGGACGTTTCCAACCCCTATTTCGCTTATGACCCGGCCAAATGCATCGTCTGCTCGCGTTGTGTGCGGGCCTGTGAAGAGGTTCAGGGCACCTTTGCCCTGACCATCGAAGGCCGTGGTTTTGAAAGCCGTGTTTCGCCGGGGGCGGCGTTCGACGATTTCCTGTCTTCCGACTGCGTGTCCTGTGGCGCCTGCGTGCAGGCCTGCCCAACCGGCACGCTTCAGGAAAAATCCGTCATCGAACTGGGAACGCCGGAACGTTCCGTCGTCACTACTTGCGCCTATTGCGGAGTCGGCTGTTCGTTCAAGGCTGAACTCAACGGCGACGAACTGGTGCGCATGGTGCCTTACAAGCACGGCAAGGCCAATCGCGGCCATTCCTGCGTCAAGGGCCGCTTCGCCTATGGCTATGCGACCCACAAGGACCGGATCCTCAACCCGATGATCCGCGATAGCATCGATCAACCCTGGCAGGAAGTTTCCTGGGACGAGGCCCTCAGCTTCGCCGCCAACCGCCTGCGCGGCCTGCAGGAAAAGCACGGCCGCAAGTCCATCGGCGTGATCACCTCCAGCCGCTGCACCAACGAGGAAACCTTCCTGGTGCAGAAGCTGACCCGGGCGGTCTTCGGCAACAACAACACCGACACCTGTGCCCGTGTCTGCCACTCGCCGACCGGCTACGGCCTCGGCCAGACCTTTGGGACCTCTGCAGGGACGCAGGATTTCGATTCCGTCGAACATACCGACGTCGTCATCGTGATTGGCGCCAACCCGACCGACGGTCACCCGGTCTTTGCCTCCCGCCTGAAGAAGCGTCTGCGCGCCGGTGCCAAGCTGATCGTTATCGACCCGCGCCGCATCAATCTGGTGAAATCGGCTCACATCGAGGCGTCCCACCATCTGCAGCTGCGCCCCGGCACAAACGTTGCCGTGGTAACCGCCCTCGCCCATGTCATCGTTACCGAAGGTCTTTTCGACGAAGACTATATTCGCGATCGTTGCGACTGGGACGAGTTCCTGACCTATGCCGACTTCGTTCGCGATCCGCGCCACAGCCCGGAAACCAGCGAAGGCCTGACCGGCGTTCCGGCGGAAGAACTGCGCAAGGCGGCTCGCCTGTTCGCGACCGGCGGCAATGGCGCGATCTACTACGGCCTCGGCGTGACGGAACACAGCCAGGGTTCGACCACGGTCATGGGCATCGCCAACCTTGCAATGCTCACGGGCAATGTCGGGCGAAAGGGTGTCGGCGTGAACCCGCTGCGCGGCCAGAACAACGTCCAGGGCTCCTGCGACATGGGCTCCTTCCCGCATGAACTTCCGGGTTACCGCCATGTGAAGAACGAGGACGTCCGCGCGATCTTCCAGGACATCTGGGGCGTGGAGATCGATGCCGAGCCGGGCTTGCGCATCCCCAACATGCTGGATGCCGCTGTCGATGGCAGTTTCAAGGGGCTCTATTGCCAGGGCGAGGACATTCTCCAATCGGACCCCGACACCAAGCATGTGGCGGCCGGCCTTGCAGCCATGGAATGCGTCATTGTTCACGACCTCTTCCTGAACGAGACCGCCAACTACGCCCATGTCTTCCTGCCCGGTTCCACGTTCCTGGAAAAGGACGGTACCTTTACCAACGCCGAACGCCGCATCAACCGCGTGCGCAAGGTGATGGCGCCGCGCAACGGCTATTCCGACTGGGAGATCACCCAGATGCTCGCCAACGCCATGGGTGCCGGATGGACCTATAGCCATCCGTCCGAAATCATGGCTGAAATCGCTGCAACCACGCCCTCCTTCGCCGGCGTGACCTACGATCTGCTGGAGGAAAAAGGGTCGGTGCAATGGCCCTGCAACGAAGCCTCGCCGGATGGCACGCCGCTCATGCATGTCGATGGTTTCGTGCGCGGCAAGGGCCGGTTCATTGTCACCGAATATGTGGCGACGGACGAGAAATCCGGGCCGCGCTTCCCGCTGCTTCTGACCACCGGCCGTATCCTGTCCCAGTACAATGTCGGTGCTCAGACCCGGCGAACCGACAACGTTATCTGGCACGATCAGGATCTTCTGGAAATCCACCCGCATGACGCGGAAAACCGCGGACTGAAGGAAGGCGACTGGGTGAAGCTGGCATCGCGTTCCGGAGAAACCACCTTGCGGGCCCATCTCACCGACAGGGTCAGCCCCGGCGTCGTCTACACCACCTTCCACCATCCGGACACCCAGGCGAATGTCATCACGACCGACTTCTCCGACTGGGCCACAAATTGTCCGGAATACAAGGTGACGGCGGTTCAGGTCAGCCTGTCCAACGGACCGACCAACTGGCAGGAAGACTATGCCGCCCAGGCAGCTATGTCCCGGCGGATCCTGCCGGCTGCGGAGTAACTGGTGATGGATCGTCCGCTCTCCCGCTCCATGCCCGGCCGTGCCGTCCACGCGGACGGCCAGGTGGCGGTCGCGAGAAGCCTGCCGGAGGAAAGCCCTGTTGCGCTCGTCTTTGATGGCACCACGCAGGCGGTGATGATGGCAACGCCTGGCGATATTGCCGACTTCGCCGTCGGTTTTGCCCTGAGCGAAGGCATCATCAGCTCGATCACCGAAATCGAAGCCTTCGAGGAGGTCTCTCATGACCGCGGCATAGAGGCTCGACTTTGGTTACGCGCAGACCGCTCGAAACGGCTTCTTGCCCGCCGCCGAGCCATGGCCGGTCCGGTTGGTTGCGGCTTGTGTGGCATCGAAAGTCTGGATCAGGCTCTGCGGCCTTTGCCGACGGTCGACGCAACAACAGTCCTGTCCCGCCTGGATGTGGCCAGAGCGACCGATGCGCTCAGCCGGCTGCAGCCGCTTCGGGACCAGACGCGCGCCACCCACGCCGCCGGTTTCCTCCAACCGGGCAAGGGCGTGGTCGTGGCGCGCGAGGACGTTGGCCGCCACAATGCGCTCGACAAGCTGATCGGCGCCCTTGCCCAAGCCGGGACCGACCCCGCAACCGGCGCTTTCGTCCTCACCAGCAGGCTGTCGGTGGAACTGGTGCAGAAATGCGCCTTTGCCGGTTGCCCGGCCCTGATTGCCGCCTCGGCCCCGACGTCGACCGCACTCCGCCTCGCCGACGAGGCCGGCATAACGGTCGCCGCATTTTCAAGGGACGGCGGGTTTGATCTTTACGCGCATCCAGAGCGCGTCTTATCCGGAGTTGCAGATGTCGCCTGAAAAGATGGTCTATATGGCCAACCAGATCGCCACCTTCTTCAAGACCCAGCCAGGCATTGACCAGGCGGAGAAGGTCGCGAACCATCTGAAGGACTTCTGGGAGCCGCGCATGCGCGACCAGTTGAGAGCCCATGTGGAAGCCGGCGGTGCCGGTCTCGACTCGGTCGTCCTGGAAAGCGTGCGCAGGCTCTGACGGGAGGGTTTCCCTCTTCTTTGCCACGATACTGAAATTCGGAAAATCTGCCGCTGCGAATATGCGGCCCATCCTTCGAGACGGACCTGACGGTCCTCCTCAGGATGAGGTCGAAAGGGAGATTTCGGCCTCGCAACAAATACAACCTCATCCTGAGGAAGCGTGAAGCGCTGTCTCGAAGGATGGGCCACAAACTCCGGCCTCTTTTCAAATAAGACTACCCGCCGGCAGATACCCCGGCCGCTCCGCTGCCCGCAAGCGCCCCATCCCCGCGCCGTTCCCGCCCCCAGTAACGGACAAAGGTCTCCAGCCCGACCAGGTCATTCCTTTCAGACCCCTGAACCGATCTCGCCAGCAATCCGGCGAGATGCGCTGCCGCCGCGCTGGCGCCGCGAATATCCTCGCGCCCGGCAGCCATTGGACAGGCACCGAAGGTGGCCTGCGGCAGATCCAACTTTGACAGCTCCGCAGGGCCACAGCGGGCATCGCCCTGAACGGACAGAACGCCGTCATACGCAGCCGGATAGGCGTTCCCACCGCGCGCCGGAGCAGAACCGACAATCAGACTACCCGCCTGCTGTAGCCGGGCCAATGCCACCGACATCTCGATGGAAGATCGCGCCATGCCGAAGGCACACAGGACAATGTCGGGTGGATCTTCGGCAAGCCAGCTCAAGGCAGCGCAGATGGCGTCAAGCGTGGTCGAAAGCTGCCCCGGAAACACAACGGCGTTGAGAAGCAAAACATCTTCCGCATGAGTGCACACGGTCTGCGCCATCGCCTCCGCATGCCCTGAGGCAAGTTCAGCGGCATCCGGCCTGCAGAACCATTCCTGTCCCACCAGGCCCGGCCAGTCCCCCGGCAAGGCGCCGTCTATCAGCCCGACCCTGATCAAACCCCGACCTCTCTTGCTTGCAGCACCAGCTCACTGTCAAAGGTCCCATACCGTTCCGCGTCCCCATGCGTGACGACAAGGCGGGTACGATCACCAAATCGGGTGTCAATCCGGGTCATGATCCGTGACACCCGGTCCGCATCAACCTCCGAAAGGCTTTCATCGAGGATCAGCACCTGGAACGGCTGCAACAGGGCACGGGCAAGACACAGCCGCTGACGTTCTCCGCCGGAAAGGTCCAGCCCTCCCTCGCCAAGAGCCGTTTCAAGTCCCTTGCCAGAAAACCGGTCCTCCAGCTCCACGAATTGCAGAACGGCATGCATGTCTTCCTCGGCTGCCTCAGAAGACCCGAGACAGAGATTGTCCGCCACCGTTCCGGAAAAGACATGCCCCTTTTGCGGCACGAGGGCGACAACCGTGCGGAGATCTTGAAGAGAGAGATGACGTAAGTCCGTACCATCCAGAAGGATCGTTCCTGCCTTCGGGTCGTCATGGCGTTGAAGCAGCGACAGAAGCGACGTCTTGCCGACGCCGGACGGACCGCACAGCCGGATTTTCTGTCCTTTTGGGACGACGAGGCTAACATTCTCAAACAGCGGCACGCCGCCATCCGGTGCATAGGCAACACCTGCCAGCACCAATTCTCCACCACCGGCAGTCAGTGGCACAGGTGATACCGGGTCCTGGACATCCGGTACGGCACTCATGATCCGGTCGAGCCGGTCGAGCGCCGCCTTCATGCGCGCCTGCCCGTGCCAGAGGGAAATGAGCGACTGCATCGGCCCGATCAGGAAGGCGAGATAGGCAGTAAAGGCGATCAGGGACCCGAGCGGCATGGTACCGTCGATCACCGCGAGCCCGCCAACCAGAAAAACCGCACCACGCAGGATCGCCGTCAGCACCATCGGCACCGCCCGTGTCACCTCGTTCCACATCTGCGCAGACATCAATGCTGCGACAAGGCCCTGTTGCCGTGTTTCGATCCGTTTTGCCGCAGCTCCGGTCGCATTCAGCGCCCGCAGTGCGGAAAGCCCGGTAATCGTCTCCGCAAGCCCGGATGCGAGCACACCGCGCGCTTGCCGTACCTCAGTTGCCTTCGCTTGGGTGACGGGTCGTGCACGGGCGAAAAACAACAGTTCGACCGGTGCCAGTGCCAGTGCAAGAAGAGCCAGCTTGGGCGCCAGCACAAACAACATGACCAGGCCGCCCACCAGTCTCAGAAGGCTGCCACCGCCGTTCACCAGCACGCCAAACGTGAATTGCTGTACTTCCCCGGCATCGCCATCAAGGCGGCTCATGAGTTCGCCGATGGATTGTTTGGCCTGCCAGCGGGGCGACTGGGCAAGGATCCTGTCGACGGCCGAACGGCGCAGGTCCTTCAGCAGCCTTGCCGAAAACCTCAGGTGCAGCAAGGAATTCAGTGCGCCCAGCGCCAGTGCTGCCAGGCCAACCCCAAAAAGGATGGCCACAAAAACCACAAGCGCGTGCTTGTCGCCGGCCATCAGGCCCCGGTCGATGACAAGCTTGGTCAGGTAAGGCGGCACAAGCGCCGCACCTGCCGCCACAAGGGATAACAGGAACAGCATTGCCAGCGGCCAGCGGTATGGCGCGACCAGCGGCACCAGCCACGCCGCCTCACGGGTGCCGAAGACCCGGTTGAACACCCCACGCAGCACCGAAGGCCGGGACGACTTGGTCCCGGCCCGGTCTGCTCCGCTCAAGGAAACTGCCTGTTTCATCCGTGTTCCTTGTTTGCAACCTCCCCCATTGTCGTCCCCGCGAAATCGAGGACCCGGTAATCACCGGCAATAAGATTGGAGCACTTTAGTTGCCACCGGGAATACTAGGTCCCGATGGCCTGGTAGGTTCGGTACTCCCCTAGCTTCCGGTGCTGATCACCTGCATCGTACCGGCGGCCATGTCGCCGCCCGAAGGCAGGAGGATTTCGCCGATACGTTCCAGGGTTTCCGCATCGTAGACGCCAATGTCGTCATTGGTGCCGCCGACATAGATCTCCTTGCCGTCGGACGAGATGTTCACACAGTAATAGGTGTGTGGCAGGTCGACCCGCTTGATCAGCTCTTTCTTCTCGACATCATGCTTGGAAAGCTGGGTGTAGACACCGTAAAGCTTGCTCTTGTCGTTGGGGTCACGCACGGCGGAGAACATGATCACTTCCAGGCTGGCGAAATCCTGGATATCGCTTTCCCCAGTCGTCAGGTCGACCGACTGGTACCCCCAGACGAAATCGGCAATCTCGCTCATCGACTCGTCGGTGAACTTGGCGGCCGAATAAAGCAGCATGAACTCGTCTGCCTGTGTACCGATAGGCCAGAAGGCAAGGACGTCCGGCGGAGAATAGGTCGGCCGGTCCCAGGTGGCATTCTTGATCTTGATGGAGATTTCGCCGGTCTTCGGGTCAATCGCATAGATCTCGTGCCCGGCGGCATAGAGCATGCCATCACGCCCGGTTGCCATCACCGTCATGCGGCGCGGGCTCGGGAACGTGCGGGCCGGTTTGGCGTCAAGACCGGCTGCTGTTTCATAGACCGCGATTTCCGGTTCAAGAACCTCGTATCGGTCGGCAAGCAGCCGAACCGGATTGCGCACCGTGTAGACCTCCTTGCCATCCTTGGAGACGGCCAGCGAGGCAATCGACTTGCGCCGGATGTCGCTTTCTGACTGATGCGCGGAAAACACCGTCTCGCAGGTGGAAAGGTCAATACCGAACACATCCTCCCAGCGATTGCCGAGGATATAGGCGATCTTGTTGTCCGGCGAGACAACGATGACACCGGGGATCAGGTTGAAGTCGAGCTTGCAGTCGGTCTCTATCGTCCGTGCCTTGGCGTCGATCACGTAAAGCCGGTCGGGCTTTGCGGCCGTGACAATCAGATCCTTGGCGAGGGCCGGCAGAGCGGTAAGGCTCAAGGCCAGGGCTGCGCTTACCGCAGCAATAAGGTTTCGCATCGGGTTTCTCCGAATATCTTGAAGGGCGTCTGCCGGTCAGGTTTCGCTGTCGGACGGGAAAACCGTTCCGAGCGAGCGCCAGTCCTTTCCGGCATTGTCGGCATCGGCGTTCCAGTCCCGATAGGAATTGATCGTGTCCGGCACCTGGGCCGGCCACCAGCAAGGGTCCGAGCAGCCGTAAAGATCGGCCTCCATCGGTTGGCACAGGGCGGCGACACCGCCGAACGGGTCGACTTCCCAGCCGGGATCGAGGGTCGATGTGCAGCCCACGACCACGGTCTGCATGGCCCGCACTTCGTCCATCTTGTCGGTTTCGACCGCAGTGACGACGCGGTCGGCTTTCTGGTTCAGGGGTTTCAAGTGTCTCATTTGCCGAATGCCCTCCGAGGCATGATGTGATCCGAAAAGAATGCCGGAGCGCCGGCGATCAACTCGCCATAGACGCCGATGCCGAAATCCACCCAGTCGCGCATGAGGTCGCAATAGTGGTAGGTCGGCTTCATCGGATCGGAGAAATGGGCGTAACTCTCGTGGTAACAGCCACCCGCGCAGATGTTGCGGATGCGGCAGGTGGAGCAGCCCTTGTCGGTGCGGTCCGCCCGGTCCTCGATGAAACGGGCAAGCTTCTGCTTTTCAATTCCGCCGTCGACCGTGCCATAGGTCTCCATGTCGGACCCGGTGAACCGATGGCAGAGATTGAGACCGCCCTCATGATCAACCGCCAGCATGCCGAGCCCTGCCCCGCAAGGCAGTGCCTTTGACCGGCCTTCGTAAAGGTCGTTCATGAGCTGGTGCATGTTCGAAAAGCCGATGTTGCGGCCAAGAAGCGCTTCATCCCGGTAGTGCCGTCCAAGACGTTTCATCTCGTCGAACACTGTCTGAAGCTCGTCGCCGGTCAGGTTGAACGGCGCGATGGGACCGGAGGTCACCGGCGAGAAGCCGACTTCATGAAAGCCGATTTCGTTTTTCAGGTGATCCCAGATCTCGTAGACGGCAGTCACGCCATGGGTCAGCGTCACTCGCCCGCCGACCGGGCGGGAGGTGTAGCGTTCCAGCAGCATCCTGGTCTTGGAGGCAACGACGTTGTAGGTGCCCTTGCCGCCGACGGTCTTGCGGTTCTTGTCGTGAAGCGCCTTCGGCCCGTCCATCGAAACGGTCAGACCGAACCGGTGGGCATTGAGCCAGTCGACGATCTCCTCGGTCAGAAGCGTCGCGTTAGTCGTCAGGGTAAAGTCGACACGCTTGCCGAGATTGCCGAAGCGGTCTTCCGCATAGGCAACGACTTCCTTGATCAGGGCCAGGTTGCTGAGCGGTTCGCCGCCGAAGAAGACAACATTGTAGCTGTCCCGGTCGGGGCTTTCCGCCAGCAATAGCTCGATCGAGCGCTTCGCCGTTTCGAACGCCATGCGCCG
This sequence comes from Labrenzia sp. PO1, assembly GCF_012273635.1. NCBI lineage: Bacteria > Pseudomonadati > Pseudomonadota > Alphaproteobacteria > Hyphomicrobiales > Stappiaceae > Labrenzia > Labrenzia sp. PO1. The sequence continues at coordinate 339,730 of NZ_JAAXCR010000001.1, forward strand.
GCCCTTGGACGGCGTATCCAGATCCTCCTTGTAGCAATAGGTGCAGGAAAGATTGCAGCCCGTGTTGACGTTGAGAACGATCGTCGTCAGCGGGAAGTTCTGGATGTGGATAGGCGGCCGTTCCGCCCGGGGCGGGCGGCCGTCGGTGATAATGTCGAGATCGAGAAACGAACGGATCCGCTCTGTCACCTCGAGCGGATCGACCCGGCCGCTGAACCGTTCCCGGACATCGGCTTCGGAAACCCTGGTCCGGTCTCTGAAGAGGTCGATCACGTCATTGTCGAGCCGGTCGATCTCGAACAGAGATGTCGTCGGCACGTGGAAGAGCAGATGGCGTCCGTCCACTTCGACCCGGTGCGCATTCTGCGGCTGAAAAAAGAGATATCCCATGATTACAAACTCCTGTTTCAGCGGATCGGGGGATCGTTCCAGCGCTGCACCGTGACGATGAGCTGACCTTCGCCGGTCGCCTCGCCGCTGGTTGCCAGCACCTTCAGATTGCCCGCATTGTTGGTGGAGAACGGACGCTCGGTATTCGGACCTGCAACGCCAGGCATGAAGATGCCGAGCGTTTCATCCATCACACCTGCATATTCCGTATCTTTCAGGTGCTCGGCCTCTTCGTTGAAAGGCGCAACCGACCAGGATGCCGGCACGGAGCCGATGCGGATATCGTCGTCGGTCCCCGGCTGACCGTCCGGACCATTCCAGTAACCGACCGCATCGAAGCGGGCGGGAACCTTGCCGGCAGACCCGCCACCGCCGCCGACACGGGCAACGGCAAAGGCCGGCTCCACCTTGAGGCTGTCGACATGGCTATAGACCGCCAGCGCCTCATCCGTAGTGGCGTCTCCGGACGCAACCGTGATCAGGCCATCGGTATCCGCCGCGGGAGAGACTTCAATTGCGGATCCATAGGCGTTGGCAGCGCCGCCGGTGGCTTCAAGCGCACCGCTGAGGGCAACATCGCCAAGCCCTGTGCCGACGATCTGGACCGTAGCGCTGCTGCCGGCCGGAACCGTGGACGGAACGACGCCGACGATCGCAGGAGCACCGCCAGCCCTGGCCGCCCTGAACGCACCACCGAGGCTGTCTTCGGCATGCAGGAACTGGCGGCCGCTCAGGCTGCTGCCGTCTTCGGAGATCGCCAGGATCTGCCGGTACTTCGTTCCGCCGATGTCCAGGTTGGCGCGCCATTCGTAGCCGGTATAGACGTTCAGCTTGCCCTCAAGGGTCAACTCCTCGCCGCCGACGGTCATCAGCGTACCGGAAACCGTATAGGGCTGGCTGTCACCGGAAACCTCAAGCGTGCCGTAGGCCTCGCCCTTCTCCGGCAGGCTGGTTGCGAACACCCAACTTCCAGCGGCCTCAGGCTTCTGTGCCTCGAGCCACGTGTTCCAGGCGTCGGACTCGAGCGGATAGCGCTCGGCCAATAGCGGCACCACTTCCTCGCGGGCCAGTTTCAGCCATTCACGATCACGCCCGAGCGCCTGATATTCCAGTGTTGGCCATTGACCGACATGGAAATCGATATGGAGCGCCCATTCCTCCTGGGAGCGCCGCTGAAGCTTGAAACGAGCGGCTGAATGGCAACGGGAGCACATTTCGCCGAGCGGGGCCTCGACCTCTTCCATATGTGCAGGTTCACGTTCCAGAACGTAACGCAGCCCTTCGGTCTCGCTGGGGGCAAGACCTTGCGTGTCCGACAGGTAGTGCACCAGCTCGCTCTGCACGGCAGGCTCTATTTCCATGCCATGGAAGAGACGCATGCGCACGATGGTCATCAACCAGCCTTCGGGCGTCTTTCGCTGACCGCTGATGCGGCTGAGCGCACCGTTGTCGTCGGCCATGTGACAGCCGCTGCAATTTTCTTCCAGAAGCGTGGCACCGTCCTGCGCCCCCGCCGGAAGAGGCATCAGAAGCATGAGCCCGGCAAGGCCGGCCAGATGCCCCTTTCGCATTCGTTTGATCATGCTGTTTCCCTCGTTTTGGTCTGCTGTTGTTTTGTGCGGCTCAGCGAGCCATGCAGTAGTCCGCGACTCTCAAGCCAGCCGAAGGCGGCCTTGAGCGCGGGAGACGGTGCGCCTGGCGGCGGCTGCGCCAAGGCGGAAGACGGAAAGAAAGGCTTCAGGTCGCCCACCGGAATGCCCGCGACATAAGCAACGCCGCCGGGATCCTGCGGCGTCACCAGCACGTCGCGCTCGACCAGGCGGTTACTTTCGACGACAACGCGCTTGTGCAGGCTGGTTTCGAACACAGTCGGATGGGACGGTTCGTCATCCGGCCATGAGACCCGTTCCGCCCAGAAAGGATTGCCGGAAAGGCCTGTTTCCAACCGGTAGAAATCGCGCCCTGTTCGCGCCTGACGCCAGAAGGTTTCCACGACGCGGTCCCGGTAGAACCGGGTGGCAAGACGGCTTCCTTTCTCCACGTTCTCAAGAATGGTCAGCACGCTCGGCACCGCAGAAAGCGCGGACGACAGGGCCCAGAACAGGCCGTGACCGGACAAGGGATCGATAGCAACCGCGGCATCGCCAACCGGGATGACCGGCAGCTTCAACCGGGGAGCTGCCAGAACAAGACCGGCCGAGCGGGCAATCAATGGATCCTGGAAGACGAGGTCAGAGAAGCGGCCAGCAAGTTGGTCCTGGGAAAGGAAACGGGCCATTCGGTCCCGCAAGGCTGCTTGTCCGGCTCCAGCGAGATCATCCGCGCCAACGGAAATCTGCAGCCAGCGGCCAAAACCCGGATCTTCCGCCACCCAGAGCCAGCCTTCAGGGGAGGCCTCCACATGGGTGCCGGCGGCGCCTGCAGCTTGCGTGGCCAGTCCTGCAATTGCCAGGGTCTGTGGTCCCTTGAGGCGCTGGGCGGTAGAAGTCTGCCGTCCGCGTGCGTCGATCAACAGGCGTGCGCGAACCTCCTCACCAGTCGTAAGCTTCAACACGACGCCCTGCTGTTCGTCGGATTTCAGGATCCGGCCAAGGCGCGCCTGCCGGGTCTGTGCGCCTGCCTCAATGGCTGCACGCCTCAAGGCCTCGTCGAAGACATGGCGTCGAACCAGCCGCTCGCCATTGGCCGTTCCGGTGAGGCCAGCCCATGTCACGTGTCGGGGTAAGGGGTCGCTGGCAGCACCCAGCGTGTTGCCAAGTCCCTTGGCAATAAGAAGCTGCGCCACCCGCTCCCCGAGGCCTTCCAGCCTGGGCCGGCAGGTTGCCGGGTCGATCAGGAGCACGCTGAGCCCGGCACAGGCCAGCTCACGCGCTGTGAATGCACCGGCGGGTCCACCGCCGGCCACTGCCACATCGATGCAGGTCACCAAATCTGTTCCCTCGTCCGGACGCCCAAGTTTTCAAGGTGCTGAACCGGATCTCTCTGTACCTGCCATTAGAGAGAGGGCTTTTTCGTACTTCTCGACAATTTCGGCCAATCTTTGCCGGCCTATTGAAATCCCGAACTGGTCAATTGCAACAACTCCGGAACTCTGCTGTAGTTGAAGCTTCCACTTGCCGTTTACTGCGGCAGGTGGGCCAAGCGGGACTTTCGGGAGAGGCGGGGGTCATGCCAACAGGTGCCACGATCATCGCAGGCGCCTTGAGCGGTCTGCAGTCAATGCTGATCGACAAGGGGCTGGAGCCGGCAGCTCTGGGACGCCAGAGCGGCGTGCCTGTCGACGCGTGGCAGGACGCACACTTCGAAATCCCGCTTTATGCGTTTGTCGAGATCTACGAGCACGGCGCCGCCATGCTTGGCCAACCCGGCATCGGCTGGCAATCTGGCCCCAGGCTCAACCTTCACGACCTCGGCGAACTGGGCGAAGCCCTTCTGACTGCGTCCACCGTCGGTTCTGCGTTGCGCACGTTCGAACGCTTCATCAAATTCATCCAGAGCGAGACGGATCTGCAGCTGACCGTCGAAGACGGCGTTGCCACCCTCACCTATCGTATCCTCAATCCGGATATCTGGCCGCGCAGGCAGGATGCGGAATTCACACTTTCCGTCCTGACAGAGCTCATCCGGCGTGGTGCCGGACCCAACTGGCAACCGGACCTCATCTGCTTCGAACACACGGCGGCGCGCCCGCTGTCGATCTGGGCCGAAACCGCGGGCAGCTTCTGCCTGTTCGACTGTGAAACGAACGCGCTCAGTTTTCCAGAAAAGGTCCTGTCCGCCTCAATGCCACGCGACAGTGGCGGTGGCCATCGCAACGCCCTTGCCAGCTTGAGCGAGGCACTAGCCAACAAGGCCCGCACCAAGTCTTTGACCGCACGCACACGCACAGCCATCTACGAAGGGCTCGGCGCCGGGACGTCCGACCAGGAAGCCGTTGCCCGGCGCCTTGGCTTGTCGCGCCGCAGTCTGCACAGGCACCTGGGTGAGGAAGGCTTGCGCTTTTCCACGCTTCTGGACGACTGCCGCTACCGCATAGCCCGCCATGCCCTTGTCGACACCAGCCATTCCCTGGCGCAGATCGCTTTCGAACTGGACTATTCCGACCAGACCGCTTTCGAGCGGGCGTTCAAGCGCAAGACCGGCATGACTCCGAAGCAGTATCGGCAAAGCTACGGCCGAACGCCTGCGCGCTAGCTGACGCCTGAAAGACAGACCAACGACACGTATCTCGCCTCCACGCCACTTACCGCGCCCCTGCAAGTTCGGGATGCGAATAGGCCTGCGGGTAAGGCATTGGCCGGAACGGCCCTAGCGGCACGACGTTGTTCCAGGAGCGCCCGAAATACCCCTGCCTGCAATGGACCAGCGAAGAACTGTCGGCAACACCCGGCAAGGCATGCACCCGGCACAGCCAGTGCCAGAGATTGGGATAGTCCAGGATCCGCGCGCCGTTCAACTTCATGCGCACAAAATAGACCGGGTCGTGCCGATAAAGCGTCGGAAACAGCCTCAGGTCGGCTTCCGTAAAGCTCTCCCCGGTAAGAAACGGTCCACCATTCGCTTCCAGCCTGTCTTCCAGATCTGCCAGCATGGTGAAGTAACTTTCGTATGCTGCCGCATAGACGCTCTGGTCGGAAGAAAAGCCGGCCTTGTAGGCGCCATTGTTTATACGTGTGTAGATTGCCTCGTTCAGGGCATCGATCTCCGACTGCAAATCCACATCGTTCGGATAAAGGTCAGGCCTTTTTTCCTGAACTATCGTACTGCCCAGCGCCCCGGCATGCGCGCTGAGCATGCGGATGATCTCGGCGCTTTCGTTGTTGACGATGCGCTGTTGCTTCTTGTCGTAAAGAACCGGGACGGATCGTTCATCAGATCCTTCGGCGCGGTAAATCTGTTGCACCAGGCGCAGCCCCTCGCCCGTCGCCGTTTCCTCAGTGCATTCCGGCAAGGGCGCCCCCGTCAGGCTCGCAATCCGACCGGGGTTGAATTCCCAAAGGTTCTCCCCTGCCGGATCGTCTTTTTCAGTCCGGCCCGGAAAGGCGACATCCATGGAAACACCGGACTGAAGCCAGAGGATGTTTCGGGCAAGGGTTACACGGTGACACCAGGGGCAATTGAGCGCGACAAAGAGATGATATCTCCCGGGTTCGGCCGGGAAATCCGCATCGCCGATAGCAGACCGAAAGCCGCTCACGCCGCGCACGAACTCTCCTTGCGCACGTCGGCCGGCCGCATCAGACTGGTTTTCTTCCTTGGACAAATCGGCATTCGGCTTGGGCATCGTCTTCCTCCGGGGCTGTCAGTCTAGAACCAACTAGCGGCCGGGAGCAAAACCGCACCCGGCCGCTTGTTGCTGTTATCCGCGCAGGCGATGGTGAAGAATGATCGGCACTGCCAGTTCCTCTTCATCACTCAGGTGGCGCGCCAGCAGGCTTTCAATCGTCCCGGTTACCGGCTGCAGCTTGCCGGCTTCCTCGCGGGCCTGCGCTTCGTCCAGCTGGACCAGCTTGATGGCGCGATTGGCGGTTCGCGAGAGCTGGAACAGCATCGCGTCCAGCGCCTCGTGGTCCTTCTCCAGGATCTCCAGTCCCTTCTCGAAACGCGGGTCGGCCTCACAGAGTTCCGGAAAGTAGCTCTTGTCTTCCCAGGTGTGGTGGCCATGGAGATTGCGTACCAGCAGATCGCCGTAACGAGAGAGCCTTGCAGCAAAATCGTCCGGGTCTCTCAGCTTCTCCAGATAGGCTTCCGTTTCGAGCCGAACCAGTTCCGCCAACTGCCGGAACATCACATGTGCCCCCAGCCAGTTGCTGGTTTTCTCCTTGAAACCGGGATGTGCCTCCCAGGTATCGCGCGGATACGCATCCAGCAGAATGCGCATGTCCGCGGGCATTTCCGTGGTGCGAATTTCAATATCTGCGTTCATGACGTTTCCAATCTGATTGTTGGCGGGCCGGATCAGAAGGCACCTGGCGTGAAACGGTCCGGCACTTCAGGTCTTGCCACAGATAGGAAGTTGCAATTTTCATAACCAGATATCAAAATCAGAGATCAACGTTCTGATTTGGAGAACACTTGGGACAGATAGAAGACCTGCGCCTGTTCGTTCAGGTGGTTGCCAGTGGCAGCATCTCGAAAGCCGCTGGAGAACTCGGCATTGCCAAGTCGGCCGTCAGCCGTCGCCTGTCCCTCCTGGAAGATCGCTATGGGACCCGTCTCGTCGACCGCTCGCCCGGCCATTGGGACCTGACCGAGCCCGGGCGCGAACTCTTTCAACGCGCGAGCCGCGTCGTCAGCGATGTCGACGACATCGAGGACGATTTCCTGAGCAGCGGAACAGCCCCTTCCGGACCCTTGTCGATTTCCATACCCAGAGATTTCGGCCACGGTTTCCTCAATGCGGCGCTGATCGATTTCCAGGCTCGCCACGCGGATATCCAGCTGACCGTGGATTTCGATGACCGGCTGGTCGATCTGGCCAGAGAGAACTACGACTTTGCGATCCGTATCACCCAAACGCGGCCCGAAGATGCCATCACGCTGAAACTGGGCACCGTGGAGCATTGCCTTTTTGCCAGCCCCGACTACTTGCGCCAGCACCCTGCGCCGCAATCGATCGAAGATCTGCAGCAGCACCGGCTTCTTCATTTCGGCTGGGCAAGGCGGACCGTTTGGGAGTTCCAAACGCAAAAAGGAAAGCGCCAGCAACTTGAGTTTCAGCCCGCACTCAATTCCAACAGTGGCGCGTTCCTGCTGGATGCAACCATCCTAGGGCATGGCATCAGCCGGCTGCCGGATTTCATCGTGACGGGCGCACTGGCAGCCGGACAGCTGGTGCCCCTGCTACCGGACATCGCTGTGCCGGCATGGGGCATCTATCTGCTCCACGCCCGCGAACGTCGTCTCAACCGTCGCATGCGCCTGTTTGCGGAGGAGATCCGGGCAGCTTGTCTTTCCGGCCTTGGCAACGAGCCGCAAGTCCCTGCCCCGGACTGAAACCCTTCCGCACTGAACCCCATGCAACCCGAAGTCTAGATCAGCCACGCCCCACGAACGGCATACCGGTTGCCATCACCGTCAACGTCAGCACATTGGCATCCAGCGGCAGGCTGGCCATGTAGGTGACGGCATTGGCGACGTGAGCCGGATCAATGGTCGGCTCGGAAGCGGTTTCGCCATTTGCCTGCAGGACACCACCGCTCATCTTGGCCGTCATGTCACTGGCCGCGTTGCCGATGTCGATCTGGCCACAGGCAATATCGAAGGGACGCCCATCCAGTGCGGCCGATTTCGTCAGGCCGGTAATGGCATGTTTGGTCGAGGTGTAGGGAGCCGAATTCGGTCTTGGCGTCGTGGCCGAAATCGAACCGTTGTTGATGATGCGCCCGCCTCTTGGTTCCTGCGCCTTCATCATCCGGAAGGCCTGCTGGGTGCAAAGGAAGGCACCAGTCAGGTTTGCAGCCACGACAACGCTCCATTCCTCGAAAGAAATATCTTCCAGTGGAACGGACGAATTCGAGATCCCTGCGTTGTTGACCAGGAGATCGAGCCTGCCGAAAGTCTTCGAGATCTCGTCAAAGAGCACCTTCACAGATGCCGGGTCACCGACATCCGCGGCAATCCAAGAGACTTCATTGCCGCTGTTGCGGGAGAGTTCTGTCGCAGTCTTTTCCAGGACATCCTTGCGGCGGCCAGTGATCAGAACCCGCCAGCCGGCGCGGCTCAAACCAGCGGCAACTGCCTTGCCTACCCCCGTGCCGCCACCGGTCACAAGCGCGATCCTTCCCTTCACGTCAAATCCGTCTGCGGTCATGGATTTCTGCCTTCCAGTTCATCTTCGATATGTATGCGGATGATGTCGTCAAAGCTGGTTTCAGCCTGAAACCCGAGGTCCAGAGCCCTCCTGGCATCGAAATTTCTCGGCCAGCCGTCAACAATCTGAACGATGGTTTCGTCCGGCTCCCGGCGGATCAGGCTCACGACCTTTTCCCCGGCAACCCGTCGCAGAGCCTCGATCTGCTCCCCGACGGTGGCGGAAAGCCCCGGCAGCGTAACGGTGCGACGGGGGCCCAAGCGGCCCGTGTCGAGTTTCGCCGCATGAACGAAAAAGCCGACAGCAGCACGCGGGCTTGCAAACCAGTGGCGCACGTTTTCATCTACCGGCAGAACGGCCTCCTGCCCGGCAAGAGGCTCGCGCATGATATTGGAAAAGAAGCCGGAGGCCGCCTTGTTTGGCCTGCCCGGGCGAATGCAGATGGTTGGCAGGCGCAGGCCTATGCCGTCAAAAAAACCCTTGCGGGAATAGTCGGCCAGCAGAAGCTCGGTGATCGCCTTTTGCGTGCCGTAGCTTGTCAGCGGCGTTGTAAAGAATTCATCGCCGATCTTTTCGGGAAACGGCTGACCGAACACTGCAATCGACGATGCGAAAATCACCTTCGGAAAATACGGCTCCCGTGCGCCTTCGATCCGGATCGCCTCAAACAATTCGCGGCTGCCGTCGAGATTGACCGCATAGCCCTTTTCAAACTCCTGCTCCGCTTCGCCGGAGACGATGGCTGCCAGGTGAAAGATGACATCGGGGCGCGAAGCGACCAGCGTCCGGGCGGCTCCTGCCTTCGAAAGATCCACGGTGACTGCCTCGGCAATACCGGGCAGCGCCGCTGGTGCGGTTGGCGAAACGGCATCGGCCAGCGTCAGCCGGGACACTTCAAAACCAAGAACCTCCGGCTGCGCAGCCAGCTTTTCAACCAACTTGCGGCCAACCATACCGGCAGCGCCGATGACGAGAACATGCATGGAGGGTCTCCGCGGAACTTGATGGCAGGAACGTTCCACAGGAGACTTGCGGAGATTGGACGGAAGGGCAAGGCGGATTAAGCGGAAAGGTGTTCTCCCGGCCGAAACACAACCTGAAAGACTTTACATTCGGCCAGTGAGCGGCCCGCAATAAAAGTGATCCCCTCGAGCCGCTTGCGCAGATCAGGGGGACAACTCGGTGGCTCAACCCGCCTTGATGAAGTTTTCCAATTTGCCCAAAGTCTGCTGTCCAAGTTCCACAGCACCAAAGCCCTTGGCTTCCTGGAATTCCGCAGCAGTGCTGAAGACCATGCCGAGCGAGACCTTCGTTGCGCCGTCTTCTTCTTCGAACGAGGCCCAGGCGTCGGCATGCTTCGGGCCATTCTCGCCCCAGAGCAGCGTATAGCTGAGCCGTTCGTTTGGCCGGACGTCCGTATAGAGATGGTGGTTCGGAAAAACCGTACCGTCAGGTGCGATCATGTCGAACACCCACTCGCCGCCTGCGCGCAGATCAATCCGGGTGGTGCGGCAGGAAAAGCCGTCCGGCCCCCACCATTGCGGCAGGGTTTCGGGGTTCATCCAGGCACCCCAGACAACGGATCGTGGTGCACGGATCACCCGCTGCAAGATCATCGTGCGCTCGGCAGCGCCTGCCAGATTGTCCAGGCCCGCATTGAAGCCGTCCCGATATCCGCCTTCCATATTCGCGGCCAGCGAAGAAAGCTGCACGGTTACGGACAAGCGGCTGCTTTCACCCAGATCCGCGATCGACGCCGTAACCAGCGCGACGGACTGAGTTTCTCCTTCGCACGAGATCACCTCGTAATTCACGCTGCGCAGAGGTGGCTGAAGGTCCAGCCAACCGCATTCGCAGCGCATATCCGGCTGACCATCCACCTTGCAGAGCGAAATTTCGCGTCCGCCCACCCTGGTGTCGGCTTCGAGAAATTCCACGGTAACGGCGGGTGACGGTGCCGCCCAGACAGCCCTTGCCGCCGGAGCGGTCCAGGCCTGCCAGAGGGTTTCGGCAGGGGCGGCCATGTCGCGCTCGAAGAAAAGCGTCGCAAATCCGTTTCTTCCCTCGCCAGCCGCGTTGGAGGCAGTGTTGTTCAGAACCACGCTCTGCGTCATTCTCCGTTCTCCTTCATCACGTTCATTACAAACGCATCCAACCTGTCGAGGCGGGCCTCCCAGATGGCGCGCTGTTCATCGATCCATGTCCGCACCGGCTCCATGGCCTCCGGAACGATGGCGCAGGTGCGTATGCGTCCATCCTTGGCGGTGGTGATGAAACCTGCCTCCTCCAGCACGGAAAGGTGCCTCATGACCGTCGGCAGCTTCAGCCCGGTCGGCTCCGCAAGGTCCGTCACCCGCGCCGGGCCACTTGCGAGCCTTGTCAACATCGCGCGGCGCGTCGGGTCGGACAGCGCGTGGAACAACAGGGAGAGATCAGGATCATGCTTAGCCATATTACTAAGTATTTCGAACTGACCGAAAAGCGCAAGAGAAAACTTTGCCGTTTGGCTAAGTTTTATCGTGTGACGCTCTGAATACTGAGAAAAAAATTTAGCAATTTCAGTCAGTTGGAACTGAGTCTCGGAACGGCCTGTCAGAGCCAGAATGACAAGAGGTGCGCCCAGCTCCCCTCAACAGACGTATTTTTTGCCTGCTATCCCTGCAGCACGAACATCCGAAACGGCATCCATAAGCCCATACAGTTCATCATCAGAATTTCGGTCTATGAAATAAAGATTTCATCTTCCGTAATTTACATAAATAAAATAATTAATATAATATTACAAAAAATAACTACCAATAAAAACACTTATGAAACGTAAAAAAAATTAAGTTTCTAGAAGTTCTCGAAGGTCACTTGCCACCTCGATTGCACTCGATAACTTAAGCAAACATGACGAACTCAGACCATAATCACCATGAACAATTGACTTCATAGCCTTAAAAAGATCTTTCCCCTTTACTGAACCAGCATAAAGATAGTCAAGTTCCATTCTAACAGCTTCATTCGAAGGTGTACCGGACCCTCCTTTATAAAATTTTTCGTTTTTATTTATTTGCGATCGCTTCGCTTTAAAAGAACTAGGGTTATTCGCGAGATTCCAAGCCTTTGACATTATGTCTTCGGCATCATCTTCAGTAAGGCCATAGCAATCAATTAGATGCTCTCTGGTACACAGATATCCTTCGAGGTCAGACGGGCCAGTAATCCATAATTCACAACCGCTACCATGGTATTTGGTACGTAATTTGTTTTTCTCGGTTTCAATCATGAAATCACCATCACGATGAACTACAAGCTTTTGTATACCAAGCATGGATTTCAGAGCCTTAGCACCATCGGCCGTGGGTAAATTTTCAACTCCAAATACTGGCCATATCGCTGTCTTCTTGCCATACTCAGGCCATTGATCTAAAATAGACTGAAGTAAAGGCGTGTTTTTATCTTCAGTGATTATAAGTATAGATTTATCAAGAAGCCCCCACCCCATCTGCTCTCGAATAATACGCTCATTCTGAGCGACTCCACCATCAGTAAGCCAAGCAAGCTTTACTTTAGGAGACGCTGTTCTAATAATATGCGGGCTATGCGTCGTTAGAATAACTTGTGTAGAAAATTCAATAGCAGCTTCTTCAATCGCACGAATTAGTTTCTCTTGCCTATCCGGATGAAGGTGAGCATCTGGCTCATCGATCAAAAGAATGCTCGGCTTAAACAAAACAAGGTAGGCAAAAATCTGAAAAACTTGAAGGACTCCTGTCCCAGCAAGCTCTAATGGTGACCAATAATCGTCTTCCATTTTTTCTGTATTAATTAGCGCTTCAATATAAAAATTATCGCCTTCATTAAAATTGATTTTCAAACGAGATTTCCCGAGTACTTTTGAAACCCATTCTTCCAGCGTTTCTACATCATTCGGGTCATTAGTTTTTATGAGAAGTAAAATATTTCTCAAAACACTATTGGCATCTCCACTAGCAGCACTTCTGAAGACAGGCTGCCTACTTTTTTTCTCTTCGCTTGATGGAATACCCGCTAATCCTGGGATATACGCGGAAAATGGATGGTCGCGTGCTGATAATTCTTCATATAATTTCCTAGGTAGTCGGTTTCTGGATCTCAAATCGATTTGAATTGCATCATTTCGGCCGCGTTTGATAGGAATAACTCCAGTATTATCGTCGTCATCCTGTGCTTCTAAAGTGACGAATACTGATATATCCTCTTGATTCCCACGTCCTTCTCTTAACTCTTTATTATGTCCCACTATCTTCGCATCAGGCGTGGGGAAATAGTCAAGCGATTGAACTGCTACGCTGCGCGCTTGATTATTTTGTATTTTAGGATCAGCAACACATCTGCAGGCCCAATGCAAAGCTTGCAAAAACGAAGACTTCCCAGAGCTATTTTGTCCAACAAGTATAGTAACATCAGACAGTTCCACTCGCGCAGATTTTATTGCCTTAAAATTTTCAACAGTCACAGCGCTTAACCTCACACAGCCCTCCCAAAATTGAGTAATTTGCTCTTTTGACTTAACGACTTTGTTTAATAATTCGGCACTAACTACTTTAATCAATTATCTTCGAATTTTAGGAATTTTCAATGTCCTAGCTTTTTTTTGCACCAAAAGCTTCTTCATCGACAGATACACTCACGCGTCTCGTTGCCATCGAGCCTCACGAAACCAGTCTTCAATTACGAAACGCTGAAGTTGTTGCCTCAGCAACAACCACGTTCCGACGCAGTGCCCAAAGGTTAATTACAGATGCATCCAAGCCGTCCAGCACCCTCCACCAAAGATAAAAACCACCTTTTCGGGCTGACTGAAGTCGTAATGCAGAGCTGGTCTGGCTTACCAGCGACCTCGCACCGCTTCTTTTCAACGCGACCCCGCAATGCTTCCATGTGCTTGCGATAACTGCCGTCGACCATGACACCACAGAACAGATCAATCCCGTCCAGTCTCTGTTGACCCAAATTGGCGTGCGCCCGCTTCCCCTCAGCGGACGCATTTTTTGCCTGTTATCCCTGCAGCACGAACATCCGGAACGGCATCCACAACCCCATGGCCGTCATCATCAGGCTTTCGGTCAATGAAACAAAGCCGAGCGGAACGGAAGAACTGCCGCCGACGCAGGCGCATTTCAGTTCCCGTTTCTCCAGATAAACCGCCTTGAATATGCTGATAGCGCCGATCAGGCCAATAAAGAAGGAAACCGGCGCCGACAGCCAGACCAATGCACCGGCCGTCATCAGGATACCGGCGAAGGCTTCGGCATAGGGATAGAGCCTGTAATAGGGAACCCAGCGCCGCGCCAGCAGGTCGTAGTTGAGAAACATCGTGGAAAAACTCTCCACGTCCTGCAGCTTCTGGATTGCGAGGATTGTCATGGAAAGCGACACGAACCATTCCAAGGCCCGCAAGCTGAGCAGGGTTCCATATTGATGCCAGGAGAGGCCAAGCGCCAGAAGCAGGGCCACTGAAAAGATGGCGATCACGGGCCGATAGGTCGTGTCGCTACGCTCTTCCTCTGGCGGATCAAGTTTGAAATAGACGCGCAAGGAGTCATAGCCCCCGATCCGCTTGTTGCCGACGAAGGTTTGTGGGGTCGTCTCGACGCCGTGTTTTTCCATGAAGGCGTCTGTCTCCTCACGGGTGGTGAGGTGATGATCTTCAACCTCGAAGCCCTGCCGTTCCAGAAGGTCCTTCGATTTCAGGCCATAGGGACAGATGTCGCCGGGCATGACCATTCGGTAAAGCCTGGCGGTCTTTTGCTCGTCAGTGCCGTTCATCGGAAAAGCTCCTCAGTCAAACGGGATCCGACCGGGAAACGACCACTCACTTCGACATGATATTGATTGCGCGAGCATGCCTGTTCCGCACCGGCCGGCTGAAGTTTTCTGACAGGCAAACGCGGCGAGCCACGGATGGTTGCGAGGCTCAGCCTCCACCTGGCTTCATCGCGCTTTCCAGCACGTCATAAACCTGGCGTTCGCCCATCTGGCTGACATTGAACCTCAGGAACCCGGTCATCGTCTGCGAAACACTGAAGACGTTGCCGGGGGCGAGCACGACGTTCCGGCGCAGCGCCGAGCGGGCAATGGCGGCTGCATCCCGGCCGTCCGGCAGACTGCACCAGAGGTAAAAGCCACCCTTGGGGCTGAGCCAGGGCGTTATACCGAGCCGCTCCAGCCTGTCGGCAACCTCACGCCGCTTCTTCGCAAGGCGCACCCGCAAGGCTTCCATGTGCTTGCGATAACTGCCGTCGCTCAGGACGCCATAGACAAGATCGCTCGCAACCGGTCCCGGGCCACCGAAATTGGTGGCCACTTGCAGGTCAACAAGAGCCTCGATCCAGTCCGTTCGAGCGGCAATGTAACCGCAGCGCACGGAGGCAGACAGGGTCTTGGAAAAGCTGCCGATGCGGATGACACGCTCCAGTCCATCGAGAACGGCAAGGCTCGGCAGGGGTTCTGGCGCAAAGCTGCCGAAAATATCGTCTTCTATCACCACCAGGCCGTGGGCTGTCACAAGGTTCAGGACCTTGTGCGCAACCTGGGGCGAGATCGTCGCGCCGGTGGGATTGTGAAGGCCGGAATTGGTGATGTAGAGCTTGGGCTTGTGCCGGGTCAGCGCTTCTTCGAACAGCTCGGTATCCGGTCCGCTGCGCGTGAACGGTACACCGGCAACCTCCACCCTGTGCGCCTTCAACAGCGCCTGAAAGTTGAAGTAACACGGGTCATCGACCAGAACCGTGTCGCCCGGCCGCAAAAAGAAGCGGCAAATGAGGTCGATGGCCTGTGTTCCCGATGGCGTGAGCAGCACCTGGCCCGGGTTCACCTCAAGGCCTTCCTCCGAGAACTGCCGGGCAAGCAGGTGGCGCAGGTTCAAAGCACCCCGTGTTTCGCCATAGTCGAACAAGTGGCCACCGCCGGTACGCGCCAGCGCTCGCAAGCCACGCTGCATGGCCTCGCTTGGCATCCAGTCCGCCGGCAGCCAGCCACAGCCGGGTTTCAGTACATCCGGCCCGGCATCGAGCGACTGGCGCGACACCCAGAACGGGTCGATTTCCCGGTCAAGCTGCGGTCCGACGTCGGCGACCGAGAACGGACGGGCGGCATCGGCAACATAAAAGCCGGAGCCTCGACGGGCATAAATGATGCCCTCTGCCGCCAGCCTGTCGTATGCGGTCACGACTGTTGACGGCGACACCCGCATGGTCGCGGCAAATCCGCGGATGGACGGCAACTTTTCACCCGGTTGCAGCAAACGGCTGGCGATCTTCCGCTTGACGGCTTCCATTACCGTGGCCGTCCGTGTGTCCTGTTCCATAAGTTTGTCCGCTGAAGTGTATGGCAAGTGTGTACAGTACAGTTTTGCAAAATTGTATTGCACTGTCTCTGTCCTGACCAGCCCCTGCGGATTATTCCTGCCTCTGCAACGTGTCGTCATGGACGTTCAGGAAGGGGCTACGTTCAGCAAGCCTCGCTTTGTCTGCTGGCCTCTCGGTTTCGCAAGAGAGCAGGATGGATGCCGCAGCCTCCCTGACACGCGTGTGAACCTTGAAAAACAAGACAGCAGAAAGACCAAACATGCAGGCATCGATGGCAGGATGGGGCAGCGGGCTCCTGGGCGTTCTCATTTTCAGCGGCTCCCTGCCGGCAACTCGGGTTGCGCTCAGTGGTTTCAACCCGATGTTCCTGACGTCCGCCCGTGCCGTTGTTGCGGCACTCCTTGGCATTGCCTTGCTGCTACTGTTGCGGCAGGCCCCGCCGGATCGGCGCGACGTGATCTCGTTGCTGATTGTTGCAGCCGGTGTCGTCGTCGGCTTTCCGCTGCTGACGGCACTTGCCCTGCAACATGTCACTGCGGCCCATTCGATTGTCTTCATTGGCCTTCTGCCCCTGGCAACCGCCCTGTTCGGCATGTTGCGCGGGATGGAGCGCCCAAAGCCCCTGTTCTGGGTATTCTCCTGTACAGGCAGTGCGGCTGTTGGCGCCTATGCGCTGTCACAAAGTGCGGACCTTTCACTCAAGGGCGATCTCCTGATGCTGGCGGCGGTCATTGTCTGCGGCTTCGGTTATGCAGAAGGTGGCGCCCTCTCCCGCCGTCTTGGTGGCTGGCAGGTCATTTCCTGGGCGCTTGCCCTTTCGCTTCCCGTCATGGGTACGCTTGCACTGCTGACATGGCCGGACAGTTTGACAGGCATCGAAATGCCCGCCTGGGTCGGGCTCGGCTACGTCTCGATATTCTCGATGCTTGTGGGCTTCATCTTCTGGTACCGGGGCCTCGCCATCGGCGGCATTGCAGGTGTTGGCCAGTTGCAACTGCTGCAGCCCTTCTTCGGGCTGATGCTTGCCAGCCTGCTGCTGCATGAACCGGTGTCTTCAACCATGCTCCTCGTCACCACCCTGGTGGTGGGCTGCGTTGCCGGTGCCAAGCGCTTCGCCTGAAGCCTCTTCTTTCCGGCCCGCCGCACACGTCTTGCCCAACCCGAATTCGCTTCCGCCCCCCGGAGAATTTTGCAATATGGTTCCGTATCGTGAAATTGCCTCCGCTGGGGCGTACCGGCGGATTTCGGCTGAATTGACTTAAAGGAAAAATGACATGGGTTTCTTTGATTTCGTGAAGGATGCGGGAAAGAAGCTGTTCGGCGATGACGAAGCGCCGGAAGCAAGCGCTGGAGCCATCGAAAAGGAAGTTGCCGACCTCGGTCTCGATGGCGACGTCAAGGTTGAAGTCAGCGGCGACACCGTCAAGATCGCAGGCGCCGCCCCCACCCAGGAAGCCCGTGAAAAGCTGATCCTTGCCGTCGGCAACGTGCTTGGCATTTCCAAGGTCGAGGAAGAAATCACCGTCGAGAGCAGCGAACCGGAAGCCAAGTTCCACACGGTGGTCAAGGGCGATACGCTCTGGAAGGTTGCCGAGGCAGCCTATGGCAACGGCGCAAAGTACCAGGCGATCTTTGAAGCCAACAAGCCGATGCTGTCCGATCCGGACAAGATCTATCCGGGTCAGGTGCTGCGCATCCCCGCTCTCTAAGACCGAATTTCCGCAAGCCACGGCGTCCCCGTGGCTTGCCTCCTTTTCCGGCCGTTACCCGTTGCGCTCCATGTCCGCCCGCAGGGTCGGCACCGCTCAGAACCTCTCTCCAGGTATATTTTCCGAGACGCCCGGTCGCCATACGTCTGGGGCAATCTTGCAGCTGCGCCCTCGACTTTTCCGCTTTTCAAATTGCAGTGCAAAACTGCCGAATAGAAATCTGAGTATTTTTTTCAAGTTTTTTACAAACCAGCCTCGACACCACCCGTAAAATTATGATTATAAAGCTCAAGTTTTCTCATTCAGTGGATTTGGGGCGGTTTTCGGATGGTGCGCCGGCTGAGCCACAGGCTTGTCCAATCGGTAATACTGCTGTTCCTGGTGTCCGTTGCCGGCTTCGCCCTGTTGCGCCTGTTGCCGGGGGATTTTGCTGAAGTACTGCTGTTGTCCCAGATGGACGGCACCTTGCCGGATGCGGCTGCGGTCGAGCGATTTTCAGCCGAAAACGGCTTTGACGATCCCCTGCCCGTTCAATACCTGCGCTGGCTTGGCAATGTGCTGACGGGGGATCTCGGCACTTCCTTCGTTACCGGAGAAAGCGTTTCCGCCGATATCCTGCTGCGGATACGCCAGTCACTGATCCTGGCACTGCTGTCGATCGGCCTTGCCCTTGTCCTTGCAGTGCCGATCGGCTGTTTTTGTGCCTACCACGCCGGAGGCCTTGCAGATCGTCTATTGGCGGCGGCAAGCGTTGCCGGCCTGTCCATTCCCAATTTCTGGTACGCGCTGCTGCTGGCGCTTCTGTTCTCGCTTACGCTCGGCTGGCTGCCGAGCTCGGGCCACGGCACGATTGCACATGCGGTGCTGCCGACGCTGGTCATCGCGACCACCATGACCGGCGTGATTGCGCGCTTCGTGCGGGCCAGGCTCTTGGACGAGTTCCACCATGCCTACATCCGCACGGCCAAGGCCAAGGGCCTCAGCCAGACTCGGATCCTGCTGCATCACGCCCTGCCCAACATCCTGCCTTCGCTCCTGACCCTGACCGGGCTGCAATTTGCCCGCGCCTTTGACGGCATGATCATCGTGGAAACGATCTTCGCCTGGCCGGGCATCGGCAGCCTGCTGGTCGCTTCGCTGCTGAACCGTGACTACCCGCTGATACAGATCTGCTTCCTGGTGATCGCCTGCGGCTACATCATCATCAATCTCCTGGTCGATTACCTGGTGACGCTGGCAGACCCGCGCGTGCAGGAGGCGATCTGAATGGCTAGATCCCGACGCCTGTTTCAGACAAGACCTGATGCACAGAGCCGAGAAACGCGTGCAGGACTGCTGGCCCTTCTCATACTTCTGATCGTGCTGGCACCGCTCGCAGCGCCCTACCCGCCGGACCAGATAGACATCCTGAACCGTCTTGCGCCTCCGGGCTGGCAGCATTTTCTGGGCACCGACCAGATGGGCCGTGACGTCTTTTCCCGCCTCCTTTACGCCGGCCGCCTCACAACCGGCTCGGCCCTGCTGGTGGTGCTGGCGTCCGCGCTCACAGGCACGCTGCTCGGCTGCATCGCCGGCTATCTCGGCGGCTGGCCGGATCAGCTTCTGATGCGCTTTTGCGAGGGACTTTCTGTCCTGCCAGCACTGGCGATTGCCATGATCATTGCCGGTGTCATGGGTCTTGGCCTTGCCGTCGTGCTTCTGGCGCTCACTGCCGTGCACTGGACCGAATATGCCCGGCTGGTGCGCAACATGATCCTGGTGGAACGGGCCAAACTTTATGTGCAGGCGGCTGAAGCGCTCGGTTCGTCGCGCAAACGCATTGTCCATCGCCATCTTCTGCCGAACATTACGGCGCCTCTCCTGACCATGGCCGCCTATTCGCTCTCCTGGGTCATCCTCGCCTTTGCCGGGCTCAGCTTCCTTGGCCTTGGCGTGGAACCTGGAACAGCCGAATGGGGCCGGATGATCGCCGATGCGCGCAACCACATGCGCAGCCATCCGCATCTCGTCCTCGCCCCGGGCCTGACGATCACCGCGTTCGTCATGCTGGTGAACCTGCTGGGCGACGGCATCGGCGACCGGATGCGCGCCCGCCACACCAACCTTTTGACTCTTCGAAAAACAATTCTCAAACCAAGGAGCTGATCCTCATGATCTCCCGCAGAACCCTGGGCCGTCTTGCCGTTTCCGTGGCAACGGCCGCCATGCTGAGCCTGCCGCACATGCCGGCGCAGGCCGAAGGCAGTTCAACACTGACCGTTGCCACAATGTGGGAAGCCCTGCCGCTATCGATGAAACCGCGCCGCAGCCGGTTCTTCAACGAAAGCGAGATACTGGACACTCTGGTAAAACTCGATTTCGACATGAAACTTGTGCCCGGTCTTGCCACGTCCTGGGAACGCGTTTCCCCCAATGTCTGGCGCTTCCAGCTGCGTGACGGCGTCACCTTCCATGACGGCAGCGCTTTCGACGCGGAGGCCGCAAAGTTCTCGCTGGAGCGAGTGATCGCGTTGCTGCCCTATGCATCCGACCTGCTCAACATCAAGGAAATCCGCGCCGTTTCCGGCCTCGAACTGGAAATCGAGACCAACGAACCTTTCACTGCCCTGCCAAACCAGCTGACCGACGCCATCACCGTCATCTACGGCAAGGCCTCGTTCGACGAGAACGGCGAGTTCGTGAAGCCTGTCGGCACCGGTCCCTGGGTGTTCAAGGAGTACCAGAAGCAGGACCGCACCACCGTTGTACGCAACGATGACTACTGGGGCGAAGCACCCAAGCTGGAAGAAATCGTCTACCGCTACATACCGGACCACAATGCCCGCGCGCTGGCGCTGGAAACCGGCGAGGTCGACTTCGTCGTCCACCTGTTGCCTTCCGATGTGGAACGCATGAAGGCCGACGAGAAATTCGAAGTCTATGCAGAGCCGAGCGCCGGTCTTTATTACGGCGCATTCAATGCCGGCGAAAACAGCGTGCTGCATGATCCGAAGGTTCGCCAGGCAGTCAACCTGATGGTTGACCGGGAAATCCTGGTCAAAGGGGCGCTCGACGGCGTCGGCAAGCCGGCCTGGACTTTCTTCCCGCCGGAATTCCCGTGGGCCGCACCAGAGCTTTCAGCCTATTCCTTCAACCCGGAAAAAGCAGCCGGGCTTCTGACCGAGGCCGGTTACGAGAAAGACGGCACCACCTGGCAGAAGGACGGCGAGCCTTTGAGCCTGCGTATCCTCAGCTATTCCAGCCGCGCCGAAATGGCCACGATCAGCGAGACAATGGCCGCGCTTCTGCAGCAGCAGGGCATTTCCACGAAGCTGGAAATGTACACCTGGGAAGGCATGCTCGATCTCGTCAAGCAGAGCGACTATGATGTTTCCGTCGTCTTCTGGACCCCGGAAATGACCGGTCATCCGGATCTGCACCTGAAGTCGCAGTTCCATTCCAAGGCGGGCCTCAACTACCAGAACTGGGCGAACCCGGAATTCGACGCGCTTGTCGACAAGGGCCGCACGCTGGATGAAGGTCCGGAAGCTCTGGAAACCTACGCCAAGGCGCAGGAAATCCTGCAGACCGACGCACCGATCATCCCGTTGGTTCACAAGATCTATGTAGCTGCCTCTAGCGAGAACGTCAGTGGCTACAAGGTCCATCCTTCCGGCTTCTTCTACAATTTCAAGGCCGTCAGCAAACAGTAACTGCGCCTGACCTTTGCCCGGACGGTAATCCGTCCGGGCCTTTCCGGGAGACCCGAATGGCATCCTGCCTTTTTCTGAAACCGATCAAGGGCGCCGGCAACGACCTGCCCGATGTTGGCGATTATGTGCCCGACATCGACGTGATCGGCCATTACGACCTCGAAATTGCCGACCTGTCGCGCTATCCCGCACTCTGCCTGCCGGCTCATCTCGACCAGCGATTTTTCGGCAGCCTGACAGCGAAGATCGAACAGTTTCTGGATGCTGGCGGCACGCTGGTATTCAACGGCCATGTTGCCTGGCCAATGCTGCCCGAATTCCAGCCTTTCGTTCCCCTGAACCGCTTCTCGCTGGAAGACCTGCAAATCCACCGGTTGACCGACCACCCGGTGTTCGAAGGCGTTTCAACCGAGGAATTGACCTATCGGCGGGGCGTTGCCGGCTTCTACGCCCGCGGTTTCAACCCGCCGCCGGAAGGTGCTGTTAGCCTCCACGGTGTCGGTCCGGACCGCCTGCCCTGCGACTGGGTCTATGAGCGCCCGTCCGGCGGTCGCATCTTCATGCATGCCGGTAATGATCTTTGGATGTACGTCGGCTCCAACGACACAACGGCGCGCATTGCCCCGCAGCTCTGCGCCTGGGCCAGCGGAAAAGGACCCCAGCAATGACCACGCTCGCAGTGCTCGACGCCGGCACCTACTACCATCATCGCACCATTTACGAGCCACGCTACCGCGACTTTTTCGACGAGATCATCTACACGCGCGACCTGCCGGAAGCAGATCTGTCCGGCGTCGACACCCTGCTTGTTTCCTGCCGCACCGACCCTTCGGTGCTGCGCCCCCGGCGCGAACAGATCGCCGACTTTCTGGCAAGCGGCAAGACCGTTGTCGCCATGGGCTCCACCGGACATCCGGACTGGTTGCCCAATGTGAACTGGACGGACACACCGACCAATTTCTGGTGGTGGAAGGAAGGCGGCGAGATCGGCCTGAAGTTGGCAACACCCGACCATCCCCTCTTCAACCAGCTCTCCCTGGCCGACGTCACCTGGCACTATCATGGTTATTTCCAGGTGCCAGACGGGGCGCAGTCGCTGGTCGATGTCGGAGATCTCGGCTCGATCTTCTACGAGGACACGGTTTCCACCCCCGGCCGCCTGCTGATCACGTCCCTCGACCCGATGTACCATCACGGCAGCTACTTCATGCCGGCGACAACCCGGTTTCTGGACGGGTTCCTGCCGTATCTGAAAGGGACTACCGCAGAGCTTGCGAAAACGACATAGGCCTCCTGCGCGCAGCCCGTTCCGCTGCGTTCCCGATGCGCTTCAAGTGAAGCGGCATTGTCAGAATTCGTCATGATTGTTCAGAATTGGTAGGTGGAACCAGCCAGACGATCCCCGGTATTTTCGAATATGTTGAGCGGCACACGCCTGTGTCGACGAAGTACATCAGGAACACACCGAGGAGTGGCGGCAGAGAAATTGGTTTCCGGCAATACCCAAGTCGCAGCTGGAAAAGACCATTCTCGTCCCCCCCACACGCAGATCCTGCGCTTAGACCGCCTCTCTTTTCCTGACGCTCTGACGATGGCGCTTGTGTCCCACGCCGCTCTGGCCGGCGACGCACTGCCAACTGGCGGTGCGTTCGCTGCCGGCACGGGCCGTTCGTGGATCTCCCACCTCGTCACAGGGTAAGCCCCGGGTCCGCACCACCCTGTCTCGTCAGCAGATACGGCCAGCCCTAGTCTGCCAAACCTTCGCGCGCCAGGGCATCGCGGACAGCCTGCCGCCCTGCAACGTCATCGGAATGTCGTTGCAGGGCTGGCCAGTCCGCAATCGAAAGCTTCTGATCGTCAAGCCAACGGCAAACGGTAAACAGATAGGCGTCGGACAGCGAAAAGGCTGGGCCCGTCAGGTACCTGTGCTGTTGGAGATGTCGCTCAATCACATTCAGCCGCAGCGACAAGTGCGCGCGGCCTGGGGACAGAAATGCCTCCGGCGTCTTCGGGCGAAACAGCGGGCTGAAGCTTTTGTGAACCTCGGTTGCAATGTAATTCAGCCATTCCAGGGCTCTCAGGCGCTCCAGTGCAGCGTCCGGCAACAGGCGGGCCTCGGGACGGATCATGTCGATATATTGCAGGATCACGGGGACTTCGGTCAGAAGTTGGCCCTCCTTCAGTTCGAGTGCCGGAACGTACCCTTTGGGGTTGATCTGGCGAAAGTCGTCCCCTTCTTCAGTCCGTCGTGATTTGTAGTCGACTTTTATCAATCGAAATTCCAGACCGGCCTCACGCAGAGCGATATGCGGTGCCAGCGAGCAGGCTCCCGGCATGAAATAGAGTTTCATTCCGACAGCCCTCCAGACCCCATGTCAGGAATGCCATCCAGCAGGACGAGCGCAAGGTCATAAGCCCGTCCGTTCGCTTCCTCCATCCTGTGTCCCGAGCCATGCAGGTCAGCAGCCAGAAACTGATCACCGGGAGATAGCAGCCGCGTGTCTCCATCGCTCGTTTCAATGCGAACCAAGCCACCGAGAACGGTTCCAAGAACAGGTGCAGGCGCGCAATGCCATTCGTCCTTGTAGCCGGAGGGGTGATGCATCATGAGAACGCCGGTTGCATCCATGGTTTCGGTGACACTGTAGCCCTTTGGCGAAGGCGGCGTAAAATCACCCTCCGAAAGCGTCCAGAACTCATCCGAAAAATGGGAGTCGCCGTTTGCGCATGCGCAGATTTTGACGAATTTCATTCTCTTGGTTCCTGTTCGAAACGTGTTGCACCCGAGGCAGCCCGGGTTACCGACATGCTGGGCTTGCACCGGCCCCGGGCGGCTACATCAAGCGGTTGCGTTTGCAGGGACGGACCGTCCATTGTCGGCATGAACCTTCCGCGCTCCGTGGTCGTCAGAAGGCACGCCACGCGTCGTATCAGCGGCGATCCCGGCGGCAATCCTGTTGGCTGCGATCCCGGCGGCATCAAAGTAACCAGTGAAAATCGGCTTGAACCCGGTGAACCAGAGACCGGAATTTTCCGGATCACGCTCGCCCATCGGGTAGTGCGGCACCCCATTGGTGTCGAGCACGCCGAGATGTCCCAGCAGCGGCTCCAGCCCCGTGCGATAGCCCGTTGCCGCGATGACAACGTCGGGTGCGCAGCTTGAGCCATCCGTGAGGATGACGTTGTCACCCTCGAAGCGGTCAACACCGGGAACCACCCGGAACCGCCCGGCCTTCAAGGCGGCCACAAATCCGTCATCGATCGCAAAGGTGACACCGTCCCGCAAAAGCCGGGTTCCGCCCCCTTCTGGATGGGTGGACAGCCCGTATCGGCGAAGATTGCCAAGAAAAACCCGCTCGGTCAGCCGAAAGGCCGGATCCAGGACCCAGGCCGGAAGGGCCGCGAAAACCCGGGCCAGTCGGTGCAGCGGAAACCCGAAGATGCGCTGCGGTACGACTGCAGGCCCATATCGGACAGATACGATGACCTCTGCCGAGCGGTGCCGCGCGAGATGGTTGAGCGCATCCGTGCCCGAATTCCCGGCGCCAACGACCAGAACGCGCTTGCCGTCGAAGCGGGACACATCACCGAGGTTCGCCGTGTGCAGCAACTCGCCCGAAAACTGGTCGCGCCCTGGCCAGTCCGGAATGTGCGCAATGTTTTCGCGGCCCGTCGCGATTACCAGATTGTCTGCCTGATAGTCACCGGTCGCGGTAGAGACGTGCCACCCGTCTGGCGTACGGGCGACACTGGTTACCTTGCCACTGTATCGGACATGTGTGTCCAGTCCCGCTACATAGGCTTCAAGAAATTCCACTACGGTGTCACGCTTCAGAAAGACGCCGTCGGTCTTGGGCGCCTTCTGGCCGGGCAGGCCGGCAAACTTGCGGTGTATGTTGAGCCGAAGCGCCGGATGCCGCGCCCGCCAGGGTTCAGCAACCCGGCCCCGTGCTTCCAGCACGGTGACAGGCAGGCCACGATCGGAAAGAGAGCGTGCCACGGCAAGACCCGAAAGTCCTGCTCCGATGACAAGCGTGTTGCTGTGTTGTTGGGACTTCATAATCAGTCCTTTCGGTGTCTTCTCAGCAAATGCTGAGGAAATTCAGGGTCACGCAGATGTGCGTATTGTTCGAGGCCCAAATCCTGCAGGAGATGGTCCGAAAGCCGCGAGAGGTCTCCGAAATTCCGGCGAAAGCGTCGTTGTTCACGCGCTTCTCTGATCCGTTGCCAAAGGCTCTTCACGCGACTTGAGACAGTCCTGTGCACTCCGTCGACGAACGGCAATATCATCGTCATGTCATGAATCCTTGTCGGTGCCCGGTCAGATCCGGGCTGTGAAATACGCGTTGATGGGATCGTGCGGCAGCCGGTGGGTTTCGACCGATGCGAAGCCGGTTTCGGCGAGGTACTCTTCGGCCGTCTCCACTCCCCACATCGCCCCCAGACCCGGACCACCCTGGCCGATGGAGACGGGTGTGCAGTGCATGCTCGAGATCGTGTACAAGAGCGGCGCGAAGGGATTTGCGATGTTCTTTTCAAGATCGCGCGACCCACCGATATCCTGCATAAAGAAGACGCCGCCCGGCCGCATTGACTGCCGCACGAGCCGCAGAAACGCCTTGGGATCCGCCTGGTCGTGAACCGCATCGAAGGCGGTCACCAGATCGAACCGGCCCAACTCGTTTGCGGCCGACAGATCACGCGCTTCGAAGTGCAGGTTCTCCAGACCCTTGGTTCTGGCTTCAGCGGCCGTCTCTGCGAAAGCGTCCTCGCAAAGATCGAAACCGTGAAAGCGACTGTTTGGATAAACGCTCGCCAGCGCCATCATCGCCAGACCTCGGCCGCAGCCGAAATCGGCCACGTCGATGCCGTCCTCCAACCGTTGGATCAGGCCCGGGACCACCGGCAGGATAGCGCTCACAAGGTTGGCGACGACCAACTGCGCACTGTCCTCGGCCATCACCTCGTGAAAGCGATCAAAATGGTGGTAACAAAGGCCCTCGCCACTGCGGAACCGCTCCAGTAGTTCGTTTTCGATGGACGCCGCGATGCTGATGAACTGGGTCGTGACGGCCATGTTGTCCGGGCTGGCGCTACGGGTCAGAAACGCGGCATGCTCCGGAGGCAACGTGTAGCTTCTCGCCCGCGGGTCATAGTCGACGACACCCGCCGTCACCATCACGCCGAGCCATTCACGCAGGTAGCGTTCGTTGACAGCGGCCTTCTGCGAAAGCACCTGCGAATTGAGGCCGGGGTTGGCCCCAAGCGCATCGAACAGTCCTGCGCGGTGCCCGAGAGAGGTCATGATCGCGAGTGCCGCTTCGTTCAGCGTACCGACAAAGCGTTCGGCGAAGGCTTCGGCTTTCGCTTCGTTGAATGCAAGATTTGGGTTCTGGTAGGTCATCCGAAGCTCCTGAAGTGGTAATGTGCAGCACGATCTGCCGCTGTCCTGACCATGGAGATGGACCAAATCCGCCAAGCGCGTTAGAAGTGAAAAAGAATGAAACGGTGATAATCAGACTAAAGTTGAGGGGTTTTGTGCAATATGAGCTTGAACACGACCGTTATAGGAACACGCTTGACCGGAACGTCCGTGCTGTTCTCGATCCTTGACGTGCTGGCCTCCGTGGGTCGCGATTGGGAAATGTTGCACGGCTTGCCTGCGCAATCGCCGGTGTTTCAGGTCAGCCTCAGAACCCTCGATGGCGCACCTTATTGGGACGTGAACGGGCGCAAGATCACACCTGACGGGATGCTGACCGAAGCGCCGGAACCCGACTTGATTATCGTGTCCGATTTGCACCTCGACCCAAATGGCCACCTGCCGGAAGAGTTTAACCCGGTCGCGGACTGGCTCAGTGAAGCCTACGCACGCGGCGCGATTGTCACCTCCGTCTGCTCTGGCTCAATCCTTCTGGGTGCAGCAGGAGTGTTGGACGGCAAGGAAGCGACGACGCATTGGGGCTATGCGGATATGCTTGGACGTAACTTCCCGAAGGTGAAGGTTTGCCGTGAACGCATTCTCGTCGCGGCGGGGGATGGTCACCAGGTGGTCACCGCAGGTGGTGCCTCGGCGTGGGCTGATCTCATGTTGTATCTGATCGGACGGTTCGCCGGAACAGAAGAAGCCCGCAGGATCGCGAAGATCTATTTGATCGATCCACATGACCAGGGCCAACTGACATACGCATCCCTTGCCTCCGGGCGACAACATGATGACCAGCTGATTGCAGAGGCGCAGGTCTGGGCCGCACGAAA
Organism: Labrenzia sp. PO1; assembly: GCF_012273635.1. Classification (NCBI taxonomy): domain Bacteria; kingdom Pseudomonadati; phylum Pseudomonadota; class Alphaproteobacteria; order Hyphomicrobiales; family Stappiaceae; genus Labrenzia; species Labrenzia sp. PO1. The sequence goes on from NZ_JAAXCR010000001.1 coordinate 366,929, forward strand.
TTACCACAGATCAAGTCCCGTAACCGCCATGGCGGTAATGGCCCAAATGACCGAGCGAGGGTTTCTGCGTCGCTTCAGGAAGGCGACCGGACAGGCGCCAGCCGACTATGTGCAGACTTTGCGTGTCGAGGAAGCCAAACAGCTGCTGGAGACGACGGCGATGTCGATCGAGGAAATCTCAGCCGAGATCGGATATACCGAACCCTCGAGTTTCCGATCGGCATTCCGAAAGCGCGTCGGGACCTCGGCGTCTGCTTATCGAAAGAAATGGCAAGCGTTGGTTCCGGTTTCATCCTGAGTTTGGTCCCCATCCCTTACGAGCTGGGCCACCAGGTTTGCATCGCCGTCTCTGCTGTTCCAGGCAACTGCCGTTCATGCGCTTCGCTGCACGTGGCGAAATAGGCAAAGCAGTCTTTCGCTGCGAAGGACACCAACGGTCTGTCTGGCTCGGGAACCGGTCGACAGGCGGCCTGCGGCAGCAGGCAGGCGGAGGGGTTGAACGACAGCTAGCCGTTCGGCCACCGGCTGAAACAGCGCGACGACACCGGCTTTCTGATCAGCATCCGGGTTGCCGTCTTGCTGACCGTCAAGATTGGCGGCTTCGCTTGACAAATCATCAAATATTGACGTTACGGAAGTTATCGAATAAGTTGTAGATATAAGATTTATATCGTTTTTAAATATGGAGTTCGAGATGACGTGGAATATGCACACGTTTTTTGCAGTACTCTTTACCGCGACGATCGCCTTCACGACCATGTCTACGGTTCCGGTTGGAGCCTGCAACCCGAGATATCAGCGCTGTTAGAACAGCTGGTCTGGAGCCTTGTCCGTTTCAAAGGTTCGGCACGTTCAAGGCTTTCTCGAACTGGTGAGGTAAGGCGTGTCGTTCTGGTCGGGAAAAAAAGAGTCGCTCAATCAAAGCCTGGTGGAGATCACCTTCAGAGCGGTGCTCTCCGGCCTTGTGATAGTTTTTTTCGCGCAATTCCTGATCGCCAGGGTCGACAACCAAATCGAAGTCGCGTCGAAACGCGATGCGCTGAACACCTTCAGGAACAGCCATTTATCCAAGCTGACCACGCGGTTTTCAGACGCTTTTCTGGCCCTTGATTGTACGCGAAGCGTTAGCACCCTTTCGACGAATACATGCAAAAGCGATATCGCGACCTTCCTGACGGAGTTGAATACGATTTTCCTGGAACTAAAGGCGATCTACCCGACTTCCGGGTTCCCGAAATTGGTCGAGCTGCAAGACCAGGCAGAACTGATGTACTCAACACCGTCGCAAGTGACCCAGCAGAACATAGACGGCTTCGCAGCCACCTTTGGAGCATCGCTGCACGAGATGGCGCAGAACTTCAGATAAGAAAGGATGCCTGATCATGAAATGTATGTTTCACAGCTTGCTTTTTATCTGCTCAATTTCTGTCGCATGCGCTCAGGACCCGACCGGCGATATCCCCGAAGGAGCACGCTGGGTCGTTGGCGGCACATTCGCGCTGTCCAAAATTGGCGACAACGAGCTCAGAGGCAGCAAGAGTTATTCGGGCGCAGAAAAGGAGGCAAACAGACTTGCGACTTTCCTGCCCGGAATGACGATCATGTTCAATCTGGAAAGAAGCACAGTACCGGGACGATCAGAGTACCTTGAGGGTACGACACACTACGGGATCCCCGTAGCGGTTCTGGCCCGCGACATATCGGCAAACGACTTTGGAAACCGCGACACGACAGATGTGGTCACGCATCAATCCTATACGGGGTGCCGGGATCTTGCCTGTACCTTGGAGGCTGAAGTCGGCATTGGCTATTCCTTCAAGATTGAAGAAGAAGACGATGAAAGGCTTGTTCTGTACAACCCGCAATCGGAACTGCGGATCATACACACTCTGGACGCTTTCGATCAGAATGAAGCGCGGGGATATTCCACACGCGTCAAGGACCGAGTGCACCCGCGCCTGAAGGTTCACGACGGATATGCTTCAGAGATTTCAACCGGTTGCGGGCTGACACGGCCGGTTCAACCGCTGATCAAGGTACCGAAAGATCAATACGATACTCTGCCTCTGACCTGGGACGTCAACAGCCTGAACTGGTCGTTGAAAGCGCTGGAGCTGTTTGATGTCGGCAAGGTCGAGTTGAACGCGGAAGGTACGCACTACGTTGGACGGCTGAATTCCGAGCTAGGGGTCGGCACCGAGTCCGATGAGGGTCCCGTGGCGCTTGACTTCACGGTCTTCGCCTATCGCGATTCCGAATGGACAAATCCGGACTTCTACAAATTTGGCGGGTTGGCGCAGACCGTTACCTGCCGCAAACGCAACCCGATCGCCGGTCAACCACTGCCGCGCTACGTCAAGAACGCCTTTCTCTATTTCGACATTCAGGAAGGCGAGCAACCCCAGGACTTTCCGCTGGACCCTGTCCAGTTGCCTGACCAGTTCAAGGACAACAAGGAACTACAGGACGAATTGCGAACCTATCTGCCCCGCGCCTTTTTCTACAGCGTGAACAACGCAAGGCAGTACAAAGAGCTGTTTGAATACATCGTGGAGGACACAAACATCGCCTTTCCGTCGGCAGTTGCCAACGTGATTGCGCGGCTGAACGCCACCTGCGGACCTCAGAGCCGTGCTGAATGCGCAGATATCGTGGATCGTGTCGGCGCTTTGAGAAACGACTAGCAAGACATACCGCCGCAAGATTTTCACCTGGATCGTTCAGAAGGTCACGGCAATCGATGCCGAAGTGCATCTAGAACCAGTTTGAAGACGGGAAGGTTCTGTCGCCGGGTCGGGTAGTAGAGAAAGTAACCGTCGAAATACGGAGACCAGTCGTCGAGAAGCAATCTCAGATCACCAGACTCAACGTGTGGATCTGCAAGACTGTTCGGAACAAAGGCGACCCCCAAGCCATTTAGCACGGCGTCCATCATGGCGTAGGAATTGTTGAAGGTGAGTTGGCCGTCAACACGAACATTCACTTCCTGCCCCTCCTTCTCGAACTCCCAGGCATAAAGTCCGCCACGTGTTTCGTGCCGCATGTTGATGCAGTCATGATCGAGCAGATCACGCGGATGTTCCGGGCTTTTCCGCGACGCCAGATAAGCGGGAGAAGCCACGGCGACCATGCGCCAGTCAGGGCCGATGCGCGCGGCAATCATGTCTCTCTCCACACTTTCGCCCAAGCGCACTCCAGCATCAAAACCGTCCTCCACGATATTGCGAAAACCACTATCCAGACTGAACTCGATCCTGATGTCGGGATGGTGGTGAAGGAACGGCTTCAGCTTTGGCCAGACGACCGTTTGAAACGCGTGATCAGAAAGCGTCAGCCGGATTGATCCGGACGGCTTTTCACGCAAGGCCAGCAGTGCTGCAACTTCGTCCTCGATCTCTTCCAGTCGCGGCGCGACGGTTGCCAGCAGACGTTCGCCGGCGGGTGTGGTCGCTACATTGCGCGTCGTGCGGTTCAAGAGGCGCAGACCCAGGTTGGTCTCCAACCGCTTGATGGTGTGGCTCAATGTCGATTGCGCCACGCCAATCCTTGCGGCGGCGTTGGTAAAGCTCCGCTCTTCCGCAACGATGCGGAACCACATCAGATCATTGAAATCGGTTTTTGACATGGCGGCATCATTAATCGACCTGATCGATTAGTCCATGCCGTTTGTGACAGCTAATCACATAGACCGTTCGTCTCTATCTTCCCGGCAATACAAGAGACCGGAGAACCTAAATTGAGCGATGCGAGTGTCACCACGTCCCAAAGCCAGCCTCTTGCAGCCTGGGGTGCGGTCCTGTCCATGGCGCTTTGTGTCGCCATGCTGATCGCGTCGGAATTCATGCCGGTCAGCCTCCTGACCCTGATGGCGGAAGGACTGGGCTCGAGTGAAGGCCAGACGGGTCAGGCGATTTCGATTAGCGGATTATTCGCCGTTGGTGCGAGCTTGCTGATCACGACCACCGCGGGCCGCTTGAACCGCAAATGGGTGATGGTCGCATTGACCGGGCTGATGTTGATATCGCTGGTGATGGTTGCAATGGCACAGAGCTTTGCTGCGCTGATGTTCGCCCGCGCCCTTTTGGGTATCTGCATCGGTGGTTTCTGGGCCCTGGCAACTGCTGTCGTCATGCGGCTGGTTCCCGAAGCAGACGTTCCGCGTGCACTTTCGCTGATGTATGGAGGACAGGCAATCGCCGCGGCCTTCGCAGCCCCGCTTGGCAGCTACCTGGGAGATATCATCGGCTGGCGTAACGTCTTCTGGTCGCTGACACCCGCCGTCGCAATCAACCTGATCTGGCAACTGGTAGCGCTTCCTTCATTGCCTGCGCGCCGCAGTCGGAGTTTTGGAGCCCTGGTCGCGGTGTTGCGCCGCCGCTATTTCCTACGCGGCATCTTAGCGGCGATGCTGTCCTGGGGCGCAGCCTTCACCATGTTCACCTACCTGCGCCCGTACCTGGAACAGGTAACGCGGGTCGATGTGACCGCTTTGTCGATCCTTCTTCTGTTGCTGGGGGGCGCGGGCTTCGTCGGAACCTGGGCGGCGGGTCGTTTCATCGCGGGTAACGTGGCACGGCAATTGAAGTACCCGGCACTTATCATGGGCACCGTTACATTTGGCCTCCTGTTCACGGGAGGCTCGTCACTTCTGACCGGATTTCTGCTCTTCGTCTGGGGCGCGATGAACACCGCCATGTCTGTCATCTTCATGACCTGGATGGCGCAGAACGTCGATGACGCCCCGGAAGAAGGCGGCAGCCTGATGGTAGCCTCGATCCAGGCCTCGATCCTGCTGGGCGCAGTCGTCGGTGGGGCGTTGCTGGACAGCTGGTCTATCACCGCAACCTTCGCCGGCAGCGTCATCCTGTCCGTCGCTGCCGTCGCCGTGATTGGCAACGGTCATCTCCTGCTCAAGCCCCAATCGGAAAAGCAATGAACCAACCGGAGAAAAAATGACCGACAAATCCAATGAACTGACCACCGGCACGACGCTCGGTCGTCGTGCCATGCTGAAGATGACTGGCGCGGGTGTCGCCGCCATCGGCATGGCTTCAGCAATCAACATTTCAATAGCAAGGGCACAGACCATGACAGAAGTTTGGGACAAGACCTTCCCGCAAAGCGACCGTGTCGATCATGAAAAGGTTCGCTTTACCAACCGATACGGCATCACCCTGACCGGTGATCTCTATTTACCCAAGGACCGTGCAAAGAGCGGCCTGCCAGCCCTGGCCATCAGCGGCCCGTTTGGCGCCGTCAAGGAGCAGTCCTCAGGCCTCTACGCTCAGACCATGGCCGAGCGTGGCTTCGTAACCTTGGCCTTCGATCCTTCTTACACCGGTGAGAGCGGCGGCGAACCGCGCAACGTCGCCTCGCCCGACATCAATACCGAAGATTTCATGGCAGCGGTCGATTACCTTGGCCTGCATGGTTCAGTGGACCGCGAGCGGATCGGTGTTATTGGCATCTGTGGCTGGGGCGGCATGGCTCTGAATGCCGTCGCGGCTGACAAGCGTGTCAAGGCAGTCGCGGCCAGCACCATGTATGACATGACCCGTGTCATGTCCAAGGGCTACAATGACAGCGTGACCGCTGAACAGCGTGCGGCAACGCTGGAACAGCTGAGCCGCCAGCGTTGGGAAGATGCAGAAAACGGTGTCCCGGCAATGCAGCCGGCATACAACGAGCTACATGGTGGCGAGGCGCAGTTCATGGTCGATTACCACGACTATTACATGACATCGCGCGGCTACCATGAACGTGCGGTCAATTCCGGTAACTCCTGGACAATCACGACGCCGCTGTCCTTCATGAACATGCCGATCCTCAACTATATCGCAGAGATCGCGCCGCGTCCGGTCCTGTTTATCCACGGCGAGAATGCCCATTCGCGCTATTTCAGCGAAACCGCCTATGAAGCAGCAGCCGAACCGAAGGAGCTGCTGATCGTTCCTGGAGCTAACCACACGGATCTCTACGACAAGGTGGATGTAATTCCCTTTGACCGGATCGAGACCTTTTTTGAACAGGCACTCGCCTGATAGAGGGTCAGCCTCGCCACGGAATATCCGGGCGGGGCAGATCTTTGCCTTGTGCTAACACTCATCATCATCGCTGGTTCAGGTTTTCAAGCTCTAACAGGTCCTTTTTTGCTCATGACTTGCAGGTCAACTCCGGGCCGGTATTGCCGCTGCCTCCAGCACCGACAAATGTCAGCTACGCCATGACCGAACCCGTAAGCAGGCAACCCGCTCCCGGGTCTTTTCAGCATCGCCCCTCGTCATACGCGTACCGCCCCTGTACCCTACCCTCCGTCCTCTAATCGGGATGATCCGGTAACGCCCACCACGGGAGGCGGTCGTGATTCAGCTTGCTTCGGTTTTTGCAAAGCCGCTTTTGGGGAAACTTGGTGTCAGTGATGAGGCCAGGGAGCGGTTTGTGGCGTTACAGAAGGCCGTGACAGGGGATACGGGCACGGCCTGGATTCCGCTGTCCCGACCTTCCGCAACACTCGATTTTTCCACGCACCGGCAGATGGCGTCCGACCTCCACAACACCGGTGAAATCGGCCCGGAAAAGGAACCTGTCACCTGGAAGGAGTTCGTCTGGACGTCGGACCAGACAATCAAGGACTGTGTCCTGCACAAGATCTCCTGGCGGTTCTACGAGAACGGGCTGATTTGCCTGGAGGTTTGTGGCAGCAAGGATGCGGTGGGGCTGGATGGCAGTGACCTGATCGGCCACCGGCTGGAGCTGCGCGACGACACCGGTTTTCTGATCGGCATCTGGGCCGCTGCCTTCCTGATCGTCAAGGACACCGAGCGGCGCAGTTTCCAGACGTCGACCGAGGATGACCACAAGCTGTTGAAACTGCATTTCGGCAAGCTGGCCGAACAGCAGACCGGCATCGCTTTCCGCATCTGATACCGCCAGAAACTCGACCGGTCTGTCCCGCCAAACGCTTCCTCAGGCGGGGATCAGCGTTTCGGCGATGGCCCTTGCGGTTCTGGAGGCGGCCGGCATGCCGCGCACCTGTGCGGTGGCGATGGCGCCTTCCTTCAAAAGGGCAAGCTGTTCGGCAAGGGCTGCCGGGTCTTCGGCGCCGGCCTGACGACACAGAGGCTCAAGGTAATCGACGATCCGCTGTTTGTGCTCGGCCGCCGTGCGGTGGATCGGGTGCTGGCGGTCGCCGAATTCGCTCGCCGCGTTGATGAAGGCGCAGCCGTTGAAGCCGAGCCCCTTGAAGGCACGGCCGTTGAACCAGTCCTCCAGCGCGTCGAACATGGCCAGAAGCCGTTCTCGCGGCCGCGGCGAGGCTTTTTCCATTTCGCCCATCAGCCAGTTGCGGAACTGCTCGTCCCGGCGGTTGAGCGCGGCCAGGATAAGCTCCTCCTTCGAGCGGAAGTGCTTGTAGAGCGTCATCTTGGCCACCCCCGCCTCGGCGAGGATCTTGTCTATTCCGGTCGCATTGAACCCGCGGGTGTAGAACAGCCTGAGCGCTGTATCCACGAGCTCGTCTCGGCGTGATTGCACCATCATCTCCATATACAGACAGGTTTGTCTACTTTACTATCCTGTTCGCCCCCTTCTCGTCCATCCTCACACGAGGGTATCACGGCTTATTGACATATATACAGACCTGTCTGTATAAATTCCTCAACGTCACGTTTTCGATCAGGAAGGCGGTAGTCATGTCCGGAATTCAGATTGCGGTTCACATTCATGCAGACACCGGCGTTTGTTCCGGGAAACGGTCTAACTGGTACTACGTGGCTCTTGCCAGCTGGTCTGTATCCGGTGCGCGCTCTGAACTGGCGCAAGCTCACTCCCCTTTCCCGACGTACCGTGCAGCAAGAGGGGGCTGACGATGGCCAGTGTCATTGCCGCCTTTGCGCACACCATGGCCGCTACCGCAGGACTGACCATGACCAGCGACGGCAAGCTGGTCGCAGCAGATGGAACCGTGCGCCATGAGGTGCGCACCGAGGATGGGCGGATACCGGACACAGCCCACTTCGAGCTGCTCGACTGGATACGCAGCTGGTATCCGGATGAAACAGGTCTGGTATTTGCCTATGCGCAGAATATCAAACCGGACGATCTCGGCGTTCTGGGCCTTGCCATCAAAACCGCGCCCACTCTTCGCACAACACTGCAATTGATCGAGCGCTACTTCCGGCTGGTGACCGACACCGCGGTATATTGCCTGGAGGAAGATGGACCACTTGCCGTCTTCTCCATTGCAGGGCAGACCTCCCCTCAGCCGATCCTGCATCTTCGTAACGAATGCGCCCTTGCAGGTTTTGCTCATAATCTGGCGTCTCAAGTCGGTCCGCGCCTGAAAATTGAGGCCATCACCTTTCGCCATCCCTGCCGGGGCGATGCAGAGCGCTACGCGGCGTTTTTCGGCTGTCCGGTCCGCTTCGGTGAAGCGCAAGACGCAATTATAATGACCCAGCCGATGCTGGACCTGCCGAACCGGCTTGGAGATCAAGGCGTCTGCACCTTCTTGACCGATCACCTGGAGACGGAAATCGACGCCCTGCCTGCCGGCAGCGCGTTGACGCGCGATCTTCTGAACCGCCTGACGAAAACGCTCAGCAGCGGCGTACCTTCCGCGGCTGCCGTCGCGCGTGATCTCGGCATGAGCGAGCGCACCCTCTATCGCCGCCTGGCGGAGGAAGGGCTGACCTACCGCGACATGCTGCGCGAGGCACAGACGAAGCTGGCTCGGGAGCTGCTGGCAGGCAGCAGCTGTTCCATTGCCGAAATTGCCTTCCTCACAGGCTTCTCCGAACAGAGCACCTTCACCCGCGCGTTCAAGCGCTGGGTCGGCCAGCCACCGGCGCAATTCCGGCAACACAGCGCAACCGTCTGAGAACACACCCGCCCGACGCACAGGCTCACGGCAACGGTCGCGGCCAGATCTGGCAAAACCCGAAACATTCGCAATTCTCGGAAGAGCCCGGCCAAACATGGCCGGGCTCAACCTGTTTTGCTGCCTTCTGGCGGGTCAGAACTGGCTTGGCAGATAGGGCCAAAACAGTGGCAGACCCGGCCGATACCAAGAAGGCGCTCCCGGCGTATTCAAAGGTCATCGAACGACGGAGCGGTCATCACCGGGCACTTTCCCGCAGCGCTCCAGGGCTTTTGAGACAAGGAGCGCCACATGATTATCGAACAGATCACGGCCCGCAGTCCGGCCAGGCATAACCATGCACCTTCGACGTTTCCGGCAGCGTTGACGCATTCGGACAACCTGACCGACAGCAACGCGTATGGCCGGACGCTTTCCATCGTCGCCCACGACCTGCGCGGTCCCCTTGCCAACCTCTCGCTGTTGATCGAGCACATTGCCCAATGCGCAACCTGGGAAGGTCAGCCCGCCATTGCGGATAACGCCGCAAAGGCCGACCGTATCCTCCAGCACCTGACCGGCAGTCTCAGCGCCCTGGTCAAGCGCGGCAAGGAGGGACGGGATCCGCTCTCCTGTGTGATGCGGCCAGTTGATCTGGCCGAGGTTCTGGCGCTGGCGGTCGCCGTCAACCAACCGCTGGCTCGCCGCCATGCGGTCAGTCTGGAAATTGCGTCCCTATCCCCCTGTCTGATCTGCGGCGATGCGGAGCTGTTGTTCGAGGCCTTCGACAATCTCATCTGCAATGCGGTGCGCCACAGCCCGGACGACGGCACCGTTCTTTGCGCTATCACCCGGGAAGATGACGGTAATGTCTCCGTGCGTATCAGCGACCAGGGCCAGGGCTTCACCGCTGCCGATCTTGCCCGGGCCTTCCGTCCCTTCACCCAGCTTTCCGCAAAGGCCGCCCTATCCGGGCCGTCCTCGGGACTTGGCCTCTGGATCGCCCGGCTGATCGCCGAACGCCATGGCGGCAAGATTGCGGCTCGGAACGGAGGCGGAAGCAGCGGTAGAGGCGCGGTTCTAACCGTGCGCCTGCCGACCTTACCGGCAAATGATGCGAAACCGGCTTCAGTCCGCCGGAAGGTTCCAGAGCGTGCCAGCAAGGCACCGGACCACGCAACTATCTGACCTCAGCTTTCTGGCACCGGCATGCCGGTGCCGCCCCCATGGAACGTGGCCAAGCCAGACGCCGACCCGGCCCTGCGCCGGGAACGGGAGAGCCGTGCCTTCAGGCACCCGGTGATCGGCCGCGAACCTGACAGCGTTTCAAGTTGATGCGCTGCCCATCGCAACCCTGTCCAACACAAGCAATGGAGACTTCATATGGACAACGAACATGACAAGACCTGCGCCTGCTGCGTAACACCGGAAACGGTTGATCACGCCCGCCGCCGCCTGCTTGCCGGGGCAGCCGGTGCGGCAACCGTGGGTGCCGTCGCCATGGCCACCGGTTCCGCCACCGCCGCAACAGAAGAAGCCCGTGCGCTCTATGCCGATCCGGAAAAACCGGGCCTGCCGCAGATCGACATGGAAATCGAAGCCGGCCGCACCGCGCTTGTCGTCACCGATCCGCAGATCGACTTCCTGTCCGAAGACGGCGTCACCTGGGGTGTCGTTGGCGAAAGCGTCACCGAGCAAGGCACCGTCGACAACATCGAACGCCTGTTCAAGGCGGCCAAGGCTGCCGCGATGCCGGTGTTCATCTCGCCCCACTACTATTATCCGCACGACCACAAGTGGCAGTTCGAAGGCACCTTGGAAAAGACCATGCATTCCATCGGCATGTTCGATCGCCCGGGCCCGCTCTCCCTGGAGAATTTCGAAGGGTCCGGCGCCGACTGGATGCCGCAGTACAAGAAATACATCGAGGACGGCGAAACCGTCATCTGCTCACCGCACAAGGTCTACAGCCCGGCGCAGAACGATCTGAACCTGCAGCTGCGCAAGCGCGGGATCGACAAGGTGATCCTGGCCGGCATGTCCGCAAACCTGTGCACGCAGGCCCATCTCTACGAGCTTCTGGAACTCGGCTTCGAAGTGGCCGTGGTTCGCGATGCGACCGCAGGCGCCAAGGTGCCCGAGGGCGACGGCTACCTCGCCGCCATCATCAATTTCCGCATGGTCGCCAACGGCGTCTGGTGGACCGACGACGCAGTCGAACGCATCGCCCGTTCCGCCTGACCACCAGCACTCTCCTCAAAACCGACTAACCCAACCCAAGACTGGATCAAACCAATGAAACTCAAATTCGCCCTTCCGGCCCTGGCCGCAGCCCTTGTTCTGTCCACCGCCGCCCTTGCTGCGGACGAATACAACTTTGCCAACGGCCTCACCCTCAACGGCAATCCGCTCGGCATGCACGGCATCGACCCTGTTTCCATGTTCGCAGGCGCGACCCCGGGCCTTGGCGATGCGGTCCACACCTCAAGCCATGATGGTGTCGACTATTATTTCGCCACGGCCGAAACCAAGGAGCAGTTCGACGCTGCTCCGGAAAGCTTCCTGCCGCAGTTCGGCGGCTTTTGCGCCTTCGGCATCTATGTCGGCAAGAAACTCGATGGCGACGTCCGTTTTGCCGATATCGTCGACGGCAAGCTCTATCTCTTCGTCAACGCCGTCATCTTCGACAAGTATCTGGAGCAGAAGGACGAGGTTCTCGCCGGTGCTTACGCCAAATGGCCGGAGATCCGCGAGACAGCCATTGGCGATCTCTGATCACCCATGAAGCCAAACAGGGACGAGCCCCGACCGGGGGCTCGTCTGCCGTTTTGGTGGTCGACAGCCCTACTGAGCTGTCCAGCCACCGTCGACGGGGATTGTCACGCCCGTCACGTTGTGCGCCACCGGGCTGCACAGCCAAAGCGCCAGCGCACCGATTTCAGACGGGTCGGACGTGCGGTGGGAAGGCTGTTTTTCCGCCAGAAGATCTGCAACGCCCTTGTCGCGATCGCCGCCATGAAGGGCGGCGCGGGCTGCCACCTGCGGCTCGATGATTGCGGTTTCCGTCCAGCCGGGCGCGATACAATTGACCGTCACCCCACCCGAGGCTCTGGAACCACTTGCCGCATATTCCAGCGCGGCCACCTTGCTCATCCCGACGACACCGAATTTCGAAGCCACGTAAGGCGCCTTGTTGACCGAAGCGACCAGCCCGTGCACCGAAGCAATGTTGATGACACGGCCAAAGCCGCGTTCGGCCATCGCCGGCAGGGCAAGACGCATCGTATGGTAGACGCCTGACAGATTGACGCCGATGATGGCATCCCATGTGGCAGCATCCGCCTCGGCAAAGCTGACAGTCTTCTGGATACCTGCATTGTTGACCAGGATATCCGGGCCGCCCCAGGCGGCAACGTCCGCCATCATCGTCTCGACAGCCGCCACGTCGCGCATGTCCGCGGCAAAGAACCGGGCGTCCGGTGCCCCGGCAGCCTTGATCTCTGCCACAGCCGCTTGCGCCTCTTCCGGGTTCGCCAGACCGTGGACGGCAACGCGTGCCCCTGCCCCCGCCAGTGCCTTGGCAATCGCCAGGCCGATCCCCTGAACGGACCCTGTGACGAGAGCTGTTTTTCCGGTGAGATCTGTCATGCCGTTTCCTCCGCTTCGAGCTGTTGTCTCAGGTCCGTTTTCAGGATCTTGCCGTAGTTGTTCTTCGGCAGGGCAGCCGGGAAATGATAGTGTTTCGGCCGCTTGAACCGGGCGATCCGGTCCAGACAGAGCTTGTCGAGCTCAGCCTCGCTCACGTTCTGGCCCGGGTGACAGGCAACAAAGGCGACAACGATCTCTCCCCACTCCTGGTCCTGCCGGCCAACGACTGCCACCTCGTGCACAGCCGGGTGTGTCAGCAGCACCTCTTCGACCTCGCGCGGGTAGATATTGGAGCCACCGGAAATGATGACGTCCTTGGACCGGTCCTGCAGCGTGACGTAGCCGTCCTCATCCATCCGGCCAACGTCTCCGGTCCACAGCCAGCTGTCACGGATGGTCTGGGCTGTTGCCTCCTCGTTTCGCCAGTAGCCCTTCATCACCGTATCTCCGTGCACGGCAATTTCCCCGACTTCGCCGCGGGGCAGCTCCCGGCCTTCGCCGTCGACGATCGCAACCCGCACGACAGACTGGGCCGTGCCGACGGAATTCAGCCTCTCGCGCCAACGTGGATGGGTGCGGTCACAAACTTCGGCGCGCGGCAGTGCGGTGATGCCCATCGGGCATTCGCCCTGACCGTAGATCTGCACGAACCGTGCGCCCATCACTTCAACCGCTTCCAGAATGTCCGCCTCATACATTGGCCCGCCGGCATAGACGATGGTCCGCAGCCCCCGGCCAGTGCCCCCCGAAGCCTTGGCGACATCCACCAGGCGGCGAACCATGGTGGGCGCGGCAAACATGGAGATGGAGCCGATCACAGGCGCGGTCTGCAGGATTTCGGCAGCATCAAACCCGCCGCTGACCGGCACGACGTGACGCGCCCCTTTCATCACGTGCATGAAATTGTAGAGCCCGGCACCATGGCTCATCGGCGCGGCATAGAGGATCGCATCCTGCGGCTTGACGTCATCGACATCGACAAAGTAGCTCAGCGCCATCGAAGCAAGATTGCCGCAAGTCAGCATCACGCCCTTGGGCCTGCCGGTGGTGCCGGACGTATAGAAAAGCCAGGCTAGATCTGCAGGATCCAGAGGTTCCGGCGTGGTGTGCGGTGCTGCCCGGCACAGGGCGCCGAATTCAGGGCTATCGAGCGAGACAAGACCCACACCCTCCGGCAGATATGGCGCCAGAAGTTCGGCGGTCTTTTTGTCGGCGAACACAAATTCTGCACCGGAATTTTCCACCATCCAGGCGGCTTCCTTTTCGTGCAGTTTGGCGTTTATCGGCACGGCTGCGCCGCCACGCCACCAGATGCCGTAAAGCGCTTCCAGATAGCGCGTAGAATTTGCGGCAAACAGTGCGACCCTGTCTCCCTTGCCGATGCCGTAGCCGGCAAGCGCAGCGCTTATGGCCCCGGCACTACGAGCAAACTCCAGATAGTTTGCCTTGCGCTCGGTCCCCTGCAGCAGCGCCGGGCTCTGCGGGTTTCTCGCCGCGCTCCGGTATAACCATTCTGCCGGATTCATCCTGTTCTTCTCCCCCCGATACGCCGTCTGGTGCAGTGCGACCGCGTTGGTCCGCCATCCCGCTTTTCTCATCCTGAGGAAGCGCCGAGCGCTGTCTCGCAGGACGGGCGGCATATTGCGGACAAGCAGCCCATCCTTCGAGACGCGAGCAAGGCTCGCTCCTCAGGACAAGAATGACCGATCGGGCATGCCCTCCTCCGGACACACCCCAGCCAGTCTCCTCCCGGCACCTCCCTCGTCCCTTCGGCTCGCTGGTTCTTCCGGACCAGATGTGGTTTCCAGAAAAACGACCGTGCGGAACAGCTATCTGATACTCTTCAGACCCTTAGAGCGAAAATTCCGTCAAAACACGTAACGGGGAGCCCATGGACGACTTCGCAGCGCTTGCTTTCGACAATGCGCCCGTCGGCCTGGCCTTGACGGAAGAGCGGCAGATCCGACGCTGCAATGCGCGTCTTGCCGATATGTTCGGCTTTGAACCGGAGGAACTTTCCGGGGCCTCGCTGTCTGTCCTTTATCCCTCTTCGGAAGAGTTTCTCCGCATCGGCAAGATCGGACTGGAACGGATGAAAGGCAGTGGTCGCTACCGGGACGAACGCATCATGCGCCGCAAATCCGGGGATCTGTTCTGGTGCCGCGTGCGTGGCCAGTCTCTCAACCTTGAAGCCCCGTTCGCACGGGCGGTCTGGAGCTTTGCCGACATTTCCGAAGACCGGCCACTGGCTGAAATGAGCCTGCGTGAACGCCAGGTGGCCAAACTGCTGGCCGAAGGAAATACAACCAAGGAAATCGCCCGCCTGCTCGGGCTGTCACCGCGCACGGTCGAGGTCCACCGGGCCCGGCTGATGAAGAAATTCAGCGCCCGCAACAGCCTGGAACTCATCGCCCATATTGCGGGCATTCCGCTTTAGCGCCACTCTTGGGCAACAACTGCCGGGAGAACTGCGATGGACAAATGGGTGCGGGATGCTGTCGCCAGGATTAACGCGGATGCACATCGGTCCGCCGACACGCATCTGTTCAAGCTGCATGGCCTCAGTTGCGCCGATGTCGATATCTATCTGAAGGATGAAAGCACCCACCCGACCGGCAGCCTGAAGCACCGTCTCGCCCGGTCGCTGTTTCTTTATGCGCTGTGCAACGGCAGGATCCGCGAAGGCACACCGGTGATCGAAGCCTCGTCGGGCAGCACGGCCGTTTCGGAAGCCTACTTTGCGCAAATGATCGGCGTTCCATTCATTGCCGTGGTGCCGCAAAGCACCGCCCACAGCAAGATCGAGCAAATCCGGCTCTACGGCGGTGAACCGCATTTCGTCGGATCAGCGCCCGAGATGCACGGCGCGGCGGTGGACCTTGCCGAACAGCTCGGCGGGCATTTCATGGACCAGTTCACCTATGCGGAGCGGGCAACCGACTGGCGCGGGAACAACAACATTGCCGAAAGCATCTTCAACCAGATGGAATTCGAGCCGCATCCTGTGCCGAAGATGCTGGTGATGAGCGCCGGCACGGGTGGCACATCCGCAACGCTTGGCCGGTTTATCCGCTACCGGGGCTACGACACCGGCCTGACCGTGGTCGATCCGGAAAACTCGGTCTTTTATGATGCCTATCGTACCGGGAACCACGCTCTCACCGAAAACTGCTCAAGTCGGATCGAAGGCATTGGCCGGCCAAAGGTGGAACACTCGTTTCTGCCGGACGTCATCGACGACATGATCAAGGTGCCCGATGCCGCAAGCATTGCAACGATCCTGTGGCTGGAGAAACTGATCGGCCGCAAGGCGGGCGCTTCCACCGGCACAAATCTGTGGGGCGCGCTGCAAATCGCCGGCCGGATGATCGACGAAGGCGAGACAGGCTCGATCGTCACGCTGATGTGCGACAGCGGTCAGCGCTATCTCGATACCTACTACAATCCGGACTGGGTCACGGCGAAGTTCGGCGATATCTCGCCCTACGAAGAGGAACTGGCACGCTGGGTCTAGACAAGGAGCAGGCCTGAGCGAGAAGGCAGGCCAAAGGAATGTCGTTCACTTTCACCGCAGCTAGCTCGCCACCCGCATCCTGTAGGCTTCATACGTCAGGACGTTTGCCCCGCTCTTCTTGGCTTCATACATGGCCTGGTCCGCGTGGGTGATCAACGATTTGGCATCATCTGCATCATCGGGATAGAACGACACCCCGATGCTGATGCTGATGTTGATATCCTTGCCCTTGATTTCCATCGGCCGCGAGACCTCCCGGTAAATGCGGGTGGCACAGGCCAGAACATCCTTCTCTTCCGCATAATCGCCGATGATCACGGCAAACTCATCCCCGCCGATCCGGGTCACGACATCCCCTTCGCGCGTGCAGCGCTTGATGGTGGAGGCAACGGCCTGGAGCAGCGCGTCACCCACCGGATGCCCGTGGCTGTCGTTGACCGGCTTGAAGGTATCAAGGTCCAGCATCATCAGCGCAAACTTGCGGTTATCCCGGTCTGCTATGGCTACGTTTTCCGCAAGGCTCTGGCTGAAATGTGCCCGGTTCGAAAGGCCTGTCAGATGATCGGTCATCGCTAGCCGCCTGACAGCTTCTTCCGTCTTCTTCAGACGGGTAATGTCCGAATGGGTGCCGGACATGCGCAAAGGCTTGCCGTCTTTCGTCCATTCGACCACACGTCCCCTGTCGAGAACCCAGACCCACCTGCCCTCCTTGTGGCGCATGCGAATTTCGTTGTCGTAGGCTTCCCTTGCTCCGGAAAACACCTCTGCCAGCTTCTGCTCAGATTTTTCCACATCGTCCGGATGGGTCAGCCGGTACCAGGTCTGTCGGCTGAGCGGCTGCAACTCGGCCAGCGAATAGCCGAGAATTTCAGCCCAGCGTTCGTTGTAGACCACCTCCCCGGTCTGAACGTTGCATTCCCAGGTCCCGACGTTGGTGCCGAAGATGATCTCTCGCAAACGCTGCTCCGAGGATCGCAACCGCTTGTGCGCGGTGTGTCTTTCAAGCAGCAGAAAACTGACGACGACAAGCGACAGACCAAGCGTGCCGACCAGGCCCAGCATCCACTGGTTCCGGGCGTTATAGGCAGAGGAAAGTTCCGCGCTCTTGCTGTCGACCATTTCCTCCAGGCGGTTCTTGTAGTGCCACAGTTCTTGTTCCCGCTGCCGGTCGTCGGAAATATCGTGCACCACGGAAAGCAAAGCCTTCCTGCCGTCGTAGTCCACCGGAGTTGAATGAACTTCCACGCTTCGAACGGAGCCATCTGCCAGCTTGTGGCGGAAGATGAAAAAATTTCGGTGTTCAGCCTTGGCAAGTTGACGTTCGGCTTCAACCTGCTCGGCCGTCAGCTGATTGATGTTCTGAATGGACATGCGGCGCAGCGTATCCCGGTCGAACCCGTAGAAGTCTGCCGCGGCATTGTTGGCATCAAGAATGCTTCCGGTATCCGGATCGATCAGCATCATGGTTGCGCTGTGACGCAGAAAGAACTGATCATAGGACAGGGATGCCTGCTCGGCCTGGGCAGGCGTCGCCAGCCAGGACAAAAAGACAATCATTGCCGTTTTCAGTAGTATTTCCCCAAATTTCGTCAACATTTACCGCCTTTTGCTGCAGTAAAGACTCATCAGATTAAATTTTCGAGAACAAAAAGCGTGCAATTGACCGACTTCCGCAACGACACGCGTATTGGTTTACCCAACGGGAAAATCGGTCAAATGTCGCCTCGCCCCATTCCGGTCCCACTCCGCCAGTATTCCGGCTTCAGATTTATGGGAGCTCTCACATGAAGCGGCGTACATTCCTGTTCGGAACCGGACTTCTGGCAGCAGGAGGCGCCTACGCGGCACACACCCTCCCCGCTTATCGACTGCAAACCGGGTTGCAGCTCGTCAGCAAGGCACTTGCCGGACCGTCCACGCCGCCCACTGAAGCAACGGCAAACAGTTTTGCTTTGCCCAATCCGTGGGCGGGACAGCTGATTGAGGCGGCAGAAAGCCAGATCGGCGTTACGGTGGTCTACGATCCGGCCTATGTCTCGCTCCCGTTTCCCAATGGCGACCTGCCGCGCGAACGCGGTGTATGCACCGATGTGGTCGTCAGAGCCTACCGCGACGCCTTCGGCTACGATCTTCAGTCGGCCGTTAATGCGGACATGAAGTCGGACTTTTCGTCCTATCCAAAGATCTGGGGTCTCAAACGCCCGGACAGGAACATCGACCACCGGCGGGTGCCAAACCTGCAGACCTTCTTCAGACGAAAAGGCGCAGCTCTTCCGGTCACTGCAAACGCCAAAGACTATCAGCCCGGCGACGTCGTTTCCCAGATGCTGCCTGGAAACCTGCCGCACATGGCGATTGTCAGTCACCGTGCCTCCGCAGACAGCGAACGACCAATGGTGGTCCACAACATTGGTGCTGGAACGCAGCTGGAAGACCGGCTGTTCGATTTCGAAATCACCGGCCACTACAGGTTCAAACCCGCCTGACGCTCCAGGGCTGAAGTTTGCCTTTGACGGGGGTCACCCCTCAGTAAGCGTCATCAGAATGTCCGCATACCAGGCGCAATTGAGGCCTAGCGCCTCATCCAGCACGAGATCGCGCGTTCCGACATCGAGGCGGGCGGAGTGAACGCCAAGCAGTTTCCACGGCAGTTCGCTTGCGGTGCCTGCCGTATTGCGCATGACCACCGGAGCCCCACTTGTGCCGCGATGCGTGCGGGCATCGGTCAGGAAATAGCCCATGCCTTGAAACCGGAAGCCGAAGGAGGAAGCCACGACCGCGTGGCGGACCACCGGCATGTGATGGAGCGTGTCATGAAACCCGAGCGGAAAACCGACAACCAGAATGGATGATCCGATCTCGACATGCTCTTGCGGGTCACTCAGGTGCTCCGGCCCGAAGGCCCGATAGACGATATTTTCAGGTAGCGCCGCCCGGTCAATCTCGATCACGGCAACGTCGATATCGCCTGCGGTATCCTCTCCCTGGCGCCAGAGGCTTTTGCCATCCCGGAAAAGCGGGATCGAAAAAGCGATGGAGTCGGCCAGGTTTTCAGGGTCGTTGTGGAGTTCTATTTCGATACGGGAGGGATGATGCCCGCTTGCCTCATCCACCATGACATGCCGGCTGGTCACGAGAAACAGGCGCTCATCACGCGCAAAGAAAAAGCTGCTGGCGTTTGTGAGATAGGTCTGGTCATCAAAGGTGGAAATACGGGGCGAGGTCAGCAGGACAGCGTCGATCATCGTCAATCGGTTCTCCAGAAATAGCGGGAAGCCTTGCACACATGGACAGGCTGCTTGCTCAGCCAGCATAGGGCAGTATCGGGAAAACGACAGAGCTCCGGGTTTTGTTCCCGTCAGGAGACAGTCTCGGTGCCGGAAACCTGCGGTGGCCGGGAAGCGGCCCAGGCCCCCTTGTCGCGCAAATCCAGAATAACCTCGCGCAGCAAAGCGTGCACCGCTTCCAGCGCCCGCGTCACGGGTCGTCCACCCGGCGACATCAGATGAGCCCCGCGCCACAGCCCCGGCGCGGCAATCCGGCTGACACAAAGGGAACCTGCCGCCACCTCCTCCGTCACCGCGTAAAGCGGCAGGATCGACGGGCCAAACCCGGCTGCCACCAGGCGCTTGATATTGTTGAAGGAGTCGATTTCCATCGCGATTTCTGGTGCGAAGCCCAGCGCCTGGAACGTCCGGTCTATCAGCACCCGCAAGCCGTGCGCTCCGCTCGGCAGCACCATTGGCACGTTGTCGAGTGCCTCCATGTTCATTTCCAGCGGACGTTCGGCATCGGCGGGCCACAGAACCACAAGCTCTTCTTCAAGCAATAATTCAGACCGGATACGTGCATCCTTGGAACGGCTGTAAAGCACGGCAAGATCGATCTTGCCTTCGCTCAGCCAATCGCCAACAAAACCGCTCATGGCCTCGGTAATATTGAGCGTGATCCGCGGAAAGCGCTCACGCGCCGCCAGGATCAACGGCAGAGACACCATGGCACTGATCGTGCCCGGCAGGCCGATCCGCACGATGCCGGACGGATCGGTTTCCAGATTGCGGATATCGTCTTCCGTGCGCGCCAGATCCTCGAGAATTGCCCGCGCCCTTTGCAGCAGCAGCTCTCCCGCCTCCGTGGGCGTGACACCGGAGCGACTGCGCGTCAGCAGCCTGGTGCCAAGCTGCTCCTCCATGTTCTTCAGGTGCAGCGACAGGGCTGGCTGCGCCACATGCAGGCTTTCGGCAGCCCGCGTAAGCGAACCCTGCGCAACGATTTCCAGAAAATAGCGGAGTTGGCGGATGTCCATGGCAACAAGTTAGCATATAAAATTTATATCATACCCATCCAAAACATATATTTGTTCAATAGAAGTTCAGCGGCTTAACTGCGGTCAACGAACACGCCAGACGAAAAGCCCACATGACAAGCCAACATGATAGCTACCAGGACATTCGCGACGGCATCCGCGCGCTATGTGCCCAGTTTCCCGCCGAATACCACCGCAAGATCGATGAGGCTCGCTCCTATCCGGAAGAATTTGTCGACGCCCTGACACGCGAAGGCTGGATGGCCGCACTTATCCCGGAGGACTACGGCGGATCCGGCCTCGGGCTCACCGAAGCTTCGGTCATCATGGAAGAAATCAACCGTGCAGGCGGCAATTCCGGCGCTTGTCACGGCCAGATGTACAACATGAACACGCTTGTGCGGCATGGCTCGGAAGAACAGCGGCTGAAATATCTGCCGAAGATCGCAAGCGGCGAATTGCGGTTGCAATCCATGGGCGTGACCGAGCCGACGACGGGCACGGACACCACCAGGATCAAGACCACCGCCGTGAAGAAGGGCGACCGCTACGTCGTCAACGGCCAGAAGGTCTGGATCAGCCGTGTGCAGCATTCCGACTTGATGATCCTCCTGGCGCGCACAACGCCGCTTGCCGACGTGCAGAAGAAATCGGAAGGCCTTTCGATCTTCCTGGTCGATATCAGGCAAGCCATGAAATCAGGCATGGAGGTTCGCCCGATCCTGAACATGGTCAACCACGAGACCAACGAACTCTTCTTCGACAATCTGGAAATCCCGGAAGAAAATCTCATCGGCGAGGAAGGAAAAGGCTTCAAATATATCCTTACCGGCCTCAACGCCGAACGCACGTTGATTGCCGCCGAATGTATTGGCGATGGCTACTGGTTCACCGACAAGGTGACCGACTATGTGCGAGAACGGGAAGTCTTCGGCCGTCCCATAGGCCAGAACCAGGGCGTCCAGTTTCCCATAGCCGAAGCCTATATCGAGATCGAGGCGGCCAACCTGATGCGCTACAAGGCCTGTAGCCTGTTTGATGCCGGCGCTCCCTGCGGCGCGGAGGCAAACATGGCCAAATACCTGGCCGCAAAGGCAAGCTGGGAAGCGGCAAATGCCTGCATCCAGTTCCATGGCGGCTTCGGTTTTGCCTGCGAATATGACGTCGAGCGCAAGTTCCGCGAGACGCGGCTCTACCAGGTAGCACCAATCTCCACCAACCTCATCCTGTCCTATATTGCCGAGCATGTGCTTGGCCTGCCGAGGTCGTTCTGATGGTGTTGCCGCTGGAAGGATTGAACGTCGTCGCCATCGAACAGGCGGTGGCCGCCCCCTACGCCACGTCCCGGCTTGCAGATGCCGGAGCGACAGTCACCAAGGTCGAACGGCCCGAAGGTGATTTTGCCCGGGGGTATGACGACGTTGCCAAGGGCCAGTCGAGTTACTTTGTCTGGCTGAACCGGGGCAAGGACAGCATCACGCTGGATCTTGGTTCCGACACGGGCAAGGAAAAGCTGGCGCAGCTGATCGCAGACGCCGATATCCTGATCCAGAACCTCAAGCCTGGCGCCCTGGCCCGCCTTGGTTTTGATCCGGACAGGTTGGTGGTGGATTATCCGCGCCTTATTACCTGCTCCATCAGCGGTTTCGGCGAAACCGGGCCGATGGCCGACCGCAAGGCCTATGATTTGCTGATCCAGGCTGAAACCGGTCTTTGTTCGATCACCGGCGGGCCGAACGAACCCGCGCGTGTCGGCATTTCCCTTGTCGACATCGCCACCGGGGCAACGGCCTATACCGCCATTCTGGAAGCCCTGATCCAGCGCGGGATCACCGGCAAGGGCGCGCAGATCTCGGTTTCCATGTTCGATGTTCTGGCCGACTGGCTGACCGTCCCCCTTCTCAACCATGAAGGCGGCAAAAGCCCCCAGCGGGTCGGCCTCGCCCATCCTTCGATTGCGCCCTATGGCGTCTTCCAGCCAAAGGAAGGTCCGGCAATTCTGATCGCCATTCAAAGCGACCGGGAATGGAGGACCCTTTGCAGCGACTTCATCGAAAAACCCGAACTCGGCGCCGATCCAAGGTTCGCAACAAACGTCGCGCGGGTGAACAATCGCAGGGAAACGGATGCCGCTGTTGGCGAAGCCTTTGCGAAATTTGATGCCGAAACGGCCATCAGGTTGCTGACGGAGGCTAATATCGCATTGGCCTCGGTCAACGATATGGAAGGCCTGTCGACCCATCCGCACCTGAGGCGTATCACTGTCGACAGCCCGAATGGCCCGATCTCCTTCCCCGCCCCTGCGGCCATCTTTTCGGGCGAACCGCGCAGCTACGGCCCGATCCCGGCCCTCAAGCCCCTGGAGGCGTGATCATGGACCTCGACATCGACCACCTGCGCAGCTGGATAGGGCGCGAAGACAGCGCCTCGGAGGTCTTGAGCCCCACACTGGTTCGCCAGTTCAACGCGACCTTTGACCGGACATCAGGTGAAGCTCCAGGTGATGTCGCGCCGCTGCTGATCCATTTCTGTCTTGCTCAGCCGGCCATTCAGACAGCCGGTCTGGGGCCGGACGGTCATGCAGCCCGTGGCGGCTTCCTGCCGCCCGTGCCCCTGCCCCGGCGCATGTGGGCAGGCGGCGAGTTTACCTTCCAGGGTGACATCCGGATTGGCGAAGAGGTCCGGCGGGTGTCAACCGTCAGGGATGTGGTCCTGAAACAGGGCCGCACCGGGCCACTCTGTTTCGTCACGGTCAATCATGAAGTCACTTCTGACGACCAACCTGTCTTGAGCGAGCGTCAGGACATCGTCTACCGGGAGGCACAGAACGTTGCGGGCATGAAGACAACCCCGGCGCCTGCGACGGCTGGAGACCACGTCATGCAGATCACGCCATCGGCCGCCTACCTCTTTCGTTATTCGGCCATGACCTTCAACGGGCACCGCATCCACTACGACAAGGACTATGTCCGCGACGTGGAAGGCTATCCAGGGCTCATTGTTCACGGTCCCTTGCAGGCAACACTGCTTTGCCAATTCGCTGCGGATCTCAAGGAAAGAGCACCGAAAACATTCCGGTTTCGAAGTCTGTCGACCATATTCGACACGGCGGACTTCACGGTGAACGCGCAAACGGAGGGAGAAACCATGAAGCTCTGGACCGCGCAGCTTGGCGGCCCGGTTGCCATGGAGGCGACAGCGGCATGGTAACGGCAGTCAGGACACCTCTGTTCGTGCCGGCAAATAGGCCCGACCGGTTCCCCAAGGCAGCCGCAACCGAAGCCGACGCGATCATCCTGGATCTGGAAGACGCGGTCCCCGCATCGGAGAAAGAGGCCGCCCGCACCAATCTGACAACCGGCTTCACCGAAAAGCCGGTCATCGTGCGCATAAACGCCGTTGGGACTTCGTGGCACCTGGAGGATGTCGTTGCTCTTCGCAAGCTGGCACCGGATGCCGTCATGCTGCCGAAGGCGGAGGCTCCCGGAGAGATTGCCACGCTCCACACTGCCCTGGGAGACTCGGTCCCGGTTATCGCGCTCATTGAAAGTGCCAAGGGGCTTGCCAATGCCAGGAGCATTGCAAGCACCGATGGGGTGGTTCGACTGGCTTTCGGGTCCATCGACTATTGCGCCGATCTAGGCTGCGCGCATTTGAAAGACGTGCTCTTGCCCGTTCGCTCCGAACTGGTTCTGGCGTCCCGGCTTGCCGGCATCGCGGCCCCGATCGACGGCGTCACTGCACAGCTCGACAACCCTGCGCAGACATTTGAAGACGCCTGCCATGCACGCGATCTCGGTATGGCCGGCAAACTCTGCATTCACCCAAGACAGCTTGCCGAGATCAAACGCGCCTTCGCCCCGAGCCTCGACGAAATCGAGTGGGCCAGGCGTGTTCTCGCCTCGGGTGATGGCGCAGCCAATGTCGATGGCGCAATGGTCGACGAGCCGGTCCGCATCCGTGCCCGGACAATCCTCGCCTCCACGCAGGAGGCCGATGCATGAGCCTGCCGCAGATCGTCCTGATCCCGGGGCTCCTGAACGATGCGGATCTCTGGCGGGATCAGATCACCGGTCTCGCCGACATCTCTCGCCCCCGGGTTGCCGACATAACACGCGGTAGTTCGCTGGGGGCTCTGGCGGAAATGGTTCTGGCCACCAGCGAGGACCGCTTTGCACTGGCCGGGTTTTCGCTCGGCGGTATCGTCGCTCAGGAAATCCTGCGCCGCGCGCCGGAACGCGTGACCCATCTCGCCCTCCTCGACACCACCATGCTGCCTGACACGCCGGAACGCGCCGCAGAGCGCGAAGAGCTGATTGCCCAGGCGTCGAAAACTGGCCATTTCCACGGCTTCGGCAGAAAACTCGCCCAGTCCTATCTTGCCCCGGAAAACCGGGACAATGCCGGCATGATAAATCGGGTTCGTGCCATGACGCAGCGCCTTGGTCCAGACGTCTTCATTCGCCAGACCCGCATTGCTCGCCCCGACAGCCGAGCGTCGCTCACCGGCATTATCTGCCCGACACTGGTGCTGTGTGGCAATCATGATCAGTTGACGCCGCCGGAGCTTCATCGGTCCATGGCCAACCTGATCCCGTCAGCGGACCTTGTCGTCCTGGAACACAGTGGCCACCTGACACCGCTGGAAGAGCCGGAAAATGTTACTGATCACCTGAAACGCCTGCTCCAGCGCGACCCTGTCAGGAAGTGACAGCAGGCAATTGAAATTCTAGCGTGCACCGGGTGCTCTATACCTATATCTTTCCCGAAAATTAGTCGGGAAAGTTTTTGAATGCCAACGATTTACCAGCTGAAGTCCCGTTTTCAGGACCTGCTTCGCCCCGTGTGCAGATCGCTTGCCGCAAACGGGGTGACAGCCAATCAGGTAACCCTGGCCGCGCTTGGCCTGTCGATTGGCGAAGGCCTGCTGCTCTGGATCTTTCCCGGCGCTTTCCTGCCCTTGATCCTGTTGCCGCTGGTTCTGTTCATCCGCATGGGCCTCAATGCGATCGACGGCATGCTGGCGCGGGAACACGACCAGAAATCCGATCTTGGCGCGGTGCTCAACGAACTGGGTGATGTGCTGTCAGACGCTGCGCTCTACCTGCCCTTCGCACTCCTGCCTTTTGTCGATGGGCCGATTGTCGTCGGATTGGTCATGCTTGCCATCATCGGCGAAATGACCGGCGTGATCGCAGTCCAGATCGGTGCAAGTCGCCGGTATGACGGCCCCTTCGGCAAGAGCGACCGGGCAGCCCTGTTCGGTCTTTGCGGGCTCCTGATGGCCTTTGGCCTGACCGCGCCTCTCCTATATCAGATCCTTTTCGGTGCCGGGCTGGTGCTGTCCGCGGTCACCATCTTCAACCGCGCCAGGGCGGCAATCAGGGAGAAACAATCCGCATGAACCTCCTGACCATCCATTGGGCCCTGATCGGCATCTGGGCCGTGCTGTGCGTTGCCAGCGCCATCGTGTTCGTGATTTCGAAACGCTCCGCCAAGAACATGAGCGAACTGGTTCAGCGCACCGTCAGCTGGTGGGTGATGGTGGCAATCTTCACCGTCTCCTTCCTGGTCAGCAACACGGTCTCGATCATTGTATTCGCCCTCATCAGCTTCCTGGCGCTGAAAGAGTATTTCTCGATGATCCCCACCCGCCGGGCTGACAGGCGGGTGCTGTTCTGGGCGTATCTGTCGATCCCCGTGCAGTACTTCTGGGTCTACGACAGCTACTATGGCATGTTCGCGGTGTTCATCCCGGTCTACATGTTCCTGTTCCTGCCCTTCGTCAGCCTGCTGACCCAGCAGACCGAGGGCTTCCTGCGCGCTGTCGGCACCCTCAACTGGGGGCTAATGCTATGCGTCTTCTCCATCAGCCACGCAGCTTTCCTCCTGATCCTGCCGGCGACCGAGGCCAACAGCACCGGCGGTCCAGGCCTGCTGCTGTTCCTCCTGTTCCTGACCCAGTTCAACGACGTCGCCCAATATACCTGGGGCAAACTGTTTGGCCGTCACAAGATCATTCCGGGCGTCAGTCCCAACAAGACGTGGGAAGGCTTTCTTGGCGGCGTTGCAACCACTTTCGTTCTGTCCCTTCTGACCGCACCGCTGGTCACGCCCTTTGACATGATCCACGCCGCTGCCGCCGGCCTGCTGATCCCGGTCGCGGGGTTCGTTGGTGATGTCACCGTCTCGGCCCTGAAGCGGGATCTCGGCGTCAAGGACACCGGCAGTCTTATTCCCGGTCATGGTGGCATCCTCGACAGGATCGACAGCCTGACCTACACCGCGCCGCTGTTCTTCCACTTTACCCGCTATTTCTATTACTGAAGGGGGATGTCAGGATGACCGCTCCCACTCTGCGCACGCAGTCGGCAGGCTTCTCTTTCTCTCTTCTCCAAGCCCACGCGCCTCTCCTCTCGTCATCCCGGCCAAGCGCAGCGCGAGCCGGGATCGGGGAGCCTTTCAATCGGCTGAAAGGTTCAGCCACTTATCTTGCGCCTGGGTTCCCCGGCCCCGGATCTCCGCTTCGCTACGTCCGGGGTGACCGAGGAGAGGACGACCCTGGAACAAGCGCTCGACCGTCAGCATTCAGGAACCTCCATTGATGCTCCAGAAGATCTTCTACATTTTCGTCAAGATCGCGGTCCTGTTCCTGCTCGGGCTGAACGTGCGTCGCAAGGAACTGCTGCCGGCCAACGGTCCGGCGATCATTGTTGCCAACCACAACAGCCATCTGGATACGATGGTGCTGATGGCCTTGATGCCCCTGTCGAAGCTGAAGGACATCAAGCCGGTTGCGGCGGCAGATTATTTCTTCTCGTCACCTCTCAAGGCCTGGCTGTCGGAACATGTCCTCGGCATTATCCCAGTGGAGCGTGGCCGGAAAGAGAAGAATGTCGACCCGCTGGAAGGCTGCTACGAGGTTCTGCGTCAGGGCAAGGTTCTGATCCTGTTTCCCGAAGGTTCGCGCGGCGAACCGGAACAGATGACGGATCTCAAGAAAGGCGTATCCTTTCTTGCCGAACGGTTCCCGGAAGCACCGGTCGTGCCCGTCTTCACCCACGGCCTCGGCAAGGCCTTGCCGAAGGGGTCGTTCCTGCTGGTGCCGTTCTTCTGCGATATTTTCGTCGGGGAACCAATCACTTGGAACGAGGACCGGACTCATTTTATGACCGGGTTGAAGGAGCGCTTTAACGCTCTCTCGACGGAAAAGACCTTTGCATCCTGGGAATAGTAAGTTGGCACTTTTCTGCCTGGCTACGCTCTGGAGCTTTGCCGAGGCAACGCTGTTCTTCATTGCTCCCGACGCGCTTTTGAGCATCATCGCGCTTCGCTCCCTGGGCAAGGCCATGATAGCGGCGCTTCTGGCGTCCTTCGCGGCCGCGTTCGGCGGTCTGCTGGTCTGGACCTGCGCACAGCATTTTCCGGAAGAAACGCTTCAGGTGCTGCTGCTTGTGCCCGGGATTTCCGGACCAACATTTGAAATGGCCAGGCAGCTTTTGCAGGCAGGCCTGTTCGAGGGATTGCTCGGGGGAGCCTTCAGCGGCATCCCTTACAAGGTTCTTTCGGCCGAAGCGGGCTACGCATCGATCCCCGCACAATCGCTTTTTCTTGTCTCGCCGGTGGCGCGGCTACCAAGGTTTGTCCTTGTCGCCTTGATTTCCTGGTCAGTGTCCCGGCTTGTCGGCGCCCGTCTCAGCGACAGGAGAAAGCTCGCCCTTTGCCTTGCAGTCTGGCCATTTGTCTATGCCAACTATTTTCTCACCGCGGGCTGGTGAGCGGACACGCGCCCCCTCATCCCACTTGTGACAGCAGCACCCCGCCAAGTGCCGCCGTCAGCAGCACCCAGATCAGCCCCATGTGAAATCGCAGGAGCAACAGGCCACACAGGGCCGCGAGGACCGGCACGCGCCAGTCGAGGCTGGCAAGGTCCGGGATCCAGAGTGTCACGACACCCCACTTTGTCGCCGTGACCTCTTCGAAGAAGACATGCAGCGCGAACCAGACCGACAGGTTGAGCACGACGCCGACCACCGCCGCTACGATGGCCGAAAGTGCCGACTTGAGCCTCGGCTGCGCCGAGATCCATTCGATGTAAGGCGCCCCGGCAAAGATCCAGAGGAAACAGGGAGCAAAGGTCGCCCAGAGCGCAACCAGCCCCCCTGCGAGACCAAGCAGAAGCCCACCTTCGTGAAAGGCCGCCAGAAAGCCGACGAACTGGGTCACCAGAATGAGCGGCCCCGGCGTTGTTTCCGCCAGACCCAGCCCGTCCATCATTTCACCGGCGCTCAGCCAGCCATGAATGGCGACGACGTCCTGGGCCATATAGGCAAGCACCGCATAGGCGCCGCCAAAGGTGACGACAGCGAGCTTTGAAAAGAACCAGCCGATATCCGCCAGCAAGGGCACGTTGCCGGCCAGATCCAGCAGCGCCAGCGGCGCGATCCAGATGAAGGCCCAGAGAAACACCGTGCGGAGCGTTTTCGCAATCGGTCTGCCAATGGCAACACCAGGCTCACCGGGGCTTTCAGTCTGCGCCACGCTGAACGCGGCACCGTAAAGCCCGGCAGCCAGAACAATCAGCGGGAACGGCAGGGCCAGAAAGAAAATTCCGACAAAGGCCAGAGCTGCAATGACCCATTGCCGCCTGATGGTGAGTGCCCGTTTGGAGAGGCGCAGCAGCGCCTCCAGAACCACGATCAGGACGGCTGCCTTGATGCCCAGAAACAGCTGACTGACCAGCGGCACATTGCCGAAGGTTCCGTAAACCGCGGCAAGTGCGAAAATTGCGAGTGCGCCGGGAACGACAAACAGAAGGCCCGCCAGCAGACCACCGGCAACGCCGCGCAGTTTCCAGCCACAGTACGTCGCCAGTTGCATGGCTTCCGGACCCGGCAGCAACATGCAGAACCCGAGAGCGTTGACGTAGCTTTTTTCCGAAAGCCAGCCGGTCTCATCAACCAGCTTGCGGTGCATCAGCGCGATCTGTGCGGCCGGACCACCGAAAGACAGCAGACCAATGCTGCCAAAGACGGACATCAGCCGCCGCCAGGATGCTTCCTGGTCGAAAGCTGTTCCATCCTTGCCCGGAGCGCCTTCACCAGGTGCATGATGTGCGGTCAACGTGTCAGCCCTTTTCGTCGCAGACAGCCTGTCGTGACCTTCCTCTAACGCATTCGGGATGGAAGGGTAACTGCAATCCTTACCCGAATGCCGTCAGACCTGAACCGGTGCAACACAGTGGCAGGCGGCAGCGACCAGAGCCTGTGTGAAGTGCTATCCCTTGACCGGATAGCGGTCAGGCTCCTCGAAGACATCGATCACCTTGGTTCCGGCCTTGATGATCGCACTGTGCTCCGCCCCACTGGGAATATCGTAGATAGCGCCCGGACCCATCGTCCTTGTTTCTCCAGCGATGGTGAATTCGATCTCGCCGCTCAGGACAGTGCCCCATTGCGCCAGATGCGAATGCGGCGGCAGGACCATGTCCTTCACGAAATCGAAAAAAACGACCAGTCCGGCGTCCGAACGCACTGCGTAGGATCTGACTACGTCCTCGGGAAAGGGAACATCGAGAGCTGGAAACTTTCGGATGAAATCTGGAAGCTGCATGGACCTCTTGCCTCAAACGGATGGTGTTGAGGCAAGTCTGGACCAGGTCGGCCTATCCGTTCAAGACATCCTTCACGGTCGTCGCAAGCTGCTTCAGCGTGAAAGGCTTGGGCAGGAAGAAGAACTGTTCGCCCGGTGGCAGGTTTTCCTCGAAGGCGTCCTCGGCATAACCGGACACGAAGATGATCTTGAGGTCCGGACGGGTCTTGCGCAGCTCGACCAGAAGCGTCGGCCCGTCCATTTCCGGCATGACCACATCAGAGACCACGAGGTCGATCTTGCCGTCGGTCTCTTCCATGACCTCCAGCGCCTCGTTGCCCGAGCCCGCCTCGTAGACGGTGTAGCCGCGCGACGCGAGGGCACGGGCGCCAAAGGCACGCACGGCTTCCTCGTCTTCCACCAGCAGGATCGATGCGGAACCGGTCAGATCCTTGACCTTTTCCGGCTCGACTTCCTTCGGCTCCGGCTTTTTCTTCTCCACGACCTTCGGAATGTGGCGTGGCAGGAACAGACGGAACGTCGTGCCGACATCAACTTCGGAGGTACAGAAAATGAAACCGCCGGTCTGTTTGACGATGCCGTAAACCGTCGACAGGCCAAGGCCCGTTCCCTTGCCGACTTCCTTGGTGGAGAAGAACGGATCGAAGATCTTCTCCATCACGTCGGGCGGAATGCCGTGGCCCGTGTCGTCCACCTCGACAAGGGTGTACTCGCCCGGTGGCATGCCGCGGATGTTGTCGAACTGAGTGCTTTCGGCTTCGTTGACGTTGCGCGTGCGGATAGTCAGACGGCCACCGTCGGACATTGCATCGCCCGCGTTTACCGCCAGGTTGACGATCACCTGTTCCAGCTGGTTCAGGTCGGCCATCACCGGCCACAGGTCCCGGCCGTGGATCACCTTCAGTTCCACCTTCTCGCCCAGCAGGCGGTCGAGCAGGATGGAGAGATCTGCCAGAACGTCGTTCAGCTCCAGTTGCTGCGGA
This sequence comes from Labrenzia sp. PO1, assembly GCF_012273635.1. NCBI lineage: Bacteria > Pseudomonadati > Pseudomonadota > Alphaproteobacteria > Hyphomicrobiales > Stappiaceae > Labrenzia > Labrenzia sp. PO1. The sequence goes on from NZ_JAAXCR010000001.1 coordinate 397,849, forward strand.
CGCAGCGTCTGACGACGCGAGAAGGCCAGAAGCTGCCGCACGAGGCCGGCTGCACGGTTGGCGTTCTGCTTGATGTTCATGATGTCCTGGAAGGACGGATCGGTCGGTCTGTGGCTTGCCAGAAGCAGATCCGAGAAGCCGATGATCGCAGTCAGGACGTTGTTGAAGTCATGCGCGACACCCCCGGCCAGCTGGCCGATGGCCTGCATCTTCTGGCTCTGGGCGAACTGGGCTTCCAGGGCTCGCTGCTGGGTGGTTTCAAGCGCGTAGACGATGGCGGCTTCGCCGTCACCCTCACCTTCCTGCACTGCGGAAACGTAGAAGGTTGCGGAACGCGGGTCATTGCCCTCGACCAGGGGAATGTCTATCGGCGCGATCTCGCCGATCCCGTTGGCAGCAGCCTGGAGAGATTTCGCCAGTTCCTGCCGTCCGCTCTCGGCCACATAAGCCTCCAGCTTGGGAGATTCGTCATCCGTATCGACCGCACCGAACAGCTTCAGGAACGGCGCGTTGGTTCTCAGGACCCGGCCTTCCTTGTCGAGCGAGGCAATGGCGATCGGCGTGTTGTTGAAGAAACGGGCAAAGCGGACTTCCGCCGCCCGAAGCGCCTCGGAGGCTTCCTCACCGCGAGACCTGTTGAGAACCAGTGTGCGGCTGTCACCCGGCTGGCCGTTTTCACCGAAAGGCACACGGTGGAGCAGTCGCACCGGCAGGCCGCGTCCGTTGCGGGTGACGAAGTCGAGATCAAAGGTTTCGCTCTTGACCTCGCCCGCCTGACCCTTGATCGAGCGGATCAGCTCGGTGCCGTCGCCGCGCACGATGCTCGAAAGATCGAGGTCGCCCGCGTCGAACTGGGCAAGATCGTAGCCAAGCCAGTCGGCCAGGGTGGCGTTGAGATAGACGATGCGGCCTTCCGCATCACAGGAGAAGAAACCGGCCGGCGCGTGATCCAGGAAATTGATGACGCGCTGCAGTTCCTGAAACGAGTTTTCCTGTTCGGCCCGGTCGCGGGTGATATCGGCCAGCTGCCAGACCGCCATGGGCTTGCCACCGCCGCGTTCCTTGGACACCTGCAACGGGCGGATCGACACCCGATACCAGCGCGCAGCGCCGTCGGCCCTGCCGAGCGGGAACGGCATGCGGATCTCTTCTTGCGCCCTGCGGCTGTCGCGCATGGCCTGGGACAGGCGGAAAATGGCGTCGGCGGCATCCGGATCGGAGGAAAACACACGCTCGACCACACGGATGTCGGCAGCGGTTTCAGCGCCGGTCAGATCTGCATAGGCCTTGTTGGCATAAACAAGCCGGCCGTCCAGGTCGGTAATGAGCGCTCCGTCTTCAAGGGTATCGACAAAAGCGGAGGCAAGCGGATTGGCTTCGCCTGGGCGGGCCGACAGGCGCAGAAAGCCTATGGCTCCGGCAAACAGGCAGAAAACGCCGACGACGGCCAGGATACCGAGCAGCGCAAGAATAAACGGCTGCGCCACTTCGCGGTCCATGACCGCAAAGGCAGCAGCAGCGCCGACGAGCAGCAGTGCGAGGCCTATGAGAAGGCCTATATTACCGGAACGTTCCGGGCGGCTGATCATCGGCCCGCTCGGCGTCCCGTCCATGTCACTCATCAATCCTGTCTCCCGGGCCCGATTCGGTTCTTGAAGGGGCCGTACATAAGCATTCTGTGCTTAATAGCCGATTTCAACTGATATGCGACCAAGTCCTGTTGAAATTCACCTGTTTGCCGCGGACTTTTTCAGTCCGCTATCCTTGAGAGCAACTTAGTTGGCACGCCAGGATGCGCGCTTGCGCATGCGGAAGACGAAGCCGATGACTTCGGCAACGGCCTTGTAGTGTTCTTCCGGAACTTCCTGGTCGATCTCGACTGTCGCATAAAGCGCGCGGGCCAGAGGCGGATTTTCGACGACAGGAATATCGCTTTCCTTGGCGAGCTCACGAATTTTGAGCGCGACCGCATCGGTACCTTTCGCAAGGCAGAGCGGTGCTCCCATGCCTTCTTCATACTTCAACGCCACAGCATAGTGCGTCGGGTTGGTCACGACCACTGTGGCCTGCGGCACCGCCGCCATCATGCGCTTGCGCGACCGCTCCATGCGCAGCTGGCGGATCTTGCCCTTGACCTGCGGATCACCTTCGGTCTGTTTGTATTCTTCCTTGACCTCGCGCAGGGACATCTTCTGCTTGTTGAACCATTTGTTGCGCTGGTAGATGAAGTCGGCCGCGGCAACCACCGTCATCACAGCCAGCACGGCAGCCAGAAGCTGCAGGATCAGGATCCGTGCCTCCTCCAGGATGATGTTCGTATCGGCGAACACCATAACTTCCGCTTCGTCGCGGTGCGGCCACATCACCGCCACCATGATGGCGCCGACAACAGCAATCTTCACCATTCCCTTGGCAAAGTTGACGAGACTGTCGGCGGAAAACAGCCGCTTGAAACCGGAGGCCGGTGAAACCTTCGAGAATTTCGGCTTGATCGTTTCCGCGGTCAGCAGTGGCTGGTGCTGCACGAGATTGCCCGCCACAGCCATGATCACCAGTGCCAGCAGCGGAATGCCGACGATAAGAGCCACCGACTGCCCCGTGTCCCGCCACAGGGCTTTCAGTGCGTAGCCGTCCACCGCAATCTGGTGGGCATGCTCCATGTAGCCCTTCATCAACTCGCCCAGCGACACGGCGGTGCTGGGCGCGAAAATGGCAATCATCAGCGTCGCACCGGCCAGTGTGAACCAGGTGCTGACTTCCTGAGATTTCGGTACGTCCCCCTTGTCATGCGCCTCTTTCAGGCGCTTGTGCGTGGGGTCCTCTGTTTTTTCCGAGTCGTCGGTATCGTCAGCCATAGCGCAGCGCTACCCCACGATGAACTTGCCGAGCGATTCCTGAAAATGATCCAGATAGAACATCATCAGGGTTGCGATCAGCACCATGAGCAGGAAAAGCCCGATCGCGATATTCACGGGCATGGCGATAAAGAAGATCTGCATCTGCGGCATCAGCTTGTTGAGCAGGCCGAGGCCGAAATAGAAAACCAGACCGACAACCAGAAAAGGCGCGCTCATGCGCACCGCGATGGAAAACACATGCGCAACGGTTTCCGTAGCGTTCTGTGAAAAGTCCCCGACCGGCGGAGCAAGGCCAGGCGGAAAGATCGTGAAACTGTCGTGGAGCGCCGCGATCACCAGGAAGTGGCTGTCGCTGACGAAGACCAGCGTAATACCGAGAATGGACAGGAAGTTGCCGAACAGCGCCCCCTGCTGGCCCTGGTTGGCGAAATCCGTCCCAAGCGCGAAGGCAAGGCCGGACTGGTTGGCCATGATCATGCCGGCGATCTGCAAGACGGACGTGATCATCTTGGCGCACAGGCCGATGCCGAAGCCGATGGCCAGCTCTCCGAACAGGAGTGCAATCATGCGATAGGTATTGGATGTCAGGTCGGCAGGATAATACTGCGAACCGACGGGGTAGAGAACAATCGTCAACGCCAGGGCAATGGTCAGCCGAAACCGTGTCGGGATCGTGCTTTCGCCAAGAGCCGGCAGCAACATGACCATCGTGCCCATACGTGCGAACATCAGCATGAAAATGGCTGCGATATTCGGCAGATAATCGAGCTGGATGGTCATGAAGGTCCACGTCCTAACCGGTGGTCAGGATCATTTCGGCAACCCTGCCCATGAAGGCCTCCAGAACCTGGCTCATGAAGGGCAGCGCAATCAGGATCGTCACGAAGATCGCGAGGATCTTGGGAACGAAAACCAGCGTCATTTCCTGGATCTGCGTCAGAGCCTGGAACAAGGCGATGACGACACCCACCAACAGACCGATGACCATGACCGGTCCGGCCACCAGGATCATGGTCCAAACGCCTTCACGGGCGAGATCGAGAACTTCACCAGCGGTCATCAAAGGCCCCCTTGCCGCATCGGATCAGATCGGCATCCGCATGATTTCCTCATAGGCGGAAATCACTCGATCGCGAACGGCGACCATCGTTTCCAGAGCAACTTCCGTTTCGGCGATCGCGGTGACAACGTCGACCACGTCAGCCTTGCCCTCGACAAGGCCGACAGCCTTGTCATCTGCGACACGGCCCTTGTCGACGACACCGCCGACAGCCTCTTCCACCAGCTTGGTAAAATCGAGACCGGCAGCTTCGGGAGCGCCCGCCTTGTCCTCGATCGCACGCGCCTGCTGCTGCAGCTTGGCGGCCATCTGGTAGGCATTATTTGCGATCGACGGAGTAGACATGACTAAGGCTCCCTTCCCGGATTAGGACTGCCGCTCAGGCGCGCAGGATATCGATGGTCCGCTGCAGCATCCGCCGCGTGGAATCGATGACGTTCAGATTGGCTTCATAGGATCGCTGCGCTTCGCGCATGTCCGTCGTTTCGATCAGCGTGTTGACGTTGGGCTGCAGCACGTAACCGTTGGCATCGGCCGCCGGGTGCCCGGGCATGTGCACCGAACGGAAGTCCGTGTTGTCTTCCGCGATCTTGCCCAGCTCGACCATATCAGCGCCCATTTCCCTGTCGAAATGGCTCTTGAAGGTCGGGATCTTGCGCCGGTACGGCAGTTCTTCAGGCGTCTTGGCAGTGGAGTTCGCATTCGCGATGTTCTCCGCGATGATGCGCATGCGCCCGTTCTGAGCTCTCAACCCGCTTGCCGAGATGAACAGGGATTTGATCAGGTCCATGTTATCGGTCCTCTAGCTTGTGCTGCCTTGCCTCATACACTCTTGGAAAGCGCGGTCCGGATCAGACCGAGCCCCTTGGTGTAAAGCGTTGTCGCAGCCTGGTAATCCATCTGGTTCTCGGTGATGTGCATCATCTGCTCTTCCAGATTGACGCTGTTGCCGCTCGGCGTGACTTCGAAGGTGTCGTCTTCCTCGATCTTGGCCGAACCGGTATTTCCCAGCTTCCCGGGAATGTGCCCGGCCACCGTCGTCGTCGTCGCCAGGTTCAGTGACTGTCGCCCGATGTGATCCTTGAAGGTATATTCCTTCACGTCCCGCGCCATGTATCCGGGCGTATCCGCGTTGGCGATGTTCTGCGCCAGCACGCTCTGTCTCGTCTGGTGCCACTGCATCTTGGATTTCAATGCCTGGAACAGCGGCAGATCCGTTATGGCCATTCCGATTCACCATTCGTTAACCAACCCGGCAATGATTGCCGCTCAAATGGTTAATGAAAAGTTAACAGCCATTTACCTCTTCCGGCCCAAACCCTTCAAAAACCAGTGGAGGAGGCAACTTTCCTTTGCATTTCGCAAAAAGAGAGGCGCCGCCAACAGGCAAAATTTGCCTGCCTCTGTTAACTTTAAGTCCTAGAGAGATTCGAAGCAGATCAGCAAGCGGCTGAACCGGTACCGACGGGGCAAAACATTCCCGCCGCAACGGGGAAAAAATAAAAAAGCCGAGAGGTTTGCGAGACAGGAGCCTGCACAGGCTCAACCGCCGGAATTACTGGGGATAAAGGCAAACCTCCCCAATTGAGGCAAAAAACCGGAGTAACCGGCACACGCGATCAAACCGCAAGCGGGGCGGCACGAGGGTAAGATGTATAACTGGATTGAGACCACATTCAACGTGAGCGGGGGCATCACGCAGGCTATTGCAGTCATCCTGGCTTTGGCCGTCGTGCTGCTGCTGTTCGGACTGTTTATTTTCATTCTGAAGCGCCTGATGGGGGCAAGTGCTCCACAAAGCCGCAACCGGCAGCCCCGGATTGCCATCATGGACAGCGCTTCTGTCGACGCTCGCCGCCGGCTGCTGCTCATTCGCCGGGACAATATCGAGCATCTCATCCTGGTCGGCGGCCCGAGCGACGTCGTGGTGGAACAGAATATCGTTCGCAATACCCCGCTGGCCCAGGCCCGACCCGGGCAACCGTCTCCCTCGAACATGCCGATGCCGGTCAAGGCCGCAGTCGCCCCCGGTCCGGAGATCCCGGCCCGGCCCGACGACTTCCTCGAAGAACAGGAAGTCGCAGCGCCCGCAGTCCAGGCACGTACGCCAGTTCCGTCTGCCGCACCTCTAGCGCAGCCGTCTCCACCGGCACCACAGCAGGCCGCCCCGGCACCGCAACCTGCCGCTCCGGTGGCACAGCCATCCGCACCGGCCTCACCTTCGTATCAGGCACCAGCCACCCCGGTTGCCACGTCGGCAGCCCCCAGTGTGAGTTCGGCTGCACCGCAACGCAATTATTCGGAACCCGCTCGCTCCCGGCTTACCGCCACGCGTGCGGCCGAGAGTGCTCCGGCAACCGTGCAAGCCCCGACGCCCCCGGCCCAACAGGCAACGCCACCCAAGACCACCCCCGACAAGCCGGAAAGCGGTGGAGGACTGGGCCGCGCGAGCGATCTGCTACGTGCGGCCACTCAGAACGGCTTCAACCGGGCCGCCTCTAAACCAGCCGCTCCCGCGCCTGCTTCGCCGGAAGTTTCGCCTCCGCGAAGCACCGACGAAGGCAAGGTCGACATTGCAGCTGCCCTGGAAGCTGAGATGCAGGCAAGCGAACCTGCAACAACACCCGTAAAAGCGCCGGAAGTGCGTCCTGCCGTTCCGGCTCCCTCTGCCCCGCAGGAAAGCAAGACAGCTTCCACATTGAAGTCCCTGGCACGCCCCTTCACGGCCCGTGACCGGCCTTCCTATGGCGGTACGATCTCCCCGCCCGCTTCCGGACCGGCGGCACGTGCCAAAACCGCTCTCTTGAAGCCGGTTGAGCAGGTTCTGCCGGAGCACAAGGTGGAGCCGGTGCTCGTTGCCGCAACCTTGACCGCAGCATCCACACCTCAACAAGCCCCTGCGCAGGAAGCTCCGGCGGAAGAAAGCACGCCGAAACCGGACCAGCCCGCCGACCTTGGCCAGGCGATGGCGGACACGGCGGACGAAAACGTCCAGATGGCCGATGCACAACACTCTTCAAGCGATGTTTCAGAGCCCGAAGTGACTGAGGCAATCGAACCTGCCGACGTCACGGCGGATGATGAAGCCCGGACAGCGGCTTCCGTAGAAGAGGAAGCTGCCGAAACCGAAACACAGTCGGCCGCAGAAGCCGCCCCTTCCAGGGAACTCTCGCTGGATATCGGCGATCTCCTGGAAGACGTGCCGGAAGCGTCCACCCCGGCTCAGGACAAGCCCGAAGCGTCTTCCGCAGCGGAAATGCCAGCTGACGAGGCATCTGCCGACGAGGCTGAAGAAGCGCAGGAAGAAACCGCAAGCGCTACTGCAACGGTCGCGCCGTCTGCTGTGGCATCGGTAGCAGCCCCTGCCCCGGTAACCAGCGGTCCCGTGACGAGCTCTGCGCCACCGGTCAAGGCGCCTGTCAGGCCTTCCGCCGGTTTGGGCGACAGAAATCCGATCGAGGAAGAAATGGCGAAGATCCTGGACGAACTGGGTGGACAGTCAAACGGATGATGCGCTTGCAATCGCTCCTGCGGCCTGACGGTCTGATCCGCCTGATGCTTTTGCTGACCGCACTGCTCGCGGTTCTGGCCGGACCGGCTGCTGCGCAGGAAATCTCGGTCGGTTTTGGCGATGACACCACCTTGACGGAACGCGCCGTCCAGATGGTTGTCCTTCTGACCATCCTGTCGCTGGCGCCTTCCATTCTCGTCATGGTGACCAGCTTCACCCGTATCGTGGTGGTGCTGTCGCTCTTGCGGTCTGCCATCGGCCTGCAGACGGCCCCGCCCAACATGGTGATGGTCAGCCTTGCACTGTTCCTGTCGGCCTTCATCATGATGCCTACCTTGCAGGCCTCCTATGATGCCGGCGTTCAACCGCTCATCGACGGGGACATAGAATTCGAGCAGGCCTTCGAGCGTGCCTCCGATCCGTTCCGGACGTTCATGCTGTCCCAGGTCCGCGAAAAGGACCTCGCCCTGTTCGAGGAGCTCTCCGGCAGAGAAGAAGCACCGGAAGGCCCGGAAGACCTTTCCATGGCCACGCTCATTCCCGCTTTCATGATCTCCGAACTGCGACGTGCTTTCGAGATCGGCTTCCTGCTCTACCTGCCGTTTCTCATCATCGATCTCGTGATTGCATCCGTCTTGATGTCCATGGGTATGATGATGTTGCCGCCGGTGGTAATCTCTCTTCCGTTCAAGCTGATCTTCTTCGTACTTGTCGATGGCTGGAATCTGGTGGCAGGCTCGCTGGTCAAGAGCTTCGGCGGCGGCTGAAGCACCCGGCCAAGTCGTTAAAAGTAGAAGAAAATTAAGATAGGACTGTAATAGTTACAGCCGTGCGGGCCCGAACTGTGCCCCTTCGTTAATAGCGGCAGGACAGTGTTAAGAGAACAATTAGAACAGCTCGCCCGGATCAAAGAACCAGAGGCGAGATCAAAACTCATCCGCACGCTCGTCGGCGAATATGCGCGGTCGGAAGACCACGAGCCGACGGAGATGGAGCGGGAACTGTTTTCGCGAATTGTTCTCTCGGTTTTCGACCAGCTGGACCGCGCTGCACGTTACGAACTTGTCGTACGCCTTGCAAAAACCGACCGCATCATCCCCGACCTTGCGGACCGGCTCGCCCAGGAAGATTACGAACTGTCGGAACCGGTGATCGAATGCTCGCCGATGATCAGCCAGAACGGCCTCATGCAGATCGCCAAAAACGGCGGCAACGACAAGCGCAAGTCAACGGCAAAGAGACCTGATCTTTCCGAAGAGATGACCGACACGATGATTGCGCGGGCCAGCCGGGATGTGGTCCACGAGCTCCTCCATAATATGGCAGCGCCCTTTTCCGTCCGAGGCACACTCGCCCTGCTGATATTTGCAAACACGGAAGCAGACGTGCTCGCCGGGATTGCAAGGCGTGCACTGGAAGACCAAGAATTTCTCCAAACCCAGATGGACATTCTGGAGACCAACTGTCCGCTGATCCCGCCTCCTCTCAAGAAGGCCCTGGAAACCGGCGAACTGCAGCGCCTGGCGAAGACCATCGAAGAGCGACACGACGGCAGTATCGACCTCGACGGCATCACCTATTCGCGCCACGAAGCCAGCATCCAGATTGCCAACGGCGAGTTGTCCTTCGATGCAATTCTGCGAACTCTGTTCGAAGAAGGCCGCCTTGATGCGGCCATCTGGCTGATCAGCCGCAAGATCAACCTCGCCGACGAGGTTGTTTCCGACACGCTGAAATCCGATGCGGATGGTGCGATCATGCGCCTTATGCTGCAGACCGGCATCCATGAAAAGACCTATCGCGACTTCCTGAAAGCACGCTGCGCGTGGCTGGACCGAAGCACTCGGTCCATTCCCGAACTCGTCATGCGCTACAAGTCCGAACTCAAGAAACCGCATCAGAACCCTGGTCAGCCGCCGTCTCAGTCGCTTCTGAAGGCAGTCACCTGACACGAGTGCGTGGTCAGCTCGCCGCCCTCGACAATGTCACGATGCCAGAAGATTTCTTTCCAGAAATGTCAGCAGGTTCTCGTGATGCAGGTTTTCTGCAGCACTGGTCGGGATATGGTCCTGGCCTTCGTAGATATGAACCTCCGGCTTCCGGCCATGGGCAAGAAGCCGCGCTTCCAGACGCTTTGTCATGTCCACTGACCAGACCCGGTCGGCCGACCCGTGACTCAGGAAAATCGGTCCGTCATAGCGTTCTATTTCGATCTGTTTCGTAGGAAGAAGGTTCTCGGAAGACCCGCGCCAGGACCATGCCCGCTCACCGGGGTCCCATGGCTGCCAGCCTGGATCTCCAGCGTCGCGGTAAGCCTTGCTGTCGAACGCCCCGCACACAACGTCTGGCGGACTGTGCACAGCCACCGCGTCAGGCAGGCCTTCAAGACCTTCCTCTGCCATCAGGGCTGTCAGCAAAAGGGCATGTTCAGCCCCCCGCGACACGCCGTAGAATGCCGCCTTTTCACCAACGGCCTCAAATGCACGCAGCGCCCGGAAGGCTTCCAGACTTCTGTCCAGTGACACGTTTTCAATGCTGCCGGCATTCCAGGCATTGCCCCCCTTCGAATAGCCGAAAGGAAAGGCAAGATAACCATGTGCTGCCAGGAGAACCGCATTTCGATGGCTCCAGCCTGACCATGCCCCCTCTGAGCCATGAAACACCATGACGGCAGGAAAGGATCCCTCGCCTGCAGGACCATAGGTCGTGCCCCATTCCGGGATAAGACGCCGGACGATTTTCAAGGACATGAACGAGTTCCTTTGTTCCGGTGTTCCAAAGCCATCGAACCGACACATCCACCGCTGCAAAGCGGAAAGATGGGGCCATGAGGCCGGATAATCAGGTTCTTTGTGAGAACGTGCTGCGGATCGCGACACGTGTGGACGGGTGAACGACCGCAACTGAACAGGAGTTGGCACCGGTGCGCAAGTCCCTCTGCAACCGGACAACTTTCACACAGCGTCAGCTTCAGCCGGCATTTTCTTCCGTGACGGGTGCAGCGGCAGACTGATCCGGGCTGCGATCGGGAGACATGTACTGACGCCGGTATTCTTTCAGGAAGGTTTCCAGCGAATCGACATCGGCAAGCCTGTTGGCGACTTCAAGGAACTCGACACCCTGCGCCTCGATCGGCCGGGTCACGACCTCAAAGGACATTGCCTCGGGGCTGTCGGACATCTTGGACATGTACTTTGTCTGCAGGCGTTCCAGGCTGAGCTGGTCGCCCGCCAGAGAATAGGCGATGGCCGCCCGCAGGATGTCGCGGCGTTCAAGATCGTCGAGCGGAATGTTGTCGGACCAGCGCGAGCCATGCATCGCTTCCAGCTGCTCACCTGCATCCCGCCAGCTTTCGGCTGCCCAGAATGTATCTGCCCTCAACCGATCGACATCCGAACCGCGCATGTTGCGAACCAGTTCCAGGGCAAGATCCGGGCGCCCGCTTTCGGTCAGGGCACGGGCTTCAACGATGTTGCGCTGACGCTCCAGGGTCGACGGAAGGCTCGCCTGCCGTGTCCGATTGAGCACCCGCAGTGCTTCTTCAGCCTTGCGATCCATCAGGTAGATCGCCGCAAGATCCGCTGCAATCTGTGCCCGTGCCGCACCTTTCAAGCGATTGTCAACCTGATGGCGCAGCAACTCGGTTGCCTGGTCCAGCAAGTCGACTTCCACCAGTCTCTTGGCCAGAAGGCGGACCATCTCGTCTCCCTGACGACCGATCGGCACAAGTTCGCGGAAATCATAAAAGAGTGCCAGCGCCTTCACCGGCTGCATCTCGTCCGCCTTGCCGTCCAGGAACAACGCGTTGAAGAGGCCGTTCATCTCTTCCTGCAGCAGCCGCGTGGTATCCGCATCGGGTTCAGCCTGAACAGCCGATTTCATGGCTTCGAACGCTTCGCGGTACTGGCCCTGCTCGGCATAGAGCTGTGCCAGGAACCTCAACGTCTTCAATTCGATTTCATCACCACGCCAGGACGTTGCCAGCCCGGCAAGCTGATCGATGGCCTGCTCCATGTTGAGTTCGCCATCCCGGTAACGGATCCGGAGCGCGCGGTATTCCGCTTCGGCCGCCCGCGGCCGGTCGTCGGACCTGGTCACGAGATCGAACACGGTCAAGGCTTCCTGCGACCGGCCGGAGGCATCGGCAACGCGGCCACGCAGGATATCGTAACGGGCAGCCTGCGTCCGGGTCACTTCGGCGGGCTCGATCTCGGCCAGCACGCTGTTGGCAACACCGAAATCATTGACCTCGACCATGGCCTGTGCGGCGGCGAGCTTGAATTCTGTCTGGATGGCTTCCGGGTAGTTGCCGACCACGGCACGCCCGCGCGGCATGGCAATACGGGCAGACGTCCAGTTACCCAGCTTCACATCAACAATCGTCTGCCAGACAGCAGCATCGGGGCTGTTCTTCAGGTCTGGTCGGTTCAGATGCGCATAGGCCGCGTCGGGCCGGTTGGCCAGAGTCTGGGCCGCCCCCATCATCAGGTTAAAGGAACTGTCTTCGGCAAGTGCCGGTTCTTCTTCCAGCGCAAGCTTCATCAGCCCCAGCGCTTCCTGCGCAAACTGATGTGCCAGATAGAACCGCGACAAAGCCATCAAGGGCTTGCGGCGCTTGCCTGCCGGCGACTTCGCCAGCTTGTCCTGCAGCTCCAGCAGGCGGGTGCGGTAAGCCCCCGGACCTTCGGTGCTCAGGGAAACGAACTCGATGAAGTTGCTGTCTTCCGGATCGACGATTGTCTGGCTCGATCCGGATCCGCCTCGCAGATGCTGGCTGGAAAGCGCAAGACCGCCTTCCTTTTCAATGATCACGTCATCTCCAAGGATCTTCATCTTCAAGCCGTCAGACTTCGGCACGACGGCAATGCCCTGCGCGGAACTCAGGGCGTCCAGATCGACAAACGTCTGAGGCTTCAACAGACCGCGTGGCGGACCGAAGCCGGTGACAAGAGATATCGTGTCGCCAACGAACGGGTCGGTAATCTGACGGATGTTCTGCGGATCCTGATAGAGCACACGCAGCACGGAGCCGCCATCGCCTCGCACAGTCCGTTCCAGCTGCAGCGGAATGGAGGGTTCCAGGATCAGGTCGCCGATAACGAGCGACCAGGCATTGCCGTCAACACCCACCGTCGCCAGTACAGGATCGGTCATGTCCATCCGCAGGATCTGGTAATCGTCGAACTGTTGAACCTCGATCGTTTCCGCCGTTTCGGCCAGCGCCGAGACCATCCCCCGGGTGTCGATCGTGGCATCGGTATCGAAGATCAGCCAGATGCTGTCATTGCGCCGGAACACCGCGCTGGAAACCGGCTCGGAGAACGGAAACACCACGCGGACCGTGTTCCCGATGCGCCGGGCCTCAGCAGAAACGAAATTGCGCACTTCCTCAGCGAAGTTTTCCGGCGGCTGCTCCGGTGAGGGACGCCCCTGGTTCAAATCCTGGCCGCCGTTGGCGCGCCAGGTCTCCGGTGCTGATTGCTGCGTGCCGGGAAGCTGGATCCCGGCTGGAACGTCGCCGCTACCAAGCGTCGGCGTGTTCAGGATCTGCACTGGCGTTGCGCCATACGGCGCATTCGGCTGGCTACCCCGGTTGATTGTGTCGACCTGCTGCAGTGTCGGAATACCGTTGTTCTCGGGCGCGGCTTCCTGCTGCTGGTCGCCGATCTGCTGCGTGGACAAGTCCAGCATCGGCGCTTCCCGGACGATTTCCTCATCCTCCGGCAGCACTTCGTTCAACGGCAAAGCACCGGGTTCAGCCTGGGCAACGGTTACCAGACCAGCGTTGGACGGGGCAACGGCGTCGTTCCCGCTTGTTGCTTCGGCCGCGGGAATGGCCGCTGTCGTCAGCAATTCAGCTGCGCCATCAGCCGAAATCGGCAGGACAGCGGCAGCAAGCTCTGGTGCAGGAAGCGTTTCGACCGCCAAGGCGGTCGGAGTGACGTTAACACCAGCGGCAGCGATCTCGGTCCCGCTACCAGGCCCTGGCAGCGCTTCTTCCCCGACCAACGGTTTGATGCGCGGGACCATTGCAAGCTGAGTTTCGGCTGGAGCGTTCGCACGTCCGGCTTCCGGATCGGGCTCGGCCGACAGTGCGGCGGACTGATCAGAATTTTCAACGGCTGACGGCTGGGGCACTTGCGGTGCCTCGGCCCCCTCATCCGTCTTGCCGCCTCCCAGCGGAACAATCGTATAGGCCGGCGATTCATCGGCCTTGGATTCCTTCAGGACCCCGCCTCCACTCGCCGTGCTCCCGCCGGACGTCGGATTCCCGCGCGGGTTCTTGACCTCACGCGTGTCGCGCAGGCCCGGCGCGGTAATCATGTCCTTGCGGTTTTCGTTGTCCTCGACGGACAGTTCCTTGTTGATCAGCGCATTTGCCGGATCATTCACTTCCATGTTTTCCGGCGTCACGTCGATAACGTAGGTCTGTTCCTCCCGGAACGCCCGAATGTCGACTGACGGCTCGACGCGCATAAGAAATTTCAGCTTGCCCTGGTCCAGGAAGGAGGTCGCATCGATCACACCTTGGGGCAGATGTGCGCGCAGGTGGGCAATGTCCAGCTGTGCCGGATGGTTGAACGTCACCTTGATGATGTCGTTTTCGCGCACGAAAGCGGTGTCGAACTTGATCGACCAGTCGAACACCAGACGGGTGAATGTCGGATGTTCACCCACATGCAGCGTCACCTCCGGCCCTTCCTGAGCCTTGAGTCGCGCCTGTTCGAGGGCACGAACCTTGCGCATCGCCTCTTCGGCACGCTTTGCAAGATCACGCACGACATCGTCGGGAAGTCCTGGTGGCAAGCCCTGCCAGTCCATCGGCAGGATATCGACAAACAGCTTTTCGCCGGCTTCCAGAGTATTGATCTGGAACTGGTTCTTCAGTGCAAAGCGGATGGCACTTCCGTCCGGATCTCGCCGGGCGATGGTCACGTAGTCGCCCAGGTCCAGCGGAACATCGTCAACGTTGATGTCGATCGGATCTTCAAATGAAATCCGCAGGACCCCGCCTGTGATGACCGCATCATAGATCGGAAGCAGCGTGCGGTCCTTGAACGTCAGGACGATACGGCCATAACCCTCCCCCGGAGAAACGGTCAGATCAACCGGTTCCAGATTGTCGGATTGGGCCAGCGCGGCACCCGTGACGCAGGCAAGAACAAGCCAGAACGAAACCAGCAGGCGCGCGAAAGTTCGCACCCTGTCCGAAAACGCGGGAGTTCCGCCGGTCTGGGATGTCAGGAACGGTCCTGGCAAGATGTTCTGTCCTCGGATGACGCCAACACACTATTGTTAGTCAGGTCTTGTTAACGTGCCCTTACGCGATACGCCGAAATCCGGTCTTCTCGGTCAGTTTGACGGAATTTTCGGCAAGGCCTCCGGCGCTTGCGCCTGTGCCTGCACCGGTTTTGTGTCCGCTGAGGGCAACGGAGAGGCGTTCGCGATTGCCACTGTCATGCGCTCGGCCGCTTCGGGATCCATTTTCCCGAGTATATCTGCCATCTTTCGAGGTTTCATCTGGCGCACCACCTTCAAAAGGACCGGCAGGCTCAAGCGATCGAAGATCCGGGCTGCATCTTTCGGCTTCATGCTTTCGTACATGGTCACGAGGCCGGCAATTTCGTTTTCTTCCTGCTCCTGCTTCTGTCCGACAGCTGCCTCGATGCGCTCTTCGAGCTTCTTCAGTTCATCAACGCGCTTTTGAATGCGCTCTTCGGTGGCCTGCAGAAGCTTTTCACGCAGGTCCAGCTGGCCTTCATGCTCCTGCAGCGACTCGCGCCGTCTGCCAAGACTTTCCAGAACAGCGCGCTCCGCGGCCGAACCACCGATTTCAAGACTGTCCGGAAGCACCGGCTGATCGGGCAGCCCGCCCCCCGGCGGCGGTGGCGGCGGCGGACCATCCGCGGCCATTTCAGCCGTTGGATCAGCCATGTCACCGCCGTCAGCCCCCGGCGTTTCCTGTGCGACTGCGCCATTGATGGGCAGGTTGCCGCTTTGCGGGCCCAGCGCGAAGCCAAGCAGCTTCAGGGCCAGCAGAGCGCTTGCCGAAACACCCAACAAAGGCAGCAGTCTCAAGTTCATGCAGCAGCACCGTTCCGTTTACGGAATTGTTCCAGCCGCGCGGTTGCTTCCGCCGCAGCACTGCGAATGTCGGAAGCCCGGCTGCTCCTGCGGCGCTCCGGCTCCACGGCCGGAGCTGCCTGGCCATAGCCTGCAGCCTGTTGCGCGTATTGTTGCGGTTCCGGTTGCGGCTGAGCCGCATAAGGATCGCTCCTCGTCACCGCCTCGCGCTGCGGCGCAGCCGAACGGGCCGCCTCCGCAATCTGCGAAATCCGCGTGAATACTATCTCACCTTCGCCGACTTGTTCGGCAAGAGTGTGAGACATGGTTTCCGCTTGCTTAAGACGGCTGCCAAGTGTCTTGTCAGCCTCCGCCGCGGTCGTCTTCAGACCGAGGATGGCACGCTCGGCAATTTCCGTGGCCGTCATGAGCTCCGAAATGGTCGCACGCAGCACTTCTTCGTCGGCCCGCAAGCGCTGCAGACGGCGGTTCAGCGTGAAGCAGTAGCCGATGGTAATCACCAGAAGAACCGCAACCAGTCCTTCAATGATCATTCCGAGTGGCAAAGTGCTCATTGGTCCCCCATTTCGCTTTGCATGGCGCGCTCGAAGGCGGCCAGCGTCATTTTTGGCTTGCGCAAATTCTTTGCGACACGGATGGCAATGGAATCCTCCACCTTGCCGAGCGTTCCCTCGGTCAGTGGAATGTTGCCGCATTTGATCGTCACCGGATCGGTCGGTTCCTTGTCGAAGACGAGCGTCTGGCCGACATCGAGGCTGAGCACCCGTCCGAGCGGCAGATAGGTCTCGTAAAGAACCGCATCGACCTCGACTTCCGCGGCATGAATTTCGGTCGCCAAATGGCCTTCCCAGATCGGATCCCGGCCGAATTTTTCCCCCATGAACATCTGCAGAAGCAGATCGCGGATCGGCTCCAGCGTTGCATAGGGCATCATGATTTCGACGGACCCGCCCCGGTCTTCCATGTCGATTCTGAGCTCGACGAGAATGGCGGCGTTTGCGGGCCGGGAAATCGCGGCAAAGCGCGGGTTCGTCTCAAGACGTTCCAGGTTGAAATGGACCGGAGAAAGCGGCGCGAAGGCGTGCTCGGCATCCTGAAGGATCAGCGCCACCATCTGCTGGACCAGACCGGTCTCGATCGTGGTGTAGGGCCGGCCCTCGACGCGCACGGCCGATGTCCCCCGACCTCCACCAAGAAGCACGTCGATAATCGAATAGATCAGGCTGGATTCAACGGTGATCAGACCAAACCCGTCCCATTCCTCGGCCTTGAAGACACCGAGAATGGCCGGCAGCGGGATGGAATTCAGGTAGTCGCCGAAACGAACCGAGCTGATGGAATCGAGCGACACTTCCACGTTGTCGGACGTGAAGTTGCGCAAGGACGTGGTCGTCAGACGCACGAGACGGTCGAACACGATTTCGAGCATCGGCAGACGCTCGTAGGATACCATTGCCGAGTTGATCAGCGCGCGGATGCCGCTCTGGTCGCCAGCAATCGTGTCCTCGATGTTGAAGCCGAGGAGGTTGTCGATTTCTTCCTGGTTCAGGACACGGTCGGCACCGCGCGTGGCATTTTCAAGGTCCGGTTCGCTGTCGTCGATCATGGCTGCCCACTGGGCCGCCATGTCGTCGGAACTGCCGGCGCCCTGCTCCTCTAGAGCAGCACCCCACGCCGCGGCGAGATCTTCGTCGTCGTCGCTGCCGGCACCCTGCTCTGCAAGAGCGGCGCCCCAGGCATCGGCCATGTCCTCTTCGGACAGGTCGTCATCGTCGTCGATATCAGCCATTCACAAAGTCACTGGACAAGGATTTCCTTGAACAGCACCCCTTCAACTTTCGCCGGATAAACCGACAGATTGATCCGTCTGAGCAATTCTTCCTTCAGGCGGAACAAACCGGCAGACCCTTCCAGGTCCGCAGGGCGAAGCTCGCGCAGATAGATCTGAAACGCATCCAGGATGCGCGGCAGATACGGCTGGATCTGATCGATCATCGCACGGTTCTCGACTTCCAGGGCAATCCTGACCTTCAGATAGGTCGTGCGCCCTTCCGTCGCCAAATTCACCGTCATTTCCGGAAGGTCATAGAAGACCACCGGCTTTTGCACTTCCTGCGGCACTTCCGTCTCTCCGGGAACCGGTGCCGGTGCACTCGATCCCATCAGGAAATAATAGGCCGCCCCACCTGCGGCGAGCAGAACCACCAGACCGATGCCGCCGAACAGGATAAGCTTCTTCTTGCGGCCACCGCCACCAGCTTCAGCTCCATCCTCGCCGTCTTCTCCGGCTGCGGCGTTTTCGTCTGTCATTCCGCACTCCGATCTGCAGGCGCTCGCGCGCGCTTATTTATTACTAAAGAGTTAATGGTTAACGAATGGTTACCGAGCCATTAACGCGAGTCACCGGGCAAAAATTGCCAAGTGGTTAACTTCTGCCGGAATCTCTTGCCGCGTGCACCCGCCCCTTTTGATTTTTACCCAGATTTCCCAAGGATTTAAAAACTGGCACGCCTCGTGCATTAACCTTAACGAGCCAGCGGATCTGGGGAGATCGGCCGGCTTACTCGGGGAGCACGAAGGGAACCGTTCACTATGGAGAACGCTCAACTAGTTGCCTTATCAAGGCAATCGATCCTGCGGAACCATCTGGATGTGATCGCCAACAACATGGCGAACATCAATACGTCCGGGTTCAAGTCGCAGAATCTGCATTTTTCGGAATACGTCATGCCGGTGGCAGACGGCTCGGCTTTTGAGCCGCAGGACCGCGCCATTTCCTATGTCGACATGTTCACGACACGGACCGACTTCACGCATGGCCCGATCAAGATGACGGGTAACGAATTCGACCTGTCCCTCAACAGTGATGGTTTTTTCGCGGTCCAGATGCCGGACGGCACCGAAGCCTATACGCGCAGCGGCGCGTTCAGGCTCGACTCGACCGGCCAGCTGATCTCGGCAGACGGCAGCCCTGTCATGACCGACCAGGGTCCGATCTCCTTCAACGAACAGGATGGCCGCGTCGAGATTGCCCAGGACGGCACGATCTCCACCCGACTTGGCATTCGCGGCCGCATCAAGGTCGTCGACTTCGAAGACGTTCGGACGATGGAGAAGATCGGCAACACGATGTTCAAGGCTGATAACCCGATACCGGCCCAGGAAGTCCGCATGGTGCAGGGCGCCGTCGAAGGCTCCAACGTCTACGGCATCACGGAAGTCACGCGCCTCATCGAAGTGACGCGCGCTTACGACTCCACTTCCAAGATCGTGAAAGACCTGGATGAGTTGCGCCGGCAGGCGATCTCCACTCTCGGCAAGATTCAGGCCTAAGCGCCTTTAAGGGATCACTACCATGAAAGCACTTCATATCGCCGCGACTGGCATGAAGGCCCAGGAACTGAACGTCGAAGTCATTTCGAACAACGTCGCCAACATGCGCACGACAGGCTTCAAGAAGCAGCGGGCCGACTTTCAGGACCTGCTCTACCAGAACCTGCGTCGCATGGGCACGGAAACATCGGATTCCGGCACCATCGTGCCGACCGGTATCCAGATCGGTTCCGGCGTAAAGATCGCAGCCACCGGCCGCATCATGTCCCAGGGCTCTCTCGAGCAGACCGGCAAGGAACTGGATCTGGCCATCCGCGGCGAAGGCTTCTTCCAGATCGACATGCCGGACGGAACCACGGCCTATACCCGTGACGGTTCCTTCGAGCGCGATGCCAACGGGCAGCTGGTGACCATCGACGGCTATTCCGTCAATCCGGGCATCACCATTCCGCAAACGGTCAAGGACGTCACCATTTCCAACACCGGTGTTGTTCAGGGTGTCGACCAGGGCGGCAATACTGTTCAGCTCGGCCAGATCCAGCTTGCCCGTTTCGTCAACAAGGCTGGTCTCGAAGCCATTGGCGACAACCTCTACCTGGAAACAGACGCCAGCGGCGCACCCGATACCAGCAATCCGGGCGACGAGAGCTACGGCACGGTGCAGCAGTATTTTCTTGAAATGGCCAACGTGGATGCAGTCACGGAAATCGCCGACCTGATTTCCGCACAGCGCGCCTATGAGATGAACTCACAGATCATCCAGGCAGCCGACGAGATGTATTCCACCACCACGAACCTCCGCTAAGACCGAGGCTTGAGACGATGATGAGACATCTGCTGAAAGTCGGGTTGCTGCTGGCGGGCTTGCTGTCCCTGCCTGCCCTGGCGGACGAAAAACCCGTGCTCCGGTCGCAGGTCATGACCCTGTCGGACATCGTGACGGTAGGCGACTTCTATTCCAATGCCGGGCTGCTGGCATCCAAGCCGCTGTTCCGTTCACCGGATATGGGAACCTCCGGCAATGTGCCCGCGGATGTCGTTGCCGAACGCGCTCGCGCAGCCGGCCTCGAGACGGCCGGCACCGATGGCCTGCGAACCGTCGTCGTCTTTCGCGGGGCAACAAGGCTGAACCGGGACCAGCTTGCCGGCCTTGCCCGCAAGGCTCTGGCAGACCGCAATGCCGGCATCGATGCCGAGCGTCTGGATATCCGCTTGCTGCAGGCGCCGGATCAGGTTCTCGCCGACCCCAAGGTACACGACCCGATCCGCATCGACCGGGTAGAATGGTCCCAGTCGAACGGCCGCTTCACCATCCACGCAGCCGTCGCAGTCGAGTTCGGAACCGAGCCTCTGACCCTGACCGGCGTTGCGACGGAGATGGTCGATGTGCTGGTTCTGGTGCAGCCCGTGCGCCGGGGCGACATTGTTCGTGAAGAAGACCTGAACATCATTCGCGAAGCCCGCACCAAGGTACCGGCAGGTGCCCTCACCGAAATGGAAGACATTGTCGGCAAGCAGGCCCGCACCACCTTGCGTGCGAATTCGCCCCTGTCCCGCAATGACGTCCAGCGCCCGATCCTGATCGAACGCGGTGAGAAGATCACTGTCACCTATGTCATGCCGGGCATGAAGCTGACTTCACGGGCCCAGGCCATGGATACCGGCGCCAAGGGCGACGTGATCGACGTCATGAACCTGCAGTCGCGGCGCATCGTGCCGGCGACGATTACCTCCCGCGGCCAAGTACGCGTTCACGCCGCCAATCCGATTGTTGCAAGCTTGAACAGCGAGAAAAATTAAATGCTGAGCACCTTTCCCAGACACCTGCTGGCAAGCATCGCCCTTTCAGCCCTCGCCGCGGGGTGCGGCACTGCCGACAAACTCGCAAATGTTGGCCAGCAGCCAGCCCTGAACGCCATTCAGGATCCGACCACCACTCCGGGTTACCGGCCCGTGCAGATGCCCATGCCGGAACCGCAGCAGGCCCATTACAATCCGAATTCGCTGTGGCAGTCCGGCAGCCGCGCCTTCTTCAAGGACCAGCGCGCCAGCCAGGTTGGCGACATCCTGACGGTCGTCGTCACCATCGACGACCAGGCCGAGATCGACAACAAGACCGAGCGGAGCCGGTCTGAGTCCAGCGGTGCCGATGTTGGTGGTGCACTCGGAACGGCAATCGACACCATCTTCCTGCCGGCAAGTTCTGCCGCCAGCGACCTTGCCAACGTCAACAGCAACTCCAGCTTCTCGGGCGACGGCAGCGTTGACCGCAACGAAGTCCTGCAGACCACCGTCGCCGCCGTGGTGACCCAGGTTCTGCCGAACGGCAACATGGTGATCGAAGGCCGTCAGGAAGTTCGTGTGAACTTCGAAGTCCGCGAGCTAATCGTCGCCGGTATCGTCAGACCTGAAGACATTACGTCGGATAACCGCATCGCCAGCGAGCAGATCGCCGAAGCGCGGATCGGATATGGTGGCCGCGGCCAGATTACCGATGTCCAACAGCCACGGGTCGGCAATCAGGTGCTGGATATCCTGCTCCCCTTCTGATCCCAAACCTTTCACAGTCCCCCGGCCGAATCCGGCGACGCGTTCTAGAAGCGCCGCCGGCCCGGCTGATGACGGGCACGATGTCTCGCTCCCCGAGCATCGTGCCCGTTCTCATTTCCAGGCCGGAAAAGACCGTTTAGGGTGTGGCCCGTTACCTGATTTGTCGCTCATTCCGGAAGACCCCACCGCGTGACCACCACCCTCATCGTTCTCGCCCACCCTGCTCAGACTTCCTTCAATGCTGCCTGGGCGCGCGCAACCGAAGCCGCGTGCCTAGCTGAAGGCGATGAGGTGCTTTGGTCAGACCTCTACCAGCTTGGCTTTGATCCGGCGGAGCGCGCAGCGCACTACGCAGAGGAGATCGTCACCGAACCTTACGACGTTCTGAAAACACAGGAAGCGGCCTCGAAAACCGGAAACCTTCCGTCGGTCATTACGGAAGAAGTCGAGAAGCTGCGCCAGGCGGACCGGATCGTGTTTCATTTTCCGGTGTGGTGGTTCGCCCCACCTGCCATCCTGAAGGGCTGGTGCGAGCGCGTTCTGGCCAACGGCGGCCTGCACGATACTTCCAACCGTTTCGATACCGGCCATTTCAGGAACAAGCCGGTTCTTTTCTGCGTCACGACCGGATCCAAGGCGAGCGAAAGTGCCCACAACGGCAAGGAAGGCGACATTCAGATGCTGCTTTGGCCACTCGCCTACACACTGCGCTATCTGGGTTTCGATGTTCTGGTTCCCAGGATCGTCCACGGTGTTCACGGTTATCACAAGGGTGCGGCAAAGGAAGGCCTGGAAACACGACTTCAAAACGAGATCGAAGGCCACCGGGAGACGATCGCAAGGTTCGCAACGCTGCCGAAGATCAGCTTCAATGCCGACAGCGAATTCGACCGCGCCGGCACCCTTAGCCCGGGCGCGCCATCTCACAGCCACTTCATCCGGCACGACCCCTGATTTTGCGGCAACCGGAAAAGACGGGACCGGATTTGTCCGCCCCCACTCCTCTTTTTCCTCTATCTGCCGGATGACGCTACCGCTTTTTCGGATAGAATACCGGTAATCTTATATTGGCCCAGCGGGGATTCGATGCGCCTCCTATCTGCATTCGTCTTTGGTTTTGTTCTTCTGTCCGCCCCCTCCGCCTGGAGTGCAAGCTGCGGCAATGGCCCGGGTGGTTTTGAAGCCTGGAAACAGTCGTTCATTGCAAATTCCCAAAGCTACGGCCTCAAGAAAAGGGTCGTTGAATCGTCCCTCAAGAACGTGAAATACAACAAGAAGGTGGTCTCACTCGACCGGAACCAGAAATCCTTCAAGCTCAGCTTCAACCAGTTCTATGCAAAGCGGGTCAACAACGCGATGATCCGGCGGGGCAAGCAGCTCGGCAAGACGTACGCCCGCATCTTCCGTGGCATCGAAAAGAAATACGGCGTCCCGGCACCTGTTCTGCTGGCGATCTGGGGACTTGAAACCAACTACGGCAGCTTCTCCGGCAACATGCCGGTCCTGCAATCCCTTGCCACGCTGGCCTATGATTGCCGCCGGTCCGATTTCTTCACCGCCGAACTGGTCGCCGCACTCAAGATCGTGCAGGGCCGTGACATGCAGCCGGCCGAAATGAAGGGTGCCTGGGCCGGCGAACTCGGCCAGACCCAGTTTCTCGCCACCAGCTATGTCCGTTATGCGGTCGATTATGACCGCGACGGCCGCAAGGACCTGATCCGCTCGATCCCCGATGTGCTGGCTTCCACCGCAAATTATCTTGCCCAGAAAGGCTGGCGCCGCGGCCAGGGCTGGGGCCCGGGCACTGCCAATTACAACGTTCTAAAGCAATGGAACAAGGCCAGTGTCTACGTGGAAACGATCTCGGTCATGGCTGGCCAGATCAGCGAGTAGACCCCGCTCGACGCCCCATAAACCTGCTTGACAAAACTGACGATCCGGGCAGCAATTTGCGTCATACGGTTGTAATCCTCGCGGACCAAAACCGTGTGCCGCGGAAACATGCCGCCCGGCAGGCACCGGCAGCTGTCGGTCCGGCTCGCGCTGTTCCGCAAGGCTAAACAACACCAATCGCCGAGCGACCGAACAGGAGCCATTTCATGTCCAGGATCAAAGACTTTTCGATTTCACGGCGCACCCTTTTGATGGGCGCGGCGGCAACTGGCTTCACGGCAGCTCTGCACCCCTATTCGGTTCTGGCCAAGGAAGGTACGGCTCACCTTCGCCTGATGGAGACTACTGACCTCCATGTCCATGTTTTCCCTTACGACTATTACAGCGACAAACCTGTCGACACCGCCGGTCTCGCCCGGACAGCCACACTGATCCGCGATATACGGAACGAGGCGACAAACTCGGTTCTGGTCGACAATGGCGACTTTCTGCAAGGCAACCCGATGGGGGACTATGTCGCCTATGAACGCGGCATGAGCGAAGGCGACCTGCACCCAGTCATCAAGGGCATGAACGTCCTTGAATTCGACGCGGCAACACTCGGCAACCACGAATTCAACTACGGTCTGGACTTCATGATGAAGGTGCTGGCCGGGGCCAATTTCCCCGTCGTCTGCGCCAATCTTGTCAAGGGCAGCACACTGGCCGGCAACCCGCGAGACGACGCCCTTTTCCTGAAGCCCTACGTGATCGTTGAAAAACAGGTCACCGACGGTGCCGGCAAGTCCTATCCGATCAAGATCGGCTTCATCGGCTTCGTGCCACCGCAGATCATGAACTGGGACCGCCGCCACCTGGAAGGCAACGCCAATGCGCGTGACATTATCGAAACCGCCAAGGCCTTCGTCCCGGAAATGCGCGAACAGGGCTGCGACCTTGTAATCGCCCTCTCCCACTCGGGGATTGATGCCAACGATTATTCCGAAGGCATGGAAAACGCCTCCCTGCACCTTGCCGGCGTGGACGGGATCGACGCCGTCTTTACCGGTCACCAGCATCTGGTCTTCCCCGGTCCCCAGTATGAGGGACTGCCAGGTATCGACAGCGAGAAAGGCACGTTGTTCGGCAAGCCTGCCGCGATGGGCGGTTTCTGGGGATCGCATCTGGGCGTCATCGACCTGATGATCGAGCGCGACGGCAACGGCTGGCGTGTCGCCAATTTCATGACCGAAGCACGCCCGATCTACGAAAAAGAAGGTCGAACGGTGACACCTCTGGTGGAAAGCCAGCAGGATGTACTCGATGCGGTGAAGGAAGATCACGAGGCAACCCTTGCCTATGTCCGCCGCCCCGTCGGCAAGACGTCGGCTCCCTTGCATTCCTATTTCGCCCTCGTGGCCGACGACCCGAGCGTCCAGATCGTTTCAAAGGCGCAGATCTGGTACATCGAACAGATGCTGAAGGGTACGGAATGGGAAGGCCTGCCGGTTCTTTCCGCAGCAGCGCCTTTCAAGGCCGGCGGTCGTGGCGGCCCGGACTACTACACCGATGTTCCGGTCGGCGATGTCGCCATCAAGAACGTGGCCGATCTCTACCTGTATCCGAACACCATTCGCGCGGTCGCCATCAAGGGTAGCACGGTGAAGGAATGGCTGGAACGTTCAGCCGGAATTTTCCAGGAAGTCGAGCCGGGCAAGGCCGACCAGACACTGATCAACCCGGAGTTTCCAAGCTATAATTTCGATGTGATCGACGGTGTCACCTACCAGATAGACCTGAGCCAGCCATCGAAATACGACGCTAAAGGCGAAGTCCTCAATCCGGACGCCAGCCGCATCGTGAACCTGGAATTCAACGGCGCACCGCTTGACCCTGAAGCAACCTTCGTGGTCGCGACCAACAATTATCGTGCAGGTGGCGGCGGCAATTTCCCCGGCATCAGCGACGACGTTGTCGTTTTCATCGGCCCGGACACCAATCGCGACGTCCTGGTGCGATACATTGTCGAACAGGGCACGATCAACCCTTCGGCAGATGCCAACTGGTCCTTCAAACCGTTGCCGGATACCAGCGTCCTGTTCGAAACCGGCCCGGGTGGCACGGAACACGCCGCCTCCGTGGAAGGTGTCCGGATCGAACCGGCAGGCGACGGTGCGGATGGTTTTGCCCGTTACCGGATCACGCTTTGAACGGTCTCGACTTTCGCAAGCCTGCTTGAATGAGCAGGCTCCCCAAAAACTTATCCTGAGCAAGCGCGTAGCGCTGTCTCCAAGGATGGGCCGCTTGCTTCTGAATGAGCTGCCCAACTTTCGAGGCGGACCTGACGGTCCTCCTCAGGATGAGGCGTGCGGGCGGTCGGCATGGGAAAGCAGTCAACAGACATAAAAAAACCTTCCCACGAGGGGAAGGTCTTGAAAGTCGTTACGGATCTGCCGTCTGTGCGGCAAACCGGCCGTTTTCTGGAAATCAGTCGTCGCGATACACTTTTTCCCGACGCTCGTGGGCTTCCTGAGCCTCGATCGACAAAGTCGCGATCGGGCGCGCCTCGAGGCGCCGAAGAGAGATCGGCTCGCCGGTCTCTTCGCAATAGCCATAGCTTCCGTCTGTAATGCGTTCCAAGGCATCATCGATCTTCGAGATCAGTTTCCGCTGACGGTCCCTGGCACGAAGTTCAATGGACCGATCCGTTTCGGACGACGCACGGTCGGCAAAGTCAGGATGGTTCTGGCTTTCCTCCTGAAGATTGGCGAGGGTTTCCTTGCTTTCCTTCAGGATCTCTTCTTTCCACACAAGCAGCTTGTTCCGAAAGTACTCGCGCTGCCTGTCATTCATGAACGGCTCGTCTTCCGAGGGTCGATATTCAGACTCAATTTCAACCGTCATCGATAGCTCCGGATTACCGTTATGCCGGGCGCAATATATAGGCGGTTCCGCCAGCGGACAACGGTTCATTTGCTAAAAATGGCGTCAAGGAAAGTTTATACCTTTCAAGACGTTGCGTAAATTTTGAACACTAAGCCGACAAATTTTATCGATTTGTATGCACGCTCAATCCTGGAATCGGCCGAGCTTTGCAAGCTCGACTTTGACCCGCAATTCGATCTCCTCGAGCACCGAATCAACCTCAGGATCACCACTCGACTGGCGTTTGGAAACCTGCCTGGCGAGCAGCTCCAGCCGGTCCTCCGACACGTGTCCGGCAAGCAGATCCGCCCGCACCGACTCCAGTGTGTCCAGCAGATTGTGCCCATGCTTGGTAGCGCGGGATCGGCGCTCGGCGCGGTCGTCAACCTCCTGCAGGGCCAGCAAGGCATCCATGCCCTGAATGGACGCGCCGCCCGCGGTCTGGGAAGACTGTGAAACCTCACCCCCAAGGTCCGGTGCGAACTGGTCGCCGCTTGAAGAAACGCTTTTCTTGGCGCCTCGTCCCTGAACGCCGGAAATGGGTTTATTGCCTGTAATACGCATGATCGATCTTCCAGTCGGACTGACGGCAATTCTGGCGCATGGAGTGGCTCTGCCCGTCAGATTCTGCCGAGAAGGGTAAATGAGTCCTTGGGGGTGAGGCAATATTTGCCGACCAACAGGTACATTTCTTTAACCTCAAGCGACAGTTTTGCGTGGATATGCTTGTGATCATACCAGCAAAGAGCCCGGATTTCCGCCACTTTTATGGAAAGAACCAACGCCTTTGTAAAAAGTGGCACGGCTCTCGCATTGCGCATTTCGAATATATGTATCCCGGCAGCAAAGCCGGAAACACGATGGCGGGCCAGATCGGTAATGCGAAAAATTGGTGAAATGATCTGCGGAGGGTTCAAGCGGCTGGTACTTCTGGGTGCTGCCGCCGCCGTTGCTGCAACAACCTTGCTGGCACCGGTACACGCCGCCTCCCGTATCAAGGATATTGCCGATTTCGAAGGCATTCGCGAAAACCAGCTCATTGGTTACGGCCTTGTGGTCGGCCTGAACGGCACCGGCGACTCGCTCAACAATTCGCCTTTCACGCAGCAGAGCCTGCAGGCCATGCTCGAACGTCTCGGCGTCAACACCCGCAACATCGACCTGAACACCAACACCGTCGCGGCCGTCATGGTGACTGCCAACCTGCCGCCCTTCTCCACACAGGGTACCCGGATCGACGTCAACGTCAGCGCCCTCGGCGATTCAGAATCGCTTCAGGGCGGCACGCTTCTGGTCACACCGCTGGTCGGTGCCGATGGTGAAGTCTACGCTATCGCCCAAGGTTCGATCGCGATCGGCGGCTTTTCGGCACAGGCGGATGCCGCGTCGGTTGTTCGCGGTGTTCCCACCGCCGGACGGATCGCCAACGGCGGCCTTGTTGAACGCGAACTGGAATTCAAGCTGGCTTCGCTGACCACGCTTCGTCTCGCCCTGCGCAATCCGGATCTGACCACCGCGCGGCGCATCGCGCTCTCCGTCAACGAACTGATCGGCATGCCGACAGCCGAACCGCTTGATCCGGCAACCGTACGCATCGATCTGCCGCAGCAATATGATGGCAACATCGTCGATCTTCTGACGGACATCGAGCAGCTGATTGTTGAACCGGATCTGGCAGCCCGCATCGTCATTGACGAGAACTCCGGCATCATCGTCATGGGACAGGACGTGAAGGTTTCCATGGTCGCCGTTGCCCAGGGCAACCTGACCGTGACGATTGCCGAATCTCCGCAGGTCTCGCAGCCGCTGCCTTTCGCAAACGGCCAGACCGCCGTGGTGCCGCGTTCTGACGTCACCGTGGACGAGGAAGGTTCCAAACTCGCCATCGTTCCGCAAACCGTCACGCTGAAGCAGCTTGTTGATGGTCTGAACGCTCTCGGGATCGGTCCGCGCGACATGATCTCGATCCTGCAGGCCATCAAGGCCGCAGGTGCCCTCCAGGCCGATATCGAGGTGCTGTGATGGCCGAGCTTGTTTCACCGACATCCTTTCAACAAAGCCCGCTGGACACGCTGCGCGGCGTTGACCGGACCAACAAGACGCGGGTTCGCGAGGCCGCCGAAGAGTTTGAGGCCGTTTTCCTGAACACCATGCTCCAGAACATGTTCACCGGCCTTGAAAACGGTGGCACCTGGGGCAAAGGCCACGGGGCGGATGCCTGGCAGAGCCTTCTGGTCGACGAATATGCACGCAACATCGCCCAAACAGGCGGCATCGGCCTTGCCGACAGCGTGGAACGTGAACTGCTCGCATTGCAGGAGGGGTCAAGATGACCGCACAACCCAACGCATCCACCTTTCCATTTTCCCTTGAGCGGCCTACCAGCCAGCAGGAAGCCGAGCAGTTCTGCTCTGCCTTGTCTGGCACCATGGAAGCCCTCCTGTCCGTGATCGAAATGGAAACCGATCTGGTCAGGGCCGGTAAACTCCGGGAAGCCGGCGAACTGCAGCCCGACAAGGCCCGGCTGATCCACGAATACACCCGCGGCATGATGACAGCGAAGGAACACGCGGTCGCCCTGGGCAATCTTTCCCCGGCATCCACCCAGTCGCTGCGTCGCCAGCACAGCGAATTCCAGCCGGTTCTGCGCATCAACCTGGCGGTGCTTTCAACGGCAAGAGACGTTGCCAATAACATCGTTGCAACCGTCGCGAAGGTCGCCGGTGCCAAGAATGCCAATGCACCGATCACTTACGGACGAAACGGTTCTGCGCCAACCGGACCGCAATCCGCTCGGGGCATCGCTGTCAATCAGTCGCTCTGAGGATAGCTGACAGCTAGCAAGAACCACGCCGGGTATCCTGTAACGATGAAAAGCTCCCCGCCGGGAGCTTTTCGTGTATTTATCCCCCTCGCGAAACCTGCCCAGAGGTTTCCCCAAACGGCAGGACGGGACTGCGAGAGCGAATCAGAAACAGGCGCAACCGGATAGATCGCAGTCCTTAAAAGTCTAATCATTCCGTTAACAGACGATTCATTCCCTTACGTTATCTTTCCAGATTGATCGGGTAAAAGTTGTTAGTCACCCGGAGGAAAAGATGTTGGACACGGGATTGGCCCGGCCGCCATCGCCGACATATACGGCGATTACGCCGGTAGCGCGGGCTCCGGAGCGCAATGCTCCTTCAGTTGAGACGGACCTTCCGGTCGAAGAGACCGTAAGACCATCCACCGAGACGCAAAACGCACAGCGCAGTGCGAACAACGAGCGCGACCAGCGTTCGTTTGGCGAACGGTTTTCTTCCACGGTCGAACGCCAGAACATCATCGACCCGGAATACGACGCCCTGGTCTATGTCGCGACCAACACCGAAACCGGTCAGGTCGTCCGGCAGATACCTGCAGAGACATTGCTTCGTCTGAGGGCGTACAACGAGTCGATAGAAACCCGGCAAACCCAGCCCCAGGCAGAACCGGTTCAGCGCGTTATCTAATCAGGCGCAGCCATCCATATACCCTGCCCGCTTCCCGACGGCGCCCGGCTTTGCTTTGACCTTGGCAATCCCCTGTCTGCTCGACTTTCCCCAATCCTCTCCCGCAGGGTTGCTGCCCTCCTCCAGCGACGCCTTCAGCCTCAAACCCACACGGTCTTTCAACTGATCGCTTGCAGCCTCCTCACGCACGTTCCCTGACGCTTGCTCTATAAAGCTTGCTGGCAAACCCCACGTGCAATCGGCCCGGCGCGTCTTGCCGGCGCATCTGTCTATCGTCCTCGATTTCGGCACCTTCACCTGCCTCGTTCCGCACACGAGTTAACAAATCCGTCAGGTTTCAGACAAGTCGACCGCCTTTAGGGGAAATTTGCGCTGCCTGAGCACCTGGCAAGAGGCATTCTTCAAGCTTTCGCTGGTCCTCGTTAAGATCTTTACTCAGCTAAAATTTGTCTTTCAAAACAATATACTCAACTTTTTCTGGCAATGATTTTATGTGCTCGGCTTAGGGGGCTGTTAAGGTTAATTTACGCTAACCATCTTTGTTTAGAACTTCTTACAAGAAAGCGCCGATAGATGTCCCTCGGACCCAGGAAGGGTCCTCGTATCTTGTACTCCTAGAAAGGACACAAAATGGCCGACATTACTCTGTCGAGCGCGGTTCGCGCGAACCTCAACACCCTTCAGTCCACCGCACAGTTCATGTCGGACGTCCAGAACAAACTGGCGACCGGTAAGAAAGTGAACTCCGCTCTGGACAATCCGAACAGCTTCTTCACGGCTTCCGGCCTGACCTCCCGTGCAAACGACCTGTCCACTCTTCTGGACGACATGGGCCAGTCCACGCAGACCCTGAAGGCAGCCGACCAGGGTATTTCGAGCATCACCAAGCTCGTTGAATCTGCAAAAGCAAAGGCCAACCAGGCCCTACAGACCCAGAGCCAGTACGAGCGCAAGCAGTTTGCTGCTCAGTACAACGACCTGCTGACGCAGATCGAAGACCTGGCGAAGGACTCCGGTTATAAAGGCAAGAACCTGCTCGCAGGTGAAGGCAACGACCTGAGAACCATCTTCAACGAAGACTCCACTTCGAAGCTCGACATTGAAGCTGTTGACTACACGGACACCTCACTGTCCACCGGTCTGAACCTTTCCGACCTGGCAGAAGGCGAAGGCGCTTCCGCATCCCTGCAGCTGCAGGGCGGCAAGACCGTCATCACCCTGCAGGATTCTGGCGGTTCTGCCCTGAACACTTCCTCCACCCTGTCGGACTCCACTCTGATCTCCACGACCCAGAGCCTGTCCTTCGTCAACGACACTGCCACCAACCCGGCCGTGCTCTCCGGTGGTGTTTCCTCGACGGCTTCCGTTCAGGATCTGGTTGATGGCCTCAACGCCATTGCCGGTGTTCGTGCAGAATTCGACAACGGCACGGGCGAACTGACCATCTACTCCGATGAAGACTTCTACATCGGTGGCAACGGTTCTGCGACCACGAGCTTTGCAGGCACCCTCGTTGACGCGACTGCGTTCTCTTCGACCACGGATGCTCTGATCAACTCCGGTTCCTTCTCTGTTGGCGACACTCTGACGCTGACGGACGGCAACGGCTACGAGCTCGGCTCCTTCGAAGTTGAAGACGACAGCACGGTTGATGATCTGGAAAACTTCATCAACGACTTCAACGGCGTCTCCGCTGACTTCGACACTGGCTCTGGCCGCATCACCATCACTTCGGAAACCGACTTGTCGCTGACCAGTGACAACGACGACTTTGCAAGCTCCGGCTTCACCGCAAACACCACCGGTATCGGCATCTCGGCGATCTCCGACAGTGGCTTTGCGACGGATACGGACATCAACCGTACTGTTGACCGGTTGAACACTGCACTGTCGAACCTGAGAACGCAGGCTTCCTCCTTCGGTACCAACCTCTCCATCGTTGAAAACCGTCAGGACTTCACCAAGAACCTGATCAACACGCTGGAAGAAGGTGCAGGCAAGCTGACGCTGGCCGATACCAACGAAGAAGGTGCAAACCTGCTGGCCCTGCAGACTCGCCAGAGCCTGGCTTCTACCTCGCTGTCCTTCGCAGCACAGGCAGACCAGAACGTTCTGCGTCTCTTCTAAGCCAGACATTTCGGTTAGAACGACATTGGAAAGCGGGCCACGGCCCGCTTTTCTTGTTTCCGGATCCTCAAGCGCGTTTCCCGATCCAGCCGTTCGCGCCCGCGGAAAACTTTAAGCGCATCCATATTCGGCCCCACTCCCCAAGCTCACTCCCAAGACACGCCCCCAGCCCGAAACCTCCCCTCTTCCCGAACATCGGTTTCAAAGCCTTGCCTGATCCCAATCGTTAAGATTCTGGCTCAGGTGGATATAAACGCGGCTTGCAGCCCACGCCCATTCCTTCAAATTGCCATTGCTGCTCGGGCCCTCTCTCGACGCCAGAGCGAACATGCAAGGCCGGCGCCGCCGCCCGTGACACCTCGCATTGATTTTTTTTGAGATCGCTTGTCCCGCCAGAACCCGACGAGGACAAAACCCGCTGAACTCCGGGCTTTGCATGCCTGTCGCGGTAACCTGGCACCCTGCCCTCGCAGTAAAGATACTGGCACTTTTGGGAACCCTGCCTCGGCACTAGAAGGCAATCCTCCTGACAGTTCAGACAGGGGGCAAAACAGCGTTAACTTCCTGATAACCCTATTTTTCAAGCGCTTAACCATTGATTAAGGTTAACGCTCGATGATCGGTCCCAACCTGCTCAGGAAGAGCAGTTGAAATTTGACCCAGGAAAGGGATAACCCGATGCGTGACATTACGCTGTCAGCCGCCGTGCGGCAAAACCTCCTCACACTCCAATCCACTGCAGACCTGATGTCGGGCGTCCAGAACAAGCTGGCAACCGGCATGAAGGTGAACTCCGCGCTGGACAATCCGAACAGCTTCTTCACGGCATCCGGACTGAACTCCCGCGCAGGCGATCTCAGCACCCTGCTGGACGATATGGGCCAGTCCCTGCAGACCATCAAAGCCGCGGACAAAGGCATTCAGACCATCACGGATCTGGTTGAAACCGCGAAGGCGAAAGCCAACCAGGCCCTGCAGACACAGAGCCAGTACGAGCGTAAGACCTACGCAGCACAGTACAACGCCCTGCTGGAACAGATCGAAGACGTCGCCAAGGACAGCTCGTACAAAGGTAAGAACCTGCTTGCAGGTGACGGCAACGACCTGACCACCATCTTCAACGAAGATGCGACCTCCAAGCTGACAATTGAAGCGGTCGACTACACCGACACCGCACTGTCCACCGGTCTGAACCTTTCCGACCTGGCAGAAGGCGAAGGTGCAACCTCTTCCCTGCAGCTGCAGGGCGGCAAGACCGTCATCACTCTGCAGGATGCAGGCGGTTCTGCTCTGAACACTTCCTCCACCCTGTCGGACTCCACTCTGATCTCCACGACCCAGAGCCTGTCCTTCGTCAACGACACTGCCACCAACCCGGCCGTGCTCTCCGGTGGCGTTTCCTCGACGGCTTCCGTTCAGGATCTGGTTGATGGCCTCAACGCCATTGCCGGTGTTCGTGCAGAATTCGACAACGGCACGGGCGAACTGACCATCTACTCCGATGAAGACTTCTACATCGGTGGTAACGGTTCTGCGACCACGAGCTTTGCAGGCACCCTCGTCGACGCAACCGCGTTCTCCTCGACCACGGATGC
Organism: Labrenzia sp. PO1; assembly: GCF_012273635.1. Lineage (NCBI taxonomy): Bacteria > Pseudomonadati > Pseudomonadota > Alphaproteobacteria > Hyphomicrobiales > Stappiaceae > Labrenzia > Labrenzia sp. PO1. The sequence goes on from NZ_JAAXCR010000001.1 coordinate 431,259, forward strand.
CCTGATCGACTCCGGTTCCTTTGCGGTTGGCGATACTCTGACGCTGACGGACGGTAACGGCTACGAGCTCGGCACCTTCGAAGTTGAAGCAGACAGCACCGTTGATGACCTGGAAAACTTCATCAACGACTTCAACGGCGTCTCGGCCAAGTTCGATGACGGCTCCGGTCGTATCACCATCACGTCGGAAACCGACCTGTCGCTGACCAGTGACAACACGGACTTCAACAGCTCCGGCTTTACCGCGGACACGGATGGCATCGTGATCGAAGCGATCTCCGACAGTGGGTTCGCAACGGATACGAACATCAACCGCGTCATAGACCGGTTGAACACCAGCCTGTCCAACCTGCGGTCCCAGGCTTCCGAATTCGGCACCAACCTCTCGACTGTTGAGATCCGGCAAGACTTCACGAAGACCTTGATCAATACTCTGCAGGAAGGTGCAGGTCTTTTGACCCTGGCCGACACCAACGAGGAAGGTGCAAACCTGCTGGCCCTTCAGACTCGTCAGCAGCTTGCTTCCACGTCTCTGTCCTTCGCCTCCCAGGCGGACCAGACCGTGCTATCCCTCTTCTAATTCAAAGAGAATCAGTCGGACGCACGACTCACAGACAAGCATCAGAAACGGCGGGCCACTGGTCCGCCGTTTTCGTTTACGCCGTGAATTACTGTCTGAACCCGAAATTTTTTATCATTGAGAATCAATATCTTAAAAGAAACCTTTTGGTAACTTTTATTTACGGGACGTTAATACGTGCATCAGTGATTAACTTTCCATTTAGATTTACGGCAAAGGTGCATGCTCGACTTGGATTACCCGCATGTTGCCTTTGGCGAGACCTGAATAGGGAAAGCGGTGAAGTCTGATGCCTGATATTGTTCTCTCCAGTGCTGTCCGGGACAATCTCCTGTCGCTGAAACAGACGGCGGATTTGCAGTCGATCACGCAAACGCGCCTGGCAACGGGCCTGAAGGTCAACACGGCGCTCGACAATCCGAACTCCTATTTCACGGCACAATCCCTGAACGACCGCGCGAGTGATCTGTCCAACCTCTTGGACAACATGGGCCAGGCGGTTCAGACGATCCGGGCAGCGGACAAGGGCATCACGTCGATCACCAAACTGGTGGAATCGGCCAAGGCCATCGCGAACCAGGCCCTGCAGACCTCCAGTGAATACGAACGCAAGCTGTTCACCAGCCAGTACAACGATCTGCTCGAGCAGATCGAGGATATGGCACGGGACTCCAGCTACAAGGGCAAGAACCTTCTTGCAGGTGCCGGCAACGAACTGGAAGTTATCTTCAACGAGGACAGCACCTCGAATCTGACCGTTAATCCGGTAGATTTTACAGACACTTCACTAGATGACGGCCTCAATCTGGATGACCTGGATGCCGGAGGCACCGGCACTTCGTCCTTCAACCTCTTCAGCGGCACCACCTCCATTTCCCTGTCAGGCCTGCAGGCGTCCTCGAATCTGACGGACCTCGCCGACTGGGCAACCGGCAACGTTGTCAGCATCACGGATTCCTCCGGCACCACCAACCTGACGGTCGGTACCGACATCACCACGGTGCAGGACTACGTGGACGCATTGAACGATCTGAACGGCGTTCACGCCACTTTTGACGAAGCCACGGACTCCATCACCATCACGTCCGGTCTCGACAACCCTCTCTATATTTCCAAGGACAACACCGGTGGTGGCGCAGCGACGGACGGTGGCGACACCGGCGGCACAACGACCACGATGACGGTGTCTCCTCTCAGTTCCACGGCAACGCTGGTCTCCTCCGGCGGCTTCCAGGCCGGCGACACGATCACGATCACCGACGGCAACGGCTTCGAACCGGCCTCTCTTGAGATCGACGAAGAAACCACGGTCAGCGATCTCGTGACCTTCATCAACAACGTAAAGGGCCTGGATGCCACCTTCTCGGGCGGCAGCATCAGCCTTATCGGCGAAGTCTCTTTCGACATTTCCAGCAGCAACAGCGACTTCAACCGAACGACGCTCGGATCGACGACAGGAATCGTGTCACTGACGGCAGCGCCGTCCGAATTCAAGTCGGATACGGATATCGATCGAACGCTTCAGGCCATCAACGCGGCGCTCGACGAGCTTCGCAATGCGGCCCGTTCGATGGGTACGGCTCTTTCGACTGTGGAAATCCGGACCGATTTCACCCAAAATCTGATCAACACGCTGGAGGTTGGCGCTGGCCACCTAACTATTGCGGACATGAACGAAGAAGGTGCTAACATGCTGGCGCTGCAAACCCGTCAGCAGCTTTCTTCGACTGCTCTGTCTCTGGCCAACCAGGCAGATCAGAGCGTCTTGAGCCTGTTCGGTTAACACCGGCGGCAGTTATCATTAAGGTATCGGGGGCAAATCGTTAACGATTTCGTTAACGTTTCACAGCGATACTTCTGCGTGGAGGTCACGGAATGGCGCTCAAGGTCGAGCTGAAACCGGGCGAGCGAATTATCATTGGGGAAAGCGTTATCACCAATGACAATCAACGCACTCGCCTCTTTATCGAAGGCCAGGCTCCCATTCTGCGAGAAAAGGATATTCTCACGCCGGCCACTGCGGATACACCAGCCAAACGGGTCTACCTGGCCGTTCAGCTGATGTATCTGTCAACTGACTTGGAGAAGATACAGGAGAGTTACTTCAGCCTCGTCAATGACATAGTGAAAGCCGCGCCGAGTACGATCCCTTTTGTCACCAGGATTAGTAACGCCATACTAACCGGCGCCTTTTATAAAGCACTGAAAGAAGCACGTAAGCTCATCGAGTACGAAGGGACGCTGATCAGTCATGTACAAACAGGCAGCGCAGGCTTACCAGAAAACAAGCCAGGTGGCGATGTCACCGAGGGAGCTGGAAGCGAATCTGCTGATGAAGGCCGCAGCCCGGCTTCAGTTGATCAAGGATGAATGGGCAAATTCCTCGCTTGCGGAAAAAGATGACGCCCTGGTGTACAATCGCAAGCTCTGGACAATTCTCGTGACGTCCGCGACCAGTCCTGAAAGCGAACTGCCTCAGGACATCAAGAACAACATCGCCTCGCTGGGCGTGTTCGTGTTCAAGCAGACCATGACAGTCATGACGACTGACGACGAAAACAAGCTCGATACCCTCATCAGCATCAATCGTTCGATTGCCGAGGGTCTGAGGTCCTGATCCCGGCGCGGCCGGTTCAAGAACAGCCTCGGAAAACACGATAGAAGATCAAGAAAGGCCGCCAGGGTAACCTCGGCGGCCTTTCTCTTGACTGCAACGTTCACCTGCCCTCCTCCGGCAGAAACGGAGGAAGCCTCCACCGGAGCTCAGCGGGTCCTCAAGCTGCGGGCAGGATTTGCAGCCATGAGATATTCAGCACCGGACCCGTGCGAGCCCGGCAATCCATTCAGAACCTCCGCGTTGGCCGGGCTTTGAAAGCCCAGCCTTCCGGAAGCCGGCCCTCACGGGACTACAGATTGCCGGCACTCATTTCCCGGGCGATATGATCGGCCTGACGGATGGCTAGTGCCACGATCGTCAGGGTCGGGTTTTCGGCAGCGCCCGTGGTGAACTGGGACCCGTCCGACACGAACAGATTGGCAATGTCGTGGGTTTGCCCCCAGCGGTTGACCACCCCGTCCCGCGGATTTTCCGACATCCGGTTGGTACCCAGATTGTGGGTAGACGGGTAAGGCGGCGTCGGGAAGGTCCGGGTCGCCCCGACGGCATCGTAGATGGCCATCCCCTGCTTGTAGGCATGATTGCGCATTGCGACGTCGTTGGGATGATCATCGAAATGGACGTTCGCCACCGGCAGGCCAAAGCTGTCCTTCACATCATGATTGAGCGTGACGCGGTTGGTTTCCTGGGGCATGTCCTCACCGACGATCCACATGCCCGCCATGTTCTCGTAACCGTCGAGCGCACTTGTGAATTCCCGGCCCCACGCCCCCGGATCAAGAAACGCCGCCATGAACGGCAGTCCAAGAGCCAGGGTTTCAAGTTCATATCCGCCGACAAAGCCGCGGGACGGGTCGTGACGGGCTTCGTCCTGAATGATCCCCGCCATCGTTGTTCCACGCCACATCTTCACCGGCTGGTCGAAAATGGCATAGACCGAGCCTGTGGTATGGCGCATGTAATTGCGACCGACCTGGCCGGAGCTGTTGGCAAGACCGTCCGGGAACATGGAAGACGCTGAATTCAGCAACAGCCTCGGGCTTTCGAAGGAATTGCCGGCAACGCAGACGACACGGGCTTTCTGAAGCTGCAGATTGCCGTCCTTGTCGAAATATTCGACCCCGGTCACCTTGCCTGCATCGTCGTGCAGGATTCGTGCAACATGGGCCTGGTCGCGAACTTCCAGATTTCCGGTTGCCTCGCCCCGCGGAATATCCGTGTAGGCGGCGGACCACTTCGCTCCCCATTTGCAGCCCTGAAAACAGAAACCGGTCTGCTGGCAGGCAATACGCTCGTCATAGTCGGCCGAGTTGATGGCCATCCGGCCTGTATGGACTTCCTTGTAGCCGAGCGCCTTGGCGCCCTTTTCGAACACAAGGTAGTTGTTGTTGCCCGGCAGTCCGGCCCGCCCCCCTGTGCGCGTCACGCCCAGCTTTGTTTCGGCAAGCGTGTACCAGGGGTCCATTTCCTCCGCATCCAGCGGCCAATCGAGCAGATTGGCTCCCTGGACGTTGCCGTAGGACGTTTTTGCCTTCCACTCATGTGGCTGGAAGCGGATCGACGCCCCGGCCCAGTGAACGGTGGTCCCCCCGACGGCCTTGACGATCCAGGCCGGCAGGCCGGAAAAGTCCTTTGCAACCCGCCAGTCGCCCGACGTGGTTCTGGGGTCGACCCAGGCAAGCTGCCCGAAGCTTTCCCACTCGTCGTTGACATAATCATCCGGAAGATAGCGTCCGCCCGCTTCCAGAGCCACGACACTTACGCCCTTCTGCGCCAGCTCGTTGGCAAGCACACCGCCACCGGCGCCCGTTCCGATCACGACAACAACCGTGTCGTCATTCAGGTCAAATGGTGCAGCCATGGTTTCCTCCCTAAGGCTCAAAGCCAGTTGATGTCGTTGAAGCCCCGGTCGATGTAGCCGCCCAGTTCGTAGGAAGCTCCCTCGTATCCAAACAGCGGCCAGACTGCTTTCTGATTGTAGAGACCCGTTACCAATCCGCCCCTGACCCTTTGAAAGAACGGGCTGTCCTCCATGGACCGCAGCAGGTCCGCCCTGTCACGTTCCCAGCCGATCGCAAGATAGGAAGTATGCCCTCTCCCCTGGGCTGCTCCGTTCAGGGCCTCGATACCGGCCTCGATATCCTCGGCGTGGTCGGGCGTGTCATATCCCTTGACGGCAATGACATAGTATTCGTCGCCGACATGGTCGTGCGGGTAGATGTCCCGCGCCATCTGCACCAGCGTCGCGAAACTGTCCGGCTTGAGTGCCGTCAGCTCCGTCGCCCAGGCGCCGTCCCTTGCTGCCAGAAACCCGGTCCCGGTGACGAAGGCAGCGCCTGCCGCCGTCGCCCGGGCCAGAAGCTGTCGTCTGGTCAGACCTCTCGGACTGTTTTCGGTTTTCATGCTCTCCTCCCGTTCAATTCAATTCATTCGTATCGACCGCCGCGCTGAAGCACCTCGATCTGATAGCCATCGGGATCCGCAACGAAGAAGAAGCGCGCTATGACGTCTCCCGCCGGTGCGAAATCGACCAGTTTTCTTGGATTGAGACCTGCTGCTTCGAAGCGTGCATGTTCGCTGTCGAGGTCATCGACACTGAACGCCAGATGCCCATAGCCATCGCCCAGGTCATAGGGTTCTGTCCGCCCCTTGTTGACGGTCAGCTCCAGCTCGAAGCCGGAGTCGCTGTTGCGCAGGTAGATCAGGGTAAAATCGGGAAAATCCAGACGATCCGCTACGGTCAGCCCGAATGCTTTTTCATAAAAGGAAAGAGACCTGTGCTCTTCCAGAACACGGATCATAGAATGTATTGCTTTCGCCACGCGTTACTCCGCTCTGCTTGTATTTGCATGACGGAAGCGTAGCGCGTGGCAACTATCGCCCGGGTAGTATGCTTATACTGCGAGCGGTAAAACTTGCGCTGCAGCGCAAAATGTCATTCAGCGGCAATCGAAGCCGCGTGCTGGTTCGACGAAATCTCGAGGAACTTCAGGCAGGCGCAACGCAACAGCGATGTGAAATTCTTCGGTTCACCGCGCAGTTCGATCACTTCTGAATGCAGCGTCGAGATGAAATGCGGTGTCGTCACCCCTTCCGACGCGGCAATCTGATCCAGAATTGCCCAGAAGGAATTTTCCAGTCGGATGCTCGTGCTCTGTCCGTTGAGCCGCAACCGCCGGGTCTGGCTGGCATAGCGTTCCGGATCCTGTCCGGCAAATACGTGACACATCGGCTCTCCCTCCCATGGTGTCGATCTTTACGCGGTATGCCGCGATCTGTTTTTTGAAAAGGGATAATGAAAAGAACGCGCCGTTGCCAAAGGCCCCGGCGGCAAACCGGTTGGAACTGGACACCAGAAGATATCCGTCGGGAAGAAAGGCAACCAGGAGAGTGTTTCCCCAAAGGGGGAATATTTCAAGGCCTTTCCCGGCCTTGACCGGCAGTCCAGGCAGCAGTAAGCGAAGACCGCCCGGGGAAAAGCCGGAAGTTCCGGGCGATCCTAGAGGTAATCGGACAGGGTCAGATTGAACACGATCGACGAGGCCCTGTAGGAAACCTCGATATTGGTCTGCAATTGCAGGATCTCGGCGGCGACCTGATCCTGGTCGATCCCCTCGATATCCGCGATCGTGCCTTCGTAGCTGCTCTTCATTTGCACGTGCCGGTCATCGGTCAGCGACACTGTCCGATGCGTGATGGCAATGTCCGTGGCAATATCGGTGATCCCGGACTGATCGACACCTGGCGGCTGCAAGGTCGTGCGCAGGTTGGTCGACAGGGTATTGTAATACTCTTCGTCGATCGTCGAGCCGCCCGAAAAATCCGCGGCAATGAAAGCCGCAAGCGACTGGACCAGTTCCTGCAGCGGTGTTTCATTGGCCCGAACGCCGTAGCTGACCGTGAGATTGCTGTCGATCACCGCGTTCTTGTCCGTGCGAGGATCGTCAGTGGCCGTGTTGCGGCCCGTATACCAGGCGACAGTCGTCGAGCCGCCACCGATCAGCGCGGTTGCGCTGTCGAAGGGAGGTCCGTCGACGCGCTGCGGCTCTTCCCCGCCGAACGTCCTGAAGAACTCTTCTGCCGCCCATTCGTCCGACACGGCGCGAAGGGTTGTCTGAGCCTGGTGCTCGATCTCCGCTTCCAGGGCATCGCGCAGGTTCTGCGCCGTTTCCTCAAGATCAGCGCCGATCGCGAAGGTTCCGTCTTCAGCCGTGCTGTTTGCTGCCGTCAGCTCGATGGAAATCGTCTCGCTGTGATCTGGCGGCAGGGAGAATTCCACCGTGATGGTCTCGCCAAGTTCCGGCTGACCGGTGAACTGAACGTCGAAGCTGTCCGGATCAGTGCCCGAAGGCCCGGTGATCGCGACGTTGGTCAGGGTCGAGGCAACCGATGCGATGTCGAAACCGAAATCATGTGCTCCATCTTCGGCAATGGTGAAGGTGGAATCCGTCGGCACGGGGCCGGCGTAGTTGGTTGTCAGCGCGGAGGTCGATGTGCGGCCATTGTTGCCGGCACCCAGATTTGCCTGGGAATACTCGCTCATGACGGTTTTCAGCCCGTCCCGGCCGTTCGCCCCTTCCAGAATGGCATCGATCTTTGCAACCGGGTCCTGAACGGCATCCGTGCCGCCAAAGACGTAAAATCCGGCGACTTCCGTGTTCAGGATGTTGAGCGCTTCGTTCAACAGCAGTTTGGCGCGGGACTGGGTCTGCGTCTGCCCGTCGTCCTGCAGCACGAAATCGTTGGTATCGAGCGCGGATTTCGCATCCTGCCGGATATCCTCCAGACGTTCCAGCGACATGGTCGAGGTCTGCAGGTGCAAGTTGGCGATGGTAATTGTGTCCTGGTAGCTCTCGATCATGCTGACTTTCTGGGTCAGCTGAATGTCCAGAAGCCGGCGGTCGCCTACTTCGCCGTATGTGGTACCGACCTTGCCTCTGGCGAGCTGGGTTGTCTTGCTTGCCAGCAGATCGTTGAGCTCGCCGAGCTGGCGGGTCAGGTAAGTCCGGGAGGTGGTGATATTCGAAACTGCCATAACGCACCCAACCTTAAACGATGTTCAGGAGCTCTTCGAAGAGATCCTTGATGGTCTGCATGACGCGGGCATTGGCCGCATAGGCGTTTTCCAGCTGAACCATGAAGGCCAGTTCGGCGTCGAGATCGACCGAGTAGCTCTGCTCGTAACGAATGGCGAGGTTCATGGTCAGCGCTTCCTTGGAATCCGCATATGTGGCTGCGTCTTCCGCCTGGTTGCCCTGAAACGCGACGGTCTGGTTGACAAAGCCCAGCAGCGTTCCCTGGAACGGTGTCGACGCGCTGCCGATACCCGAGCCCGGGTCATAGTGTTTCGTGCCGACGCTGAGGGCATCCGACAGGAACTGCGCACGCGCAGGATCGTTGGTCGTATTCGGTGTCGGCGTGGTCTGATAGTTCACCAGAAGCGCGCTATCGGCCAGAAGATCCGGATTAACGCTGATTCCGGAGGCATAACCGAGCCGCTGGCCGCCGCCTTCAAGCGCATCGGTGAAGAGGTCCGTTCCAGCCCGCTGGTCAACGAAGATCGCAAGTCCCAGCCCCTGATCGGAATTCGCCGTCACGGTGACATTCGCACTCAGGCTTTCAACGCTGGTCGGCGCCGTGTTGTCGCCCAGAACCCGAAGGTTGTCCGACCCGTCATTGCTGACAAGAAGACCGGTGCCGGCAAGCGCTGCGGTGATGTTGGTGATATAGGTTGCCGGAACACCGCTGGAAATGTCGATACCGAAGACCGTGTCGCCCGGATTTGCCGTAGCGGAGTTGTCCAGCGGCAGCAGGGCGGGATCGTCCACGGCCACGAGAGTGACTGTCTGCGGATTGCCGCTGCTGTCGGTGTAATCCAGCGTGATCGTGTTGCCCGGCTGAAGCGCGGACACATCGAGATCGAAACCGCTGTCCAGACCGACGGTTGCAGCTGTGCTTTCAACATTCACATTGGAAAAGGCAAGTGACAGTTCGGCAGCAATCGTGTCGAGCTGTGTCTGCGCCTCGACCAGGATATCATCGCGCAGTTCAGCAGTTGCCTGCATCGAACCTGATTTCGACGACGCGATGAGATCGAACTGGGTGCCGCCTGGCGTTCTCACCATCACCGAGTTGCCTGTCTGGCCCGGCTGCAGCAGATGCGTGGCATCGAAGGTCAGCGTCGATGCCTGGCCGTCTGCGTAAAGCTGGTCGCCGCTGGCGGTGCGGATGGATATTGAATTGTTGTCGTTCTTGGTGACGTCGATATCGATATAACCGGACAACTGCTCAATCAGCCGGTCGCGCTCGTCCTCCATGTCGGCGGTCGAAACACCGGACTGCGTCGCGTTCTGGATCGCCTCGTCAATGTCTTCGATGCTTGAGAGCAGGCCGTTCACGCTATCTGTCTGGGAAGCAAGTGCGTTGTCCGCTTCCTGGCGCAGGTCCGCAATCTGCTCATAGGATGAGTTGATTTCGCGCGCAAAAGCTTCGGCGGCCGACACCACATCCTTTTGAACGGCATAGTTGCCCGGATCGTTTACCAGGCCGGCAAGTGCTGCAGAAAGATTGCCTGCGAGGGAAGATAACGAACTCTTGTCGTCGATCGTGCCGAAAATATCGTCCAGACGGTCGGTAAAATCCGCAATCTGCCGGGAGTAGCTGGTGTCGGCGAGAGAGTTGAAATAGTCGGACTGGATCTGCTCGTTGACAATCCGGCGCACTTCCGTCGCATTCATTCCGGCGACGTTGCCGTTGCCGTCGAAGTAGACATTCGCCGAAATTATTTTTTTCGAATAGCCGGCCGTATCCGCGTTCGCAATGTTGGACGCGGTGACGTCCAGCTGACGCTGATTGTAGGTGATTCCGAAAACCGCGGTATTCAGGGCACTTGTAAGACCCATGGCGGCTTCTCCTTCCTTATACGCGACCAGGCCAGGTGGCCGGCGGGTCAGTGCCCCGCCGGCCTAGGCGGTGTTACCGGACCATATTCAGGGCATCGTCGAGCATTTCGTCTGCTGAGGTGACGATCCGCGAGTTTGCCGAATAGGCCTGCTGGGTGATGATCAGTTTGGAAAACTCGTCCGCGATATCGGCATTGGAGAGTTCCAGCTTCTTGGCCAGGATCTGCCCGCCTCCGGAAAGATCCGCGTCTCCCGATCCGGCCGTTGCCGCAAACGCGGCACCGTCAACGCGCTGCAGGTCCTGCTCGGCCTCGAACGTCGCAAGCGGGATCTGGTAAACCGGACGCTGCTGGTTGTTGGAATAGCTGGCAATGACGCGGCCGGAAGCGTCTACAGCCACCCCGATCAGCTCACCTGCAGGATAGCCATCCGGATCCAGCGACACGGAGCTGGCCCTGCCGTCCTTGTCGGAATACTGGGTCAGGGAGCCGTCGGCAAACGAGAACTCGACGTCCGTTGCCGTCGTGCCGCCGATGGTCAGCGAGGAGATTGTAAAGCCGTCGCCCGTACCGTTCACTGCGGAACCGGCCATGGCACCGGCGGTCAGGGTCGTCATCTCGCCGGTATCGTCGAATTGGACGGTACCAACATCATACCAGGCATCGGTCGCATCGCCGCCAGTACCGATATACATCGACCAGGCGTCCTCAACGATGGGCGGGCCAGCATCGTAGTTCGCGGTCTTGGCATAACGGATTTCGACGTTCATCGCCGTACCGTTCTGATTATAGATCGTTGTGGATCCGCCGGAAATGGAGCTGTTCAGGAAGTCGGTTTCATCTGCAACGGCAACGTTACCGGCACCGACCGAAGCGTTCAGGAGGGCAGTGGTTTCATCCGTGCCATCATAGTCGGTAGTCGCGGGAACCCGTGGCAGGTTGGCCTGGTAGTCCACAGTCGTGGTTGCGGATGCCGCCAGCGGCTGGTTCTCGATCTGGATGACGGCCGGGTTGTCGCCGATCGCATTTCCGGTGTTCGGGTCCAGCGGGAAGCCCTGCAGATAATAGCCGGAGCTGTTGATCAGATAACCTTCCTTGTCGCGCTCGAAGTCACCGGCGCGGGTGTAGTAGGTCTCATCTGCGAAGGTGGTCGAGCCATCGACCACGTCGGACGCCTTGGTCACGACGAAATAGCCAGCGCCGTTGATGGCCATGTAGGTATCGACGTCGACCGACGTGATATCACCCTGCACGGTGTTGGTGGCGCGGGATGTGGCGAAGGTGGTTCCGGAAACCTGCTGGGCCTGCTTGGCCCCACCCCCGGAAACCAGATCCGAAAAGGTCGTGTCGAGCCGTTTGTAACCGGTCGTCTGCGAGTTTGCGACGTTACCGGAAATATTCTCCAGAGCCGTAGCCTGCGCAGCCAGTCCGGAGACAGCCGAGTTGATAGCCCCATAAATACCCATTTGCGGTCCTCTTTATAGATCGGGCACTGCGACGCGGGCTTACGCCCATAATCGGCCTTCCTCCGCAAAGGCCGTGCCAGTTTGACGAGGACATAATTTATCGTTTTGTTTCATAAGCTTAGGAAATTTTCCTTTTCCAGAAGCGGAAAAAAGAACCCGGCAGGTCACGACCCGACAGGCAAAAACTTCCGCTCTGGCCGGTGGCAGATGTTCAAAATTGCCGTGCGCCGGCACTCCTGCCTTTTACGGGCTTGCACAGCCGCGCGCGGCCTGCCACCTTGCGGCCAACCTAGGAAAAACGGACGGCCAAATGCGCTTTGAAGGAACTGAAAGCTATATTGCCACGGAAGACCTGAGGGTCGCGGTCAACGCCGCAGTCGCCCTGGAGAGGCCGTTGCTGATCAAGGGTGAACCCGGCACCGGCAAGACCGTGCTCGCCGAACAGGTTGCGGTCGCCCTGAAAGCCCCGCTGATCGAATGGCATGTCAAATCCACCACCAAGGCTCAGCAGGGCCTTTATGAATATGACGCCGTATCGCGCTTGCGCGACAGCCAGCTCGGTGACGAGCGCGTCAAGGACATCAACAACTACATCCGGAAGGGCAAGCTCTGGGAAGCATTCGACGCTGAAGAGCGGCCGGTTCTGCTGATTGACGAAGTCGACAAGGCCGATATCGAGTTTCCGAACGATCTTCTCCTGGAACTCGACCGCATGGAGTTTCACGTCTACGAGACCGGTGAAACCGTCCGTGCAAAGCAGCGCCCGGTGGTCATCATCACATCAAACAACGAGAAGGACCTGCCCGACGCCTTCCTGCGCCGGTGCTTCTTCCATTTCATCAAGTTCCCCGATGCCGATACCATGTCGGAAATCGTTGAAGTGCATTTTCCCGGCATCAAGCAACGGCTCCTGTCGGAGGCACTGCGCCTCTTCTATGACGTACGCGACGTCCCCGGACTGAAGAAGAAGCCCTCGACCTCGGAGCTGATCGACTGGATCAAGCTGCTGCTGAACGAAGACATCGATCCTGAAACCCTTCGTCAACAAGATAGCTCCAAACTGATACCGCCGCTGCATGGCGCGCTGTTGAAGAACGAACAGGACGTGCACCTGTTCGAACGCCTGGCATTCATGGCGCGGCGGGAACGGTCCTGAAGACCCGGGCCTGCCTCAACGTGAAAGCTGGTCGAGGCTGAGCGCCCGGGCGGCGGACCGGGCAAAACGCGATCTTCGGGTCGGGGTGACAAGGAGACTGACTTGGTGAAACAGGCCACCGCTTTTCTGGTGCTGGCGATGCTCACGCTGCCGATGGCAGCGAGCGGGCCTGTTCTTGCACAAGTGCCTCCCGAAAAGGACGCAGGCTGGCAAAGCGATGTCGGCGGATTGCGCCATTTCACCGGCCTGCGCTGCCCCGACATGATCGGCGATTACTACCGCATCAAGGTGATGGAGGGTGATGCCGTCAGCCAGGCGGGATGCATCTACACCGGCCGCGACGGCATTACCGCTGTCCTGCGCAAGCACCTGCAGGGCACTGGCCGCCGCGAAGCGCTGACATTTTCCCGCAATTACAAGGCAGCCGGATTCGAACCGATCAAGCTGACGGGCGCTGCCGCCTCCGGCATCTCGTTCCGGACCCGCAACTGGACGCCGACAAGCCTGTGCGAAACGATGTGGTACTTTTCCGGTGCCACATCGGACTATACATTGTGGCTGTCCTACACGCTGCCGACTCAGGAAGTGGAGATCGGACCGGCGGTAACCGCCTTCACCATGGCGCTTGCCAACCAGAACTGACCGGCAGTCCGGCTTTTGACCCGCCGGCACACTTTCCACTTTCAAGGAACCAGGAAAGACAATGCGGCTCCTTTTGTTCAGACACGCCAAATCAGACTGGGGCGACGCGAACCTGGCCGACATCGACCGGCCTCTGAACAGCCGCGGCAAGACCGCCTCCGTCAAGATGGCCCGTTACATGAAGGAACAGGGCCTGCAGCCCAACCAGATCCTGTGCTCTACTGCACAGAGGACCCGGGAAACCCTGGCCCGCCTTCTGCCTACCCTCACACAGGAAACACAGATCCACCTGGTGTCCGACCTCTACCAGCAAAGCGAAGACGACTATGTCGGGCTGATCCGCCGATATGGTGGCCGGGCCCAGAACCTCATGGTCATTGGCCATAACCCGGCAACCGAGGATACGGCGTTGAGCCTCAGCGGCACGGCATCCAGCGACGCGATTGCAGACATTCAGGAAAAGTTTCCGACTGGCGCTCTTGCCGTGATCGATTTCGACATTGCCGACTGGTCAGAGCTGCAGCCGAAGACCGGCCATCTGGAACGTTTCGTCAAACCACGGGACCTGAAGGAAGACCTCGACTAGAGCATCAGCCGAGTCCCGGATTGTACTTGTTCCCGCCTGCGCCTACATGAACGCGCTGGAGGCCCTTGTGAACCCATTGACGACACTTGCAGAAGAAACCCGGCTGACACTGGCCAATCTTGCCGATGCGGCAACCGATCTGGCAGTGCCGAGCGTCCGGCTGGGCGTGACCGGACTTGCGCGCGCAGGCAAGACCGTCTTTCTGACCGCGCTGGTGCACAACCTCGTTCATGGTGGCCGCCTGCCGCTCTTCAGCGCCGCTTCCGGGCACAGAATGACCGGCGCAAGGCTTCAGCCGCAACCTGACGACGCCGTGCCGCGCTTCGACTATGAAGCGCACGTGCGTGCCCTGGTGAGTGAGCGTATCTGGCCGGAATCGACCCGTCAGGTCTCCGAGCTGCGCCTGACCATCGACTATGAGAGCGCCTCCTACTTCCACCGCAAGCTTGGTCCCGGCCGGCTTCATCTCGACCTGATCGACTATCCCGGCGAGTGGTTGCTGGATCTGCCGCTTCTCGGCAAGGACTATGCCACCTTCTCCGCCGAGGCAATGCGGCGCGCCCGGGCGGAAAACCGGGCGGAGATCGCCGCGCCGTTTCTGAAGATCCTGGCCGCCACGGATGCGAACGCAGAAGAAAGCGAACCGGCGGCACAAGAGCTGGCGACAAATTTCAAAACCTATCTGGCTGCCTGCAGAGCCGACGCCCACGCCCTGTCCATGCTTCCCCCGGGACGCTTCCTGATGCCCGGGGATCTCGACGGCTCCCCGGCACTGACCTTCGCGCCGCTGGACATTCCGGCAGACGCAGCCCCGGCAAGGACAGGCACATTGCGGGCGATGATGGAGCGGCGATACGAGGCCTACAAGACCCACGTTGTGCGTCCGTTCTTCCGCAATCACTTCGCGCGCCTCGACCGCCAGATCGTGCTGGTCGATGTCCTTCATGCCCTGAACGCAGGGCCGCACGCGATTGCCGATCTGGAAACCGCCCTCACCGAAGTTCTCGGAGCTTTCCGTCCGGGCAAACGCAGCTGGCTGTCCTCCATCCTGTCGCGACGAATCGACCGCATCCTGTTCGCGGCGACCAAGGCAGACCACCTGCACAGGTCGGATCACGACCGACTGGAGCTGATCCTGAAGAGACTGGTTGCCCGAGCAGAAGAGAAGGCAACATTCAAGGGTGCGGAGGTCGAAGTGCTGGCCATGGCCGCAGTCCGTGCGACGCGTGAGGCGACGGTCAAACATCGCGGCGAAGCTCTGCCTGCGATCCTTGGAACACCGTTGCCGGGCGAACGGCTGAACGGTGACACCTACGACGGAAAAACCGAAATCGCCATGTTTCCCGGTGACTTGCCGGACGACCCTGAATCACTTTTTGGACAAGCTGACTCAGTTTCTGAAGCACTTCGAGCAAGCTTTCAAACCGCTCAGGCAGACCTTCAGTTCCTGAGGTTCCGGCCGCCGGAACTCGACAAGACCGCAGAAGGCCTGACTTTGTCTCTGCCGCATATCCGGCTTGACCGCGCCCTGGAATTCCTGATCGGAGATCGCCTGGCATGACCGGTTCCCAGCCCCCGTCCAATCGCAAACCGACCGCCTTCCGTCTCGATGATTCCAAGGTGCGGATGACCGATGACGAAACAAGGATGCCCTCGGCCGGCGAAGCCCTGGTCACCCAGGCCTTCATTGACGACGAGGAACCTCGCCTTCCCCGCGCCGCCAGCACTCCCAGATCCGGATTTCGGTTCGGCAAGTGGCTGATGATCGGCCTGTCCGGCCTCGTCTCGCTGGCAGTCGGCCTTGCGGTCGACAGCCTGATACGGGATCTCTTTGCCCGGACCGACTGGCTGGGATGGCTGGGTGTGGCTCTTGCCGTTCTTGCGGCGCTTGGCCTGCTCGGCCTGGTCATTCGCGAGATCGCGGGCCTCATGCGCCTTGGCCAACTAGACCACCTGCGAGACCGGCTGCAGAGCGCCGCCGAAGCAGATGACGCGAAGGCGGCATCAGTCGGCCTGAAGGAACTGCTCACACTCTACAAGGACCGTCCCGAGACGGCCCAGGGCCGCAAGGCGCTGGCGGGGCATATGCGGGAAGTCATCGACGGCCGGGATCTGGTGAAACTGGCCGAACGCGATCTTCTCAGCCCGCTCGACCTGGAAGCCCGGCGCATCGTGATGAACAGTGCAAAACGCGTTTCCATCGTCACGGCCGTCAGCCCACGGGCACTGGTCGATCTGCTGGCGGTCCTGTTCGAGAACCTGCGCACGATCCGGCGCCTGTCCGCACTTTACGGTGGGAGACCCGGCACACTTGGCTTTCTGCGCCTCGCAAAACACGTCATGGCACACCTGGCAGTGACCGGCGGCATGGCAGCAGGCGACAGCCTTGCCTCGCAGGTGCTGGGTCACGGTCTGGCGGCTCGACTTTCCGCCCGCCTGGGCGAAGGCGTGGTCAATGGACTGCTCACGGCCCGCATCGGCATTGCAGCAATTGCAGTCTGCAGGCCGGCACCGTTCGTGGCCGGCACTGGACCGACCATCTCGGACTTCATGGGTGAGCTTGTCTCGTTTGCCAAAAAAGAAGACCCGGCCGACAAGTCTTAAAGTTTAGATTTCAAATAATACACGGCATGGTTACACGCGCAACGTAACCAAATCGATTGCTATTTCTACCAATGACACATAAACGTTTCATTCATTAAGGTTTCTGCGGACGAGCAGTGGCGTCTTCCTCGGAATACAACAATAATAGCCAGGTGAGACGTTAACTTGTGTAGCGACAGGCCGTTGCCAATCAAGACGAAATCCGCCCTTCAGCATCGCCGCCAACTCAAGGCTTTTCTGCTTTGCAGTTGCGCCCTGGTTTTGCTTGGTCCGGAAAAAGGCCTTGCCGGTGACATTACCATCGGCTCGGGCACCACGGTCACCACAACACAGACACTGACGGACGTTGGCGACACCGGAACAGTCGAGAGCGGCGGCACCATCGAGGTTACCGATCAGGATGGCCTCGTTCTGGACAACGACGACCAGACAGCAACCAACAACGGCACCATCCGCGTCACCAAGACAACCATTGGCACACCTAATTTTGCCGGTATTGGGTCGAACGAAGACGACGCCACCGTTCACAACAACGGGTCCATAACCACTACCGGCAGCCGTGCCTTCGGCATTGCCGGTGACGGGGACGACTTCACGGTCACCAACTCGGGTACCATCACCACAACGGGCAAGGAATCCGATGCAATCTTGTCGCTTGGTGCGGACACGGACATCACCAACTCCGGCACGATTTCCACCACTGGTGAAGCTGCCTATGGCATCAATGCCGAGGGCGACCGTCCGACCGTCTTGAACTCAGGCACGATCACCACGACAGGTGACGACGCCTATGCGATCGACACCGATGAAGACGACGCGAAGATAACCAACACCGGAACGATTACAACGACTGGCGAGGACGCGGACGGCTTTGACAGCGACGGCGACGATGTCATCCTGATCAATACCGGTGTGATGACCATGTCCGGTACGCTGGCAGACGGCATCGACAATGATGGTGACCGCGCCGCTATCACCAACTCGGGCACGATTACTGTTTCTGGGGAAGACGCCAACCCGATCGAATCCAATGGCGACGATGTCACCATTTCCAACAGCGGCACGCTACGTAACACTGGCACGATTTCCGGAGATCATGACGATGTCGGACATGGCATTGCCGTTGACGGCGACAATGTCACGATCACCAACTCCGGCGAGATCTACAGCAGCAACGGGTCCTCGATCTATGTCGATGGTTCTGATGCAACCGTTACCCTGAACAATGGCACCATACTTCAGGGTGTTCTGACCTTTACCGATCCGACCACCGCAACCCTGAACTACGCGGCCGGGCAAACGGCGATCCTGACCTTCAGCGGCATCCCGGGAACGCTGACGACGGCAGGCCTCACTTCAGCGACCAACGGCAACACGATCACCATCCTCAATCCAGACGATTTCCGGCTGGACACGGTTGCCCAGACCTTCAACACCATGACACGCGCTGTCACCGGCAGCCTTGAACAGCAGATGGACCTCAATCGACTGGGCGGCACGTCTTTCGTCGCAACCAACGGTCCGGCTCCGGAAGAGCAAAACGCCACCGCTCTTTGGGTCACGCCTCTCGGCGGTGTTCTTTCCAGGCAAGGCAGCGACGGGTTCGACCATACATTCGGCGGCATCACTGCCGGGGCTGAGAAGACATTCGCCGAAGGGCTTGCCGCCGGTGTTGCCGGTGGTTTTACCATCGGCAGGACGACCAGCGACGGCGACATTCACTCGGCCTCCAGCTACAGCATCCACGCCGGTGGCTATCTCAGCCGCTCCTGGCAGGCGACCTTTGCTCAATTCAGCCTTCTCGGCGGCTACCTGAAGAGCGATGAAGACGTCACCGTCCTCAACAACATGGTTGTCGGTGGCCTGCAGGACCTTTCCATCGACTACGACTATGTCTACGTCACGCCCTCCGCGCGTCTCGGCCATGCCTTCGCCCTGAGTGAGGGTACGCTGACACCCAGCGCTCGTGTGCGCTACTCGGGTCTCTGGCAAACGGGCGACGCCGATGAAAGCGCCACCGGCCTTTCGGTTTCCGGCCGGTCGCTGCACGTTCTGGAACTGCGCGCGCAGGCGACCTACGATCATGCCCCCATCGTCCAGAATGGCGGCACGCTCTATCTCAGTGCGAACGCGGGTATCGACGGCATCTTCACGCTAAACGACAGTGTCGACGGCACCCTGCAGGGAGCTGCCTTGAACCTGTCCGTCGACGACGACGATGCGGTCCTCCGAGGTTTTGCGGCAGCCGATGCCGTGTGGCAGGTCAATGACGGCACGAAATTTCTCGCCGGAATAGAAGGCGGTTACGACAGCGCCGATACACTTTCCGCATCGGTTCGCCTGGGCGCCAAGATCAGTTTCTGAGGACTTGGGAAAGCCCCCTTCCCTCAAACGCTGTTCCGATGCCGGCCTCCACATCGTCGTGAAACCTGTTAGTCTGTCCCTGGGTCCGGATGGGCCGCGAAGCTTGCGCGAGAAAAACGGTCGTTGGGGTCAGGCAATTCGATGAAAACCGAAGAAACGTCAATTGAAGGCGTGATTGTCCATGACCTGGTTTCGCACATCGATGATCGCGGCAGTTTCACCGAAATCTACCGGGAGACCTGGCTCACCGGTTTCAAGTCGATCCAGTGGAACATCGTCACCTCGAAAGAAGACACATTGCGCGGTGTTCACGTGCACAAGGATCACTACGATTATCTGATGGTCCTGTCCGGAAAGATGCTACTTGGTCTGCATGACATACGCCGCGACAGCCCAACCATTGGAACATCGCAGTTTCTCGATCTTTCAGCGGAAAACAGACGAGCTGTTTCAATCCCACCGGGGGTTTGCCACGGGTTTTATTTTCCGCAAGCCGCGACGCATCTTTATTCCGTTTCCACCTACTTTGACCCGACGGACGAATTGGGCTGCAAGTTCGATTGTCCGGAACTGAACCTGTCTTGGCCAACGAAGGACCCTGTCCTTTCCGATAGAGACAGAACAGCCGACAACTATTCGCAGATGCTTGATAAATTCTATGCGGACGCCAATGCCTGATTACGCAGTCACCTGCAATTTCACATCGCCGGCTGTTGGACACAGCCATGACTGATATCGGTCTGGTTGGCTTTGGCCGGTGGGGAAAGCTCATCTTTCGCGATCTGCGCAGCTTGCGTGTAAACGTACACGTGGCGGTGCCCGGTTCGGACAGCCAGCACGCCGCCCGGGAGGTCGGAGCCGCTTCGGTGTGCGATAGCGCCGCCAAGCTTCCTGACTGCGCGGGATATGTCGTTGCGCCACCAACGGTGCTTCACGCAACCTGCATCGACGCTCTTGCACCGCGGAACCGGCCGATCTTCTGCGAGAAACCGGTCACCAACGACGCACAGGCAGCGCAAAGACTTGCCGATACGCTGCAGGAACGTCTCTTCGTCATGGACAAGTGGCGCTATCATCCCGGCATTTTGAAACTTGCGGAACTGGCAAAATCCGGAGCTCTGGGCCAGATCGAAGCGGTGCGCACCTATCGGCTCGGCTGGGGCAATCCTCACAAGGATGTCGACAGCCTCTGGATCCTGATGCCGCATGATCTTTCGATCGCGCTCGAAATCCTGGGAACATTGCCCAAGGCTCATTCGGCGATCGCCCAGATCCCGGGCCTGGGTGGTGAGGACCTGATTGCCCGTCTTCAAAACGATGGGGAACCGCTCACCGTCACCATGGAGATCTCTTCCCTCCATCCGGCCCCAAAACGCTCCGCCGTCGTAATCGGCAGCAAGGCGGTGGCCCAACTGGCCTCATCCTATGACGATCGCATTCTCCTTGCCCCGAGAGATCAAGGCCAGAAGCCTCAGCAAATCGAGGTTGGCACGAAAATGCCTCTTCTGGCCGAACTGGAAGCATTCGTCGCGCACCTGGAAGGGGGGCCTGCTCCAAAGTCCTCGGCTGCAGAAGGCGCATTGATCGTGAGGCGCATTGCCGAACTCAGAGCGCTCGCAGGATTGCCGTGACCCATCCGCGCTTCACCGTCCTGCTGCCGGTCAACAGACCTCCCGCGCTTCTGCCTTTCGCCGTCGAAAGTGTTCTGGGCCAGT
Organism: Labrenzia sp. PO1; assembly: GCF_012273635.1. Taxonomy (NCBI): domain Bacteria; kingdom Pseudomonadati; phylum Pseudomonadota; class Alphaproteobacteria; order Hyphomicrobiales; family Stappiaceae; genus Labrenzia; species Labrenzia sp. PO1. Next base: position 451,890 of record NZ_JAAXCR010000001.1, read on the forward strand.
CCCTGCAAGATTTCGAACTGTTCATCGTATGTGACGGCGCCCCCCAAGAGACCGTGCAGGAAGCGGAGACGCTGGCAGGGCGTGACGAGAGGATCCGTGTTTTTTCCTTCCCCAAGGGAGAACGGCACGGCGAAGCTCATCGGGACACGGCTCTCAAGCAGGCAAACGGCAAATTTGTTGCCCAGATCGGCGATGACGACATCTGGTTTCCCGAACATCTGTCGGAACTGGGCCGCCTGCTCCAAACCTGCGACTTCGGTAATCTGCTTCAGGCTGAAATTCTGCCTGACGGGGCGTTCAAGGTTCATATCGGAGATCTGTCGGACGCGGACACGCGCCGCAAGATGCTGGAGACGCGTTGGAACTTCTTCGGCCCGTCGACGGTTGGCTATTCCCTTGAGGCCTATCGGTCTCTGGATGTCGGCTGGAGCCCGGCACCACCTGACTTCTGGACCGACCTCTTCATGTGGCGGAAGTTCCTGGCACGCCCGGACTTCACCTTTGCAACACGGCCCACGGTTCAATGCATCAAGCCTTCCGCCGTGCACCGTCAGGACATGTCGCTTGCCGAGAGGCAGGGTGAAATGATGGCGCTGATGCAAAGGTTTGCCGATCCGGCGGAAAGGCAGGATTTCCAGACCAGTTGCAATGAAATGCTGATCAGCCACCTCAGGTCCGAAAGCCGGCAGTATGCGGACAACGCGGCCCGGCAGACGCAAACGGTTTCCGCCCAGCAGGGGAAGATCCGAGAATTGCAGGCCGAACTCGACCTGCAGAAACGCCGTTACGACGCAATCCTCGCCTCGTCTTCCTGGAAGATGACGGCGCCCTTTCGCAAAAGTGGCAAGCTGCTTCGCAAACTCCTGTCGAAGCGACCTTTTTGACCCCTCGACAGGCAACTGCCGGGAACTTACCTTTCGCACATGTTCATTACCTTCTTCACCGAACTGAAATCGGCCGGCATCCCGGTCTCGCTCCGCGAATATCTGACGCTGATGGAAGCGTTGGATAAGGATCTGGCGGAAAAGAGCGTCGAGGATTTCTACTATCTCGCCCGGCTCACGCTGGTGAAGGACGAGAGCAACCTGGACAAGTTCGACCGCGTCTTCGGCCACGTCTTCAAGGGGCTCGACCTCATGAGCGAGGTTGCCACCACCGAAATACCGGAGGAATGGCTGCGCCGCCTGGCGGAAAAGCATCTCAGTGAAGAGGAAAAGGCCCAGATCGAGGCACTCGGCGGCTTTGAAAAGCTGATGGAAACCCTGCGCGAACGCCTCAAGGAGCAGCAAAAGCGCCACCAGGGCGGCAACAAATGGATCGGGACGGCAGGCACGTCGCCGTTCGGTGCCTATGGCTACAATCCGGAAGGTGTGCGCATCGGCCAGCACGAAAGCCGGCACCGTCGTGCGGTGAAGGTCTGGGACAAGCGCGAATTCAAGGATCTCGACGACACCCAGTTGCTAGGCACCCGCAACATCCAGGTCGCCCTGAAGCGACTGCGCAACTTCGCACGAACGGGTGCTGCTGAAGAACTGGACCTCGACGACACCATCCGCGCAACAGCCCACAAGGGCCTTCTGGACATCAAGATGCGGCCGGAACGCCACAACGCGGTCAAGGTGTTGTTGTTTTTCGATATCGGCGGGTCGATGGACGATCATATCCGGGTCTGTGAGGAGCTGTTTTCAGCCGCACGTTCCGAATTCAAGGTGATGGAACACTTCTACTTCCACAACTGCCTTTACGAGTATGTCTGGAAGGAAAACCACCGCCGCCACACAGAGCGCATGCCGACGATGGACGTGCTGCACAAGTACCCAGCCGACTACAAGATCATCTTTGTCGGCGATGCGTCCATGAGCCCCTACGAGATTGCCTATCCCGGTGGCTCGGTTGAGCACTGGAACGAGGAAGCCGGAGCCGATTGGATGCAGCGGATCACCGGGCTTTACAAGAGCGCGGTCTGGCTGAACCCGGTTCGGCAGGAACACTGGCACTACACGCATTCCATCCAGATGTTGAACGAACTCATGGAAGGCCGCATGTTTCCCATGACCGTCGAAGGTCTGACGGACGCCATGAAGGAACTGGCCAGGTAGATTTTCCGCACAAAAGGCGCAGAAAGGGAACACATGGAACCGCCCCCAAAACCCGATCACCCTTTCGCGCAACCTGTTTCCCACGCAACCACGACCGGCATGTCAGGCGGGGGATTTTACAACGCCAACTCGGCTGCCCAATGGTCTGCCATCGAAAAGATATTGCCACTCGTTGAAGAGGCGATTGCGAGCCTGCCGATTGAGGGTAGCGGTCCCGTTGGCATTGCCGACTACGGCTGCTCGGAAGGCCGCAATTCTGTTGCCGTCATGAAACACGCCCTCCCGGCATTGCTTGCACGCACCGAACGGCCGATCCAGACCATCCATTCAGACCTTCCCACAAACGACTTTTCTGAACTTTTCCGCAGCCTCAGACCGGATGGCGGCTCGGTCTTCGGGTCTGAGAGGGTTTACTCGGCCGCGATCGGTGGCTCGATGTACGATCAGCTCTGCCCGTCGCAGAGCTTGCACCTTGCCACCACCTTCAACGCCATCGGCTTTCTCTCCTGCCGCCCTGTCGACACGTTGCCCGGCTATATCCTGCCCAACGGCCCAAGTGTGGCACGGGCAAACGGTTATGTTTCCGAAGAAGACCGGCATGCCTTTGCCGAACAGGCGAAGAACGATATCGCCCGCTTCCTTACCGTCCGTGCAAGGGAACTGGTTCCAGGTGGCAAGCTGCTGGTTCAGGTGTTTGGCTCCAAGGGCCCGGCTCGAACCTGTGATGGCCTTTATGATCTTTTGAACGACGCGGTTCTGGACTTCGTCGAGGCCGGAGACATCAGCAGGGACGTCTACGACCGCTATTACCAGCCGGTGTACATGCGGGACCTGCAAGAACTTGCAGACCCGGTCACCAACGATACGTATGGAGCTGCCGGACTTTTTTCACTCGACCGGTCAATGGAGTACGAAATTGCGGTCCCGTTCGTCGACCGCTTCAAGCAGGACGGCGATCTTGACCGCTATGCCCGCGACTATGTCAATTTCTTCCGCGCCTTCACCGAAGCGGTGTTGCGCGCCGCCCTGCCTGAAAGCCCATCACGGAAGGATCTGATCAACCGGATCTTTGCAAGGGCCGAAGACCGCCTGAAGGCTGACACCAGCCTCTACCCCTTCCGTTATGCAGCCGTCGCCATGCTGCTGACGCGCAATGGCTGACGGCTGGGGTTCACGAGCCGATCGACCTTTCTAGGCCCGGCAGCATCGAACGGCCTGATCGCTGCTTGTCGCTCTAGCTGCGCAGCACCATGACCGAGCACGGTGCGTGGCGGACAATGTGGGCGGCATTCGAGCCGATGAAGTAGGTCGACAGGCCGGGCTTGTGCGATGTCATCAGCACCAGGTCACAATTCGCCTTTTCGGCTTCCTCGATCACTTCATGATACACCGACCCCATACGCACGGTCACATCGACAGTGCCTTCGGGAACGTCCAGATCAGATGCGATCTTGTCGAGGATTTTCGCGGTTTCCTCGAATTCCCGCTTTTGCCAGCCTTCCGGAAGCTGACTCGCCACGAAGCTTTGAACTTCCGGGCAAACCGCCATCAGGTGGATCTTGGAGCCATAGTCGCGGGCAAACTGCGAGGCTTTGGCAAGCGCCTCCGTGGCAAAGCCGCTTTCGGCCGGGTCAACGGGAACGAGGATTTTCTTGAACATGTCTTGTCTCCCCAAAAAATCAGGTCGACTTTTTGTGCGCCCGGAAGACATGCACCGCCATGACAAGGATCAATCGGCTTCGACACCGTCAAAGTATCGGCCGGGTGTCACGCCGAAGGCCTTCTTGAAGGTTGAGACGAAGGCACTCGGCCCCTCGTAACCGAGCTTGTGGGAGACGTCGGAAACGCTTCGCCCGGACGCCAGCAACTCCAGAGCCCGGAACAGTTTCACCTGGCGGCACCAGGTACGGTAGCTGAGCCCCGTCTCCGCTTTTATGCGCCGCTCGAAAGAACGCACGGAAGTCGCACACCGGTCCGCAGCCTCGCTGAGCGAGGGAATATGTGCCGGACAGCGGACGACGCCTTCGCACAGGTCGCGCAGCCGGGCATCCTGCGGCATCGGCAGCTGCAGTGGGGCAACCGGCAGCATCTTCAACTGATCCAGGATTACCGCAGCGATCCGTGCCGCCGGCCCCTTGTCCGTCTCGGAGCGCGGATAGGACATGAACTCGAGAATGAGTGCCCTGAGCAGGGTCGTCACCTGCATCACCTGCGGTGTTTGCGGCAGATCCCTCGTGTAATCATACTGGACATAGATGTAACGCAGCTCCGTGTCGGTCAGATACCGGGTCTGGTGGCTGACCCTGGGCGGCAACCAGACCGCCCGCTCGGGTGGCACGAAATAGGTGCCCATCTCCGTGTCGATGGCAATCGATCCCCTGATCACATGGAAGAGCTGCGCTGCATCATGCGAATGCCAGCCATTGTTCCGGCCCTGCAACTGGGTCCGCGCGTATCCGATAATCGGCGCGGCGACAGCCTCTTTCGGAAACTCGGCAAGTTCGGGATGAATGCTCATGCGCCGGATCGTATACCTTCACCCCGATATTGCACAGAGGGCCAATAGCACCGGAGGCCCCGGCAACGCAGCACAATCGCGGCAACTATGCCCAGTTCCTGCCGGCAACGTGAAAGGCTTTCCTCGCGCCAAGCCATGATCGACAAGGATAATTTCGCCTTATTGCCGGATGCCTAGCGCTGCACCAGCCAGAATTTGGCGTGTCGGAAACATCTCATGACAAAACAGCGCTAACACGCAAACCAGAATTGGCGTTAGAAACGGCTCTCAACACTGCCGAACGTTTTCTTTTTCCACGGCCACACAATGTCTTACTTCACCCAGAATGCGCACCCGAACGAGGCGACCGGCTGGCGGTCTCCTGTGGTTCTCCTGATGATCATGGCAGGTGCCATGCAGCTTTCCTTTGCTGCCTGGTGGAACCTGATGAACAACTTCGCCGTCCAGGAGCTGGATTTCACCGGCCGGGAGATCGGCATTCAGCAATCGATCCGGGAAATCCCGGGCTTCCTGAGCTTCCTTGCGGTCTATCTCTTGTTGATGATGCGCGAGCAGACGCTCGCCTATGTGTCGCTGCTGCTCCTGGGCGTCGGCGTTGCCGTCACAGGTTATTTTCCGACCGCAATCGGCTTTTATATAACGACGCTGATCATGTCGATCGGCTTCCATTACTACGAGACGATGGCGCAGTCGCTGTCGCTGCAATGGCTGCCCAAGGCAACGGCCGCTGCAAGCATGGGCAAGATCCTGGCTGTTGGCGCCTTCGCCCAGTTGATTGCCTATGGTGTCATTTTCCTGGCGTGGAAGATGTTCGAACTGTCCTTTACGGTGGTTTTCGCCATTGCCGGTGGCCTGACGCTGGTCGTTCTTGTTTTCCTGATCTTCGCCTATCCGCATTTCCGTGAAGGCGTGCCGCAGCACAAGAAGCTGATCCTGAGAAAACGCTACTGGCTCTATTATGCCCTCACCTTCATGGCTGGTGCGCGGCGGCAGATCTTCACGGTATTCGCCGGCTTCCTGATGGTCGAACGCTTCGGCTATGACGTTCACGAAGTTGCAGGCCTGTTCCTCCTGAACGGCGCCTTCAACATGGTGCTGGCACCCAAGATCGGAAAACTGATTGTTCGCTTCGGCGAGCGCAAGGCGCTGGTTCTGGAGTATGTCGGCCTGGTCCTGGTGTTCATCTGCTATGCCTTCGTCACCAACGCGACACTGGCGGCCAGCCTTTATGTGATCGATCACGCTTTCTTCGCGATCGCCATAGCCATCAAGACCTACTTCCAGAAGATCGCCGATCCTGCCGATATCGCCCCCACCGCCGGTGTCGCCTTCACGATCAACCACATCGCTGCGGTGTTCATTCCGGTGGTATTCGGCTTCATCTGGCTGGTGTCCCCGGCTGCGGTCTTCCTGGCCGGCGCTGCCATGGCCCTGGTCAGCCTTGTGCTGGCAACCCTGATCCCGAGCAATCCGGAAGAAGGCCATGAAGTCGACTTCTGGTACCGCAAGCCTTCTGCCCAACCTGCAGAGTAAACTCTGTACCTGGACAAACCAAAACGCCCGCCGGAGTGATCCGGCGGGCGTTTTGTTTGAAATCTTGTCTGAACTGACCTGATCAGGCCTGCCGCTCAGGCACATGCACCACAAGGCCGTCGAGATCGGACGTCACCTTGATCTGGCAGGATAGGCGCGAGGTCGGCTTCACGTCGTAGGCAAAGTCGAGCATGTCCTCTTCCATCGGCTCCGGAGATCCGGTCTTGCCGCTCCAGGCATCATCTACGTAAACGTGGCAGGTAGCGCAGGCGCAAGCACCGCCGCATTCCGCTTCGATACCCTGGACCATGTTCTTGATAGCGTTTTCCATCACCGTAGAGCCTTCAGCGGCGTCAACGTCGGTCCGGGTTCCATCGGCGGTTACAAATGTGATTTTCGGCATATGTCGCGTCCAAGCCTGAATTTGCGGGTCTTCGAAGCACGACATAAAGATTTACGGCAAAAGGTCAAGGACCGTGCCATTTCCACGCGGCAATCTGCCTCTCCCGTTCTGGCCGGGGTCTGACCTTCAACCTTCCAGAAGGTCCCGGATGTATCGGTTTGCCTCATCGACCGCCGCAATCAGGCCTTCGGTGGCTGTATCGGTGCTGGAGCGCATCTTGCCTTCCAGATTTTCGCAAACGATCGCGACCCGCTCCGCGCCGATGGCCCGGGCGGACCCTTTCAGGGTATGCACGAGGTCGAGGCGAACGGAATTGTCGGTTTCCTGTTTCAACCGCTCAAGCGTCGAGATGGACTGTGACTTGAACAGATGCAGGACCTGCACTTCTAGATCCCGGTTACCCAGCGTATTGGTTGCCAGTTGCACCAGATCAATCGGTGCCTCCGGACCGGCACGTCCGGCGACGCGGGCCATGGAAGAAGGGGCCATAAGGGTGCTCCACATTACTCGATACCTGCCTGACGGCACCCCGCCGCAAGCTGTAGAGCCACAACAATGCGCCCCAAGCCCAAACACCCGGTTAAACCGGTTGCTCAAACCGTCCCTTTCGGCCCATGTCCCCAAAAAATTGATTTCATGGTTAATGCGTTTTAACGCAGGTTACGAAACAGGATTAAAAAAGTCCTTGCGTTTCCGCCGATTTCCTGAATCGCTAAAATTTTAATGATCTGATTCGCCGTTAACTTTTTTTGACTTTTTGACTTGCAGAAAGTGCTTCGATGGCGGCGGGCGTGAGCTTGCAGACCAGCCAGTCGGGCTTGATTGGGTTGGAAAACCAAGGCTCTGCCCAACCTGCATCGATACAGGCGCGGATTGTGCGCGCCGGAATTTCCCGGCCGTTGTCATCGAACAGAGGCAGCTTGCCCCCCGCCTGCCCGAGCCCTTTTTGCAACCACCGCTTTTGCGCAGCCGTCAACTTTCCCGCTTTGAGAGTAACTTCCAGAACCGTATTTTCAGCATCTGCCGATGCGTCAACCTGCTTTGAATCCGGCATCCAATCCGCCCCCTAAGTGACTCACGCTATTGCCGTTTCTTGTTCGTTAGGAGAGATTGTGCCATTACAGTTACTGATGCGGCAAGGTGGGGAGTGTACCGTCGAACGGAAAGTTCACGGTCGGTCAGCGGCGGCCCTCTCGCACGAACAGGTTTTGCGGCGTTGCCACAGCTGGGCAACGCTCGCAACGAGGACGCATCCGGTAGATAACTGTAAGGAGCTGCGCCAGCGGCTCTGCACGATTACCGGTGTGTAATGAGTACGGATGTGAGGCGACCCTAAATGGCAAATCCGACAAAGGCGAAAGATCCGGCAGAAGCGGCTCTCTCAGCAGTTGAAGAAGCCCTGAAACTTGATTTCGGCGGCCCGGATACCACAGAAACAACCTCCGCGGCAGAGGCTAGCCCTGCCCAGGCGGAACCGGCACGCCGGTCCCAGGGGGAAACGCGAGGCCAGTCCCAGCGCGAAGAGCAGCGTCAGTCAAGACGCCGTGGCCGCGGCGGACGCCCGCCGGCAGCCAACGACGATCGCCGGAACATCGGCAACCTGATCTACTCCTTGCAGCGCCGTCCGTCTTCAGCGCCGTTCTGGGGCGCCCTCGCCCTCAGCGCCCTTTGGGCCGCGCTTGGCAGCAGCCTCTTCATGACAGCGTTCCCCGACAAGGTCGGATCGCTGACCGATCCCCAGACGCTGCTCAGCTCTCCTGAAATGATCCTGGCCGTCGTCGGCATCGTCGTTCCGATCATCTTCTTCTTCGTCATGGCCATGATGATCTGGCGCGCGCAGGAGATGCGCATTGTCGCCCGTGGCATGACCGAAGTGGCCCTGCGTCTTGCCGAACCGGAAGACATGGCCAAGGAAAGCATCCTCAGCGTTGGCCAGGCCATCCGCCGCGAAGTCGCCGCCATGGGCGACGGCATCGAACGCGCGATCGCGCGCGCAAGCGAGCTGGAAGTCCTTGTCCATAATGAAGTGTCTTCGCTGGAACGCTCCTATAATGACAACGAACTGAAGATCCGCGCCCTGATCGACGAACTGATCAGCCAGCGCGAGTCCATCGTCATGAACGCCGAGCGCGTGCGCGAAACCATCGCCGGTGCCCATGAGAGCTTCGCCTCACAGCTCTCCAGCACCTCCGGTGAACTCGGCAGCACCGTGGACCATGCTACCCAGCGCATGATCGATGCGGTCAACAGCCGTGTTGAAGAACTCACATCCACCGTCGACAGCCGCATCGAGTCTCTCGGTGCAACGCTGAACGCCTCCGGCAATGAACTGGTCGACAGCCTCACGGTCCGCGCGGAAGACTATGTTGCCCGCCTCTCGTCTACCGGCAACGATCTGGTCGACAGCCTGGCGGAAACCGGTTCCACCATGTGGGAAACGCTCACGGCACGTGGCAACGAGGTCAACGAACGCTTCGCAGACACCGCGAACACCTTCGTGGAAACCCTGTCCGCTCGCAGCACGACGATCAACGAGACCCTGGCAACCTCCAGCAACTCGGTGATCAACACCTTGAGCGAAAAGGCGGACGAGTTCCGGCTCACCCTGGAAACGACCGGCAACAACGTCGGCGAAGTGATCACGGCACGCGGCGAGGAAATCAACGCCAACCTGTCGCTCACCTCCGGCCGTCTCATCGACACCATCACCTCGCGCACCGAGGAACTGGTGGCAACCGTCGACAACCGCGTGACCACGCTGGACGAGTCCCTTGCCGAAACCGGCAACCGTGTGGTCGAGAGCATTTCCGAAAAAGGCCAGGCAGTTACCGACACCATCTCGATCCGGGGTGCGGAAATCGTCGAGACCCTGTCCAGCCGGTCTACGGAAGTTGCGGAAATCTTGCGTGGCACCGGTGAGAGCATCGTGGTCGATCTGTCGCTGCGCGGCGGTGAAATCGCCTCCAAGCTCGACGAAACCGCAGGGTCCCTCACCCAGACCATCTCCGTTCGCGGTGGTGAGCTGGCCGAGAAACTCGACAACATCTCCGAACGTATCTACACCGCCATCTCCATCAACGGCAGCGAACTGGACGAACGTCTGGCTGCCCGCAGCAACGAGATGGCCACCATCCTGGAACAGCAGACCATTGGCTTCCGGGAGACCCTGGAAAGCGTCTCCGGCGAATTCTCCGCGAGCCTCGGCGACCAGACCGGTGCACTTACCCAGAAATTGGCGGAAACCGGAACCCAGCTTGCCGAACTCATCGGCAGCCGCGGCGACCGTGTCGCCGGCGACATCAACCAGATCAGCGGCAAGATCGCCGAAACTCTGGAAGTACGTGGCCAGGCGCTGCAGGACGGCCTGTCGAGCCGCCTCACCGAGCTGGAAACCATCGTCACCGATCGCGGCGGCCAGCTGATCGACGCTTTCGACACCAAGACCCTGCTCTTGTCCGAAGCGCTGGATTCACGCCTGTCCACGCTGGACACGACGTTCGCCACCCGTATCGACTCCATGGACGCCTCTCTGGGCGATCGCATCGCGACAATGGATGCATCGCTCGACCAGCGCTATTCGGCAATCGATGCAACCCTGACCGACCGTATCGCGGCCATGGATGCGACCCTCGAGCAGCGTTACACCGCCATCGACACGACCCTGACCGATCGTATCGCCACCATGGATGCGACCCTCGAACAGCGTTACACCGCCATCGACACGACCTTGACCGACCGTATCGCCACCATGGACAGCTCTCTGGAGCACCGCTTCACCACCATGGATGCGGGCCTTGGCGAGCGGATCGGCACCATGGACGCTTCGCTGGAACAGCGCTACGCCCTGATGGACGCCACCCTCACCGATCGCATCAGCACGCTGGACAATTCGCTTGAGCATCGCCTCTCGTCGATGGACAGCTCGCTCAGCGAGCGGATCTCCACGATGGACTCCTCTCTCGGCAGCCACATCAACACCCTGGACCTGACGCTCGATCAGCGGACCGCGGCCTTCGAGGCAACCCTGGAAGCCCGTACGCAGATCCTGTCCGATGCCATCGAGAACCGCACCACCGGCATCAGCGATGCGCTGGAGGAAAAGACCCGCAACATCACCGATGTACTTGCGGACCGTTCCGACGCCATCACGCTGCAGCTTGGTCAGCGCATCGAAGCGGCTGGCAATACCCTTGCCGAACGCGCCGAGGAAATCGGCCAGTCCCTGTCGCAGCGCGTTGATACAGCAACGTCAGCAATGGCCGACAAGGCCGAGCTGATCTCCGCCTCCATGACCAGCGGTACCGACCGGATCGACGAGACCCTCGATGCGCGTGCCCGCCAGATCTCCGAAACCCTGATTTCCCGCACAAAGGAAATCGCCAAGGCCTTTGTCGACGGTCAGGACGAGATGACCTCTGCCCTCGACAACCGTCTGGCGGAAGCCGGCAGCGTGCTGGGCAAGCAGAGCGAGCAGCTGACGGAATCCCTGTCCGAGCGGATCGCCGAGATCAACGTCTCCCTGGGCGCCAAGGTGTTCGAGGTTGCCGAAACCCTCGACAGCCGCGCCACCCAGCTGGAAACGCTGCTGAACGAGCGTCTGGAAAGCATTTCCGGCACCCTCACCGGCGAGAGCGAGCGTGCTCGTGACATTCTCACGGCCGTTATCTCCGAAGCCGGAGCAACGCTCTCCACCGAAAGCACGCGTCTGCGTGATGTGGTTCAGGAAGCGGTCACCGCCGCTGTCCAGACCCTCTCTGACGAACGCAATCGCACGGTCGAGATCGTCGACAGTGCTCTCAGCCAGGCGACGGAGAAGCTCTCCGGTGAAGGCGATCGCATGCGCCAGATCGTCCTGGGCTCCGTCGGCGAAGCTCGCGGCGTCCTGGTTGGCGAAAGCCAGAAGGCAGCCGATGCGGTTACCTCTGCAATGAGCCAGGCTACCGGCGCAATGTCCGGTGAAAGCGGCAAGATCCGCGAGCTGGTGCTCAGCGCGGTTGGCGATGCCGCCCGCGCCATGGCAGCCGAAAGCGAAAAGGCCCGTACACTCTACGCTGGCACCCTGGCCGAGTTCTCCGGGTCTCTGACCGGCGAAAGCGACAAGGTCCGCAACGAACTGTCCGGCCTGATTGCCGAAATCTCCGGCAACCTGTCCGCCGAAAGCGAGCAGGCCCGCATGACACTGGCGAAAACGCTGGAGGAAATCCGCGGCCAGATGTCGAGCGAAGCCGGTATGGTTCGTGCCCGCGTCAACAGCGCCGTTACTGAAGCAGCAGATCTTCTGGTCGGCCGCGGCAACGAGGTCGCCAACGAACTGCTGGACAAGGCAACCGCGCTCAACGAAGCCTTCGGCGCCCGTTCCGGCGAGCTGGCGAAGATCGTCGGCACCGACGGCAACGAACTCATCAGCGCCATCGAACTGCGTGCCAACGACCTTACCGGACGCCTGTCCGAGGTCCACACGGCGATCCTGGAAGCCATCACGGTCAAGGGCCGCGATGTCACCGATACATTCGCCCATACCGGCCTCGACGCGACCCGCTCGCTGGTGGAAGCCGGCGACCGTATCGTCGCCAGCATCAACGAGCGCAGCGAACAGGCAACCACCCTGCTCACCGACACCAAGCGTCGGCTGGAAGCGGACGTTACCGAGATCCTCAACAAGATCGAGACGTCCAACAGCAACCTGCAGGGCATCGTCGCGACTGCGGGCGAGAACCTCAACGAGGTGGAGGGTAACCTGGCCCGCCGCGCCGGCGAGTTCCGCTCTGCCGTCGACCGGGCGGTTTCGGAAACCAACTCCACCACGGCCCTCATCACCGAACAGGTTGCAAACCTGCGCGATGTGACGGACACCACGCTGGCGGACATCAAGAACCTCACCGGCCGCTTCGGCGACCAGTCGGAGGAACTGACCAAGGCAGCCCGTCACCTGGAAGACACCAACCGCTCCGTCGAGAGCCGTGTCTCCGAGCGCCGGACCGCAATCGAGGACGTTGCAGACACGCTTCTGGCGAAGACCGAAGCCGTCGACACGCTCATGCGCTCCTTCACCAAGACCCTGTCCGAAACGCTGGAAACGGCAGACGACAAGGCACGCGATGCAGCCAACATGCTGTCCGCGGCGGCTGAAGCAGCGTCCAAGCAGGTGTCCGAGCAGTTCGAATCCATGCGCCTCACGGCAGGCATGGAAGGACAGAAGGCCCGCGAAGCTATCCGCTCCGCACAGGACGACATCATCGCCGAGATGACCCGCACCGTTACCGAAGCGTCCGATCGCTTCAACGATGCGGCCGCCCGGATGCGCGATGTTGCCCGCGACGTTCACCGCGAGCTGGAAGCAACCCGCAGCGAACTGAAACAGGGTGTCCTGAACCTGCCGGAAGAAGCGGAAGAATCTTCCGCAGCGCTGCGCAAGGTGGTCAACGAGCAGATCCGCGCTCTGACGGAACTCTCCGAGATTGTCGCCAAGCAGTCCAACGCGCTCGACATCTCCCGGCCGCAGGCCCAGGCAGCAGTGGCAAGCGCCGCTCCTGCTCCTGCCCCGCAGCAGCAGGCTCCGGTGAACTATGCTCCAGCAGCCCCTGCCCGTCAGCAGAGCGCCCCGGCAAGCGAACCGCGTCCGGCACCGGTCACCACTCGCCGGCAACAGCCGGCCCCTGCCGAAACCACCAGTTCCGGTGGCAAGGGTTGGGTTGCCGACCTGCTGCGCCGCGCCTCGCGCGACGACGATGCCGGTTCGGACACGGACATGAGCCGCACGCCGCTGCACACGGTTGAAAGCCTCAACTCGCTGTCGGTCGACATTGCCCGCGCCATCGATCACGAAACCTTCGTCGATCTGTGGAACCGCTACCGCAATGGCGAACGCCACGTGTTCACCCGCCGCCTCTACACGCTGCAGGGTCAGCAGACCTTCGACGAAATCCGTCAGAAGTACTCTCGCGATCCGGAGTTCCGCACTGCCGTCGAACGGTATGTGGCAGACTTCGAGCAGCTCCTGGCCCAGGTATCGCGCAACGACCGCGACAACATGCTCGGCCAGACGTACCTGACGTCGGACACCGGCAAGGTCTACACCATGCTGGCCCACGCCAGCGGCCGGCTCGACTAAGAGACGGACAGTCAGACACGAAAAAGGCGGCCACTGGCCGCCTTTTTTATTTGCAGGGGCAAAAAACGGCCGCCGACTTCATCGCTGTACGCAAGCAACCCGTTCAAGGCCAATTACCTGCATGAGCTCAAAACGGTATCAAAATCCTCCCAAGCGAAGCAGAGCGACGGGGGACACCCGCATTTCCGCTTGGATGGGACTGCGGGCATTCCAAAGTAACGCCCGCACCGACCCACCAACGCTCTGCAAACGAGTAGGCCCCGGGTCTCACTTCGTTCGCCCGGGGTGACGCCCTGCCTGGATTGATCCAGGGACGCAAAGCGACCGACGCCGCTTGACTTGAAGATGCAAAACGGTTGTACCGTCAAATGCAATTCACTTCAGAGGTGTAGCTTGACCTATTACGTTTACATCCTGGCAAGCCGGATAAACGGCACGCTCTACATCGGGGTGACAAACGATCTTGCCCGGCGCGTTGAGGAGCATCGCGGTGGGGCAGGCGGCGATTTCACCCGCAAGCACGGCATCGGCAATTTGGTATTTGCAGAAGCGTTCGACGATGTGAGCGAAGCCATCGCCATGGAGAAACGCCTCAAGAAATGGCGCAGATCCTGGAAAGTTCAACTAATCGAGAAGTCCAATCCCGAGTGGCATGATTTAATGGCACCCTAACCCCGGTGTCCCCCCGGGCGAGCAGCGCGAGACCCGGGGCCTACTCGTTTGCAGAGCGTATGAGAGTTGGATGAGGCGATGCCTCTTTCAAGTCGGACGCAAGATCCGGCACGCAATGCCGTCTTAGGGCATCGCCCGGCCGCGGGAAGTCGAATGACCACCGCCTCTCAATCGCTCACCCCGTCCAGCTCGTCCGAGAGGTTTTCCCGGATCCGCCGGGTAACCGCGAGAAACCCCTCGATTTCCGCGGGTGAGAGGCCGCTGAGCATTTTCTGTTCGACGGCTTTCAGCTTGGGAGCAAGATCCTCGAAAGCCGCGCGTCCTTCCTCTGAAAGCTGCAATAGAAAACTGCGGCCGTCGGCCTCGTTGCTTTCGCGGGTCAGAAAGCCACGCTCTTCCATGCGTTTCACGGCCCGGCTCACGACCACCTTGTCCATGCTGGAGCGGGCAACGATCTCGCTTGCCTGCAGTCCGCCAGAGGCCGAGCCGAGAATGGCCATGGTGCGCCATTCGGCAGGCATCATGCCGTAATCACGCTGGTAAACTGCTGAAAGAGCCCGTGTGACGTCGGAATAAAAGACACGCACCCGGTAGGGGAAAAAAGTTTCCAGCTCGAAGTCGGGCAATGGCGTCTCCGGCGTTTCGCTCGCAATCCCAATGGCTTCTTGGGTCTCGGTCTCCGGATTGGTCAGCTTGGTCATCGGCGCTCAACAGTATTGGTTAGGTCGTCTGCACGATTTTACGATTGACTTGGTTTCATGTGTAACTATTTTGTTGCATATGTAACTATGTTTGGCATCACGTTTCAAGTCCGGGATCATACCGGCAAGAACGGCCTTCATGAAATGAAGGGGAGGAGAAAATCGTGAAACAGTTGAAGTGTCTTTCCATTCTCGCAGGTGTGGCAGCGTCCGCATTGACCGGTTTCATCGCCAGCGCATCCGCCGACGAGCTGGTTCTGTCGTCCTGGCTGCCGCCGAAACACCCGCTCGTTACCGACGTGATGGAGCCCTGGGCAGCAGAAGTTGCCAAGGCTACCGATGGCCGCGTAACCGTGCGCATTCTGCCCAAGCCGGTCGGCTCGCCGCCCGAGCATTTCGACCTTGCCGCCGAAGGCATCGTCGACATCACCTACGGATTGCACTCCTTCACGCGCGACGACCGTTTCCTGCGTTCGCGCATTGGCCAGTTCTCCTTCATCGCAAACACCGCAACCGAAGGCTCCAAGGCCTATTGGGACGTCTATGGCGGTACGCTCGACGCGCAAGGCGAACACAAGGGCACCAAGCTGCTCGGCCTTTGGGTGCACGGCCCCGGCATGTTCCACAACAACCAGCGCAAAATCGAAAAGCCTGAAGATTTTGCCGGTCTGAAGATCCGCACTCCGGGCGGTTATGTTGCGGACCTGTCTCAGGAACTTGACATCATCACCCAGTTCATGGGCCCGGGCGAAGTCTACGAGAAGCTGTCCCGCGGTGTCATCGATGGCGTCACTTTCCCCATGGAAGCGTTGCAGGCCTTCAATCTGACCGACTACACCAAATACTCCATGAGCCTGCCGGGTGGCTTCTACAACACCTCCTGGTTCATGGTCATGAATGAAGATGTCTGGGACGGCCTGTCGGAAGAAGACCAGGCGGCCATCGACAAGATTTCCGGTGAAGCCCTTGCCGAAATGGCCGGCGGCGTCTGGGATGGCGCGGATGCCCGTGCGGCTTCCTACATTGCCGACAAGGACATTGAGGTCTACGACGCACCGGCCCCGGTTCTGGAGGCGGTCAAGGAACTTGCAGCCAAGCATGAAGCTACCTGGGCCGCTGCCGTTGCCGAAACCGGCTTTGACGGCACCGCCGCTCTGGCCGAGTTCCGCGACAAGACCGGCATCAAGCACTAAGCATGTCTGCCGAATCCAACGGCCAGGCCCCTCGCCGGATCGATACGATCCGGCGAGGGGCCGGTTTCCTGCTCGGGCTGGCCTGTTTATGTGTGCTGGCCGCCCTGATCGGGCTAACCTGTGTCGACGTCGTCGCACGCTATGC
The DNA here is from genome assembly GCF_012273635.1 of Labrenzia sp. PO1. NCBI lineage: Bacteria > Pseudomonadati > Pseudomonadota > Alphaproteobacteria > Hyphomicrobiales > Stappiaceae > Labrenzia > Labrenzia sp. PO1. The sequence goes on from NZ_JAAXCR010000001.1 coordinate 468,265, forward strand.
CTTCAACAGCCCCGTGAACGGTGCTTATGAGCTGACGGAGCTGCTGCTGGCCACGCTGATCTTCCTGGCCCTGCCACTGACGACCGCTGCCGGCGAACATATCGAGGTGGAGCTGCTCGACGGGCTCAAGAGCGCCCTTCTCAAACGGCTCGGCACATTGGTTGCCGCTGTTTGCACGGTCGGTGTCCTGGCCCTGATCGCGTTCAAGCTGTTCGAGCATGCCGAGAAGATGGACCGTCGCGGACAGGTGACGGATTCCCTTCAGATCCCGCTCTCGCTGATCGGTTGGCTGGGAGCTGCCTCCTTCGCGCTCTCCGCCATCGCCGCCATAGTCTTCGCGGCCAGGCGATTCCGCGAAAAAGCTTGATACCAGTGAGTATTGAATATGCTTGAAGCTCTGATCGGTTTCGTTGCGCTCTTCGCGCTCGTGCTGCTACGCGTGCCCATTGCAATTGCAATGATCATTGTCGGCACTGCCGGGTTCGCGGCCCTGCGCAACTGGAATGCCGCGCTGAACCTGCTCGGAAATGCGGCCTTCGAAACCGGCCTTTCGTTCACCCTTTCGGTGATCCCGTTGTTCATTCTGATGGGCAACCTCCTGACCATTTCCGGTGTCAGCCAGTCCCTGTTCTCGACCGCTCACCACATGCTTCACCGCATGCGTGGTGGCCTTGCCATGGCGGCCATTGTCGCCTGTGGCGGCTTTTCGGCAGTTTGCGGCTCGTCTCTGGCAACAGCCGCCACCATGTCCAAGGTGGCCATGCCTTCCATGCGCAAGGCAGGCTATGCCGACAGTCTGGCAACCGGCTCCATCGCTGCCGGTGGCACGCTTGGCATCCTGATCCCGCCTTCTGTCATCCTGATCATCTACGGCCTGCTGACCGAGGCCGACATCGGCAAGTTGTTCATTGCCGGCATCATCCCGGGCCTGCTGGGCGTACTGTTCTATCTCGGTGCCATTTACGTCACGGTTCTGCTGAAACCCGAGCTTGCGCCAACCGCGTCCGAAGACATGAAGCTCGAAAAGCGTGACGTCTGGGGTGTTCTGGCAGTTGTCGGGCTATTTGCCGTGATCATGATCGGCATCTACGGCGGCTTATTCACGCCGACAGAAGCAGCCGGCATCGGTGCTGCCGCCGCCTTCGTGATCGCGCTCGTGTCCGGTGGTCTGACGTTTGAAAAGCTCTACACCGCCGCGCTCAACTGTGCGCGTACCACGGCGATGATCTTCGCGATCATCATTGGTGCGGAAGTCTTTTCCAACTTCATCAGCTATGCCGGTGTGCCTGACGCGCTTTTGACCTTCGTTCAGTCGCTCGACGTCAACGCCTATGTCGTCATTCTGGTTCTGGTACTGATCTACGTGGTGCTGGGGGCAGTGCTGGAAAGCCTGTCGATGATCCTGCTGACGGTCCCGGTCTTCTTCCCGCTGGTCAGCTCGCTCGATTTTGGTGGCGGTTTGCTGGCAGATCCGGAAATGGTGCTGATCTGGTTCGGCATCATCGTGGTGGTGGTCACCGAAATCAGCCTCATCTCGCCGCCGATAGGCCTCAACGTCTTCGTACTTCGCTCTGTGCTGACGGACGTACCGTTGAGGACGATGTTCGCCGGCATTCTGCCGTTCTGGCTGGCCGACATCCTGCGACTGGCGCTGTTGATTGCTGTTCCACTGCTGTCACTGGCGCTCATCTGAGGCTTTACCGGCCGGTGCATGGCCAGCAAAATCGAACTCCAAAGAATTGCCGGACGGTGGCCACACCGCCCGGCATACCTTTCATCAGGCCGCCAGCGCCTCTGCGTCGCTGCCAGCAGGAAGGTGGGCAGGACACGACGGATCGGTTACCGCCTGCCAGATGGCTTTGACCACATCTTCCGACCGGGTCGGTTCCTTGTCGGCATCTGCCATGAAGGCTCCCATCACCTCCTCGACAAAGGGCTTGTAGGCCGCAGGCGCCTCCATCGCGTCCGCCATCAACGCTCGTGCATTCGTGCCAAAGCTGGTCGAAGGTGCGCGGCCCGGCAAAACCAGCTGGACGCGGATACCAAGCGGCGCAAGCTCCAGAGCCAGGCAATCGGTATAGGCATTCACGGCCGCCTTGCTGGCGGTATAGACCGGTAGCAGCGGCAAGGACTTCAGCGTGACACTGGACGACACGTTGACGATAACGCCCTCGCCCTTCTCCCGCATCTGCGGCAGCACCGCGCGGATCATCTCGAAAGTCCCGAAGGTGTTGGTGTCGAATATCCTGCGCACCACGTCTTCCGACGTTGCCTCGAAGGGCGACAACCAGCCAACACCAGCATTGTTGACCAGCACGTCAACCGGACCGGCGGCAGCGACGGCCTCGGCAATGCTGGTGTGATCTGTCACGTCCAGCGGCAGAATGCGCAAATGTTCGGAGGCCGGCAGCAAGGTGGCGTCGGGTTTGCGCATGGTCGCAACCACCCGCCAGCCCTCGTTCAGAAAATGCCGCGCCGTTTCCAGACCGAAGCCGGAGGAACATCCAGTAATCATGATGGTCTTCATGACAAAGTCTCCTGTTGTTGGATGCTCCCCATATCGACACGACGGACAAAACTTACTATCATGAGAAGTCTCAGTCTTTTTATCGAAAGTCCGAAATGGCAGATCCCCTGTCCGAAGTGATCACACTTCTGCGGCCCAGAGCCCCCTTCTCGAAAATCGGGGAAGCCTCCGGCCCCTTCCGGGTGCGACGGGACGATGTCAACGAAGCGTTCTATTGCCTGGTGCTGATGGGGCGGCTCAACCTGGAAGTGGACGGAAGAACACCGGTGATATTGTCAGCGGGCGATTTTGCGCTGCTGCCCGCCGTTGGCGGGCTGACTGTCACCAGTCTCGATCCGCCACCACCTCCAGGCTATTTCAGCCAGCCTGTTTACGGGGAAGATGGTGTTGTGCGCGTCGGCATGCTGGACCCGCGTGAAACCCCGCCCCAGGTTCAGCAGTTGGTTGGCCATTGCAGCTTCGGAAGCCCGGATGCCGAACTGCTGGTCTCTCTTCTGCCGGAGATGGTGGTTGTGCGCGGCGAAGATCGTCTGGCGTCGCTGGCAGCCCTGGTACGCGACGAGGCACGGGCCGATCGCCCTGCAAGGGATGTGGTGCTGGAAAACCTTCTGCAGGTCCTCCTGATCGAGGCTTTCCGTTCAAGCGTCCAATCCACCGCTTCTACCGGGCTTCTCAGCGGCCTTGCGGATGCTCGGGTGGCCCCTGCCCTGCGTGCCATGCACGGCGCGCCGCAACAGGCCTGGTCGATCCGGGCGCTGGCCGGCGAGGCTGGCCTCTCCCGCTCCGCGTTCTTTACCCGTTTCAACCGCATTGTCGGCCTGCCGCCAATGAGTTACCTGCTCAACTGGCGCATGACGCTAGCCAAGCACATGCTGCGCTCAGGTCTCCACAGCATCGGCGAGATATCCAGCCGGACCGGCTATGGCTCCACCAGCGCCTTCAGCACAGCCTTTACCCGGCACGTTGGCTGCCCGCCCGTCAGATACGGCAAGGCAAGTGCAACGACCTGAACCGTCTATTGTTCCGAGAACCCCTCCCAGGATGGCTTCACCCGGCGCGTAATCGGCAGAAACTGACCGGCTTCGTAGTAAAGGTTCGGCGATATGTATCGGGCGCTGACCCAACCTGTCTGCCCTTCGAACTGACCCTGGTACCAGATGCCGACCTTGTCTGCGCGGATCATGCAACCGGTCAAGGAGAGCGTGGCGCCGGCAGGCAACATACCCAGTACCTGCCCACCCACATCAGGGCTGGAGCGGAAATTCACATTGCTTTTCACCCGGCCCGACGGGCCACCGTTTTCGCCAGCCCAGCTGTTTTTGGAAACAAGCTTGTTGTCCGAGCACCCAAGGACGTTCCCCATCAGACCCAGCGTTACAGGGGCTGAAACGACTTTCCTGGAAGCACACCAGCCCTGCAAGCCACCGTTGACCTCCTCGTTTCCGGGGCCCTGTTGCAGACAAAGAGGTTTGCCACGCCAGAGTGCAACGGACAGAGCCCCTTCTGGCGTCATCGACAGCTGGCACGAGAACGTATCGGTATAGAGGGTTGCCGTTCTGCCTTTCAAAGCTTTCAAGTCCGAAAGCGAGAACTCCGAGTTCATGAACTGAAACAGGTCGGCGACCTCGTAGTAGGCCTTGAAGGATCGCCCTGCCACGTTGACGGTGTTGCAGATTTCGTTGGCATCGTAGTCGACACCATCTCCCACATGGACAAGGTTTGCTTCAGCTTCGTTGGAAACGGGAGAAAAGCCGAGGTTCCAGGTGTTAATTCCGCCGCGCAGATAGAAGAAGCTGTCTGCCGTCGAATGCTTCAGGGCTTCCATCATCAGTTCAGGCGGATTGATGTTGAAGCCAATCAGCTTGCTGTATTGTTCGGTCACCTGGTAGCCAAAGGCCAGGATCTTGTCGATACGCTCGACCTGCGCGCCCTGATTTCCGGCAAGATATGCCATGTGAAAGCCAAGTTCCGCACCTTTTTCAACGTAGCGGGCATCGCTGGCAAAAGGGTGCACCATGTCCACGGACAGGGAGAATGCCAGAGCACAGGCAGACACACAGCTGGTATTCTTCAGCACGAAGACGCCACCGATGTTCGGATCCTGACTTTCAAGATTGTACCGGATGCTGTCAGCGATCTTGAACCCTTCGAGGAAATCGCCTCCAGGACTGTTGAAAACGAGGTAGCGTATCGACGGGCCACTTATGCTGTCCAGAAAGGCAGACAACTTGCCGGCATCGCCCTTCACGATCGGGCCTGAAAGCTCGATCACATGCGTTGCCATTTCCGGTTCCGCAGGATAAAGCGCAAACTGATCGATCTGCCCAACCACCCCGTCTTCCAAGTTCGGAAGCTGCGCCAGAACGCTGTGCGGTCCTTCAGGGGGATAGATAAGCTTGAGGCTTCTCAGGTGCGGCTCGAGATCCGGCCGCAGCCTGAAGTCGGCTGCATTTGCAAAGGGCATGGAAAACGCCCCCAGCAGAATAATGAAAAGCACGGCACCAGCCTTGCACCAGAGATCACCCGCAACTCTCGTCATGTCTCGTCTCACGTTGAACATTGGCCACCTGACTAGCAGGCAGCCGCATTGTTCACTGCCCCCAGATAGGGAAGACGGCAACGATTATTTGTTCAGGACGCTGGATTTCAGACTGCATCAAGCAGACAAATGCACACCGGAGAACGAGGATCATTCTCCGCCGCATGAGAGCCGGAGGCAACATGCGGATAAGGGTTCCCAATTGCGGCTGTTAAGGGTACCCGCCTCAGACGTTCTGCAGCGTCCAGGCAGCCATTTCTGCAAACACCCGGTCAGCTGAAGCGTTCATGGCCTCGACCGCCTTGTCGACGGTCGTGCTACCGGAAGACGTTTCCGCCCGGAAGACCTTGTTGGCAACTGTTCGACCGTTGCGGTCGTTGACGATGCGGGCCGAAATTTCGACGACACCTCGATTCGCACCCGCCACCTGCAGTTCGAAGGCACGGATTTCCGTCTGGAGCTGATAATCGATCAGCAGGCCGTCGCCCGGCAGGCCAACCCCGCGCAGGCGGTTGGTGTTTTGCAGGGTTTCGACAAGTTTCAGCTGCACCACGTTGGGCAGCGTGTCGGCCCAGGCAGAATCCGGGAAGTAGCTGTAGACCGGCCCCTTGTCGACAACCGCGATGTAACTGGTGTCGAGTGCTTTCAGTGCCCGAGGTGCGGAAACGAGAACCTGAACGCGGCTGGACCGGCCCTGTAGGCCACCGACGTCGGCCGCACCGATGCTGTAGTAGGCCGACGGCGCGGAACTGGCGCATCCGGACACAAGCACGCCGAGCCCGAGAGCGGTCAAGACGCCCCGGCGGGTCATGTCAGTGGTTGCCTTCGTCATACGCCCCTGCCTCTGCACATTCAGTCTCACCGGCGCCGCCCGCCGGAATATGTCGGCACATCTTCACCGCCGAAGATCACCCGGTTCGGACTGCGTTCAAAGCTTTCCGCCGCCCGCTGGATCGAGATCAGTGTCCGGTTAACCTGCGCCAGCGCCGCGGCGAAATCCGCAGAGCCCTGGGTCGCAAACTTGGAAAGCCCGCCGGCGATCGAATCTGCCCGGCTTTCAAACGCAACCGCAACCTTGCGGATTGCCTGCGCGGCCAAAGTCGCTTCCTTGATCAAGCCTTCACCATCGCCGTCCACCATGGTGGAAACCTTCTCGACCAGGCTTTCGACGCGCACCGAGGTGGAATTCAGCGTCGCGGTCATCTGCTTGGCATCGGTGATGATCTGGTCGACGTCCGGTGTCCGCTTGGAGAGATCGTCCGTCATCTGCTGAACGTTGTCTGCAGCCTTGCGGGCACTTTCCAGGATGGCCGGAATGCCGTCTTCCGGATTTGCAAGACCTGCTGTCGCCGTTTCGACGGAACCGACGATATTCGCAACCTTTTCCGGATCCACGGCCTTCATCAGGTCATTCGCGGTCTGAAGCGTCGTCGCAAAACGTTCGGCAGCCGCCTGAACATCCGTTATCAGCGCCGCGATCCGGTCATCCTGACCACGAACCGTCGCTGAAACCGCCTCGAAGTTCTGAACGGTGGACTTGGTCGAAGCGATGATCTCGTTGATCTGCGTCTGCTGATTGTTGAAGTTGTCGATGATGCTGGAAACATTGTCGACGGCCTTGCTGACCTTCTCCGGATCGACACTCGCCACAAGCTCGTCGACCTTACCCAGCGATGCATTGAGGCTGTCGGTGAAGGTGCTGACATTGGCAACCACTTCCTCGACCTTCAGCGGATCAATGGCAGCGGCAATTTCCACGCCGCGCGTCATGATGGCATCCACCTTGACCACGACATCACGCCCGCCTTGCACGATATCCTTGATCGCGCCTTCCTGGTTCCGGATGTTTTCCACCACCGCATTGACGTTCTGCATGGTTTCGCTGGTGGAACTGATCAGCTTGTCGATGTCCCCGGTGCGCTTCTGCAGCACCTCGCCAAGGGCTGCGGCCCCTTGCACCACCTTCTGGACATCTTCAGGATCAACCGCGCCAACAATCTTGTGAACGCGATCGAGCCCTTCATTCAGGTTCACCGTGAAGGTCTGCAGTTCCTTGGCCGCGCTCTGGGCATCGGCCATCAGGAGATCGATGTCGCTGCTGGCCTTGCCGAGACTTGCGGAAAACTTGGAAAGGTCATCGACAATGGCGGTGACCTTGTCGGAAGGCACGGCAGCCAGCAGGCGTTCACCTTCCTGCACCAGCGTCTCAAGCCGGCCGGACAGGCTGGAAAACGCATCGGAAGCCTTGCCAATGCTGGCCATGAAATCCTTCACGCCATCGGAATTGGCGGCCAGCGCGGCGGAAAAGGTCTCTGCGTTGTTGACGATCTCGGTGATTGCGGGACCGTTGTCCTTCAGCAGGTCGTCGACCGTCTTCATGGTCGAATCCGCACGCTTGAGAACATCGCGGGCACCATCCACGATGTCATCGAAGAAGGACCGTTCGGCGTAGATGACCGGAACTTTGTCCTCGTCCTGGTCGTCGGCCATGCTCAGCAGAAGCGGCGATTCAGATGATCCGCCACTGAGGTCGACATAGGCGACGCCTGTCAGGCCGGTGAAATTCAGCGTTGCCTTGGTATCTTCGCGCAAGGGCGTCGAGGGCTTGATGCCAACGGTGGCCACAACCTTGGTCGGATCCCCCGGTGCAAAGTCCAGCGATTTCACATCGCCGACCTTGATGCCGTTGAAAAGCACCTGCCCCCCGACCGGAAGCCCCGTCACTGGGCCCGGATAGACGATTTTCAGTTCAACGTTCTGCCTGGATTCCGCGGTGACGGCGAGCCAATACACAAAGCCGAACGCACCGATCAGGATTGCGACCATGAAGGCGCCGATCAGAATATAGTTCGCGCGGGTTTCCATTCAGTCCAACCTATACTCGGCGCAGGGCCCGTTCACCCCTGAAGTAAGATTTAATCCAGGGATCATCATTTTTCATCATATCGTCCATCGTGCCGATGGCCAGAACCCGCTTTTTCCCAAGAACAGCAATCCGATCACAGATAGAATGCAAACTATCAAGATCATGGGTGACCATATAAACGGTCAGTCCGAGGGTCGAACTGAGATTTGCAATAAGCGAATCAAAGGCCGCCGCCCCGATCGGATCGAGTCCGGACGTCGGTTCGTCCAGAAACACCAAATCCGGGTCGAGTGCAAGGGCGCGAGCCAGGCTGGCCCTTTTGATCATTCCCCCTGAAAGTTCAGACGGCAGCTTGTCGGCGGCATCTTGCGGCAGCCCGACTAGTTCCAGTTTCAGGGTCGCCAGTTCGTCCATCAATTGCGGCGAAAGTTTCAGGTGCTCCCGCATCGGCACCTGAATGTTCTGCTTGACCGAAAGCGAGGAAAACAGCGCGCCCTGCTGAAAAAGTACCCCCCAGCGGCGTTCGATTGCCGTGCGTTCCTTCGGGCTCGCGGTCGACAGGTCGTGTCCAAAAACCGAAATCTGCCCGGTTCGCTTGGGAGTCAGGCCCAGGATGGTGCGCATAAGCACCGACTTGCCGGTTCCCGATCCACCGACGAAACCAAGCACCTCGCCCCGGCGCACATCCAGGTCGAGATCCTGCAGAATGATCTTGGAACCGAATCCAACGGTGATGTCGCGCACGGACAGGACATTGTCCGACTTTTCGCCCGTCGCGGCGGTCTCTTTTGCAGGCGTCACGCTTTGGCTTGGCGTCATCGGTCGGTCAAACTCCAATCGCGGCAAAGAATATGGCGAAGAAACCATCCACCACGATGACTAGAAAAATCGCTTTCACCACCGACATGGTGGTGTGACGGCCAAGAGATTCGGAGGAGCCTTCGACTTTCAGCCCTTCCACACAGGCAATCAGGCCGACGATCAGTGCCATGAAAGGCGCCTTCACCAGACCCACGACCAGCGTATTGATCGTGATTGCCGCCTGCAACTGGGTCAAGAAGGCGGCCGGTGGTATATCCAGATAGGCCCATGTCACGATGCCGGACCCCAGCAGCGCCGCGAGATCCGAAATGAACGTCAGGATCGGCAGAGCAATCATTAGCGCCAGAATCCTAGGCAAAACAAGGACTTCAGTCACACTGAGGCCGATGACATGCAGTGCGTCGACTTCCTCCTGCATGCGCATCGCCCCAAGCTCCGCCGTGAAGGCGGATCCCGAGCGCCCTGCCACCATGATGGCGGTCAGGATCACGCCGATTTCCCTGAGGACCAGGATGCCTGCAAGGTCGACCACGAAGATATCGGCACCGAATTGCCTGAGGTAGAAGCCACCCTGCTGCGAGATGATGGCACCGATGAGAAAACTCATCAGCGCGACGATCGGCACGGCTCCAATGCAGCTCCGGTCGAACTGAACCGCGATCGATATGCTGCGCAGGCGTTTGGGCTGCAGCAGAACTGTCGACAGAACCAGGCCGAGCGAGCCGAGAATATGCAGCATCGCCAGGGCGTCGTGATAGACGTCCACCATCTGGCGGCCCGTGGCTTCCAGGAAGCCGGCAATGGAAAATCCGTTCCTGTCAGGCTTGTATCTCGGAGGATGGTGGCTCTCGATTTCCTCGAACAGGGTCTGGCGGACGGGAGAGACACCGGTCAGGCCAACCTTGCGTCCCTCGAATTCCAGTCGGCCGCGCGTGCGGTGGATCAGCCAGGCACCGCTCGTATCCAGATGCTCGATCTGGGACACATCGATGCAGGTCAGGCTTTTTTTGTCGATCGTGAGGCTGTTCAGCTCTTTTTCTGCGTCGGCGATGGTGCTGACAGTCCAGTCGCCGGAAAGGGCAAGGTATTGATGATCCGGCCCGTCTGCTTCCAGAACCATCTCCGGTGCGATGTTTTTTTCCAAGAATGCCATTCCGGCTGGCTGCCCTCTTGCCGCTGGTTCACCATCCCTCGTATACCTGATGGAGAAGTTCAATACCAACCGTCATTCACCATGAAGTTGGTAAACCCTCCAGCAGCCACTTGAAAGCTTAATCCATGGAAATTGCACGTCCTTACCTGTTGTTTCTCGGTGATGTTCCCGATGCCCTCGCAGCCAAGACCGCGATCGGCATCGTCGATTGGCGCAAGGACTGGTGCCTGGGCCAGGTCCGCATGCCCGGATGCGCCGCCGACACAGGCCTTGCCGACATGTCGATTGCAGAGGGGGCGGAAGCTGGCGCCAAGACGTTCATCATCGGAGCTGTGAATGCCGGTGGTCGCCTGCCGGAGCACTGGGTCGAATCTGTCGTCGAAGCACTCGATGCCGGCATGGACGTCGCTTCCGGCCTCCATGTGCGCCTTGCCAGCGTGCCGGCCATCAAGGAAGCCGCAGAACGGAACGGTCGACAGCTCCACGACGTGCGTCACAGCAGCATGGCTTTTGCCACCGGCAAGGGCACCAAACGCGCCGGCAAACGGATCCTGGCCGTGGGTACCGATTGTTCCGTCGGCAAGAAATACACCGCCCTTGCCATGGACAAGGCAATGAACGACCGGGGCTATTCCAGCACCTTCTGCGCCACCGGCCAGACCGGCGTGTTCATTTCCGGCCGAGGTGTCGCACTCGACGCGGTAATTGCCGACTTCATTTCCGGAGCTGCCGAGTGGATCTCTCCGGAGACCGATCCCGATAACTGGCAGATCATCGAAGGCCAGGGTTCGCTGTTCCATCCGTCCTTCGCCGGCGTCACCCTTGGTCTTCTGCACGGCTCCCAGCCGGACGGTTTCATCGTCTGCCATGAACCGACACGCACCAAGATGCGCGGCGTCGAGGCGGCACTGCCGACGATCCAGCAGGTCATCGACATGACCATTGCCTGCGGCAAACTCACCAATCCGGACATCCGCTGCGTCGGTATTGCGGTGAACACCACCGCACTCGATGACGATGAGGCCCTCGCTTACCTGGCAAAGGTCGGCGAAAAGCACGGCCTGCCGGCAACCGATCCGGTCCGCTACGGCATGGAAGCCATCGTTGACAAGGTTTCGGCGGAATTCGGTGCGCCATGAGCCTTGAGGTCAGCATCGAAGCGCAACGCTTCGAAATCGCGGGAGGTTTCAGGATCTCCCGCGAGACCCGAACCCATGCCCAGGTCGTGGTCGTCACCCTGAGTGACGGCAAGGCAACCGGCCATGGCGAAAGCGTGCCCTATCCGCGTTACGGCGAATCGCTCGAAACCGTTCAGACGCAGATCGAGGAAATCGCGCCCCTTTTGAAAAACGGCCTCAGCCGGGAACAGCTTCTGGAGGCGATGCCCGCCGGAGCAGCCCGCAATGCCGTCGACTGCGCTCTTTGGGACCTGGAAGCAAAACGATCCGGAACACCGGCAACGGACATTGCCGGTGTCGGTCCGCTGAAGCCGGTCACGACAGCCTTCACCATCAGCGTCGACACGCCGGAAAAGATGGCTGAAAAGACCCGCGCTGCAGCTCACCGCCCGCTTTTGAAGATCAAGCTTGCCGGGCCCGGTGATGACGAACGGATTGCCGCCGTACGCCTTGCCGCTCCTGAAAGCACCCTGATCGTTGATGCCAACGAAGCCTGGGACGAAAGCTGCTTTGAGATCAACATGGCCGCCTGCGAAGCTGCGGGCGTGGCCCTGATCGAACAACCATTGCCGTCAAAGAACGACGGTTTGTTGGCAGGGCTCGAGCGGCGTGTGGTGATCTGCGCGGACGAAAGCCTTCATCCGGGCAAGAGCATCGATGGGCTGCGCGCAAAATATGACGCGGTCAACATCAAGCTCGACAAGGCAGGTGGTCTGACGGCTGCGCTGAAGCTCTGCGACGAAGCGCGCGCCCAGGATCTCAAGGTCATGGTCGGATGCATGCTCGGCACGTCTCTCGCGATGGCGCCTGCGGTCCTGATCGCCCAGAAGGCGGATTTTGTCGACCTCGACGGACCTCTGCTCCTGGCCGAAGACCGCTCACCGGGACTGAAGTTCGAAGGCAGCACGCTCTATCCGCCTCAGCCGGAGCTGTGGGGGTAAGAACTTCAACCCTGAACAAAAGAAAAGCGCCGGTTCCTTGTCATTGGGCCGGCGATTTTTGTGGGTATGCATATCTGGACTATCGAAGGCGCTGAAATCCCTCTTCAGCGGGAGAATACGGAATTTCCCCAACCTCACTCCGCCGCCATGCGATTTCGCAGCATTGGCGTCATCGCAAGCGTCAACAGCGTGCCGATTGCCGCAACCACGGACATCACGAAAAAGGGCCAGTCCGGATTGATCTCGTAAATGGCGCCGGAAATGCTGAGGCCGATCGCCATCTGGATGCCTACGGAAGTCGCAAGCAGACCCTGCCCCGTTCCCGCCCAACGGCTCGGCACGACTCGTGCAAGGATCGCGACGGCCCCCAGATGGGCCGCGCCGAAAGATAGGCCGTGCAAAGTCTGCAAGGCAGCCATGGCGGGGAGCGTGTCGGCGAAGGGGAACAGCAGCCAACGCAAGGTTGCCGCCACCCCGGCGGCCAGCAGAAAGATTGGCGGATCAAACCGTTGTGCCAGTTTTCCGGCAACCGTGAACAGGGCGATTTCAGCCGCAACACCCGTCGCCCACAAGAGACCGATCGCAAAGTCAGGCACATCCATCGCCTGCCAGTAGAGCGTCCCGAAGCCGTAAAAGGCTGAATGGCTCGCCTGGTACAATCCAAGCACCATCAACAACGGCCAGAACCAGACGCTTTTGAACGGCGTGTCCTTGTGGTCGTCCGAAGTCCCGTCAGCCGCTTCGGAAGGCGTTTCACCACGTTTTTGCCGGGGAAGCGACATGGCAACAGCACCCGTTGCCAGGGACGCAAGGCCGACGGCAACCACGATGAGCCAGGACGTACCTTCCGCAGCCAGCGAACCTCCGAAGATGCTGGCAAACACGAAACCGGCTGAACCCCATAGCCGCATGCGGGCGTAATCCGCTCCCGTATTGCGCTGGACATCCAGCGCATAGGCATCGCTGAGCGGCACCACCGGCGCATTCATGACCATGTAGCCGATCACCGCGACGGACAGGAACACCAGCCCTAACGGCAGAAAGTAGAGCCCGATGAAAAACGCGGCGGCCAGCGAATAGATCAGGATCGACAGACGGCGCTGGCCGGTGCGGTCGGAGAGATTCGACAGAAGCGGACTTGCCGCGATCCGGGCAATCGTGCCTATCCCCAGAACAAATCCGATTTCAGCCGCTGTCAGCCCGCGAAACCCGAGCACGACCGGAATAAACGGCAGAAACAGGCCAACGCCGAAGAAATGGCTGGCGAACAGGGCCGAGACACGGCTGCTGATACTGGAACGGTCGAGCGACATGGGATACCGGGCGAAGTAGCGCCCTAAAAGGATGTTAACGTTTTCCGCCTTACCTTGGGGGCGAAGTTGTCCGTGTTACGGCAATAAACGACCCTTAGGCAAGTTGAGATTCGCGTCCACATGAAAGCGGAAGCAGCACAGGAACAGCCGGAGCTGATCGGCGAAGCCGAATACCAGACTCTCGAACAGACCCTGATGGAGTCCGATCGCGGGCGCAGGTTTCTGAAAGAGTTTCTCAATCGCAACAAGACCCCGGAAACCACCGAGATCCTGACCGCGATTGGCCGGCTAGAGAAAATGATGACCCGGCAGCGCAAGGTGCCGGATCTCGACAAGATCCGTCTCGACATTGCCGACATGCACGAGGCTATCGAGCGTACCAAGGCCGAGATTGCCAACATCAAGGCGGAAGGCGAGGAAAGCAACCGCTTTGTCGACGCCTCTCACGAACTCGATGCCATCGTCACCCAGACCGAAGGCGCGACCCAATCCATTCTGGAAGCTGCAGAGCAGATTCAGGAGAAGGCCTGGGTCCTGCGCGAGAATGGTGCGGACGATGCCGTGTGCGACGACATCGATGCCAAGGCGACCGAAATCTTCATGGCCTGTTCCTTCCAGGATCTGACCGGCCAGCGGACCAACAAGGTTGTTCAGGTACTGCGCTATCTTGAAAGCCGCATCAACCTGATGATCAACATCTGGGGCATCCAGGAGCTGGAAGCCGAAGCAACGGCTGGCCCGGTCGACACTCGTCCGGATGCACATCTCCTGAACGGCCCGCAGCTTGCGGGCGGCGTTTCCCAGAACAACGTTGATGAGCTGATGTCCGTCAGCGACGACGTGTTTGACGCCGCACTGAAGGAAACCGGAGCGGAAGCAGCCCCGGCAGAAGCTCCGAAGCATGCCAGCGAAGCTGATGTTGATGCCATTATGGCAAGCGAAGCCGACGTCGATGCCATCATGGCCGGCGGTGACGAGCCGATGGACGCAGCCGCTATCGACGACATGTTCGCCTCCGCTCCTGCTGCCGACGACGAGGAAGAAGACGACGAATTCGCCGGTGCCGACCCGGACGCCACTCTCGATGAAGCTGCCATCGAACGCCTGTTCGACAGCGAAGTGGGTGGTGGCACTCATGAAGCGGCAGACGAAGCCGAGGCCGACGCCGAATGGGAGCTGACCGAGGAAGTCAGTGAAGAAGATGGCGAAGATCCGCTGAAACAGCTGTCCGAAGCCGAGCGCCAGGCACTCTTCAACTAAGTCTGCATCCGGCAGGATTTTCGAAAAAGGCGCCCGTTACGGCGCCTTTTTTTGTTGCCTCTCCTATCGATTCTTGCAGATAGAACGCTACGGATTTCCGGGTTCGCAGAGCCGGGGCGCGCGAGCGGAATACCCTTTGCCTCCGAGGTCCCGGCGCAAGGCCGGGACAGCAAGGTGGCGGTCGGCTGGCACGTGTGCCAGTTGGTGGTCAGCGGCCGAAATTGATCTTGGCGAAGAACTGTTCCGCCTGCTGGCCAAGCTGGCCGGCCTGGTCTTTCAGCGCCGTCGACATGTCCTGAATGGTGCCGACAGCTCCCTCGACATTTTCGACCGACCCACGCACAGCGGTAATCTCGTCGGTAAAGGCTTGGGTGCCCTGTGCAGCGATCTGGACGTTGGCCGAGATTTCTGCCGTTGCCGACGCCTGTTGCTCCACCGCGGAGGCAATGCCGGTCGCGATTTCGGACAGGGCACCGATTATCGAGGTGATGCCTTCGATATCCTGCACAGACTGTCTGGTCGCCTGCTGAATGCTGGCGACCTGTTCGGTGATTTCTTCCGTCGCCTTGGTCGTCTGGCTGGCGAGTTCCTTCACTTCGGCGGCGACAACCGCAAACCCGCGGCCCATTTCCCCGGCACGCGCCGCTTCGATGGTGGCGTTCAGTGCCAGCAGGTTGGTTTGTTCGGCAATTTCAGAGATCAGCCCGATCACCGATCCGACCTGATCCGCGAAGCCGGCAAGTTTCGTCACGGAAGCGTTTGTGCTGCGTGCACCTTCCACGGCCTTCAACGCCATCTCGCGGGACTGGCCTGCCTGGCGACCGATCTCGGTGATGGAAGCGGACATTTCCTCCGTTGCCGTCGCGCTTGACTGGACACCGCTTGCGGTTTCGGCAGACGTATTGTCCATCTTGACCATCCGCTCTCCGATGGAGCCCGTCTCGCGGCGCAGACTGCCCGAAGACACTTCAAGTTGTTCGGATGCCGCGCCAAGCGTGCCGACCGTACCGCCCAGAACGCCCTGGAATTCCTGGATGGCGGCCTTCAGTTCGGTCTCGCGTCCGACAGCGTCTGCCACCATTTTCTCGTGATAGGTGGAGATCGCGACATCCATGTCCAGCATGACCAGCTTCGTCATCACCTGCATGGCCCGAATGCGCTTGCCCGTCGACATGAAGCGCTTCTTCAGGACCGTCTCCGTCAGTTGCGTGAGGGCGAAGGAATAGCCACCGATGTACCAGCTGGGATCGAGGCCGATCCGCACATGTGTGAGGCCGATCTGCACAGCGCGCTCGTGGTAGGCTTCATCCGGGCCCGTTGCAAACAGCCCTTCCCAGTGGCTCATCTGTGCCTTCACAAGGCGCGACTGCTGGTTGCCGACCAGTGCCGCCAGATGCGGCACGGTTTTAACGTGTGCGTAGAACCCGTCCAGAACGCTCGGCAAGGCTTCCTTGATTGCCGGCCACATGGACTGGGCCACAGCCCGATCCTCGTCCGTGAAACGGAAAAACTTCAGCCGATCTTTCAAGGTGTTTGTCTGCATGAATGCCTCTTGGATCAGCCGATGGAGGTCCGGTTTGACGGGCCCGTGAGCTGATCGCTCTTCAGTTGCCGGACCTCCGAGCCTCACAGTGAAGAGGCAAGAGATCCTGATTCAATAAAGCACGTGTCACCTGTTCCCTCGCGAACCCAAGTGGGCTGTTGAAAGGCACAACAAGGCGTTCCGCGCCATGCTCGATGCATCGGTACGCTGGCAATGTTCAGGTGATGAAAGGAGAAGACGCGGCGCCGTTGCCTGGCAATCCACGCTGGAATTCAATTTTCAGCAGCCCTGTTCGCGCCGTCCCGACGAAAAGGCAAACAGGACTGCCTGGTCCGGTCTCCTCCACCCGACTTCGGCAAGTCATGCTTGTGGAACCGCTCTAGCGGGTAGCCCCCTAAAGGCGCGTTAACGGGAAAGCGCAGTCTTTAGCATTTGTGGATCGATGTTTCCGCCCGTCAAAACGATACCGACGGTTTTGCCCTTGAAAGGCAGCTTTCCGGCTAAAAGTGCTGCAAGTGCAACGGCTCCGCCGGGCTCAACGACGAGCTTCAGTTCGGTGAACGCAAAGGCGACGGCAGCCAGAGCTTCCTCGTCCGTGACAGTCACGCCTTCGCCCGCTACGCGGCTTAGAATTGAAAAGCCGATATCACCCGGCGAATCGGACAGGAGCGCATCGCAGACAGAGCCGGTCTTTACGGCATTGGAAAGCCGCTCACCGGCGTCAAGCGAGCGCTTGTAGTCGTCGAACAGCTCCGGTTCAGCAGTATGGAAGACCGTACCGGGCGACTTGGCTTCCAGCGCCAGGGCAATGCCGCTGGACAATCCGCCACCGCCGGTGCAGGCGAGCACATCGTCCAGATGCAGGCCCAGCGCAGCTGCCTGGGCTGCCATCTCCAGTCCGACTGTACCCTGCCCTGCGATAACACCGACATCGTTGTAGGGGTGGACAAACGTCGCTCCTGACTTCGAACACAGGTCTCCTGCAATCGCGTCCCGGTCTTCGGTCTCACGATCGTAAGTGATGACGGTCGCCCCGTAGCCGCGTGTGCGCTCCAGCTTGATCCTTGGCGCGTCGGACGGCATGACGATGGTTGCGGGCATGCCGAGCAGCTGCGCGCTTGCAGCAACGCCCTGCGCGTGGTTTCCGGACGAACAGGCCACAACGCCTCTGGGTCGGTCTGCCGGCGGGATGAGGCTGAGGCGGTTGAAGGCCCCGCGAAACTTGAACGAGCCGCTGCGTTGCAGGTTTTCCGGTTTCACGACGACGGTTGCCCCGGTTACCTCATCCAGCAACGGATGCCTCAGGAGCGGTGTCACCAGCGCCTCGCTTCGGATCCTCTCCGCTGCGGCTTCAACATCTTCTATGGAAACGGTTTTACCAGCCAACTTTGAACCTGCTTCAGACACAGGCAGCGATTGCATATTCGTCATCGGAACTCGCTCTAAACGTCAAACAACTGCTCGGAGGCCTGCCGCAGAAG
This sequence comes from Labrenzia sp. PO1, assembly GCF_012273635.1. NCBI lineage: Bacteria > Pseudomonadati > Pseudomonadota > Alphaproteobacteria > Hyphomicrobiales > Stappiaceae > Labrenzia > Labrenzia sp. PO1. Next base: position 485,888 of record NZ_JAAXCR010000001.1, read on the forward strand.
CGTACAAGGCAATGCCTCGGCCCCTTTCAGGGCCGGGTCTCGATGCAAGTGTTTTCACAGGAAAGCGGGCAGTTCCAGCGGGAACTTGTCTTGGTGTCAATTTCGTTTGCCGCACTGCGCAACGTCATCGCACATCAGGGCAGCCGCCTTATTCGGCGGCTTTTCCCTGCGTCGAACGGGCGTTGTGTATGTCCTGGGCTTCAATGCAATTGTCCAGGAACTGACGTGCGCTGGCCGCCCAGGTGTAATTCATGGCAATCGTGCGGCAATGTTCGCGTGGGATATCCAGCGCGGCTTCAGCCGCTTCGCGCAGATCTTCCGACAAGACACCCGCCCCCGTATCGCTGATGACGTCGAGCGGGCCCATTACCGGGAAAGCGGCAACCGGCACGCCGCAGGCCAGGGCCTCAAGCATAACGTTGCCGAAGGTGTCGGTGAGTGAGGGAAACACGAAGACATCCGCGTCGGAATAATGCCTTGCGAGATCTTCGCCCACCTTGGAACCGGTAAAATGCACCCCCGGGTACTCCCGGCGCAGACTGTCGAGCTGCGGGCCACCACCGACCACCACTTTCGATCCCGGCAGGTCGAGATCCAGAAACGCCTTGATGTTCTTTTCGATTGCGACCCGGCCGACATACATGAACACCGGGCGCGGCAGGTCGGCTGGCAGAACGGAACCCTCGTAAGGCTTGAACTGCTGCTCATCCACACCGCGCGACCAGCGCATCAGATTGGTAAAACCACGGTCACGCAGATCCTGCTCCAGCGACCGTGTTGCGACCATGCAGCCGCAGCCGGAATTGTGAAACCGGCGCAGCCAGCTGTAGGACCAAGTCAGCGGAACCGGCAGCCGGGCTGAAACATATTCGGGAAACCGGGTGTGGTAACTCGTGGTGAACGGACGCCCAGCCTTCTTGGCGACGCTTGCCGCCAGAAGCCCGAGCGGGCCTTCCGTTGCAATGTGCAGATGCTCGCAGCCGTAATCCTCGATCTTCCTACGCACGATGCCGCGATGGGTCAACGACAGGCGAATTTCCGGATAGGTCGGACACGGCAGCGTCGTGAATTCCTGAGGGGTCAGGAATTCCACCCGCACACCGATCTTCTCGAGTTCTTCGGCCGTGCGCTCCAGCGAGCGAACCACACCGTTTATCTGGGGATGCCAGGCATCCGTCACAATCAGAATGGAACTCATGCGGCGACCGGTGCTTCCTTGGCTTTCGCCGGCACGGCCTCCTCCTGGGTACGGTCCACCCATCGGATCACCTCAAATGTTCCATCGTGGTGCTCGGCAACCGCAGTGCAGCTTTCCACCCAGTCACCCGTGTTGATGTAGTGAATGCCGTTCATATCACGGTCCGCGGCGTGGTGAATATGACCACAAATGACGCCATCGACGCCCTGCCGGCGCGCCTCGTCGGACAGGGCTTCTTCGAAACGTCCGATAAAGCTGACCGCGTTCTTTACCTTCAACTTGGCCCAGGCGGACAATGACCAGTAGGTCAGGCCGAGACGGCGGCGGACTACATTGAGCCAGGTGTTGACGCCGAGCGCGGTCACATAGGCCTTGTCGCCAAAGAAGGCCAGCCACTTGGCATGGCGGATCACCACGTCGAACTGGTCACCATGAATGACCAGATAGCGTTTGCCGTTGGCAGCTTCGTGAATGATGCTGTCGGTCACTTCCACACCGCCGAAATGCGTACCGAGGAAGCTGCGCAGAAACTCGTCGTGATTTCCCGGAATATAGATGACCCGGGCTCCCTTGCGCCCCTTGCGCAGGATCTTCTGCACCACGTCGTTGTGAAGCTGTGGCCAGTACCAGGACCGCCGCAGACGCCAGCCATCGGCAATGTCGCCGACCAGATAGATGGTCTCGGCTTCATTGTCCTTCAGAAAGTCCAGCAGCATCTCCGCCTGACAACCGCGCGTGCCAAGATGGACGTCGGAAATAAACAAGGCCCGGTAATGCCGCGATGCCTCAGCGGTAGACATAGCACTTCTCCAAATTCCCTTTGGAGCGCTATAGACGCGATTCAAGTATCACTATTATGACAAACGGCGTGACTTCCCCGGGCCTGTTTGTTTTCCAGCTTAATGATTAACACCGGCACGGATCGGGTATTGGCCTCCCTCACTTCATTCCGTTGCTTCACGAACATCTTGCCGGATGCTGACCGGCTCCATATGTCCCTGACGGCATTTGACAGCATCGGGTTTTGCCAGCCACAAAGCATGTCCAACCTGCATCAAGGAGAACGTTCATGGACCTCGGCCTCAAGGGCAAAAAGGCAATCATCTGTGCGTCAAGCCGCGGCCTCGGCAAGGGCTGCGCCGAAGCGCTGGCGGAAGCAGGCTGCGACATCGTCCTGAACGGACGTAACGAAACGGTTCTGGAAGAAACCCGCACCCTGCTGCAGAACCGCTTCGGCGTGAGCGTTGCCGCCATCGCAGCGGATGTTTCCACACGGGAGGGACAAGAAGCGCTTCTGGCGGCCTGCCCGGACCCGGACATCCTGGTCAACAACAATGGTGGCCCGCCCCGGCGCGACTATTCCGAGCTGGACCGTGCGGCGCTGATGGAAGGTGTGGTGCAGAATTTCGTCACCCCCATCGAGCTGATCCAGGCGGTTGTTCCCGGCATGAAGAAGCGCGGTTTCGGCCGCATCGTCAACATCACTTCGCTTTCGGTAAAGATGCCGATCGAAGGTCTCGATCTGTCCAGCGGTGCTCGGGCGGGGCTCACGGCATTCCTGGCCGGCGTCTGCCGCCAGCTTGCCCCCCACGGCGTGACGGTCAACAACTTGCTGCCCGGCAAGATGGACACCGACCGTCTGAAAGGCGGCTTCGAGCGCGCCGCGCAGCAGTCAGGCAAAAGCATCGAGGATGTCCGGGCGGCACAGGCAGCGGAAATCCCGGCAAGACGTTTCGGTTCAGCCGAGGAGTTCGGCCAGACCTGCGCTTTCCTGTGCTCTCGCCACGCCGGTTACATCACCGGCCAGAACATCCTGATGGATGGCGGGCTCTATCCGGCGGCGTTCTAAGCGTCCAAAGTCATGAAGAAAGGCCGGAGCATATGCCCCGGCCTTTGCTGAATGGCTGATCTTTCTGATTAGAACTTGTAGCGCAGCGCGGCAGAAATGATGTTGACGCTGCTGTCAACATCCCCCGAATAGGTACCGAATGCCGCGTTGTAGTCCTGGTGACTGGAATCGATGTTGATATCGGTCGATTCCGGAATGATGTGCGTGTAGCCGACATCGAACGCCAGGTGCTCGTTGAAGGTGTAGCTGGCACCAGCCGACAGCCACCAGCGGTTATTGTCCGGCAGACGCGTGGAGCGGATCTTTTCGTCGATCGGCGAGATTTCGTAACCGACACCACCGCGGAAGGTCAGCTTCTCGTTGAAGTCGTATTCACCGCCCAGAGAGAAGAACCAGCCGTCGTCATAGTTGAAGTGCAGGACGGTGGCCTCTGCGCCGGTTGCGTCGTTGATCGCACGTGGCGACTTGAGCCGGCTCCAGTTGGTCCATTCCACCGTTCCAAGAACGCGGATCTTGTCGGTCACCTTCTGTTTTGCGGAAAGGTTGATCATGTCCGGCGTAACGACACCCAGGCCGATCGCCGTTGTGACACCACCGGCGAACAGGTCGCCGTCGAGATCGTGACCGACACCGGAGCGATATCCAAGTCCGATTTCAGTCCCCTCGAACGGTCGCACCGTCAGACCAGCCGTCACACCGAAACCGATGTCATCACCAGTGATCTGGTTCGAACGGGGGAAGCCCGCTCCGGAAGTGGCGTCGGCGGATTTCAGCGACACGTCCAGGTATTGCGCCTGAACACCGATCGCGATCGCGAACATGTCGTTGATCTGAAGCGCAACCGTCGGGTTGACGTTCAACGAGAACACGGAAGACGAACGGGAATAGAACTGGGCTGCCCAGTTCTGCTCCGGTTTTGTCGACAGGCCGAAGGGTGCGTTGATACCGACACCGAAGATCAGCTTTTCATTCAACCGGTAGGCTGCGTAGGAAGCGGGAATGAACGCGTCGGAAGCAATGTCGCCACTGCCGATCGAAGACGTACCGAGGAACCCGCCGGACAGCGTGCCGTTGATATCCGAACTTGGAAAGAGCCCCGTATTATGCGCTTCGATGGTGAGACCCTGCTGAGCGCCGATAAGCGACGCCGGGTTCCAGTACATCGAAGAGATCGAACCGCCGGACGTACCATACCCGGCAAAAGACATACCCTGAAAGTACGAGCTCTGCTCTCTAAGTGCGAAACCACCCGCGAACGCAGAACCTGCAACCATTGATAGAGCTACAGCTGTAGAAGCAAGTAGAACTGATTTCTTGTTTACCCACGGCATTGAGTTTCCTCCCATCCCCTAGCCACCGGATGTGTGATGACAACCTGAGACAGGGTTTTAGGAGAATGCCGTCCGTTTCAACTGAATATTTACGTCAGTTATGCGGCCGTTTTTTCATGCTGCAATGCGAAATGCGCGGCTTTTCTGGTAGGTATTGCTGCGTAGACATTCAAAACACTTCAAAAACGACAGGTTCAGAGTCTCTTCGTCATCGCACCGACACACTTTCAGACATTTGCCTAAAAAACAGGCACCCGAAATGTCAGTTTCCGATAACGTAATTTAACGGTGAATCGTTGCGGCTTTGCCACAGGTTTCGTGACGGAATGTGGATCTTTTGTAGGACAAGTTCCTTGATATTCCTTGGTAAAAACGCCAATCACCTTTCCTAACGGAAATCGCGTCGGCACACCGTTGCGCGGTAGCCTTTCCTTTCGAAATTGAATTTTTGTCAGGAAGTTTGTCAGCAGGCGACGCGCAACTGCCCGGCCAATTACAGCTTTTCCGGCAAGGCAGGTTGCAAGCTGCGAACCGGTCGGTTGCACCGGCTCGCAGAAAGAGATGGTCCAGGACCGCACTCCATTCCTTGTTTGCAGCCTCAAGCGGCAAGCCTAGCTGTCGCGAGCTTCGAGGAAGCGGCGCATGGCAACGTCACTCCAGGGGGCAAGGCGTGCCCGCGCAGCCATATGACTGTCGTAGATCCTCTGGCTAAGCGCATCCTTGCTCGCGAACTCGGACAGCACGACTGCCGAAGTCTCCCGCAAAGCATCCAGAACGTCGTCCGGATAAGGACGGACGGTAACGCCGTCTTCTTCCTGCAGGAGCTTCAGTGCGCCTGCATTCTCCCAATCGCTTTCTGCAAGCGAGCGGCCGTTTTCTGCCTTGCAGGCCTCCAGAACGATGGCGCCAAGGTCTTCCGGCAGACCTTCCAGCGCCACCTTGTTGAACAGCGCTTCACCGGTGCCGTTGGGTTCATGGAACCCCGGCGTGTAGTAGGACTTGGCTGCTTTCTGGAACCCCATTGCCCTGTCCGACCAGGGACCCAGGAATTCGGTGGCGTCCAGCACGCCGCTGTCCAACGCCTGGAACAACTCTGCAGGCGGCAGGCTGACTGGCGTCGCTCCAAGCCGATGCATCACTTCGCCGCCAAGGCCCGGCATGCGGATCTTCAGCCCCTTGAGATCGTCAAGAGTGTTGATTTCGCGCTTGAACCAGCCCCCCATCTGGACCCCGGTGTTGCCGGCCATTACGGGCCTTAGTCCGAACGGGGCATAAAGCTCGTCCCAAAGCGCCTGGCCGCCCCCCTGCTCAATCCAGGTGATATGCTCATGCGGCAACAAACCGAAAGGGATGGCGGTGAAATAGACCGAAGCCGGGATCTTGCCCTGCCAGAAAAACGAGGCCGTGTGCGCCATCTGCGCCGTCCCCGCCGAGACCGCCTCGAACACGCCCAGAGCCGGCACCAGTTCCCCTGCAGCATAAAGCCGAACGCGCAGGCGACCACCGGACATCAGCTCGATCCTGTCGGCAATGCGCTGCGCCGTGACCCCGGGCCCCGGCAGGTTCTTTGGCCAGGATGTGACCATCTTCCATTCCAGCGTCGCCTGCTCCTGCGCCACCGCCGGGGCGGCCAATGCGCTTGCACCGGCGGCGGCGGAAGCCCCCAGAAGTCCGCGACGGCTGATCCGTCCGGTTTCGGTCTTTGGCTGATCGGTCATCTCACTTGCTCCAGAACGCGTGGAAATGATGGACTGGCCCGTGACCACTGCCAATGTGAAGCGTGTCGGCAGCGGCGATGGCAGCCTGAATATAGGACTTGGCGGACCTGACGGCCGCTTCCATGTCCTGCCCCTTGGCGAGACCCGAGGCAATCGCGGATGACAGGGTGCAACCGGTGCCATGCGTGTTGTCGGTCTTGATCCGCTCTGACCTGAGCCAGACCGCATTGCCGTTGCGATCCAGAAGCAGATCGGCGCTATTCGCGCCAGACCCGTGCCCGCCCTTGAGCAGAACCGCGTTGGCTCCAAGACCGAGCAGACGTTCTGCCTGCGCCTGCATTTGCGTTTCGTCCGCGGCGACGTCGCCCAGCAACATGCGGGCAGCTTCATGCAGGTTCGGGGTAACAATATCGGCCAGCGGCAGCAGCAAGGCAATCAGCGTGTCGACCGCACTGTCGGCAAGCAACGGGTCACCGGAGGCAGCCACCATCACCGGGTCAAGCACAACCGGGCCTGTCTCGTGTTCCCGAAGTCCTTCAGCTACCACCTCGATCGTATCGACACGCGACAGCATGCCGATCTTTGTCGCCTTGACGGCAAGGTCCGAGAAGACGGCCGTCATCTGGGCCCGCACGAACTCCGGTGGCACATCATGGATGGCGCTGACGCCAAGCGTGTTCTGCGCCGTCAGGGCTGCAATAACACTGGCACCAAAGACGCCATTTGCGGAAAAGGTCTTGAGATCAGCCTGAATGCCGGCTCCGCCGCCGGAATCCGATCCTGCAATGGTTACCGCAATTGCGGTCATGGGAACCTCCTGGGAGTAGATGCCGAAAAGGCTGCGTCAGCCGGTCTTGAGACGGGCTTCAATGTCGCGGTCAGTCAGGCAATAGAGTGCGTCGAGCAACTCCGGCACCAGACTGCCTGGCCCGCCTGACCGGCTAGCCGCGATTTCGCCGGCAATGTTCAAGACGGACAGTCCGCAAGCAGCTGCAAGCGCCCTGTCCTTTTCGATGCTCAGGAACGCCGCCAGAACCGCACCGCCGGCACAGCCGGTGGCCGTCACGCGTGACATCAGTGGATCGCCGTTGCGCAGCAGGAAATCCTCGCCGCGGCTCTCGACCCTGTCTTCCGGGCCAGTGACCGCAAAAACCGTTCCGGCCTCGATCAATGCATCGGCATCCGCCCGCTCCGGCAGGAGAGCGTTGAGTTCTTCCGGATTGAGCCGCACCAGATCCGGCTTCAGGCCCAGCAATTCGCGTGCATAGGCGCAGCGCACGGGAGACCGGTTGACGAAAACCGGATCGACACAAACCGGACGTCCGGCAGTCCTGGCAGCTTCGATCGCTAGCGGAATGGCCGCACGACGTTCCTCGTCAAGGGTGCCGAGGTTCACCAGCAGCGCATCAGCCCCGCCGGCAAAAGCCGCAACTTCCTCCCGCGCGATGGTCATGGAAGGAACGGCGCCGAGCGCAAGCAGCACATTGGCGGTGAAACTCTGGGCGACCGCGTTTGTGATGGCGTGAACGCGCGGCGTTTTCTGCCGCACCCTTTCCAGAAGGGTGAAGACCTGTTCGGCGGCCAGGGCTTGCGTGGAAGCAGCAACGGAAAGGCTCATGACGGCTCTCCTGCGACAGAAAGCCCGTTGCCGGTATTCCGGAAAGGACGTGTTGAAGGGAGTGGTGTGTGCATCATGATCTCAAATCCCTCCGCCGGTATCAGCCGGATCAGGTTCAAGGAGTTGGCAGGCCGCCTCTCAGCCCGGTCCAGGATGGCCGGGCACCCCCATGAGATGATTGCACTGCTAACAAGCCGGCCGTGCGATTGCAAGGCCCGGCTTGTGCAGAGCGACTACTCGGCAATTGACTGGCGGGAGGAGATAGGCGATGTCCTAGTCTGCTTTCGTGAATCTGTTGCCCGGCATGTTTGGCTGACCGAACAGCCCGGCTGATGGTTCAGGTGACACGTTCACCCCCTTCAAACACCAACTGCCCGGAGCGCCCCATGGTACCGTTTTTCGTGATGATCAAATGCCAGTTGGGCAAGACCTACCAGGTCGCCAATGCGATCGCCGATGCGGAAATTGCGTCCGAAGTCTACTCCACCTCCGGCGACTACGATCTTCTGGTGAAATTCTATGTCGACGACGGTTCGGACATTGGCCACTTCGTGAACGAGAAGGTCCACCCGATCGACGGCATTCAGGACACCAAAACCATCATTACCTTCAAGGCCTTCTGAACTCAGACCCGGAAATTTCCATGAAACTCATTAAAATCGCCGCCCTTTGCCTGCCCCTCGCTCTTGCTCCGATCGGCTCGACCGCGTCCGCGCAAGGCATGCCACCGGAGCAGATCAAGCAGATCCTGGACCTTACCAAAGCCAACTGGGTGTCATTCCGCGACTGGCAGGGCCAGGAGCTGATCTATTTCACCCACCTGGAATCCTGGAAGTGCGGCATCGACTATGTCTTCTACGGATTGAACGACGACCCGATTGAGCAGGAATGGCAACTGGAAGCCTGTGACCCGGACAACCAGAATGTCGTTCTGAAGGACAAGCCCTATCTGGAGCTGCCCCTGGGGTCGGCCCAGTCGATCAGCGTGCAGCTGATCTTCAAGGACGGCACCAAGAGCGCTGTTGAGCGGTTCGAATACAAGTCGCAGTAAGGCCGATTTCGGAAACCACCCGCATTCGCCGTCATTCCGGACAAGCGCAGTAAAGCTGCGTGCCGATCCGGGATCCAGCGCATCAGCGTGAGCAAAGCGAACTCTTCTCTCTTTGTGTAATGCCGCGCCTAAGGCGCGAAATAAGTCTGGATTCCGGATCGGTGCACAGCATTGCTGTGCTTGTCCGGAATGACGGGGAAGACAGCGGGACCTGCCCTCTTGTCTCTCCCCCTACGAACGCGAGGGCGATGACGCCCGGCGTGCCTTTGTCCGGTCCAGCCCGAGCTTGTGTTCGCGGTAGATGACGAAAATACCGGCGGCAATCACGATCAGCGCCCCCAGCACCACTGCAGGCAAAGGCGTTTCGCTGAACACCACCCAACCGACAATGATCGCCCACAGCATGTTGACATAGTCGAACGGGGCAATGGTGGAGGCATCCGCGAACCGGTAGCTCTGCGTCAGCAGGATCTGGCCGACACCGCCCGCAAGGCCGATCAGCAGAAGCAGACCTGCCGTGGGCAGGTCCGGAATGATCCAGGCCTGACCCGGCAGCAGAAAGCCCAGCGGCAGCGTGAGCAGCGACAATACGGACGACATGCCCGCAAACCAGGTAACGATCGTGGACGTGCGCTCCGTCTCGCACAATTTGCGCACGGTGATCATGGCGAGCGCGGCAAAGCCGGCTCCTGTCAGGCCGATCAGGGCCCCGATCATCGAGTTGCTGTCCAACTCCGCGTCACCCAGATGCGGTGACAGCACAACCAGAATGCCGACAAAGCCGACACCGACTGCGCTCCAGCGATAGACCCGCACCTTTTCGCCAAGGAGCAGAAACGCCAGCACCACCACGAAGAGCGGCGATGCAAAGCCGATCGCCGTCGCATCCGGCAAGGGCAGCAGAGACAACGCGGTGAAGCCGCAAACCATCGCCGTCAGGCCGACGGACGCCCGGGTAAGATGTCCCAGCGGGTTGGCCGTTCGAAAGGCGAGCCCCAACTCCCGGCGCATCGCCACCATGATCAGCACCGGAAACAGCCCGAAGAAATTCCGTGCGAACACAAGCTCACCGATCGGCACCGTCTCTGCGGCGATCTTGAGGGCCGTTGCCATGACGAAGAACACCATGGTGGAGGCCACTTTCAGCGATATTCCGATAAGAGGTGCCTGCCGGGTCATCCCGGTAGGCGCCGGAGGTCCGGAGAAACGGGACTTCTGGCTCAAGAACGCCATGACAACTTCCAGGCCCGGCGCTCTTCATGAAGCCACGGGCGGTGCGTCGGACCGCGGAACCGCCGGGACAGAAAACTGGCTTGAACGTCTTGCGCAGACCTGACCTTAAGCTTGCGCCCCCGGTTCAGGAGTGGTGCCACCGGCAACCGCGAGCTCCCGCTCGGCAATGGAGACCTCAAAGCCTTTCAGACGTTTGTAGATGGACAGGAGCTCGATGATCGTCGTCCAGGAATTCACCAGGAACTGGAAGGACGAGGACACCTGGCTGAAGGCCGTCAGGATTTGCTGCACGATACCAAAGGTGATCTTGCCCACCACAATCGTCGGAATGAGGATGAAATAGGAGAAGATGTTGTCCGACTGAAGGTAAATGCCGCGGGCCAGGTTAAAATAGAGATAGTGGAAGTAGAGCCGGAAATAGTTTTGACGGACAAAACCGAACAGCTCGCGCAAGGTCGCCGGATTGGCGCGATCTTCATGATCTTCCCCGTACACAAGTTCCTTACGGTAGGCTGCCTCAACGCGCTGGTTGTGGAACTCCAGTCCGGGCAGCTTGATGCCGACAAGGCCGAGCAAAACCGTCCCAAACAGCGACCAGATGATTGCCGCGGTGAACAATGGCGCTGGAATTTCGCCTACGATCGGCAGGGACGAGACATGACTTGAAAGCGCAAACAGCACCGGCAAGAAGGCAATCAGTGTCATGATCGAGTCGATGAATGCAACGCCAAGTCCTTCCATGATGGAAGCAAAGCGCATCGTGTCTTCCTGAATACGCTGCGAGGCACCTTCGATGTGACGCACATTCGACCACTTTTCGACGTAGTAGTCGTTCATCGCCGTACGCCAACGGAAGACGTAGTGGCTGACGAAGAAGCGCGTGAAGATATAGAGAATCACCCAGACCGATGTAATCTGCGCGAAGATCAGCATCAGGTTATAGAAGTCTGCTGCGGTGACACCGCTTTCCTCTCCATTGAGCGCGTTTTGCAGCGTATCGAAGAACGGTCTGCGCCAGTTGTTGATCGCGACTGACACCTGAACGCTGTAGTAGGTCATGAAAATGATCAGGGACGAGCCCCAGATCGACCAGATCTGCCAGCGGTGGTCGCGAGAGAACATCCACCAGAAACCGCCGAAGAGCAGCGTGCAGATGCCGTAATAGATGTAGAACCAAAGAAAATCAGGTGTAACGAAATAGGGAAGCCCGATGGGTGGTTGCTCACCCTGTGGCGGCGTGCCGAAGCCCAGTGTTTCTGTCAGTCCTTCAGCAAACCCGTACCAGGCAAGGATTGCGGCAAGTGACCAGAGGAAGGCAGACAGGAAGAAAAGTTTGGGCTTGGGAAAGAAGGACTGAAACAACGGGAGGATCCTATTTCTTGAAGCGGAAGGATTCGCGCCACGCACCGATGAACCGCAAGATTGCGGCAAGAACCGGATAATTCATACGTTTATTTAAAAGAAACCACAGACACAATCTTGAGAACCGGGCTTTACCGGTGTCAACTTGCTGCCTGAAAGATAAAAGGCGCCTCGAAAGGGCGCCTTTTTCAGTTTCCGTTATTTTGCTGCCTGGATCGCTTCCCACACGCGAAGCGGGGTTGCCGGCATGTCGATCAGCTCACTGACCCCTGCCCCGTCCTTCAGCGCCTTCTGCACCGCATTCATGACCGATGCACAGCCGCCGATGGTTCCGGCTTCACCCGCGCCCTTGATGCCCATGGCATTGGTGGTCGATGGAACGTTGCGGGTCTCGAAGTGAATGTCCGGCAGGTCTGCCGCACGGATCATGCGGTAGTCGAGCAGCGAAGCCGTCAGAAGCTGGCCGTCTTCGTCGTAGATCGTCTGTTCGCACAGAGCCTGGCTGAGTGCGGAGGCCGCACCGCCATGCACCTGACCGGCCAGAAGAAGCGGGTTCACCGTGACACCGAAATCATCGACGATCACGTAGTTGACGATGGCAACGTCACCGGTATCCGGATCGATTTCCACCTCGCACACATGGGTGCCGTTCGGATAGGTCGCCTCGGTCTGATTGACCTCTTCGCGGGCGGTCAGGGTTTCCCCGGCGCCTGCTGCAATCTCGGCTAGTGTCACCTGCTGGTCGGTTCCGACCACACGAACCATGCCACCGTCGAGTTCAAGATCCTCGATCCCGGCCTCAAGCCGATCAGCGGCAAGTTCCTTCACCTTCTTGACCAGCGCAATGCCCGCATCGCGGACAGACGGCAGGCCGATGGGGATGGAGCGCGACCCACCCGTGCCGCCCCCCTTGCGCACCCGGTCGGTGTCGCCCTGGATAACGTCGATGTCCTCGATGGAGATGCCGAACTGTTCCGCGATGACCTGGCTGTAGGCCGTCGCATGGCCCTGGCCGTTGGTCTGCGTACCGATCAGCAACGTCAACGTACCCTTGTCGTTGAGCTCAAGGGTGGCTTCCTCGCTGCCAGGGAAGGCACAGGCCTCGATATAGGAACAGATGCCGATGCCGCGGTACTTGCCGTGCTTCGCACTGTCGTCCTGCCGGGCCTTGAAGCCGTCCCAGTCGGCAACTTCCAGCGCCTTTTGCAGATGGCCGGAAAAATCGCCGGTGTCGTACATTCGCCCGGTCTGGGTCGTGTAAGGCAGTTGCTCCGGCTTGATGAAATTGCGCTTGCGGATCTCTACCGATCCGACACCGGTTTCCTCTCCCGCCTTCTCGATCAGGCGCTCGATCAGATAGGCAGCTTCCGGACGGCCCGCGCCGCGGAAGGCATCCGTCGGCACCGTGTGCATGTAGACGCCCTCGACCTTCGCAAAGACGGCCGGAATGTCGTAGAGACCGGAGGTCATCGATGTGCCGACGAAGGGAATGAACGGGCCGAACTGGTGCAGATAGGCACCCATGGCAGCCTTGACGTGCACCTTGAGCCCCAGGATCCGGCAATCGACGTCCAGCGCCAGTTCCGCGTGGGTGACGTTGTCCCGGCCATGTGCATCCGTCACGAAGTGGTCCATGCGCTCACCCGTCCAGCGCACTGGCCGTCCAAGTTCGCGAGCCGCGACCATGCTCAGCGGGTATTCGCGGTAGCAGAACATCTTGGTACCGAAGCCACCACCGACTTCCGGCGTGATCACCTGCAGTTTGTCAGCTTCCAGATCCAGAATGCTGCAGATGATGTCACGCAGTCCGTGACCGCCCTGGGTGCCGACCGTCAGCTTGAACCGATCGCTCGCAGCGTCGAATTCGGCAACGCAGCCACGCAGTTCCATGTAGTTGGCGACGATCCGGTTGTTGACGACGTCGATGGAAACGACCTTGTCAGCCTTTTCGAAGGCAGCGTCGGCCTTGGACTGATCACCCTGACCGTATGTGAAGGCAACGTTGGTGCCGAACTCCGGCCAGACCTTCACGGCGTCCGGTGCAAGGGCCTGCTCGATCCCGACGACAACGTCCAGCGGGTCGTAGTCGATTTCCAGCATCTCGGCGGCATTCCGGGCTGCGTTGACATCGTCCGCGACGATAAAGGCAATCGCATCGCCCACATAGCGTACTTCGTCGGAGCACAGGACAGGCTGATCGGGCGCCGCGAAATTGGAGCCGTCGATCTGCTTCGGACGCGCCCGGCAAGGCATCGTCCGGCCTTCCAGCTCGGCTCCGGTGAGCACCAGCCGGACACCGTCCATCTCACGGATCTCGTCCACATTTCCAAGGCTGATGCGCGCATGTGCCATGGCAGACCGAACGACGACCCCGTGCAGGCAGCCTTCCGGCATGTAATCGCCCGTATAGATGCCCTTGCCGGTTATGAGCGGCTCATCTTCCTTGCGGCGCAATGGGGCGCCAACACCGAACTTCGGAGTGACCATCTGGTTCATGAATCTGGACCTGCTTTTTTTGGGAAGACTTTCCCTTGGGAAATATCCACGCGCCGGGAGCGCCGGTTTTGTTCAACATAGTGCCCGAAAGCCGACGTGGCCAGAGGTTTGGACAATTCTGCTTCGCACAATTGTTTTTCCGGGCAAGCTGTGGGGGCTGAGACGGCTTGCTCATTCGGTGCCAGTGGCCCATCCATCAACACGAGCCAGTCCCTCCCCTGAAGCATGCGATAGGTGGGTGAGCTGCTGCACACGCGGAGAAACGCTGAAACCAAGCCGCCTCTAGATGATTTCGTCTTCGTCGAACAGCGGATCGGCCTCAAGCTGGGAAGCCAGGCTGTCGAGGGTCGTTTCAGCGTCGTATCGTTCGTTGAACTCGGCGATATGAAACAGCCCGTCCCCTTCGTTGACCACCGGAAGGTTGGTTCTGCCCACAATGAGTCCGCCCAGTTCGGCCAGCACGTTCCGTTCCTTCTCGCCGAACGGATCAGAGGTGATGCCAAGCAGCATACCGGGTTCGACAACATCGCCGACCGATTTGAACGGCCGCAACAATCCACCGGCCGGCGAGCGGACCCAGTAGCTCGTCTTGCTGAGGATCGAGCGGGCCTTTGGCCGCGTGATGCCTTTGGCTCCCAACATCTTCAAGGAACGCATCACGCGCAAGACGCCGGAAACGCCGGCCCTGATCGCCATTTCGTCAAACCGCAGGCCTTCGCCCGCCTCGAACACCAGGACGTCGGTTCCCTTCAGCTGAGCGGCCTGTCGCAACGACCCATCGCGCACCTTGGAGGTCAGGATGACCGGAGCACCGAAAGCTTTCGCGAGCGACAGCGTGTCTGCCCGTGAAGGCGAAACGCGGATCTGCGGCAGGTTGGTCCGGTGAATGGCCGCCGAATGCAGGTCGATGCCATAATCGGACCGGTTGACGATCTCGCTCATGAAAAGATGCGCCAGCCGCCCGGCCAGCGAGCCGCGCAGGCTACCGGGGAACGAGCGGTTCAGGTCACGCCGGTCGGGCAGATAGCGCGAATGGTTCAGAAAACCGAACGCGTTGACGATCGGGATGACCATCAGCGTGCCCTTCAGCTTGTCCAGTTCCTGGATTTCGAGCTGTGGCGCTTTCAGGACACGGCGTGCGATCTCCACACCAATGACCTCGTCACCATGCACGGCCGCACTGACGAACATGACCGGCCCGGGTTTGCTTCCATGCAGGACATGCACGGACATCGTCACGGGCGTGTGGTCCGACAGCACGCTGACCGGCAGATCGATCGTACGCCGGGTTCCCGGTGCGATCTTGTGGTCGCCGATCTCGAAGGCTTTCACTTTTGTGGTCAACCGCGTCCCTTGGTCTTGGTTTTGCCAACCTGGGCATTCTTGGCAATAAAGTCGATGATCTTGCCGGCAACATCAATACCCGTTGCCTTTTCAACGCCCTCCAGCCCGGGCGAGGAGTTGACCTCCATCACCACCGGGCCATGGTTGGACCGCAGCATATCGACACCGCAGACGTTCAGCCCCATGGTCTTTGCCGCGCGAATGGCGGTCGAACGTTCCTCGGGAGAAATCTTGATGGCGGCCGCACTGCCGCCGCGGTGCAGGTTGGAACGGAATTCGCCCTCCGCACCCGTCCGCTTCATGGCCGCAATCACCTTGCCGCCAACCACCAGCGCACGGATGTCGGTGCCGCCGGCTTCCTTGATGAATTCCTGCACCAGGATGTTCACGTTGGCACCGCGAAACGCCTCGATCACCGACTTGGCAGACCGCTCCGTATCGGCAAGAACCACACCGATGCCCTGCGTGCCCTCCAGCAGCTTGATCACAACAGGGGCGCCACCCGCGGTCGCCAGCACTTCCTCGGTCATCTTCGGGTCGTGAGCGAAGGTCGTCACCGGCAGGCCTATCCCGTCGCGGGCAAGCAGCTGCATCGACCGAAGCTTGTCGCGCGATCGTCCGATGGCAACGGATTCGTTCAGCGGGTAGACGCCCATCATCTCGAACTGGCGCAACACGGCCAGACCATAGAAAGTGACCGATGCGCCGATCCTCGGAATCACGGCGTCGAAGCCGGTCAGCTTGCTGCCGTTGTAATAGATTTCCGGCCGCCGCGAGGCGATGTTCATGTAGCAGCGTAGGGTGTTGATGATTTCCAGTTCGTGACCGCGCTCCTCGGCAGCGTCCTTCAGGCGCTTGTGGGAATAGAGCTCGGGATTCCGTGCCATCATAGCAATTTTCATTGGTTCAAGTCCCTCGGTCTCAGCCTCGTTCCGACCGGTGTTGCGACACCGAATTTTCAGTGATTGTTTCCTGCCGCTCAAACGCGCAGCTTAGGGTGTGGACCCATAAATGAAGACGAAATGGCATGAAAAATGGCAAAATCGCGTTAGGAAGTGTGCGCGGAGCGGGCTTTCTGCCCGGTCAAGCACGCTGACGACGCGCGGTGAAGCCATTTTCATGTCCTTCGGATTTGACCGGATTGGTCCTCCGCAGCGTTGCGAAAGCTTGAAAATGGGCCACATTTCCTGCGCTTCCGCGCCTTGAGGAAGACCAATCCACCTCAAACCATTTCTTCTTCATTTATGGGTCCACACCCTAGTGTTTTGTTGCCAGCGCGGGCTTTCCCGCCAGGAAAGACCGGCCCGCATGCACCAGCACGTTGTGCCGCCTGATCGCCGTTCGGCCGAGGATCATGTCGAACCCCATGTTCGACCTGTCCGCCAGCGACACATCCACATGCCAGTGATGTTTTCCAAGATGAAGTAACGTCCGGATGACAATGCGCCGCTCGGGAACACCGCTGGTGTTCTTGATGTTGCGCTCGTCCAGAACCGGAACCTCCGCCCGGAAATCGCTGTGATGACGCGAGGCAGGCACCCGGAAACGTACCCAGGTCCGGCCGTCGCGTTCGAACACTTCCTGTTCTTCGGCATGGAGCGCCGAGGTGCGTGCGCCGGTGTCGATCTTGGCACGCATATCGAAAACGCCCAGTTCGGGAAGGCTCACGATTTCACGCCAGCCGATGATATCGGCAGCGGCCAAGGGACGCCCCTTCTTAGCCATTGTCATTCAAAAAAACCCTGGAGCCCCCTTGCTGGGGCCTTTCCCAAACGACCTTGTTAACCGAGCATTGCATGGCCCGCCGGAGAGCGCAACTGAGGTTGCGGTCCGGTCTGAAAACAAGATTTCGGACGCAGCTCATCATCATGATTCACATCGGCGCGCAAGCGAATTTGCGAGCGAGTGCAAAGAACGTCCGGCAGGTGCACCACCCGGATGACGCCCTACCGCTTGTACGGGTTCTTCGGGCGCCGGTCGTCAGACAGGCTGCGTCTCGTTTCGCGCGTCAACTGCTCGATGGCATCGGCAAGATGGACTTCCTGAATGTTGTAGTCACCCCGCGCCACCCGGATCTTGTGTGCTTCCAGCATGACCTCGCCCATGGCCACGCCTTCCGGTGGCACGAAGCGATAGCTGGCCAGTTCGATCAGCAGCCCGAGCGGGTCACGGAAATAGATAGAATCCATGAAGCCGCGATCCTTCGGACCGCTGTGCGATATGCCGCGTGCATCAAGCCGCTCGGCAATCTGCCGAAAGGTTGCCTGCGATACGGCAAGTGCCAGGTGGTGAACGCAGCCGATTGTCTGGGGAGCCGGCTCCGGGTCCGGTTTGCGGTCTTCGTTGGTGAAGATCGTGATGAGACGGCCGTCGCCCGGATCGAAATAGAGATGGCTCTGGTTTTCATCGTCCAGATTGGGCTGCTCGAACACGAAAGGCATGCCCAGCAGCCCTTCCCAGAAATCGATGGAAGTCTGCCTGTCGGCCCCGACAAGAGTGATGTGATGCACGCCCTGCGTCTGGATTTTTTCCATAGAAGTCCTCCCCGTTCGGCGCAGTTTAAATTGCATCTGCTGGCGATGGCAAACAGCCGCCCTCTTTCCTTCTCAGCGAAAAGCGCTAAGCTTGTTTCAACTGCAACAAACAGCCTTATCCGAGTCTTGCCTGTGCTCCGGCCCAAATGCGCCGCCGCATCCGCATACCCTCCGGCAAGGATTCACGATGGACATGCCCACCCAACAGCCGGAGCCTTCCGAGGCAACCGGCAACCGTCTTCGGCGCAAGGTGACCAGCCTGACGGAGAACCTGCCGTCGAACACCATCGGCGCGCTCTGGATCCTTCTGGCCGCCTTTCTGTTCTCGATCATGGTCACCCTGATCAAGCTGCTCGGCAAGGACCTGACGGTGTTCCAGATCCTGGTGATCCGCCAGGGCATCATGCTTGCCATCGTTGCCCCGAAGATCCTCAGCGGATTGCCGACCTCCCTGGCGACAAAACGTCCCGGACTTCAGCTGACCCGTATCGTGGTTGCCGCGACCGCCATGCTCTGCGGCTTCACGGCCGTCATCGAACTGCCGTTGGCCGATGCCACGGCAATCAGCTTCTCCAAGACGTTCTTCCTCACGATCTTCGCCATCTGGTTACTGGGAGAAACGGTCGGTGTGCACCGCTGGGGTGCAACCATCGTCGGCTTTCTGGGGGTTGTTCTGATGCTCCGCCCGCAAGGCGACGGGCTGATCGATCCCTTTGCGCTGCTCGCCATCGCCGGAGCGGCCTGCGCCGGCCTGGTGATGATTGTCGTCCGTCTGCTGACGCGCACCGATCCCCCGGTCACCATCCTGACCTACCAGGCTTTCGGCGTCGGGCTGATCATGATCATCCCCGCCATCCTGACCTGGCAGACCCCGACCCTGGCACAATGGGGAATTCTGCTTGGAATCGGCATCGTGTCCTGGGCAGCCCAGATGGCCAATATCCAGGCATTCCGCGCCGGCGAAGCCACCGCCATTGCCTCGCTGGACTACACAAGGCTGCTCTATGCCACCGTTTTCGGCGCCCTGGTTTTCCACCAGTGGCCGCGTGTGGAAACACTGGTGGGCGCCGCCGTCATCATCGCCGCGTCGATCTACACGGTCCGCCGCGAGGCCAAACGCGGCCAGAAACTGGCAAGGGCCTCGGACGGACGCGGGTACAATAGCTAGACCGTCAGGCGATTAGGTCGCCTGACGGCTCAGGCAAGCACGTGCCAGAAATCCAGATCGACGCTGGCGGGATCAAACAGGTTCAAAAGCGGCGCACAGGCCGCGTTCGACACATAGCCTCCGCAGATCTCCCTGGCAGCACCTTCCGTTTCCACAAAGCAGATCTCCGAATAGGTATCCTCCCCTGCCTGCGCCATCAGATGCGCCCTGGTTTCCGGCAACGGGGCAAGATACTCCCTCTCGATCCGTCCGGACGCAGCCATCAGCGCCTCTTCTGAAAAGCTGCCGTCGTTCCTGGGAAGAAAGGTACCGAATTCGATGGCGGAAAATCCGTCCGGCACCGCTGTGAGGTCTTTCATCAGACGGTTGAGACACAGGCGAATGCTGCCGGGCTCCAGCAGTTCCATGAATGCCCTTGAGCACGCAGCCTGCATATGCGCCTCGGACATGGCTGCGAAACTGGCCTCGTCCCTTGCCAGAATTGCATCGGCATAACCGCCTGTTGCATTGCCTAAAAAGCAGTGAAAGGCGATTCCCGGCTGGTTGCTCAGGAACTCCTTCTGCCACAGGCGGGCGGCCGCTATCAGTTCCGGCGCACCTACGCCTGCTTTCGCCTCGTAGCGAGCAAACCCCATCACTTTCATCGGTCCCAGTTCTTTTCGCAGCATGAGATGTCCTTCCGTGTTTCTGCTGCCAGCTCTATAGAAGGCGTCAGAGACAGTTTCTGTCAGGGGGATGCGCTATGATCGTGCAAAAGAGGGCGGCAGCAAATTCCTTGCAGAAACCGGCTGGAGACCGACACCCATGCGAACCATCAGGCTGTTTTCCATCCTGGATGCCCTGCGCAGCCGCAGAGGCGCCGTTCCGGCCGCCATGCTTGCGGAGCTGCTGGGCGTGACGGAACGCACCATTTATCGGGACATGGCCACGCTTAAGGCGATGGGCGCGCCCATTCGCGGTGAAGGCGGTGTCGGCTACGTTCTTGAACGCGGTTATTTCCTGCCGCCGATGCAGTTCGATCCGGACGAGCTGGATGTCATCCTGCTCGGCATTCGCATGGTCAAGGCACGTGGCGACAAAACCATGCGCGAAACGGCCGAGCGGGTGCTCGGCAAGCTTGGAGCTGTTCTGTCCGAAGGCGAACGCTCGCTGAACCGCCCTTTGCTTGCGGTCGGCAAGGCCTCCTCGGCACAAGGACATGACGCCCTGTCTCCGCTGCGCGATGCCATCCGCAAACGGCGCAAGGTGCAACTCGGCTACAGTGACCTGCAGAACCGCGTCAGTGAACGCCTCACCCGCCCGCTGGGACTGACTGCCTTCGAAAGTGTCTGGGTGCTGACTGCGTGGTGCGAAGTACGGAACGGCTTCCGGAATTTCCGGCTCGATCGCATCACATCATTTGCGATCACCGACACACGGTTTCCGAAGGAGCCGGGCAAGGAATTTCAGGACTATTTAAAGACACTGTGAGGCAATCACGCCGCTCCGTTGCAACGGGTTTATGCGACAGCAGTGTGACTGCTTGTCAGGTGGAAACCCGCTCTGCGTGACATGAAAATTGTGTCGGTTTAGACAGAA
Organism: Labrenzia sp. PO1; assembly: GCF_012273635.1. Taxonomy (NCBI): domain Bacteria; kingdom Pseudomonadati; phylum Pseudomonadota; class Alphaproteobacteria; order Hyphomicrobiales; family Stappiaceae; genus Labrenzia; species Labrenzia sp. PO1. The sequence continues at coordinate 506,368 of NZ_JAAXCR010000001.1, forward strand.
AGCATTGCACGGAAGCGCTCGATTGAGAGCGCTTCCGGTGTTTTCAGGAACGGTGCGCTCAGGCGCTCCGGGCTTCCGCCGCTGCCCGCTTCTGGGCTTCTTCCTCGACCAGTTCCTTCTTCGACAATTTGCCGACCATGGTTTTCGGCAACTCGTCACGGAACTCATAGTCTCTTGGCAGTTCGATCGTCGACAAATGGTCCTTCAGGAAGGCCTTCATGTCATCGGCGGTGAGCGCATGACCTTCCTTCAGCTTGATGAAGGCCTTCGGGCTCTGGCCGCGATAGGCATCCGGCACGGCAATGACGATGGTCTCGTCCACGGCCTCGTGCTGGTAGATCGCTTCCTCGATGACACGCGGATAGACGTTGTATCCAGAGCACAGGATCAGGTCCTTGATCCTGTCGACCAGATAGATGAAGCCGCCATCATCCTGATAACCAACATCACCCGTATGCAGATAGCCGTCATGGGTGATGGTCTCGGCGGTCGCGTCCTCGCGCTTCCAGTAGCCCTTCATCACCTGGGGCCCATGCAGCAGCAACTCGCCCTTCTCGCCTGCCGGAACCACGGTTTCACGGTCCTCGATACTCACGAAGCGGGCACTGGTCCCCGGCACCAGCCTTCCGATGGAACCCGCCCGGCGGCTGTCGTCCAGCGGGTTGACCGCGGCAACTGGCGACGTTTCGGTGAGGCCGTACCCTTCCACCAGAATGCAGCCCGTGATCTTTTCAAAGCTTTCCTTGACCTCCACCGGCAACGGCGCGCCGCCCGACAAGCAGATCCTGATGCTGGTCAGATCGTAATTCTCCGTCATGGGCGAGTTGTTGATGGCCGTGTAGATCGTCGGCACACCCGGAAAGAGGGTTACCTTCTTGCGCTTGACCGCTTCCAGCAGCGACTTCAGCTCAAAGCGCGGCTGCAGCACCATTTCAGCGCCCAAAATGATTGACAGGTTCTGCCCCACCGTCATTGCGAAGACGTGGAAGAACGGCAGAACGCACAGCATCTTTTCTTCGCCCGGCCGCGCCTTTTCGAAGACGCAGCGCATCTGCTCGATATTGGCCGACAGGTTTCTGTGCGTCAGCATCGCGCCCTTGGGAACGCCGGTGGTGCCCCCGGTATACTGCAGCACCGCAATATCGTTTGCCGGATCGATTGCGACCGGCCTGGGCTTGTCTCCCCTCGTCTGCAGGTCTTCGAAACGAATGTGGGCGTCATCACGGGGAATGTCCGCCAGTTCCTTTCGCTTGAACAGACTGAACAGCACCTTCTTGATCGTCGGCAGGCACCAGGCCATCGGGCAGACAATGATCTTGTCGAGCGCCCGTTCCCTGCGAACCTCCTCGACCTTGTCGTAGATCACCTTCAGATCCATGGTCACCATGATGCGCACATCGGCATCTCGCGCCTGGAACGACAGTTCGCGCTCGACGTAGAGCGGATTGAAGTTGGCGACCGTGGCGCCGATCTTCAGAACCGCGAAATAGAAGATCGTGTAGAAAGGCGTGTTTGGCAGGCACAGGCCGACGTGAACACCCGGGCCGACGCCCATCGCCTGCAGTCCGGCAGCCGTCCTGTCGACCAGCGCGCCGAATTCGGCATAGGTCCACACCTTGCCCATGAAATCACAGGCAGGACGGGTCCCGTATTGGGCAACGGTCGTCTCGAGATACTCGTGTACTGGACGGGGCTTGAACGCCGCGTTCCACTCCTCCGCAGTCGTCATTACGTTCTCCAACGCGTTTTATCGCTTCACTGCGCGGACGGGCCTTTATCCTGAAATTTCGTGATCCGGACAAAATCCGTACCGCGAAATGGTCCTCCTCAAGGGCCCGGCCACCAATGAGGCGTCACCTCTTTGGGTCTCTTCTGACATGACGCAACCTTCCGTTCACGTCAACTCGCGACGTAACGACACCTCGTCGTTTTTTTGCGCGTGAAGAACCATCCGCTTAAGATAAGCCGGCTGAGCCGGTTGGCAATAGAGACGTCAAATCAAAAACTTATAGACAACTCCGCAAAACAGGCGGTTTATCTCTTTGGCCAGTTCCAGCGAGGTGTGTCAGCGCTATCCACAACCGTCTCGCCAAGTTCCTTGCGCAGATCGTAGCGCATGCAGCCTCTTTCCGACGACAGCACGGACACCAGTTCTTCCGCATGGGAAACGACGATCACCTGCGTCTTTTCCGCGGCCCGTGCAATCAGCCGGGCGAGAGGCTCCAGCAATGCCGGGTGGAGGCTCGTCTCGGGCTCGTTCAGCACCACCAAGGGCGCCGGGCGCGGCGACAGGAGCGCCGCCGTCAACAGGAGATACCGGAGCGTTCCGTCAGACAATTCACTGGCCCGTAGCTCGCGCAACAGCCCCTTCTGCTGCATCAGCAGTTCAAAATAGCCGTCGTTGACCGAAATCCTGACGGATGCTCCGGGGAACGCATCATCGACAGCCTCTTCCAGGGCCCGCTCGTCACCAATTTCCAGGATGGTCTGAAGAGCGGCTGCCAGATCCCCGCCATCCCCGCTCAGCACAGGTGTCCGTGTTCCTATCTTGGGAAACCGCGCAGGAGCGTCCCTGTCGGTGCGCAGGTGATCATAAAAACGCCAGGCACGCATGCGCTCGCGCATGACCAGAAGTTCCAGACCGTCTTTCGGATCGGCGGCGTGGGTCATCATGCTGTCGAAGCGGGCAAGGTTCTGGAAAACCGGTATGCGTTGACCCTGGGCATTGAGAACCCGTACCGTCGGGCCGTTTCTGGCTGCAATCTCGTTCGAACGGGACAAGGCTTCGCCGGCCCACAGGGCCTCGGCCTTGATTTCCGGATCCATGGAAAACAGCGACCGCCCGGCGTCCGCCGGCAGACCGAGATCTATCGCATAGCCGTAGTCCTCATCGGCAAAGCCGAGCTTCAGACTGACCACACCCTTGCGCACGGTTCCCTGAACCGGCACTTCGCCCTGTTTCATTGCCCTGGAAAAAGCTTCAGGCCCCGCCCAGAGCGTCGAATTGAGGCCACCTTCCGCAGCCAGCGAGGCAATCGCCTGGCCTTGCGAGACTTCCGCCAGCAAACGGATCGACCGGTAAAGGCTCGACTTGCCGCTGCCGTTCGCACCCGTCACCAGGGTGATGCGGTCGAGCGGTAGGACGATGTCGCGTAGCGAGCGGTATCCGGAAACGGCAAGAGTGAGGATCATCGAAAGACCTGTTTCAGCTCCCCTGATCCACCAGTTCGAGCTTGTTGACATCGAAGAAACCGAATTCGGTGATCTTCAGATGCGAAATGCCCGGCAAAGGCAGGAAGGTGTCGCGCGCATTCCGAACGCTGGAGCGAACCAGACCCATAGATTTTTGTCTTGAGGAATTGCGTCACTGCTACTTTTAGGTGCATATCTTGGTGCAATACTCGAACGAAAGGTGTTGCCTTTGTATAACCCGAAAGAAGCGGCAGAAGACAGCCACGCGCTTCACCTGGCCATCCTGTTTTTTGTAGCTAGCGCTGTCGCGATCTCAATTTATTTCCACCACGACAGCGGTTTGAAGTACTGGCTTCTGAAGGGCTTTGGCGAAACCACCCCCGGCAAGGTTCTGGTCATTATCAACGACACGCCCGATGGGGACAAGGCTTGGGCGCATTATCGTTCCAATTACCGGAACACTTTCAAGAACTTCAAAAGCTGGCACGACGAAAGGATCGTCGTTGAAATCAACCCAACGAACGCACCGGCCCAAACTCTGGATTTCAGGATAAAGCCTGGGGAGATCATCCGAGAGACAGACGGCGCTCTGAACGTCACTTATTTGCCACTCAATCCGAAGATTGCCTATCCCACCCGCAGTTTGGACAGGTTTTCTCTCGACAGCCAGATCCTGTTCTGGTCCCTTGTTGCCGGAGCTGTCCTCCTGTTTCTGGCGTTGCGATCCGCGCGGAAATGGGCACGTTTTCGAGCACGATTGCGCCAGTACTGAAGGCGCGCATCAACTCCCCTGATCGATCAGTTCGAATTTGTTGACATCGAAGACGCCAAAATCGGTGATCTTCAGATGCGGAATGACCGGCAAAGGCAGGAAGGCGACCTGCAGAAACGGTTCGGCCAGCGTACAGCCGAGATCCTTGGCGGCGGCGCGCAGGTGCTCCAGTTCCTCCTTCACCGTTTCGAACGGCTCCAGGCTCATCAGTCCCGCCAGCGGCAGGGCAAGTTCGGCTTTCACACCATCCTTGTCGGCAACGGCAAATCCGCCCTTCATGGCGATCACCCGGTTGACCGCGTGGGCCATGGCTTCCTCATCCGCGCCAACCACGCAGATGTTGTGGCTGTCATGGCCGACGGACGAAGCAATTGCGCCCTGTTTCATGCCGAAACCATTGACGAAACCGAGGCCGATGTTGCCCGTGCCCTTGTGCCGTTCGACGACAGCGACCTTCAGCACATCCTGATCAAGATCGGCCAGCGTCTTGCCGCCGGTCACCGGCAGGGTGCGCTTCAGGTGTTCGGTGATGATCCTGCCCGGCACCACGCCGATGACGTCGGCCTCGCTGTTGCGCGCCGGAACGTCGAACTTCGACGCGGTGACCTGGCCGACATGGACGCTGTCGAGGCCAACCGGCGGGACAATGGTTCTTTTTGCAAAGGCTTCGTCCGTCGCCTGAACGCCGCCGCAAATCACTTGCACCACGCGGCAATCGGCAAAGTCGCTCAGCAGCGCAATGTCTGCGCGCTTGCCCGGGGCGATCACGCCCTTGTCTTTCAGGCCGAAGGCATTGGCCGCCGACCAGCTTGCGGCCCGATAGGCGTCGAGCGGACGAATGCCCTTGGCGATCAGGCGGCGGATCATGCTGTCGAGATGGCCTTCTTCGGCGATATCCAGCGGATTGCGGTCGTCCGTGCACAGTGCGACGAAAGCCGAAACATCCGGTGTCAGGATCGGAGCCAGCGCTTCCAGGTCCTTGGAAACGGAGCCTTCCCGCATCAGGATCGTCATGCCTTTGGCGAGCTTTTCCAGCGCCTCCTCGGCGGAGGTTGCCTCGTGGTCGGTGCGGATGCCTGCGGCCAGATAACCGTTGAGGCCGATACCCTGAAGCAGAGGCGCATGGCCATCGATATGACCGTCCTGAAAGGCGGCAAGCTTTGCCAGCACCTTGGGATCGCGCGCAAGCACACCTGGAAAATTCATGAATTCAGCAAGGCCGATCACGCTTGGATGATCGCGGAACGGCAGCAGGTCCTCGATCTCCAGGCAGGCCCCGGCTGTCTCGAAAGCCGTTGCGGGAACGCAGGACGAGAGATTGACCTTGAGGTCCATCACCGTTTCTAGAGAACTGTCGAGGAAATAGCGGATCCCTTCGGCACCCAGAACGTTGGCAATCTCATGCGGATCGCAAATGGCGGTGGTGACACCGTGCGGCAGCACGCAGCGGTCAAACTCGAACGGTGTGACCAGAGACGATTCCACATGAAGATGCGTGTCGATGAAACCGGGAACGGCGGTCAGTCCGCTGCCGTCGATGGTTTCCGCGGCTTCATACTGCCCGTGCGTGCCGACGATCCTGTCACCGACGATCGCAATATCCGTTTCGACAGTGGATCCGTCGACAACGCTGAACAGGCTGACATTCTTTATCACCAGATCGGCAGGGCGTTCCCCTGCTCCAGCGGCAATCGCCCGTTCAAGAAACGCTTCGTCATGTGTGGCCGGCATTTTTTTGTCTCCGATTCTCGTCCCTCCCCGACAATACGGATGTTGAAAGCTCCGGCAACGATTTCGCGAAGGTGTGTTAGGATGTCCTGCACGAAAGAGCTGAAATACGGATCGCCCGTCAATCCCGTGCGCACCCAGGCTGCGCGGATGTGCCAGACCGGCCCCTGCCGGAAAAATGTTACCGAGGCAGGCGAGAATTTTTCGTGTTGTTGCGCAGAGACTTACCGCGCCACAATATCGAAAACGTGCGTTGCAAAACAGATTGCGATTGACAGCCGGGCCACTTGGGCGAATAATTTTATCAAACTTATTTATTCTGATGCCGCCGACGAGAGCAGGCAGTTCCTGGGGAGGAGCAAGACCGGTGGAGGACACGCCAAAAAGCGGCCGTGGTTCGAATTCCGCGCAATTGCGCCGGTACAACGAACGCATCGTACTTCAGATCCTTCGGCGTGCCGGTGAGGCCTCCAAGGCGGAACTCGCCCGGGCGGTACAGCTGACGAACGCGGCCATCGGCGCCATCATCCAGAACCTCATCGAGGAAGGGCTGATCGTGGAAGCCGGCAAGCGTCACGACGGCAGCCGCGGGCAACCGGCAACCATTCTCCGGCTTGCCCCGCGCGGCGCCTATTCTTTCGGGGTGCGGCTGGACCGGACCAACATGGAAACCGTGTTGATGGATTTTTCCGGCCAGCTGATTGCCCGCCGGCTTCATGACATGATCCTGCCCGCGCCCGAAGAGGCCATGGAAATCCTCAAGGACGATCTGGAATTCCTGCGCCAGCATCTGAGCAAGGAAGACCAGTCCCGCATCACCGGCATCGGCCTGGCGCAACCGTTCAACCTCGGTGCCTGGCTGCATGAACTGGGCCTGCCCCAGGCCGATTTCATGAAGTGGGAAGACTTCGACCTGACCGACGCCCTTGAAAAGGCAACCGGCCTGCCGGTGTTCAGCGAGAACGACGGCACGGCAGCCGCGGTGGCCGAACTCTTCTACGGTCTGGGCCGGCAGAACGACAATTTCGTCTACCTTTTCCTTGGGCCTGCTATCGGTGGCGGCCTGATCCTGAAGGGCGATGTGGTGCGCGGTGTATCCGGCAACGCAGGCGACGTCGCCATGATCCCCGTTCCGCCAAGCACGCTGACCACCGCACCAAAGGCCCGCAATTCCTGGGACCTGCTGCTGACCCGCGCATCGCTGGTGGCACTCGCCCGACACATGTCGCCGGAAGATTTTCCAAAGCTCAACCGTTCCGACTTGCAGCACGCGGTTGAAACCGGAGATCCGAAATACACCGAGTGGCTGGAAGACTGCGCCGAAGCGCTCGCACTTGCCCTACGCTCGGCCTATGCGCTTCTGGACGTTCCTCTGGTCGTCCTCGACGGCGACCTTGGTGGCCCGTTCCCGGAAACGTTCCGGGCCGCCTTGAAGAAGGCCGTGGAAAAGGCCGCGCCTGAGAAACGCCATTCACCCGACATCGAAATCGGCAGCTTTGGCCACGACGCAGGCGCCATCGGCGCAGCCAGCCTGCCGCAATTCTTCAATTTCTCGCCCAGGGCAGCAATCCTGACGGGCGGGAAAGACACCGGACCCGCCGGGGCTGGCAGCTCGGAGGATAGAGCCAGCTTTCCGGCACGGGCAGCACGGTTGGGGTCACATCTGGCCACACCCAACCGTTCAACCTGAATTGGCCAGGGAGGAAAAACGCAAATGATCCGCAAACTACTCGCGACCGGTTCCATTCTCGCCGCCATGGCTGCCACTCCGGCAGTCGCAGCAGACATCTCCGCCTGCCTGATCACCAAGACGGACACCAACCCGTTCTTCGTGAAAATGAAGGAAGGCGCTACCGCAAAGGCTGAAGAACTCGGCATCGAACTGAAGTCCTTCGCAGGCAAGATCGACGGCGACCATGAAACCCAGGTGGCAGCGATCGAAACCTGCATTGCTGACGGAGCCAAGGGCATCCTGCTGACCGCATCTGACACGTCGTCCATCGTGCCGGCTGTCCAGCAGGCGCGCGACGCCGGCCTTCTGGTGATTGCACTCGACACGCCGCTCGATCCCATCGACGCAGCCGACGCAACCTTCGCCACCGACAACTTCAAGGCGGGTGAGCTGATCGGCCAGTGGGCCGCGGCCAGCCTGGGCGACGAGGCAGCCAATGCCAAGATCGCCATGCTTGATCTCGGCATCAGCCAGCCAACCGTCGGCGTGCTGCGTGACCAGGGCTTCCTGCAGGGCTTCGGCATCGAGCTTGGCGACCCGAACAAGTGGGGTGACGAAACCGATCCGCGCATCGTCGGCAACGACGTGACCGCAGGTAACGAGGAAGGTGGCCGCAAGGCCATGGAAAACCTGCTTGCCAAGGATCCGATGGTCAACGTGGTCTACACGATCAACGAACCCGCTGCTGCCGGCGCCTATGAAGCACTGAAGGCCATCGGCCGCGAAAACGACGTGCTGATCGTTTCTGTCGACGGCGGTTGCCCGGGTGTTCAGAACGTCAAGGACGGTGTTATCGGCGCCACCTCGCAGCAGTATCCGCTGCTGATGGCATCGCTCGGCATCGAGGCCATCAAGGCCTGGGCCGACAATGGCACCAAGCCGGAGCCGACCGAAGGCAAGGACTTCTTCGATACCGGTGTTGCCCTTGTGACCGACAAGCCGGTTGAAGGCGTCGAATCCATCGACACCGCCAAGGGAACGGATCTCTGCTGGGGCTAAGACACCCCTGGACGAGATCAAAAGGGGCATGGGCGACCTTGCCCCTTTTTTCAAAACCGGCGCAAAGAAGGTTAAACGGGCATGACCTTAGAAAGCAAAACGGCCAAGGGGCCGGCGGACTACGAATCCGCTGCCACCTCCGGACCGCAAGCTGTCGCCTCATTCGATGACGAACGTCATGGGATCGGGCATAAAATCCAGCACACGCTGCACCAGACCCCATCACTGGTTCCGCTGATCGTCCTGGTACTCTCCCTTGTCGTTTTCGGGCTGCTGCTCGGATCGAAACTGTTCTCCCCCTTCGCACTGACGCTGATCCTGCAGCAGGTCCAGATCGTCGGCATCGTGGCGGCAGCACAGAGCATCGTCATCCTGACCGCCGGCATCGATCTGTCGGTCGGCGCGATCATGGTGCTGTCCTCCGTCGTCATGGGGCAGTTCACCTTCCGCTATGGTTTGCCGGTGGAGGTCTCCATCGTCTGCGGCCTTATTTGCGGTACCTTTTGCGGGTATCTCAACGGCTTCCTTGTCGCCATCGTCAAGCTGCCCCCCTTCATCGTGACGCTCGGCATGTGGCAAATCGTGCTTGCCACCAACTTCCTTTATTCGGCCAATGAGACCATCCGGTCGCAGGAAATCGCCGAAGTGGCACCGCTGCTTCAGTTCTTCGGCAACAAGGTCAATGTCGGCGGCGCAGTCTTCACCTATGGCGTCATCTTCATGGTGCTTCTGGTGCTGGTGCTGGCCTACGCCCTGCGTCAGACAGCCTGGGGCAGGCATGTCTACGCCGTTGGCGACGATCCGGAAGCCGCGCAGCTTTCGGGCGTGCAGGTGAAGAAGGTTCTGATATCGGTCTACATGCTGTCCGGGCTCATCTGCGCCTTCGCCGGCTGGGCGATGATCGGCCGCATCGGCTCGGTCTCCCCGACCACGGGTCAGCTTGCCAACATCGAATCCATCACGGCCGTGGTGATCGGCGGCATCTCGCTCTTCGGCGGACGTGGATCCGTGCTCGGCACCCTGTTCGGCGCACTCATCGTCGGTGTGTTCACGCTCAGCCTGCGCCTGCTCGGCGCCGATGCGCAGTGGACCTACCTGCTGATCGGCATCCTCATCATCGGCGCGGTTGCGATCGACCAATGGATCAGAAAGGTATCTGTGTGATGGAACCTGTCCTGCAAGCGCGTAAACTGGTCAAGCGCTACGGCCGTGTCGTGGCCATGGACCGAGCCGACTTCGAACTCTATCCCGGCGAGATCCTCGCCGTGATCGGCGACAACGGGGCCGGCAAATCCACCTTGATCAAGGCTCTCAGCGGAGCCGTGCAGCCTGATGGCGGAGAGATCCTGCTCGATGGCAAGCCCGTCCACTTCACCTCGCCCATCGATGCCCGCGAAGCCGGGATCGAGACGGTGTACCAGACCCTGGCCATGTCCCCTGCCCTGTCGATCACCGACAACATGTTCATGGGCCGTGAGTTGAAGAAACCTGGCTTCCGCGGCACCTGGCTGCGCCAGCTGGACCGAAAGAAGATGGAAGAGATCGCCCGCGAAAAGCTGAACGAACTTGGGCTGCTCACCATTCAGAACATCAACCAGGCCGTTGAAACGCTTTCCGGCGGTCAGCGCCAGGGTGTGGCGGTGGCACGGGCGGCCGCTTTCGGATCCAAGGTCGTGATCATGGACGAGCCGACCGCCGCTCTCGGCGTCAAAGAAAGCCGGCGCGTGCTGGAGCTGATCAAGGATGTCAGGGCCAGGGGCTTGCCCATCGTGCTGATCAGTCACAACATGCCCCATGTCTTCGAGGTTGCCGACCGTATCCACATTCATCGGCTGGGCAGTCGGGCTTGTGTCATCAAACCGTCGGACTTTTCCATGTCCGATGCGGTGGCGATCATGACCGGAGCCATGGATCCGCCGGACAGCATGGCGGCCTAGGCCTGGGAAGAAAAACGGGAGGTGCCTTCATCCGGCGCCTCCTACCCGGGACCTCGCCCCGAAGAGAACCGAAAGGTTCATCCCGAAAGATGGGCGGTAAAATCAGCGTTCGTGGCCCATCCTTCGAGACGGGCCTATGGCCCTCCTCAGGATGAGGTGGTGGATTGATGAGCCGCTGTAGGGTTAGAGAAGACACATGCAACAAGCGCCATTGGCGCGCCTCGTTGAAACCAATAAGGGAACGGGAGACACCGGGTTCAGCACCTCTCCCTCCCGAACCCTCATCCTGAGGAGAACCGATAGGTTCGTCTCGTAGGATGGGCGGCAAATCATAGTTCGCGGCCCATCCTACGAGACGGGCCTATGGCCCCCTCAGGATGAGGTGGTGGTTTGATGAGCCGTTGTAGGGGCAGAGAAGACACATGCAACGAGCGCCATTGGCGCGCCTCGTTGAAACCAATAAGGTGGCAGGAGACACCGGGTTCAGCCCACTCCTCCCCACACCCCATCCTGAGGAGAACCGAAAGGTTCGTCTCGAAGGATGGGCGGCGAGTTCGGCGCCTTGCGGGCCTCCTTCGGATGAGGCGGTGGTCTGAAAGGCCGCTGCCGCGAAATGACACAAAGCCATGAATCCGCCGTCGATGCGGTTCCTGACAAACGACGAAAGACCAGAACGTATATGTTTTTGATTTGCGGCGAAGCACTGTTCGATCTCTTTGGAGAAGCCGGTTCCGGCGACAGTGTTTCTTTCGACGCCCGTATCGGCGGATCCCCCTTCAACGTGGCCATGGGGCTGGCGCGCCTTGAAGAGGACGCCGGGTTTTTCGGCGGCATTTCACGCGATGCCCTTGGCGAACGTCTGGCCCAGAAGTTCCGCAGTGAAGGCGTTTCGGAACGCTATATCCTGAGGACTGATTACCTGACGACGCTCAGCCTCGTCCAGAAGGATGAGCACGGCTCTCCTGCCTATACGTTCTACGGCGAGAACGCAGCTGACCGCATGGTGACCGTCGATGACCTGCCGCAGTTCGACGAACCGCCATTGTTTCTGCACATCGGGTCCTACACGGCACTGGTCGAGCCGGTTTCGGCCGCCTTCAGGGCTCTGATCGAACGCGAGCGAGACCATACGCTGGTCTCTTTCGACCCGAACATACGCCCGACCGTGGTACCGGACATGGCGCTCTGGCGCCGCAATACGGAAAGCCTTGTTCCGTTGACGGATGTCGTCAAAGTGTCGGACGAAGACCTTGCCCTGATCGCTCCCGGTGAACCCGTCGAAACCATTGCCCGCGCCTGGCTCGGCATGGGGGCTTCGCTGGTCATCGTCACACGGGGTGGCGACGGTGCAACCGCATTTGCCGAAGGCATCGAAGTCAGCCGCCCGGGCATCAAGGTAACCGTTGAAGACACCGTTGGCGCGGGCGACACCTTCCAGGCAGCCCTGCTTGCAGGGCTGAAACATCTAGGTGCAACCGACCGTGATGCGCTTGCAGCCCTTGACGCCGGCCAGCTAAATCGTCTTCTTGACTTCGCTGTCGGGGCAGCTGCCATCACTTGCTCCCGACGGGGAGCGGATCTGCCGCGCAGGAGCGAACTGGAAAAAGAGTGGTCGGCCCTGAAATGAGGGGCTGACAAGACAATTAAATCGATTTAAAAGGCAGTCGAAAACGGTCCAGGCCGGAGCGGCCCATCGGACTGGCAGCTGTGAGAAGGGATGTTTTATGGCGGTACGCGTCATTGAAGTTGAAGAATTCGACCTCGTCGTTTTCGGAGCCTCCGGAGACCTCGCCCACCGCAAGCTTCTGCCTGCCCTTTACCACCGCGACGCGGACGGCCAGATGCCGGAAAACGCCCGTATCATCTGCAGTGCTCGCCGGGACTATTCCGACGACGATTATCGCGACTATGCCAAGGCCGCGCTTGAAGAACACGTCAAGGATCTGGACGACGAGCATCTTCAGCAGTTCCTGAAGCGCCTGCGCTACGTCAAGATCGACATCGCCACAGGCGATGGCTTTGAAGATCTGAGAACCATCCTGGACGAACGCCCTGAAGTCATCCGCGCCTTCTATCTTGCGGTCGGCCCGGACCTCTTCGGCACAATCTGCGAGAACCTCGGCCGTATCGGCGTCGTCAACGATCATTCCCGCGTCGTCATGGAAAAGCCCATCGGCAAGGACGGCAAGTCCGCCAGGGCGCTCAACGACACGGTCGGTGCTGTGTTCAACGAACACCAGATCTTCCGTATCGACCACTATCTCGGCAAGGAAACGGTGCAGAACCTGATGGCCCTGCGCTTTGCCAATGCCCTGTTCGAACCGCTGTGGAACGCGGCCCATATCGATCACGTCCAGATCACCGTGGCCGAGTCGCTCGGCACCGGTGGCCGTGCCGGCTACTACGATACCGCAGGTGCCCTGCGCGACATGGTGCAGAACCACATCCTGCAGCTGCTCTGCCTTGTTGCGATGGAGCCGCCGGAAAGCATGAACGCCGACAGCGTGCGCGACGAGAAGCTGAAGGTTTTGAAAGCTCTTGCCCCGATCGACGAGCAGAGCATCGACAAGCTGACCGTGCGCGGCCAGTACCGCGCAGGAGCTTCGGCCGGAGGTGCGGTTCCCGGTTACCTGGAAGAACTCGGCAACAACGAAAGTCGGACGGAAACCTTCGTCGCCCTGAAGGCGGAAATCGCCAACTGGCGTTGGGCCGGCGTGCCCTTCTACCTGCGCACCGGCAAGCGTCTGGCGCAGCGTGTATCGGAAATCGTCGTCCAGTTCCGCCCGATCCCGCACTCGATCTTCGACGCGGAAGCCGGGGCGATCACCGCCAACCGCCTCATCATCCGTCTGCAGCCGGATGAAGGCGTCCAGATGCAGATCATGATCAAGGACCCCGGCCCCGGCGGCATGCGCCTGCGTCAGGTTCCGCTCGACATGAGTTTTGCCGAAGCCTTCAAGGTGCGTAACCCGGATGCCTACGAACGCCTGATCATGGACGTGATCCGCGGCAACCAGACCCTGTTCATGCGCCGTGACGAAGTTGACGCCGCCTGGGCGTGGATCGACCCGATCCAGGCTGCATGGGCAGCCTCCAAGGAAACGCCGAAAGGCTACACCGCCGGCACCTGGGGTCCGTCCGCCTCCATCGCTCTGGTCGAGCGTGACGGCCGCACCTGGGCCGAAGACGACAGCAACTGATATCACTCGCGCAAGGCCCGGCCTTGCGCGTTTCCGGCCTCTTAAATCGATTAGAGAGCGGCAAGCTCGCCGCAACGCCCTATGTGCCGGACATAGGACCAGCCAGGCCGCGGCGCGGCTAGCAAAGGATTTGAAGCAATGACCATCCAGGATCGCATTGGCGACGTCACCGAACGGATCGTCAAACGCAGTCACGACAGCCGCTCAAGATATCTGGACCGCATCGGCAAGGCCGCCGACAAGGGCCCGCAGCGTTCGCGCCTGTCCTGTGGCAACCTCGCACACGGGTTCGCCGCCTGTGGCCTCTCCGACAAGCAGGCCCTTTCCGGCGACGTGGTACCGAACCTCGGCATCATCACCTCCTATAACGACATGCTGTCGGCCCACCAGCCCTACGAGACCTATCCGGCCCTGATCCGCGAAGCCGCACACGAAATCGGCGCGGTTGCCCAGGTTGCCGGCGGCGTTCCGGCCATGTGCGACGGTGTCACCCAGGGGCAGGACGGCATGGAACTGTCGCTGTTTTCCCGCGATGTGATCGCCATGGCTGCTGCCGTCGGCCTGTCGCATCAGATGTTCGATGCAGCGGTCTTTCTCGGCATCTGCGACAAGATCGTTCCCGGTCTTGCCATCGCGGCCCTCTCTTTCGGCCATCTGCCGGCCGTGTTCGTTCCGGCTGGTCCGATGCCGACAGGCATTTCCAACGACGAGAAGGCCAAGATCCGCCAGCTCTATGCCGAAGGCAAAGTCGGGCGTGACGCCCTGCTGGAAAGCGAGTCCCGCGCCTATCATTCGCCAGGCACCTGCACCTTCTACGGCACGGCCAACTCCAACCAGATGCTGATGGAGATCATGGGCCTGCATATGCCGGGTGCCTCCTTCGTCAATCCGGGCACGCCCCTGCGCGACGCCCTGACCAGGGAAGCGGCCAAGCGCGCCATCGCGATTTCCGCCCTCGGCAACGAGTTCACCCCCGCCGGTGAAGTCATCAGCGAAAAGGCGATCGTCAACGGAGTTGTCGGCCTGCACGCCACGGGTGGGTCGACCAACCACACCATGCATCTGGTGGCAATTGCTGCTGCTGCAGGCATCAGGCTGACCTGGGACGACATCTCCGATCTCTCCGATGTCGTGCCGCTTCTGGCCCGCGTCTATCCGAACGGCAAGGCCGATGTGAACCACTTCCAGGCCGCCGGTGGCCTTGCCTTCCTGATCCGCGAACTACTGGGTGACGGTTACCTGCACCAGGACGTGAAGACCGTCTACGGCACCGACCTTTCCGGTTACACCGTGGAAGCGAAACTCGACGCAGACGGCAACGTGCAACGCGAAGAAGTTCCTGAGACCTCCGGCGACGAAACGGTGCTGGCTCCCGTTGCCAAGGCCTTCCAGCCGACGGGCGGCCTGAAGATGCTTACCGGCAACATGGGCAAGGCCGTCATCAAGATCTCGGCCGTTGCCAAGGAACGCCACATCATCGAGGCACCTGCCCGCGTCTTCCACGACCAGAACGATTTCCTGACCGCCTTCAACAACAAGGAACTGACCGGCGACGTTGCCGCCGTGGTCCGGTTCCAGGGCCCGAAGGCCATCGGCATGCCCGAACTGCACAAGCTGACGCCTTGCCTCGGCATCCTTCAGGACCGCGGCCACAAGGTCGCCCTGATTACCGACGGCCGCATGTCTGGTGCTTCCGGCAAGGTCCCGGCGGCAATCCACGTGACCCCGGAAGCTGCTGCCGGCGGCCCGATCGCCAAAATCCGTGACGGTGACATGATCCGCGTCGATGCGGTGACGGGTAAATTGGAAGTACTGGTCGACGAAGCCGAATTCAACGCCCGCCCGCTGGCGGAAGCTGACCTGAGCCAGAGTCAGTTCGGCACCGGCCGGGACCTTTTCGCCGCCTTCCGCGGTGCAGTTGGTTCGGCCGACACTGGCGCGCATGTGTTTGGTGAGTAAGGATCAGGTCCGGATCTGCCAGGTGAATTCGGCACGATAGTGTCTGCGATCTGCTCCAGCCGCGGTCGGTGCAGGGACGACAAGAAAGAGATTTTGGAGGCGATATGGCCCAGGACATTGAAAAGATCGAGAAGGTAATGTGCGCGGCACCGGTTATCCCGGTGCTGATCGTGGAAGACCCCAGGAAGGCCGTCCCCATGGCCGAAGCGCTTGTGCGCGGCGGCCTGCCTGCCATCGAGATCACCTTGCGCACGGCCCATGCCCTGGAAGCGATCAACGCGGTCAACGAGCACGTGGAAGGCGCGATTGTAGGCGCCGGCACGGTGCTGGACGGCAATCAATATGATGCCGCCGTTTCTGCAGGTGCCCGTTTCATCGTCTCTCCTGGCGCAACCGCCAACCTGCTGGACGCAGCCGACCAGCACAGCGTGCCTCTGCTTCCAGGTGCAGCCACCGCATCGGAAGTCATGTTCCTGCTGGAACGTGGCTATGAGCGGCTGAAGTTCTTCCCCGCCGAACAGGCAGGTGGTGCGTCCTACCTCAAGTCTCTCTCCTCCCCGCTGGCGGCGGCCAAATTCTGCCCCACCGGCGGCGTCAGTCTCGACAAGGCTCCGGACTATCTGAAACTGCCGAACGTCCTGTGCGTTGGCGGTTCCTGGATTGCGGACGCAAAGGCGATTGCGGAGGACGACTGGTCCGGCATTGAAACCCGCGCAAAGGCGGCAGCTGCCCTCAAAATCTGATCAGCAACCAGCAGATCAGCAAATTCGAACGAAAAGAGCCGGGCGACGGATCGCCCGGCTCTTTTTCATCTGTTCGACGATCAGTGGCGACTTGCCCACTCATCGACTTCGCGCTCTGCTTCGTCGCGCGACTTGCCGTAGAGCTCCTGGATCTTGCCGGCAAGCTGGTCGCGATTGCCTTCGATCCGGTCCAGATCGTCGTTGGTCAGCTTGCCCCACTGTTCCTGGGCCTTGCCTTTAACCTGTTTCCAATTGCCTTCGATAATGTCCCAGTTCATTTTCATCACTCCAGTCAGGGTGCAGTCAGCTTCTCGACCGGAGGCTTCCGGCCAACTGCTGCATGTGTTGAGGTTTGAGAAAGTGACAGACGCCTGTTGAAGCCATCTGTCTCGGGATAGGCGTCCGGATATCGGGAAGGATCTCGATAGAACCGGACGCTGTGTCAGGCTGCCCCGGGTGATGACACCCGGAGCAGTCCACTACTCTTACTCAGCGACGTAGTCCGGCTGAGCTTCCAGTTCTTCCTTGGTGGCGCCTACATAGACGCGCAGGTCCGAACCGTCTTCGTTGCGAATGATCTGCAGCTCGTCAAAGGTGACGGCAACTTCACGCTCGCCGATACCCAGGAAGCCGCCAACATCAAGGATGACCTTTTCGATGGTACCGTCCTGGCTCACGATGAGAGAATCGATTTCACCGATGTCTTCATCGTTGGCGTCGTAGATGGTGGCACCTTCAAGATCGTCGGCCGTAAGTTCGGCAACAACCGCTTCGGTGTAGCCTTCACGCTCGACTTCGGCACGCGGCAGAAGCGCACGACCCTCAGCATCGGTCTGGGGTGCCATTGCAGTTTCCGGAGCAGCCGTCACGCCGGCGTCGCTATCCTGGCTCATCGCGGTCTCGGTCGACGTGTCGGTTTCCGTCGTCATTGCCGTATCAGCAGGCTTCTCCATACCTTCAGAAGTCTGTGTGGCAGCCGTTTCCGCTTCGTCAGCATACGGGTTCTCATACGCCGCAGCATTGGTCAGCACGTCCTTGTTGGCGTTGACCACCAGGAAGTAGCTATCGGCGTCATCCTGCTCGCGGACGACCTTCAGCTGCTCCATCGGAAGGGCGATGTCTTTCTCGCCAATACCAAGGAAGCCACCGACACCCAGGATAACGGCCTTTACCGAGCCGTCGAAGCCAAGGATCACATCGTTGACTTCACCGATGTCGTCCCAGTCTTTTTCTTCGTCAGCCTGAGCCTGATAGTCTTCGTTGAACCGGTCATAGTTTTCTTCGACCGAGTAGATCCGCATGCCAATCAGATCAGATGCAAGAACATCACTCATGTTTGCAGACTCATTGAATTCATAAGTCTGGAGCGGTTTTACTTCGTTTGCCGCGTAAAGTGATGTTGTCAGCATCAAGGACATCGCGGTAGCGGTGATAATCCGTTTCATAATATTATTTCCTCTCACTGTGATTTCCCAAGCCGGCAACATCAGTATTGCTATTGATGAGGCGGTTACTGTGAGAACAACCGAGAGAGAAAGAAGTTCCGGATTAAAAACTAAATTTTTGAAAAAAGTGACAATCCCCTTTTCGAAGACAGGCCGAACACTCGCCCAGTCCCCAAGGTACGGATGGACGCGTGAAACCACCGCTCGCCGCGTTTCCTTCACGTCCTCGCGGGAAGTTCAGTCAATTGTGGGAAGTTGATTGGGACACACGCCGACCGCAGTATAAGCGGGCGATGTCAGACGCTCTGGGCTTCTTCGGTATCCGTTTCGGAGGTGCCATCGCTCTCTTCGTCGTCGTCTCCGTGATCGTCGTCCTGCTCAAGCGTCCGATCCCACAAGAGACGCATGCCGGCAGAGGTGTCATTGCGCCAGGCGAATTCGGCGACGACGGGCCTTTCGAATTTTTTCATCGTCAGCAGAACTTCCTCTGGAAGCGCTGTCAGACCTTTGGCAGTTATGCGGCAACCGTTCTTGCCCGCATCAACGATCGTGCCACTGATTTCCGTAATTCCGTCCAGGTCTGCGATCTTTACCGGAATGCTGACGTTGTTCCGTTTTTCGCGACGCTTGTCCGAAACGGATTTCTCGCTCTTGGCGAAGACCACCGCGGCATCATTGCCCTTCACGGAAGTGACGTGAGCCTTCACCAGTTTGCTTGCATCCTTGGGCCGAACCCCGATGTTCTTGTAAAGCTCGCCGATATCCGGAGAGGTCAACCGGAAGCCCCACTCGCTGACGTTGGATGCAACCGCGTTGATGACCGAGAGATTGTCGAAATCAACCACGAGGACTTCTTCCTCGGCATCAGGTTGATCGAGCAGATGGGTCAGACCGTGTGATTTGTTTTCGGAATTCATAGATTTAGTTTACCTTGAGCAAACTTTCATTTCACTTAAAATACAGTCTGACAATTCAATTTATCGTTGTTTTCCGCCAACTTCGGGGCTTTTTCCCCTGACCGGTCATTTACCCTGAGCAATTTTTGCAATTGGCGTTCCTGTCGAAAGCGCTTTCAAATCATCCACGCCACTTCGGCTGCTTTTTCTTGAAATGCGCCCAACAGCCTGCCTCAACCACATCTGCAGGAGATTCCCATGGCGAAATACATCGGACTTACATTTGCGGCCCTCGCAGGCCTCGGTTTTCTCTCCCAGGCTCAGGCAGAAGAGCTCTGTCAGGGTTTCGGCCCACAAACTCCACGCGATATCTCTCAGACTGCGGGGCTGAACACCTCCTCTGTCTCGATAGCGCCATCCGCCGACAAGCTGAACCTGTGCAACATCCACACGCATACCAACGCGGAACACAAGGGGCCTGGCTTCACCGTCTTTGCCGGCGATGGAGATCATGGCGGTTACAAGTGCAACGAGACCGCCGACCTGACCGAGGCTGAATTGGCAGAACCCTCAGGGTCATCTTTCCACGGGGTCAAGCCCGGCGACACGATCGAAGTCCACTGGGTGCATACATCCTGCAACATCACCCCGGGTGAAGGACTTGGTTCTTGCCTGAGCGATGCCTGCGCCAATCCGCAACTTCGTGTCGAGGCCCAGGTCTTCCTTGTCGTGAATGATCCCGAGGCACTGAGCTTTCTCGACTTCGATTATGACGGCAACATCGTGAATGGCCTGCATCAGGCCAAGTCATTGCCGGAAGGCACTGGCACACCGGTCACCTTCATCGGGTCGACAACAGGGCCCAGCTTCACCCAGGCGACCTGCTCCCCGCTTCAGGTGACCTGGAGCGTGCATCCGCAATGCGCCAAGCTGGACATAAACTCGCTCAACGCCTGGGCGGAAAAAGGCAACGTCTTCAAGGAAGATCATTCCCACGGCATTCGCCAACTTGTGACAGCCCCTGAATTGCTGGCCCCTATTTCCAACTGATCGGCCTTCAACCGCCGGAAACCACCTGCCTGTTTCCGGCGGCATTCTCCTTGAATTTCCTCTCCCCCTGGCCGGGCGGGTATGCTAATGGATGCCCCGCGCGCGTCGGCGCGAAAACAAGCTGTTAAATCGATTTAAGAGGATTGTTCATGGCGCTAGAAGCAGCATTTGAGGCTCTCAACCGGCAGGCGGAACAATTGAAGGGTACCTCCCTGCGGCAACTGTTTGCGGCCGCCCCCGACCGGTTCGACACATTCTCCGCCAGGACAGACGACCTGTTGCTCGATTATTCCAAGTCCCGGATCGACGACAAGGCGTTCAACCTGCTGCTCGACCTTGCCCGTGCTGCGGATGTGGAAGGCAAACGTGCGGCCATGTTTGCCGGCGAGAAGATCAACGGCACCGAAAAGCGCGCCGTCCTGCACACGGCGCTTCGCAACCAGTCGGACCAGCCGGTTCTGGTCGACGGTGCCGATGTGATGCCCGATGTACGTGCGGTTCTGGACGCGATGGCAGATTTTGCCGAAGCGGTCCGCTCCGGCGATCTGACCTCATCCACCGGCGACGCCTTTACCGACGTGGTCAACATCGGCATTGGCGGCTCGGACCTTGGGCCGGTCATGACGACAATCGCGCTCAGCCCCTATCATGACGGTCCGGAGCTGCACTACGTTTCGAACGTGGATGGCGCTCATATTGCCGATACGCTGGAAAAACTCGACCCGGCCACAACGCTGATCATCGTCGCCTCGAAAACCTTCACCACCATCGAGACCATGACCAACGCGCAGACCGCGCGCAAATGGATTGCCGGTACTCTTGGCGAAGAGGCTGTCGGCGACCACTTCGCAGCCGTTTCGACCGCCCTCGACAAGGTAGCCGCCTTCGGCATTGACGAAAGCCGCGTCTTCGGTTTCTGGGACTGGGTCGGCGGCCGGTATTCCGTCTGGTCGGCCATCGGCCTGCCCCTCATGATCGCCATCGGACCGGACGCCTTCAGTGACTTTCTGTCCGGCGCCCATGCGATGGACACCCATTTCGCTGAAGCACCGCTTGAAAAAAACCTGCCGGTTCTTATGGCGTTAATCGGCGTCTGGAACCGGGACGCGCTTGGCCTTTCCGCCCGCGCCGTCCTGCCCTACGACCAGCGCCTGTCTCGCCTGCCCGCGTACCTGCAGCAGCTCGACATGGAATCAAATGGCAAGCGCGTGAAGCTGGACGGCAGTCCCGTGACCGAGGAAACCGGTCCACTGGTCTGGGGCGAACCAGGCACGAATGGTCAGCACGCGTTCTATCAGCTCCTGCACCAGGGCACGACTGTCATCCCGTGTGAATTCCTGATTGCCGCCAACGGCCATGAAGAAGACCTGAAACATCATCACGACCTTCTGGTCGCGAACTGCCTGGCCCAGTCCGAAGCCCTGATGCTCGGCCGGACGCTTGACGAGGCAAAGGCACTCCTCAGCGCTTCCGGAATGGCTGCAGACGAAGTCGATCGTCTGGCACCCCACAAGGTGTTCCCGGGTGACAGGCCCTCCATGACCCTTGTCTATGACCAGCTGACACCTTTCGCACTCGGCCGCCTGATCGCCCTTTACGAGCACCGGGTTTTCGTTGAAGGCGTCATCTGGGGAATCAACTCCTTCGACCAGTGGGGCGTGGAACTGGGCAAGGAACTGGCCACTGCCCTGCTGCCTATGGTCAAGGGCGAAGTCTCTGCAGATTCCAAGGACGCCTCGACAAAAGGCTTGCTTGCCGCCCTGAAAAGTTGACGCGGGAACCACACCTTTGTTTACGCGTTAATACGTGAGGCGATCTCGTCATAATTTTGCCCAACCGGCCCTATCTGGTTCACATCGTTGAAGAACTCTAATTGGTATTCACGATGAACACGGGCCGGCTGTGGCAAACAGAGATTGCCCCAACGTGCAAAGCAGCTTAGGCTTGGAAAGATTTTATACATTCGACCCGCCGAGGTTGCGGTCCGACAGGGAGACTGATTTCATGAAAAAACTAGTTCTGCTCGCAGCAGTAGGCCTTGCCCTGGCGGGCTGCCAATCCGATAGCTCACGCGACCGCGCCCTCGTAGGCGGTGGTCTTGGCGCGGCAACCGGTGCAGCAATCGGTGCTGCGGCAACCGGCGATGTCGGCGGCGCCCTGGTTGGTGGTGCAATCGGTGCAGCCGGTGGTGCAATTGTCGGCAGCGCAACGACTCCGAAAAACTGCGTCGCCTACGACCGCTACGGCAATCCTTACCGGGTCGCTTGCCCGTAATCGGGAGCGATCCTTTTTCGTTTCGGTAATAGACCGTTGGGAAGAAAACCATGAAGAAACTCCTTCTGATTGCCGCTTCGGCCGCATTTCTGGCAGGCTGCCAGTCTGACAGTCAAAGAGACCGCGCGCTTGTTGGCGGCGGTCTTGGTGCGGCAACCGGCGCCGTGATCGGTGCCGCCGCCGGTAACGGCGTCGGCCCGGCACTCGCCGGTGCGGCAATCGGTGCTGCAGGCGGTGCCATCATCGGCTCCGCAACGACACCCAAGAACTGTGTCGCCTACGACCGGTATGGCAACCCGTATCGCGTCGCCTGCCCCTGATCTCAACTGACCTGAGTCGATCGGGTCTTCACAGGTTTACGAAATGAAAAAGATCCTGCTGGTGGCCCTTGCGGCCACCGCCCTCGCCGGCTGTCAGTCAAGCAGCCAGAGAGACCGCGCGCTTGTCGGCGGTGGCCTTGGTGCCGCGACCGGCGCCATTGTCGGTGCCGCTGCCGGTGCCGGTGCAGCTCCGGTTCTCGCCGGTGCCGCTATCGGTGCTGCGGGTGGCGCTGTTATCGGCGCTGCGACCACGCCGAAAAACTGCGTGGCGCATGACCGGTATGGCAACCCTTACCGAGTCGCCTGCCCGTAAGGCCAGGCTCTCTGTCGTCCTGACCACCGTCAGAGCGGACGAATTTAGCGACAATACCGGGCAGGCCCATGGATTCATGGGCCTGCCCGTTTTGCTTTCAGGATCTGCCTTGGATAAATCCGCCTTGGTAAGAAACTGTTAACCATAGATCTCCACCCTTGGCAGACACATGTTTTTCGCCAAGGGGTTCTGGATGAGATCCGTCCTTGCAGCCGCAAGTCTCGCCATTGTGCTGACAGGCTGCGCCAACACCGAAAGTCAACGGGACAGGATGCTGATCGGGGCAGGTCTCGGTGCGGCAACCGGTGCCACGATCGGCGCCGTTGCCGGTTCCACGGTGAACGCGACCCTTGCCGGTGCCGCTCTCGGCGCCGTCGGTGGCGGCCTGATCGGTGTCGTCACCACCCCGCGCAACTGCATTGCCACGGATGAACAGGGCACACCTTACAAGGTCCGCTGCCCGTAAACCCTTTCGCACGACAATAAGGTTTGTTTGCCCCCTGCGAAATCAGGAATGCAATAACCTGCGGAACAGCCGGACATTTTCGACGCAAGTTGCACAGAACAGCAGGTCACGGGCTCACCGCTGTCACGTCAGTCCAAAATCCCGCTGAGAAAGCAAAAAGCCGGCCCAACGGACCGGCTTTTCAATTCTTTGAAGCGAAGTCCCCTTATCAGGCAGCAGCGCTTTCCTTGGCCTGCTCAAGAGCAACCTTCGGATCGACGTAGGCATAGCCGAGAGCGGTTGCGACCGCCTCACAGGTCACCTGACCGCCGATCACGTTGAGGCCCGGCAGGAAGTGCGGATCATCGAGCAGCGCCTTCTTGGCCCCCTTGTCTGCCAGTGCGAGAGCGAACGGCAGGGTGGCGTTGTTCAGCGCGTAGGTGGACGTCTTCGGCACGGCGCCCGGCATGTTGGCAACGCAGTAGTGAACGACTTCATCGATGATGTAGGTCGGCTCGGAATGCGTCGTTGCCTTGGAGGTCTCGAAGCAGCCGCCCTGGTCGATGGCGACATCAACGAGAACCGAGCCCGGCTTCATGCGGCTGACCAGCTCGCGCGAAACCAGCTTTGGTGCCGCCGCACCGGCAACCAGCACCGCACCGACGACCATGTCGGCTTCCAGCACATGTTTCTCCAGGGCAGCTTTGGTCGAATAGACGGTTTTCAGTGCCGGACCGAACGTCTGTGAGAGATTGCCCAGAACGGCGGTAGACCGGTCGAGAACGGTGACATCGGCTCCGAGGCCAAGCGCCATGGTAATGGCATGCGAGCCGACCACACCGCCGCCGATGACAACGACCTTGGCCGGTTCGACGCCGGGAACACCGCCCACGAGCGTGCCGGAGCCACCCTGGGCCTTTTCCAGCGCCTTGGCGCCGGCAATCACCGACAGGCGGCCGGCAACCTGGGACATCGGCACCAGAAGCGGCAGACCACCACGAGCATCGACAACGGTTTCATAAGCAATGCAGGTCGCACCGGACTTTACCAGGTCCGCGGTCTGCTCCGCGTCTGGCGCGAGATGCAGATAGGTGAAGAGAATGTGGTCGGGGCGCAGCATGGCGCGTTCGACGGCCTGCGGTTCCTTGACCTTCACGATCATGTTCGCGGCATCGAAGACTTCCTTGGCTGTTGCCAGGATCTTCGCGCCTGCTGCTTCGTAGTCGGCATCGCTGGCGCCGATGCCGACACCGGCATTGGTTTCAACGACAACTTCGTGGCCATGAGCCACCATTTCAAGAACACTGTTCGGGGTCAGACCAACCCGATACTCGTGGTTTTTGATTTCTTTCGGCACACCAATGCGCATAACTCGACTCCTCTGGAAACATTATTGATTGCCGACGATTTTACGCCTGTTTTCGTCGAATGTGCTTGCGTTCCCGGGGGCCTCCATTCAAATACGCGCAATTTTATTGTGTCGAATTGATATTTCTTCAAATTATCTGCTATGTATTATCTTGAACTCGGCATTATGTGCGGTGCAACAAAATGAAACTCGATCGCCTCGACCAGAAGATCCTGAACGTTCTGCAAAGCGACGGCCGCATCGCCAACGCGGACCTGGCGGAAAAGGTGGGGCTTTCCCCTTCCGCCTGTTTGCGGCGCATGCGCGCGCTGGAGGAGGCCGGCATCATCGAAAAATACGTCGCGCTTCTGGACCAGAAGAAACTCGGCCGGCACATGGACGTTTTCGTGGAAATCTCGCTGACCGGCCAGTCCAAGGAAACGCTTGAGAATTTCGAACGCGCCGTGGCCCGGTCCGGCGAAATCATGGAGTGTTTCCTGATGGCAGGTGATGCCGATTACATCCTGCGCCTCTCGGCCCGGGACCCGATCGACTTCGAACGCATCCACCGCGACCACCTTGCCCAGCTCCCAGGCGTTCTCAGAATGAAATCGTCCTTCGCCATCCGGCCGATCGTCAGACGCACGGCGATTCCCCTGAACGGCGAAACATGAGTTCCTTTCAGGACCGGTCCACAACCAAACCGCCTGCAATTCCGCCACTAAATCCAGCGTCTCGACGCAGCCAGCACTGGCAGGTATAGTCCGCATCCATTCAACTGCCCGGCTTTTCAAGGAACCCGCTCCGGTGACCCATACGATCACCCGTTTCATCGATACGACTTACCAGCTTGCAGAATGCCCGACCTGGGACGACAGATTGAACCGCTTGCTCTGGGCCGACATCCAGGGCCGCTCCATCCAGTCCATGGATTGGGCCAGCCGCGAGATCACCACATGGCAATTCGACAATGAAGTCGGTTCCTTCGGCCTGACGGATGACAATCGCCTGATTGTCAGCATTTGGGACAAGATCGTTCTGTTCGATCCCGAAAGCGGTGCCAGCGAGGTTCTGGCGGAAGTTCAGGCTGATGAGCCGCGCACACGGCTGAACGACGGCAAGGTCGGTCCGGATGGGGCCTTCTGGGTCGGCACCATGGACACCAGCTCACCGCGTGAACCGATTGCCGGTCTTTACCGGGTCGACGGTAGCGGCGACGTTGCCGAGATCCGTGACGAACTGCAATGCTCCAACGGGCTCGCGTGGACGCCGGACGGTACCTACATGTACCACTCCGACACCTCCCCCGGCTGGATCGAATATTACGGCTTCGACCCGGAGACCGGTGCACTTGGCTCCAAGATGCTGTACGCCCAGCAGACCAACGACACCGGACGGCCGGATGGCGCAGCGGTCGACACCGAAGGCAACTATTGGAGCGCAGGGGTATCCGCAGGCGTTCTAAACTGCTTTGCCCCGGACGGCAACCTGCTTGCCGCCATCAAGCTTCCGGTCGACAAGCCCACCATGCCCTGCTTCTGCGGCCCGGATCTGGACCATTTGATCGTCACCAGCATCAAGCAGCCCGCTGACCCGACCGCGGTCGAACCCGACACATTGTCCGGCGGCCTGTTCCTGGTGGAAGGTCACGGCAAGACCGGCTTGAAGACCTACCGGTTCAAGACAGCAAAAAGCTGATCAAAAGCAGCGCCTTGGGCAAGTCGGTTTCTGCTGTAACCGGCTTCTGCCGCACATTTGGCCTGTCATCCGTTCCGCCGACCCGGGCACAACATCAGGGTGAAGACAAACATCTCTCTTCCTCAGGATGAGGGAGAGCCTTTGGCTCGGAGGCCATGCCGGGACGATTTTTTTGCGGCCCGCCTGACGACTGTCTGTCGACGGCAGTTGTTTAGGGCCGGTTATTCAGCGTCCTTCGGAGGCTGGCAGTCCCTGAGAGCCTCGATGATCTGTTCCGCTTTCACACCCGGCACCTGGATTTTCGTTTCCCCGTAAAGGTGAACGACGGCCCCTTCTCCCTTCACAGATTGCTCGTTGAAAATGCGAACCGACTGGTTTTCGGGAATGAGCACGGCCATGGAGCCGTCCTCCATGCTGAGCAGGATGGAAGACGCAATCAATGTGCAAATCATGTTTCAGCCCCACAACTGGTCAGGTAACCGGCTTTCAGCCTGCTCCGGAAAACGGACAGACAACCGATCTTGACCCAGTCACCTAATAGCGGCAACCCCGCACCTTTACGGGCTTCCAGACTGTCTGGGCTGGTTGAACCAGCACCCGGCGGCTGACCGTCTGGTAAACCGCGGGCTTTTGCACCCGGTAGCTCGTGGCAGGCTGAACCAGCACCTTTTCCTTCACGGAGCTGTAAATGGCGGGCTGGCGTACCGCGACACGGGACGCCGACTGCACGAGAACCTTCTGGCTGACGGTTCGATAGACGGCGGGGTTCTGCACCTTGCAAAGGATGTTGCGACCGTTGATGACCCGGTATTCCCAGCCGACGCTGGCGGGTTGAACCAGAACCCGGCTCTGCCGTGTCTGGTAGACGGCAGGCGATGTGCGATAGCTGACCCGCTCCGGCTGCACCAGAACACGCCGGGCTTGATAACTGTAGACGGCCGGCTTCTGCACCACGTAGGTGGATGCCGGCTGGACGAGCACTCGCTCGTTCACAGTTTTGTAGACGGCCGGCACGGTGGCCTGTTCATAGCAGGACAGTGCCTTGCCCCCGGCCAGCACGGACGTGCTGACCAACGGACTGACGATCAGCGCGGCAAGCGCGCTCCAGAAGCTGTGACGCATGTACTTTCCCCCAGTCTGGCGCAGGAAATCTCCCGCAACCCTGACTTTAGGGAAGTTCCACAAGGCATTAAAGCGAAAAAGTTAATATCCGTTAAGAAACGGCCCTGACGATCTGCTGTTCACCCTCTTCGTCATCAGCTTCAGCGCGGGCACTCTTCTCGTAGTCGGTGTCCTCGTTGATGATGTGACGGGCCTCTTCGGGGATCCATTCTCCCCAGCGCGGCTGCAGCTGATGGTCGACGGACACCCGATCGTCGAAGACGAAACATTCGCCCTTCCAGAGGCTGTCGGCTTCCGGCACCTTCTCCAGATAGTTCAGGATACCGCCTTCGAGGTGATAGACTTCCTCGAAGCCGTTTTTCAGCATCCAGGCCGTCGCCTTTTCACAGCGGATGCCACCGGTGCAGAACATGGCGACCTTCGGCTTTTTCTGAAGCTCGTCTTCGCCGTCCACCCAGGCCGGGAATTCCCGGAACGACTGGGTTTTCGGATTGAGCGCCCGCTCGAACGTGCCGAAGGCGAATTCGTAATCGTTACGCGTGTCGATGACGACGACATCCGGATCGGAGATCAGGGCATTCCAGTCTTCCGGCTTGACGTATTCGCCGACGATCTCGTTCGGGTCGATCCCGTCAACCGCGAGCCGCACGATCTCCTGTTTGAGCCTCACCTTCATGCGCTTGAAGACATGTCGGTGGGTCCAGGCTTCCTTGTGGTTCAGCCCGGCAAGCCGCGGGTCCGACCGCAGATGCGCAAGGACCTCACGCACACCGGCTTCCGGCCCGCAAATCGTGCCGTTGATACCCTCTCCTGCAAGCAGCAGGCTCCCGCGCACATCCCGTTCCTCGCAATAGGCCTTGAGCGGACTGCGCATGGCCTCGAAGTCGTCGAGCGGCGTAAACATATAAAGGGCGGCAACGAGAAATTCGTTCATGGGGCTTGTTCTGTTTCTTGAAAGACGCCGGGCCCAAGGGGCAAAAGCACCACCCGGCTATTGGCGCCCTCTATACAGCCTAAGCCCCCCTTCTGAAAAGTCCGCAGTTTCTCGGACCCGGTTCTCTGCAGGCGAGGCCGCCCTGCAGGTTTTGCTTGCGCACAACCGAACATGCGCCAGGGGCCATGCAACGCGGAACTTGCCGATTGAAGTTCCTCGAAAGGAACATCGCCCAAACCCTTCGGAAGAATCGAAGAATAGCCTCAGAGTAACAAAAAGATCGGCAACAATTCGCCTCAGCAAAACTCTCTACGGAGAAAGATAACATCGTTAGAAATACGAATGAATTCATATAGTTAAAAATCAAACCTCATCCGGTTTCATTTAAGGATCATTAAGCACGCAACCGTACCCTAACCCTGAATTGCCAACATGAGCAGGCGCACCAAGGATGACCCAGTACAAGGTCACCCCGACGGGGGTGGAACGGTTCTTTTCCGAACGGGACCTGATCGTCTCGAAAACAGACACGCGCGGGCGCATCACTTACGCCAACAACATCTTTCGGGATATCGCGGGTTTTGATGGCAAGGCTCTGGAGAATGCGCCGCACAGCCTCATCCGTCACCCGGACATGCCACGCTGTGTCTTCAAGCTGCTGTGGGACACGATAGAGGCCGGCGGAGAGATCTTCGCCTATGTGGTCAACATGTCCGCGAACGGCGATCACTACTGGGTGCTGGCCCATGTCACGCCGTCCTATGGCGAGAGCGGCAAGATCATCGGCTATCATTCCAATCGCCGGGTGCCCAACCGCCGTATCGTCGACGACATCATCACCCCGCTTTACGCCCAGCTGCGACAGACAGAACAGCAGGCGGACAACCGCAAGACCGGCATGCAGGCCGGTCACGATCAGCTGGTATCGATCCTTCAATCGAAAGGCGTGAGCTATGATGAGCTCATTCACACTCTTTAACGCCACGATCGCGTCGGGTGTCGCACTGGTGGGCGGCGCGGCGACGGTGGTCTGCGCCCTGCTGGGCCTGACTATGGCTACGGTCCTCTGTGGCGCCATCGTCATGCTGGCCATGCTGTTCGCGCTGACCGCGGTGCATCGGACCCGGCGGGGGCTTGGTGCTGCGACGGAGGTCTGCAGCCAGATCGGCTGGGGCAACTTCGAGGTGAGAGCCAAGGATTACACCGAAGCCGGTGAAGTCCGTGAGCTGATGACCTCCATGAACCACATGATCGACCGGACGGACGCCTTCCTGCGTGAAGCTGCCGCCTCCATGACGGCAATCGAGAACAACCGCTACTACCGCCGCATCCAGCCAGGTGGCCTTAATGGCAGCTATCTGCAGAATGCGGAAATCATGAACATGGCCATCGAGACCATCAAGGGCCGCGTCGGCGCTTTCCGCCAGTCGACGGATTCCTTTGAAAGCCAGATCAGCCAGATTGCCCAGAGCCTGATGGCTTCCGCCGAGCAGATGACCGGAACGGCCGAGGAAATGGAAACCTCTGCCGTTTCCAATTCGGAAGTCGTGACCGCCATTGCCGACGCGGCCGACCTGACAGCCGAAAATGTGAATGCGGCGGCATCCGCCGCCGATCACCTGTCCTCGACGGCCAGCGAAATCAGCGGCCAGATCGAACGCTCCATCGAAATCGCCCGTGCTGCCGTTACCCAGGTCACGCAAGGCCAGGACAAGGCAAACAGCCTTCGGACTTCCGCCGAAGCTATCGGCGAGATCATCGACCTGATTTCCTCCATTGCCGACCAGACAAACCTGCTGGCACTCAATGCCACCATCGAGGCGGCCCGCGCCGGTGAAATGGGCAAGGGTTTTGCGGTGGTTGCAGCCGAGGTCAAGGAACTGGCAACGCAGACAGCCAAGGCGACACAGGAGATCACCCAGTCTTTGGAGGAAGTCGACGCGGCCAGCCGCGATACGGCTCAGTCCTTCGACACGATTTCCAAAACCATTACGGAAATCGAATCCATTACCACGATGATTTCCAACGCCTCGGTCAAGCAGGCGGAAGCGACACAGGCCATACAGGAGAACGTGACCAACACCGTGGCCTGCACCAACAAGGTGACCGGAATTGTGGACGGTGTCGCCCAGAATGCGGCAACCACTCACGCGGCCTCCAAGACCGTGCTGAGCTCCGCGGAAAACATGTCCTCCAACGCCGGGCAGCTCACCGAAGCAGTGGCGGCCTTCTTCAAATCGCTGAAGAAAGGCCCGCTCGAGCAGCAGAACAGCGAAGCCGCCTAGGCACACTGGCTGTTAGGCAATCCAACCCGGGCGTTCGTGCCCGGATTGCCTCTTTTGGGGAATTGGGTCAAAGCCTCACACCTCTTATCTTCAGGACAGAGCCCCCCCCTCACTGGACGTTCTGGAGGCCCACATGACCATTCTCGGCGACCTGCTGTCGACCATCTTCGAGCGCCGCTATCGCACAGCGGCGCCGGACCGGCGCGACAATCGGCCGATGGAGGATCTGGTCAGCGCACTTGTCGGCACAGCTGGCGACGTGACGGGCCTTGCCGCGGCCAGCACGCTCCTGCAACGGTTTCAGGAAATGGAGGACAGCGACAAGCTGCAGTTCTTCCGCCACCTTGCCCACGACATGAACATCGATCCGGCCGGCGTGCGCACTGCCCTTGATGCCTATGAGGCGAGCCCGAACCGGAAGACATACACGGCCTTCATGGCGGCTGTGGAGCCCAAGCGCCAGGAATTGATACGGCGGCTGAACCAGATTCCCGGTGCCACCGAGCAACTGGTGCGCATGCGCGCCGACCTCCTGCGTCTCGGTGGCGCCGATCCGGAATTGCAGGCGCTCGACCAGGATTTCCGACACCTGTTCATTTCCTGGTTTAACCGGGGCTTTCTGGTGCTGCGGCCGATCAGCTGGGAAAGTCCGGCGCATATCCTTGAAAAGATCATCGCCTATGAGGCCGTGCACGAAATCACCAGCTGGGAAGACCTGCGCAGCCGCCTGGCCCCTGGCGACCGCAGGTGCTTCGCCTTTTTCCACCCGTCCATGCCCGACGAACCGCTGATCTTCGTGGAAGTCGCGCTCACCGCAGACATCCCCGGTTCCATCCAGGACCTTCTGGCAGGTGACAGGGAACCCATCACAGCGGCCACGGCCCGTACCGCCGTGTTTTATTCGATTTCCAATTGTCAGGAAGGCCTGGCCCGCATTTCCTTCGGCAACTCCCTGATCAAGCAGGTGGCGGCCGATCTTTCGGCAGAATTGCCGGGACTGAAAACCTTCGTTACCCTGTCGCCGATCCCTGGCCTGACGAAATGGCTGTCGGCGGAAAGCATTGCTTTCCAGGACGCGGACCCGAAGCTGCTACGCACCCTCGCCGCGCATTATCTTCTGTCAGCCCGCCGCGAGGACGGACAACCGGTTGACCCGGTGGCGCGCTTCCATCTGGGCAACGGCGCATTGGTGCATGCCGTCCATGCAGAAGCCGACACCTCCGCAAAGGGCCGTGCCCAATCTGCCGGCGTGATGGTGAATTACCTCTACGATCTCGGCAAGGTGGCCCAAAACCACGACCGCTATGCGGCGGCAGGGGAAATCGCCGCCTCTTCGGACATCAGGTCTCTGGACGCGGCCGCAAAGAAACTGGATTTGCGCGAAGCGGAAGCTACACAACAGGCTTGATGGCGCACGGGTCGGGAGCCAATCGCAGCTCATGCTGCCGGTGCCCTGCCCGCCGAGCCGGCGCCATTCGTCCACCCTGGCGCGCTAACTGTCCTGTTCAGAACGGTCTCTGAAACCGGGCTCGGCGCATCACGGGTCAACGCGATTCCCGCCGCCCCTCCCCAACCGATAGCTATCGGTCCCGGCGTTATCCTGACGCTGCCGGAAAGACGGATTCCGGCTGTCTTGGCCTTGTCTTCGGCTTCAAAACCGTCAACTTGCAGGTGACGTCACAGTGCCCGGGCGACTACTTCTTCGCTTCTTGGGTAACACCTAAGGAAAGTTGAAGAAGAAATCTCGCGTGCAGCAAAATTCTTTGCTAATCTGCGATTGGCGAAACGGGATCCATACCAATCTCGGATTGAAGCGGCCTCTGCACATCAGGGGACGTCTGGAAGATGTACCGGCGCGAAAAGCCGGCCGCTTTCCAGGCGAGCAGACCGTTCAATGGGTTTCTCGACGCCGGAAATTGTCTGAAAGGCAAAACAAAAAATGACATGTAAAGACAAGGCGGCAGGGATGAGCGAAGATCAATACACCAAAGAGCAGCTCGAATTCCTGGAAATATTTGAAATTGCAGCAAGATATGACTGTCTGTTCCTGCTCGATTTCCATTGCTTCGATCTGTTCGACCACGACCAGACCAGCCTGCTGAGCGACGGCGAACGTGCCCAGTTGGCGGCAGCGGCAAGATATGACATCTATGCCGAAGCCATGCAGAAGGGGTTTCTTCCGAAATCCAGTCCCTTTGGAGGCGTCCATGAGCATCAACACTTTTGTTGAGCCGCTACCCTTCTCGCTGATCGAAAACGGATTGGCGGGAGACAAGACGCAGTTTCTGTTCAAGACCTGGCGCGAAAACGAAGGCATCATCGTGCAGGACAGCCGCATGACGCAGCTGAGCCCGTATCTGCTGATGACCTTGCCGACCGCCGAGCCGGGCGACGTGCCGCCGCTGACCTTTGTGGGCAAGCACAGCACCTTCCGCCGGTTCTTTCCACAGGCTCTTGACCCGGAAACACCACGTCCGCCGACCAGCTTCCTGCCCTCAGTCTACCGCCAGGGCGTTGCTGATGCCTACCAGATTGCCATGGAGGGCGAGCCCTGGTTCGACATCCAGCGCACAGGCAACAAGCTGGGCGAAGGTGTGCCGGACATGACGCTGCAGCGTCTCCTCGTGAAATTCCGCACCAGTGCCGGGTTCACGCGGATTTTCTGCCTCATGACTTTGCTTGAAGTCCATTCGCGATCCTATCAATCAGATCGCACACATCGTCAGCTGTGTTCGCAACAAAAATCAGATTGGCATCCAGCGTACCAGGCAGCGGCTCAACCCAGTTCAGTGCATGAAAGTGTGCACGGGTAAAGCCGCAGTCGCGCCAGAAGCCGTCCATGAAGTTGAAACCCTGCACCCAGCCGTAATAGAAGCCGGCGCCCCACTCGTCCAATGCCTCGATCTGGGCCATCTGGTTGAGCAGGCCGCCGAGCTTCGAACCGCGCCACTCCTTGGCAACTTCCGTTCCGCCCAGATAAACAACGTCGCCGGTAATGCGCCGGCCAACGCGCGGCTGCTTGTCACTCAGCACAACCTTGCCGCCCTCCGCATCCGGGTAGCAGCGGTGAAAATACTTGCGCCAGAAATCGGTCAGCGTCATCGGATAGGCCATTCTGTCGAAACGGGCACACACCCGCCCGACCATCCGGTCTTCCTCGTCCACCAACGCCAGCCAGAACGCCTGTGAAGGCGTATAGGTGTTGAGACTGGGGGTGAAATGCCCCTCCAGTCGCTTCAGGCCGCTGGCCGCCGCCATGGCCTCGACAACATCGAAATCCGACCCGCGGCGCAGCATCAGCCCCAGGCGTTGAAACTCCCTGTCTATAACGCCCCAGGCACGTTTCAGCTGTGCCTTGTCCAACTCGAAATCCAGTTTATGCATGGATGTCCCGTCTGATGTTGCCCTTCATCCGCATCCTGCAAAGAGCGGCCGCGTCAAACGCGGCGATCGCCTTGTTTGCCAATAGATTAAATAGGCACCGATTTTCCCTGCTTGGCAGCACGTTAAGTTGTCTGCCAAGGCGGTCAAACAAGAAAAAATATCAAGGTTAAAACTTGCGGGTACCGGTTTGAAAGAACGGGAGTTTTCAACCGGAGATTCACAAACTTGGACAGCCCATTTAAATGTACACGCAGGAAACACAAATAAGAATTTCAACTCTGAGTAAAAAGAAAGCAGTGGACAAATTGGAACGTTACCCAAGCAGCTCGATAACAACTAAATTTAGACTGTCCAACCCAAAGAGCAGATGTGTAATATCAACGTCCACGAAATGAACGATTATAGATTCTAAACATACAAAATTTGGCTATTTATTCGGTCACCAAAATGTCAGAAATAAAGGAAGATGATGCTCAACGATCGCAAAAGTTTCGCTTTAGCGAACCGATAATACTTCTAATTCTCTCTATAGCTTCATATATTTACACCTATTCTAGTCAAAGAGCGTATCTGCGCAGTTTTGGTATTGATGAGATATTTGTTTCAGTTGAGATTGATGCTGTAGTGCGAGCTGGTGGATGGCTTGCTGCCTTAGCACTGCTTTTTTACTCAGTCCTGCAATTACCAACAAAATTAGTTTCGAGGTTTTTTCAATCACTATACGTACTTGAAATCCCATTATTGCTTTATGCGATTTTTTACGCGTTTTACGCTTCAAGCGGCTTCAGCTGGACAGCAGTAGTATTCTTCTTGCTTGGTTCATTTTACCTTTTCTTTGATTTAATATTTGTAATTCGTTTCATAAGAAAAAAAGGTTCTTTTGAAGACTACTTTTTTCAGCAAATTGAAGAATCAAATAAAATTCGAAAAAAAAGCATAGGAGAAGGGCTGGCGAAAGTAATAGGCAGAGACGACTGGATTTTAATTCTTATCCTCATATTTATGACCTACAGTCTTGGTTC
This sequence comes from Labrenzia sp. PO1, assembly GCF_012273635.1. Classification (NCBI taxonomy): domain Bacteria; kingdom Pseudomonadati; phylum Pseudomonadota; class Alphaproteobacteria; order Hyphomicrobiales; family Stappiaceae; genus Labrenzia; species Labrenzia sp. PO1. Next base: position 541,166 of record NZ_JAAXCR010000001.1, read on the forward strand.
ACTGATCGGTTCATACATGGGAGACAGGAAGTCAGAATTTATGCAATTTCAGGACTCAGGCAAAAATTTTCTTATCATTCAAAGAGTTTCAGGATCGTATCTCGCAGTTGGATATGAAGAACAAAGAGATACCCCCCCTATTGTCAGCAACATGGTGAAAATAATACAGCCAAAAGAATTGTCTGAAAAAATTATGGTAAATAAAAAATTTGAAACCAATCTAATTCGCAAACCCACTCTCAAACGTAAATCTTTTGAAGAATGGTATCAGAAAGACTTCCTATCATTATTCATAAATAGACCAGACGATTCGCCATCGCCCACTCCATCTCCTCACGAATGACATTAAATTATTTTAAATAATAACTAAAATCTCAATAACAGCCATTATACATCTTACGTTAGATGAACGTTCACGGCGCAAGCATTGCGCTTTACCGCAATTTCTTCAGCAATTTCAAAGGAAAGAAAATGGTGGGTGAGTGGGGGCTCGAACCCCAGACCCGCTGATTAAGAGTCAGCTGCTCTACCAACTGAGCTACACACCCAAAGCGACAGGGCCGCGAGAACCGCGCGGCACGTCGGATGGCGGGTGTATATAGTGCGATCCGATTTGGCGCAACGGTTTTTATGACAATTTTTTATCATGGCCGGTCTGCGGGGAACGCAACCCGGAGAAAATCCGCAGCCGCCGGAAGGAAAGCTCGTTAACGCCGCCCAAAAGGCAACTTTCAGAAACATCTTCGATCTTTTGCGCAATTTTCGAAATTAAGGCTTGACCGGTTTTATCCGCCTGACTAGGGTGCGGCGCATCAAGACCGGGGCAGACGTGACGGGCTTGGGCCAGCTTGTTGAAGTCGCTGTCATATCGGCTTGCCTCAGGTTGGCGGGACAAACCCGGTTCCGGGAGTTCCACAACGACGTCGAACCGGGCCAGACGGCCTGCAGCATCAAAGGACCGGGACGACATGGCAATGTCGCTCATTCTAGTAGTAGTAGGAAAGCGCGCCTCCGCGGCGGGATAACCCCGTACGGACAGGATGGCGCGCGACCAAGGCTCCCAAAGGGGCCTTTTTTTGTACCCGCCTCCTGACCACGCATTTTCCACCACTGCCCGGATCTTTGACGCCGCATGCGTCAGGCCAGACAGACAGTGTTTTATCAGTCCGCGCCCTATCGGGCAGGATTGACAGAAGAACAAACAGTTATGTGAGCCAAAGCCTGATCCACAGGCGAGAATGCAAGGACGAAACGAATGACACGGGAAATGACCGGCGCCGAAATGGTCATCCAGGCGCTGAAAGACCAGGGAGTTGACACGATCTTCGGCTACCCGGGCGGTGCTGTGCTTCCCATTTACGACGAGATCATTCAGCAGGAAGGTCTGGAGCATATTCTCGTACGGCACGAACAGGGCGCAGGCCATGCCGCCGAAGGCTATGCCCGCTCCACCGGCAAACCGGGTGTTGCCCTGGTCACCTCCGGTCCAGGCGCCACCAACATGGTGACTGCCCTGACCGACGCCATGCTGGATTCCATTCCGCTTGTCTGCATTTCCGGCCAGGTACCGACCCATCTGATCGGCAACGATGCCTTCCAGGAGTGCGACACGGTCGGCATCACCCGCCCCTGCACAAAGCACAACTGGCTGGTCCGCGATGTCGACGACCTGCCGCGCATCCTGCATGAAGCCTTCTATGTCGCCACTTCCGGCCGTCCGGGCCCGGTTGTCGTCGACATTCCGAAGGACGTTCAGTTCGCGACCGGCACTTACCAGGGCCCGACGCCAAACCCGGCTGCCGCGCACAAGAGCTACCGTCCGCAATTGAAGGGCGATGCCTCCAGCATCCGCATGGCCGCCGAATTGATGGCAAACGCCAAGAAGCCGGTTCTCTATACCGGCGGCGGTGTGATCAACTCCGGCCCGCAGGCCTGCCAGTTGCTGCGCGAACTGGTGTCGCTGACCGGCTTCCCGATCACCTCCACGCTGATGGGCCTCGGCGCCTATCCGGCGTCCGGCGACAACTGGCTCGGCATGCTGGGCATGCATGGCACCTACGAAGCCAACATGACCATGCACGACTGCGATGTGATGATCTGCATCGGGGCCCGCTTCGACGACCGCATCACCGGCCGGACCGATGCCTTCTCGCCGAACTCCAAGAAAATTCATATCGACATCGATCCGTCCTCCATCAACAAGACGATCAATGTCGACCTGCCGATCATCGGCGATGTCGCCCACGTGCTGGAAGACCTGGTGCGGATATGGCGGTCTTCTTCGCTGAAATCCGATGCTAAGGCCATGAAGGACTGGTGGACGCAGATCGATCAGTGGCGGGCACGCAACTCGCTGGCCTACAAGCCGAACAGCGACGTCATCATGCCGCAATACGCGATCCAGCGTCTCTATGAACTGACCAAGCACCGCAAGACCTTCATTTCCACCGAAGTCGGCCAGCACCAGATGTGGGCGGCTCAGTTCTACGGCTTCGAGGAGCCGAACCACTGGCTCACCTCCGGCGGCCTCGGCACCATGGGCTACGGCCTGCCGGCTGCCATCGGCGCGCAGGTGGCCCACCGCGACGCGCTGTGCGTGGACATTGCCGGCGATGCATCGATCCTGATGAACATCCAGGAAATGTCGACTGCCGTTCAGTTCGGCCTGCCGGTCAAGGTGTTCATCCTCAACAACCAGTACATGGGCATGGTGCGCCAGTGGCAGCAGCTGTTGCACGGCAACCGTCTGTCCCATTCCTACACCGACAGCCTGCCGGACTTCGTCAAGCTGGCCGAGGCCTATGGCGGGGTTGGGTTCCGGGTCGAAAAGCCGGGTGATCTGGACGGGGCAATCGAGGAAATGATTGCGGTCGACAAGCCTGTCCTGTTCGACTGCCGCGTTGCCAATCTGACCAACTGTTTCCCGATGATCCCCTCGGGCAAGGCTCACAACGAAATGCTGCTGCCGGACGAAGCCAATGACGAAGCGGTTGCCAACGCCATCAGCGCCGAAGGCAAGTCGCTCGTTTAAGGTGAAATAGGCAAAAGGACTTTAAGAAAATGAACGCACAGAATGTTGATGCGCCTTCCGCCTATTTCCTGGCAGAAGTCAGCAACGAAATCGAAACCCACACCCTATCGCTCCTCGTCGACAACGAGCCGGGTGTCCTTGCCCGCGTGATCGGCCTGTTCTCCGGCCGTGGCTACAACATCGACAGCCTGACCGTGTCGGAAACCGAACACGAGAAACACCTGTCCCGCATCACCATCGTGACCACCGGTACGCCGATGATCATCGAGCAGATCCGCCATCAGCTCGACCGGCTGGTGCCGGTGCACCGGGTGACCGACCTGACCGTTCGCGCCAAACGCACCAACCAGGACAAGCCGCTGGAACGTGAGCTTGCCCTGGTGAAGGTGGCAGGCACCGGTGAAAAGCGCCTGGAGGCCCTGCGCCTTGCAGATGCCTTTCGCACCACCGTGATCGACGCGACGACGGAACATTTCGTCTTCGAGATCACCGGCCGGACCTCCAAGATCGAGCAGTTCATCTCCATCATGAAACCGCTCGGTCTGGTCGAAGTCTCCCGCACTGGCGTTGCTGCCGTTCAGCGTGGACCAGAAGGCCTTTAAGGGGTCGCTTTCTGATCTCAAGGCCCGTCGCACCCGGTGCGGCGGGCCTTTTTGTTTTCCTGCGCATATTGAGGCACGGCACACAGCAGATCGGGCGAATTCCCGCCGTCGTGTTCCTTGGCAACAGCCGAAGACTTGCCTACATGCATCGGACACCTCGAAACCGGACAGAACCTGCCCATGCCCTTCGATCTTAATATCTATCTTGAGCGGATTGGCCTGCAGACGTGCCCGGCCACCCTGGACGGCTTGCGGGCCCTGCAGGCAGCTCAGATCAGCGCCATCCCGTTCGAAAACGTTTTGCCTTTTCTTGGCAAGGTTCCAGAGCTTGGCCGGGACAGCCTCTGGCAAAAGCTCGTTCAACACCGTTGCGGCGGTTACTGCTTCGAGCTGAACTCTCTGCTGGGTGACGCACTGGCAGCCATCGGTTTTTCCTCCCGGCAGGTGCTTGCCCGGGTTCGCATGGGGGCGGCGGAGGGTGGAGCACGCTCACACCTTGCCCATGTCGTGACGTGTGATGGCAGCGAATGGCTGGTCGATGCCGGGTTCGGCGGCCAGGCTCCAGCCGAGCCTGTGCGCATTTCAGAAGAACGCCAGCAGGTCCGCGACCAGGTCTACAGGATACGCTTCGAAGCTGTGTCAGGAGAGCACGTACTGGAACGACAGACTGAGGAGGGTTGGTTCCCGCTCTACGGATTTGACCGGGTAGACGTCCGCCCTGTCGACATTGAAGCCGCCAATTTCCTGTGCGCCGCCTCGCCCAGACAGTCCTTTGCGGGCAGCATGAAATTCTACCGGCTGACGGATAGGGGTTTCATCAGTTTTCTGGACGGCCGGGCCCGGTTTGTCGGTGGCGGCAACAAGCGGGAGTGGCTGATCGAGGAAGCGGAAGACCTTGGCCGCTTCATGCGCAACGACCTTGGCCTCGGATATGACGACGACACGGTGCGAGCCATTGCCTTGCGATTGAGGGATCTGCGCCGTCTCGACTGAATTGGGTGCAACAGCACCGCAATACCGAGAGGCCTGCGGGATTTCCACAGGCCTCGCCTTTCCTAAAGCTTGCTCTCGATGTTGATCGTCAGCGTCTTGCGCAAGGGTGCGTCGTCCGGTCCGCTCATCGGCGCGACGTGGTGCCAGGAATTGTAGGTCTTCACGAACAGGACACACTGGTTTTCCTCAAACGGGAATGTCTTCAGCGTATCAACATCCTCGAGAGGCATCGCCTTGTTGATGTGGTTGAAGACCTTCGTCCGGTCCTTGGGAAGGCACACCGCCGTGCCGCCACCCCACGCGTGATCCCAGGCTCCCGGCTCCATCATGGACAGAACCAGCGTGATCAATTTATGCGGAGCGTCGGTGTGCGGCAGGATCTGACCGCCGTTTGCCGGCATCATGGAGAACTCGAACCGGGCACTGATCTCGGTCTGGCGACGGAGACGACTCAGCAGGCTGGCCTTCCGCTGCCCATCCTTCGCAATCACCTTGAGCCGGCGCAGGCCCAGGTCGATATTGTTGGCGGTCAACATATCCAGCACGTTATCTATGAAGTTCTCGGATTTCACATAATCGTAAAACGCTTTCCAGTCAGGTGTCTCCGACAGGAACTTGTAGTAGTTATCCGGATTATTGATATCGGACAGAGAATATTTGTGTCCAAGGTTTGGCATGTATTTGAACAGATCCTTGTCAGGATAGCTCTCGACGAGTGACCGGTACATTTCCGGCGGCAATACATCTGTTACATAGCAAACGGGATATGGCTCGTAATCGAATTGAGGCCCGCTCAATTTCAACATGGATCGGGGTCCCTGCTCTCGCTTGGTGTTGGATTTTATTCAAGCAGCCGGTTGGAGATCCGGCCGAAACGCGCCCCCGCCGCTTATTGGCACAGGCTGTCGTCCGTCAGCAACCGCTTTCACAAACACCGGGGTGACAAAACGCGCGGTGTCGGCTTGCGTTCCATCAAAACGGCGCCCTAGACGCGACGTGAACGAGCGCGTATACGACACGCGCGCTGTTAGCGCCGATCCGGCGCGATTCAAACCAATCAGACCAAAAGGCATTTCGCCATGATTCACGGTCTCTCCCGGCCGAAAAACCAGATCCGCTGGCTGCTGCTGGAAGGCATTTCGCCGACCGCGCGCGCGGTTCTTGAAAAACACGGTTATACAAACGTTGAAGTCCTGTCCGGAGCCCTGGAAAAGGACGCGTTGATCGACAAGCTGCAGGGCGTCCAGATGCTCGGCATCCGCTCCCGCACCCAGGTGACCGAAGAGGTTCTGGAAGCGGCCAAGAGCCTGGTTGCCGTCGGCTGCTTCTCCGTCGGCACCAACCAGGTCGACCTCAAGGGCGCGCTTACGCGCGGCATCCCGGTTTTCAACGCCCCCTTCTCGAACACGAGATCCGTGGCCGAACTCACCGTTGCCGAAATCGTCATGCTGATGCGCGGCGTCTTCCCGAAATCCACCGCGGCCCACGAAGGCCGCTGGATGAAAAGCGCTGCCGGTTCCCACGAAGTTCGCGGCAAGACACTTGGTATCGTCGGCTACGGCAATATCGGCACGCAGTTGTCGAACCTGGCCGAGGCCATGGGCTTGCGGGTGATCTACTTCGATCTCGTCGACAAGCTGCAGCACGGCAACGTGATGCCGTCCGAAAGCCTCGATGGCCTGCTGGCTGAATCCGATGTCGTGTCCCTGCATGTTCCCGATACGCCGGAAACGCGCGACATGTTCGGTGCTGACCAGATTTCGAAGATGAAGAAGGGCGCGTTCCTGATCAACAACGCCCGCGGCAAGGTTGTCGATATCGACGCTCTGGCCGCCGCGCTGAAGTCCGGTCACCTGGCAGGCGCTGCCATCGACGTCTTCCCGGTCGAGCCGAAGTCCAACAAGGACGAATTCCTGTCGCCGCTGCGCGGTCTCGACAACGTCATCCTGACCCCGCACGTGGGTGGTTCGACGGAAGAGGCCCAGGACCGGATCGGCGAGGAAGTCTCCAAGCGACTGGTGGAATACTCCGATGTCGGGTCCACCATCGGCGCCGTCTCGTTCCCGCAGGTTCAACTGCCAAAGGGCACGTCGGCCACGCGTTTCATCCAGGTGCACCACAATGCTCCCGGTGCCATGCGCACGCTGAACGACCTCTTCACCCGGCACAACCTCAACATCTGTGCCCAGTACATGCAGTCCCATCTGGACATCGGCTACGTCGTTCTGGATGTCGACAGCCCGGTGGAAGATCCGGTCAGCATTCTGGAAGAGATCCGCACCCTGCCCAACACCATCCGGGCAAGGCTGCTTAACCGGGTCTGATCGTCCCGGCCTTCAGAAACGACAAAAGCCCTGGAGTATTTCCAGGGCTTTTTCTTTTTCAAACGCTTTGGCTTACCAGATTGGTCTAATCCACCGTGACCGGGCTGAAGACCCGGTTGCGCCCCTGTTTCTTGGCTTCATAAAGCCGAAGATCCGCCTGCCGGAACAGGGCCTCCATTGTGTCGCCGTCCTGCGGCGCACTGGCCAGACCGATGCTGACCGTTACCTTTTCCGGAAGATAGATCTTGCTGAAGCGCTCGATCGCCTTGCGCAACCGCTCGGCCATGGAGGTCGCGCCTTCCACCGACAGTTTCTCGCACAGAAGCACGAACTCTTCGCCGCCCACCCTGTAGAGGTGATCGTCGGAACGCAGGTTGTCGGCCAGAAGCCGGGCAACCATCTTCAGGATCTCGTCACCGGCCTGGTGGCCATGCCGGTCGTTCACCTGCTTGAAGTGATCGATGTCGATCACGAGCAGTGACAGGGGTCGGTTTTCCTGCAGGTTCTTGGCCAGGATCTTGGGCGCATTCTGGTCGTACTGGCTGCGGTGAAGCGTGCCGGTCAGGTGATCGCGAATGGAAGCTTCCAGAAGCTTGTGGTAGCGCTCCCGGTAGGTCAGCACCTGAAACACGTCCTTGAAGGACCTGTTGGTGAGCCAGCTGCTCTCGTTGTCGAAATACTTCAGGTAGAGGATGAACAGCGCCGTATAGACCAGCGTAGCCACCATCTTGGCTGCCCAGCCGCCGACAAACACATGCCAGGGTGCACCGGAAACATAATGCAGCGCCAGGAAGAACCCGGCCTGGTCGAAAGTCAGCACTGCCGCGCCGCAGATCAGGAAACGCAGGCCAAGGTGCCGCCCGACCCAATTGCCGATCCGCTCATAAAGCACGATGATCGCGATCGCGTCGACAAACAGCAAGATGGTGCCCCAGACCATCAGCAGCCCCATTTCATCGATAAAGGCGAAATCCGGATTGCGGCCGTCCGTGACCGAGATGGTATCGTGGTTCCGCAGGATCATCACCAGTGCGACGATCAGGAAGTTGCCGATCAACAGGCCGTAGATCGGCTGGCGGACGATCAGCGCATCCTCGCGGATGTAAAGCAGCAGGATCATCAGAAGCTTGCCGGAAAAAAGCACTGTCGACCCGGGGGAGACGATACCGAACGGCAACTCGATGTAAAAGACGCTGGCGAGATATGTTTCCAGGAAATGCATCACACCAAGCGCGCACATGAAGACGCCGATACCGATCACCTGACGAGCCCGCAGAAGGCTCATCATGACGATGAAATAAACGGCTGCCTGGGCCAAGAGGAGGAGCGCGTTGGAGATGGCCATGGATTACCTGGTAGTTTTCTCGATCCGAGACCTCGATGTATGCATTGATTCTCGTTCGGATCGACACCGAAATCGGTTTCAGTCCGGAACAAGCTTAAGAATCGGGCCCCTTGCGGCCAGTCTTAGAGGAAACGGCGGAACCTGAAAACCTAGTCGTAATACTGTACTGCGACCTTGTGCGGGCTCGCCGAACCCTGCGTTGCAACCCTACATGAGAGGCGGAAACCTGTCATTGCCCGCGAAAGCCCCAAGACGATGGAAACCAGACGCAACGTCAAACCGGCCCCGCCCGCCCTTGCACATCTTCCCGACAACCTGATCGTCTTTGATGGCATTTGCGTTCTGTGCTCCGGCTTTGCCCGGTTCGTCGCCAGGCACGACCGGACAGCAGGCTTTCGCTTTGTCGACGCCCACTCGGACATCGGTCAGGCACTCTACCGGCACCACGGGCTCGACCCGCAGAAGATGGAAACCAACATCGTTATCTGCCGCGGCCGAGCCTACACCAAAATGGCGTCCTTCACCGCAGCCATGAAAAGTCTCGGCTGGCCCTGGAAGGCGCTCACGGTACTGGATCTTCTGCCGCGCAGGCTCACGGACTGGACTTATGACAGGATTGCCCAAAACCGCTATCGGCTCGGCAGACGAACCTGTCCCCTGCCGTCGGCGGCCCTGAAGGAACGGCTCCTTGACTGAACTTTCCCGAAGGAAACGCATCGTCGTACTCGGTGGCTATGGCGTTTTCGGCGGAAAGCTGGCCGAGGCGCTGCTCAGACACGAGCATCTGGAAGTCATCGTCGCAGGTCGCAGCCAGCAAAAGGCTGAAGACTTCTGTCGCCGGCATGGTGGCACTGCCGCCGTTCTGGATCGTACGGCACCTGATTTCGCTGCTGCCCTTCTCGCCCTTCGCCCTTTCGTCACCGTCGACGCCGCCGGACCGTTTCAGGCCTACCGGCAATCCCCCTACGTTGTTGCGGAAGCCGCCCTTGCCGCCGGCAGCCATTATCTGGATCTTTCCGACGATGCCGGGTTCACCAGCGGTATTCCTGTGCTCGACGAGCAGGCACGCTTGAGCGGTCTGGCCGTGCTGTCTGGCGTTTCCAGCGTACCGGCTCTCTCTTCGGTTGCGGTCGAAGCTCTTCGGCATGAGTTCTCACAGGTCGACCTGATCGAAAGCACCATCCTGCCGGGCAATCGTGCACCTCGTGGCCTCTCCGTCATCGAAGCGATCCTGGCCCAGTCCGGCAAGCCCGTTTCCGTCTACCGCGATGGCGGATGGACAAAGGTCATCGGCTGGACCGGTCTCTCCCGGCGCCGGATCGGCCCGGAAGGCAGCAGCGGCCTTTCAAAGCGCTGGTCGAGTTTCATCGGCGCGCCGGATCTGACACTCTTTCCCAAGGTCTACAACGCCCGAACGGTGCTGTTCCGGGCGGGACTTGAACTTTCACTCCTTCATCTGGGCCTCTGGGCTCTCTCCTGGCTGGTGCGTCTTCGCCTTGTCAGGTCACTGCAAGCTGCCGCTCCACTCCTTCGTACTGTCGCGGGCTGGTTCGAACGGTTCGGGTCCGACCGCGGCGGCATGGAAGTCCGGCTTGCCGGGCTTGGCAAGGACGGCCAGCCGTTGGCCGCCAGCTGGACACTGATTGCGGAAGCCGGCGACGGGCCGCATATCCCGGCAGTCCCGGGCGCTATCTTGTGCAAGCACCTTGTCGAAGGTGTTGTTCCAGCCGGAGCGCGGCCAAGCCTTGGTGAATTCAAGCTGGCAGACGTCGAGGAGGCCACCGCTCATCTGAACGTCCGCACCTTCGCTGCAAAGCAGGCTGCACCGGTCTTGTTCCAGCAGGCACTCGGCAGCAGCACCTTCAAAGCTTTGCCTGAAGAGATCCGCTCCCTTCACACAGTATTTGACCGCCGGCAATGGATCGGTGAGGCAAAGGTCACGCGCGGCACCTCGCGGCTCGGCCAGTTGCTGTGCCGTATCGTCGGCTTTCCGCCCGAAGCAGATGCAACTCCGGTGAAAGTGACCATCAAGCGGCAGGGCGACAAGGAAATCTGGCAGCGCAATTTCGGCGGCAAGACTTTCCGGTCCGTGCTCAGCCTGTCAGGTGCACCGGGCTCCGGCGTCGTTCAGGAGCGCTTCGGACCGACAACGTTCAACATTCACCTGAACCTGAAGGGCGATGCACTCGCCTATCCCGTTCGCAGTGGCAAGCTGTTTGGCATTCCCTTGCCGCGCTGGTTGTTGCCGATCAGCGAAACAGCCGAGACGGCACCGGATGGCATCTTCCGCTTCGACGTCGAGATCTCCCTGCCCGGTCTCGGGCGGCTCGTGCGATATCAAGGGTGGCTGAAGCCCCACCAACACTGAAAAACATTGTCTCTAGTGACAATTCCTCGTTTGACTTCAACGGCTTTTGACACAATCTTGCGAACCTGACCCAGTCTCTTAAAGCCAGATCAGAACCGTTTTCACCGGACTATCAATCATGCCTGCCGTTTCGCGCCTTTCCGTCAATGTCAACGCCATCGCCATGTTGCGAAATCGCCGGGATCTGCCCTGGCCGAGCGTGACTGGCCTTGCGGCCATCGCGATGGAAGCCGGCGCCAAGGGCATCACCGTGCATCCTCGTCCGGACGAACGCCATATCCGCAAGACGGACGTGTTCGAGCTGTCCGAGCTGATCGAGGACCGGTTCCCGAACAAGGAACTGTGCCTGGAAGGCTATCCGGCCCCCGATTTCATGAAGCTGGTGGAGGAAGCTCGCCCCGAACAGGTCCTGTTCGTGCCGGACGACCCGCAGCAGTCCACCTCGGACCATGGCTGGGATTTTTCGAAAGACACCGGCGCGCTGGAAACGGCGATTGCCGCCGCCAAGGAGTGGGCGGTTACAGTCTCGCTCTTCTGCGATCCGGACCCGGTTGCCCCCGAACACGCTGCCAGGCTTGGGGCGGAACGTATCGAGATCTACACCGGCCCCTATGGCGCCTGCTACGATGACCCGGCACGCGCCGAAAAGGAACTCGACATGATTGTCGCCACGGCGGAAGCCGCCCAGGCCTGCGGGCTCGGCGTCAATGCCGGGCATGATCTGACCGTCGAAAACATTCCTGCCCTGATGGCGCGCGCCCCCTTCATTCGGGAAATGTCGATTGGCCACGGCTTTACCGCCGATGCGCTGATCCATGGCTTTGCCGAAAGCGTTGCCCGCTTCCGCCGGGCCATGGGCGAGATCTGATGAACGACACTTTGGCAAAGCAGGTCGCGTTTCTTCTGGAAACCGACAAGCTGAAGGAAGTCGTCCGACTGAACCAGCTCACGGGTGGCGCCCGGCGCGAGACCACGGCCGAGCACTGCTGGCACGTGATCCTGCAGACGCTGACGCTTGCCGAGCACGCCCCTGCCAGCACCGACATCAACCACGTCGTCAAACTGCTCGCCGTTCACGACCTGGTCGAGATCGACGCAGGCGACCACTGGGTCACAGACGACAACCGGGCCGGCATCAAGGATCTTGAACAGGCAGCCGCAAGCCGACTGTTCGCCCTGCTTCCCTCATCGCAAGGCCTGGATTTCAAGGCTCTTTGGCTGGAGTTCGAAGCCAACGAAACACCGGAAGCCAAATTCGCCAACGCGATGGACGCGCTACATCCGATGGTGCTGGTCTTTGCATCCGGCCTGGACGATCCGACCCATGAACCCATTTCCGCCGAAGCGTTGAAGCTGACGAAGGAATCCCGCCTGTCTCCCTTCCCGGGTCTTTGGGATTTTGCCCAGGACCTGCTGAACAAGGCCGTACGCGACGGCCGGCTGCTGCCCTGAAACATCCTTCCGGCTGCACCCCGCAGCCTTTGCTTCGAGAACCGAAATGCCGATAGATCTTTGGCTCGTCTTTATTGCTGTCTCGCTCCTGCCTGCCGTCAGTCCCGGCCCCGCAGTCATGCTGGCCATTTCCAACACGCTCCGGTTCGGCCGTAACGCGACCCTCGCTTCCGCTGCAGGCAATGCCACGGGACTGGTAATCCTGGGATACGCGGTCGCCCTCGGCTTCGGCGCCCTGATGGCAGCCTCCGCCGTGGCCTTCACGGTGCTGAAGGTCATTGGTGCCGCCTATCTCATATTCATCGGCCTCAAGATCTGGCGCGACAAGTCTGCCTTTCACGTGGAAGATGGTGTCCTGATTGCCCGCAAAAGCCCCAGAAAGCTGTTCCTCGAAGCGCTGCTCGTTTCCGTCACCAATCCGAAGGCGATTCTGGTCATCACCGCGCTGTTCCCGCAATTCATGCGCGCCGACGGCATCGATCTCACGGAGATCTCGGTGCTGTCCTTCACCTACGCCGCATTGTGTTTCGCCAACCATGCCGCAATTGCCTATGCAGGCGGTCACATGCGCCGCTTCCTGACATCTGCAAAGCGCATGCTGTGGGTACGCCGGATCACAGGCACGCTCTTTGTCGGCTTTGGTGCAGCACTGGCCGCTGCCAGCCGGTAAAAGGCGCGAACTGGTCGGTCGTTGGGGGATCACGATACGGGGCGAATCCGATAGGCTCGCCCCTAGCCTCCTTCAACCGGACCAGTCTCTTGCGCTTCAGGATCCTTACATTTTGCGGCAGTCTTCGTGCTGCATCGTCCAATCTGGCCCTGCTGAGCGCAGCAGAACGACTGGCGCCCGACGGGCTCGTTCTCAACCGCTATGACCGCATCGGCGATCTGCCGCATTTCGTGCCGGATCTGGATATTACCGACCACCTGCCGGAGATCGTCATCGACCTGCGTGAACAGGTTGCGCGCGCCGACGGGCTGCTGTTCGCCGTGCCGGAATACATGCATGCACTACCCGGCAGCTTCAAAAACACTCTCGACTGGATGGTTGGTTGTCAGAAGTTTCCGGGCAAGCCGGTCGCGCTTGCCCACGTCACCTCCCGCCACGCCTTTGCCCCGGTTCAGCTGGAAGAGATCCTCCGGACCATGTCCGCCGAAATCGTCAGCGAAGCCGGATTTTCGCTTGGCCTCACCAGCAATGCCATCACCCCTGAGATGATCTGTACGGATGCCTCCCTCGCCGCGATCGTCACGCGACAGCTCGACCGATATCAAACCTGGCTAACCCGAGAGCGTGGCTGAGGCCCTTTCGGAAATGCAGCCCGCCTAGTCTGCCGGATCGATCACCAGAAGAAGCCGCGGTCCACCTGCCGGAGTTGCGGCCGGAGACCGGTGCAAGAGAGCGGTTCTTTCGCCGCAAGACCATTGACGGCCGCGAAAAACGGCAACGCCCCCAGACGGCACCTGACGGATGCGGCCAAGCTCCTCAGCCACATTTTCCGGAACATATTCCGTGCCCGGCCCGCGATAGGTGCACAACAACCGGGCGCGAACATTGTCCAGGTGGAACTTCGGACACATGACGTCTTCCGAAACATCCAGCCGCAATCGCAGCAGACGCACTGTCAGCGTCTTTGCCAGCATCAGGGCAAGTGCCCCGACATCACTTGCCAGCATGTTCCTCTCCCGACACGCAGGAAGTCCATGGCTCTCGCAAGCCGCCCGGACTGCCGCCTCTGCCAGATGCACAGGCACCACCGTGCGCAGGTCCGGCAGGTTGTCTTTCGGCAAGTCATTCACCCACCTCTGAAATTCGGGATCCGGCATTCGCCGCCAGATAGCGGCGGCGATGCCCGGATCGCGAATGTCGGCGAGAATGTCCGGATCCCGGCCGATAATCACATCCCTTGCGGCAGGCCCGCTCGAAAGGGCGTCCACCTTCGGTTCCAGCGCTGTCATGCTGCGCGGTCCGCATGGCGGAAGGCTGGAAAGGGATCCGGCAGTTGCGCAAAGACCGAAAGTTCGTTCCCCGCGTTTTCGCCGATCAGGCACGCGTCGAGCCGGCTTTTCAGAAGTGGCCAGTCGATGCCCGCACCGATGAAGACAATTTCCTGCCGCCGGTCGCCAAACGGTTCGACCCAGAGCGACTTCGCATAGGCCCGGGCGCGGTCGTCATCCGGCCAACGCTCCTGCGGCACCGACGCCCACCAGGTGCCAAGCGGACTGATGCTGGAGAGCGCCCCGGCCAACGAGAACTCGATCACCCATTGCGGCCGGCTGCCGATCCAGAAATGGCCCTTGGCGCGGATCACGCCCGGCAACTGCCCGTTGAGCAGCTCATGGATCTTTTCCGGTTCGAATGGCCGCCGTGCCCGGTAGACGTAGGAGGCAACACCATATTCCTCGGTTTCGGGAATGTGGTCGGCAAAGCCGTAAAGCTCCTTGGCCCACATCGGGTGTTCATGAGCCTTTTCAAAATTGAAGAGCCCCGTGTTCAGGATGTCGGAAGGCGAGACTTCCGAGTAGTCGGTCTCGATAATCTTCGCATCCGCGTTGAGACTGCGGATGATCTTGCGGGCAGCATCCACCTGTCCGGCCGACGCGGCACCCACCTTATTGAGAACCACCACATCGGCAAACTCTATCTGGTCCGTCAGGAGATGCACCAGCGTGCGTTCGTCCTCCTCGCCCAGCGTCTCTCCCCGATCGCTCAGGAAATCATGGCTGGAGTAATCCTTCAGCAGATTGACCGCATCGACCACCGTCACCATCGTGTCGAGCCTTGCCACATCGGCGAGGCTGTCGCCGGCTTCGTCTCGGAATTCGAAAGTCGCTGCCACCGGCAACGGTTCGGATATCCCCGTTGATTCAATAAGCAGGTAGTCGAACCGCCCTTCGCCAGCCAGGCGGCGAACCTCGTTCAGCAGATCGTCGCGCAAGGTGCAGCAGATGCAGCCATTGGACATCTCGACAAGGGTTTCCTCGGTCTTGCTCAGCTCCGCGCCGCCTGCCCGCACCAGGTCTGCGTCGATATTCACCTCCGACATGTCGTTGACGATTACAGCCACCTTCAACCCGGAACGGTTGTTGAGGATGCGATTGAGCAAGGTGGTTTTTCCCGCTCCAAGGAACCCGGACAGAACGGTTACAGGCAGGCGTCGATCGGACATATGGCCTCCAGCAAGTTTGATATGTTATGTTATTACATATCAAATCTGTACTTTATTGCCGGTGACCAAGGCAACCGTTTTTTAAGCCAGGGCGATCGAGGCTCACTGACGGCAGAACAATGGAAGGGAATTTCAGGCAGCAGATCCGGGGCGCTCATCAGTCGTCCGGTCTGCGAGGCCGGCGACCAGGAAGCCAGGGAAGCCGAACTATTTCAGAAAGGCAGCGGAGCGTTGTCCGTCACTTCCTTCATGACAAAAAACGTGCGGGTCTGGCGCACACCCGGCAGCGCAATCAGCTTTTCGCCGTGCAGCTTGTTGAAGTCCGCCATGTCCCGTGTGCGGATTTTCAGGAAGTAGTCGAAGTCGCCTGCCACCAGGTGGCAGTCGAGAACAAAGTCCGCCTTGCGAACCACCTCTTCAAACTCCGCAAAACTTTGTGGCGTCGACCGGTCCAGCACCACACCCACGATCACAAGGGCAGATCTGTCGACCTTTTGCGGATCGATGTGCGCGCGCACGCCCTGAATGAAGCCCTCGTCGAACAGCCGCTGCGTCCGTCTGTGACAGGTCGCCGGGCTGACATTTACCAGACCGGCAAGTTCGGCGTTGCTGAGGCGGCCATCTTCCTGCAGCAGCTTGAGAATTTTGCGGTCAATCCGGTCGAGCTCACCAGCCTTGGAAGAATCTTTCAGTTTTTTGACCTTAGTTCGATGATTGATGAATCAATATACGCTTCAAGTTCTCAATAACAGAAAAAATACATCAAACTTTGAAAGCACCTTTCTGAAAATTTCTGCAAGGCTCAAAGGGTCAACAATCAATCCGGTGTGCTCCATGAACCTCAGCAAGTTTGAACGCTATCCCCTCACCTTCGGCCCAACGCCCATCGAACCTCTACCCCGGCTTTCCGAAGCGCTTGGCGGCAAGGTGGACATTTATGCAAAGCGGGACGACTGCAACTCCGGCCTTGCCTTTGGCGGCAACAAGCTGCGGAAATTGGAATATATCGTACCCGACGCGATCGCTTCCGGTGCGGACACGCTGGTTTCCATCGGCGGTGTCCAATCCAACCACACCCGCATGGTTGCAGCCACCGCCGCAAAGATCGGCATGAAATGCGTTGTGGTGCAGGAAAAATGGGTACCGCACTACGATGCGGTCTACGACCGGGTCGGCAACATTTTGCTGACACGTCTCATGGGGGCGGATTCCCGTCTGGTCGACGACGGCTTCGACATCGGCATTCGCCAGAGCTGGGAAGACGCAATGCAGTCCGTGCGCGATGCGGGTGGCACGCCTTACGGCATTCCTGCCGGGGCATCCGTCCATAAATACGGTGGCCTTGGTTACGTGCGCTTTGCCGAGGAAGTGAAGCAGCAGGAAGAAGAGCTCGGTTTCACGTTCGACTACATCATCGTCTGCGTGGTTACCGGCTCCACCCAGGCCGGAATGATCGTGGGCTTCGCCGACCAGAACCGGGCGGACCGCGTAATCGGCATCGACGCCTCCGGCACCCTTGACCAGACCCGTGCGCAGGTTCGCCAGATCGTCGACAACACGGCCTCCCTTGTGGAACTTGGCCGCGCGGTCCGGGACGACGAGATCGTGATCAATCCTGACTACGCCTACCCCGCGTATGGTGTTCCCTCTGAAGAGACAAACGACGCCATCCGGCTTGCCGCCAAGACCGAGGCAATGATCACCGACCCGGTCTACGAGGGCAAATCCATGCAAGGCATGATCGACCTGGTCAAGAAGGGCAATATTCCAGCCGGATCGAAGGTGCTCTACGCACACCTCGGCGGCGCCCCCGCCCTCAATGGCTATAGCTACTATTACAAGGACGGCTGACTATGAGCAGTCGGCCGCTGCCTTATCGCACCGGCCGACTTTTTTCTGCGGTCTGACAGGCGGTCAAAGGCCTGTCAGCTTCGCACCTTGCAATCGAAAGACGTGCCCTGAGGCCAGTCCACCATGGCCTCGTCTCCCTTGATCCAGAAAAGAATGCCGAAATCGCCTTCGTAACGCGCGCCGGATCCGCTCGGACCCTGCACCACGATTTCCGTCGTGTCACCGCGCTCCAACCGTGCAGACGGTGGCTCGGTATCGAAGAAGGTCGCCACAATCTCGTCTGCCGGGTTTTCGTTGCAGGTGTAAAAGACCGGGGCCTGTCCCTTGATCAGTTGATAGCGCGCTGTCAGTTCTGCGATCCGGCGTTCATAGGCCGAGCGGACGCAGGAGAGTTCGTCGTCACTCTTCCAGCATTCGTCGCGCCCTTTCACCCAGCCGCGTTGATAGGCCTTCAGCGTGTTGAGTTCCTCTTCGGCGCCCGCATCAAGCGACTTCACGACGCCAACCGCGCCTTCATAGATATCAGCCAGTTTCTGGTCCAGTGTTCCAAGATCATCATTCGAACAGACCAGCTTTTCGGCCGAACTTTCCGCCTTCGCACAATCGAAGGCCGGGCCGGCTGCCCAAGCCGCCGGCACAAAGGCGAACCCGGCAACAACGAGCCCAAGACCAACTGCAAAACCACGCATGAGAATGCCTCCCGAAAGACCTGTAACAACAGATCTAACGGATCTCAGGTTGATGGCAAGATTTGGGTCGCCGGAAGATATTCGACCACACGGTCAGACCGGCGTTCTGCATCCACCCGGTTGGAGCGAGCCCAACCGGCGAGAAGTGCGATGTTCCAGCAAGAGGCCTCAGGCGGCTTCCGCCCGTTTGAGCTGCTGATGCTCGTCCTCGACAAGTCCGATTTTCCAGTAGCCGGAAATGTAGGTGTCCGCCTTCGGCACTTTCCGCTCGTTGTGAAGATGATCCCGAAGGGCCCGAATGACGGAGCTTTCACCTGCAATGCAGGTCTGGATCGTTCCCGCAGGCCATTCCAGAGATTTCACGAGGTCAACCTGCGCGGTTGAAGGCAGATGCGGGTTATCCTGGACCAGCCATCTGATTTCCACGCCTTCTGGTGCTGCAATCTCGCGCTTGTCGTCTTCTGACGGAACTTCGAACAACACGAGACCCCTTGCCTCGCGCGGCATAGCCTCCAGCGTCGCTTCGACCACCGGCATTGCCGAAAGGTCTGCCGCAAGCAAATACCAGTCGGCATGAAACTCGGTGATTTTCGGCTGGCTTGGGCCGAGAAAACCCAGGAAATCTCCCTCTGCCGCCCGCTGCGCCCAGCGCGTTGCAGGCCCTTCGTCGCCGTGAGCAACAAAGTCGATATCGAGTTCCAGCGTATCCCGGCGGAAAGAACGGACGGTATAGGTGCGAACCGGATGGACGCGTTCGGAAGGCCCGTCCGGCGCATAATGCGCTTCGAAGGCTTCGCGGCTTTCGCCGTCGCGCGGCAACAGCAACTTGCAGTTCGCGCCCTCGTGCCCTTCGGGAAAACCCTGCAACTCCGGGCCGGCAAAGGTGACACGGATAAGATTTGGACTGAGGTAGTGCGTCGACTTGACGGTTAGAAATCTGGGCTGGCGTTTCGCAGGAGTGGCCAAGGAGGACCTCATAAATCTTGAGTAATAATCTCAAGATTTAACATCGACGATCGCCGATTAAAAGATCTGCCTTTCGGAAAAGTGTAACGGCACCTTGCAGAAGGGACCTGCGCGGTCCGGAGCCAGGTTCGCGCAACGCCTAGCCTGGATGGCGCGTGCGCGGATCATGTTATTCCGAAAAAAGCCTGAGCCCGCCGATTGACGGGCTCAGGCCAGGAAAACACTCGACAGATCAGTCGCGGATGATCGGCTCTTTCAGATCGCCCGGGTTCTTCTCCTTGATGATGTCCCAATTGAGGGTCGCCTTGCGGATATATCCCGGCACATCTTCCTCGAACCGCTCCTGCACCTTCAGGGAGTTGTTCAGGTAAAGCTTGCCGTCGACGATCGACCAGGCTTCCGGCACCACCGGAACCTTGAAACCCATGGCGGCACCGAAAGCACAAAAGCCGCCGTATTGAGGGGCATATTTCGCCGGGTCGGCAACAAACTTGTCACGGTTTTCCGCGGACGAGAACTTCCAGGTCACATCGTCATACTCTGCGGTGAATTCATCGGAGCCGGCAACGGGCTTGCCATCCGTGAAATAGGCAACCGGATCGGTGCCGCCGATTGCAGCCCCGCCTTTGGTGAAAGTGGTGATCTCATCAGCGGAAGCGGTAAAGGCAGCAGCGGAGAAGAGCGCGGTCAGTCCGAGCAGAACGGATTTGGACGTATAGAGCGGCATGTGCGTCTCCATTGGGGTGAGAATGGCGTGATCAGGTGAAGCCTAACGCTCCACGCGGAAAAAAACATGTCTTCTGCCGCAGAATTTGGCCAATCACCCTTGATCACAGAGCCGCTAACGGCGAGCGAGAAAATCGTGATGGCGGCTGTCTTCACAATCCGGGGAGGCCCGGCAGATCCGGGCGTGGTACGGGTTGGCGCGGTGCCACCAGCCCCAGCACCAGATAGATGGCCGTTTCTATGTCCCTCGTCTCGATCCTGATATTGCGGATCAGCAGGCGGAAATAGATGAGGCCGAGAAGCAGGTCGATCCGCGCTTCCATGTCAGCTTCGAACGGGGTCGCGATGAAGATCTGCCGCAGGACCAGACGTCTGGCAGTCTCCGCCTCATCGAGGACGCCGGCAAGGTCCGGCCTGCTTCGATAGGGAACCAGTGCCCGAACCGCCGCGCCCAACGCGGTATCCTGCAAGGCCGCAACGGTGTTCGACAGACACTGCCGCAGATCCTCCGCAACGCTGCCCCGCTGAGGCGGTGCCGGGTTCACGCTGGCAAGAGCTGCTTCGACAGACGCCGCAATCAGCGCCCCCTTGTCCGCATAGCGCCGGTAGACCGCCTGCTTGCTGGTGCGCGCTCGCGCCGCAATGGCGGCAATCGTCGTCTTTTCGTAGCCGTTTTCGGCAAGCTCAATCAGCGTGGCCTCCAGAAGCGCCTTGCTGACCCTGCCCTCCCGCGGCCGGCCGGCATTGCCTTCCTCAGGCATCTCCAGCCTCCGCAACCACAGCACTTTGAAGATTTGCCTCGTAGTCCTGAAAGCCATTCTCGATGCCGGTGGTCACGTTGACGATCCGCGCATAGGGTTTTGAGAAGATCACCGTGTCGCGCAGTTCCTCCCACAAGTGATGATAGGCGCGCATGTCGGAAAACCGGCAGATCGCGAAATCCGAAAACCCGCCAGCCAGGGCATCGGCGTCAAACCATTCGAAAGCAACCTCTGGATGACGCGCCAGGATTGTGCCGATCTGGCCGGCAATCTCGCCTCTTTCCTTGCGGCTGAGCGCCAGCCAGGCTGGTTCGAAAGCCAGATAGACGATGGCCGCCATCGGCAATGGCCGGATCGTTTCGCAAGACTGGATCACGTGCAAATTCCTATTTCGGTTCCCATTGGTACCGATTTATTCTTATTTCTCCCGCAAGGCAAGCCTGCGCTCTTGCCTTCCCCGCGCGGCCGCCGCAAGAAGAGCGCAAGCCATGAGCGGATTTCCGCTTCAGGCACCAGTAACGACGAGGAACACATGTCTGTTGATACCGATACGGTGAAACGCGTTGCCCGGCTGGCGCGCATCAAGGTGAGCGAAGAAGACGCGACCCGCATGACTGGCGAATTGAACGCCATTCTCGGCTTTGTCGAGCAACTGGACGAAGTCGATATTTCCGGCGTCGAACCGCTGACGTCCGTGGTTGAACAGACCATGAAAAAGCGCGCCGACGGCGTGACCGACGGCAACAAGGCTGCCGACATCACCCTGAACGCACCGGCCTCCGAAGATAATTTCTTCATGGTGCCGAAAGTCGTCGAATAAGCGGACCAACCCGGATGATCGCACCCGTTCCAGCTATTGCCGTCGAAACGCCCCTGTCTGCCGACATGGGTGAGATGATTGCCGAGCTGAACGACCTGCTGCTGACACTTAGCCCGCCCGAGGCCTGCTACCACATGACGGCTGAAGAGATGTCCGGCGAGGCAACGACTGTCTTCGTTGCACGGATTGACGGCAAGGCAGCTGCCTGCGGTGCCCTGCACCGGCACGCTGACGGCATTGCCGAGGTCAAGCGCATGTACACCAGACCGACCTTTCAGGGCCTCGGCCTGGGAAGCAGCATTCTGGACCGGATCATTGAGCTGGCAACCCGGGAGGGCATTTCCATGCTCGTTCTGGAAACCGGCGACAAACACCCGGCTGCCTGGCGCATCTATGAACGAGCCGGCTTCAGCCGCTGCGGACCGGTGCTCGATTATCCCGACAGTCCCTATTCCATCTTCTATTCCCGGCCGCTGGCGGCCGCCTGAGAGTTCAAATCCATGACCGATCTGACCAAACTGACCATTGCCGAGGCCCGCGAAGGCCTCAAAAACAAGGACTACACGTCCCTGGAACTGACCGATGCCTTCATCAAGAACATCGAAGCCGCCAATGAAAAGCTGAATGCCTATGTCACCGTGACCACCGACAAGGCGCGCGACATGGCAAAGGCATCCGACGCCAAGCTTGCCAAGGGCGAAGGCGGTGCGCTGGAAGGCATCCCTCTTGGCATCAAGGACCTTTTCGCCACCCAGGGCGTACACACCCAGGCCTGCAGCCACATTCTGGACGGCTTCAAACCCGCTTATGAATCCACCGTTACGTCCAACCTGTGGGCCGACGGCGCGGTCATGCTCGGCAAGCTGAACATGGACGAGTTCGCCATGGGCTCCTCCAACGAGACCTCCTATTACGGGCCGGTGATCAACCCATGGCGGAAGAAGAACTCGAACCAGGATCTCGTCCCCGGCGGGTCTTCCGGTGGTTCTGCCGCCGCCGTTGCCGCCCGCATGTGCATGGGTGCCACCGCAACCGACACCGGCGGCTCCATCCGTCAGCCAGCCGCGTTCACTGGCACTGTCGGCATCAAGCCGACCTATGGCCGTTGTTCCCGCTGGGGCGTTGTTGCCTTTGCTTCCTCGCTCGACCAGGCCGGCCCGATTGCTCACACCGTTCGTGACAGCGCGATCATGCTGAAATCCATGGCCTCCGTCGACGCCAAGGACACCACCTCGGTCGATCTGCCTGTGCCGGACTATGAAGCGGCCATCGGAAAATCCGTGAAGGGCCTCAAGATCGGCATTCCGGCAGAATACCGCCTGGACGGCATGCCTGCCGACATCGAAGCGCTCTGGCAGAAGGGTATCGATTGGCTGAAGGACGCCGGTGCGGAAATCGTCGACATTGCGATGCCGCACACCAAATACGCCCTGCCGGCCTACTACATCGTGGCACCGGCGGAAGCTTCCTCGAACCTCGCACGTTACGACGGTGTGCGCTACGGCCTGCGCGTGCCGGGCAAGGACATCGTAGAGATGTACGAGAACACCCGTGCAGCAGGCTTCGGGGAAGAGGTCAAGCGCCGTATCCTGATCGGCACCTATGTGCTGTCCGCCGGTTACTACGATGCCTACTACCTGAAGGCCCAGAAGGTTCGCACTCTCATCAAGCGCGACTTCGACCTGGCCTGGGAAAACGGCGTCGACGCAATCCTGACCCCGGCAACCCCTTCGGCAGCCTTCGGCGTTGCCGACCAGGACCTTCATTCCGACCCGGTGAAAATGTACCTCAACGATATCTTTACCGTGACCGTGAACATGGCCGGTCTTCCGGGCATTTCCGTTCCGGCCGGCCTCGACAACAATGGCCTGCCGCTCGGTCTTCAGCTGATCGGCAAACCCTTTGAGGAAAGCACCCTGTTCCAGGTCGGTCAGGTCATCGAAGATGCCGCCGGCTCGTTCTCACCGGAAGCCTGGTGGAGCTGATCCCGTTTGTTGATATGCGCCCCGGACCTTTCATCGGCCCGGGGCTGCACACCCGATTTTCTCCGGTCCGTCCAGCCTGACCATAACATTGCCGTCGCTTTGAGCCGGCAGTCCCCTCAAGAGCATGTTCCTGGCGTGAACTGGGTTGGAGCAAACATCCCTCCACCGTCATGCCATGGCTCAGACGTGGCATTGAAGCCGCGCCCTTTCATCGTTATTCGCTGATGCTTGCGGCTCCTCATACGAACCGGACGGATTGCCGGGTCGAGCCCGGCAACAACGGAGTGTGGATTATGGGTTTCAATCCAAGGCAGAGCGAAGTTCGTTGATTTGACTCCCAGGCCTGTGTTTCCATCCGCAGTTCCAGCATCGACGTCTGGAGCAAGCCGTGGCATGACGGGCTGACAAGGAAAAGAACGCGCGACCAGGATTGCCGGCAACACCATGCATGACATTGAAACCCTCGTTATCGGTGCCGGTGCCGTTGGACTTGCGATTGCGCGTGAACTGGCGCTGACCGGTCGCGAGGTCATGGTGCTGGAACAGCATGGCCTGATCGGATCGGAAACCAGCGCCCGCAATTCGGAAGTCATCCACGCGGGCATCTACTATCCCACGGGCAGCCTGAAGGCTCGTTTTTGTGTGGAGGGCAAAGAACGGCTTTACCGGTTTTGTGCCGAGAATGGCGTCGGTTTCGAGCAGATTGGAAAACTGATCGTTGCGTCCAATAACGATCAGTTGGAGCAACTGCAGTCAATCCGTCGCAAAGCGGCGGAAAACGGCGTTACAGATCTCGTATTACTGGACCAGGACAGCCTGAACGAAGCCGAACCGGAGCTTGCCTGCACCGGCGCACTGCATTCCCCCTCCACAGGCATCGTCGACAGTCACGGTTTCATGCTGGCTCTCCAGGGAGAGCTCGAGGCTAACGGCGGTCAGGTTGTGCTGAACACGAGAGTTGCGCGCCTCGAGCGCCTGGCTGATGGCGGTTACCGGGTGCATGCGGAAACGGAGGGAACGGAAACCTATGCCCTCACCTGCAAGGAGTTGATCCTGTCCGCAGGCCACGGCGCACCTGCCCTGGCTGCCGGGCTTGAGGGTGCCAATCCACCGGCCGCCTACCTCGCAAAAGGCAGTTATTTCAAGCTTCAGGGCAAGGCCCCTTTTTCCAAGCTCATCTACCCCGTGCCGGAACCCGGCGGGCTCGGTGTTCACCTGACACTCGACCTGCAGCACCAGGCACGCTTCGGTCCGGATGTCGAATGGGTGGAGGTTGCCGACTACAAGGTGGA
Organism: Labrenzia sp. PO1; assembly: GCF_012273635.1. NCBI lineage: Bacteria > Pseudomonadati > Pseudomonadota > Alphaproteobacteria > Hyphomicrobiales > Stappiaceae > Labrenzia > Labrenzia sp. PO1. The sequence continues at coordinate 565,541 of NZ_JAAXCR010000001.1, forward strand.
TCCCGCCCGGGGCGACAGGTTCTATGCCGCCATCCGCAGCTACTGGCCCGGCCTGCCGGACGATGCACTCCTGCCCGACTACTCCGGCATCCGGCCCAAGATCGCCGGTCCGGGTGAACCCGCGGCCGATTTCCGAATTGACGGGCCGTCAGATCATGGCCTTGCGGGTCTGGTCACGCTCTACGGAATCGAATCCCCCGGCCTCACATCGGCCATGGCAATCGGAAGTTACGTTGCCCGGCTGGTTACAATCGGCATCTGAGCGGAACTTTTTTCAAAAAAATATGAAACCAACCGGCTGTTTGGACGTTTGAAAGTCGAACGAACAAGCGTACGATGCTGCATTGCACAGGAATGCCATTTTTTGGACCGGTTTTCTCCATAAAATTGCTGCAGTGCGCGTGCTCATTCAAAAGTGAACCAAAAAGAACACTTTATTTTCAACAAGGTGGCCAATCGTCGTGATCAATCGGCGCACGTTTTTATCGGCAACGGCCCTGGCGGCCGGTGCTCTGGCAGGCGCGGACATCCGCACTGCACTCGCAGCAGAGAATACCGCACCTGCACAAACAGGCGGAGCCTTTGCGGCAGGCGAAGAGTTTAACTTTTCCGCGCTCGTCGAGCGCATGAAAGAAAAGGCCGGGAACGCATTTGCGCCCGATGTACCGGCTCTTCCCGAAATCCTCGCCAATCTCGATTATGACCAGCATCGTGCAATCCGGTTCAATCCCGAAAAGTCCGTCTGGAAGGACACCGGCAGCAACTATCAGCTTCAGGCGTTCCACCCGGGCTGGCTCTACAAGGAGCCGGTGGAACTTTATGAGATCGTCGACGGCAATATCAGCGAACTGCACTTCACCGGCGCGGATTTTGAATATCGCGAGCCGCTGGATCCGGAAAAATTCAAGGATGTGGATCTGCCGGGCATCGCCGGCTTCCGCCTGCACCATCCGCTGAACACTCCGGAATATTTCGACGAGTTGGTGGTGTTCCTGGGGGCAAGCTATTTCCGTGCGCTCGGCAAGGGCAACGTCTACGGCCTGTCCGCACGCGGACTTGCGATCGATACGGCCATCGCCGGACCGGAAGAGTTTCCACGTTTCACGAAGTTCTATCTGGAGCGGCCGACGGACGGCGCTGCCGAAATGCGGCTCTATGCCGAACTGGAGAGCGAGCGCGTTGCCGGTGCCTACCAGTTCACGATCAAGCCGGGCATCAACACGGTTGTGGAAGTGGATGCGCACATTTTCCTGCGCGACGATGTCGAACGCCTCGGAATTGCGCCACTGACTTCGATGTATCTGTTTGGCGAGAACGACCGCACCAACTTCGACGACTATCGCCCGGAAGTTCATGACAATGACGGTCTCTTGATCCTGCGCCAGAATGGCCAGCGTCTGTGGCGGCCGGCCCGCAATCCGGAAAAGCTTGCCCTGTCCTTCTTCAACGAGGAGAACCCGGCAGGCTTTGGCCTGTTGCAGCGCGACCGGAATTTCGATCATTACCAGGACACGGAAGCCAAGTATCAACGCCGCCCGTCGCTGTGGATCGAGCCGATCAACGACTGGGGCAACGGCCAGGTCATGCTGGCGGAAATCCCGGCCGAAAAAGAGATCTACGACAACCTCGTTGCCTGCTGGGTGCCGGAAAACGGCGCCAAGGCAGGCTCCGAACATCGCTTTGCCTATCGGATGATCTGGGGCCGTGAACCGGAACCGGGAACCGAGCTGGCACAGGTAATCGCGACCAGCACAGGGCATGGTGGCGCGGCTGCCTCGGATCCGGACCCGAAACTGCGCAAGTTCGTCGTGGAATTTGCCGGCGGAAATCTGGGTGACATGGGTGCGGAAGCTCCTCTGACACCGAGACTGACCCTGCAGAACGGCAAGGTGGAGCATCAGTTCGTCCAGCGGCTGGAAAGCGGCAGCTGGCGTGCCGTGCTCGATATCGCACGGGACGACGAGGAAATACCGGTCGAGTTCATTCTCGCCCTGCAACTCGACGGCACCGATGTAACGGAAACCTGGATGTATCAGTGGAGTGGGAACAGATGACATCGCATGTGAGTATCGATCAGACGACCAGTCCGACCCTTTTTGCCGACAGTAAGCTGCTTGAAGAAATCAGGACTGTCCTGAAGCGGCCCGACCTTGGCGACGACGTCCTCTTGTCCGTTCTGTCCGGTTCCGCCGCCACGCGCCGTGGTATCGACCATTTTAGCGGCACGCCGCAAGACCGGGCAGCCTTCATCAGGACATTGCCGGTGCCTGCCCCCCGTCACGGGCTGGAAATGCCCCATCACGACCTCAACCCGCCACTGGCCGTGCGCTTTGCCCCGCTTGTCGCCCTGTGGCAACGGGCTGTGCAGCCGCTTGCTCCGCAGTTGAAGCGCGTTCCGGTTCCAGCCAAGGACCGCTGACATGAAGAAGGCCAGCTCCGAAGCCTGGTCGACGGCCTTCCGGCGGCTGGCCATGGCAGTGATCGCCCTGTGCCTGACCACGGGCGCTTCGTACATGTTTGCCATTGTTGTCCAGTCGGACGGTTTCGACTGGCTGGACATCGTCCGCATCGCGCTGATGGCGGTAGCAAGCTTCTGGCTGGCCTGGGGCGGATGTATCGCCCTCTTCGGCATCCTGTTTCCGCCTGAGGAAAGGGCAACCGCAGAAGCTCTGCCTGAAGGTCGCACCGCCGTTCTGCTGCCGATCTACAACGAAGCAACCGGTCCGGTGTTCGCCCGGCTGGAGGCCATCATGAAATCGGTTGCCGCCCTGCCCGCGGCGGACCGCTTCGATTTTTTCGTCCTGTCCGACACCACCAAGGCGGATGTTGGCGAGGAAGAACAGCGTGCCTATGAGCGACTGCTTGTTCGCCAGAACGCCGGTGGCCGCCTGTTCTATCGGCGGCGCGAACAGAACATTGGCCGCAAGGCAGGCAACATTGCCGACTTCCTGACGACATCGGGCGGTGCCTACGACTACATGCTGGTGCTTGATGCCGACAGCCTGATGGATGGCAAGACCATCCTGGAAATGGTCCGGCGCATGGAAGCCGATCCGCGCCTGGGGCTGCTGCAGTCGCTGCCGCAGATCATCGGACTTTCCACCCTGTTCGGACGCCTCTTGCAGTTCGCGACCGGTCTCTACGGGCCTTACTTCGCGCGCGGCCTTGCCGCCGTTCAGGGCGAGGAAGGCACCTTCTGGGGACACAATGCGCTGATCCGCACCCGCGCATTTGCAGCTGCCTGCGGCATGGCTCCGCTTACCGGCAAACCGCCCTTCGGTGGTCACATCCTCAGCCATGACACCGTTGAAGCTGCGCTCCTGGCGCGCGACGGCTGGAAGGTCCGTCTCGACCCGGACCTGACGGGCTCCTACGAGGAAGCCCCCGCCAACATGGTCGACTACGCCAAGCGTGACCGGCGCTGGTGTCAGGGCAACCTGCAGCACAGCCGCATTCTGGCGGCCCCACGCTTCCGCTTCTGGAGCCGGATTTCGATCCTGCAAGGTGTCTTTGCCTACCTGGCCTCGCCGATCTGGTGCATCTTCCTGCTGGCAAGCCTTGCGGCTCCGCTGGTCGCTCCGCCCCCGGTCTACTTCGACGGTCATTCGCCATTCCCGGTCTTTCCGCATCCGGAAACGACCACGGCGCTCGCCCTGCTGTTCGGTCTGGTGGCTTTGTTGATCCTGCCCAAGCTGCTGCTTGTTGCCCGGGCGCTCTTTGGCGGCAACTCGGCGGACTTCGGCGGCCCGGTGCGGCTTCTGATCAGCTTTCTTCTTGAAATCCTGCTGACCTCGATCCTTGCGCCGATCCACATGATGTTTCACTGCCGCTCGGTGTTTCAGGTGCTGACGGGTGCTGACAGCGGCTGGCCGACAGCCGATCGAGACGACGGTTCGCTGCCGATCACCGCGGCGTTTTCCGCCACCTGGTGGATGAGCATTGCAGGCGCCGGCGCAATCGCCTTCTCGCACACCTATGCGCCGGAGATGTTCTACTGGCTGCTGCCTGTTGCCCTGCCACTGGTTGTCGCTCCGCTCCTGGTCTGGATGACGGCATCTGTGCTGCTGGGCAAGGTCACGAAGAAACTGGGGCTCTTCCAGGTCCCGACCGAGGCAGGCCCGGTTGCGGTCGCCGAAGACATGCGTCTGGCGCTTTCGCAAGAAGCGGCTGCCTGACAAGGCGCCGTGTCACCAGCACATGAAAAGCCATCCCTGGTCATCCCGGCAGCGTGGTGCTCGGCCGGGATGACCAAGGAAAGCTCCTGAACTCATTTCAGCGCATGTCTCAGTGAATACGGCCGGTTTCGGCTTCCAGAATACCGTCCGCATCCAGGCCCGCGATAGGCAGGCGCTTGTCGGTCGGCACATCGCCAGACAGCTGCAAGGCCAGGTACCGGCCGCAGCAAACGCGCAGGAAGCTTGTGAAATTTCCGAGATCATGACCCGCGTCGATGCTCTCGTGGTGAAGCTTGGTGATCAGTTGCACCACATTCATGCCGTCCCGTCCGGCGATCTCGTCCAGAACCTTCCAGAAGAAGGTTTCCAGCCGCACCGATGTCACCATGCCGTCAATGCGCAGCGACTTTGTCGTGCTTTCCCAAAGCGTGGAATCTGCCTCGATGAAGAGCTTGCACATGATGTTTCCTTCGTGACGGACTGGCGAGCTGAAATCGCGGAGCTGTCTCGGTATATCAACGCCCGTTATTTGTACTCAGCCTAGTCCGCTTCCCGCGTGCGGGAAAGAGGTCAGGTAGCGTGTAAGTGGCCGGCCCGGGACTTGTCGCGCCCCCTTCGGGGCACCACTCTTGCGTTTTCTCGGACAAGGCAAACGGAGTTGATGGTGCGGGCAATTTGTTGGCCCGCACCGTTTGCCTCAGGCAGCCAGGGAACCCTCGGCCGCACCACTCAGAACCGCATGGAACTGCGACAGCCATGCCGGATGCGCCGGCCATGCAGGAGCGGTAACAAGGTTGCCGTCGGTCACGGCGCCGTCGATTGCGATCTCGGCATAGGTGGCGCCTGCAAGCTCCACTTCCGGACGGCAGGCCGGATAAGCCGAAACGGTGCGGCCCTCGATCACCTTGGCAGCAGTCAGGATCTGCGCGCCGTGACAGATTGCGGCAACGGGCTTGGCCGCGTCCATGAAATGCTTCACGGCATCGATGACAGCCGCATCAAGACGCAGATATTCCGGAGCCCGCCCACCCGGGATTATCAGGGCATCGTAACCGGCAACGTCGACATCGGCGAAGGTCGCGTTCAGCGTAAAGTTATGGCCGCGCTTTTCCGAATAGGTCTGGTCACCTTCGAAATCGTGGATACAGGTGGCGACCGTCTCACCGGCCTTCTTGCCGGGGCATACCGCATCGACCGTGTAACCCATGGCAAGCAACGTCTGAAACGGCACCATGGTCTCATAATCTTCGGTGAAATCACCCGTGATCATCAGGATCTTCTTCGCGCTCATGCTCTGTCCTCCAGCTTGGCAAATTGCGATGGAGAAAGGCTAGCAGTCCGCGGGTTTGAACGGGTATTAGGTCGCTACTACAGGTGAGATTTCTGCAGTTTTGGCGGTTTATTGCAGGAATACTTGCCCGCCCGTCATTTAAGACAAGTGAGGCGGAAGCCGAACGCTGATCCGAACGCAGACATGTTTTTCGGCAAAGCCGCTCCTGCTCAAGATTGAATGATGATCAATGATCAGAAGCTCGCTGAAGCTCGCGCTGACATCTGATTTCCAGCTCACGCGATGCCGCTATGTGCCTTGCGAGCAGGCCCCGGATCTGCGCTGCGCTTGTCCGGGGCGACACCAAGAAGGATTGCCATGCTTTGCCCAAATGCATTTCGCCTCCCCGCATTGGAGAGGCGAAGGCAAGTCGGCATCGACGGATCTCAGTCGCGGTAATCCGGCTCGCTCCGGTCAAGATCACGCTTCCAATAGTCGAAATGGGCATAGCCCATGCCGACATAGGGCTCCCATTCGGCAGCCGTCTTGGCGGCCAGGTTGTCCGACATGATAGCCAGCGGCTGACCGGTCCCATAGGCTTTCAATAGCGTTTCAGCAGCCCGTTCGAAGAAATAGAGATGCTCGAAGGCTTCAGCGACAGAGACGGCGGAAATCGACACCCCGTGATTGCCCATCACAAGAACCGGCTTATCGCCGAGTGTTTCGGCAATCCGCCTGCCCTCCTCCGCCTCGTCAGCCATGCCGCCGAAGCCGAGATCAACCGCAACCTTGCCGAAGAAACGCGCGGTGTTCAGGTCGATCGGTTTCATCGACGGATCCTGCAGCGTCGCCAGCGCGGTCGCATTGGGCGGGTGACAGTGGAACAGCACCCGCGCCTTGGGATTTTCCCGGTGAACCGTGCCGTGGATGCACCAGGCGGATGGGTCTGGGGCATTTTCACCCGCCATCACGGTGTCATCATTGGCATCGAGCAGCAACAGGTCGCTGGCCCTGATTTCCCCGAAATGTCGCCATTTGGGGTTCATCAGGAATTTCGAACCATCTTCGGAAACCGCGGCGCTGAAATGATTGCCGACGGATTCGCTCCAGCCGAATTTTACCGCCAGACGAAAGGCAGCTGCGAGGTCTTCCCGCAAGGCCTGTTCGCTTTGCCGGTTCGGGTCAGCCCCGAAGCGTACATCCGTAACGACACTCATTTGAAACGTCCTTCCCCGGACAGGATCCGGTAAGTGGAGCGCAGCTCGCCCCTGTCGGTATAGCAGCCACGCAGGTGCCGATTGCCGCTGGTTGCCGAATAGGCAGCGCGACCGTGCACGATGCGGTGATTGTCGAAGACAATACATTCGCCCGCATTCAGACGGAACCGCATCAGGTATTTGTCGTCCCGCATCATCCGTCCGAAGCGGCAGAAGGCCGGGTAGTAACGGTCGAGTTCATGCTGCGGCATATCGAAGATATCGGCATGGTGCTGGCTGATCGTGACACCCGAAATATTGCCGTGCTCATCCAGCTCGATCACCCGCTGGCGAGACCGCATGTCGAACGTGTCATGCTCGCAGAAATAAGGCACATCCACGGTGATCAGAAGTTCGAAGTCTTCCGGATAGGCCTTGCGGAAGTCTTCGGCGACAGCCAGTCCGTCCACAAAGATGCTGTTGCCGCCCTCGACCGAATTGGCCCGGCAATGCAGGAACTGCACGCCCGGCGCAAGATCTTCGTCCGGCAAGTCTGTGTGAAGCGGCAGGGCCTTGGCAGTGAAGGCAAGGTTGGTCGGCTTGATGTGGGTTTTTACTTCAAACGTCAGACCGAAGTAGCTCGGACGCACATAGCCGATCAGGCCGGCCGTGTCGGTGAGCGCTTCATCCGTATCCGGCAAGCCGGTCAAAAGCGCGACACCATCCGTCAGCATCGCCTTGGCCCAGTCGCGCCGACGCGCGGTGTCGTTGGTAACCTCGTCATGGGAAAAACGGGCCATCTTCGGATAGTGGTCAGCGTACCAGGGCACTCTTTGAAGGTTGGCGATATCGGGGCGCTTTTCGCCATTGGAATAGGCATTGAGCAGGGACAGCGGCAGTCGGGAGACGTCGTTTGTGCCGGCCCAGGCGATTTCCAGATCGCCCCCCACGATGGCGGCGGAGGCTGCTTTTGGCGCTTCGTCCAGGGCAAAGATGTCGTTGACGCGTTCGCGGGTTTCCGGGTCGAAGGAACTCGGGCAATTGTCGCGCAGCCAGTAGTAATTGAAATAGGCGGTTTGCCCGTTGCTCAGCGGCACATCGAGTCCTTTTTCCTGCAGCAACACACCCGCATCACCAGTTCCAAGCATCAGATCCGTCCTTAAGTTTAGCTCATCAGCCTTGCAAACACTTCGCACAAGTCACTGCAAAGCGCTGCGTTCCAGTTACTTTCTGTGAAGTTGCTCTTGCACTGGCGATTTGGAAAGGTGATAAAATCGAAACTTAACTTAAGCATTCACTTAACTTGGACAGACAAATGCTCCGCTTCCCCCCGCTCAGACTGCTCACCGTCTTCGAGACGGTTCAACGCGCGGGAGGCACCAAGGCGGCGGCGGGCGAATTGAATGTATCCATGTCGGCGATCAGCCAGTCCTTGCGACAGTTGGAAGAACACGTCGGCACCGCCCTGATCGATCGCAGCACAAGGCCGGCCGGCCTCACTGCCGCCGGCGAGATCCTGCTGAAAGCGGTGATCGAAAACCGCGAACGGCTGAGCGAAGCCCTGAACGACATCCAGACACTTGCCGATCCCGCCAGCGCCTCTGTCACTGTTGCCTGCACCGTCGGCTTCGCCACCTACTGGCTCATGCCCCGGCTTGAGGCGTTTTATCTGGACCACCCGGAAATCCCGGTGAACGTTCACACCACGCAGCAGGAGGTCCCCCGGCTTGGCCAGGGGACCGATATCGCCATGCGCTATGGCGACGGCCGCTGGGACGACGGCACGGTCGAACAAATGTTCCGCGAGCTGGTTGAGCCCGTGTGCGCCCCTTCCCTTGCCGAGCGTATCCGCGCCGATGGCGGCAGCCTGGGGTCAGCCTTTCTGATCCATGTGGACACCAGCGATCGCCGCTGGATTTCCTGGCAGGAGTATCTTGCCCGCACGGGGCAGAAGGCTGCCGGTTCGGCCAAAGGCCTCCGGTTTTCCAACTATGTCCAGGCCACCCAGGCGGCCTTGTCGGGTCACGGGGTCATGCTCGGCTGGCGCTCGATCACCGGTGACCACGTACAAAACGGCCTGCTGGTCCCTGCCGGCCTGCCGCCGCTGCAGCCAAACAACGCCTATCATGCCGTGCTGTCGCACCGCAGCCGGAACCGGGAAACGGCCGCCATTGTCGTTGACTGGTTGAGGGCTGCCGCGCAGCCACAGCTCTAGGGAATGGCTCCTAGCGCTCATCGCCGAAGTAGCGCACGCGCAATTGCTCGATCATGTCCGTCTCATGCGCCGTCAGCAATTCAAGCGTCAACGGCCGTGTCCACGGACTGCCGTGCGCAAGGGCAAAGCCGTATTTGTCCGGTTCGAAGATCGGGCCGATCACCTCGACATTCGCCCGCGGGTGACTGTGAGCGTAATACTCAAGGACAGGCGCATCGCCCACAACGGCGTCAATCTCATCATTGCGCAGAGCAGCGACTGCACCTTCGATGTCGTCAAATGACCGGTGCGACCAACCGGATGCTTCTGCGAACTCCTCGGCCACGCTGCCGGCGAAGACGCCGATACTCTTGCCCGGCAGATCGGCAAGACTGTTGATCTGGTTTGTGAGCGATAGGGTTGTCATGACGCTGGTCACCGACGAGGTCACATAGGCCATCACCGCGATGCCGCAGACCAGCCAGAGCGCCTGCCAGATGCGGCCTGGCCAACCAAACAGGTTCTTGCGCGACGGCGCCTTGCCGGATGTCACAACGGACATGACCGCATAAAAGCTCTCCGACACGCCTTCCGGCCAGCCCCGGGGAAAGTTCTTGTCGAAACGCCGGTCGAACAGCGTCATCAGAGCCGTTGCAAACACGATCACAAGCGCCAGCCAGCCATAGGCTCTCAGGTAACCGGATTCCTGCAGGCCCGTTATCACCTCGCTGAAACTCGCTCCCTGACTGTCAGGCACGAGAATGCGCAGGCCCGCATCGAACCAGGGCTGGGTAAAGTCGATCCTGTCGGCGCGCTTGCGGGTGATCGTCAGGTTGGTGACGGCAATACCGATGGATTTGTCCGCCGCTGCATCCACCAGCTCCCGGATGGTCGGGAAGAGCCGATATTCGTAGAGAATTCCGTTTTTCTGCGCCAGTGCTTCCCAAAGGTCAACCGCCATGCCGGAATAGACACCCGGCTCTTCCTCCATGACAAAGGGCGGGCTGATATAGAGGCCGACGCTGACCGGCGAGCCCGGCAGCGGTGGATTGTCGTCCCCCTCCGCCGTCTGCCCCAATGCCGGCAGCGCGAGAAAAATCGACAGGCAGAGCACAAGGGCAGCTGACAGGCATCGGCAGAAATTCGAGCAGGCGGTCACGATGGCCTCCGCTTGGCAGAAGGGGAATCACGCTGAAAGTTTCTGAAGGGTAAGCCGCTACGCCAAAACCATGCAACCTGTGCCCACACAGGCTGCTCATGAATACGGTTGGTGGTAGCAACGGATGAATTGCCCCCCCTAACTCACCGCATGATCACGATCCTCGTGTCGGCGCGGCCGACCTTTCGCACAAGATTGAAAAGCTGAGCGGCGTTCCTGGGATGGAGCCGGATGCATCCGTGCGAGGCAGGACGGCCCAGCCGCTTGAGGTCGTTGGTGCCGTGTATGGCGTATCCGCCGAGAAAGAAGACCGAATAGGGCATGGGTGCCCAGTTGTACTTGCGCGAGTGCCAGTCGCGTTCCAGCCGGGTCGGGCGCCAGCTTCCCGTTGGTGTGCGATATCCCTTGCGTGCCGTCGAAACCGGCCATTTGTTTCGCAAACGCCCGTCGACGTACAAATAAAGCTGCTGTTCGGAAAGATCGATCTTTGCGGTTACCCGAGGTGCAGCGTTTGCGCTGGTGGCAGCCAAGACAAGAAAGGCCAGCAACAACGGCCCGGCAATGAGTTTTTTGATGGTCAACATCTCAAAGACACCCAAGAAAAAACAAGACAACAAAATTGAATACCAAAATCTAATCCGCACTTTCTTCGAGACGCAAGCCAAACTTGAAGTAAGCGTAAACGTCTACTCCGATCACGCTTTCAAGCGCACGTTCCAGAGTGCTTGCCCAGATGCGCACGTTCGCCGAATAGGTGCAAAATTACCCTTGACCTGCCCAGCTGCCGGTGCCATAACCACACCCGAACCGTACCGTACGGTTCCCTACTGACAATCAACGATCCGACCTGAGACATGACAGCGACCGCTTACGATATTGCCACCTCCCGCCCGGATGCAGCGCCCGAATTTTCGCCGCGCCAGCAGGTGGTGTTGCAACATGCGCTGACGCTGCTGGTCGAAGGTGGAGAGAAGGCGCTGACGACGGCAGGCTTAGCCCGCACGGCAAGCTGCTCGAAGGAAAGCCTCTACAAGTGGTTCGGCGACCGTGACGGCCTGCTGGCTGCGGTTGTCGCCTTCCAGGCCAGCCAGGTTCAGTTTCCTTCCGAGGCTGGTGCCACTGCCGATGCGGCGACGTTCCGGGCACATGTGACGGCCTTTGTCGAAGCCCTGCTGGGTGTCCTGTTTTCCGAAACCTCGCTGGCGTTGAACCGGCTGTCGATCGGCCAGTCCAACACCAATTCCAACCGCCTCGGCCAGCTTCTGCTTGTGCGCGGCAAACACATGATTTCCGCCCGCGCGCGCGCCATGCTGGACAGCGGCCGCCGCCACGGCCTTCTGAAATTCGACGAATCCGAAGACGCCTACCAGGTGCTTTACGGCCTTGCCATTCGGGACGTCCATATCCGCCTCCTTCTGGGTGAGACCGCCGGTCCTGCCGAGAAGGATCTGAAATCGCAGGCCGAAGTGGCCGTCGATCGCTTTTACCGTCTGTTCGGGGCCTGATCGCCGCGAACCTTCGGAACCACTGGGAAACACCAGAACCAATCAAGACCGGAAAACCGGCCTTCAAACGACAGAATGCAGACGGGAGAAAGGAACCCATGCGCGTTTATTACGATCGTGATGCTGATCTTAACCTGATCAAGTCCAAAAAAGTCGCCATCATCGGCTACGGCTCGCAGGGCCGCGCCCATGCCATGAACCTCAAGGACAGCGGCTGCACGGAGATCGCCGTTGCCCTGCGCGAGGGCTCCACGACCGCTCTGAAGGCAGAAGCTGACGGCTTCAAGGTCATGAACGTGGCAGATGCTGCTGCCTGGGCCGACCTGATGATGATGGCAACCCCGGACGAACTGCAGGCAGACATCTACAAGGACCACATCGCAGCCAACATCCGTGACGGCGCTGCAATCGCCTTCGCACATGGCCTCAACGTTCACTTCGGCCTGATCGAAGCAAAGTCGACCGTTGATGTTCTGATGGTTGCACCGAAGGGCCCGGGCCACACCGTGCGCGGCGAATACATGAAGGGTGGCGGCGTGCCGTGCCTGATCGCTGTTCACCAGGACGCTTCCGGCAATGCCCATGATCTCGGCCTGTCCTACGCCTGTGGCGTTGGCGGCGGCCGTTCGGGCATCATCGAAACCACCTTCAAGGAAGAGTGCGAAACCGACCTCTTCGGCGAACAGGCTGTTCTGTGCGGCGGTCTCGTCGAACTGATCCGCGCCGGTTTCGAAACCCTGGTTGAAGCCGGTTACGCTCCGGAAATGGCCTACTTCGAGTGCCTGCACGAAGTGAAGCTGATCGTCGACCTGATCTACGAAGGTGGCATCGCCAACATGAACTACTCCATCTCCAACACTGCAGAGTGGGGTGAGTACGTGACTGGTCCGCGCATCGTGACGCCGGAAACCAAGGCGGAAATGAAGCGCGTCCTGACAGACATCCAGACCGGCAAATTTACGTCCGATTGGATGCAGGAATACCGTGCAGGCGCTGCCAAGTTCAAGGCAACCCGCCGCCTGAACGACGCACACCAGATCGAGGAAGTTGGCGAAAAGCTCCGTGGCATGATGCCGTGGATCAAGTCCAACGCGCTCGTCGACAAGACCAAGAACTAACAAGGTTCGCCCCATCGACCCGAAACGAGACCCCGCTGGCAACAGCGGGGTTTCTTTTTGCCGGTTCCTGCTGGTCGTCAAATAGATGTCGGGGTTCTGGCGGTACAAATAAGCGGCCCACGACCACCCCCGCCCTGCCGCCCCAAAGATGCCGCATTGCCTCCGCAAATTTCACAGGTATCGTAAACGGGACCAAAGCGTTGAATTCCCTATTTGATAAAAGTTTTTTTATCGCGGCTAACCGGATTGCAAGACCCTATCCCGTAACGTAATCACTATCCTTTGTGAGATTGAGGGACCGGTTCCGGAGACTGCCTTGATGGATCTATCGACACTCTTTTCGGCAAATGTGCTTCTGCTGTCGATTTTTGCCATCTGCTTCCTGGCCATTTCCCTGCAGACCAGTCCGCGTGCTCACTGGTTGAGCTGGGCCGCTGCAAATACCCTGTTGGCGTCGTCTCTGGTCTGCTTTGCGCTCAGCAGCATGCTGCCGCCCCTGATCGCCTATCTGCTCCCCAACACCCTGTTGCTGCTCGGTTTTGGCTGTCACTGGCACGCGGCACGCCTTCTGGCGGATATGCCGAGCAAGCTCAGCAATGTTGTCGCGCCCGCCTTTGCCTACGGCATCGTCGCAGGCTGCGCGTATCTGCTTTCCAACTACGCCCTTGCGTACATGGCCTCCAACGTGGTGTTCACGCTGCTGTCCGTCGCAACCATTACCGCCTACGCTTCAAGGCCGTTCCGGGGTCTGATTTCCAATATCGGCCTCATCCTGGCGTTCTTCTTTCTGGCTGCCGAAGGTGTGCTGCGCACAGTGCACGGACTTGTTTCCGGCGGCCCGCAAGGGCCCGGCATGATCGACGACCTGATTGTCGACATTCACCTGATGTGCGCACTCGTCTTCGTCAGTCTGACCGGCGCTTTCTCCCTTGCACTGTCGTTCGAGCTCGTGGCGAACCGGAACCGGGAAGCGGCACGGCGCGATCCCCTGACCGGCGCCTTCAACCGCAGAGAGTTTCAGACACGTCTGGAAAGCCTCCTGCAGGAAACGCAGAAGGACGACTTCGGTCTGGTCCACTTCGACCTCGATCACTTCAAGCAGGTGAACGACAGGTTCGGACATGTTGCAGGCGACGAAGCGCTTGTGAAGGTCTGTTCTGAAGTGAAGGCGCATCTGCGCCAGAACGACTGCTTTGCCCGCCTCGGCGGCGAGGAATTCGCGGTGCTTCTGCCGTCCATCTCGCGCGAGAACGCCTTCCGGGTTGCCGATCGCCTGCGCGAGCGCATTTCCGACCTGCAGTTCGAATTCGCACCGCAGGACTTCAACCTGACGGCATCGGCAGGTGTCTATCACGGCGACGGCAGCCAGCTGCCGTCAGCCGAATTGCTCAAGACAGTCGATGAGAGCCTCTACCTGTCCAAACGGACCGGACGCAATCGGGTCTCGGTTGTCGAGAAGGTTTCCGGTGCAATACCAGCCGAACCTTTGCGGACCGCTCAGGAATAGGCTTCGATCAGCCGCGTCACTTCCTTGTCCCGCGCCGCCTCGCTCGCCCCACCCATGACGACGACGATCAGTCGCTTGCCGCCCCGGTTGGCGGTCGCGACCAGATTGTAGCCGGACATGCGGATATAGCCCGTCTTCAGACCATCCACACCGGCAACCTTGCCGACCAGGTTGTTGGTGGCCCGGAAGGTGCGGCCGTTGTAGTCGAACGACTTGGCCCGGTAATAGCTGCCGTATTGCGGGAACCGCCGCTTCAGGGCAAGGCCAAGCACTGCCATGTCACGCGCCGACGACACCTGCGCGGGATCCGGCAGGCCCGTGGCATTGACGAAACGGGTACGCGACAGGCCAAGAGCCCGCGCCTGGGACGTCATCTGCCGGGCGAAGGCCGCTTCGCTCCCGGCAAGGTTTTCGGCAACGGCGATGGCGACGTCATTGGCCGACTTGACCGCAAGCGCCCTTGCCGCCTGCTCGACCGTGATGGTCGACCCTGCCTTGATGCCGATCTTTGCCGGCGGCTGCGATGCTGCCTTGGCCGAAACGCTCAAAGGGGTGGAAAGCGTGTAACGCCCTTGCGAAACCGCATCAAAGAGCAGGTAGAGCGTCATCATCTTGCTCAGCGAAGCGGGATACCGCGCTGCATCCGCATCGACCGCATAAAGCTCTTCGCCGGTCGACGCATTCAGCACCAGCGCGGAGAACCCGCGCTCAACTGCCGTTTCCGGCGCATAGGCAACGGCAGGAAGAGGCGCCGTCTGAACGGCAGGCGCTGCACTTGTAACGGGCGTCGGGGCTGGCCCCTGCCCCGTCTGACAGGCGGCCAGAAACCCGGCCAGAACGAAGATCGAAGCCTTCTTCAAAAGGACAGACGCACGCATTCCCGCTCTCTTAAACTCGCGTTTCGGCCGGATACCTCAAGCCTTCAGGCGGTATCCGGTCTTGAAAATCCAATGTATGACGGCCAGTGAACCGCCGAGGAAGATCATCGTTGCCAGCAGCGACAGCCAAAGGCTGACGTCCGCCTGACCATAGAAGCTCCAGCGGAACCCGGAAATCAGGTAGACCACCGGGTTGATCAGCGTGATCTTCTGCCAGATATCCGGCAACATGTTGATGGAATAGAAGCTGCCGCCCAGAAAAGCCAGAGGCGTGACAATCAACAGCGGTACAAACTGCAGTTTTTCGAAATTGTCGGCCCAGATGCCTATGATGAAGCCGAGCAGGGCGAATGTAACGGCCGTCAAGAGGAAGAACGCGGCCATCCAGACCGGGTGCTGGATTTCAAGCGGAACGAAGAAACTCGCCGTGATCAGGATGATCAACCCGACCAGGATCGACTTCGTAGCCGCCGCCCCGACATAGGCAACGGTGATTTCCAGGAACGACACGGGCGCCGACAGCACCTCGAAGATCGTGCCCGTAAACCGCGGGAAATAGATGCCGAAAGAGGCGTTGGAGAGGCTCTGTGTCATCAGGGACAGCATGATCAGCCCGGGCACGATGAAGGCGCCGTAGCTGACACCGTCCACCTCGGAGATCCGAGAGCCGATGGCTGCCCCGAAGACAACGAAATAAAGCACCGTGGAAATCACCGGCGAGATGATGCTCTGCATGATCGTGCGGCGGGTGCGGGCCATTTCGGCCAGGTAGATGACTTTGATCGCTTCGAAATTCATGTGCCCTGCTGCCCCGAGATCAGAATGAGTTCCATTCGGGGCAACGTGCGCCCCGGGATCGAGCCGGATGGAGACCGGCCAATGGTCTTGAAGCCCATGCGGGCATAGAAAGGTTCTGCAAAAGGATCCGCATCGAGACCGATCCTCACCAGACCAAGGCTTCGCGCTCTTTCATAAAGCGCATCGAACAGCGCCCGGCCGACGCGGCGTCCCTGCCAGGCAGGGTCGACAAAACAGGTCTCCAGTTCCCCTGTTTCGCCGTCGTCTTCCATGGACAGCCGGATACAGCCGACCGGCTCACCGCCTGCGTCCTGCGCCAGCCAGAAATCGTGCTCTTCGATCCAGCTGTCGCGAACCCTGAGTTCTTCGGCGCACATGGCCATGAAAGCATCGTCATAGCCGTTCGACTGCTTGGAGCGCATGCACAGGTCCGTCAGTGCCGTGCAGTCGTCCAGTGTCGCCTTGCGAATGGTGAAACCGGTGTCCATCGCCGCCTCATCCCTGACTGACCAGACCGACGAAGATATCCTCGAGCGACGACTGATCCGTCTGCAGATCGTGAAAACGCACGCCGGCCTGGGAGAGATCGGTCAGAAGCGACGTGATGCCAGTCCGGTCAGCCTGGGTATCGTAGGTATAGACCAGGCTGCGGCCGTCATCCTCGAGCTTCAGATCGTAGCGGGCAAGACTGCCCGGGATCTCGACGAGCGGCTCCGTCAAGCTGAGCGACAGCAACTTGCGCCCGAGCTTGCGCATGAGCTCTGCCTTCTCTTCCACGAGAATGATCTCACCCTTGTTGATCACCCCGACACGATCGGCCATTTCCTCGGCCTCCTCGATATAGTGGGTGGTCAGGATGATGGTGACGCCCTTCTGCTTCAGCTCCCCAACGATGCGCCACATGTCGTGCCTGAGTTCCACATCCACGCCGGCTGTCGGCTCGTCCAGGAACAGGATCTTCGGCTCGTGCGCAAGCGCCTTGGCGACCAGCAGGCGGCGCTTCATGCCCCCGGACAAAGCCATGATGGGATTGTTGCGCTTTTCCCAGAGCGTCAGGTCCTTGAGGATGCTCTCGATCCGTGCCGGATCGGGTTTCATGCCGAACAGGCCGCGGCTGAAGGCGACCGTATCACCGACCATTTCGAAGGGAGCCGTGGGCATCTCCTGAGGCACCAGACCGATCATCTGCCGGGCAGCGCGGTACTCGCTCAAGGCGTCATGGCCGCACACGTGAATACTGCCGGAGGTCGGCCGCACCAGGCCGCAAATCGTGCTGATCAATGTCGTCTTGCCGGCGCCATTCGGCCCGAGCAACGCAAACACCTCACCTTGCTGGATATCCAGAGACACGGATTTGAGAGCCTGGAAGCCACCGTCATAGGTTTTTTCCAGGTCGCGTACGGAAAGTATCGGGGCCATCGTTTCAACCGGTTCGGAATTGGGGATTTGACCAGACGGCCAAACTGGCGTGCACACTTGCATGTGGGCGGACCGTCCGCAAGATGCAACCCTTTGGCCGTAAGCCACCGTCCGGTCGGAACCTATCCGGATAACGGGATCACTGTTTCGTCTTTCGAAACACTGCGTCTGCAGAGCCAAGACTAGGTTTTGCCCTGCGAGCCGCTATCTTTCCCTCAAAGTCAATCCGCATCAGGAACCAAGTCATGTCCATCCGCCCCGTAACCCACATCGGCAGCACACAATCAACCATGGAAGGCGCCGGCGTCCGGCTGGAGCGAGCTTTCGGATTTCAGGATCCGGAAATGCTGGATCCGTTCCTGCTGCTGGACGACTTCCGCAACGAACGTCCCGAGGACTATCTCAAGGGCTTTCCCTGGCATCCCCATCGCGGCATCGAAACCATTACCTACGTGCTGGCCGGCATCGTTGAACACGGCGACAGCCTGGGCAACAGCGGCAACCTGGGTGCGGGCGACGTCCAGTGGATGACAGCCGGGCGCGGGATCATGCATCAGGAGATGCCCAAGGGCGACGCCAATGGCCGCATGCACGGTTTCCAGCTCTGGGCGAACCTGCCGTCCTCGCTGAAGATGACCGCTCCGCGCTACCAGGATGTCGCCTCGAAAGAGATCCCGGTTGTGACCGATGACGACGGCACTTCCGCACGGGTCATCTGTGGCGAGTTCTGGGGCAAGCGCGGCCCGGTCGACGGCATCGCCGCCGATCCGCAGTATCTCGACATCCATGTGCCGGCAGGTCACAAGAAACGCTTCAAGGTCGACACCTACAAGCAGACCTTTGCCTACATTTTCGAAGGCTCCGGCACGTTCGAAGGAGCATCCGACCCGTTCGGGGTTCTGACGGAAAAGGAATTCGGCGGCGAGGAACTGAAGATCCGTGACGAGACCGGCAACCGATCTCTGGTGATCTTCGGCTCCGGCGACGAGATCGTCGTTCACGCAGGCGAGGAAGGCATCCGTTTCCTTCTGGTCTCCGGCGCACCGATCAAGGAACCCGTGGCCTGGCACGGCCCCATCGTGATGAACACCCGTCAGGAGCTGATCCAGGCGGTAACCGAACTGCAGAACGGCACATTTATCCGGTAGGGCTGAAAAGAACCTGCTGCCTTGTAACTTTCACAAAGTCTGGCTAGGGCTGTCCGGGATACAATCGATCTGGACAGCCCATGCCATTGAAACTCCGCCCGGCCACAGAGGCCGACGCCCCTGCCCTCACCGATATCCTCCATCGCGCCAAGGCCTCCTGGGGCTATCCGGAGGAAAAAATGGCAGAGTTTCGCGACTACTGGCGAATATCCGAGGCAACCATCCAGTCCCTGACGCTCACCGTTGCAGAGCGGGACGGTCAGCCCATAGCCTTTTCCGGTCTCTCTCCCCAAAGCGAAGATACCCTGCTTGTCGATTTCCTGTTCGTTGCCCCTGAAGCCCAGCGTCAGGGCATTGGCGACCTTCTGCTGAAGCGCGCGGAGGATCATGCCCACCGACAGGGATTGAGCCGGCTTTATCTGGAAAGCGACGCCAACGCGGGCCCCTTTTACGAAAAACGCGGGTTTCGGACGATGGCGACGCGACCAAGCGAGATGTCGCCCGGCAAGGAAATCCCACTGATGGAAAAACCGCTGGCACCCGCGGTTTACCGGGTGGAAGCGCTGAACATCGAGGTTTCGGACGAACCCTGGGCTTTTGAAACGAAGCATGCAGACGCGATCGATGCGTATTTCGAGGAAGCCAGGAAGCGCATTCCCATGCTTTGGAATGGCCGAACCATGAAGTTGACCGGGTTCGAGTTCAAGGATGGCACCTTTAACGGCACCTGCGCGGAATGTTCCTTTGCCGCTTTCCTGGCGTGGCGCGACTGGGGTGCGCCCGATGCAAGCTCGTTCAATCTCTTCGGCTCCGCCATCCTGAGGTCCGCCGAAGGGGCATTGCTCTATGGTGTCATGTCCCGAAAGACCGCCACAGCGGGCATGATCTACCCTCCCGGTGGCAATCTCGACCCGACCGACCTGACCGAAGATGGCAAGGTCGACGTTGTCGGGGCGATCTACCGGGAACTTGAAGAGGAAACAGGCCTCAAACGAGACGACGTCAAGCCTGCCGGGCTGCTGGTGACATTCGACGGCTGGCGAATTTCCATCGGCCAGGTAATGGATGTCCCCCGTCTCGCGGAAGAGTTGCGCACGGAGATCCTGCGTTTTTCAGAGGCGTCGGAAGAACAGGAGCTTGCCGATATGCGCATCATTCGCACGCGCGCGGACCTTGAGGACAATGCCATCGTGCCTTACGCCCGTTCGCTCGGCAAATATCTGCTGCCATGAAGAGCACTCTGCAAGACGGCCGGGAACGGCAATATTTTGTTCACCAAGAATGCGCACTAAGCACTGGCAGGACTTGCCTGAAAATGCAAAAGTCCGCTCACCTTTGAAGCCGGCACCGTGGTTTGCACGGGCCGTCCGATGCGGACAGGTTGGTTGTTTTACAACGTTTGAGCCCCTCGCCTGACTTCGTTTGAAGGTCGGCAAGCGGCGAAAGGGAGAAGAGAAGTATGAGCCGCCGCTACGCGATCCTGGATGTCTTCACGAACACGAGCCTTGCCGGGAACCCCCTGGCGGTGGTTCTGGACTCCGAGGGGCTGAGCGACGAGCAGATGCAGAAGATCGCCGGTGAGTTCAATCTTTCCGAAACGGTCTTCGTCTTCCCGCCGGAAAAGCCCGGGCATTCCGCCACCATGCGGATCTTCACTCCCAAGATGGAATTGCCGTTCGCCGGGCACCCGACGGTCGGTACGGCCATCCTTCTGGCAACGGAACGCTTCGGCGATATTTCGGGCGAGCAGGATGCCGTTGTTGTTCTGAAGCAGCAGATCGGCACCGTGCGCTGCGCGGTTATCCTGCGCGAGCACGCAGCCGCCTTTGCCGAGTTCGACGTTCCCAGCCTGCCGGAGCCCGCCGGACCGACCCACAACGTCGAACTGATCGCAGCCGCGCTCAACCTGGAGCCGAGTGACATCGGGTTCGAGAACCACGGCCCCTCCCGCTTCCGCGTAGGCCCTCCCTTCACCTTCGTGCCGGTGCGCGATCTGGATGCCTTGGCGCGCGCCAAACCGGTGCCGGCCATGTGGAACGCGGGCTTCGGCAAGAACGGCAATACGGACGCTTATGTCTATTGCCGCGAAACCCGCTCCCACGACAGCGCTTTCCACGCCCGCCTGTTTGCGCCCGACATGGGTATTCCAGAAGATCCCGCGACAGGTTCTGCCGCGGCGGCATTCGCAGGTGTGGTCGACTATTACGACGACCTTCCCAACGGCACCCACCATATCCGCATCGAACAGGGTTTCGAGATGGGACGCCCGTCCCTGATCGACCTGGAAATCGACATCGAGGGCGGCAAGATGCATGCGGTCAGGATCGGCGGTCAGGCGACGCTTGTCGCTCGGGGCGAACTGTTCCTCTAATCAAATCAGACGCTGCCCGGACGGTCAGAAGGCCGCCTGGGCAGGTTCGTTCGCCTTGTCGGCGCGCGGCGGCAGACCGAAATGCCGGGCGTACTCTCGGCTGAACTGGGTCGCGCTTTCGTAACCCACCTGGAACGCCGCGCGCGAGACGGACAGTTTTTCCGCCTGCAGCAGCCGGCGCGCCTCCATCAGCCGCAACTGCTTTTGAAACTGCAGCGGACTGGTGCCGGTAATATCCTTGAAGTGCGCATGGAAGGCTGACACGCTCATGCCTGCCTCACCGGCAAGATCGTCCACCCGCAAGGACGCCGCAATGTCCCGGCGTATGCCGGCAATGACCTTGGCGATGCGGGCCGCGTGACTGTCCTGCTCTGAAATCTGACGCAGGATAGCGCCATGTTCGGCGGTCAGCAGCCAGTAGTGGATCTCTCGCAAGATCAACGGCAGCAACACCTTGCCGGCCTCCGGCATCTCCGCAAGCTCGAACAGGCGCCGCATCGCATCGACGATCGCCGCATCTGCCCTGCCGCTTGCAACGGCGCGTGCAGCCATAGATGTTTTACCCGGCCGATCCAGCTCCGGAGCAAGTTCGCGGATCAGTGCCATGTCCAGTGGAATGGCGAGCGCGACATAGGGCTCGGCCTGGCTCGCACGCACGACCCGTGCCTGCGCGGGCAGATCCAGCCCGACAATCAGTGACTGCATGGCACCGAACCGGACGGTGTTCGATCCGAGATATGTCTGCTTCTCCCCTTGGAGAACCAGGCAAAAAATCGGTTGGTAGACGATCGGATAGATCAGGGTTGGCCGGCGTTGACGCACCAGCGTCATGCCACCAGCACCAACAGGAAAAGGATCGCCACCTGCGCCATGATCATCAGCAAATGCAACAACTTTCCGGATAAGCTCGTCTGCCTGCATGGTTCCCTCCGTCAAGAACCCAGCGATACGCCCGCCGGTTGGTGATGGCAAGCATGCAGGTTGCCTGATTTGTAGGATCAGGCAAGTCTTCTGGAGAAACCGGCACACAACACGTCTCGCTACGGACTATCTCATGGTCATCGACATCACGCCCCACAACACTGGAGCCAATAACATGACCACCTCCCCCAAGATCGCCCTCATCACCGGCGGCAGCCGCGGCCTTGGCCGCAACACTGTTCTTCATCTTGCCAAGAACGGTATCGACACGGTCCTGACATACAGGACCAGCAAGGAAGAGGCCGCACAGGTCGTTGCCGAAGTGGAAGCGCTGGGTGCCAGGGCTGTTGCCTTGCAGCTAGATACTGCCGACACGTCCGGCTTCCCCGCATTCACGGACGCATTGAAAACCGCGCTACAGCAGACCTGGCAGCGTGACAGTTTCGATTTCCTGGTCAACAACGCCGGCACGGGCATTCACAAGCCATTCGCCGAGACGACTGAGACCGATTTCGACCAGTTGATGAATGTTCACGTGAAGGGAGTCTTTTTCCTGACCCAGCAGTTGCTGCCGCTGATCGCAGATGGCGGACGCATTCTGAACGTATCGTCCGGCCTTGCCCGGTTCTCCCTGCCCGGCTATTCCGCCTACGCAACGATGAAAGGCGCGATTGAAGTTCTGACCCGCTATCTGGCCAAGGAACTGGGATCTCGACACATCGCCGTCAACACGCTGGCGCCTGGCGCCATCGAAACGGATTTCGGTGGCGGTGCCGTGCGTGACAATCCGGAAATCAACAAGGTGGTCGCCTCCATGACAGCCATGGGCCGTGCCGGCCTTCCGGATGACATCGGCGGAGCCATCACCGCGCTTTTGAGCGGCAATACCGGCTGGATGACCGGCCAGCGCATTGAAGTCTCGGGCGGTCAGAACCTCTGACACCCTAAGTCAGCAGTGTGCCGCGGCGGCCGGATCCCGGCCGCCGCTTGCATTGGCCTATTCGGCAGCTTCCATCAGGCGTGCAGGTGCCGTCATGGCCCAGCTCGGCACTGCTTCCAGCCGCTGATACCAGGCAATGATGTTGGCATGGCCTTCCAACGGCATACGCGACTGCGGGTTCAACGCCAACGCAGACAAGGCACCGACCGCAAAATCGGTTACGGTCACCCTGTCCCCCAAGCATCTAGGCCCGCTCCTCCAGGTGGATATCGAAAAACGCGGACGTACCCGCCATTGCCGTCTGCGCGGTGCACGTGGGTGGCTGTTTGCCCAAAGTCAGCGGTTCGGCGCAATCCCGTTGAAACACTGCCCGGATCGTCGCTTCTTGAGCGCCATTTCCTCGCTTCCGAATGAGACCCAAGCACTTAAACGCGCATTGCCATTGAATAGTAATAAATCACAATACTCTACCTGCTTGCAGCGAGCCATCACTGTGTCATTTCCTCGTGCTCGAATTAAATAAATTCATCACATCGCAACCTTTTAAAATATTGATTTAAAACACATAAATGACAAAAATATTTACTTTACCTGATGAAATTAACCAGATGTTTGCCCATTTAATTTGCATTTGATTAAAGGCTCCCGGTGTATCCAAGTTCCGCAGAGGAACTAACGAGAACAAGTTTACTGTTAAAAATTACAGTAACGCGCAAGTAAACAGGGAAACGCCATGAAAACCTTACTGAGCCTCCTGGCCGGGGCGCTGATGATCAGCTCTGCCGTTCAGGCTGCCAACCTTCCGAAACCAACAGGTGATGTCGTCCTCGTTGTGACCGGAAACATCAAGAACACCAACAAAGGTGACAGCGCCGAATTTGACATGGAGATGCTGGAAGGCCTTACAGAAATCTCCAAGACGCTCGAGACACCCTGGACTGAAGGCACCACTGCCTTTTCCGGCCCTCAGCTGCGCGCAGTGCTGGAGGAAGTTGGCGCACGCGGTTCCAAACTGATCGTCAAGGCTCTCAACGACTACAGTGCAGAAGTGCCGGTAGAAGATGCCGAGGACTTCGACACGATGCTGGCGACCAAAATGAACGGCGACTACATGTCCGTTCGCGACAAGGGACCCCTGTTCCTGGTCTATCCTTTCGACACGAACCCGGAACTCTTCAACGAGAAATACTTTTCCCGTTCGGTCTGGCAAATCCGTGAAGTTGAAGTGGTAGAGTGAAAAATCAGCTCGAAATAGGCGGCAAGGCCGTTGAACAGGCTGCAAGGGCGACGAAATCCGTTCTCGTCGTCCAGATCTTTCTTGTCTGTACGGTCCTTGCCATCTTTTCAATGCTGGTCAAACGCGAAGGCCAGTTGCATGACGCTATCCGTGAAGACGCAATCTGGGCTGTCTATCAGCTCGACCGCGAAACACGTGCCGTCTACGAGCTGGTACAGCACGTCAAATATCGTATCGGCGAGGCAGGTGTCGAAGCGGCGCAGGAAGCCGTAGCACCGCGAGAGCTCGTAACGCGTTATGACATCCTCTATTCGCGTCTCTCGGTCCTCGCCAACTCCAAATACAACGTCTTCTTCGAGCAAAGTCCGAACTTCAGATCCAGGATCACGACCATTCAGACCAAGATCCTGGCCATCGAACCTGTCTTCAACGAAATCGCAGCGAAAAAGAATTACACCGACATCGACTTTGCGCCTGTCGAAGAAACGCTCGAAAAAATTCGTAGCGCCACGAACGAATTTCTTGTCCGCACGAACGCGACGATTTCAGAAGCACGCGCCGAAGCCCGCAACGACGTCTTCCATGTACAGATGCTGGCCTTCCTCTTCATGTTCGCGATTGTCGTCGCCGCACTCTTTCTCGCCCTGCATATGCTTCTGCAGGTCCGCATCGTGAAACAGACGCGAGAAGGGATGAACAGGGCCGCAGCCGAATTCGAAAAGGCCTATGAAGCAGCAGAAGCCGGCAACAAGGCCAAGTCGGAGTTTCTGGCCACGATCGGACACGAAATCCGCACCCCGCTGAACGGCATTCTCGGCATGGCCGAACTTCTGGCACAAAAGCAGCTTCCGGAAGAAGAAACCGGCTACGTCCGCACCATCACGAGTTCCGGCAATACGCTGCTGGAGATGATCAACGAGATCCTCGATTTTGCGAAGATCGAATACGGATCCCTTGAGACCGAACAGATTGTCTTCCGGCTCGACGAACTGGTGCAAGAGGCGGCAGCTGTCGTGGAAGGCAAGGCGCTCGAGCAGAATGACGAGCTCAAGCTAAACATCGACCCGACACTTGAAAAAGCTTTCATCAAGAGCGACCCCACCCGGCTGAAGCGCGTCCTGCTCAACCTGCTGTCCAATGCCGTGAAATTCACCGAAAACGGTTCAATCCACGTCGATGTGGT
The DNA here is from genome assembly GCF_012273635.1 of Labrenzia sp. PO1. Taxonomy (NCBI): domain Bacteria; kingdom Pseudomonadati; phylum Pseudomonadota; class Alphaproteobacteria; order Hyphomicrobiales; family Stappiaceae; genus Labrenzia; species Labrenzia sp. PO1. Next base: position 590,560 of record NZ_JAAXCR010000001.1, read on the forward strand.
TGCCGGAAAAGTTGTCGCCGAGACCCTGGAACTGAAGATCAGCGTCAAGGATTCCGGTATCGGCATTGCCGAAGAGGCACAAAAGCAGCTCTTTACCGCATTCCACCAGGTCGATTCCTCGATCAGCCGGCGCTTTGGCGGCACGGGCCTCGGCCTTGCCATCTGCAAACAGATCGTCGAGGCGATGGGTGGATCGATAGGTGTGTTCAGTATTCCTGGCGAAGGCGCGACCTTCAGCTTCACCTTGCCGGTTCAACTGGCACATGCCCCTGCTGCGAAATTCACCGGTTTGGAGGGTGGTTCGACCCCAACTGCATTGATCCCCCGTCTGCGTATCCTGCTCGTGGAAGACAACGTCATAAACCAGCGTGTCGCAACGAAGTTGCTGGAGAGACTGGGTCAGGAAGTCATCGTTGCCAGCGACGGCAGAGAGGCGATCAAACATGTGCAGGACGCCACTTTCGATCTCGTACTAATGGACGTGCAGATGCCTGATCTCGACGGGATCGCGGCAACACGGCTGATACGGAACATCGGCGCTCCATTCGACAAGCTGCCCATCGTTGCAATGACGGCAAATGCTTCCGACCGGCACCGCCAGGACTGCCTGGACGCGGGCATGAATGCCTTCGAGTCCAAGCCCGTCACCTTCCAGAGGCTTGCGACTATCCTGCGTGAATATGGTCCTTCGGACACTTCAGCAGAAGGCACCACCGACCTGCCGACATCCCCCGGCTCTCCGGAACCGACGGAACCAGTGCATGCGGCTCAATCCGACGCCGCGACACCAAACGCCAATGTGGTTCGCCTTGCCGGAGAAGAGAAAGGGGATGCCAGACGAGCTGAACTGCGGGAGGAACTTGGCGAGGAGATTTTCCATTCTCTGGTGAACGCCTTCTTTGAAAATGCCGACACTCTCGTTGTGCAAGTCACCGAGGCAGCAAGCTCGGGTGATGGGGAAAGCTACGACCGGCTGCTGCACACACTGAAAGGTGCGGCGGACAATCTCGGATTTACGACCCTCTCAAAAACTGCGGACGCACTTCGCACCAGCATCGAAACCTCCAACCAGGTGACACTCCTGACGGTGGAGCTGGAAAAAGCAAAAAACAAATACCGGAAGATTGCGATATGACCGACACACCGCTTGCCGACACCGATTTCCGCATCCTGCTGGTCGAAGACGATCCCACCAACCGCATGATCATGGAACGGCTTGTGGAGCGCATCCCCGGATGCCACGCAGTCAGCTTTTCCCATCCCATCGACCTGATCGCGGCACTCGACATGGTCGAATTCGATGTGGCGATCATCGACTATCAATTGCCGGGCCTCAACGGCATCGAGCTCATCAAGGAAATTCATCAACACCCCGCCCATACTGACAAGCCGATGGTCATCGTGACGGCAGACAAGGACCGGGACACGCGCATCGAGGCCCTGACCTCCGGTGCTGTCGATTTTCTGAACAAGCCGCTCGAGGTGGTGGAATTCAAGGCCCGTGTCCGGAACCTGACCAAGCTGGCCGAGGCACAGCGCAAACTCGCCACCCGGGCGGAATGGCTGAAAGAGGAAGTCGACAGGGCAACGACCGAACTCCGAAAGCGCGGCGAGGAAATCGTTCACCGGCTGATCCTTGCTTCCGAATACAAGGACCTCGACACGGCCATGCATACCCTTCGCATGGCGAACTTCTGCGAGTTGATTGCCGAAGAACTCGGCATGAGCATGGAGTTCCGGCGAGACCTCAAGATGGCTGCACCGATGCACGACATCGGCAAGGTTGGCATTCCGGACAGGATCATGCTGAAACGCGGTCCCCTCACCCCGGAAGAACGCGAGGAAATCAACCGGCACACGGAAATCGGAGCCGGCATCCTCAAGGGCTCCAGCTGCCGGCTGCTGCAGGTCGCGACCCAGATTGCCGCGACACACCACGAACGCTGGGACGGCAGCGGTTACCCCAATGGCCTGCGTGGAGAAGAAATTCCACTTGTCGGCCGGATAGCGGCCGTTGCCGACGTCTTCGACGCGCTGACGACGGAACGCCCCTACAAGTCCGCGTGGACCAACGAACGGGCCTTCAGCTTTCTGGAAGAAAAATCAGGCAGCGACTTCGACCCGGAGTGCATTGCCGCCTTTCTGAGCAAGAAGAAGGAAGTGGAGGAGATCCAGGCCAGGTTTGCCGACGAGCCCATTCCCCTGGCCAAAAACGGCTAAGGCGGTCAGTCCGCAAGACGTCTACCACAGACGCCGGCAATCGCCCTGGATTGGGTGCGATCAACGCGGCGGGAGAGGAACCGCTTTGGGCACAATGCCTTTGCCTCCTGCCTTTGCAGCGGCTCAGATCTTGTTTGCGCAAGCTATCGCCGATCCCTGAAACGCCAGGCCAAGGGGGCTCCAAATGTGCAAGCTTCGGAAAAGCTGGTTGCATCATGGTTCATCCTGACTTATGAACAGTCCCCATTAACCGTCAGGTCACGCTTTTGCGCCACGCTTGGCGGACCAGTTGAAAAGACGACCAAAGGCCAAGACAGACCCATGATCGCGGTTCGCGACATTTCTGGATCTTCTCGCAACGCGCTGGCTCAGCGCGGCGGCCTCATTCTACTTGGCGATCTCCTCCTTCTTAGATGCCCCTGAGCGTCGGCTGCTTCGCTTGTCTTTAGGCGGAACGGGCACTTAGGGGAGAGTTTTCAAAAAACCGCATCACGACCATCGGATCGCGCCACGCCTTTCCTTACCCGAGCGACCTAAGGCCCGATCCAAGCCAGGGACGAAACGACATGACTGCCACTTCCGAGAAGGACCAGGTCCGGATCTTCGACACCACATTGCGCGACGGCGAACAATCGCCCGGCGCCTCCATGACGTTGGAAGAAAAGCTGCAGATCGCGGAAATTCTCGACGACATGGGTGTCGACATCATCGAAGCCGGTTTTCCGATTGCCTCGAACGGCGATTTTGAAGCCGTCAGCGAAATTGCCAAGCGCTCGAAAAACTCGGTCATTGCCGGTCTGGCCCGCGCCATCCACGCTGATATCGACCGCTGCGGCGAAGCCGTGAAACACGCCGGCAAGGGCCGCATCCACACCTTCGTTTCCACTTCGCCGATCCATCTGAAATTCCAGATGAACAAGACCGAAGAACAGGTGCTGGAAATCATCACCGACACGGTGACACGGTCGCGCAACCTGATCGACGATGTCGAATGGTCCGCAATGGACGCAACGCGCACGCCGATCGAATACCTGTGCCGCTGCGTGGAAGCCGCAATCAAGTGCGGTGCCACCACCATCAACCTGCCGGATACGGTCGGCTACGCTACCCCGGACGAATACAAGTCCATGTTCGAGCAGATCCGTGAGCGCGTACCGAATGCCGACCAGGCAATCTTCTCGGTCCACTGCCACAACGACCTGGGCCTGGCCGTTGCCAACTCGCTGGCCGGTGTCGCCGGCGGTGCCCGCCAGATCGAATGCACCATCAACGGCCTGGGCGAACGCGCCGGCAATGCTGCCCTGGAAGAGATCGTCATGGCGATCCGCACCCGCAGCGACGTCCTGCCCTACATGACCCAGATCGACCCGAAATTCATGGTTCGCGCTTCCAAGATGGTGGCGGGCGCTTCCGGGTTCGCGGTTCAGTACAACAAGGCCATCGTCGGCAAGAACGCCTTTGCCCACGAGAGCGGCATCCACCAGGACGGCATGCTGAAAAACGCCGAAACCTACGAAATCATGCGCCCGGAAGACGTTGGCGTGAAAGCCACCTCGCTGGTCATGGGCAAGCATTCCGGCCGCCACGCCTTCCGCGACAAGCTGAAAGAACTGGGCTTCGAACTGGGCGACAATGCCCTGCAGGATGCCTTCCGCCGTTTCAAGGACCTCGCCGACCGCAAGAAACACGTCTACGACGAGGACATCGAAGCCCTGGTCGAGGACGAAATCAGCATCCTGGGCGAAAGCACCAAGGTGATTGCGCTGACGGTAATTGCCGGTACGGGTGGCCCGCAGAAGGCGATCCTGACCATGGACGTCAACGGCCAGCACGTCACCAAGGAAGCCACGGGCGACGGTCCTGTCGACGCCACGTTCAACGCCATCAAGGCAATCGTGCCGCATGAAGCCAAGCTGTCCCTGTACCAGGTGCATGCGGTGACCGAAGGCACCGACGCACAGGCCGAAGTGTCCGTGCGCCTGGAGGCCGGCGGCCGCATTGCCACGGGCAAGGGAGCGGACACCGACACACTGGTCGCTTCCGCCCGTGCCTATGTTTCGGCCATGAACAAGCTGGCCTTGCGCCAGCAGACCGGCAACCCGGGCGCGCTTGCTGCCGTCTAACGCCGGAACCACCAAAAGTTCCGGATCAAGGTGACTGTATTGTCGCCCGATTTCGGACCTGACACGAAAAGCCTCCTGAACCACCGATTTTCCGGTAAGGTTCAGGAGGCTTTGTTTTGTCGGGGAGGACAAACGGGTGGAAAGCCTTGGCACAGACGGAGAGATGAAGCGCGTGGTGATCGCCGGATGCCCGGGGGCCGGCAAATCCCGTGCGGCCCGAACCTTGAGCGATCTGACCGGCCTGCCCGTCATTCATCTGGACAGTCATTACTGGCAACCGGGTTGGCAGCGCCCTTCCCCCGAAGTCTGGCGCGCCACCATGAAAGAGCTGATCGCTCGCCCGCGCTGGATCATGGACGGCAACTACGGCAGCACCCTGGACCTTCGCCTGAAAGCAGCTGATACGCTCATCTATCTCGATTTTAAGACGTTTCTCTGTGCGACGAGAGTGCTGAAGCGCTCCATTCTCGGCCGCGGCGGCACCCGCAGCGGCGAATTGCCGGATGGCTGCCTGGAGCGCTTCGACTGGCCGTTTTTCAAGTTCGTTCTGAACTACAGGCGGACGCGGCGGGAACGTGATCTGGAAAGCATCAGGGTGTTCTCCGGAGTGAGCCATGTCTTCATCCGTCCACGCCAGTTGAAGCGATTTCTCGGCTCACTCGAGAGCGGACCGGTTTCCTGAATTCTCCCGTTACCTGCCGGCAAAAAGCCCCTGGAGCCGCCAAAAGGGCCGCAGAAGCGGCCCCTTTTCAATCCGTGTTGTGACGTCAACCCTGCGAAATCCGTTCGGAAAGCTGGCTGTTGGTCATGGCTTCGCCGTCCAGGTTCCAGGTTCCGTCCACAGTGTGCACCACGTTTGAATAGATGCGGTCCCGTGGCAAACGACCTTCTGCCGCCGCGGCGATGATGTCTGTTGCTTCCTTGAAGAACCCGACCTGAACGTCCCGCGCAGCCAGGGCAAAACTTGGCGTCTTGCATTCCAGCCAGGCCCCTTCCACCGGCTCGCCGCCGGACAGCGCCCCGTTCTTCGGCAGTGCCTGTATCTGCATGGTCACGTTGGGGGTCATGACCTTGTTGCCGCCAAGCCCGTGCCATTTCAGGAAGGCTTCGGTGATTTTCCTGCCTGCTTTCAAACCGGCATCTTCGCTCATCACGCCCTGGGTGTAATTGAGTGCAAGTGGCATTTCCGTTCCTCTCGATTAAATATAACGTTCGTTATATTTTCTAACGCACTCTATTTATGTAACGATCGTTATGAAGTCAACAAAATATATAACGATCGTTCTTTAATCGAGAGAACCGCATGGCAAAACAACAACTTCGCAAGGCAGAAACCCAAAAAGCCTTGCTCAACGCATCAAGCAGGGCCTTCCGGAGCGAAGGATATTCCGGGGTTGGTGTCGACGCGATCGCAAAGGCAGCGGGTGCTACTTCGGGTGCATTCTACGCGCACCTGGGATCAAAGGACGGGGCCTTTCATGCCGCGCTGGAACAGGGACTGGACGAAGTAATCACCACCATTCCTGACTACCGGGAACGTTTCGGCGACAAATGGGTCGAGGCATTTGCACGGTATTATCTCGGCACGGCGCATCGACAGGACCGCGCCTGCGGCTGTGCGATGACCGCACTGTCGCCCGATGTCGCACGGGCCAAGCCTGAGACCCGCAAACTCTATGATGACAAGATGCAGGAAATAGCGTCACTCGTTGCCGAGGGGCTCAAGGAAGGCACCCCGTCTGAACGGCGGAACCGCGCCTGGGTTTTTCTCAGTCTCCTGATTGGAGGACTGACCACGGCACGGGCCATGTCGGATGAGGCCCTTGCCGAAGCCGTGACAGCGGCCGCCCTGCCCGCCGCCTTGCAGGCTGCCGGCGTTTGATGGCGACCAATCGCTCAGGCGATCAACCGCCCGTGCCAGGCTCCAGAGACTGAAGATATTGCCGGCGCGTGATCCGGTAGAACCGGCAATGCAATCCGTGCTTTCGTATTTCCCGCCAGAAACGCAGTCCTGCCTTCTGCATCACCCGCTGCGAAGCCTTATGTTCCGCAACTGCATAGGCAAGCATGTGATCGTTCTGTGTCGTGTCGAAGAACCAGCCGACAAGAGCCCGCGCGATCTCGCTCGCATAGCCCTTCCCCCAGGCTGACCGTTTCAGGCTGTAGCCAAGTTCATAACCTTCCGGGTTCCTTTCGAACGAGAACCCCGCCCGGCCGATAAAGGCTCCCTCAACCGTCTCCAGTTTCCATTTGGACATCCCGGTGACCCGGTGATCGCCGACGTAATTCGCCAGCCGCCGGCGCACTTCCTCCGGATCCATGATCGCCGGTCCCGGAGACAGATAGCGATTGACCTCAGGATCTGAATGAAGGTCCTGCAACAATGGGAAGTCATCTTCGGAAAAAGGCAACAGGCGCAGCCTGCCTGTTGTCAGAATGGGTGTGTTCAAATGGGTCACTCTCAAAAAAAGGGACCGTGGCAGACACGGTCCCGACGCATTTCTCGAGGTCCCGTAAGCCCCGAAAATGCCTAAGCACTCATGAGATAGGATTGCATGGACGGGCTCAAGAGCTGAAACACGTCCGCCTGCATACCTTCGATAACTTTGCTCTCGCGGTGATAGAAACCGTTGCCCTTGACCACTTCTCGCATGGTCCGGTTGTCGGTGCGCACGACAGCGACCAGATGGGAAAAATAGGTGTTTTCGAAGAACCAGTCTGACAAGGCGGCACAAAGGCGCTTGGGCAGATCCGGGTCCTGATCCAGCACGTCGAGACGCAGGCAATAGTTCAGACTGATCTCGGAAGTTTCGCTGACAGGCGTAAACCCGGCCCAGCCCAGAAATGCCCCATCGGAAGACACCGCCTTCCACTTGGCAAACCCGAGGTCGTCCTGGTTCTGCTGAGCAGAGCGCACCAGTTCTTCCGCATCAACGACGGTGCAATTGGTGGAATATTCTGTACATCGGTTGCCGTAAGGATCGGAGTGAAGATCTTTGACGAGATGAATATCGGTTGGCTTGAAAGGGACGAGCCGCACTGAACCGCATTCGAGTATGATCGTCTGCACCGTGACCTCCCAGTCTAGGATTTCTTCAGGCCTTACAAGCGGCAGCGAATCCCGCCACCGAACGCATGTTAGCCATGTAACCCTGAATTGTGCCATTGCCATGGCAGACAAAAGTATAAGATCAATTTTGACAAAAATATATTCGCAATACCAAAGAGTTACGCTCAAACCACTGCTGCACCGCACACATCAGAAGTTGACGCTGAGCCGTCAAACCGTTCGGAGAAAGGCCTCCATCTCAATTAGGTTTGAAGGATCAACCCGTTGCCAATCCGACATCTGGTTGCGAAACCAGGTTTCCTGACGCTTTGCGTATTGACGCGTTGCAACAGTCAGCCTGTGGATGGTTTCTGCATAATCGGCTTTTCCGGCAAGATAGGCGCCAAGTTCCGGCACGCCGATTGCCCTCATCGCTGGCAACTTATCCGATAGGCCTTGTTCAAGCAGCGCCCGCACTTCATTGAAGCCTTCTTCGCAAACCATCAACCTTGCCCGTTGCTCGATACGTTCATGCAGCCAAGGCCGCGGCGGTGCCAGAACGATCCGGTGACACGCCTGCGGCTTGAGAAGAGGCGATGACTGGGCGTGCTGTTGCCACGTCTTCAGAGGGCGGCCGGTTGCCAGCAGAACCTCCAGTGCACGGGCAAGACGTTGCGGATCAACCAGCGCCTCGGCAGACTCAGGATCTCCCTCGGCAATCAGGTGCTGCCTCAAGCCTTCCACACCCTGCGTGTCGGCGATGGATCTCGCGCTGGCACGGATCTCTTCCGGAATGCCAGGCATTTCCGCAAAGCCTTCCGTAAGCCCCTTGAAGTAGAGGCCGGTGCCACCGACGAGGATAGGCATCTGGCCGTTTCCCCAGGCATCTAGCAGTTCCCGTTCCGCCAGGCGCAGCCAGTCGCCGGTCGAAAAGGCAGTCGATGCAGGCAACACGGCGTATAGCCTGTGAGGTGCTTCAGCCTCCTCCGCCACGCTGGGGCGTGCACTCACCAGTCGCAAGTCTTCGTAAAGCTGCATGGAATCTGCATTCACGATGACACCATTCAGCCTTTTGGCCAGCGTCAACGCCAAAGCGGACTTGCCGCTGGCTGTCGGCCCGGCTATCAGAATGGCGCGCCTGGCAGTTGCGGGCGTGCCGTCATCGTCGTCCAGGGAACCGTCCATGTCTTTTGTTGCCACTTTGGTATCCACTCCTGCTGCGCCTGCAGTCGACGAGGATCTGGTTCGGCAGGCATCCGACGCACTCGGCGTTACCGGAACCTCGACACGTCTTTCTGCAGGTGTCGCAGCGGATATCCGCTTTGAGGGTCTGGATGCAAGTGCCGCGGACGGTATCTTGCGCGAAGTGATCGGCCGTGCCCCCGTCGACGTCTTTGTGCAGAAGGAAGCCGGCCGCCGCAAGCACCTGCTGATCGCCGACATGGATTCCACCATGATCCGCCAGGAATGCATCGACGAACTGGCGGCTGAACTTGGCCTCAAGGATCGCATATCGGAAATTACCGAGCGGGCGATGCGCGGCGAGATCGATTTTGAACCGGCCCTGCGCGAACGTGTTGGCCTTCTCGCCGGATTGCCGGTGTCGGCCATCGAAACGGTGCTCAGCAAGCGGATCCAGCTGATGCCGGGCGGCCGCACGCTGGTCCAGACGATGAAGGCGAACGGCGCTTACTGTGCCCTTGTTTCCGGTGGCTTCACCCATTTCACATCTGCTGTCGCGACGCTGATCGGTTTTGACGAGAACCAGGCCAACACGCTGCTGGAAGTGGACGGAAAACTGTCAGGCAAGGTCGGAGAACCGATTCTCGGACGCGAAGCCAAGCGCACCCGCCTGGAATATCTCGTCGCGGAGCGCGGCCTGGAATTCGCAGATACGCTTGCGGTCGGAGATGGCGCAAACGACCTTGCCATGATCGAACGTGCCGGAGCCGGTGTCGCTTACAGGGCCAAACCGGCAGTCGCCGCCGCCGCCGACTTCCGCATCGACCACGGCGACCTCACAGCCCTGCTCTACCTGCAAGGCTACGCGGAAAGCGATTTCGTTCTGAGTTAAGGCGCGGGCCTGCGGCAATCCTGATTTGAGCGGTTTAGAATCCTCGCCTCGCGTGGGCGGTTCTTCCTGTCTTTCAAGGAATGAACCTTTCGACGGAGTATGCAGCCCATCCTTCGAGACAGGCCTCAAGCCTTCCTCAGGATGAGGGAGAGTGTGTGGGGATACCGAACACAAAACTCTTCGAAGTGGTTAGGCCACACACTGTCAATTCGCCCCACGGCACATCCAACCCGCCAAGGTCACCAGCATCCTCCAAGCCCCCAACTCCGCCCCACCACCAAACTCATCCTGAGGAAGCACGGAGCGCTGTCTCGAAGGATAGGCCCCTTGCTCCAAAGCATCCCCCTTCCCGTTCCAGACAGACCTTCAGCCATCTTCAGGAAGAGCGTGCAGGAGATTGAAAGCAGAAAAAAAGGGCGCCTCACGGCGCCCTTCTGCATTCAGCTTCCGAAGTCCGGAAGGATTACTCGTCTTCGATCCGCACCGGAACGAAGCGGACATCACCCGTCGGATTGGCCAGCAGAAGCAGGGCCGAGCGGCGGTTGTCCTTTTTCAGCTTGTCGATCTCGGCCATGACGTCTTCCGGCGTCTCGACCGTTTCCTGAGCGACTTCCTTGATGACATCGCCAGCCATCACGCGCTTTTCCTCCGCAGAGGTGCCTGGCTTCACTTCCGTGACCACAACACCGCTGACGTCTTCATCGATGGAAAACTGCTTGCGCAAGGCGTCGTCCAGAACGGCAAGCGACATGCCGAGCACTTCGCTCTTTTCGACCGGCTTTTCCGCAGGCTCTTCTTCCTCGGTTGCGCTGGCTTCGGTCACCTCGGTTTCAACGAGCTGCTCGAGGATCACGCTGATGGCGACTTCCTCGCCCTTGCGCAGAACCGTGACTTCAACTTCCTTGCCGATTTCAGTTTCCGCCACCATGCGCGGAAGTTCGCGCATCGTGTCGACATCCTTGCCGTCGAACTTGATGATCACGTCACCCGGTTCGATTTTCGCCTTGGCCGCCGGACCATCGTCGGTCACACCGGCCACCAGCGCGCCCATGGCCTTGTCCATTGCCAGGCTGTCGGCAATCTCGTCCGTGACTTCCTGAATGCGAACACCCAGCCAGCCGCGGCGGGTTTCGCCGAACTTGCGCAGCTGATCGATCACGTTCATGGCGGTGTTGGCCGGGATCGCAAATCCGATGCCGATGGAGCCGCCGGACGGCGAGATGATGGCCGTGTTGATGCCGATCACGTTGCCTTCCATGTCGAACAGCGGTCCGCCCGAGTTCCCCCGGTTGATGGAGGCATCCGTCTGGATGAAGTTGTCGTAGGGACCGGAGTTGATGTCGCGGTTTCGTGCCGACACGATACCGACGGTCACGGTGCCGCCCAGACCAAACGGGTTGCCGATCGCCATCACCCAGTCGCCAACGCGAATAGCGTCGCTATCGCCGAAACTGACGGCCTTCAGCGGCGTGGTCGGCTCCACCTGCAGCACTGCGAGATCGGTTTTCTCGTCGGTGCCGAGGAGCGTCGCCTTCAGCTTGGTGCCGTCGTTGAAGTTGGCGGTGATTTCGTCCGCCCCTTCGATAACGTGATTGTTGGTGATAATGATGCCGGCTTCCCCGTCGATGACGAAGCCAGAACCCAGCGACTGAACCCGCCGCGGCTGGTCGTCGTCCCGGTTCTGCCGGTTGAAGAATTCTTCAAAAAACTCCTGGAAGGGCGAACCTTCCGGAACCTGCGGCATCGGCACCGAACGGCGCCCCTGCACGGTTTGAGCGGTGGAAATATTCACCACTGCATCCGCGAGACCTTCCGCCAGATCCGCGACGGACACAGGTCCTTGTGCGTATGCTGCCTGGATAGGCTGAAAAGCTGCCATTCCACCGATTACGATGCCCGCCGCGACTGCGGCGATCCTGGTCATCCGACGGCGAATACTTAGTGGAGCCATAGGGCTTTCTCCTCATCCCAGCCGGTTGGACTGCAGTCAGAATGCTGACAGTCGATGGGTTTGTTCCGGTCCTTGGTTCAGAATATAGAACGGGCGGGAAGATTTTGCGCCTCCCGCCCGAAAACTTTTCGTTATCCGCGAATGATCCACACAAGAAATACGCCGATAACCGCCACGATCAGGCCAGTTGCCCGCAAGGTCTGGTCCGGTGTCTCCAGCGCGCTGCGCATGATGGACTTCATGCCACCGGGCACAAGCGCGTAGAGAACACCTTCAAGCACCAGGACCAGGCCGAGCGCCGTTACCAGTTCGCTCATTGTGCAGCGAGCGACGGATTCCGGTCGGATACGCCCTGACTACCGTTTCCATCGGCACCCGGAGCCGGCAAGATACCGGTCGGGTCCTTGAAGAAGCGGAAGAAGCTTGAATCAGGCGACAGCACCAGGCTGGTATCGCCGGACCGCAATCCTGCCTCATAGGCCTGCATGGACCGGTAGAAGGCGAAGAATTCCGGATCGGCACCGAATGCCTCGGCAAAGATCCTGTTTCTTTCAGCGTCACCGGTACCACGCATGATTTCCGAGTCACGGCGTGCTTCAGCAACAAGAACGGTCGCGTCGCGATCCGCACGGGACCGGATCCTACGGGCTGCTTCTTCACCCTGTGCACGGATTTCCGTGGCTTCCTGCTGACGCTCGGTCTGCATACGGGCATAGATTGCCTGCGAGTTGGCGTCCGGCAGATCCGCACGGCGGATCTTCACGTCGATCACCTCGATGCCGAGCTGTTCGGCATTGGCATCGATATCGCGGCGAATGTTTTCCATCACGCCGGTACGGTCGTCGCGAACAAGAGCCACGAAGCTGGTACGGCCAACTTCCGAACGCAGCGAGGACTGCAGGAACGTCGACAGGCGCCGGTTGGCGGTCTGGATATTCTGGACACGCTGATAGAACAGCACCGGATTGGAGATCTGGTACCGCGCGAAGGCATCCACGATCAGACGCTTCTTGTCCGAGGTGATCGGCTCAAGCGGCGGCATGTTCAGGTTCAGGATGCGCTTGTCGAAGTAGACGACGTTCTGAACGAACGGGATCTTGAAGTAGAGACCCGGTTCCTTCTTCGGCTGTTCGACGATCTTACCGAACTGCAGGACAAGCGCCTGCTGGGTCGGATTGACGATGAAGACCGAGAGATAGGCGACGACCGCTGCGATCAGCAGGACGATTGCAAGAATACCACTACGCATGATCAGTTGCCTCCCGCGCGCTGTGCAGGGGCGGTCTGACGCCCGTTCAGGTCATTCAGCGGCAGGTACGGCAACACGCCGGAGCCTGTCGAGTCGCTGTCGATGATGATCTTGTTGTTCGAGCCCAAAACTTTTTCCAGGGTTTCGAGATACAGACGCTCACGGGTCACGTCCGGTGCTTTCCTGTATTCTTCGTAGATCTTGGTGAAACGCTGGGACTGACCGGTTGCCTCGGCAATGGTCTGGTCCTTGTAGGCGTTTGCCGCTTCCAGAACGCGTGCTGCTTCACCGCGCGCTTCCGGAACCACCCGGTTGGCGTAGGCCTTGGCCTCGTTGCTGATGCGCTCTTCGTCGGCGCGTGCGGCCTGCACGTCGCGGAAGGCGTCGATAACCTGCGCAGGCGGGTCAACGCGCTGCATCTGGACTTCGCCGATCTCGATACCCGACTGATAGCTGTCGAGTGTCTTCTGCATCAGGCTGGCAACGTCGTTCTGGATGGAAACACGGTTTTCCGTCAGGATGGAGTCGATCTTCGATCCGCCGACCACCTCACGCATCGCGCTTTCGGCCACGGCTTTCACGGTCGCTTCCGGATCCTGGATATTGAACAGGAAGTCGGCAATACCCTCGTTGGTATTCCGGATACGCCACAGGACCTTGAAACCGACGTCGACGATGTTTTCGTCGCCGGTCAGCATCAGGCTTTCTTCCTGAACGTCGCGTGCGCGCACAACGCCGGAGCTGCTGACGTTTTCTTCGGTGCCAACAGTGGTTTCGCGCTGCAGTTCGACTTTCGGGGTGTAAACTTCACCGATCGGATAAGGCCAGTTGTAGTTCAGGCCAGGAGGGGTCTGATCCTCGACCTTGCCGAGTACCAATTCGACACCGACCTCGCCTTCATCGACAACATAAAAGCCGAAGGCCAGCCAGACGATAAGCGCCACGCCGACCACGATCCCGCCGCCGATGAAACCCAGGCCGCCGCCGCCACCGCCCGGAAGGACGTTGCGCATGCGGTCTTGTGTACGTTTCAGGAGCTCTTCAAGATCGGGTGGGTTTCCGCCTCCACGGTTGGAGCCTCCACCCCACGGGCCGTTGCCGTTACCGCCGCCGCCACCGCCGCTGCCCCAAGGGCCGCCGTTGTTTCCGCCACCTTTCCAGGGGCCACCGCCACCTGACTGATTGCTCCAAGGCATCAAAACTTCCTTCTTTGTCGTCCGGCACGTTATCCTGGACAGGGATTTTCACCCGTTCTGACTCACCGTTGGTTATAGGGAGGTTACCGTATGCTTTCAACGGAAAGCCCCACGTAAAAACCTCCCAAAACCCGCGTGTTCCCGTGCCGCAGGTGGTGGTAAACGGAGAGACTGTCAAGACCGACGGAACATTTGGCCGCACCCCGCCGGAATTTGCCCCGAAAAGACGGGCTCAGTTCACGTTGGCGGAACGGATCATGTCGACATGCAGAATACCGTCCTCGATGTATTCTTCAGACACCGTCGCAAAGCCCAGGGAGCCGTAGAAAGCCTCCAGGTAAGCCTGTGCGGAAACGTGGATCTCACACCCGGGAACCAGGGCCTCCGCCTTGTCGATGCCGGCTTGCATCATGAGACGCCCGAGCCCGCTCCCCCTGCCTGCCTTGGCAATGACCACCCTGCCGATGCGGGCACGGCCCTGCTGCGGTTCTGTGAACAGGCGGATTGCGCCCAGAAGCGCTCCGGCCTCCTCGTCTTTGATGAGGTAATGCAGCGCCGTCTGGTCCTTGCCGTCGATGTCGGCGTAAAAAGATGCCTGCTCCAGAATGAATATATCCTGGCGCAGTTTGAGCACTCCATAGAGGTCGTTGAGGCTTAGCTCATCGAAAGTGGCCCATCTGGCCGTCAGATTGGCGGGTAAACTCATGACAACGGATCCGATAGGTATTCAAGCCTTGCGGCGGTAGGAGACGAAGGTGAAATCTGCGCTGTCGCGTTCGGTGCGCTCGCCCGGCTTGCGACCGACTTCCTGCCACACCGCCGGATCGATGTCCGGAAAGCGGGTGTCTCCCGCCGGCTGAGCGTCCACCTCGGTGATCTCGAGACGGTCGGCTTTGCCGATCGCCTGGGCATAAAGCTGCCCCCCGCCGATGCACATGACCTGGTCGACACCAAGATTTGCGGCCAGTTCCACACCCCGCCGCAGCGCCTCTTCGAGGGACGTCGCAGCTTCCGCACCTTCCGGTGCATATTGCGGATCCCTGGAAACAATCACATGCGGACGTCCCGGCAAGGGCTTGCCGCCGAACGACAGAAACGTCTTGCGCCCCATGATCACCGGCTTTCCAAGCGTCAGCCGCTTGAAATACTTCAGATCCGACGGCAACCGCCAGGGCATGTCGTTATCGGACCCGATAATCCCGTTTCGTGCCACCGCGGCAATCAAGACAAGTTCCGGCAAAGCCATCTCCGAATCCGGTTTTCAATTCCTCAAACGCCTCCTAGCATGGAAACGTGAGCCAGGAAAAATCGCAGACATTTTTCTTGCCAGGCTGTCGGATAAGCGCCCCTTGGCACGTCCTTGAAACTGGACCGCCACGACCAGGAGACTTTCGGAATGTCCGACCTGATGGAAACCGTCTTGATCGAACGCACCCGCGCGTTGATCCCGGATGAAAATGTCGAGCAAAAGCGCATGTTCGGCTCCACCTGCTTCATGGTCCACGGCAACATGCTGGTCTGCGCCTCCAAACGCGGGCTGATGGCACGTGTGGGAACCGCACAGCAGGAAGAGGCGGTAGCAAGGCCCTTTGCCTCTGTCTGCAAGATGGGTGGCCGGCCCATGCCCGGCTTTATCCGGGTCGAGCCGGAGGGGATCGAAAGCGACGAAGACCTGAAGAGCTGGATCGATATGGCCAGATCCTATGTCAGCGCACTGCCGCCCAAGACTGCCAGGCCTAATAAGCCGAAAACCGGAAAGACGGCAAAATGAACGGCTCCGGTTTTCAGCCAGAAACCTTCCGCTTTCTGGAAGAGCTTGCCGCTAACAACACCAGGGACTGGTTTGAAACGCACAAGGCCGATTACCAGCGCTTCGTCAGGGATCCGGCCGACGCGGTTCGCGGCAGGCTTGCCGAAACGCTCTCGCGGCTTTGCGGACACAACCTCACCTCGAAACAATTTCGCATCAACAGGGACCTACGCTTTTCCAGGGACAAGACACCCTACAACACCCACGTCCGCATGGCCTTCTGGCCGCAGGACACCGCTTTCCAGGGCAAGGACGCGCAACCGCCCAGCTTCTTCCTGTCCGTGGAAGCCGATCATGTGCGCACCGGCGCAGGGTGCATGCGGTTTTCAAAACCGGTGCTCGGATCGTTTCTCCAGACACTCGAGACGGACAACGGCGAGGACATCGGAGATCTGATCGAGCATATGACGGCTGCCGGGTTTGAAATGTCCGCCCCAGATCTTGCCAAGGTTCCTCGCGGCTTTCCCGCGGACCACCCGCGCAGTGATCTCGCCCGGCACAAGGGCCTCGCCGTTTGGCGAGACGTCAGCGACATCGGGTCGCTTCAGGGGGCAAACGGCCACGAAGCGATTGCAAGGCTCTTTGAACCTGCACTCCCCTTCTGGCGCTGGCTGATGACACTTCACGCGCACCGGACCTGACACATTGGCTGCGGAGAATACGCAGAACGCAAGACGAAATCACTTGATCCAAAGCGCTTTGGAAACTATGACCATCGCATTCGCGTTTCCACTCCAGATGAGTTTCCATGGCACTTCCCAAAGACATTGCGCTCCGTTTTCCCGGCGACTTTCTGTACGGTGTTGCAACCGCGGCCTATCAGATCGAGGGCGCAACCAGCGAAGATGGCCGCAAACCCAGCATCTGGGATGCCTTTTCGAAGATGCCCGGCCGCGTTTACCAGAGGCATTCCGGAGACATGGCTTGCGACCATTATCATCTTTGGGAAAGCGATCTGGATCTGATCAAGTCACTCGGCGTCGACGCCTACCGATTTTCCATCGCCTGGCCGCGCATTCTTCCCGATGGCCGAGGCCCGGTGAACGAGAAGGGTCTCGACTTCTACGACCGGCTGATCGATGGCATGGTTGCCCGTGGTCTGAAGGTCTATCCGACGCTGTACCACTGGGATCTGCCGCTGACCCTGGCGGGCGATGGCGGCTGGACCGCCCGCAGCACGGCAGAAGCGTTTGCGGACTATGCGGAGATTGTCGTCAAACGGCTCGGCGACCGGATGGACGCACTGGCGACCATCAACGAGCCCTGGTGCATCTGTCATCTCAGCCATCTCTACGGCATCCATGCTCCAGGAGAAAAAAGCATCGAGGCGTTCGCAGCCAGTGTGCACACACTGAACCTGGCACATGGCCTGGGCGTTCAGGCTGCCCGGTCCGTAAAGCCGGACCTGCCGATGGGCATCGTCATCAACGCCCATTCCGTCTATCCGGTCAGCGACACACCGCAGGACAGGCAAGCGGCAGACCGGGCCTTCCAGTTCAACAACGGCATTTTCTTCGAACCGATGTTCGAGGGCAGTTATCCGGCGGATGTGCTCAGCGCCTTCGGCGACCACATGGACATTCGCGACGGTGACCTTGAAACCATTCACCAGCCTCTCGACTGGTGGGGGCTGAACTACTACACGCCGCTACGCGTGAAAGCAGACACCAATGCCAGCGCGGTCTATCCAATGGCCGAGACGGTTCCCCCAACTCCGGGGCCGGAGCTGACCGATATCGGCTGGGAAGTCTATGAAAAGGGCCTGTCGGATCTCCTGAAGGATCTCGACACCCGTTACCCGCTTCCGGACTGCTACATCACTGAAAACGGTGCCTGTTACAATGACGAGCCGCAGGACGGTGTGGTCAACGACCAGCGCCGGATCGACTATCTGGAAAAACATTTCGGTGCCATTGCCGATGCACGCGAGGCAGGTGTTCCGGTGAAGGGCTATTTCCTCTGGAGCCTGATGGACAATTTCGAGTGGGCCGAAGGCTACAAGATGCGCTTCGGTATCGTTCACGTGGATTATGGCACCCAGGTCCGTACGCTGAAGAACAGTGCCCTGTGGTACCGGGACTTCCTGGAAGCGCATCGGCAGGGGTGAAAGCGCTTCGAGCTTTCACCCTGCATTGCGGATCAGTGGAACCAGCACGCACGCTTAACTTAACCTAGCCTCCTCTCCCCTCCTCCTGAGGAGCGAGCCTGCTCGCGTCTCGAAGGATGGGCGGCATATTCAGCGTGTGGGGCCCATCCTTCGAGACAGCGCTGCGCGCTTCCTCAGGATGAGGATGTATTGGTGTCAGGATCAGGCGTTCAAAGGCAAGGCTACGCTTCCCGTAAATTCGCCAGAATGATCTCGCTCCAGACCCGGGTCGGAGGGATCCAGGCGGACCAGTCGTTGTAATTGCCGGAATAGATGACGGCCGCAACATCGGCCTTGGGGCACAGCCAGAGCCGCTGGCCACCATTACCGAAGCCCGCAAACCAGCGTGTCGGGCCGCCAAGAGCCGGAACAGGAACCTGGCCGCAAAACCAGAAATAGCCGTATCCCGGTCCTTCGCTGGTTTCGATGATTGGCTGCAGTGAAGCCCGGATCCAGGCTTCGGGAACGATCTCCCGGCCCTGCCAGATACCGTTGTCAAGAACGAGACGTCCGATCTTGAGCAGATCCGGCGCAGCCAACCTCAGCCCGGATGCCGGCGAATAGGCCCCGTCCCGGCCGATAGACCAATCGAACTGCGTTATGCCAAGTGGCGTAAACAGGCGTTCCCTTGCATAATCGGCCAGCTTCTGCCCCGTTCCCCGTTGCAGGATTTCGCCCACCAGCGCGGTGGCTCCGCCGCTGTAGATCCATCGGGTGCCGGGGTCCCCCACCAGCGGCCGCTCCAGAATGTAACGGTACCTGTCCGGGGCCATTTCCATGGCGATTTCGCTGTTTTCCGGATCGGTATAGGGACGGGTCTCGTCCCACTCCATGCCGAGCGACATGGTCAAGGCGTGCTCCACGGACCGCTCCATGCGTTTCGGATCCGCGGCAAGGTCGGCATATTCGGGAAAAAGCTCCAGGACCGGCGTATCGAGCGTCGGCACCTCGCCCCGCTCCAGTGCAATGCCATAGAGCAAGCTGACGATGGATTTGGTGATAGAACGCAGGTCGTGCAGGGTCTCGGGGCCGAAGGTTACCTCACCGATCGGACGGCCCCAGTTTTCGTCCTCTCCCTTGCCATAACTTTCCAGAACCGTCTCACCACTGCGTTCTGCAATCACGACATGAAGATGCGGCAACAAACCTGCCTCGGCACCGGCGCAGAGCTTGCGGCCAAGGGACGTATCGAACCCGCGACGCTCGGCAGCTGCCGCATGGGGTGAGAGCGAAAGACCGTCGGTTGACTTCATGGAGAGCTCCCTTGCGTGAAACCTGGAGGAAGTGTCGGCAGTTTCATCGCCAAATGCGAGCGTTATTTGAAAGGTTTATTGCCGTGCGAGGAGCTTGACCTTCCACCAACTGGAACCACCATAGTGAAGGGGAGAAGCAACTTGCGTCAGGAAGGTGGGAGAGTGGATCGGCGTTCGTTCTTGAAAGCATCGGTGGCAGGAGGTCTTGCCGCCTTGTCACCAGCCATTGCTCTGGCAAAAACGGAAGAAAGTTTCTTCGACCTTGCGGCGGTCAAGGGACAGGCCCGACTTTATGGCGAGGATGGCGGCCTCTCGGATCTCTGGCTCTACAACGACCGGCTGCCCGGTCCGCAGATACGGGTCAAGCGCGGCGAACGCGTCAGAGTGCGCTTCACCAACAACCTCGACGAACCCACCTCGGTCCACTGGCACGGAATCCGCATCGACAATGCCATGGATGGTGTTGCCGGCCTCACCCAGCCCCCCGTCGCCCCCGGTGAAAGCTTCGACTACGACTTTGTCGTGCCGGACGCAGGCACCTTCTGGTACCACGCCCACAACATGAGCTGGAACCAGGTGCCGCGCGGCCTCGCGGGCGCACTGATAGTCGAGGACGACGAGCAGTCCTTCGACCCGGATTGCGACATCACGCTGATCCTCAACGATTGGCGTCTGGACGAAAACGGTATCCTGGAAACCGCAAGCTTCGGTGCCATGCACGACTTTGCCCATGCCGGACGTCTGGGCAACTGGCTCACCATCAACGGTGCTTCGATGCCCGACATTGCGTTGAAGAAGGACCGCTGGCACCGGCTGCGCCTGATCAACGCCTCCACGGCGCGTATCCTTGATCTGGCTCCGGCGCGGTTTGGTGCGAAGATAGTCGGGCTTGATGGGCAGGCCTTTGACACCGCGCGGGAGGTCGAGGGCACTGTGCAACTGGCGCCGGCACAGCGCATGGATCTGGTGCTACGACCTCAGGAAACCGGCAAGCTGCCGTTCGAGATGATGACCGGCAAGCCGTTCACCTTCGCCAACTTCGTCGTCTCGGAAACCGAAAGCGAAGACCTGCCACTCGTGCTGCCACCGCCGAACCGGTTGCCGGAACCCGATCTGAGCTCTCCCTGGGAACTGCCATTAGTGATGGCGGGTGGAGCCATGGGCGGCATGCAGTCGATGATGAGACACGGCGTCGAGATGGACATGCGCCAGATGATGTCCGAGGGGCTCTTCTGGGCTTTCAACGGTGTGGCTGGTATGGAAGATGATCCGATGTTTTCCGCCAAACGCGGCGACACGATCCTTCTGGAAAGCCGGAACGACACGGCTTTCCCGCATGCGATCCACCTGCATGGCCATCATTTCCGCGTCATCGAGCGCGATGGCACGAAACTGGAGAACCCCGACTGGCGCGACACCTTCACAAGCCAGCCGCGCGAGACGGTCAAGATCGCCTTTGTTGCGGACAATCCCGGGAAATGGCTGATCCATTGCCACATGCTCGGTCATGCGGCATCGGGCATGATGACCTGGTTCGAAGTGAGCTGAAACAGCCGGTGGCTAGACCGCGATCGGTGCGGCAATGTGCGGGAGCGGGTCGTAGCCGGTCAGTTCGAAGTCTTCGAACTTGAACGCAAAGAGATCCGTGACATCCGGATTGATCTTCATTTCCGGCAAGGGCCGCGGCGAACGTGTGAGCTGCTCACGGGCCTGATCGAAGTGGTTGGCATAAAGATGCGCATCACCGAACGTGTGCACAAAGTCGCCGGGCTTCAGGCCGGTCACCTGGGCCACCATCATGGTCAGCAGCGCATAGGAGGCGATGTTGAAGGGCACGCCCAGGAACACATCCGCCGACCGCTGGTAAAGCTGGCAGGAAAGCTTGCCGTCAGCCACGTAGAACTGGAACAGCGAATGGCACGGCGGCAGCGCCATCTCGTCAACCAGAGCCGGGTTCCACGCCGAGACGATCAGCCGCCGGCTTTCCGGGTTCGTCCGGATCATCTTCAGCAGATTGGCGATCTGGTCGATGGACCTGCCGTCCGGCGCCGGCCATGACCGCCACTGGTAGCCATAGACCGGCCCGAGATTGCCGTTCTCGTCTGCCCAGTCGTCCCAGATCTTCACCCCGTTTTCTTTCAGATACCGAATGTTGGTATCGCCCGCGAGGAACCACAGCAGCTCGTGAATGATCGACTTCAGGTGCAACTTCTTTGTCGTGACACAGGGAAAGCCTTGCGAGAGATCGAAGCGCATCTGGTGGCCGAAGATCGAGCGCGTGCCCGTTCCGGTCCTGTCGCCCCGATCAACGCCTTCGTCCAGGATTTTCGACAAGAGATCGAGATATTGCTGCACGGCGGAAGCCTTCGCGGTCAGGAGATCTGGAGTTTGTGGTTAACTTGGCAGATTTTTCCGAAAAGACAGCCCCTCCCCCGCACTTTCCCCAACTTGGCACGTGCTGTGGAAGAATGGCCATGAGCCAAGCCGGCAAACGACATGCTTTGCCAGAAGCCTCTTTCATTTCAGGGCCGAAGACCTTATATCAAGGCTGCTGGTTCGCCAGCTATGGCAATAAATGGTCAGTGCAATAAACCTATCGGACCCGGGGGCGGTACCCGGCGCCTCCACCCAAGCCCATGGGGCTAAGCTATGGAAACTCCATGGGTTTCGGCGGGGGCGAAATAGGATCGACGAGGGCGTAAAGACTGTGCTTTTGCTCGGCATTGTACCACCGTTATCGGGCTTTCTTAATAGTTGCAAATGACAACTATGCTATGGACAACGCTGTCGCAGCGTAACGCTGCGCCGGTAGTCCACTAAGTCCTTTGAGGTAGCACTCACGGGCGGGGTTCGGAGGCACCTGGCAACAGAAGCCTCCACTTGATCTTCCCATGTATTTGCAGCGTCCTACATAGGTTGCATGACCAATGAGCGATGATTGCCGGGTTGCACACATTAATCTGGGTTCACTTGGAAAAGAGCCTTTTCTTTTTGATCTCGGCCCGTCAATGTGCTCCTGATAGTGGACTTTTCCAGCGAGATTCGACGAAAACCGATGTCTGAAGACCTTCTGCGATACGATATTCTGATCCAGGACGCGCTGCGTGGAGCGGTGAAGAAAATACTTGCCGAAGTCGGTCGTACCGGGCTGCCCGGAGACCATCACTTCTACATCGCGTTCGACACCAATGCCCCTGGCGTGCGCATTTCCCAGCGGCTCAAGGAGCGCTATCCGCAGGAAATGACCATCGTGCTGCAGCACCAGTTCTGGGATCTTGCCATCGGCGAACATGCGTTCGAGGTTGGCCTGTCCTTTGGCGGCGTGCCGGAAAAGCTGCTGGTGCCTTTTTCTGCCATCAAGGGTTTCTTCGATCCGTCCGTACAGTTCGCGCTGGAGTTCGATCCCGGCAAGACGGCGGAAGAACTGCCGGAAGAGCTGCTGGAAGCCGTGGAAGAACTTGCCAGGGCCGAGCAGGAACATGCCGATAACGAAGCCAGGCAGGACGACGGCGCAGGCGACAAGGAAGCTGCAACTGCAGACACCAAGGCGAAACCTGCCGTGCAAGCTGCCGAAAGCAGTGACGGTGGCGGCGAAGTCGTTTCCCTGGATGCATTCCGCAAGAAGACCTGAGATCGGGAGCCTTTCCCATGAGCGCGGAGATCATCAATCTGCGCATGGTGCGCAAGCAGAAGAACCGTCAGGACAAGGAAAAGACGGCCGAGGACAACCGGCGCAAGTATGGCCGGTCCAAAGCCGAACGTGAGGCGGCCCGCCAACGCCGGGAAACGCTGGATGCCCATGTCGACGGGCATCTTCTGGAAAAACCTGACGGCCCGGATGCCGAACCATCCGATAAAGCAACAACAGACGCGGACAAAACCGAAGCCGAACCTTCTGGCCCGAGCTCTTCCGGCGATCGCGGCTGACCGCCAATGGCTCTGTTAAAGCGCTCCCTCTCCCTTCATGGCCACCGCACCAGCCTCGCGCTGGAACCGGAATTCTGGGACGTCGTCGACGCCTACGCCGACGCCGCGAACAAGTCCCTCGCCGGACTGATTGCCGAAATCGACGACAACCGCGACCCCGATGATCCGCTCTCTTCCGCTGTCAGGATCTGGGCCTTGAAACGGGTCCAAATGGAAGCTGGTCTGATTTCGGAGGGATGAATGGCTGACAATCTGATTTCCAGTCCCCTGCTTTTCGCCTGCCCACAGCGCTGCTAGAAGTGCCCGGACTGCGTCCGAGCTTCAGCCCTCTTGCCGCCTCTGCAACATACATCTCCCTCATCCTGAGGAGAGATTGCTGAAACTTTGAGTGAAAAGGACTGGCGGCTTCTTTTCCGATCGCCGTTCAATGGGCTTCAGGCAACACCTGCCCAATATCGACGAGCGAAGGCCCGTCGTACCAGCCTGTCACTGCGCGCCGGGCAGGATCAGCGGCGAGCCGACGTCGCGTGTCAGAAGGTCTTCAATGGAGACCGGCGGGTCCAGGGGTGGCAGGCTGTTCGAAGGATTGGTGACCGGGGCAGTATCTGGCGCTGCGGTCAGATCTTCCAGGTCCGGCGTCTCCAACACGGCCCGAATGCGCTCGGCAAAGGGAGCCGCGGCAACAGCCGGGGCCGGTGTCGGGGCTGGCGCAGGCACTGGCGGCGGCGCGGCGCGGGTTTCCCTGCGCGGCGCATCGTTGGTCTTTTGCGGAAGGGCTGAATTTTCCTGCTTGTCCGGATCCGGCTGAGGCTGAATGTCTTCGCCGGACTGCTCTTGCTCAAGACGAAGCTGCTCCTCTTCGGCCGCCCGGGCTGCCTGACGTTCCCGGCGGGCTTCGCCTTCCCGCTGGTTTTTCAGTTCCCGTACAAGCCGGTCACGTTCCAGAATTTCCGCCTGAAGCTTCTCGACGCGTTCAACCTCCCGCTCAAAGGCACGCAGGGTGAGATAGGCGGTAAACGGTGCGATGTCGATGCGGCGTTCAGGACCCTCGACCGCCCCTTCGAACAACAGCCCGACCTGCGGTTCAGCACCGGTGACCGCGTCCTCGCCCGGATCGACTTTCAACGAGAAATCCGCATCGAGTTCGTAACTGGCGAGATTGACTTCGGCACTACCGAAGATCTCCGCCTTTTCGGCATCGACAACAACGTTACGAGCGCTCAGTCGTCCGCCCACCATTGTCAGCGTGCCGTCAACGCGCTTGAACGGAAGACTTCCCGCCGCCATGTGGCTGACGAAAACGTCACGGATCTTGTTCTCCTGAAGGTCCAGTCCCGCATCCACCGCGCGTGTCACCAGCGGGAAGGCCTGCGGATTGAGACCGCGGAAGTCGCCGTTTTCCATCGAGAACGTGCCGCCGCCGTTGAGGCCTGACACGATTGCCGAGATCGAGCGTCCCGCCCCTTCGAATTCCAGATAAAGGTCGAGCGTGCCGGAAGCGACCGCCCTGTTGTCCGGCCGCCAGGACACCTGCCTCAGATCGGCATTGTCCAGTTTCACCCGTCCGGAAGCCGCGGCCTCCGCCTCGGTCCGACGAATCGAGAGGCTGCCGTCAAGCTGACCACCGGCAAAGGCCCCCTGCAGACTGTCGAGGCGGAACAGGCTGGGAGATAGACGAATTTCGGCACTCGGACCGGTAATGGCGGTGTCTTCGTCCAGCAGCATTCTGTCTGCCTTGAACTGCATGGTCAGGTCGAGGCCATCCAGAAGCGGCGATCCGAACGGGGTTGTCGGCCAGATGCTTGAACCGTCCCCCGCCGAGAACCACTGATCGGGACCAAGGACCAGTTCCGTCATTGTGCGCAGATCGGCCTCGGACACCGTTATCTCACCGGAAAAACGTCTGTTACGTTCGCCCGGTGCCGGTTCAAGGTCGCCTTCCAGCCGACCTTCGAACGTCGTCGTTCCGAGCGAGCCTTCAGCCCTGCTGACAGCCATCGAGCTGCCAATCCCTTCGACATCGACCGAAAGCGCCGCAGGAATCGTACCGCTCATGACCGGCAGGACCCGGCCGGCCATCAACGCCAGCGGGCCAAGGTCCGCAGTCTCTGCGGTCACCGAAACAAGGTATTCCGGCGCCTCATCCTTTTTCAGGGTCAAGGTTCCGTTGGCTTCAACGCTGGATCCGCCGATCTCCGTGGAAAGGTCGGTGGCCAGCCCCTTTGCCGGGATGCCGGAAACATTCAGCGCCAGATGGCCTGTTCCGGCAGCTTCCAGAGGAATGACATCAAACCCGAGCTGCTGCAGAAGCCGGCCGCCATCCGGGCCCTTCAGTTCCACACCGACGGCAACTTCGGCATCGTGCCACTGGTCGACACGGCCCTTGAGCTCTGCATTGATCGCAGCGTCGGCGCCGCCCGCGCTCCCATCCAGGCGCAGTGTCATGTCCGTTGCTTCGCCAACCGCAGCCGCCTTCAACTCGGCATCGAACTTGGCAGGCACCAGACTTGCGGCTGCGCGCTCAAGCCGTTCAACAAAGATGGTTTCGGGAAACAACCCGCCTGCAAGCGCAACAAGACCGGAGAGGTCCCGGGCGTCGAGCGTTCCGGACACAGCTCCCTCAGGTGCTGAAAAGAGATTGCGGATATCGCCGGAGACATCGAGCCGGGCGCCTGCAAGGTCGTTTGCAAACAGCCTGTCGATCCTGACGCCGCCGTCCGAATACTCTGCCTCCAGCGCCAGACCTTCGCCCTCCACACCGCGTGCCACCACCTGTTTGGCACGAAGGCGCAAGGACACATCGAGGCCTTTGGGGTCTGCCGGTTCCCGCCCTTCGACAGCCTGAGGGTGAAGCAGGGCAGCCAGGTTTTCGATCTGGTCCAGATCGAGCCGGTCTGCTTCCAGAGAGAGCGAGAATTCCGAATTTCCGCTGCGTGGAATGCGGTAAGCCAGGCCACCGCGAGCTTCGGAACCGGCAATGGTCAGACGCAGATTGTCCAGCGCCGCTCCTTCAGGCACCAGGTTCAAGCGCCCTTCCAGGGAGACTGGTTCGATAGTACCGACGCCGGCTTCCTTCTGCCGCCACCAGCTGAGAAGCGACCCCGGCTGGTCCGAGCTGATAGACACCGCACCGCGATAGGTCAAAGACGGCTCGAGGCCGAGGTCGCCCTGGGTGGCAACCGTCGTGCGGCCCGGCAGGCGTCCGGCAAGGCGCGCGACGCGCCAGCCGCCCAGCATGGTTTCAAGATCCAGGCGAACATTCTGGATGATGCCGCCACCGGCCACCAGCGCCGGAACATCCATGGATACGGCACCGTCGATGGACGGCAGCGGCACGACACGCAGGGCTCCAATCAGCCGTGTCGCCGCCTCGTTGATGTCGACGGGGGATTGCGGTCCGCCGCCCAGCAACCTGTCCAGATCGACCTGCTTCGACTTCGCACGGATTTCAAAACGCTTTTCGCCGGCATAGATCAGATCCGCATTGCCGGTCATGCTCAGGCGCCGGTCTTCGGGCCCATAGCGGAACTCGAATTCGGGAACCGCCACCTCGGCGATATCGGCAGTGAACTGCCCTTCCGCCTGCCAGATGTTCGGATCGTTTTCTTCCAGCGCAACAGAGGCGATGGTGAAGCGGCCGTCGAATTCAGGCGCGGCGTCGGCCACCTGAAGCTGACCGTCGAAAGCAAAGTTCACCGGCCTGTTGGTGGGCGTGACTTCGCCTTTGACACGCAGTCCGGCGTTTTCCTGTGCGCGGCCTGTCGCAAGACTGACCGTATAGGGCGCACCATTAAGCGTGAGACTGCCGGCGCCCCGGAACGGGCCTTCCAGCGAGCGAGCGGACACGACCAGATTTCCGTCATCGATCCGGTTGATTTCGCCAGACCGCGCGTCAACGATCGTCAATGCGCCGTCACGGATCGTCACCTTTTCGAAGGACAGGTCATCCGGTGCCAGTTTGGCTATGGCGCCGCTCGACGTCATGGCCGTCAGCCAGTCCAGTCGACCAGCCTCATCAAGTGAAAGTGACAGGTGCGGACGGTCGAGTTCCATGTCGAGAACCCGAATCTCGCCCTTCAGCAGCGACGGAAGCTCGATGCGCATGTCGAAGCGCGAGACCACCAGCAGTGGATCTTCGGCACCACCGACACGCACGTCGGAAAAACTGATGGAGGGCGCAGGCAGAAGCCGCAGGTCCGCCTCCCCCAGCACAGTCACTCTGTGCCCGAGCGCGCGCTCCGCATAGCTTTCGAAAGTCGACCGATAGACGGTCCAGTCGATAAAGAACGGCCCGACCAGCGCTGCCACCAGCACCAGAATGACTGTTACACCCAACGTGATGTAGACGGAGTTCAGGCCTTGTCTCCTTGTTCTCCAAAGTCACCGGATATCGTACCGGATAGATGTAGCCGATCCCTGCTGCAGTGCAAACACAGGATTTCCGGCGCCGGCCGGATCGCCGCCCTGCGGCGTCCGGCGGAGCAAAACGAGCTTATTGAACTGATTCGATACAATATCATGACTGCGGCAGGATCTTGCCGGGATTCATCAAATTGTGAGGATCGAGCGCCTGTTTGACAGCGCGCATCACATCAAGCGCCTCGCCATGTTCCTTGGCCATGTATTTCTGCTTGCCCTGGCCGACACCATGTTCGCCGGTGCAGGTGCCCCCCATGGCGATCGCCCTGAGCGCAAGCCGTCCGACAAAGTCTTCCGTCCGCTGCTTTTCTTCCGGATCGTCCAGGTTGACCAGGATCTGAACGTGGAAATTACCGTCACCCACGTGACCGACGATCGGCGCCAGGAAACCTTCGTTGCGGATATCCTCGGCCGTGGCGGCAACGCAGTCCGCAAGCCGCGAGATCGGCACGCACACGTCCGTCACCATGATGCTGGCTTCAGGCTTCAGCGACTTGCCCGCCCAATAGGCGTCATGCCGGGCTGCCCAAAGTTTCGTCCGGTCTTCGGCCGCTGTCGCCCATTTGAATGGCCCGCCGCCAAACTCCTCGGCAATCGCCGAAAAAGTTTCCGACTGCTCTTGCACCCCGGCTTCAGATCCGTGGAACTCAAGGAAAAGCGTCGGAGTTTCAGGCAGATCCAGCTTGGAATAGATGTTGCAGCCGCGCACCTGAACTTCATCCAGAAGCTCGATACGCGCTACAGGCAGACCCATCTGGATGGTGGTGATCACAGCATTGCAGGCGGACGCCACATCCGGGAACGGGCAGACGCCACCGGAAATGGCTTCCGGTTGACCGTTCAGGCGCAAGGTCAACTCGGTGATGATGCCGAGCGTGCCTTCAGAGCCGACAAAAAGCCGGGTCAGATCATAACCCGCCGAGGACTTCTTCGCCCGTCCCCCCGTCTTTATGATCCGTCCGTCCGCGGTCACCACGGTCAGGCCGAGGACTGCGTCTTTCATCGTGCCGTATCGAACAGCGTTGGTGCCCGATGCACGGGTGGCCGCCATGCCGCCGATGCTGGCATCCGCCCCCGGGTCGATCGGAAAGAACAGGCCGGTGTCGCGAATAAAGCTGTTGAGCTGCTTGCGCGTTACCCCGGCCTCGACCCTGCAATCCAGATCCTGCGCATTGACCTCCAGAATGTTGTTCATGCGGGACAGGTCTATGGAAACGCCGCCGAACGGTGCATTCACATGCCCTTCAAGCGAGGACCCCGTGCCGAACGCGATCACGGGAACCTTGTGAGCTGCGCAAATCTTGACGGCTTCGGCAACTTCCTCGGTCGTCTCCGCAAAGACAACTGCATCGGGCGGCTGATTCTTCAACCAGGTGGTGGTGTGGCCATGCTGTTCCCGCAGAGCCATGGACGTGGAGCAACGGTCCTTGAACAGGCCCGTCAGCTTTTCGATGGCAGCACCGATCGCGCCATTCTTTTCAAGGACTTGCGCTCCGTCGGACGCGGTTGCCAATTCCGGCATTCTCTTTCCTCCTGGGGCCGCGCTTTTGTCTGCGCGGTAAAAAACCGAATATGTTAGCCCCGGCCCGAAAGGTCAAAGCCTAATGGGCATTTCCCGCAAGGTTGGACACAATGGCGCAAGGAGGATTGTGAAGGTGACTTGGGACGCAAAGCCGGTGGAAAGCGAAATCATGACGGTTAGGGACGACTGGATCGATTACAACGGCCATCTGAACATGGCCTATTACAACGTCCTGTTCGATACGGCTGTCGATGAGGTCTTTCACCGTCTCGGCATGGGTCCCGACTATGTGAAGACCCGTGGTGGCTCGTTCTTCACCGCAGAGGTGCATGTGTGCTACCTGCGCGAACTCAGCGCCGGCATGAAGGTGATCGCGACGCTTCAGCTTGTCGATTTCGACGCCAAGCGCGCGCATTTCTATCAGGAACTGCGCCACGCAGAGGAAGGCTGGCTGTCGGCGACATCCGAACAACTCAGTCTTCATGTCGACATGAACGCCCGCAAGGTCGCTCCCTGGCCAGAGGACATTGCGGCCAACCTGACGGCCCTGTCGCAAGCTCATGCCAGTCTGCCGCGCCCGGAACGGGCGGGACGCCATATCGAGATCCGCAAGAAGCCCTGAGCAACTGATCGACGCAAAAACAAAAGCCCGTGGAGCGGCAAACCACTCCACGGGCTGACATCCGAACCGATGGCCTCAGCCGTAGTGGTTGGAGACGACGACGCCGGCGATTTCCTTGGAATCGACCACCCCGACCACATCATCCGGACGCGGAATACGGCCATCGCCCGACACGATGATCGCGCAACTGCGGTTGCGGTTGTTCATGCGCGTGATCACCGAATTCATGATGTTGGTTGCCGGTGCAATCACGAAATCGCTTGAGAGGATCGCGCGCAGCGTTTGCCCGGCGAAGCGGTCGGCCTGATAAGGAATGGTGCCGAGGCGCACAAAGCCGGCAATCCGGGGCCCGTCGGACGCGATGATGTGAGATCCACCATCGGCACTCACGGCGGAAATCGCTTCCTGGACAGGTGTATCGAGCGGCAGGATCACGAAGTTCTTTGCCATCACTTCCTTGATCGGCTGCACCAGATACATGTTGGTGTGCCGGTTGAGCGGAATCGGTTTGCCGCGATGGCGCAGCTTGACCGTGTAGATGTTGTCCTTGATCAGCCAGCGCCGGACACCGACCGCAATCGCGACCGCCAGAACCAGCGGTACGATGACGTTATAGTCCCGGGTCATCTCGAAGATCATCACGATGGCAGTCATCGATGCGCCGGTTGCACCGCCCACGAGCGCTCCCATGCCAACAAGGGCGAATTCCACCGCCGTAAATCCGCTGTCCGGGAACAGGTAGGAACACAGGACACCGACCATTCCGCCAAGCGTCGCACCGATAAACAGCGACGGCGAGAAGACACCGCCGGATGCCCCCGCACCAAGGCTGATCGATGTCGCGATGATTTTCGCAATGAAGAGAACAGCCAGCAGTATGAACGTATAAGGGGTCGAGTTCAGGATATCCTGGATCGTGGCATAGCCGACGCCTGCGGTGTGGTAATGCCCCGTGGTGAGCATCAAAACATAGCTGAGCGTGCCGATGATCAGCATGCCGATGATGTTCTGGGTGTAATCATTTCCCGGGAGCTTGGGGAACAGGTCCTCGCACCAGGCGAGCGTGCGAATGAAAGCCCAGGAGGCAATGCCGGCCAGGACGCCGAGCAGTGCATAGGCGCCCAGCTGGATCGGTGCGATGGCTTCAATAGCCTCTTCCGCGGAGATCGGCACGATAAAGGCCGGGTCGAGACCAAAGGCAATCCGGCCGACGTATGTGGCTGTCGCCGTGGCAACGACCACGGGCAGGAATGTCCGGTTGCTGACCTCGGGCAACAGCATCTCGACAGCAAAGAGCACCCCGCCAAGCGGCGTGTTGAAGGTAGCGGCAATCCCCGCCCCTGCCCCAGCAGAAAGCAGCGTGATCTTTTGCCAGCGCGGCAAATGCAGCGCCCGGGCGATCGTCGAACCGAAGGAAGCTCCGATCTGGATGATCGGCCCCTCACGGCCGACGGATGCACCGGTTCCGATGGAGATCGCCGAGGCAAAGGATTTCACCAGCGCCACCACGCCCCGAACGTCGCCCTTCTTGTGGTAGACCGCGAACATCACCTCCGGCACGCCGTGTCCCTTGGCCTCCGGAGCGAAGGTCTTCACCAGAAACACCACGATCAAACCACCGACGACGGGTACGAGAATGACCAGAGCGCCAAGAGGACTGGCATCGGCAAACTGGTTGGCGTCGTAAACGGTCGAAAATTTTCCGTAGTAGAAAAGATTGTGAACGACCGAGATCAGATATCGGAAGAAAACCGCGCCAATGGCCGCGACGATCCCGATAAAGAACGCCACAAGACACAACATGGGCACAGAAAATACGCGTTCTTCGCGCGCGTCTGGGGGGCCGTCACCGGACAGTGACGGTGTATCGGACGGTTCAACAACGGACATGGCAGGCCAACACTTCTTGGCTGAGAGGGCTACTTCTGGCGATTTGCCGGAGCCCAAAACAGCCGGTCTAGGCGACCGGGATGGCGACATGGCCTGAAGGCTTCGACCCCCTTTCCTTAAACCTGAACACATGAAAATCAAGGGACAAGCCGGATTTTTTCAATTTTGACGGTGAAGTGACGCGGTTCCTCCGTAAAATGGGGCCGTAATTCAGATTGGCTTTTAATCTCAGTTGAGTCACGCCGACCAAATGCCAGACCGATTGAACTTTCTTTACAGGCTCGCCCCTTCCATTCGTTCCGGCATCGCCGGGCTTCTCGCTGGCATCGGGTTCAACTTCAGGGAATTTCTGCGCCAGAAAAGCCATATCGTCTGGCTGCTTGCCCTTCTGATCGGATCTTTCGTCTCCTGGGCGGCCATTATCTTCCGTGAGATCATCAGCCTGGTGCAGCTGCCCTGGCTTGGCACGGCGACGGAACGTGTCGTCAGCGCCGCCGCGACACTGCCGTGGTACATGATCGTTGCCGGGCCCACCATTGGCGGATTGCTGGTTGGCCTGCTGCTTCAGTACATGCAACCGATGCAAAGAACGTTCAGCGTGGCGGACGTGATCGAGGCTCGTGTCAAAGGCGGACGCGGGCTGCCGTTCTGGCCGGGCATATCATCAGCCCTAATCACGGCGTTGTCGCTCGGCTCCGGCGCCAGTGCCGGGCGTGAAGGCCCCGTCGTGCACCTGGGAGCAACCATCGGTGCATCGGTCGGACGCCTGTTTCAGCTGCCGGATTCCGCGCATCGCATTCTGCTGGCCTGCGGCGTTGCCAGTGCGGTATCCGCCTCTTTCAACGCGCCTATCGCAGGCGTTCTGTTCGCACACGAAGTCATTCTCGGGCACTATGCGATGTCGGCCATTTCGCCCATCGCGATTGCCGCCGTTACGGGAACCGTATTCTCCCGGCTCTGGTTCGGTGACGTTGCCGCCTTCGTCATCCCGGGACACCAGATTACCTCCTATTGGGAATTTCCCGCTTTTGCGCTTCTGGGCCTGGTTTCCGCCCTCGTGGCAATCCTGTTCCAGTTTGCATTGATCGGAACGGATTGGGTTGCCCGGAACATTTCGATGCCGGTCTGGCTGCGGCCTGTTGTCGGCGGTTTCGCGGTCGGGCTCATTGCTCTGGTCTTTCCCGACGTGCTTGGCGTCGGCTACGAGACCACGGACGCCGCCCTCAAGGACCAACTGCCCCTTGCGATGCTGTTCGCTCTGCTGTTTGCGAAAACAGCCGCGACCGCGATCACTCTGGCGTCCCGTTTTGGCGGCGGCATCTTCTCGCCATCGCTCTATCTCGGCGCAATGACCGGAGGCGCCTTCGGGCTGATTGCCGCCTCCGTCTTTCCCGAACTGGCTTCAAGCGAGGGGCTATACGCGATCCTGGGAATGGGGGCCGTTGCAGCAGCAGTTCTCGGCGCGCCCTTTTCAACAACCATGATCGTTTTCGAATTGACCGGCGGCTACACGCTCTCGATCGCCCTGCTGCTGACCGTGTCGATCGCAACGGGCCTGACGCAGGCCGTTCATGGCAAATCCTATTTCCACTGGCTGCTTGGCTTGCGCGGCTATTTCGTGAATGACGGCATCCACCGCTTTCTGGGAGAAACGGTCAAGGTGAAGGATTTCATGGACCCTCCCCCGGCCAATGAGGAGGATTGCATTTTCCGGCCCGGTCAGGACGGCAGCTACCTTCATGATACAGACTCGCTTGAAAGCGCACTGAAAAGCTTCGATTCCTGCGGAGAAGCATTGCTTCCCGTCGTCAGCACCAAAGATGCAACCAGGATCGTCGGACAGGCGCGCCACGTAAAGGCGCTCAATCACTTCAACTCGGAGCTGATCAAGGCCAACGAGGAAGAGCACCACTAACGGAGACCTGCAGGAATTCCGCCTAGAGGATAGTCCGCAAGGTCAGAATTTCGAAGGTTCCGTTACCAGGATCTTGCCCGCATAGCGATGCGATGCCTTGCCTTTCAGACGGAATTGCAGATCCTTCTGGGCCATGTAGAACCGGGCCTGGCGCCCCCTGATGCCTGGCAGATCGAACGGGTCAAGCCCCGCCCACGGCAGGAATGGATTTCGGCGCAGCGAGCCATAAATGCCCACGCGTACCGACGGCCGCTTACTGGCGGCACGGGCATGAAAGCCGTGGGTATCGGCAACGACCAGCGTGTTGCCGGGAACTGCGAACCTCACCGGCTCGGGATATTTCAGCCGACCCAGTTCTTCCGGAGCAAGGCGGAAGGAACCGCGAGCATGCAGCGTGTTCTTGTCGCCACAGGCCGACAGGCTCTGTTCACGTTCCCATTCCAGCCGTTCCGGCGTCAGCCGGTGCGATCCGGGAATATACGTGAAAGGTCCCTCGGCATCATCGATGTCATAGAGAAAGAACCACGATTTCGCGGTCTGGTGGAAGGTGTCGGAATGGAACGCCGTTTGCGGGTCGGCCTTCCGCTTGGTGTCCGGATTGGTCATGACGATATGCAGGTAGACCAGTGGATCACCATTGGTCGAACCGACATAACGCAGACCGTTCTGGAACGGCTTGCTCCAGACAAAGGCCTTCAGATGAGGCAAATCTGCAAGCACACTGGGCGGCAGGGGAACGAACCGCGTGACGGCATTGCCCTGGCGCATGTCCCAGGCATCGAAGCGCGTTGTTTCGACTTCCTTGCGCAGCGCCGCCAGTTCATCTTCCGGCAGAAGGTTGCGGGTGGCGATAAATCCGTCTCTTGCATAAGCAGCACGATCAGCTTCCGGAAGCAGGTGCTCCAACCTGCGGCGGCGCGAATCCGCCATGGATTCCGCCAGCTTGATGCGCTTGGCGTGCAACCCGGCCTCGTTCAGCCGGCGGCTGCCAATCAGCGGGTTGTCCCGAAACGACTTGGCTCCGGTTGCCAGCTCGGCAGCATAGAGCGGCATCTTGAGAACATCCGCGGCGCGCATTGAAAACCTCAGCTCGATAAACAAGAATTCAAAATAGGAAGGCCGGTCGAAACCGGCCTCCAGGATCTTTTAGATCGCTTTTGTCGCCTGTTCCAGCCAGATCCGCTCTTTCGCGCCTACAAGCGGACCGATCTCGGCGCGGACCCTCTCATGATACCGGTTCAACCAGTCGCGCTCGGCCACCGTCAGCAGAGCAGGCTCAATCAACCGAAGATCCATGGGTACAAGGGTAATCGTTTCGAAGCCGAGCATCGGGCGTTCCCCACCCGGCAAATCACGCGCAGGCGTGACGACTTCCAGGTTTTCGATCCGGATGCCGTATTCGCCCGCCGGATAGTAGCCTGGCTCATTCGACAGGATCATGCCCGGTTTCAGCGGCACCGTGCCGGTTTTGGCAATGCGCTGTGGTCCTTCGTGAACACTGAGGTAGGCACCGACGCCGTGACCGGTGCCATGGTCGAAATCAAGACCGGCCTTCCACAGATCGATCCGGGCAAGCGTATCGAGCTGCGCACCCGTGGTGCCTTCCGGGAACTTTGCCGTCGAGATCGCAATATGTCCCTTCAGCACCAGCGTGTAGTGCTTCTTCATCTCCGTGCCGACCTCGCCGACCGCAAGTGTGCGGGTGATGTCGGTGGTACCGTCTTCGTACTGGGCACCCGAATCGATCAGGAACGGTTTGCCGACCGGGATCTTGAGATTGCTGGACCGGCTGACCCTGTAATGGCAAATCGCCCCGTTCGGGCCCGCACCGGAAATCGTATCGAAGGAAATATCCTTCAGAACGCCGGTTTCCTGGCGGAACTGTTCAAGCTTTTCCGCAGCGGCGATCTCATCGAGATCGCCCTTTGGGGCAACTTCGTCAAACCAGCACAGAAAATTGACGAAAGCAGCTGCATCGCGGACATGCGCGGTGCGAGCGCCTTTCAGTTCCGTCTCGTTCTTGATCGCCTTCGGCAGCAGGATCGGGTCTTGCGCTTCCAGCAAGGTTCCACCTGCGTTGGTAATGGCGTCGGCGATGCCGATCCCCGCCAGGCCCGGATCAATCATCACCCTGGCACCAGCCTTGCCGAGACCCTCCAGCCCCGGCTTGAAATCAGCCGGTTCACTGAGGTCCGTCAGATCGGCGAGTGCATCGCGAACGGAATTGGACAACTTGCGGCCATCAATGAACAGGGACGGCTTGCCTTCTGCCGGAACCGTGGCGAAGGAAAGCGGCAACGGCGTATGGGTGACGTCAGACCCACGGATATTGAACAGCCAGGCAATCGAGTCGGGCTGTGTCAGCACGCAGGCATCCGCCTTCTTGTCTGCGAGGGCCGACTGGATTTCGGCAATCTTGTCCTTCGCACCGCGTCCGGCAAGCTCAACCGGATAGAGCGAAACCTGACCAAGCGGCGGCTCCGGACGGTCCTTCCAGACACTGTCAACCGGGTTGTCGTTCAGCTTGATCAAAGTGGCTCCGGCCGACTCACAAATCTCCTCGAGACGGCGAACCTCTCGCACCGTGTGCAGCATGGCATCGATGCCCAGCTTCTGCCCCGGCTGCAGTCGTTCGGCCAGCCAGTCGGTCACGGGCTCATTGACAAGATGGCGCGCCGGAAAGACCGCCATGTCGACCTGGTCACGCACCTGAATGGTGTATCGGCCGTCAACGAAAATAGCGGCTTCTTCCCCCAGAACCCCCGCCATGCCGGCAGATCCCGTAAAGCCTGTCAGCCACTGGAGGCGGCAATCATGCGGCGGCACATATTCGCCCTGATGCGCATCGGCGCGCGGCACGAGAAAGCCGTCGAGACCACGGCGGGAGAGTTCGGCTCTGAGAAGCGCCGCATGCGGCGCGCCACAGGAAGGATCACTGAGATCGTCAAAGGTCTGGAACATGGCCGCAAGATAATTTCGCGGCCCCATCCGATC
Source organism: Labrenzia sp. PO1 (assembly GCF_012273635.1). Classification (NCBI taxonomy): domain Bacteria; kingdom Pseudomonadati; phylum Pseudomonadota; class Alphaproteobacteria; order Hyphomicrobiales; family Stappiaceae; genus Labrenzia; species Labrenzia sp. PO1. The sequence continues at coordinate 626,920 of NZ_JAAXCR010000001.1, forward strand.
AAGCTGGATAATTATTCCGCTTGAATTGGTTCAGCAGCATTATCTTCCTCATATTTTGCATTGCAGCAAAATCTTTCGCATATGCGAAGAGCGCAAGGCTGGCATGCGTTTCGAGGCCTACCTGAGGTCCCGGCAAAAGCGCATATAGGGTTCAGACAAGAAAAAAGACGTTTCTCCCTAGGGAAGCTCTTAAACTTCAAATGGGAATGACCACGATGACCATGAAAACAACCACCTCGACCCGCGCCGGCGGCAGCTTCATGCGCCGCGCTTTCGACCGCATGATTGAAGCCCGCTCCATCCAGGCACGCCGCTATGTCAACGGCTACCTGCTGTCACTGGACGACGCGACCCTGGCCTCCCACGGCTACGACCGCGCCCAGCTCGAGCGCGAAGGCACCTCTACCAGCGCGTTCTAAGGGGCTCAGGACGGTTTAAGTAAAAACCACTGTGCACAAGAAAAGACCCGCCGAAAATTTCGGCGGGTCTTTTTGTATCTGCAGTCAAGATTTCCAGGCACCAGAATAAAAGAAACGGCACTCCCCTTCTCTCATCCTGCGGAGCCTGGCGACGACAAGCGCCTTGCAGGCGAGGACATGATCATCGCTGTTTCCTGGCAGATGGCGGACGCAGTCAGGCCTGTTTACGTCCCCGCACAAGTGTAAGCGTCAACCAGCCGTCCTTTTCGCCGCGCCTGTCCAGAATGAACCCCTGACAGCCGTAGGCGAACAGGATCCGGGGACCGTCTTCCACCCTGAGACCGGACAGCACGAGGGTTGCGGTCGGCGTCATGCGTTCACCAATGGACTTCGCCATCTTCATCAGCGGCCGCGCCAGGATGTTGGCGATTACCAGATCGAACGGACCAAAGAGACGGAAGCGGCGGTCTTCAATTCCGTTGGCGGTAAACCCACGAACAAGATGCCCCGCACCGTTGAGCCGGGCGTTTTCCAGCGCCGTTTTCGTCGCAACAGGGTCGATATCGGTTGCAAGTACCAACTGGCGGGATTGAAGCGCAGCTGCGATTGCAAGCACGCCTGTTCCCGTTCCAAGATCGAGAATGCTGTCATACGCGCGCATGGACAAAAGCCTGTCGATTTCCTCCAGGCAACCCGCGGTCGTGCCATGGTGACCGGTTCCGAAGGCAAGCGCAGCTTCGATCTCGATGCCGATGGCCCCACCTGGAACCTTGTCCCTATCGTGGCTGCCGTGAACAACGAAACGACCGGCCTTTACCGGCTTCAGGCCTTCCAGGCTCTTCTCGACCCAATTGATATCCGGCAGTTCTTCTGCTTCCAGCGGCGCGGCAAATGCATCGGCGCCGACACGGTCGCGCACCGTCGCAGCCGCCTCTTCCGGCTCCATGTCGAACAGAAGAATTTCAGCCGCCCACAAACGTCCGTCCGGCGTTGCTTCGTAGATGGTCACCGGATTGCCGTCGTCCTCAAACGCCCGTTCAAGGATCTCGGAGATCCGCTTGGCTTCCAGTTCTTCAGCCGTGATCCGTACCCGGATGGTTTTCATCGCCGCTCGCGCCTGTGGTTGTTGGGGTCAAGGCGTGCGGTATAGCGGGAAGCGGCCAGCGATGCCAGCTTGAAACGGCCCCGGGACTGGGCAAACCGGGCCTCTGCCCCATTTCATTGGGAAATGCGAGGAAACACCCATGACTTGCCCCCGTTCGCGCCTAAACTGGCTGCAAGTGACCGGATATCTGGTTGCAGCGCTTCTTTGCCTCCAGCTTCTCATCCTCCCCGCCTGGGCAACGTCCGAGCAGGATCAACTGTTTGAAGCCTTGAAGAACGCTCCGAATGAAGAGGAGGCCAGCAAGATCGAGGATAGCATCTGGCACACCTGGCTGGATGCCGCCCCCACCCCGGAAATCCGGCAGAAGGTGGACGAGGCCATGCGTAAACGAGGGTCCTATGACTTTCAGGGTGCGAAGGAACTGCTCGACACGGTCGTGGAAGAAGCACCGGATTACTCGGAAGGCTGGAACCAGCGTGCCTTCATCCTCTTCCTGCAGGGTAATTACGAAGCCAGCCTCGAAGATATCGAACGCGCCCTTGCCCTGGAACCACGGCACTTTGGCGCCTTGTCCGGCAAGGCAATCATCTTCATGACACTCGGCAGGGTGCAATTGGGCCAGGAAGTGCTGCGCGAGGCCGTCGGCATACATCCCTTCCTGAAGGAACGCGACATGCTGATCAAACCGCAAGGTGTCGATCTCTAGTACGCCCCCAGGCTCAAGGTGTCTCAGGCTTTGGGCCAACCCAAAAACACATCAGGCGCGAGACCCTATTCCCGGTTCTATTGGAGCGTAGTCGTCGGAAGCAGCTCACCGGACTGGTTTCTGCAACCAGCCGGTCAGTGCCGTTCGACAAAACTGTCGATGACCTTCTTCACCCCTGCCTTTTCAAAGTCGATGGTCAGCTTGTTTCCCTCGATCGACTTGATGGCGCCATAGCCGAACTTGATGTGGAACACGCGTTCACCCAGAGAGAATTGCGATGGCGTGTCACTGACGGATTTCGCCACCAGCTCCCCTTCGATGGTCAAGGGCCCCTGACGCTTTTGCCGCGCGGACTGATACCCACGGCCACCGCCATCGGAAAATCCGCTGGAGGACTGTTTGGCACGCTGCGCACGTTGCCAGCCCGGCGTGGAGTAGCTGCCCTTGTCGAAGGGATCATGACTGTCGAACCGGGACGGTCCGTAGCCGCCACCGCCATAGCCGCCATAGCTGGACGAAGCTTCGGCAATCTCGACATGGTCCGGCGGCAGCTCATCCAGAAATCGTGAGGGAACGGTTGACTGCCAGAGGCCGTGAATGCGCCGGTTGGAGGCGAAATAGAGTTTTGCGCGCTTCTTCGCTCGGGTGATGCCGACATAGGCCAGCCGGCGCTCTTCCTCCAGACCGGCGCGACCGGATTCATCCAGCGCGCGCTGGTGGGGAAACAGCCCCTCTTCCCAGCCTGGCAGGAAAACCGTGTCGAATTCCAGCCCCTTGGCCGAGTGCAGCGTCATGATGGAAACAGCGTCAGTCGCATCCGCGCTGTCCCGGTCCATGACGAGGGAAATGTGCTCCAGGAAACCGGCCATGGATTCAAATTCGTCCATCGACCGGATCAGTTCCTTCAGGTTGTCGAGGCGTCCCGGCGCTTCCGCCGAACGGTCCTGCCGCCACATCTCGGTGTAGCCGCTCTCATCGAGGATGATTTCCGCCAGTTCGGTGTGTTTCATCTGGTCGAGCTGACGCCGCCAGCGCTCGAAGTTGTCGAGCACGGACTTCAGCGCGTTGCGTGGCTTCGGCTTCAGTTCTTCGGTATCGATAAGCTGGCTTGCCGCCTGCATCAGCGGAATGCGCTCTGCCCGGGCAACGCCATGGACCAGTTTCAGCGTCGCACCGCCAAGACCGCGCTTGGGCGTGTTGACGATGCGCTCAAACGCCAGATCGTCCGCAGGCTGCGCGACACAGCGGAAATAGGCCATGGCGTCGCGGATTTCCATGCGCTCATAAAAGCGCGGACCGCCGATGACCCTGTAGTTAAGCCCCAACGTGACAAACCGGTCTTCGAACTCGCGCATCTGGAAGGATGCCCGCACCAGAACCGCCATTTCATTGAGCGAATGACCTCGCGACTGAAGCGTCTCGATCTCGTCGCCGATGGTGCGCGCTTCTTCTTCGCTGTCCCAGACGGAGGCCACCGACACCAGGTCGTGGTCGGGTTCCTCGAAATCCGTGAACAGCGTCTTGCCGAGACGGCCTTCGTTGAAGGCAATCAGGTGGGATGCGGCAGCCAGGATATGGCTGGTCGAGCGGTAATTGCGCTCCAGGCGAATGACGACAGCGCCCTTGAAATCATGCTCGAAGCGCAGGATGTTATCGACTTCCGCGCCGCGCCAGCCATAGATCGACTGGTCATCATCACCGACACAGCAGACATTGGGGTTGCCCTGGGCCAGCAGGCGCAGCCACAGGTACTGCGCGATGTTGGTGTCCTGATATTCGTCCACCAGCATATAGCGGAAGCGGCGCTGATATTCCTTGAGGACATCCGGCTGGGTCTTGAACAGCTTGATGACATGCAAAAGCAGGTCACCGAAATCGGCCGCGTTCAGGATCGACAGGCGCTCCTGATATTCCTCGTAGAGCTTTCGCCCCTTGCCGTTGGCAAACGCCCGCGCCTCGCCTTCCGGGATGTCTTTCGGCCCAAGAGCCCGGTTTTTCCAACCATCCAGCATCCCGGCAAAGGCCTTGGCCGTCCAGCGCTTGTCGTCCAGCCCTTCGGCCTGGATGATCTGCTTGATAAGGCGGATCTGGTCGTCGGTGTCGAGGATCGAGAAGGACGATTTCAAGCCGACAAGTTCGGCATGCTTGCGCAGGATCTTCACACAGATGGAGTGGAACGTGCCGAGCCACGCCATGCCTTCCACATTGCCGCCGACAAAACCGGCAATGCGTTCCTTCATCTCGCGCGAAGCCTTGTTGGTGAACGTGACAGCCAGAATTTCGGACGGCCGCGCCAAGCCGGTTGCCAGGATATGGGCGATGCGTGTTGTCAGAACGCGGGTCTTGCCCGTGCCGGCACCAGCCAGCACCAGAACCGGCCCTTCGGTCGTTTCCACCGCCAGCCGCTGCTCCGGGTTCAGCCCCGTCAGATAGTCCGGTGCCCGCCGTGCCGCCATCGCCCTGGCCGCGATCCCTCCTTGCGGCCGCACGGGAGCAGGCGCGGACTCCGCCCGCGTGCCGATAGGCTGGAATGGATCGTCAAAGGAATCGTCGTACCCGTCCGGGTCGGTCATGGTTTACTGGTCCGGTTTCAAGCGCTTGTTTTGAGAACAATATAGCAACATACCTGCGCTGGCGAGGCAGGAATGACCGATTTGGTGGGGACAAGAAGCGGGCTTTTCTTATTTGAACCGGCAACTGCGTGAGGCCGCCTCCTTTGACAAAGCCGCGACAGATTTCAGGAACCCCAGAGGTTTGCGGTTCCAGCGAGCACAGGGGTTACTGGATCCCGGTCTTGCCGCTGCGCGTCAAACCGGGATGACAATGGATGGCGGGGTAATGTGAAATGAAAACAGAGCCCACCTCCCCATTTTGTCATCCCCGCGCAGGCGGGGATCCAGTAAACGCAGGCACCGGTGGAACAAAATGCCTCTGCCTCGGGCCTTTCGTCAAAAAAACCCGGATGACAAAACACGAAGGGAATACCCGCTCAGGCCCCCACCAGATCGAACCAGTCATCCTCGGAGATAACCTCGATCTCCAGCTCCTGGGCCTTTTTCAGCTTTGAACCAGCACCAGGACCGGCCACCACCAGGTCGGTCTTTTTCGAGACGGAACCTGCCGTCTTGGCACCAAAGCGTTCGGCCATGGCCTTGGCTTCGTCGCGGGTCATTCGTTCCAGCGAGCCGGTGAAAACCACTGTCTTGCCTGCGACCGGCGAGCCGGAGGCGTTGATCTTTTCAGCGTCCTTGGGTGACACCTCGACCAGAAGCGCGTCGAGTTGGTCGAGATTGTGTTGCTCGGCAAAGAACTCCGCCAGCGCCTCGGCAACGATATGGCCGATGCCGTCGATGTCATTGAGCTCTGTCCAGGCTTCACCCGCAGTGTCATGCGCCGCCTTCATGGCAGCGTAGAACATCGCCCAGGAGCCATAGGCACGTGCCAGAAGCTTGGCGTTGCCCTCGCCCACGTGACGGATGCCAAGGGCGAAGATGAAACGATGAAGGTCAATCTCTCGCCGCGCGTTGATTGCCTCGAAAAGGTTCTTCGCCGAAACGGCCCCCCAACCTTCCCGGTTGCGCAACTTCGTGAGAGAGCGTTTGTCCCGCTCCTCCAGCGTGAAGATGTCCGCCGGCGCCATCACAAGGCCTTCCTTGTAGAAGGCGTCGACCTGCTTGTCGCCGAAGCCTTCGATGTCGAAGGCATTGCGCGAGACGAAATGCTTGAGCTTTTCCGTTGCCTGGGCCGGGCAAATCAGACCGCCGGTGCAGCGGCGCACCGCATCGCGGCGCCCGGTTTTTTCCTTTTCCTCGCGCACCGCGTGGCTGCCGCAGGCGGGGCAGACAGTCGGAAACTCGAAGGCTTCCGCCCCATCGGGGCGTTTGTCCAGATCGATGTCGACAATCTGCGGAATGACATCGCCGGCACGCTGGATCTTCACCGTGTCACCGATACGAAGATCCTTGCCGCCGCGGATCGACTCTCCGTCCTGGCCAATGCCCTTGATATAGTCTTCGTTGTGGAGGGTCGCGTTTGAAACGACGACACCGCCCACCGTGATCGGCTCCAGCTTGGCAACCGGCGTCAGGGCACCTGTTCGGCCAACCTGGATCTCGATGTCGTTGAGAATGGTGTAGGCCTGTTCGGCCGGGAACTTGTGAGCGATCGCCCACCGGGGTGACCGCGAGACAAAGCCGAGGCGTTCCTGCAGGTCCAGCCGGTCGACCTTGTAGACCACACCATCGATATCATAATCGAGCTGGGCACGGCTTTCCTCGATGCCGTGATAGACCCCGAGAAGCTCTTCCACGGTTTCACAGCGTTTCATCAGCGGATTGACCTGGAAGCCCCAGGCTTCCAGTTGCTTGACCATGCCGAACTGGGTGTCTTCCGGCAGCTCGCTCATCTCGCCCCAGGCATAAGCGAAGAACCGCAGTGGGCGGGAGGCCGTGATTTCGGATTTCAGCTGGCGCAACGAGCCCGCCGCCGCGTTGCGCGGGTTGGCGAAAACCTTGCCGCCATTGGCTGCCATGCGCTCGTTCAGCGCCTGAAAATCCTTGTGCGCCATATAGACTTCGCCGCGCACTTCAACGACACCCGGCACCGTGCCGGACAGATTCTCCGGAATATCCTTGATCGTCTTCGCGTTCTCGGTGACGTTTTCACCTGTGGTACCGTCACCTCGCGTTGCGGCGTAAACCAGAGTGCCGTTTTCATACCGAAGAGACAGCGACAGACCGTCGATCTTCGGCTCCGCGGTAACCGCCAGAGCCCCCATCAGCGGATCGAACTTCAGAAACCGGCGCACGCGGCCGACGAAGTCCCGGACGTCGTCATCGTTGAACGCATTGTCCAGCGACAGCATCGGCACCCGGTGAGTAATCTTGCCGAAACCGGACGCTGGGGCCGCCCCCACCTGCGCAGAGGGACCGTCTTCAAGAATGAGATTGGGAAACCGGGCCTCGATGGACGCGTTGCGCCGGCGCAGCGCGTCATAGTCCGCATCCGAGATCACCGGGGCATCTTCCTGGTGATAGCGGCGGTCATGCTCGGCGATTTCCGCCGCCAGCCGTTTCAGCTCGACCTGTGCTTCCTCCTGCGTCAGGGCGTCGATGTCGGTTTGGGCGAAGGAAGTGTCAGTCATGATGTCTTCACGAAATGTGTCAGCGGGACAGGCCGAGTTGATGACCGGATTAAATCGGATACCGGAACCGAATGGCGGGCTCAAGCGTTGATAGCACATCGAACCGGCAAAACTCGATGCTGGTCAATGTTGGAATGAGGAGACACGAATGGCTTATCAGGACCGTGAAACGCATTATGTCGAGAAGACGAACGGCAACAGCGCTGGCTGGTTCATGGCCGGAGCGCTTGTCGTCGCGCTGATCGCAGGCGGCCTGCTCTATGCCAATGGCTTTTTCACGAGCGACGAAGAGCTGAGCATCGAGCTGAATGTCCCCAATCTGGGAGAAGGTGAACTGAAGCTGCCTGACATGAAGGAAGCACCGCTCGTTAAGGAGCCGTAAGACCATTTCTCATTTGAAAACTGCACCACAGGGCGGGAGCTTCGGCTAACCCGCCCTCTTTTTGTCCACCGCGCCGGTCCTATTTCCTATTCAGCAGCCGTCAGCAGCCTGCGCGCCGCGGCACGGGCTTCTTCCGTGATAACGCTGCCGGCGAGCATCCGGGCGATTTCCTCGCTGCGGTGGTCTTCATCAATACGCTGAACGCGCGTTGCCACCCGGTCCTTCTTGGTCGCTTCCTTGGCGATCAGGAAATGCCCTGCAGCGCGAGCTGCCACCTGCGGGGCGTGGGTAACCGTCAGAACCTGAACGCTGCCGGCAAGTCGTGCCAGACGCAGGCCGATGGCCTCGGCGACGGCACCGCCCACCCCTGTGTCGATCTCGTCAAAAACCAGCGTCGGGGCCGAGCCCTTGTCGGCGAGAGACACCTTCAGTGCCAAGAGGAAACGGGAAAGCTCACCACCGGACGCGACCTTCATCATCGGTCCCGGCTTCGTGCCTGGGTTCGTCTGGACATGGAACTCCAGCTGATCGATGCCCGAACGGCTGCGGCTTTCCGGATTGCTTTCCACTTCGACGATGAATTTTGCCCGCTCCAGCTTGAGGTCGGGCAACTCCATTTCAACAGCCTTTTCCAGTGCCTTGGCTGTCTTTCGCCGCTTGTCCGAGAGGCTGGCTGCCTTCTTGTCGTATTCGGCACGGGCCTTTCCAGCAGCGCTCACCAGCGCCGCCAACTTGTCTTCACCCGCATCGAGATCGGCCAGATCACCGCTCATGCGGGAACACAGGGCGGACAGCTCGTCGACCGGCACCGAGAACTTGCGGGAGGCAGCACGAAGCGCAAACAGCCGCTCTTCGACAGCTTCCAGTTCGCGCGGATCATATTCGGTCTCACGCAATGCGCTTTCCAGTCCGCCGCGGGTTTCTTCCAGAAGATCCATCGCCTCGGCAAGCGTGCGGACGGGCTGGCCGAGAAGATTGGGCACCTGGTCGGCCTTGCGTTCCAGACGCCGCAGCAAGCTGGCCAGTTCCGGGATAGGCGACGCAGTGCCGTTCAAGGTTTCAAAGGCTTCGTTCAGATCACCGGCAATCTTTTCGACCGCCATCATGTCCGTCCGCCGGGCGGCCAGGTGCTCCTCTTCGCCGGTTTCCGGCTTGAGGGCCGACAGTTCATCGACGGCAGCACGCAGGAAATCAGCCTCGTTGCGCGCGGCTTCTATACGTTTCTCGTGATCGGTCACTGCCTTGTCGGCAGCGCGATAGGTGGCAAAGGCCTGTGCTACGGCCTCGGCTTCGGCCGTCAGCCCTCCGAAAACATCAATGAGGGCCCGGTGGCTTTCCGGGTCAACCAGGGCACGGTCATCGTGCTGTCCGTGGATTTCCACCAGGAGCGCGCCCGCCTGGCGCAGCAGTCCTGCACTGACGGGTTGATCGTTGACGAAGGCCCGGGTGCGGCCGTCGGAGGTCTGGATACGGCGCAGGATGATGTCGCCATCGTCATCGACATCGTTTTCGCGCAGGAACATGCGAACGGGATGATCCGCCGCCACATCAAAGACAGCCGTCACCTGTCCTTGTGTCTCGCCATGACGCACGAGATCGGCATCACCACGCGCGCCGAGTGCCAGCGACAAGGAGTCGAGAAGGATGGATTTGCCCGCACCGGTTTCGCCGGTGAGAACCGACATGCCGGCGGCAAATTCGAGGTCAAGACGGTCGATCAGAACGATGTCACGGATAGACAGCGCGACCAGCATGAAGGGATGCTCCTTAAAGTTCGGCCCACCATATAGGAGGACCGAAGCGTCTTGAAAGAGCCTGTTTGGGCCTTTTCAACCTCATTTGCGAGGCTGAAGCCATTTCGGGATTAAACCAGGCGTCAGATGCTCTTGAAGGCGCGGCTGATCCAGCTGCCGCTGTCTTCGGAAGGCTCGTACCCACCCTTGTTGAGCAGCGAATAGGCATCCTTGTACCACTGGCTGTCCGGGTAGTTGTGCCCGAGCACGGCTGCGGCCGTCTGCGCTTCGTTGACGACACCGAGCGCGTAGTAGGCTTCGGTCAGGCGGAACAGAGCTTCTTCCACATGCCGCGTGGTCTGGTAATCGACGACAACCGTCTTGAAGCGGTTGATCCCTGCGATGTAGTTGCGCTTTTTCAGGTAGAAGCGACCGACCTGCATTTCCTTGCCGCCAAGCTGGTCATGCACGATGCGCAGCTTGCTTTCGGCATCCGGCACATATTCCGATTCCGGGAAGCGCTGGATCAGCTCGTTGAACGCACCGGCTGCCTTGCGGGTCACGGCCTGGTCGCGGGTGATGTCCGGCATCTGGCGGAAATAGGCCTGACCGGCGAGATACAGCATGTAGGCTGAATCCTCGTCCCCCGGATAGAGCGTCACGAACCGCTTCGCCGCAGTTACGGTTTCCGTGTACTTGCCGCGCGAGTAGTTCAGGAACGCCAGGTTCACCAGCGACTTCTTGGAGTATTCAGAATAGGGATAGAGCTTGTCGAGCTCTTCGAATTTCTGGGTCGAATCGCGCAGTTTGCCTTGCGCGCGCAGGGACAGGCCTTCGTTGAACAGAACTTCCGGCGGCGTATCGTTGAGTGCCAACTCATCGAGATCGTCCTTGCCACCGCATGCGGCAAGCGCAAGCGGTACAGCCAGAACGGCCAATCTCAGGAAGGTTTTCATGTGTTTGGCTCTGTTCACTTCAGAACCAGTATCCATTCCGTTCACGCCTATACTCCCGGACCTTTCCGGCCCCTAAGGCCCATGTCATGCGGCCTTGCAAATTTATCGACAGGAGTGTTTAGCGGAAATCACCGGTCCCCGTCACGTCCTCATCGGCCATCTGACGGTTTTTTTGAGCAATTTTATGGCAACCGGTCCAAATAGGTTCCGAATTCCGCCGAAAAGAAAACGGCCGCTTCATCAAAGCGGCCGATCAAAATTATATCAGGAGACGTCAGGTCCGAAAGCAGCAGCGGCTGCGATACCGCCCTTGTCGACCTGGCCGACCTTGCGGAATGCAGGCGACTCGACGATTTCGAACGCGCTCGGATCTTCGAACAGCTTGACCAGAATCGCGTGGTTCATCTTGTGCCCGCCCTTGTAGGAGCGGTAGAGACCCAGGATCGGCAGACCGGCAAGAGCCAGGTCCCCAACCGCGTCCAGCGCCTTGTGACGTGCAAACTCGTCCGGCCAGCGGGTGCCTTCCGGATTGAGAACCTTGTCCTCGGCAATCGCCACGGAATTTTCCAGCGACGATCCCAGAGCAAAACCCATCTTCCAAAGCTGCTCGACATCCTTCACGTAGCCGAAGGTGCGCGCACGGGAAAGCTCGTCACGGAACACCTCCGGGGTGATGTCGGAAGAGAACTGCTGGCGACCGATCAGCGGCGTATCGAAGTCGATGGTGATATCGAACTTGGTGCCGTTGTAGGGGTGCAGCTCGCACCATGCCGTGCCGTTGTCGACGCGAACGGTCTTCTTCACCTTCAGGTACCGGCGTCCCCGGTCCAGGCGTTTCAGGCCGATCTGCTCGATTGCTTCGACAAACGCAACGCTGCTGCCGTCCATGACCGGCATTTCCGGACCGTCGATTTCCACGATCAGGTTGTCGACACCCATGCCGAAAAGAGCAGCCATGAGATGTTCAACGGTCGCGACACCTTCACTGGAAGGATCGCCGAGAACGGTGCAAAGTGCTGTTGCGGATACCTTGTTCCAGAGTGCCGGAACTTCGGTGGAGTTTTCCTGGTCGGTGCGGGTGAACACAATCCCCACACCAGCTTCGGCCGGTACGAGAGTGATCGACGCGGGTTTGCCCGAATGAACGCCAATCCCGGTCAGGGTCACCTGATCGGCTAGCGTCGTCTGTCGGTCAACATATGCGGTCATAAAACCCTGCCCTTCCGGTTTGCGGCGGAAACAAGCCCTCTATTTGCCCTTAAAGGGTTACGGACTTTTAACGATCCCGCGTTGGCTGGGAACATAGTCCCGAACCCCAATTGGGCGAAATAAAGCTTTATTACGATTTGTAACGATTCACAGGCTTTCAAATCACTGAATTAAAACGGGAATTTGTTCCGTTACGGAAACAGCCCGGAGCGTGAACTCCGGGCTGTAACGATCAGGGAAGATGATCGGGTCTCGAATCAGTTGGCCTGGCGGCGAAGAAACGCCGGAATTTCCAACTGTTCGTCTTCTGTTGCAGTTACCGGCTTCGGCGTTGCCCGCCCGGTGTTGTCCAGCTGGCCTGCAGCGCCATGGGCTGCGGGACGTTGCTGGGGCGCACGCGGGGCGGCCTGCTGGGCCGGCTGCATCTGCGGAGCAGGACGGGCAACCGGTGCGGCAGCCATGTCATGTTCCTGATCTTCTTCGTGATGACGGCCAAGGCCGCTTGCAAGGCGACGCAGCAGCCCCATCGGGCGGCGGTCGTCTTCGACGTGCTCTTCATAGCTCGGTGCCGGAGCAGGCTGCTGAGGACGCTGCTGGGCAACGGCCTGCTGAGGCTGGGCTACATTTGCAGTCTGCTGCTTTGCCTGAATTTCACGCTGAGCGATCGGCGGGAAATCCTCCACCCGCGGCATGCGCGGTGCAGGGTTATGCTCGGCGGCAACCGGCGGAATGTAAGGCTGGCTGACCGGCATGTCTTCTGCGACAGGTGCCCGGGCTTCGTCTTCGATGTCGAGCATCTGCGGCTTGGCTGCAAGCGAACCTGCTGCCGGCTGCACCTTCTTGATCTCGACAGCCGGATCGCTTGCGACGGCGACCGGCTGCGGATCCGGAATGGCAAGTTCCCGTTCCAGATTGGCAACGGCCTTGGCAGCGGCATTTTCGGCGTGAGCCTTTTCAGCCAGAGCGGCCGGGCGCTGAGTGTTGATTTCCGGTGTCCGGCTTACCGCCGGAGCTTCCGCCTTTACAGGCTGAGATGCTGTTCCGGGAAACGTGTTGGCCGCAAGGCCTTCCTCCCTGTCAATGCCGGTTGCAACGACGGACACGCGGATGAGACCATCCAGCGTCTCGTCGAAGGTCGCGCCCAGAATGATGTTGGCGTCGGCGTCAACTTCCTCGCGGATGCGGGTAGCCGCTTCATCCACTTCGAACAGCGTCAGGTCGTTGCCGCCCGTAATGGAGATGAGCAGGCCTCTTGCGCCCTTCATCGAGGATTCGTCGAGCAGCGGGTTGGCAATGGCAGCTTCCGCCGCCTGCTGTGCACGCTTTTCGCCACTGGCTTCGCCAGTGCCCATCATGGCCTTGCCCATGCCGCGCATCACGGAGCGAACGTCGGCGAAGTCGAGGTTGATGAGACCTTCCTTCACCATCAGGTCAGTGATGCAGGCAACACCCGAGTAGAGCACCTGGTCGGCCATCGCGAATGCGTCGGCGAAGGTGGTCTGGGCATTGGCAATCCGGAACAGGTTCTGGTTCGGAATGACGATCAGTGTGTCGACACTCCGCTGCAGTTCCTCGATACCGGAATCGGCGATCCGCATACGGCGAGCGCCTTCGAACTGGAACGGTTTGGTCACCACACCTACCGTCAGTATACCCTGCTCGCGTGCCGCCCGTGCGATAACGGGTGCGGCACCGGTGCCGGTTCCACCACCCATGCCGGCGGTGATGAACACCATGTGCGATCCGGACAGGTGATCGTTGATTTCGTCGATCACTTCCTCGGCGGCTGCGCAGCCGACTTCCGGCTGGGAGCCTGCGCCAAGACCTTCAGTCACGGCCACGCCCATCTGGACGAGCCTGTCTGAATGGTTCATGGCCAGTGCCTGGGCATCCGTGTTGGCAACGACGAAGTCGCAGCCCTGGAGACCTGCAGTGATCATGTTATTGACGGCGTTTCCGCCCGCGCCGCCGACGCCGAAGACCGTAATGCGTGGCTTCAGCTCCTGAATGTCGGGCATCTTCAGGTTGATGGTCATATTATCCTCGCGACCCACTGGCGCCCCCGGTACGGGAGTAGCCTCTTCTTCCCTAATCTCCTCTGCCATTTCTGGCAGCTCAACTTCCTGGATGTCGTCTTCTTGGCTCATGTCGTCAGAAGCTTTCCCTGATCCATTGGCCCACGCGGGCCAGGTAACCAGATTGCCCGCCCCACCCTGATCTCCGGTTCTTGTGTTCGAACTGTTCGATCTGAGCGACCTGCGGATAAATCAAGAGACCGACAGCGGCGGCAAAAGCCGGACCTTTGGCAGCCTCGGGAAGACCGGCGACGCCTAGAGGCCGGCCAAGACGGACGTTGCGCCCCAGGATGTGACGCGCAACTTCTCCAAGACCCGTGAGCTGACTTGCGCCCCCGGTCAGAACGATCTGCTTACCGACACGCCCGGCAAAGCCGGACGCCGTAAGCCGATCCCTCACGAGTTCAAGGATTTCTTCCACGCGCGGCCGGATAACCCGGGTCAACGCCGAGCGTGGGATCTGGTTCGGCAGGTCGCTGTCGCTTTCCAGCGGCGGTACCGTGAGCATGTCACGATCGTCCGAGCTGGACGCCAGCGGCGAGCCGTAAAGGGTTTTCAGGCGCTCCGCATCCTGCAGACGGGTTGCGAAAGCGCGGGCGATATCGGTGGTGACGTGATTGCCGCCAACGGCAATCGCATCCAGGTGCACCATGTGGCCATCGACGAAGACCGACAATGTCGTCGTACCGCCGCCCATGTCGATGCAGGCGACGCCAAGCTCGGCTTCGTCATCCACGATGGTGGACAGGCCACTGGCAAACGGCGTCGCCACCATGGTTTCCACATGAAGGTGACCGCGGTTGATGCACAGTTCCAGATTGCGCACAGGCGGAACTTCCGCCGTCACCACCTGCATGTCGACGCCCAGCTTGTGGCCCATCATGCCACGCGGATCGCGGATGCCGCGGCTACCGTCCAGCGAATAGGAGATCGGCAAGGCGTGTGTGACGGCCCGGCCGTCGGTCACCGAGTGGCTGGAGCCGGCGGAAAGCACCCGCTGGATATCGGCTTCAGACACACTGTCGCCTGCCAGCGGAACGTTGGCGCTGTAGATCTCGCTCTGCAGGCGTCCGCAGCTGATGTTTGCGATCAGCGACTCGACCGTCACGCCGGCCATGCGCTCGGCACTGTCGACTGCCAGACGGATGGCCTGTTCGGCAGCATCCATGTCGACAACGACGCCGGACTTGATCCCGCGCGAGCGCTGGTAACCGTACCCCAGCACTTCCACCTTGTGGGAGCGGCTGGAAAGAATTGCCTTTTCTTCCTGCGGCACCAGTTTGGCGATCAGGCAGCAGACCTTCGTGGAGCCCACGTCCAGAACCGACATGATGACGGCACGACGGCTCGGCAGCGGCCGCATCTTCGGCAGGTAGAGGTTGTTGTCGGAGCGGCTCATGTGTCACGCTCCTTTTTGCCTGAGCGGCCCTTGCCGCCCGTCATGACCTTGCGCTGTTCGGCAGCCTCGTCGGAGAGGCGCACGGTCACGCGGTCTGCCAGACGCATGTCGATGGCAACGATATCCCGGGACAGAAGCCCGCTTTCTTCATCCATTTTCACCAGATCTGCCAAGGCGGCGTCGATGTTGTCTTGGGGCAAGCGGATCGAAATCCCGTTCTCAAGCTGCAGGTCCCAGCGGCGATCGCTGATCAGGAACGCCGCGCGCACGCGCGGACGCAGGCCCGGGACCTTCTCCAGCGCGGTGTTGATCTCGGATGCCCGGCGCTGAGCACCGTGGTTCACGACAAGCAGCAGATTGGCATAACGCCCATCCACCTCGTCGGTGATCACGTCACCTGATTCGTTTACGATCGAGACCATGTCGCCGCGCTGCCACAGCGCATAGGGCACCCGTTCCTCGATGTTGATCTGCAGCGTGCTCGGATAGAGCTTCATCACCGAAGCGCTCTTCACCCAGGCCATCTCGTTAAGACGCTCGCGAGCGCTATTGGCGTCGAACAGGGCGAGCGAGGAACCCTCGTGAATTTCCAGCGCTTCCAGGATCTGGAACTCGTTGATTTCACGCTGGCCGGACAGCTTGACGGCCTCGATGCCGAAACCAGCAGCGGACAGGAGACTGTCGGCAACAAGCCGGCCGTGCCCCCCTATGACTATTCCATAACCAATTGTTAAGGTTAAGAAAGTCAGCGCAGCAGCAGATCCCGACCAGCGTGGCAGATCTGCCAGGCGCCCGGCCGAACGCCACACCGGCTGGCGGTGCAAACGCGGCACACCGCGCCCGCGCGGAGCCAGTTCAGCCTCCAGCGGGGTCATAGCGTCCCGGTAATGTTTGCGCCTTATCGACAGCAACTCGCGTCCTCAACCATCCAGCTGACCAGGTCCTTGAAACTCATCCCCTTGTGGGCCGCCATTTCGGGCACAAGAGAAGTCGGCGTCATGCCTGGCTGCGTGTTCACTTCTAGGCAAATCAGCTCTCCGGATCCGTCTTCCTTTTCATCGAATCGGAAGTCGGCGCGGGAAACACCGCGGCAACCCAGAGCCTGATGCGCCTTAACTGCTAGTGTCTCTATGGTTTGGTAAACAATCGGTGAAATTTTTGCAGGAAGAATGTGTTTTGAACCGCCTTGTGCATATTTTGCGTCGTAATCGTAGAAGCCGTGACCCAACGGCACTATGTCGATGACGCCCAGAGCCGTATCATCCATGACGGCACAGGTCAGCTCCCGCCCGCTGATGAATTTTTCGCACATCAGAACGTCAGGGTAAGGCCAGTCCTCCCGACCCAGTTCCTGTGGCGGAAACTCTTGATCTTCCTTGACAATCAGCACCCCGAAGCTCGATCCCTCGTTGATGGGTTTCAGCACATATGGCGGCTTCATCGGATGCTCGCGGGTGATCTCCCGGCGGTTGACAACAAGGTGTTCCGTGACCGGAATTCCGGCTGCATTCATCACCGCTTTTGCCTTCACCTTGTTCATTGCAAGGCTCGAGGCGAGCACACCGGAATGTGTGTACGGGATGTTAAGAACTTCTAATATTCCCTGAACGCAGCCATCCTCGCCGAAGGGACCGTGAAGAGCGTTAAAGACCACATCGGGCTTCAAATCTTTGAGAACAGCGGAAATATTGCGGTCAACGTCGACCCTGGTGACCCGGTAGCCGGCTTCTTCCAGCGCATCGGCGCAGCCCTTGCCGCTGGCGAGGCTTACAGGACGCTCGTTAACCCAGCCCCCCATCAGAACAGCGACATGTTTGCTTGCCATCAGGCAGCCTCCCCTTCCTTGCCCAGAAATGGCTCGATAGCCCCCTGTGAACCGAATTCACCCAGGCGCTTGATCTCCCACTCCAGGCGGATGCCGCTGTGCGCCAGCACGCGCGCGCGCACGGTTTCCCCCAGCAGTTCGAGATCATGTCCGGTGGCCGTTCCGGTATTGATCATGAAGTTGCAATGCATTTCGGACATTTGCGCTCCACCGACGGTCAGGCCACGGCAGCCTGCTGCGTCGACCTCTTTCCATGCCGACGTGCCGGGCGGGTTCTTGAAGGTGGATCCGCCGGTCTTTTCACGGATCGGCTGCGCCCGTTCACGGTGGGCGACAACGTCGGCCATTTCCTGTCGGATCGAGGCTTCGTTTTGCGGCACGCCTTCAAAGACGGCGGAGGTAAAGATCAGGTCTTTCGAAGCCTCCGAGTGGCGATAGGCATAGCCCATGTCCTCATTCGTCAGAACATGGCGGTTACCGTCCCGGTCGACCGCGGTCAGCTCCACCATGCGCTCGCGGGTTTCCGTGCCGTGAGCGCCCGCATTCATGCGCAGCGCACCGCCCAGACCGCCAGGAATACCTGTGTAAAACGCAAAACCGCCGAGACCGGCCTTGGCCGCAGCTTCCGCCAGACGCTTGTCCGGCACGGCCGCCCCTGCCCTCAACCTGTTACCGCCGACTTCCTCGATGGAACCGAAGCCCTTTGCACTCAGGCGAATGACAACGCCCTTCAGGCCGCCGTCACGGATCAGCAGGTTGGAACCCAGCCCTACCGGCAGCACCGGAACATCTTTCGGAAGCTTTTTCAGGAAGGCAGCAAGGTCGTCTTCATCCGCCGGCTGGAACATCAACTGCGCGGGACCACCAGTGCGGAACCACGTGACCGCAGACAGTGGCTGGTTGGCCGTCAGCTTGCCGCCGATACCTTCGGCAAGCTCCGGATACTGCTCCAGCAGATCGGGAAACGCCATGTGACGTCCTCCTTAAAGCTCTTCCAGCTGTTTCGGTAGTGCGTATGCCCACTGGGTGATGTTGCCGGCCCCGAGGCAAACCACGAAGTCGCCCGGCTCGGCCAGTTCCTTGACAAGCGCCGGCAGCTCTTCCGGGCCCTCGATCGCCCGAACGTTCCTGTGACCGCGGGTCTTCATGCCCGAGACGAGATCGGTATGTGCCGCTCCCTCGATCGGCTGCTCCCCCGCGGCGTAGACAGGAGCGATGATCACCGCGTCCGCATCGTTGAAGCAGTTCGAGAAATCATCAAACAGGCTGTGCAGGCGCGAATAGCGATGCGGCTGCATCACCGCGATTACCTTGCCTTTTGTCGACTCGCGCGCCGCATGGAGCACGGCCTTGATTTCAACAGGGTGGTGGCCGTAATCGTCGAATATCTGAACGCCGCCCACCGTTCCGGTGTGCGTGAAGCGCCGCTTGACGCCGCCGAAGGCCGCAATGCCTTTTCTGAGGTCGTCCGCCTCGACGCCAAGCTGTGAGGCAACCGCGATTGCCGCGGTGGCATTCGAAACGTTGTGAAGGCCCGGCATCGGCAGCGTCAGGTCGTTCAGTTCGATCACCTGCCCGCTGCGGCGGTCACGAAGGGTCACGGAGAAGATCGACTTGCCACCATCCATCGACACATCGGTGTAGCGAACGTCGGCCTGCGGATTGGCGCCATAGGTGACGACACGCCGGTCTTCGATGGTCCCGATCATCGTCTGGACTTCGGGATGGTCGAGACACATGACGGCAAAGCCGTAGAAGGGCACATTTTCAACGAACTGCCGGAAGGCAGCGCGTACGCCGGCGAAGTCGCCGTAGTGATCCAGATGCTCCGGATCGATATTTGTGACGATGGCGACATCAGCCGGCAACTTGACGAAGGTGCCGTCGCTCTCGTCTGCCTCGACAACCATCCAGTCACCCTCGCCCATGCGGGCATTGGTGCCATAGGCATTGATGATACCGCCGTTGATCACCGTCGGATCCAGACCGCCGGCATCGAGAAGAGCGGCCACCATCGATGTGGTCGTGGTCTTGCCATGTGTGCCGCCAACGGCGATCGCCTGCTTGAAGCGCATCAGCTCGGCCAGCATTTCCGCCCGCCGCACCACAGGGATCAGCTTTTCACGGGCCGCGACCAGTTCAGGGTTGTCCTTCTTGATGGCGGAAGACACGACCAGCACCTCGGCATCGCCGAGGTTTTCTGCGGCATGGCCAATGGAAACCTTGATGCCGTTGTCACGCAGGCGCTGAACATTGGCGTTTTCCGCCATGTCCGAGCCTTGCACCGTGTAGCCGAGGGTCTTCAGCACTTCGGCAATCCCGCTCATGCCGATACCGCCGATGCCGACAAAATGAACCGGTCCGATATCCTGCGGCATCTTCATGGCCGTTCTCCTTGTTTTGCTGCGACCTTCTCGACGAGGTCGGCAAGTCTTTTCACCGCGTCAGGCCTGGCGACGCTGCGCGCCTTTTGCGCTGCTTCGCCAAGCATTTCGGGTGCATTCATGAATCGGGTGATTTCCTGGGCCAACCGCTCCGGATAAAGGTCGACCTGACGGATCGGCCAGGCCCCACCTGCTTTTTCAAGCACCTTGGCATTGGCAGCCTGGTCCTGATCAATGGCTCCGGGCAACGGTACCAGGATGGAGGGACGGCCAAGAACGCTGAGCTCGCTGACCGACGACGCACCGGACCGGCAGATCACCAGATGCGCCTGGGCAATCCGCTGTGGCATGTCCTGGAAGAACGGCGCGCATTCGGCCTGAACGCCCAGACTGTCATAAACTGCCTGTACCCGCTCCATGTCCTCCGGACGGCACTGCTGCACGATCCGCAAACGGGTGCGGATGTCGGCAGGCAGTTTTTCAAGCGCCGGCGGCAACAGGTCGGAAAAGAAGCGTGCGCCCTGGGATCCGCCGAAGACCAGCAGGTTGAACGTTCCACCAGTGAGCGGTGCCGAGTAGGGCAACTCCGCAGCCGCGAGGACGGCATCCCGAACAGGGTTGCCCGTTTCAGTCAGCTTGGCCTTGAAATCCGCCGGCAGATCTTCGATCGGCACGCTTGTGGCAATGGCGGTCACGCCCTTCGCCAACAGGCGGTTGGCCCGCCCCATGACGCCGTTTGCTTCGTGCAGAATGGAAGGCGTGCCCGTGAGCCGGGCAGCATACATCGGCGGAAACGTCGGATAACCACCAAACCCGGCCACGACATCCGGATTCAAGGACTTGATAACCTTGCGTGCCTGCAGCGTTCCAAGAAACAGTTTTACTGCAGTCTTCGCCAGCAGGAAAGGATTGCGCCCCCGGATGGTCTCCGAGGCGATGATGTGAACCTTGCGAGCGGGAAAGGCGCTGCCGTATTTGTCGGCCCGTTCGTCGGTTGCAAGTTCCACGGTCCAGCCGCGCCGGATCAACTCGCTGGCCAGCGCCTGTGCGGGGAAGAGGTGGCCGCCCGTTCCGCCGGCCGTCAGTAAAACAGTTTTGCTCATGAGTGCGGCTTGGGGCCTTACATCAGGGAAGAGGGTGAAAGCCGGCTCACCGTGACGACATCACCGCGCGACGGCTGCGGCCGCCTGCGCGTGAGCGCCAGAATGGCACCAGCGGTCATGGCGGACGACAAGAGCGACGACCCGCCGTAGGAAACGAAAGGCAGGGTCATGCCCTTGGACGGAATGAGGTGAAGGTTCACCGCGAGATTGATCGTGGCCTGCAGGCCGAACAGCACGGTCAGTCCTGCTGTGGCAAGACGACTGAAAGCATCCTGATCACGGCTGGCGTGACGCAGGCCTCTCAAGACGATGAATGCAAAGACGGAGACAAGCAGCAGACAGGCGATTACGCCGAACTCCTCGCCGACAACGGCGAAGATGAAGTCTGTGTGACTGTCAGGCAGGATCCGCTTGACGGTGCCCTCCCCCGGACCACGGCCCAGCCACCCGCCTGCAAGAAAGGAATCCTTGGCCGTATCGATCTGGAAGGTGTCACCGGAGCTTGGGTCGAGGAACCGGTCCACGCGGTTGGTCACGTGCGGCAGGAAGGCATACGCGGCAAACAGGCCGACGATCCCGATGACGCCAAGCGCCATGATGATGAGCCAGGAAATCCCGTTCAGAAAGAACAGCCCTGCCCAGACCAGGCCGAGCAGCATGGTCTGACCGAAGTCCGGCTGGGCGATCAGGAGAGCCGCGCAAACCGCAAAGAGTACAAAGGCGAAGAGCACTCCAGGCACCTCGCGCCGGCGGCCGCTTTCCGACAGAAGGAAGGCGATCAGGATCACGAAGGCAGGCTTCAGGAATTCGGACGGCTGTATCGACAGCCCGGCGATATAGATCCAGCGCCTCGCACCCTTGGCCTCAAACCCCAGGAACAGGGTGGCAACCATCATCAGCAGTGACACGATGAACAGGATGAGTGCCGCCCGCCGGACCATGCGCGGCGTCATAAGCGAGCCGGCAAGCATGATCGTCAGGGCCGGTATCAGGAACATGGCCTGTCGCTTGACGAAATAGAAGGTTTCAACGCCGATGCGTTCGGCAACCGGCGGACTGGCTGCAAACGAAAGCACCACACCGCCAACCATCAGCAGGCTGAAGGCGGCAAGCAGATAGTGGTCCACTGTCCAGAGCCATTCCGCAAAGCGGCTGCGATCGGCGCGCGAAACCATATCAGGCGACCTCCTGGGTATTGCCGGAATTGGGCAAGGCACGCACCGCATCTACAAAAGCAGCGCCCCGCAGTTCAAAATTCGGGAATTGGTCGAAGCTCGCACAGGCGGGCGACAAAAGTATGGCGATTTCAGCCGCACCGTCCTCCGCCGCCTCGGCAGCGGCATCCTGCACGGCCTGGGTCAGCGTTCCGCTGATCTTGAACGGCACGCGGCCATCCAGCGTCTTGGCGAAATCCTGAGCCGCCTCTCCGATCAGGAAGGTCTTGGCGATCTTCGGGAAATATTCGTCCAGCGAGGAGATACCACCCGCCTTGGCCCGGCCGCCCGCGATCCAGTAGATCCGGTCGAAACTTGCCAATGCTCTGGCCGCAGCGTCAGCGTTGGTAGCCTTGGAATCGTTGATATAGAGAACCCGGCCCTTCTTCTCCACCACTTCCATGCGGTGATGAAGTCCCGGGAAGGTCTTGAGGGCTTCGGCGATCTGCGCTGCCGGAATTTCCAGCGCACGCAGAGCCGCGAAGGCAGCCGCCGCATTCTGGCCGTTGTGGTCACCGCGGAGGCTGTCGATCCCGCCAAGCAGGGCTACTTCGATCTGGCTACCGTCATGCGCCTCGATCAGTCGCCCGTGGCGAGCGTAGATACCGTTGGTGAGTTCCTTTTCACCAGCGATCCGGCACACGGGCTTGCGTGCAAGTTCAAGCCTGTCGGCAATTGCTGAGGACAACCGGTCGTCAACTCCCACAACCGCGACCTTGGCACCGGCAACAAGCCGCTCCTTGATAGCGGCGTAGTTTTCCATGGACCCGTGACGATCGAGATGATCCGGCGACAGGTTCATGTGAATGCCGACCGTTGCATCCAGGGTCGGCGCCAGATCGATCTGGTAGGAAGAGCACTCCACCACATAGTGCCGACCGGGTTGCGGAGGATCCAGCTCCAGAACCGGCGTCCCGATGTTACCGCCGAGTTGCACGTCCCGGCCGAGTGCCTTCAGGAGATGCGCGATCAGGGCGGTGGTCGTCGACTTGCCATTGGTACCGGTAATCGCAATCAGCGGCGCGGACGGGCATTGTTTGCGCCGCTCACGGCAGAAAAGCTCGACATCGCCGACAATCTCGACGCCCGCTTCACGCGCCAGCTCCACCGACCAGTGCGGCACCGGATGGGTCAGCGGCACACCGGGAGCAAGAACCAGTGCGGCAACGTCCGACCAGTCAAGGTCCCGAAGGTCTTGCGTTGCAAGCCCCTCGCCGGCAGCTTGTGCGACCCGGGCTTCGTTATCGTCGTAACAGACCACATCCGCACCGCCAGCCCTCAGCGCACGCGCTGTTGCAAGCCCGGACCCGCCGAGCCCGAACAGGGCAACCTTTCTGCCGTCGAATGTGGTGACCGGGATCATGCGCCTACCTCAGCTTCAAGGTTGCGAGGCCGAGCAGGGCAAGCACGACGGAAATGATCCAGAAGCGGATCACCACCTGGCTTTCGGTCCAGCCCATGATCTCGAAATGATGGTGGATCGGCGCCATGCGGAAGACCCGCTTGCCGGTCAGCTTGAAGGAGAACACCTGCACGATGACCGACACGGCTTCGAGCACGAAGAGGCCTCCAATGATGGCCAGAACAATCTCGTGCTTGGTGGCAACCGCGATAGCACCGATCATGCCGCCGAGAGCAAGTGATCCCGTGTCACCCATGAAGATGGCAGCCGGAGGGGCGTTAAACCACAGGAAGCCGAGACCCGCGCCGATCACGGCACCGCAGATGACGGCAAGTTCGCCTGTGCCGGCAACGTGGTGGATCTGGAGATAGCTGGCAAAAACCGCATTACCGGAAAGATAGGCAATCAGGCCGAAGGAAGCGCAGGCGATCATCACCGGTACGATTGCCAGACCATCGAGACCGTCGGTCAAGTTGACCGCGTTCCCCGCGCCAACCATCACGAAGGCCGCGAAGGGAATGAAGAAAAGACCGAGATTGAGCGTCAGATCCTTGATGAAGGGAAATGTGATCGCTTCCGAGTATTCGGACACATCCAGAAGGGTAACCGCGAAGGCCGCGCCGCCCGCGATCAGGAACTCCAGGCCCAACCGGGCCTTGCCGCCAAATCCCTTGTGCGAAGACTTGGTGACCTTCAGGTAGTCATCATAAAAACCGATGCCGCCGAACCCGAGGGTGACGCCGATGACCACCCAGACGTAAGGATTGGAAAGATCCGACCAAAGCAATGCCGCGACCAGGGCCCCTGACAGGATCATCAACCCGCCCATGGTGGGCGTACCCTTCTTGGTCAACAGATGGCTTTCAGGTCCGTCGGCGCGGATCGGCTGCCCATGCCCTTGCCGGATCCGAAGACTGGCGATGATTTTCGGTCCGAACAGGAAAACGAAAAACAGCGCGGTCATGATCGCGCCACCGGTTCGGAAAGTGATGTAACGGAACACGTTCAGCGCTGAAATCTGATCCGCGAATTGCCCCAAGAAATAAAACATCCAATGCCCCTTACGCCGCTGCGGTGTCGTCCGCAGGCGGATATTCTTTTTTCAAGGCCTCGACAAGCGGGCCCATCCGGGTTCCGAGCGATCCCTTGATCATAACAACATCACCGGAACGGACGTCGCCCAAAAGCACGTCTTCCAGATCTTTTGCTTCTTCGCAGTAGTGTCCACGCAGGTCATGCGGCAGCAGCTTCCAGAGCGCATGCATGTGCGGGCCCGCGCAATAGACCGCGTCGATATCGGCGTCGGTAATCGGCTGGAGCAACTCCGCATGCAAACGGTCGGCATCGGTCCCCAGTTCGCGCATGTCTCCAATGACGGCAATACGGCGACCCGGCCTTGTGACAGGCGCCTCGCCCAGCACGGCAAGTGCTGCCTTCATAGAGGCGGGATTGGCGTTGTAGCTCTCGTCGATCAGGTTGAACTCGCCCTTCTGCATGGGCAGACGGGTCACCTCGCCGCGACCCTTGGGTGCGCGCATGGAATCGAGTGCCAGTCCTGCTTTTGCAAGATCCGCCCCCAGATCCACGACCGCGGTCAGAACCGCCAGGCTGTTCTTGACGTGGTGTTTGCCCGACGCCCCGATCTTGTAGGTGATTTCCTGGCCTAGAATGCTGGCATCGACACTCGATCCGGCCGGATAGGAGACTGCCTTCTGGAGATGGCTGTCTGCCGAAGGGTCTTCGCCAAATGTTTGGATTTTGGAAACACCGGCAGCAGCCGCCAGAAACTTCAGCAGGTCGAATTGCAGATTGTCCTTGTTCAGGATCGCAATTCCACCAGGCTCCAGTCCGTCGAAAATTTCGGCCTTTGCCTTGGCTATCTGCTCGACGCTGTCGAAGAATTCCAGGTGTACCGGCTGAACGGTGGTGATGATCACCACGTGCGGGCGCACCATCTTTACCAGCGGCGAGATTTCGCCCGCATGGTTCATGCCGATCTCGAAGACACCGAAATCCGTGTCGGCGGGCATGCGTGCCAATGTCAGCGGTACGCCCCAATGGTTGTTGAAAGAGGCAACCGAGGCATGAACCTTGCCGGATTCTGTCAGTGTCAGGCGCAGCGCTTCCTTCGTGCCGGTCTTGCCGACAGAACCGGTAACCGCGACAATGCGGGCATTGCTGCGGGCCCGCGCTGCGACACCGAGCTTGCGCATGGCTTCAAGCGGATCATCCACAACCACGTAGCGGCCATCTTCGGGCAGATCGGGCAAGCGATCCTCGCCAACCAGCGCCACCGATGCGCCGGCTTCCAGTGCGGCGGCAACATAATCGTGCCCGTCCAGACGGTCACCGGTGATCGCGACGAATGCATCACCCGGCTCCAGCGTCCGGCTGTCTATGGATATACCGGTAATTTCAGCGCCAGCATCACCCTGAAGGCGGCCACCGGCGGCTTCAACAAAGGCATCAAGGGTCCAAAGCGGGTCGCTCATGTGTTTCCTTCAAGACTGATGGCGCGCTTTACGGCTTCGTGATCGGAAAAGGGAATCACTGTGTCGCCAACAATCTGGCCCGTTTCGTGACCTTTTCCGGCCACACACAGGATATCGCCATCCTTTAGGCGGCGAACTCCCTCTGCGATCGCTTCATACCGGTCGCCAATCTCCATTGCATCGGGTGCGCCACTCAACACTGCCTTGCGAATGGTCGCCGGATCTTCCGAGCGCGGGTTGTCGTCCGTGACGATAACCAGATCGGCCCTGCGAGCCGCGACTTCCCCCATCAGCTCGCGTTTTCCGGGGTCCCTGTCGCCACCGGCGCCGATGATCACGGACAGCTTGCCACGGGCAAACGGCTTCAAGGCCGCAAGGGCGTTATCAAGCGCGTCCGGCTTGTGGGCGTAATCGACAAAAACCAGCCCGCCTGCTGGCGTCTTGCCGGCAAGTTCAAGACGGCCCGGAGCCCCCTTCAGGTTTTCAAGGGCCCGCAAGGCAGTTCCCGTGTCGATGCCAGCGGCAATCGCGAGACCGGCAGCAATGAGTGCGTTGGAAACCTGGAAGCGACCGATCAGGGGCAGCGTCACCTTGTATTCGCCGCGCGCACTCTGGATCGTCAGTTCCTGCCCTGCCCCCATCGGTTTCAGGCCGGTCAGGGTGAGGTTCCGGCCGGTTTCTCCGACCGTGAAGAGCGGCAATCCTCGCTCCTGCGCGACCGCCATGACCCGGTCAGCATATTTCTCACCCGGATCGCAGACCACTGTGCCGCCTGACGGAAGCAACTCCATGAACAGGCGAAGTTTTGCATTCAGGTAATGCTCGATCGTCGGATGATAATCCATGTGATCGCGGCCAAGATTGGTGAAGGCGGCCGCCGTCAACCGAACTCCGTCCAGCCGATACTGATCGAGACCGTGCGAAGAGGCCTCAAGCGCCGCGTGATTGACACCTTCTTCTTCCAGCTCTGCCAACTGCTTGTGCAAGGCAACCGGGTCCGGCGTTGTCAGGCCGCCGTAGCTTTCTCCATCCGGCTTGATAACGCCCAGTGTACCAAGACTTGCGGCAGGATGGCCTGCAGACTGGAAAATCTGGCGGGCGAAATGAGCAACGGATGTCTTGCCCGCAGTTCCGGTTACGGCAACGATTGTGTCGGGTTGAGCTCCGTAGAAACGGGCCGCCATTCTTGCAAAAACCTGACGAGGCTCTGCGGCACTGACAACGGCAACCGTCTTCGGCACCTGTGCACGCACTGCATCTGCGGCCTCTTCAGCACACAGAATGGCAATTGCCCCGGCCGCTGCTGCGTCCGGGGCGAATTTTGTCCCGTCGACGGAAGCCCCCTTGAAGGCGGCAAACAAGAAGCCCGGCTGAACTTTGCGGCTATCAGCCGTCAGCCCCGTAATTTTCCGAGCCTCTGCCGCTTCGGGCAAGGTCAGCCCGGCAGCTAAATACTCAAGATCCATCTCACCCGATCATCCGGTTTGTGCGTCGTCATTAATGAGCATTTTCGGAAAACCGGTTTTCGGCTGCGACCCCGCCGGTTTTCAAAGCTCAGCTCGTCTCCTTAATAGGAAATCTCGATTGGTTCATCCCCTTTGCTGAACCGCGGCATCACACCAAGCATGGGAGCCGAGCGGCGAACGATCGCGCCAACCATCGGCGCAGCGTTCAGACCAGCCGTCGCGCCAATGCCGTCGCGTTCCGGTTTCGGCTCGTCGATAACGACCAGAACCACGTAGCGCGGGTCGTCCATCGGGAAGGCCGACAGGAACGAGTTGCGGCGCTTGTTGTTGACATATCGACCGTTCTCGATCTTCTCCGCAGTGCCCGTCTTGCCACCGACCGTGTAGCCCGGGACATCGGCCCGGCGGCCCGAACCGGAGAGCACGTTCAGCCTGAAGAGATAACGCATCATGCGGCTCGTTTCCGGAGAAACGACTTGTTTGCCAAGCTTTTGCACGTCTTCGGGGCTTCTCGGCAGGAAGGTTGGCGGAAGCAGGACGCCACCATTCACCAGCGCTGCGGCGGCAACGGCGGTCTGCATCGGCGTTACCGAGATACCGTGCCCGAACGAGATGGTCATCGCCGCCAGCTCGTTCCATTTCGGCGGCAACAGCGGCGCTGCATTTTCCGGCAACTCGGTCTGCAGACGGTCAGTCAGGTGCAGGCGCTTCAGGAAGTCCTGCTGGCGCGCAATACCGGTCGCCAGCATCATTTTTGCGGTGCCGATGTTGGATGAATAGATGAAGATTTCAGGCACCGACAGGATGCGGTGTTTCCCGTGGAAATCCGAAATCGTGCGGCCGCCAGCCCTGATCGGACGGGTCGCATCGAAGCTGTCATTGATCGAGACAGCCCCCGAATCCAGCGCCATTGCGGTCGTGAAGGTCTTGAAGACCGATCCCATTTCAAAGACACCACCGGTTGCCCGGTTCAGGCGGTCCTTTTCCAGGGCCTGGGCCCGGTCGTTCGGGTCGTAGTCCGGCAGGGAGGACATGGCGACCACTTCGCCGGTCTTCACATCCAGAACGATACCGGCCGCAGCGATCGCCTTGTAGCGTTCCATCGCCTTCACGAGCTCATCGCGCACGACATGCTGGACGCGCAGGTCGACGGACAGCTTCACCGGCTCCATCGTACGGTCCGACGTGAAGCCAAGCGATTGAAGGTCCCTCAACCAGGAGTCATCGATGTATTTTTCGATCCCGGCGAGGCCCTGATTGTCGACGTTTACGGAACCAACGATATGGCCCGCGGTCGGCCCACCCGGATAGAAACGCTGGTTTTCCGAAAGGAAGCCGATACCCGGCAGGCCGAGATTGTGAACTCTTTCTGCCTGCTGCGGTGTCATTTCACGTTTCAGCCAGACGAAGCCGGCGCCGCTTTCCAGGCGGCGACGCACGAGCCCCTCGTTCAGATCCGGCACGATACGGATCAACCCCTCGACCGCCTCGTCCACATCCATGATGCGGCGCGGTTCAGCGTAAAGCGAAGCCGTCTTGATGTCGGTAGCAAGGATCTCGCCGTTCCTGTCGATCAGGTCCGGACGAGAGGCGGCAACGGAATCCTGCGCCGAAATCCAGGCATGGGACGGCGCCTCTTCCATTTGCGCCAGCATGACCAGCCGGCCCGCGATCGCAACATAGACGCAGGCAAAGGCAAGCATGGCCACATAGACACGGGATTTGACCGCGCTGGCGGAGACGGAGTCCCTTGTCGCCCGCGGATGAGCCCGTCTTACCTGAAGGAAGCTGGCCGGTTCACTAACCATCGTCATGACCGCACCCTCACTGGATCACAGCAGACGAGCCGGCATAGCCGCCCATCTGACTGCCACCGATTGGCTCCAGCATCACAGGACGCGCCGGGAGATCTTCCGTTGTCACGATCTGCTTCACATCAAGCGGTTCAAGAAGAAGATAATCGTTATAGCGTTCGACAAGGGACTGCAGCCGGTCCGGCTTGTTGAGAAGGCTCCACTCCGCCTTCAGATGACGAATAGAGTCGCGCTCCTCATCGATCTGCCGCTTCAGATCGGCAACCTTCTCCGCAGACTTCGTCGCCGCGAGCTTCATGTCATAGACCGTCGCCGCGCCGATCACGACCGCCAGTATGAACACGATGTTCAGCGTTCGAACCATATTAGCCCCCTAGCCCATGGAAGGCTGCGAGACGTGGGACACCCGCCTGATGGATGTCCAGCTCTCGCGCCTCAGCTTCGGTCCGCCGCCCGGCCCGAAGCTTCGCGGATCTTGCCCGCGGATTGATGTCCGTTTCAGCGTCGGCAGCTTCCACCGCCTTGCGCGTCAACAATTCGAATGTCGCCGGAGGCACGTCTTCCTCCGGCATATGTCGTGATCCGCCACCGCGGGTCCGGGTCCGATCCTGGAAGAACCGCTTGACGATACGGTCTTCGAGGGAATGGAAACTCACCAGCACAAGGCGTCCGCCCGGCTTCAGAATCCGCTCGGCCGCGCCCAGCGCTTCAGCCGCCTGATGCAACTCGCCGTTCACATAGATCCGCAGCGCCTGGAAGGTTCGCGTTGCCGGATGGATCTGTGCCTTCTTGGGTGACCGGCCAAGCACCTTTTCGATCAGGTTCGCCAGCTCCAGGGTCCGAGTGAATGGCTTTTCCTTGCGGGCCCTGTCGATGGCGTGCGCAACTGTCGTCGCCCGCTTTTCCTCGCCCAACAGACCGATGACGCGGATCAGATCCTTCACTGGCAACTCATTGACGACATCCGCAGCCGATGGCCCGGCCTGCTCCATACGCATGTCCAACGGCCCATCGCGCAGGAAGGAAAAGCCGCGATCAGCCTCATCAAGCTGCATGGAAGAAACGCCGAGATCGAGAACCACACCGTCGACACCATCGAAACCGCAACCGCGGGCATGCGTTTCAAGACCCGCAAATTGACCCGGCACGAGCATCAGCCGGCCTTCGGAAGCTTTCACAAGCTCCTGCCCGCCGGCGATCGCGTCCGGATCCCGGTCGATACCGATCACATGGGCACCACGTTCCAGAATTGCGCGGGAATAACCTCCGGCACCGAAAGTACCGTCGACAATCACCTCGCCGGGCTGCGGTGCAAGCCACTCCAGAACCTCTTTCAGGAGAACCGGCACATGGCGCTCGGGTCCGCCAGCGTCAGGAGCAACGTCTCTGTCGCCGAGTGCCATCATACCGGCTCTCCCTGAGAGGATGCGGAGCTTTGCCCCGACAGCATCGCGAGCGCACGCCGTTGGGCCTCTGCGCGGTACTCGCGAAACTTTTCAGGTTCCCAGATCTGGAACTTGTAATTCATGCCGACGAAGGTGACCTGGTCGGTAATTCCGGTGTGTTCGCGGATCATGTCGGAAATGGTCATGCGGCCATCCCCATCGATCCTCGGGTTTTCACTGGCACCGAACAGGGCGATCGCCAGTGCATCATGATCGGGAGAGAGCTTTGCAAAGGCTTCCGAGCGCTTGTTGATTTCAGCAAGCAGATCGTTCCCGCCCGCGTCGACAGCCGCGCAGTGTGAAGAAGCAATGCAATATAGGCCTTCAAATCCATCTCTCGCCAATACCGTACGGAAGGGCGCCGGGATCGACACGCGACCCTTGGCATC
The DNA here is from genome assembly GCF_012273635.1 of Labrenzia sp. PO1. Classification (NCBI taxonomy): domain Bacteria; kingdom Pseudomonadati; phylum Pseudomonadota; class Alphaproteobacteria; order Hyphomicrobiales; family Stappiaceae; genus Labrenzia; species Labrenzia sp. PO1. The sequence goes on from NZ_JAAXCR010000001.1 coordinate 657,581, forward strand.
CAGCCGGTTGGTAAAGTGAGAAACAAAGCCGGCCATTCATCCCCTCGAAACGGGTCCCCACCCGTTCAAATCCCAAGTTCACCCGTAAATGAGAGGAAGGCCGGCAACTTGCCCGGACACGCAATTTGCAAAAACGGCACTTTCAGAACCGTTAAATCGATGTCCATGACCCTACTGAGATGGGCCCGCGCTCCCCATTCTGGGTATTTATGGGATACCATGGGAAATCATGGGCGGTCAATGGAATCTCATGGATTCCGGCTCGATTTGATCGCACACGACCCCGTCGAGAGACCTTAAGGCAAACATGCTTAATGAAGCCTTGACACAATTGGAGAATCGGATTCGCAGGAATACGGAGGTTTTCCGCATCGAAGCCCGGAAAACCGGCAATTTCTGCCTATCTGGAAAGACTTGTGGAGAAAGAAAACCGCCTTCGTGGCGAGTGTCTCAACCGAACCTGAGCGCCCGACCCGTGGCCCCTGGTGTCTCGCCGAACCGCTCCCGGTAGGCAACCGAGAACCGGCCCAGGTGCCGGTGGCCGGACCGGTAGGCCACCTCTGCCACGGGCAGACTGTGCCCCTCCGACAACAACAGGTGCCGTGCGTAACTCAGCCGGACGCCCTGAAGGTACTGAAGCGGAGTACAGCCGTATTCCTGCCGGAACTGCAATTGAAGGTTCCGGGGCGAGGTTCCTGCGTGGGTACTGATATCCAGAAGACTGATGTCGTCGGCAAAACGCTCGCCGATCAGGCTGACCGCACGCTTCAGGATGGCCGGTGACCTGCCGGTCTCCCGCCGTTCCAGCAGCGGCGATGCGGTGTTCGGCTGAAATTCCAGCAGCGCTCCGACAAGGGCTTCTTCCAGGTGGCGTTGTTCCGGGCTCCCTCCCCCCTGAAAAACCCGCCCTTCCTCGACTGCGCCCAGAACACCGCGCAAGCGACGGCGCCAGGCAGCACCAGCGCGAGACAGAAGATTGAATTCGGGTTCGAAGCGAACCTGACCAACACTCACACCGGCCATTCTGCTTGCAACTTCCTGCAGGAAACCGGTCTCGATCTGAAGAAGGATCTGCTGGCAGCCGGCATGCCAGCGCATGGCAGTGTGCCGGTCCGGATTGAGAATGGAGGCAACCCTCGGCGTGGACACCATGGAACGACAACCATTGCGGACCTCAGCCATGCCGGCAATTGGAAGCTGGATCAGGTAAAACTCGGCAAGTTCTCCTGGCTCGATCGCCACATCAGCGCCATACCGCAGGTAGTTGAGGGAAAGATGCTGCCCACGCACCCGGTTCTGGCAGGCATCAAACCTGTCGGATGCCGAAAAACGCCCCAGGCGATGATTGCAGAAGTGACGGGCAACGATTTCCCTGGCTTCGTCCACATCCGTGGTTTCGAAGCATTTGAAGCGATCGAGCGGCGTTTTGCTTTCTGCCTGAGACAACATTGTGGAAGCATGCCGCTGCTGCGAGGCCCTTTCAAGCGCCACCTTGTGTGCCATGCGTCATTTTACTGCATCCGGCCAAGTAATTTCGCTTTCTGGATAAAGAAATCCATCGAGCCGCGCTTAGCCTTTCACCTGTCGAAAGACCAAAGCGCACCAAATGAGCGATGAGGGGAACAATCATGCAAGATGGCGCAGGCATTACCGCAGCTAACGCGGGACTGGACAATATCAGCTGGAATGTGGTCGGGCACACCTATACGCCGAAACTCCTGAGCGGCAATGCCTTCATCTGGCATGCGCAAATCCCGGCGGAGACCTTTGTCCCGCCTCACATACATCCGACCCAGGACGAATGGATCGTGATGCTGGAAGGGGAGCTGGAAGTCGAAATGGGTGGTCAGACCCACAAGGCAAAGGCGGGCGACACGATCCGCATGCCGATGGGTGAAGCCCACGGCATCTTCAACAGGTCTGGCAAGACGGCCACCTGTGTCTTCGGTGTTGCGCCGTCCCGTAAACTCTTCGAACTCTTCGGCGCGCTCGACGGCGTGACAGATCCGGCTGAACTGGTCCGGCTTTCCGCCTTGCACGAGGTCGACTTTCTGCCGCCTCCCGATCAGGCCTGAGCCAACACGGCCTGATCCAGCTTTTGACGTGACGGGGTGGATTGCCGGCAGATACCACACTGCCGGCGCCCCCTGAGGCGAGAGGACATCGAGAATGACGAAACGCAAGACTGTCGCCGTAATCGGCGGCGGCGTGAGCGGGCTTGCGGCTGCAAAAGCCTTTGACGAACGCGGGCACCGGGTGATGGGCTTCGAGCGAAGCCACGATTTCGGTGGTGTCTGGGAACTGTCGCGGTCCTATCCGGACGTGCAGACCCAGTCGCCCAAGGACCTTTACCGCTTCACCGACCTGCCCATGCCGGACGACTATCCTGAATGGCCGAAAGGGCCTCAGGTACATGCCTATTTGCATGCCTATGCGACAAAACACAAACTCGGCCGCCTGTTCCGGCTGAACACCAATGTCCTGTCCATGGATCGCCGCAAGGATGGCAATCCGGGCTGGACGCTGACACTTGAGGCGGCCGGCAGAACCTGGTGCGAAGATTTCGACTTCGTCGCCATCTGCACCGGCCAGTTTTCGGACAAGAACGTCATTTCCCACCCTGGGCAAGAAGCCTTCGAGGCCGCCGGCGGCCAGGTGCTGCACAGCTCGGACTATACCGACAGCAGCATGGCGCGGGGCAAACATGTGATCGTCCTCGGCGGCTCCAAATCCGCGACCGACCTGGTGGTCAACGCCGCCAGAAACGGTGCGAAATCGGTTACGCTGGTTTACCGGGAACCGGTCTGGCGCGTGCCTTATTTTGTAGGTGGCATCAATTTCAAACGCCTGCTCTACATGCGCGCCCAGGAACAGCAGTTCAACGGCTGGGGCCGGACCGGCCTTGCAAAAGCGGTCTCTGTTGCCTTCAAGCCATTGATCTGGGCAAATTTCAGAGGGCTGGAAACCCTGCTCAAGTTTCAGCTAAAGTTGAAGAAATGGGACATGGTTCCGGATATCCCGATCGAAAAGGACGCCTCTTGTTCGTTGCCGATCGTGACACCGGGACTTTTTGAAGGTTTTGAAGCGGGCAGCATCCGCCCGGTTCGGGGAACCTTCGCGCGCTATGAGAATGGCCAGGTCATCCTGTCCACGGGAGAAGCACTGCCCTGTGATCTGGCTGTGCTGGCCGTCGGCTGGAAACTCGGCATTCCATATCTGGCGAAGGAATACCGGGACAAACTGATTGAGCCCGACGGGCAATACAGGGTCTACCGTCTGTCGGTGAACCCGGACCTGCCCGACATGGGCTTTGTCGGCTTCAACTCCAGTTTTTGCACCGTGTTGTCGGCGGAAATGATTGCCAACTGGCTGGTTCGCTATGCCGACGGGCAACTGGCCCATCAGCCGACGGATAGGGAAATGCGCAGCAACATCGACCAGATGCTCCACTGGCGTCGGCGGGAACGGCCGGCTGCCCAGGTCTATGGCGGTCTTTGCTCTGCCCCCTTCCACTTCCGGCACTTCGACGAACTGCTGGCGGATATGGGGGCTGCCAAGCGGAAACGCGCGAACCCGTTGGCGGAGCAGTTCTCCTATCCGAACGCAGAAGCTTACGGAACATTTCTTGGCAGCACGCCGCAATATGCAGCGGGCTGAACAGGGAAGGTAAGAGCCAGCCGGCCTGTAAGCCGGGTTCTGTATGGCCCGGCCAGATACGAGACCTGACGCGGACGTGACAGCCATTCATCTGTGACGTCTGTTGCCAGACGCCTATCGCAACCAACCCGGACAACTGGCCTGGAAACCGGCCTGAACCGGATCGCTCCGGTTCGCGCTGTCCCTATTCGGTTTTGCTCCCGGTGGGGTTTACCATGCCGCCGCTGTTGCCAGTTGCGCGGTGGGCTCTTACCCCACCCTTTCACCCTTACCCCGGGAAAATCTCTCGATCTGTCCGGGGCGGTTTGCTTTCTGTGGCACTTTCCCTAAGGTCGCCCTCGCCGGGCGTTACCCGGCACCGTGTTTCCATGGAGCCCGGACTTTCCTCCCCCGCGGCCTTTCGGCACTTGCGGCAGCGGCTGTCCGACCGACTGGCGCATGGGACTTAGGAGGCTTTGCGGACAAGGTCAAGCGACAGTCGATGCCGTGCAGCGCGAATTCCCGGGATAGCGTCCCCGTCCTGTGTCATTCCGCCAACCTGCCGTCCACTGGCGGCTGCGACTTCGCGCCCCGCCTCGCCCGTTCGCACACTTCACAATCCTCACGCAAGCTAGCTCTTGCAGGGCTATAGGCTGGCAAAACTGTCAAGGTGCCATCGGGCCAGACACCCAAGAGCCTGCGGCAAAACCCGCCAACCCCGGAACGGCGAAAAGAGGAAAGTAATTCTAATTACTGTAAAAATTATCAATATAAATTTTTACTAGATCTTCGAATGATAAAAACTTTTTCCCGCCATTGCCCAAATATTAAGCAATAAGAAACTCATGTGACGGAAGGTAATGGGAACAAACATGGAGCTAAAAATGCGTCAACTGTGCGTCTTCCTGCCTGCGATCATGCTGGCAACTGCAGCCCAGGCTGCGGAAACACCGCCCGATGCGAAAGCGTTGATCCAGCCGGAGATCGTGGAAGCCGTTGCCGAATGGCTTTCCAACCCGATTGTCGCCTTGTCGATCAACGCACAAAACAATTTGCGCGGGTCTCTTTCCCAGGCAGACATCGACGCACTGGACGCCCAATGGCGACAGGAACGCGAGGCAGCGGACAAGCCCCTGATTTCCGCGACCCTGTCCGCCCCCTTGTCGATCTATCTCCTGCGCGTTCAGGCAGGGTCCCTCGGCCTCTATCCAGAAATCTTCGTCATGGACGCGAACGGTCTGAACGTCGGGCAAAGTGCGATTACCAGCGACTACTGGCAGGGAGACGAGGCCAAGTTCCAAAAGACCTTCCCGAACGGCCCTGAAACCGTTTTCATCGACGAACCGGAATGGGACGACGGAAGCAAGATCTGGCGTGCCCAGCTCAACATGACGATCACTGACCCCGAAACCAAGAAAGCCATCGGGGCCGCAACAGTCGAATTCAACCTGACCGAACTGATGCGTCGTCAGGGTACGGGATCCTAAGCGGGAAATACCATGTTCAAAAATCTATCCGTCAGCAAAAAGATCGCCGCAGGGTTCCTGACGCTCGCATTGGTCGGCGCAGTGGCCGGTGGCATGAGTGCCTATCAGACGCATTCGGCTCTGGATGAAGTCAAGACAGCAAACAACCTGTCGGATCTCAACGTGGAAACGGCTGAACTCACGGAAAAGATCGCAGCGCAGGCTTTGTCGGTGAAATCCTTTCTGCTCACCGGCAACCGTGATCTTCTCACCCGGTCCCAGGATCTGAACGATGAAATTCTGACAGGGTTTTCGGAAGTCGGCTCACTTGTCGACGCGAGCCTGCCTGAGTTTCAAAGCCATCTCTCCGAACTGAAATCAAGTTGGGAAACCTGGTACAGCCAGATTGCCGCACGCCAGATCGAACTGATGCGCACACCGGAGACGGTCGACATGGCGCGTGCGATTGACCTGACACCGGAAAGCTCGGGTCTTTTGTCAGCTGTTCAGCAGCAAAGCCGACAGCTTGCCGACGCAGTTGATGCGGAACGGCAGAAATCGGTTATTGCCCAGAACAGCTCACTGAACACGGTCCAGATCGTCTCGCTCTCCAGCACACTGATCCTCACCGTGCTTGCGATGATCCTCGGCTTCCTCAATCACATCGCGATTTCAGCGCCGCTATCGAGACTGTCCGTCATAACCGACAAGCTGTCGGCCGGAGACACGTCTCAGACGGTTGATATCAGCGACCGTAAGGACGAAATCGGTCTTCTCGGCCGCGCGCTCGGCGTCTTCCGCGAAAACCTGATCCGCACACGCGAACTTGAGCAACAGGCTGAAGCGGAACGCATCAACGCCGAACGCATCAAGCGCGAGGAAATGGAGAAGGTTGCCAGCGACTTCGAAGCAACTGTCCTCAACATCTGCGACGGGATGATTACACGACTGGATGCGCTGACCAGTTCCGCCGGATCACTGTCAACGATTGCCAACAACACCACGGACCAGGCCCTGGCCGTTTCGGCAGCCGCCGAACAGGCAACCACCAACGTGAATACCGTGGCCAGCGCGACAGAGGAACTTTCAGCTTCCATCCGTGCAATCACGGAACAGGTGCGATCATCCTCGGAAATCGCCCAGGAAGCGGAACATGAAGTCGGGCGATCCAACGAAGCCGTAGCGACGGTGCAGCAGGTGGTTTCGCGCATCGGTGACGTTACGAAGCTGATCACCGATATTGCCGAACAGACCAACCTGCTCGCCCTCAACGCGACCATTGAAGCTGCCCGTGCCGGCGAGGCCGGAAAGGGCTTTGCCGTTGTTGCATCCGAGGTCAAGGCACTCGCGGAACAGACATCCAAGGCGACAGAGGAAATCGACCGGCAGATCACCGAAATGCGCCAGGCCGCGGATGCGTCGACAGAAGCAACCGAGTCTGTTGCCGGTCTCGTCCAGAAGATTTCGGAAAACACGCACGCCATGTCCGGTGCAGCGGAAGAACAGAACCTGGCAACGACCGAAATCGCCAGCAGCGTCTCCGAAGCCGCACAGGGTACCGAAAGCGTTTCGAGATCCATTTCCGAGGTCAGTGGCGCTGCCAGCGAAACGGCAAACCTGAGCTCGGACATGAATGCGGCTGTCGGCGAATTGCATGAACAGTCCAATACACTGCGCCACGCCATGCAGGACTTCCTGGGCAAGGTGCGGGCAGCGTAACCAGCCTTGATCGAGCCCTGTAACGGGTTCACGGTCTCGGTAATAATACTGCGTCGCACAAACTTCATTTCTCTTGTGCGACGCCAACGGCTAACGTCCCCTTAGGATTTCATTCCGGGGGACGTTTTCGTGAAACACGCGATCAAGACGCAGGAAGCTGCGGACCTCATTCCAGACGGAGCCACCCTGCTGGTGGGAGGTTTCATGGGGGTGGGTTCGCCCCACCGGTTGATTGACGCCATCGTGGCGAAAGGCACCAGAAACCTGACGATTGTGGCCAATGACACGGCCATGCCGGGTCGTGGCATCGGCAAGCTCGTCAGCGCAGGTTCGGTTTCAAGGGTGATCGCTTCGCACATCGGCCTCAACCCGGAAACCCAGCAGAAGATGATATCCGGCGAGATTGATGTCGAACTGGTTCCCCAGGGAACCTTGGTCGAACGCATCCGGGCGGCCGGTGTCGGTCTGGGTGGCATCCTGACCCCGACCGGCATCGGCACGCTCGTCGAGGAAGGCAAGCAGAAGATCACCGTCGACGGCAAGGAATATCTTCTGGAAACTCCCATCCATGGCGATTTTGCCCTTTTGGCCGCCTACCGGGCGGACTACGTCGGCAATCTGGAGTATTCCCTCACCGCCCACAATTTCAACCCGACCATGGCTCTGGCGGGCAAGACCGTTATCGCGGAACCGCACACGATCGTACCCGTGGGTGTGATTTCGCCAGATAGCGTGAAAACACCCGGCATTCTCGTCGATCATCTTCTGGAAAGGGCCGCCTGATGGACGACAAGGAAATCATCGCCCGGCGCGTGGCACAGGAAATCAAGGCCGGTACGCTGGTCAATCTCGGCATCGGCCTGCCGTCTCTGGTGGCCAACTACCTGCCGAAGGAAGTGCATGTCTTCTTTCAGGCCGAAAACGGTGTGATCGGCCTGGGTGCCCGCCCGCCGGAAGGGATGGAAGACCCCGACCTCACCGATGCCGGCGGCGGTTTCGTGACCGCCGTTCCGGGAGCTGCCTCCATCGACAGCGCCATGAGCTTCGGCCTGATCCGCGGCGGCCATCTGGACATGACGGTTCTCGGCGGCTTGCAGGTGGACGAACGTGGCTATCTCGCGAACTGGATGATCCCGGGCAAGATGGTTCCGGGCATGGGCGGTGCAATGGATCTTGTGGCCGGCGCCAAACAGGTGATCGTCGCAATGGTTCACACGGCCAAGGGCCACCCCAAGATCCTGAAGGAATGCACACTTCCCCTGACAGCTCGCCGTCGTGTCAGCCTGATCGTGACGGAAATGGCCGTGATCGAACCGACGGACGACGGCCTCGTCTTGCGAGAAACGGGTCCCGGCCTGAGTGTCGATGATGTCATCTCCGCAACAGAAGCCTCGCTGATCGTTCACGGGGACGTCCCGACCATGCGGCTTTGAAGCAAGACTGGTCAATACGCGTGTCCAGTACCAAGCAAACCGGCAAGGGTGTCCACGCCCTCCTCGATCTGCCGTGCATTTGCACCGGCAAAGCCGACAATAAGCCCCGGCCGCCCTCCTTCGGAAAGATAACAATTGCTGAGTGGTGAAACGGCAAAGCCACGGTCCTGCATGGCGACTGCAAGGGCAATATCGTTGACGGGCTCCCGGAACATGACCGTCAACTGCACATTGCCTGTAAGAGGCGCAACTTCAACACGATTGCCCAGCCTCTGCCGTAACGCGCCGGCGAGCATCGTCCCCCGCTCCAGATAAACTGGCCGGATCTGTTTCAGGTGCTTCTGATAGGCCCCGCAATCCATGAAGTATGCGAGTGCAGCCTGGGCCTGAACATTGGCAGAACAGCCGATATTGCGCATGGTTTGGGTGAGCGGGGCTACAAGAACCTCTGGTACGACGCAATAGGCAATCCGGAGCCCGGGGAGCAGGCTCTTCGCGAATGTGCCCATGTAGACAACCTGTCCCTCATCCGCCAGTCCGTGCAGCGCAGCCACAGGCCTGCCCTCGAACAGGAACTCGCTGTCATAGTCGTCTTCCAGGATCACCGCGCCGCAGGTACGGGCAACATCAAGAAGCATCAGACGCCTCGCCAAGGGCATGCGTGCCCCAAGGGGATAGTGATGGGACGGTGTGACATAGATGAGCTTCGGCGGCTGATCCAGATGAGCCATCTTCGACGCGTCCGCGCCCTCGCCGTCGGTCGGCAGTGGCCGGATCGTCAGACCTGCCCCGGAAAAGGCCGTCCGCGCGCCGAGGTAGCCGGGTTCTTCCAGCCAGACGTCGTCACCCGGATCAGTGAGCACCTGGCTGAGCATCGTCAGGCTGGCCTGTGTTGAGCTCGTGACAAGAATCCGATGAGGGTCAGCCCGAACCCCGCGTTCGGCCGCAAGGTGCCGGGCGATCTGCCGCTTGAGCACCTCAAGACCGGCAAAATTCTGATAGTGGAGATCCGCGCTGCGCTCGAGCCGGGCGGCCCTGCGCAGTGATCTTGCCCATTCCTCGTAGGGAAACAGATCAAGTGCCGGCGCACCCGGTTGCAAGCCTCCTTGGCGATAGGCCCACCCCTCGCCGCGCAAGTTGGCACTCAATGTCCTGCCTCGTTGCGACAGCTTCAGCCCGAATGCTTCCGCCTTGCGCTGCGCCTGCACACCTTCCAGCACCAGCCCTTCGGTAATGCGGGGAGCAGCGCCGGTGCGCACGGTGATCACGCCTTCGGCTTGCAGAAGGTCATAAGCCGTGTTGACGGTGTTGCGTCCAACGTTGAGCGACGCCGCCAACCGCCGCGTGGATGGCAACTTTGTTCCCGACCGCAGCAAGCCTGTGCGCACGGCGTCACGAAAGCCGCGATAGATCTGTTCCGCCAATGGCACGTCAGCCGACCGCTCAAGAGACAGGATGCCTTCAGGAAAAACTGGTTCTGTCATTTTCCAAAAACCGGACCTTCTTTGGAGCCAATTTATCGGACAAACAGCACAACACAAGACAAACAGTCAATTGGAGACGAGACCATGTCCACTCTGGAAAAACGCCAGGCAGCGGATCTGCCCCGTTATGCCAAGATCCGCCAGATGAACCGCGGCGGATACGACAGGACCGTTGCCTACGACATCCTGGATGCGGGCCTTGTCGCTCATTGCGGCTTCATTCACGAAGACCGACCGATGGTGATCCCGATGGCATATGCCCGGATCGACGACCGCATCTATATTCATGGAGCGAGCACCACCCGCATCATCAAGTCAAACGCGGACGGCGTACCGGCGAGCCTTACCGTGACACTTGTAGATGGTCTGGTGGTCGCGCGTTCCGCTTTCCATCATTCCATGAACTATCGCTGCGCGATCGTGCATGGCACGGCGAGGCTTGTCGAAAGCGAACAGGAACAGATCGATGCCCTGGCCGCTATCACCGACCATCTTCTGCCTGGCCGCTGGGATGAATGCCGCGAAATGATGCCGAAGGAACACAAGGCAACCGGTGTGCTTGTCATGGATATCGACCATGTCAGCACGAAGGTCCGCACGGGCGGACCGGTGGACGACAAGGAAGATCTCGGGACGGATATATGGGCTGGTGTGGTGCCTGTGGTGACCGCACTCGGCCAGCCTCTATCGGCACCTGACGTGCCTGCCGAAACGCCGGTTCCCGCCTCGGTTCCAGCCGCTCGCAGGAAGTTCGCGTAAGCTGACAGCCTTCAGTGCACAAAAAGAAAACCCCGCCGGAAATCCCGGCGGGGTTTTCAGTTTGCCCACGGCTGACCGCCCTGCTGCTTTTAGCTGGAGGCCAGGATCTGCTTGACCTTGGAACAGTAGCGCTTGCTGACCGGGTTCATCCGCTTAGCGAAATGGCCGGCATTGTAGCGCAAGATGGTGCCACAAACGTCGCCGCCCGCCTTCTTGTGCGCGCCGGCAAGGTATTTCATGCCCCATTCCAGATTGGTTTCGGGGTCATAGAGCGCCTTGGTCGACCCGCGGTAGCCGATGCCACGCGCGGTTGCCGGCTTGATCTGCATCAGACCGACTTCACCGGCGCTGCCGCGTGCACGCGGATTGAAGTTGCTCTCCACCTGGACCACTGCCTTGGCGATCTTGACCGGCACACCATGTTTGGCGGCGGCCTTACGGATGAGCTTGGCGTATTTGTCGTTGCTGACAACAGCCGTCCGCTTCGGGGACACCTTGCGCGTCAGGCTTGCAGTTCTTGTCTTCTTGGCAGGTTTTTCCTGCGTTTCCTGCTTGCTCGATTCAATGATGTGCAGGATCGGTTTGGAACCAGAGCCGACCGACGGCTTGGCTTCGGCAGGTTCGCTCTTCTTGTCCGGGTCGATGATATGGAGGATCGGCTCCGACCCGGAACCCGTACCTTTAGCCATTGCAGCCGGTGCTGCAAGAGTGGTTGCATAGGCGAAAAGGCACAGCGCCCCAGTAAGTGTCTTGAATGACCGTAACATTCAGTCCAGCCCTTTTGGTTTTCGTTGCGTTGAAATCAGGCGGGAGAAATGCCGGAGCTATTGGACGAAAATGGGCGCTAATACATCACGAATTATTTCAAATTATTACATAAAATTACAGGAATTTAATGCTGTTCTTAGTCATTTTCTGTAGTTTGTGGCCAAAATTAGCAAGCAATTCGGCAATGGATGGGCCATCAGAAGAAATTCTGTGACCACTCGTGGCGCAGAGCCGCCTAAAAATGCTGCGTTGCGGGAACTAATTTTGTTGACTGCGCGTTTATTCCGTTGGTCCGAACTCGTAACCGCACAAGAAAACCATACCGACCGTTCGATCAGGCCGACAGGGAAGGCAGCTTGCGCAGCAGCGCATGCAACGTTTCGATGGTCGATTGATCGACGACACCGTCAACCTTCTCTGGTCGGAAATGGCGTTGAAACGCGGCAACCACCTGGCGTGTCTTCAAGTCGAAGTCCCCGGTGATGTCCAGCTCGTAGCCGTAGAGTGCGAGCATCGACTGCACCGCTTCAACAGGCTGGCCGCTATCGCCCTCCTGCATCAGCAGACCCGCCCCGAGTGGAAACGGTTTTACATATAAACCGATGCCGGCTTCTGACAGGCGATCCCATGGGAACAGTTCACCCGGGTCCTCCTTCCGGGCAGGAGCAATATCCGAATGCGCCAGGACCATCCACGGATGGATCCCGTGACGGGCACAGATATCGCCAACGAGCGCGACAACGGCTTCGATCTGTGGCTCCGGAAACGGCTGATAGCCGTGCTCGTGCCCCGGATTGACAATCTCGACGCCGATCGATCGGGAATTGATGTCGGTCTCGCCTTTCCAGAAGCTCCGCCCCGCATGCCAGGCCCTACGGGATTCCGGCACGCATTGCAGGATGCTGCCATCCTCGTTGACGATATAGTGGGCAGAGACTTCCGAACGAGGATCACACAGGCGCTGCAAGGCTTCTTCGCCGGTCGGCATGCCGGTGTAATGGAGCACGACCATATCCACAGGGGCTCCCTGCGCCCGCTGTCCGTGGTTGGGAGACGGATGGACCCTGGCCTTCACACCGGTATCAGTCGCAACGCTCATATGCCTCTTTCCGCGCAGATCTTCGCCCAGGCTTCGTTCAGCGCCGCAAGACGATCATTCGCAATCCTGACGAACTCCTCCGGAACGCCTCTTGCGATCAGCCGGTCGGGATGCGTTTCCTGGACCTCTCGGCGGTAATGGGACTTGAGTTCCCCGTCACTTGCTTCCGGTCCCAAACCCAGCACCTCGTAGGGGTTGCCATCATTGCGCACATGTCTGGCGAGTATCCTGGAAAACTCCCGGTCATCGATCCCGAAGACCTCCGCCACTCTGGAAAGGTAGCCTATTTCGCTTTCGTGGACGACGCCGTCAGCTTTCGCAATGTGAAAAAGCCCATCCAGAATGTCGAGCAGCGTCTTGCGGTCGTATGGGAACAGATCCGCCAGTTTCTTGGCATAGACCTCGAAGCCGGCAATGTCTTCCTGCGCCAGATTGAACAGGCGGGCGACATTGCGTTCTTCGTTGGGCGGTACATCGAAAAGTTCGCGGAAAGCGATAATTTCATCGGTGGTCACCACACCATCGGCCTTGGCCATCTTGGCCGACAGCGCAATCATCGCAACGGTGAAGCCGACACTGTTGGTCCCCTCCGGCCGCGCAAGCACGAGCTGGACCAGGCGGTCGACGATCTGCGCCCCTCCTGTTCCGATCGAACTTACAATAGCGCCGAGGCTACTCCAGACACTCACACTTCAGCTCCCGCTGGGCCGGTGGGAAAAGGCAGGCAGGAAAGCTTGCCGTGAACCGCATGAATCGATGCGTTGCAGACTCTTATCGGCATGGGCCGGATTTGACCAGATCAACGCTCGCCTGTCCCCATTGGTGCTTCAGCTGGTCGCGCCCCAGTACGAGCGAACACCGAGTTCCCGAGCGCTAATGTTTTCGACCTTCGAATGGACCACTGCAACGCAGCTCCGCAGATTGCGGACAGCCAGGCCTACCCCTCCATTTTCCGCGGGTTTCCCTTGGGTTTGAGCAACCTTGTGATTCATGATGGTTAAAGGAATTACGCTTAGCCTTTCGCGACTCGTGTTCGCAAGATGGTTCCTCGCCGGATGGCAGTCCCCCTGGGAAGAAGCAACATTGTCATTTTTTTCATTTCCATGTCGCTGGTGCTGACGCTGGCGCTGGGTGTCTACGCGAGCAATCGTCTTCTAACGCATTGGCTGGTCGTCCGGGGTCTTGAGCAAGCTTTCCTGCCACAGGAAAAGACTTTCAACTCGATCCTGCAGGCATTGGCGAGCCGGATCGAAACCGAACCGGCAGCCGACATGTCCGCATTGCGGCTGACCAAAGAGGCTTCTGCCGACAGCCGCAGGTCGAACGACCTGGTTGGCGAATTGCAACGCAATGCCGGCCAGGCTCTGGACACATCCAAGGTACTGGACGCGGTCGCGATCTTCCCTGCGCCAACCGGATCCAGCCTCCAGCGCCCCTCACCGATGCAAATTCACTGGCATAGTGAAGGGCGGCTTCGTACCAGCAATACGATCTCGCAGGCCAGGGCCGCTCTGAACGGCAACAGCCCGCTCGTTGCCATCCCGGACATGTCGTGGCACGGAACGTTTGGGGCGAATGCACTGATTGCCTACCGTCCCGAAGGAGCCTCCCCGGACTTTCCGGGGCTCTTGCTGTTGGTGACCCAGTCGGAAATCCTGAACGGCCTCACGCCGCTGATCTGGTTGATCAGTGCCGCGATTGGCGGTCTTTGCCTGGCCTCCTTCATGTTTGCTGGCATTCTCCTCTGGTTGCGCTTCTATGACCAGCTCCAGACCAGCAGAGACATTCAGTATCTGGCGCATCACGACACGCTGACAGGTTTGCCGAACCGAGCCGTCTTCAACGCGCGCCTGACCGAGGCGCTGCGCCTTGCACAGGCCAAGGCCTCCAATATCGGTGTCATGCTGATCGACGTCGACAAGTTCAAGGAAATCAACGACACCTATGGTCATGGCATCGGCGACGTTTTTCTTCAGATCGTGGGGGAACGCCTGAAGGCGGTTTTCGGCAACCACCTGGTTGCCCGCCTTTCAGGCGATGAATTTGCTGTCATGCTGACATCCTTGTCCGACCCCGCCCGCATGACCCGACTTGCAACGGACATGATTGCGGCAACCGAAGCTCCCTGCACGATCGACGGCAAGGACATCAGGATTTCGCTGTCCATTGGTCTAGCAAGGGCAACCGACGGCTCCTGGCGCTCCTCTCGTTTGCTTCATTGCGCGGACCTTGCTCTATATCGGGCCAAACACAGCGGGCGCTCCACCTTCTCGTGGTACACACAAAGCCTTGATGCAGAGGCGCAGAAACGCAAGGAAGTGGAAGAAGGACTCGCCAAAGCGCTCAAGTTCAACCAGTTCAAGTTGCTCTATCAGCCGCAATATGCGCTGAAGGACGGAACACTGAAAGGCTATGAGGCGCTGATCCGCTGGGACCATCCCACCAAGGGTATCATCCGGCCGGACGATTTCATCCCGATAGCAGAAGACACGGGCCTTATCGAGGAAATCGGAACATGGGTCCTCAACCACGCCTGCCGCGAAGCAGCGGTATGGCAGGACCGCTCGCGCAAGGTCGCAGTCAATGTTTCTCCCGCTCAGTTCATTGCCGGCGAAACCCAGAAACGCGTTGCCCAGGCGCTTCAGAATTCCCGTCTAGACCCCAAGCGGCTTGAAATTGAAATCACCGAGAGCCTGCTGATTTCGAACACGGACGCAGTCATCGAGACACTTCAGCAGATCCGCGACATGGGTGTTTCTATCGCCATGGACGATTTCGGAACCGGCTATTCATCCCTGAGCTACCTGAGCCTGTTTCCCTTTGACAAGATCAAGATCGACAAGGCCTTCATCCAGAACCTCGGCAAGGATGCCAGTACCGACGCCATCGTGACGTCGATCGTGGGCCTCGGCCGCTCGTTGGATGTTACGATTACCGCGGAAGGTGTCGAAACCGAGGAACAGGCCATTCTGCTGAGCGCGGCCGGATGCGATCTCGTCCAGGGTTTCCTGTTTGGCAAGCCTGATACAGTTGCAAAACATGAGGCCGCGTATCCGGTGTTTCCACTCAGCCCTGCCGGTAGACGCTGGTTCCCCCGAATGCAGCAACAAGCGACGTCGGCCCAGGTGCCGCCGCGCATTCGCCTTGCTCCCAAACTTGCCAAGAGCGTGAGGCCCGCTGCCCCGCAACAGACAACTGGTGGGAACAGCGAAGACCCGACGCCGCAGATTGAGCAGGTCCCCTTGCAGACTGCAGGCTGAAAACCGCGATAGCAGGTTTTCAGAGGCTGACCCCGGCCGCGGCATCCTGAGCGGCCGACTGCCGTTCGCGGTCTGCCTTGCGTTCGGAGTAACGATCGACGAGATAGTCCGATCGGCCACGAACCAGCAGCGTGAACTTGACGAGCTCTTCCATGACATCGACCACCCGGTCGTAAAGGGCCGATGGTTTCATCCGACCATCGTCGTCAAATTCCTGGTAGGCCTTGGGCACCGACGACTGATTGGGGATGGTAACCATCCGCATCCAGCGGCCGAGGACACGCATCTGGTTGACTGCATTGAAAGACTGCGAACCTCCCGAAACCTGCATCAAGGCCAGTGTCTTGCCCTGTGTCGGCCGGATTGCGCCAAAACTCAGCGGGATCCAGTCAATCTGCGACTTGAGTACACCGGTCATTGCACCATGGCGTTCGGGAGAGCACCAGACCTGTCCTTCGGACCAGGCACATAGATTTCTCAGTTCGGTGACTTTGGGATGATCGGCACCGCTGTCATCGGGAAGCGGCAGACCTGATGGATCATAGATCCGGGTCTCCGCACCATAAGCCTGCAGCAGCCTTTGTGCTTCGTGCACGAGGAAGCGGCTGTAGGACCGCTCGCGCAGGGAACCGTAGAGCAGCAATATCCGCGGTGGATGCGACGGCCCCGTTGGAACCTGCAACTTCTCCCGGTCGATTTCCTGAAAGTCTGCCGCCGTCACGTTCTTCAAGTCTGCATGCGAACTTTTCGGCTCAGGCATCTGGCGCTCCGGACGAAACCACTTCGCCGTCTTCCTTGGTGAAAGACCCGATATCCTTTGGCAACAGGTCCAGCACCTTCTCGGACGGACGGCACAGGCGGACGCCTTTTTCCGACACCACGATCGGCCTGTTGATCAGGATCGGGTGTTCCATCATGAAATCGATCAGTTGGTCGTCCGTCCACTTGTCCTCACCGAGACCCAATTCATCATAGGGCGTTCCCTTCTGGCGAAGGATGTCCCGCACCGGAAGACCGGTGCGCTTGATCAGGTCAACGAGTTCTTCGCGGCTCGGCGGCGTTTTCAGATATTCGATAACCTGCGGCTCAACGCCGGATTTACGGATCATTTCCAGCGTGTTGCGGGACGTGCCGCATTTCGGGTTGTGATAAATCGTCATGCTCATGTGAGGTATCGTCCTGTCAAAGTCCCGAAGGTTTCTTAAAATCTGCTGCCGGAAAACAGCAGACAGCGGGATCGTTGCCGCAGCAGTCTTCCATCAGAAAACCCAGAAGGTTCCGCATGCGGTCATAGTCGACAGCATAAAGAATATGCCTGCCCTCCCGGCGGGTCGTCAGCAGCCCGGCCCGTTCCAACGTGGTCAGATGAAACGACATCCTGGTTGGCTGTATGTCCAGTCGCTCGGCAACCGAGCCGGACGGCAAGCCATCTGGCCCGACCGTCATCAGCAACCGAAACGCCGCCAGCCGATCTTCCTGTGCCAAGGCGCCCAACGCAGAGACTGCTTCCTGATCTTTCATAATTCGATACTACAAGAAATTTTGGAATATTCAACAAATGAACGCGAACATTCCCCTGTGTGCGATATCACATGGCTGCAGCGGCGCGAGCGGCCTGATCGTAGTTGCCGGACACCAGTCGCAATGTAGCGGCAAGTTTGGAGAGTTCGTTTTCGTCGAGGCCCAGCGCTTTCATTGGCTTGACCAGGAGAGCCTCGCGCAGACGCCGGTACTCAAGGCAGGCAGTTTCGCCTGATTTCGTGATTTCGGCGGTCTTTTCCTTGCCCCGACGGCCAGATGAAATGAGGCCAGCCTTTTCAAGCTTCTTCAGCGCATAGGTAACCGTGTGAGTGTCTTCGATGTTCAGCACAAGACAGATGTCTGACAGTGTCTTGGCTCGGCCACGGTGATTGACCGAATGAAGCACAAGCACATCCAGAGGTCCAAGTCCCTGCGACCCGCTGGCCGCCATACAGCGTACCATCCATCGGTGATAGGCATTGACCATCATGGTCACCGCGAATTCGATCTCCGAAAGCGCAGGCATTGCACCGGAGGCAAGATGCGCTGCAGAGACAACAGGCCCGATGGGGGCATCGCTTCTGGAGTCGGGATTATCCGTCACATCTGATCTCCGGCACATTTTGGTTTTTCAGCGGGCCTCCAACCGAAACCGGTCGAAGGCCCTTTTCTGATCGTTTCAAAGGTGTGCGTACATCCGCCCCTGTTCGTTCACGGGAAGAAATGCACTAGTTGCTCAACATCGTCTGCGGCAACCAAAGAGCCAAGCCCGGAAAGGCCACAATCAAGACGATTGCCAGGATCATCAACAGGAAGAACGGCAAGGCCATGCGGGCAACCTTGAAGATGTTGTACCCGGTCATGCCTTGCAGCACGAACAGATTGAACCCGACAGGTGGCGTGATCTGGCTCATTTCGACAACCAGCACCAGGTAAATACCGAACCAGATGAGATCGAGGCCAGCCTGCTCCACCATAGGAAGGATCACGGAGGTCGTCAGAACCACCACCGAAATGCCATCCAGAAAACACCCGAGCACCACGAAGAACAGCGTCAGGGCAATCAGGAGCGCGTAGGGTGACAGGTTCAGCGAGCCGATCCAGGCAGCCAACTCACGCGGGATGCCGGTGTACCCCATGGCAACGGTCAGGAATGCTGCTCCGGCCAGAATGAACGCGATCATGCAGGATGTCCGCGTTGCGCCCATCAACGCTTCAGCGAAGCTCTTGCGGTTCAACGTTCCGCTTACCCAGGACAGAAGCAAGGCCAGCATGACGCCGATGGCCGCCGCCTCTGTGGGCGAAGCAAGACCCGCATAGATCGAGCCGATCACACCCACGATCAGACCGATCACCGGAAACAGCCTGCGCGTTGCAAGAAGTCGCTCGATGAAGGGAATGACTTCCTCCTTCGCAGGCATCTTGTCCTTGTTCAGCAGTGCCCAGATCGCGACATAGCCCATGAACAGGAGGCAAAGCATTGCGCCTGGCAGAACGCCTGCCATGAACAACCGGGCAATCGACTGCTCGGTCGCAGCGCCATAAACAATCAGGATGATCGATGGCGGAATGAGCAGGCCCAGTGTGCCCGATCCTGCCAGTGTGCCGATCGCCATGCGTTCGTCATACCCACGCTGCTTCAGTTCGGGCAGAGACATACGACCGATGGTGGCGGTGGTAGCGGCAGAAGAACCCGACACGGCGGCAAAGATACCGCACCCGAGAATGTTCACATGCAGCAGCCGGCCCGGCAGATTGCGCATCCAGGGCGAAAGACCGGCGAACATGTCCTCCGACAGACGAGATCGGAACAGGATTTCACCCATCCAGATGAACATGGGCAGCGCCGTCAGATCCCAGGAGTTCGATGCCCCCCAAACCGTCGTTGCCAGAACGGGACCGGCAGGCGCAGATACAAGAACCATCATTGCAGCAAGCGCGACGGCAAACAGCGCAACGGCTACCCAGATACCGGTTGCAAGCGCCGCCAGCATTCCAATGCCGAGCAGGAGGGCGACAAGGGAGAGATCCATTATTCTTTCCCCTCTATCGGATCGGCCTTCACGACCGATTCAAAACTCGGCGCCTTGCCAGTGAGCGCCATGATCAGGTCGTCCAGCAAAGCGATTGAGAATACCAGCAGTCCGAAAGTCATCACCGACTGCGGAAAGACGAGCGGGATCGGAATGACGCCGTAGGAGGTTTCGTTGAATTTGAAGCTGTCGAGCGCAAGCTGTCCGGCGTTCCACGTAAAGAATGCCGCCAGCGCAAGAGCCACCGCAACCGCCCAGACATTCAGGATACGCGCCCCGACTTTGGGCACGGACTGCAGCAGGATCGCGACCCTGATGTGATCACCGTTGCGCAGCGTCCCGGATAGGGCAAGAAAGGACGCCCCTACCAGCAGAAAACCTGCAATTTCAGCAAGTGAAGGAACCTGCAGCCCGAGTGGCTCAAGACCAAAGACCGTTCGAGACCAGTCGAATATGCG
The DNA here is from genome assembly GCF_012273635.1 of Labrenzia sp. PO1. NCBI lineage: Bacteria > Pseudomonadati > Pseudomonadota > Alphaproteobacteria > Hyphomicrobiales > Stappiaceae > Labrenzia > Labrenzia sp. PO1. Next base: position 677,217 of record NZ_JAAXCR010000001.1, read on the forward strand.
TCCAAACACCTGAAGAACAACGAGACTGGCAATGACAACGAGACAACACGCAGCCATAGCCGTTGACGCTTGATAAAGCGTATTCAAAGCCTTTCGCATCGGCTTCCCCTACCGGATGTGCAGCTGATATTAAAAAAACGCCGGACTTGTTAGGTCCGGCGCTTCTTTAGCTGTTTAGTTTTTATAGGCTTCGAGAACGGCTTGGCCGGTTTCACCGGCTTCCTCTTGCCATTCGGCAGCCATCGTCTCGCCAATTGCTGCGAGATCCTGGATCAGCTGGCTGCTCGGCTGAACGACAGTGATGCCGTTGTCGACCAGTACCTGGGTCTGCGTCTTGGTTTCTACCTTGGAAGCTTCCCAGCCGCGCTTCTCAGCAACATCGGCGGCTTCAAGGACAGCTGCCTTTTCGTCGTCGCTCAGGGCGTCGAAAGCACCCTTGTTGACGAACACCATGTTTTTCGGCAGCCAGGCCTGGGTGTCATGATAGTGGCTCAGGAAGTCCCAGGCCTTGGAATTCGCACCGGTGGACGGTGACGTGATCATGGCTTCGACACGACCGGTGGAAAAGGCGGTCGGAATATCCGGCACTTCAACCTGCGTCGGCACGGCGCCAGCCAGCTGGGCCAGGCGCTCAGTTGCTGTGTTGTAGGCACGGAACTTCAAACCCTTGAGATCATCACCCTTGGTGATTTCCTTTTTGGCGTAGATACCCTGGGGCGGCCACGGCACGGCATACAGCAGCTGCAGTCCCTGCTCGCCGAGCTTTTCTTCCAGTGCAGGCTTCGACGCCTGGTAAAGCTTCCAGGCCTGATCATAGGACGGAGCCAGGAAAGGTACGGAATCCACTCCGAAGACCGCGTCTTCGTTGGAAAGGCGGGACACCAGAATTTCGCCGATCGGGGCAAGCCCCTTGCGGACCGAGTTCTTGATTTCCGGATGTTTGAACAGCGATCCCGCAGAGTGGATCTGGATGACCAGCGAGCCGTCAGTCTTTTCCTTCACTTCTTCAGCGAAGGCGGCAATGTTCTGTGTGTGAAAGTTGCTGTCACCATAAGGTGTCGGCATGTCCCACTTGGTCTCAGCGGAAGCAGCGGTGAAACCCGCAAGGCCGAATGCGGCGGCAGCAGCCAGATGGATTCCGGCACGTGTCAGGGAACGAGATTGCAGCATGATTTTCTCCTCTAGGAAGCGGGGATTACCCGTCGGGATGCTGCTCGAGGTGCATTCTTCGAACACCTTGTGGAGCACATCTTCACAAACACTAGACTCAAAAACCGTCAACATCAACAATTTATCGATAAATTGTGATTGTCATCTTCAAAACCAAAGCGTCCTTCCCTCCGCGAAAAGGATTGGCTAGCGTTCCGGCCAGACAACCTGGAAACCTGAATTCGTGCCAAACACCAACCAACGCCTCTTGAATGGCAACAGCGCCAACCGCCTGATTTTGGCGCTCATTTTGGCAGTGGCGGCCTTGCTACGCTTTCAGAACCTGGACAGGACGAGCCTTTGGTACGATGAAGCCGTCAGCTGGAGCCAGTCCAAGGGAACCATCGCCGAGCTGTTGACCGCCGTTGCAGCTGACAATTATCCGCCGCTGCATAATATTTTGCTCTGGCTGACGATGCCCTTGGCAGGTGACAGTGAAACAGCATTGCGCTTGCCATCCGTGCTGTTGGGCGTTCTTGCCGTCTGGCTAATCTATCTGACTGGCAAGACGCTGGCCGGAAACACCACTGGCCTGCTTGCTGCCGCTCTCCTGACCGTCTCACCGTTCCACATCTGGTATTCGACAGAAGCCCGCATGTATGCCCTGCTGGCAACATGCGGGCTCGCCTTTCTGCTTCTGGTTCTGAAAAACCTTGAAAGGCCATCGGCCTGGCGGCTGGTGGCGCTTGGAGTGGCTGGAGCCCTGTTCCTCTACAGTCACATCTACGCCCTTCTGGGCTTCGCATCCGTTGGTGTGGTCTGCGGCATCCTGGCATTGACCAGCATTTTGAAATCCGGCCGCATCAGTCTCACCAATGCGGTTCTTGTCTGCCTTGCAATGGCAGCGAGCGCGCTTGCCTTTTTACCTTGGTTGATCATCCTGGCGATGCGAGCAAGGTCGGTAGCCGAAGAAGGCTTCTGGATTGCTTATCCTGATCCGACGTTTCTCATCAACATCGCTTTCAGCATAGCCGGGTCGCTGCCATTGTTCTGGGTGCTGGCAGGTTTGGCTGTCGCCAGTCTCCTGACCGTCGTTCACCTGCCAGGCAGGTACTTCGGCAAACCGCAAAGTGCGGACGCAATCCTCGTTTGCTTTGCCTACACCGTTGGGCCACCGCTTTTGGCCTATCTCTATTCCATAAGCGTGCAGCCGATCCTTTTTGATCGATACCTGATCGCGGCATGGCCAGGGCTTGTCCTGCTCGCCTCGGTAACAGCCCAGCGCCTGGCGCCACAGGTTGCACCGATCGCATTGTTTGCTGCCGCGATATGGTTGAGTTTCCCCGAATTGAAATTCACGCTGCTGGAGAGAATACGCCCCGAATGGCGCCTGATCGCACGGGACTATCTGGAACAGAAAGCCGATGGCGATCATCTCTTGCTGTTCAAGGGATTTGCCGCACCGGCCCTGTCTTATTACCTGCGCGACCCCAACACCTTCACGCCAGTTGATACAATTGCCGAAATAAACAAGGGCACCGCTGATGCCCGATGGCTATTGATCGTCCACACAAGCAGTGAGGAACTAAGCAAAGCGCAAGAAGCCTTTGCCCCGCGGGAAGGCACTCCGGCAGCCAGGCGCTTTGGCTGGGGAGCCAGTGGCCTGACACTTTTGGAGCGAGGCCCTGTCGAATAATCTCACCCGCCTGGATGCAAGTCGCAAAACAACCAGAAACAGACAGCAACAGCCGCAAGTACCCCTGCACCAATTGCAACTTCCAGCAAAAGCCCAAGCAGGGAAACGCCGAGAAGCAGGGCGACAAGCAGGAAGATGCCAACGAACCAGAGGTCTGCTGTCAGTATACTGATTGTGAAGTCGACAGCCTCCGCCAGACGCAGCAGAAACGGATCCCGTTCTTCTGATTTATCGTTTTCCGACATCTCCTGCTTTCAGTTTTCCCTTTTACCACAAGGTCATATGGGGGTACCGCAAGCGATAAAAAGATCAAATAACAACCCATTCAGATTTTTTCATCGACATTTTATCGATAAAATGTCAGCATAAATTCACTTGCTATCAAAACGCTAATTATCGGCATGGAATCGCGTGTTCCTTAAAGCCGGCAGCATCAGAGGGAAGATCATGACAGCCAAGTGGGATTTCTGGATCGACCGTGGCGGCACCTTTACCGACATCGTCGGCAGGTCACCGGACGGCACGCTGCATCCGCACAAGGTGCTCTCCGAAAATCCGGAAGCCTATCGCGATGCCGCCATTCAAGGCATCCGGGAATTGCTTGGTGTGGAAAAAGGCGCGACTATTCCCTCGGACAAGATCGCGACCGTAAAGATGGGCACGACCGTTGCCACCAATGCACTTCTGGAGCGCAAGGGTGAGCGAACAGCTCTGTTCATCACGAAAGGCTTTCGGGATGCACTCGAGATCGGCTACCAGGCGCGACCGCATATTTTTGCCAAGGAAATCATAAAGCCTGAGCTACTCTATGAGAGCGTCCACGAGATCATCGAACGTGTCCGCGCCGATGGCGAACTGGAACTCGCGCTGGACGAAGGACAGGCCCGTAGTGCAATGCAGGCCGCATGGGATGACGGCATTCGCTCCATCGCAATCGTGCTGATGCACGCTTACGCCTATCCGGCCCATGAACAACTTCTCAAAAAGATTGCTGAAGACATAGGCTTCCCGCAGATCTCTGTGTCCCATGAAGTGTCACCGCTGATGAAGCTGGTGGGACGCGGCGACACCACTGTGGTCGACGCCTATCTGTCACCCATCCTGCGCCGCTATGTGAACCAGGTACAGGAAGAACTGGGCGAAGGTCCTCGGCTGATGTTCATGCAGTCTTCCGGAGGTCTGACCGCTGCAGACCTCTTCCAGGGCAAGGACGCGATCCTGTCCGGCCCGGCCGGAGGTGTTGTCGGCGCAGTCGAAACCTCACGCATGGCCGGTTTCGAAAAGATCATCGGTTTTGACATGGGCGGCACGTCGACAGACGTCTGCCACTACGACGGCGACTACGAACGCGCATTCGAAACGGAAGTCGCCGGTGTGCGCATGCGCGCTCCGATGATGATGATCCATACGGTTGCAGCCGGCGGCGGTTCGATCCTTCATTATGCCGACGGCCGCTTTCAGGTGGGTCCCGATTCAGCCGGTGCAAATCCGGGTCCGGCCTGCTACCGACGTGGCGGGCCTCTCACCGTTACAGACGCCAACCTGATGACAGGCAAACTGGCACCGGAATTCTTTCCGAAGATCTTTGGCCCGGACCAGGATCAGCCGCTTGACGGCGATGTAGTTCGCAAACGTTTCACGGATCTGGCTGTGCGCATTGGCGATGGACGCACCCCGGAAGATGTTGCAGACGGCTTCTTGAAAATCGCCGTTGAGAACATGGCCAATGCCATCAAGAAGATTTCGGTCCAACGCGGCTACGACGTGACCGAATACGCGTTGACCTGCTTCGGTGGCGCTGGTGGCCAAACCGGCTGCCGCGTTGCTGACAGTCTCGGCATGAAGACCGTCATTCTGCACCCGTTCTCGGGCATCCTGTCGGCATACGGCATGGGACTGGCCGATATCCGCGCAGACCGGCAACAGGCCGTCGTCAAGACACTTACGGACGACTTGATCCCTGAACTGCAGGCGCTTCGTGATCAGCTTGCCAGCCAGACGGAAGCAGAACTCGACAGGCAGTCGATCACTGCCGCCGCGCGCCGCACGACCGCAACCGCGCATTTGCGTTACGACGGCACGGACACGCCGCTACCGGTCCCCCTCGGGTCCGTCTCTGAAATGCGAGCAGCCTTTGAGGATGCACACAAGAAACAGTTCGGCTTTGCCTATGAGAAAAAGCCGGTCGTCGTTGAAGCCCTGGAAGTCGAAACGGCCGGTGGCGGCGCCGGTCTCACCGAGCCGGATCTGACATTGGCCACAGGGACGCCCTCCCCGGCAACCTCCACAAGCATTTACTCCGAAGGCACCTGGCACAAGGCCGGTATCTTCAAACGCGACGTGCTGAAACCGGGCATGAAGGTGACCGGACCTGCGGTGATCATCGAACCACATGCCACGATCGCGGTTGAAGACGGCTGGCAGGCAGAGATCAATTCAAAGGATCACGTGATCCTGAAGCGTATCGTGCCGTTGAAACGCGCAGAAGCCATCGGAACGCACGCCGACCCGGTCATGCTCGAAGTGTTCAACAACCTGTTCATGTCTATTGCGGAACAGATGGGGGTCACCCTTCAGAACACCGCATACTCGGTCAACATCAAGGAACGTCTTGATTTCTCTTGTGCCGTCTTCGACGCAGACGGTGCCCTGGTTGCCAACGCACCACACATGCCGGTTCATCTGGGGTCCATGGACCGTTCGGTGGAAACGGTCATCAAGCTCAACAAGGGCAAGATCAAGCCGGGCGACGTGTTTGCATTGAACGCCCCGTACAACGGTGGCACGCACTTACCGGATATCACAGTTGTGTCGCCGGTCTTCGATGACGAAGGCAAGGAGATCCTTTTCTGGTCGGCGTCCCGTGGCCACCATGCTGATGTTGGCGGCTCCGCCCCAGGCTCCATGACGCCGCGCGCGACCAACGTGGACGAGGAAGGTGTTCTGTTCGACAACTTCAAGATCGTCGACGAAGGACGTTTCTGCGAACAGGAACTGGTTGAGCTTCTGACCAACCATCCCTACCCCGCCCGCAACCCGCATCAGAACGTCGCCGATTTGTCTGCACAGATCGCCGCAAACGAAAAGGGTATCCAGGAACTTCGGAAGATGGTCACCCACTTCGGACTGGACGTGGTCCAGGCCTATATGGGGCACGTCCAGGACAACGCGGAAGAAAGCGTTCGCCGCGTGATCGAAGCGCTGAAGGACTCCGAATACGAGTATCCGACTGACCAGGGCTCCGTGATCAAGGTCAAGATTACCGTCGACAAATCAAAGCGCGAGGCAACAGTCGACTTTACCGGGACCTCCGGCGTCAAGCCAAACAACTTCAATGCGCCGGAACCTGTGACCCGTGCGGCAATCCTTTATTGCTTCCGGGTGATGGTAGACGGCGACATTCCGATGAACGCCGGCTGTCTCAAACCGATCAACATCATCATTCCGGATGACTGCATGTTGCGGCCTTCCTATCCGGCTGCGGTCGTGGCGGGTAACGTGGAAACGTCCCAGCATGTCACCAATGCCGTCTTCGCAGCTCTTGGTGCCATGGCCAATGCTCAGGGAACGATGAACAACCTGACATTTGGCAACAACACATATCAGTACTATGAAACCATCTGTTCCGGCTCGCCGGCAGGGCCTGGCTTCAATGGTACGGATGGTGTCCATACCCACATGACCAACTCCCGGCTAACCGACCCAGAAGTATTGGAGTTCCGTTTCCCGGTTCTCCTGGAGGATTTCCATATCCGCAAGGGGTCCGGTGGCAAAGGCAAGTGGTCAGCGGGTGACGGCACCAGGCGGACCTTGCGTTTCCTTGAGAAAATGGACTGCGCGATCCTGGCATCTCACCGTACTGTTCCGCCGAAAGGATTGGACGGTGGCAGCGACGGTGAACTCGGCCGCACCGAAGTTCGGCGGCTGAATGGCGAGATCCAACAACTGGAGGGCTGTGATCAGACGGTTCTTGAGGCAGGAGAAGCGGTCACCGTCATCACGCCCACGGCGGGTGGTTGGGGCCACGCCTGATCCAAATACTCGGTAGATCGAAGAAAAAGAACGGCCATCTGATTGGGTGGCCGTTTTTTGTTATTTCGCTGCAGATATACACATCGTCACTTCTACCTATACGAGAATTATTCTTTCTCTCCGGGACAAAGTTTACCGTTTTTTCAATCTGAGTCCGCCTAAACTGACACAACCTCAACTCTGGCGCTGCCTATGGCGCTGAGAAACTCGGGCTTTTGAGAAATGTTTGCATCAAATCCCATTGCAACTTCGGTTGCGGCAAAAATTCTAGCATTGGTTGCTTTCCTCAGTCTTGGCCTGCTTGTTGTGGCCGCAGTTGCCATCGTTCAGATGGGAATGATCGGGAAGGAACTTCAAAACATTGCGGAAAAGGATATTCCACTCACGCAAGCAATCAGTCAGGTTGCCAATCATCAACTACAGCAGGCAGCGGTGATTGAACGGATCATGCGCGTATCCGGCCTGACCTCCGGCGAAGATGCTGAATCAACCGCTGCCTTGAAATCCACTTTGGCCGCTCTGAACGAACAGGTTTCCGATGAAATTCTGAAAGCGGAAGCACTCGCCCTCTCGGCGCTGGAAAAGTCGGCATCCGATACGCAAAAGGACGAGTTTTCCCAAACGCTCACACAGCTCAAACGCATCGAGAACGAGTACCAAACCTATTCTGCAGAAATAGCTGGTATCTTGGCGAAGATCGAACAGAACAACCTCTCTGATGCGAGCACCCTTCTCGTTGAGTTGGAAAAGGAACAAACTCGCCTCGACAATGAACTGGTGTCGCTACTCACCGAGATCGAGCGTTTTACGCAAACAGCTGCGTCATCTGCAGAAGAACATGAGAAACAGGCCTTTCAGCAAATCGCGATCACCGCGGCGCTGACTTTGATTTTGTGCCTTGTCGGCTCAGTCCTTTTCGCCAGATATCTGATTTCCCGTCCCTTGCACCAGGTCACCGCAGGCCTTCTGGAGCTCGCTAGAGGCAACACGGATGTGGAAGTCAATGTACGCACGAATGACGAAATCGGTCAGGTGGCAAGCGCATTCGAAACCTTCCGTGAAAACACGATCGAGATGAAGCGCCTGCAGGAACAGGCTCGCGAAGAAGAAATGCAGGCAGAAGCGGATCGTCGCGATACAAGATTGCGGTTGGCCGACGAGCTTGAAAGGCTCCTGATGACCAGCTGCGACACAGCGGTTTCTGCATTGAGTGAACTTGCGTCCGGTGCCGACGAATTGGCGCGCAACAGTCATGAGACCATTGAAAGGTCCAACACGGTTGCCGCTGCAGCCGAACAGGCCACAGCATCGGTCCAATCTGTTGCATCCGCGTCTGAGGAACTGGCGAGTTCAATTCACGAAATCAGCCGCCAGATTACACTCGCGAATTCCTCCACCTCTCGTACATCTGAACAGGCTGAAGTTTCCGGAGAGACAGTCGGAAAACTGTCTACATCGGCAGAGGAGATCACGGATGTCCTGAAACTGATCAGCGACATTGCTGCCCAGACCAATCTGCTGGCCTTGAACGCAACTATCGAAGCAGCGAGAGCTGGCGAAGCAGGCAAGGGATTTGCCGTCGTGGCTTCTGAAGTAAAGGCGCTTGCCACGCAAACCGGACAGGCAACCGATCAGATTGGTTCACAGCTGAGCGGTGTCCAGTCCGGGGCGGCAACCTGTTCTGATGCAATTACCACGGTTGTCAAAGCCATGATGGAAATTCGCGAACAGATTTCCGGAATTGCCTCTGCGATTGAAGAGCAAAACGCAGTTACGTCAGAAATAGCCAAAAACGCGCATCAGGTCGCGCAAGGCAGTGCCGACATTACCTTCAATATCTCCGAAGTGAACCAGGCAGCGCAGGTATCCGGCGACAGGGTGCAGGAAGTCGTGGGAGGCATTCAGAACATCTCCTCCCAGATAACGACAATTCGCGACGGGTTGGGCGATTTTCTCGGTCACCTGCGCGCAGCTTGACAACTGCTCGCCACGCTCTCCGGAACACCTGCCAAAACGACTGACCGCTGCCCCGTGTCCGCAACGCGGACACGGGGATCTGGAGCCATCCGGTTTCTAACTCCCGCTCCTGCGGTTAATTCATGCAGACCAGATAATTCCAAAAGACCGATCTGTCGCTTGCCGGACCAATGAAAAGTTCGATACAGATCTTGTCGGGAACCCGTCTCTTCAAGATCTTCACATTGTTCATGGGAAATCTCAGCGATCCTTGCTCCACCAGGAGCAGAACGCGGTTGCGCGAGAGACCAAGCCCTTTTGCAAGGACCTTATCCAGACGAACCTGGACGTGATCCGAATTCAGGATTGTCAGTGCCACAGTGCAGGCATCTGCACAATCGCTGGCAACCATTCGTCGTTTCAGGCTGAAATCAGTGCCCCCCTTGCCTCCGCCTCTCCCTTTGGTGTTGCAGGCGAAGGTGCTCGCCACTCCCTCATCGTTCCGCTGCAAGGCTTCGATGAGTTCTGCCGAAAGGCTGCTCACGGCTCGACGTTCAAAAATGGCCCTGTTCCATCTGCTTCCACAGACATCGCAACGATAGATCAGCCAGGCGTCAAGCTGGCTTCCATTCGCGTTCAACCGGAATTTGCCCGTCGAACCAAAAGGTTGCACAAACCCGCATCGTTGGCAGGGACGCTTTATTCTAGGTGTCTGAGAACGGACAACGGACCATTCCATGTTCAATATAGACGACATTCCGTGGGTCTTCCTCGCACGGGAAGTCCGTCACAGGCAGTCGGGACGGCCGGACAGCGTCAGCTATCGGCACTCAGTCTGGCTGGAAGCTTTTTCGAAATGTATGCAGTGAACCGAAACAGGATCAGATGCGCATGGCCAAGCCACACCGGCCCCGATCCGCCGCCAGGACGAACAAAGTTCATGACGCATTCGAGCGAATGCATGGCGGGATCGATGACCGGTCAGAGTGTTGGCAAAACAAACGTCCAAATTGAAACAGATGAGCCTCGATAGCGCTTACGAAAATGACAAGCAAGCTCAACCTGGAGTTTCGACGAGACGTCGTTTGAATTGTGTTCAGGTGTTGCGCGCCTGCAAAGCCAGAGCGACCAATGCAGGCCTCAGTTCAGACGGATCTTCCAATGGATCTGCAAACCAGAGACGTTCAACCTTATCTCCAGCCACAAGATCAACGCCTTCGGGATCCAGACAGGCAAGCCGCCAATTGGCCTCTCCGGCCTTCAGCAAATTCTGCGCATAAAGTTTCACCGCATCCCTATGGTCTGCGTTCATATGCGCAACCGCTCCAGCTTCCATTGAAGACCAGTCATCAGGCGAACTTACTGTTGCCAACAAGTCCTCTTTCTCCAATTCAAAAGCCTTGCCAAAGCCTCCATTCAGGCTGGCCCTGGAGAGCTCCAACCTGAAAAAGGAAAAGTCTCCAAAATCGACATAAAGTTCGGCTTTGGGATGACGAGAGAGGTAACGGTTGCGCAACCGCTCATGATCTGAACTTCCTCTCGATATCTTTACTGCCTTGCAGAAAAGAGAAATTCTCGGATGAGCGAGCGGATCGCCTTTTCCAGGTTCGCCCAACAATAGCGAACATGAAGGGTTCTCCAAAATTGCCGCCGTGTGTCCGGACAATGTACTGGTGAGGATGACAGGTGCACCATCCAAATCGGTCGCCACCGCAACCCGACTGGCAAGTGGATGCCGCGTTTCGGCTTCGAGCACCGCCAAAGCACCAAACCTCGCGGTTCTGATCAACTCCTTAGCCAATCTTCTGGCTTGATCATCGGTCGGCCGGATTACTGATTTCGGTTCTTTTTCCAGGCTCACGGCCCCTCCAAGTTCTGTTTTCTGTCGGCGCAGACAAGTTGCATTCCACGGTTTTCGCCTTCACCCGAATTCTGAACGTCAGATGAACAGACATCTCAGAACCGGTTCAGGGCGCCTATGCGATTGTCTCACCATCAGATACGGCGCCAATCGAGAACAGCGCCTGCCTTTGGAGAAAACCAATGAAGACCATGAGCAAACGTCTTGTTGCCGCCGCCCTCACGGGCGCCCTTCTTTTGCCGACCTTCGCGGCTGCTGAAGCCGGCTCGCGCAACGGTTGGCGTGACCACCGTGGCGGCCACCACCATAACCAGAGACACAATAATCGAAATCATAACCGACACAAAAACAATGATAATCTTGGCGCGGCTGTCGCGGCAGGTGTCATCGGCCTCGCTGCAGGAGCAATTCTGCTGGGAGCGACCCGCCAGCCGAGCTACGCAGGCCCGCCGCCGGTAAATCACTACCCGCCGGCTCCCTATCCCGGTCGCGTCAACACGGCCATCGGTTATCAGCCGTGGAGCCCAGCCTGGTACCAGTACTGCTCTTCGAAATACCGGTCGTTCAACCCGTCGACCGGTACCTATACCACCTACCAGGGTGAACAGCGTTTCTGCCAATAAGCTTGCGCCCGCCTGGTGGTACTGAAGAACTCGTGGCAACAAACGACCGACCGGCCGAACCGGTCACCCGTTTGTTGTCATTCTTTTCAGAAGGGTCATGCTCCAAGGGAACTGAACAGCCTCGGTGGGCAAGTGCAACCAGGTTGTTTCGTTCAATCAGCCTGTTTGCATCAATCCGCCATGGTTTCAATTGAAGCGAAGCCTTCCGGCGCAGCACCGAAATCGAACGGCGTTTCGACCTCAATGACCTTGTCGGGATAAAATCCATTGAACCTTGTGCGAAGCGACAAGCTGTAGGCACCTATATGGCCAATCTCGATCCAGTCTCCCGTGTCGACAGTCTCTGGCAGCCAGAAAGGCCTGGAAAGAATATCAACGCTGTCGCAGGTTGCGCCGCAGACCTTGAAGGGAACAATCTTGTCGGGCTGACCAGCCCGTGTTTTGCGAGCCGGGTCCGGAATGAAACGAGCCGGCAGCGTGATCTTTCCGGTCCAACTGTCGGAAAGAGACGCCCAGATGCCATCATTGATGTAAAGGCGCCGCCCCTTCTTCAACAGCACTCTGACAATGAGAGAGATCGATCGGGCCACAATCACTCTGCCTGGCTCGGCGACAAGCGGCAGGTCATCAAATTGCCAATCAGCGATATCGGCTTTCAACTGCCCCATCAATTCCACGAGCGAGGGCATCTCAGGCGCTTTACGGCGCGGATCGTGACCATAAACGGCCGGAAACCCTCCCCCGACATCAAGCTCCACAACGGGAACGCCAGCACGTGACCTGATCCAATCGGCAGAAGCCAGCGCTCGCTCATAGGTTTCCGGTTCTTCGATCTGGCTTCCAACGTGAAAACACAATCCGCATTTGAACCCGATACGGTCGATCCGTTGCAGCAACTCAACGGCGTGACCTGGAGCCGCGCCAAACTTCTTCGACAACTCGTAAGCAGCATGCCCCTTGGTGGTGATACGAACGAAGAGTGTGATCGTTCCAGGATCTATATCAAGGGCCCTAACAACACGCAGGATCTTCGCGACTTCGTCTTCGTGGTCGAGCGAAAGGGTTCGAATACCGTAGGTTTCCAAAGCTAGCCGAATGTCCGACTGTGCCTTGATAGGATGCATGTAAAGCATCTCAGCCTTCGGCGCTGCCTCTTTCACCGCGGCGAACTCTGCAGGCGATGCGACATCGAAACAACTGATCCCGGCCTTTGCCAGTGCCTCAAGGACAAATGGCTCACCATTCGTCTTGACCGCGTAAGCCGTCTTGCCGGGGAAGAGCGACTGGAATTGCTGTGCGTCATGCCTGAGCACGTCCGGCCGGAAACAATACACAGGCTGATCGGGACGAAGATCCAAGGCGGCGTCAATAGCTGTTTTATAACGTTCCATCAGTCCTTCCGGCGTTAGAAGTCATCGAATAGAAAGGAACAAGCTTGAGGCTGATTTGCAAGCCGGGATTGGGTTATTGGCAGATAATGTAATTACAGCTCTTGCCGTGGCATCCGATATCGAGGTGGAAGTGAGACTTGTGATTTGGGTCTGCATCGGGGCCGAGAACGGTGGTGAACCTTTTACAGGCAGCCTTGTGTATGGCGGACAGGAAGCTTCCGCTCTGCGTGTTGCGCGCCCAATCCTTTTCAACTGAAATCTCAGTACCGTCACTTAATCGGAAGGCCACAATATCAATGGCTTTGCCAAGCGCATGTTCGGAGAGCTTTCCATCTGGAAGATTGTTTCGTCGGCGACACTGATAACCAGGGCCTGTGAGAAACTCGGACACTGGTTTCCCGAACTGTGCTTGTGCAATGGGCAAGACATCTTCGATCACCCACGCTGTAAGTGACGTCGCAAAACCGCACGATAGCGTGGCTTTCATCGGGAAGGTCACTTCGGCATCCTCGCCACGTAACCCAGAAAGGTTGACAGGTACGGTGATCCCGCAATCCTCATCAGGTTGATCCCCTTGCAAGGGAGCAAGTTGTTCAAAAGTAGCACCCGGAATATCGCAAGCTGACGGTGTGGAGGATTCGCCCGCAGAAGCTTTTCTGCCACTGTCGTCAGGTCCTGCCAAAGGCCCTTCCGGAAGAGTAGCTGGCTTGATCGCCGGCACATCCACCCCCTCGATGAATCGCGAACTACCGAGGCCAGGAAGCGGCTTTTCCTGCGGCAATGGAGGATTTGCGTAAACATCTAAAGGCAGCAGGCAACACAACGCGAGAGCAGTACAAATCGACACGAGGTTTAAGTGCATTCCCAACTCCGCACATTGTACTTGCCAGCGACCCTCATGATTGATCAACGCTTGTCCTGCGTCTATGGTTGCATGACCCAAAAAGTGGATGGCTCCCCATGACATTAGAACTCTTTTTCGCCTATGTGATTGCCACATTGATCGTCCTCGCCATCCCGGGTCCGACGATCATGCTTGTTGTCAGCTATGCTTTGACCCAGGGACGCAAGTCTGCGGTTGCCAGCGTATTGGGTGTTGGCTTGGGGGACGCGACAGCAGCAGCTGCGTCGCTGATGGGTCTCGGTGCCATTCTGGCGACGTCTGCAACAGCATTCACCGTGCTCAAATGGGTAGGGGCGATCTACCTGGTCTGGCTTGGCCTGAAAATGTGGAGAAGCCGGCCAACTGCACTTGGGCCGCATCAGGTTGCCGATGTTCCCCCCAGAAAAATATTCTGGCATGCATATGTGGTCACAGCGCTCAATCCAAAAGGCATTGTTTTCTTTATGGCTTTCCTGCCACACTTCATCGCACCTCACGCCCCAGTTGTCCCGCAGCTCGCACTTTTGGGAACGACCTTCGTCGCATTGGGTGTTTTGAATGCAGCTGTTTACGCCTATGCAGCAGCAGCCCTCGGACAAAAACTGAGAAGTCCTTCCCTGCTTAGACTGGTAAACAAGGTGGGCGGCGCATTCCTGATCTCCGCTGCGGCGATGACGGCAACATTGCAGAGATCTGCGAACTGAAAAAATCAGCGACTTGATGCGAAGGGAATGTTCTTTTTTGACCGTACGGCTTCCGCTTCGGTTTTTTCTTCTTCAGTTTTCAAACCGAAATTGGCACCGGATTGCTTCAAGGTTTCAAGTGATCTGCGAGCGCCATCTTCACTAAGCGCTGCATAACGCTGGATGGCGGCATTCAGCTCCAATCCGCCAATGCGCAACCGCCTGGCCCTCATCGTGAGAATATCCTTGTAGGCTTCGGCTGTAACGCCGTTCGCCTTGCAAAGAATTATCAATGGCTTGTCGCTTGCGCTGAACAAGAGCTGGGATACCGCACTGGGCGGCAGATTGCTTACCTTGGCAAGCAACATACCCAGCTCCGCTGTTCGATCCGAACGGGCGAACAAGGTCACGGCATCATCGATTTTGGTCTTCTTGCTCACCACGTCACGGATCAATGCGTTGGATTGTTCACGTGCCTCTTCAAGCTTGTGCGCACGAGCGGCCACTTCGGTAGCGGCACGTTCAGCCAGGAGCTGAACAAGCGTGCTGTCGGCACCGAGTGCACTGACCCTTTCTTTCAACTCTTCCGTCAAGAAAGGCAGCAAGGCATGAGCAGCTGCATCCGGCAAGTCGGTGCGGTTGATCAAGGCAGCCTGGATTGCTTCACTCGATCGGGCTTTTTCCACCAATTTCAGGAAGGATGCATTAGCGAACTCTGCACCCTGGTTTTCAGCGACTTTACTTAAAACCGCCGTATCCCCCCGATCCACCAATACAGTGGTAACTGCCTTGTCGACGGTTTCACGCCCGGCAATTGCCCCCAGATGCTCCATCGACGCAGAACATGCGATCTCGACCAGGTCTTCTGAGGTGAGTGCAGGTGAGTTTTCCAGGACCGGGCCGGCAACCGGAAATTCATCCTGTGCCAATTTCACCATCAGTTCACGAGGAGCATCTTTCTCCTTGCAAACTCGTTTGGACAGAATGATCCTGGTTTCTTCCTCCAGCTGTCCGAGAACTTTGAGAACGATGTCGCCAAATAGCAGGCTGATCTGCTCGTCACGGTCGTCACCGGAGTTCACGAATAGGTCCGTCAGCATGCTGACCAGGCTTTTGCGCCCTCCAGCGCTTGTGTCCCTCGCCAGATCAGCAAGTTTTGCAAGATTGATCATCGACACTCCGGCGCGACAGTCGCGTAAGCCTCGACATTATCAGCAGGCCCTTAACATTAAGCTACCGTTGATCGCCGCATAACCTGGAGAAACGGCCAGCAGCAGGAAGGCCTCCCCACAATTAATTCGACGCGCCAAATAACTATTTGCAACCCTGGATCGCACACCCAGGACAAATTAGTTCTGTTTTTTTCCCAAAAGGCAGTGAACGTTTCCAATCAAGGCTTTACTTAATGCTTCCTCAACAAACACAACCCTGGAATGCAATTCTCCGCTGCGCTGCAGCATCTTTTTTGCTTCGCTTCGGCATTATGCTGACTTAGTATCACCCCGTCAGAAAGAGGTAATCGGGAGCGGACATATGACCCTTGTACGGAACCTGAACATGATTGCCTTCCTAGCAGCCTTTGCGTTTTTGGCTGCAATTGTAGTTGGTGCAATCTGAACCAAACGGCAAGAAATCAAAGAAAACGAGCTGCGCCGAGCAGACAGCAGGACAATTCAACGAACAATTTTAGATTCCCGGCGTAGTCGGCTGCACCAGAAGGTGCAGCCGCCAAAGACGCTGTGCTGATTCCAGAATTGATCGCCCGTTCGGGTGTCGAGGGTGAGAAATAGCGCCCGATCGTACTGAAGACTGGGCAATTGCCGCAGCTGCCCAGACACAACCAAAAATTTCACTTCGCAGGAAGCCTGTTGCATTCCGCAATTTCAAATACTGGAATATCAGGCCTCAACACAAATTCCGCTCATGCGGCCAGCTCTATCGTTTGAGCCAGTGCCGCGTCACGGTTTTCCGGTTCGATCATCAATTGATCTGCCGCGATCATTGTCACATCGGAGATGCCGATAAAGCCAAGAATATGCTTCAGGTAGTTTCCGGCAAAGTCGATCTCTGATCCTATTTTGGTTCCACCAGAGGCAATGATGACGTAAGCCTTTTTACCCTGAAGCAGACCGACAGGTCCGTTCTCAGTGTACTGAAACGTTTCTCTTGCTCGCGCAATCATATCAACCCAGGCTTTTAGCGTAGCCGGAATAGAAAAGTTGTAAACAGGCGTCCCAATTACGATGGTGTCTGCCCCCTTCAATTCTCCAACAAGCGTGTCGGACAGAGCAAGCACCATTTTTTGTTCTGCACTCCGTGAAGCAGGATCTGTAAAAGTCGCGCCAATCCACTCTTCGCTCAGGAACGGTACCCCTTGGGAAACATCGCGAGTAAGGACTTTTGCATCTGGTGATTTTGCCAGCAAACGAGTCACGAAGGTCTGCCCAAGGTCACGCGTCACTGAACCGGCGGTACGTGCTGAGGCATTGACATGCAGAATTGATTTCAACGGTGAGGACATCTTGATCTCCAAAGTTTCAAAACCGGCATCGGCGTTTGTTCGTTAATTGGAGATAGTTTTGATATTTTCGAATAACTAGCATTAAAATAGTGAACAGTATGTCAAGTTAACGAACAGTGCCTTTTTGAGAATTCAAGCCCCCCATCTAATTCCCGACAGAAGCTTGTAGAGGCCAGCCAGCGCCAAGGCCCCTACAACGGTATTGATCACCTTGCCTTTAACGCTGGACGTTCCTTTTCGCAGATCACGCAAAAAGTGCATGTCCTTCTGCGCTTCGATGGTGTTCTCGATATCGACGCCGAGCGCCTTGAGCACTTCTTGGGCAGCCTCCCGGCCGCCTTCTTTGCCGCCTTCGCGGGCAATTTCCCGCATCTGATCTTCGTTCACTGCACACCCCCTGCGTAGCCCTGTTTGATTTCGTCGTACCACCGGCTGCACCGCATCACGCGGGCATTGGCACGGCCAAGCGCCTGGTCGGTCCGGATCAAGGCAACGTCCAGCGGCTCCCCGATCCGAACGCCGGACGCTTCTTTCCGCCGGCAGTCCTCCGGATAGCCCGGCAACTCTTTCGAGGCTTCCACCTGCGCCGAGAGTGCGGCGGCAGTTCGCAACCGCTCGTCATTGGTTGCGCAAGCGCTCAAAAAGATCAGGCTGCAAAGTGCAGCCATCCCCAACGGTCGAAACATAGTGTTCCAACTCCTGTGCTGCGGCTTCCGCTTCCGCGTTGGCCTGATCGATAAGGGAGAGAAAACGCCGGTTTGCCCGTTCAGTAACAACCTTCCGGCGTTTCAGTTCATCAAGCTGCACCCGGGCTGCGGTCAATTCCGCGTCGGCCACATACTCGACAACGGCCCGGCGAACCGCGCTCGACTTGTCGACCTTGTGCCAAACAAAAAAGCCGCCCAGAACAGCGGCAATGGCGAGGGCAGCACACGCGGTGCGGCTTTGGAGCATCCAGGCGATCACCGGCATTACCTCAGCCCTTCCAGGCAAAGCGAATGCTCGGCCGCGCGGCGGTTCACAAGTCCTCGGATCGTCCGGCCGCCTGCCTTGTTGAACCATTTGGCTGCGTTACAGGCGCCGCGCACGTCCCCGGCATCAAGACGTTTGCGCGCAGTCGACCGGCAAAAGCCCCCTACCCCGATGTTGTAGGTGAGACTGACGAACGCGACATAGGACTTTGCGGGAATGGCATCCGGCCGCTTGAGGCACTTTCTCATTCCGGCTTCATGCCGCTGCAACGAGGCCAACAGCATTGCGTCACACTCGGCCTTTGTGTGCTTGTCCCCAAGCTTCACCCCGAGCGTTTCGCCGTAACAGACGGTTGGAACACCTACAACGTCCCGGTATGCCGTCAGGCGCAGACCTTCCCAGGCACCGACCAGCGCGATCGCAGTCGCGCCTATGCCGCCGACAAGGCGGGTTTTACGTCCCATCTTTCATGTTCCTTTGTGCGAGAAGCCGGGCCACGAACGCGGCCGACACGGTGAACGCCGACAGGGCAGCGAGTAAGCCCGGCGCAATGAAGTCGCCCAGAAAGGGCAACGCCACTTCCGCGCCAGAGAGCAGCGCAGCAAGCAGCATAAGGCGCACGCTCCAAGCCCTTTGCAGGACCGCGCGCCAGTCTGAAACCAGTTTCATTGGACTGCCTTTCAGGCATAAAAAAACCGCCTCAAGGGCAGTGCGTGTTTCGGTCGGTTTGGCCGAGTTTATTCAGACGCAGGCGGAACCCATTCCGGAATGAACCCGCCGGAATTTCGCCAGGCCTGCGCTGCCTGGATTACCTTAATGCTCCACCCGAAGTTTTCGCCTGGCCGCAAGCCGGTTTCGAGTGTTTCCGTGTACCCATTTGCGTGTTGCACATCATAGGAGCACGCGCCGACGATCTTGGACATATCGGTTAGATTGTGGTCGGTTTCGTGGCTTGGAAAGAAGCCATGGAAATTGGTGATGACGGTTGTCTTGACGTTGATTTCTGTCATTCCTTTTCCTCACGCGACACGCTGATAGATGGCGACAGCACCGGCTTGCCCTCGGCATCGCCACGTGCCCGATAAGCCGGAAGATCTGTTACCGTCCGAACTGTCGGCATAGCCCGTTGATGCTGTGTGCAAATAGCAGGCTCGTGAAGCGTTTCTGTTGATCCCGGCGGGTGCAGATGCCCAGATGATGTGCCCAATTGGAAAGATGGTTTCGTTTACATTTGAGCCGTCGTAGACCATCCCAACCTTATGAAACCCACCGTCGTTCTCTTCTGCGACGAGAGCGTTGGCGCTGTCATCCCAGCCAAAGTACCTGTCCGTATTGCTGTTCGCGTCTCGGAAAATCAGCCAGTTATCACCGGCCCCGGCACGGCCAAGATAAATATGGTTGTTCGACAGAAGCTGCCCGGTTGCCGTGAGGTTGCCATTTATCGTCCCGCTTACATCAGACCGCAGAAGCTGGCCCGACGTCAGACCGCCGACGGTCCCAGCGTCGTAGCTGGTTGAACCTTGTGGCCCTTCCGGACCCGTTGCACCAACCGGACCCACATCACCCTTGGCAGCAAGCAGGCCCCAATCATCCGAAGATACACTCGGGTTCTGACCGATATTCACCCGCAACGAGATATACGAAGATCCGTTGTAGGTGACCGTTTCGTCAGAATTGTAAGTGTCGCCAGAAGACCAGAAGCCGCGATAGATCAACCCGGGATCGCCCTGCGGGCCTTGCGGACCTTCCGCACCCGTCGACCCCTGCGCACCGGTATCACCTTTCGGGCCTTGGATGCCTTCCGGGCCTTGCACACCCTGCGGCCCTTCCGGTCCCTGAATGCCCTGCAAGCCCTGCAGGCCGCGTTCCCCTTGGGTGGTGACAATGTCCCACTCGGCGGCAGCGTTTTCCGGGGTGATGCCGGTATGAGCTGACACGCAGATGAAGTAAGACCCGTCATGGCTGACCGTATCCCGTTCAACGTAAGCGGTTGCCGCGTTCCACGTTCCGCGGTGGTTCAGCCCGACAGGACCGGCCGGGCCTTGAATGCCCTGCGGCCCCTGCAAGCCTTGCGGCCCACGACCGAAGTTGACGCCCGTCGACCAGACACCGACCGCGTTGGAGAGCTTCCAATAAACAATTCCGGCCTCGTTATCGAGAAAGGACGTGTCTTTCGGTTCGGCGTCATAGGCTGCACGGTCAACGGTCAGGCCGGTGTAATCCGGGTCGAATGATTTCCCAATCGGCCCCTCTGGACCCTGCGGGCCTTGCGGTCCAATCGGTCCTTGTGAGCCAGTCGGACCGGATGGCCCTTCGGGACCGCGCGGGCCTTCCGGGCCTTGATAGCCGGTTGGGCCTCGCGGACCTTCATAGCCGAGCGGGCCGCGTTCCCCCTGTGGTCCCTGCGGACCGGCAGGGCCTTGCGGACCAGCCGGACCCGTGGGGCCTTGGTTGCCGACCGGCCCTTTCGGCCCTTGCGCGCCTGGTAGCGAGGCGATTTCAAGAACCTGCTGCAGCGTCGGCAAGTCCTGATTATCGGCCGCATCAAGCGCGTTGATCATCCGCCGGCCTTTCAGGTCAAAGCCGCCGTTGACCTCGATCAGCGCCCGGGTGGCGACCGACTGCATGTTGATCGCCGTCCGGTCCATGGCGCGTTCCATGACCGCCGGGTCAATCTCTCCGCCTGCCAGGCTGTAAGGCTGATCGTACTTGCTCACCAGCAAAACCGTCAGCGTTTCGCCTGCCTGCAAGGCGCTGGCGTCAAAGAGCACGGTACCGGTGCCGAAGTTGCCACCGGTAAAGTGCCAGTTGCCAGGGCTTTGCTGATACTGCCAAACGGTAATCACGCCGGTTGCAGTCCGGTGCGATACCTGCAGGTTGTTCTGGTCGACAAACTGGAATGGCAAGTCGACACGATCCGTCACGCCGTCGCCCGTGATCTGGGCGCGGCCTTCGGTCAAGGCTGCTACTGTCATGGAGTTCCCTGGTAAAATTTGAGATCAGAAATTGAGCCACGGTCACATTGGCGGCTCGAAAAGGCTCTCGCCGGATTGACCTGTTACGTTTATCCGCCAGATCCTTCTGGAAATCTTGTATCTGCAGGTGTCAGCAACTCTCTCAAGGTCTGGCTGCCGAGGTCTTTCCCTTCCCAAGCAGGAAACTGCCGGTCAAAAGCCTCCTCCAGATTGTGCGCAGAACCAGAATCATTGCCTTTCGCCAGCGTCTCCGCAGCTTCCTCAGGACTCAGCCCATAGCCTTTTGTCAAAAGGGTCCACTTTTCAAACCTGTCGACAAGATTGCGTTCTCTTTTTGCCAACACCGCCGACTGCGGTGCCAACGCCAGAACCTTTGCGAGGTTTTCGTACGCTCGTAAAATGACCTCGGGTTCGTTGCTCCGAGTTCCCTTGCTCAAGGCGGCGGCATAACTCTCCGGAACAACGCCCTTCGTTTCCACAATCTTGAGTGCAAGTGTGTCCCGGTCGATTTCGCCATTTTCCAGAAAGGTGAACGCCCGGTTCGCGTTCTTCTGGCGCTGCGGTCCCCGATCCCCTTCTTCAGAAGACAAGAGCCAATTCGCAGCTTCAATGTTCGCGATATGCTCCTTTTTTGCCACTTCAAGCTGGCCGATCAGTCGTGTTTTCTGCCTTGGGTCGAGCAAGCCGTTTGCTTCGATCTCGGATTTGTCGAACTGGCCAAAACTCGCCTCGATGCGGCGTTCGATCTTGCCAACTTCCCCAGCAGCAATCGCCGCTCTGCTTTTAACGGCATTTGCCTGCATTCGGCCCAGTGTTTCACCAGGCAGCAGTTTCAGCCGTTCTGCCAGAACCTGGCTTTCGTCCGCAAACGCCTCCGGCCTGTCGGGGCCATTGACGGTCTCACCTACCCGTTCGAGCTCATTTCCTAAACCTTCCGGTCCTGCAAACTCTCGCCTTGCAAGTTCGTCGCCGATTGCTGGTAGCAGTTCTTCAAGCGGTCTTGTCTCAGCCCACGACTCTGCCAGTGTCTCGCTTATTTTCGCATAGGCTGCCTTTTTGCCTTCGGCCGGCAAGGGAGCAGCCGACAGCAACGTTCTTGCCTGTTCGAATGCTTCTTCGAGACCATCCGGGTTCTCGCGCACCTCTGATGCCAGCCGGATACCTTCTTCTTCCAAACCCTGCTGGAAATAGCGTTCGTTTTCCCCCGCCTCAATTGCAGCAAAGCCGTTGATATAGCGGTCACGCTGCGCCTCCACGTGGCGGTTGAACGCGTCTCTTGAACCTGCAGGCAGTTCCTTGAGCGCCTGCTCTCTAGACTTTTCAAGATGAGCCATCATGGCCTCGGTGAAGCCGAAGCCGCCTGGTTGCGCCTGCTGCTGTTCCTCCGCAGCCCTTTCCTTCAACCTGGCGTCAAATTCCCGTTGAGCCATTTGAACTTTAAAGTCCTCAATTCGCCTGCGTCTTTGAGCAGCGGTCCCGGCAAGATCACCGAAAGCCCCTGCCGAACGGCGGATTTGTTGTCCCAGCCCTGCCGCAGCTTGTCCAACCGCGGTGTCAGCGACAACTTGCGGACTGCCAAAGCCCGGAAGGCTGTCGGCACCATTGAATTTCTGCAATCTCGCCATTGTCAGTACCGTTTTGTCACCTGAATTTGAAAGCACCGTTGTAGGCGGCATTGCCAAGCGTCGTGAAAGCCTGGGTAACACCACCCAACATGGCACCGGTGGCGTTGATACGCCCCGCGCGGCGGCTCGAATGTGCCCGCTCCCGGGCCGTTTTCGCCTCGAAGGTCAGATTGTCCCGCTTGCCTTCCGCGCCATACCGAATTGCCTCGATGCTTTGTGCCGCTTCAAAGGCATTGTCGTTCGCGACGTCATTCAGCGAACCGGTTTGCGATAGCCCGCGTTCGGCTCCGGCAGCCCGGTTGAAGCCGAGTGCCCTTTCGTATTTGTCCAGGGTTCGTTTTCGCTCAAAAGAAGCCTGGGTCTGGTTGACCGCCTTCTGGCGGTCGGCCAGTTCTGCACGGCGCTCTTCCGCCTTTGCCTGGGCATCTGCCTGCTGGCGCGCGCCCTGCGCTTGCACAGCGCCGCCGGCCAGCGATCCCGCAACGGAGACCGCAGCCAATATTGCTGGGTGACACATGAATTAAGGCTCCGCGTCTCGGCCGAAATTGACGGCCAGGATGGTGCAGGGTTTGCCGCCGCTGGCTGCCAGCGTAAGCTGCCCCCCGTCTTCCCATCGCGTTTCGATTGGCTGGTCGAGCACCCCAGTGCGCAAGGGCGCCGGCTCTCCGGCAGGATCTCCCGCACGGTAATAGATCAGCTCGTCCAGAAAGGTTTCGTCTGACCCGGCCTTCAGGGTTCCGGTGTTCAGAACCGCGATGCTGCAATTGTCCACGCGCATCTTGCGGCCCATGGCTGAGCCATCCTGCGCATTAATGGGAAACGGCAAGGTCTTCGCCCTCGCCGAAACATTCAGCCCGACCAGGATCTTTTCCGCTGTTTGGCCATTCGGCAGGCTCGCTTCTCCGGCGGTCACAGTTGCCGGATAGTCGGTCCCATCGGCATAAAGGATCACCTCTTCGCCTTCCAGATGCTGAAGTCCCGAGACCGTGTTTGCCGGCAGGCCTTCGTAGCGCGCGCTGCAATCGAGATGCCACGCATCCTCGATTGCCCCGCCCGGAAACGGCCGCTGCATGATTTCGATGTACCGCCGCACCTGTCCGTCGATGGTCCGTTTCACGACCATCCAGACGGTGTCCGCTCCAGCGCCCGAAAGGTCTGCCATACATTCCACCACACCACCGAAATCGTGGCGCTGCATGCCATAAACCTGCTGCTGGCGTTCATAGGTGAAGCCGATCCCACGGCCTTTCTGGTCCCACTGCCAGATGACGCTATCGGGATATTGCTGGTAGCAGGCCCCGGCGATACCACTTTGAAACAGATGCGACTGCACCTCGCTCACCGCCTGAGACACCCGGCCATCGGAGCCGAAGTCATAGGCCATTTCGCGCATGTCGGTTCCATAAGGGCCGTAGTAGATCAGCACCGACCCCACCTTGATCGGGCTGACGTCATTGGCGCCGAAATTCGTTTCAGGCTTCTGGTCAACATTCTCCGGCCCATAAGGGTCCTGATCCGTCGCCTTGCCGACGGCACGCACCGCCCGGGTCGTGCCGACAATCAGGTCGTTATCGTCGACCAGCCACTGGATCCGGTTCACTTGTCCGGAAAGAATGCCCGCGGTCACCGCGTCAGATGCCTTCAGGACATGGGATACGGAAAAATTGGTGAAATCCTCCGTCTGGCTTTCCCAGATTTTCTGTGGTTCCTCGCTGGTGCCCGCGAAGGCGAGCCTGTTCTTGTGCCAGCCGATCGTTTCCGGCCATCCCGTCGTGCCGGACCATGCCCCCAACCGCCAGATGCTTTGCGCCTTCGTGTCCTGCAGTGCCTGACCGAACAGCTGCACCTTGACAGAGGTTGCCGACTGGCGGCTGTGGATCCGGAACCAGCGCCAGAAGCCGTCCGACCCGCGAAATCGGATGTGCCGCCCCACGTCAGACGCCTGAAAGCCGGCACCGCCATTGATCCCCGCAGTGCCTGATGCGGTCAGCGTGAAAGGGCTCTGGTCGTTGCCTGCCTGGTGAAACACCAGTTGCCCGATTGCGGAATTGTCCGAAGCAGATCCGCCTCCTTGCGTGAAGCTCAGCCGGTAATGAGTAAAGGCGGTTTCGTTGTGAAAATCATATTCCCGCCATTCGTTGGAGGCCCAGGTATCCTGACCGTCCTGCGTATCCAGAATTGTCCAGTCGGAGCCATTGTTCGACGCCTCGATGTTCCACTGCCAGGGCATGTCGTCATTCTGGCTGTTGTCGTTCGGTGCCTGCAGCATGCAGGCGTCGATCACGACACTGCTGGGGAACTGGTATTGCACCCAACCCGTTGCCCCGGATGAAAGCACTGTCTTGCCCTCCGAGCGGTTGAAAACCTGCCACGCCGAAGCGCTGCCGTTGGAGGCAGACACCGTCCCGCTCGGGGCTGTATTTGATGTCATTTTCGGAACGGCATTGCCCGTGCCGGCCGGTTTCAGGTTCGTCGGCGAGATATTGACGTCCAGATAGGGCCCGTCCCTGAACGACATCGGTTCGATCGCCCAGGAAAGTTCCGACAACCGCTTGAGCGCCTGCGGGGCAACGCCGCCACCAGCGATGAACAGCGTGTCGGTCGACTGTACGAATTTCAGCCGTGGCAAAACCTCGGAGGAATAGGGTGTCGCAACCTCCACGGTGCCGACCCGCCCCTCGCTGGTGAATATTCGAAACATGTGGTCGCCGAACTCAAGCATGTAATATTGACCGTTTCCGAACTCGAACGGGATCAACCAGCCTTGCCGACTGCTGTCCTTGAGTTCCGCAATAAATTTGGTGCCGCCGCGCCGGCGCAGGCCGCCGCGTTTCAGTGTCAGAAAATTCCGGCATTCGGCCAGGGAGGACCGGAACAGTTCCAGGTCCGAACGATAGATCAGCTCCGGGTCGAGTTCCCCCCTGCTGAACGTGGCTTGAAGGTGATAGCTCATCTGTTTGCAATGATATCCAGGTCAATCATGGGCAGCGGCGTGCCCTGCAGGGCATCGGATGTTCCGGCCTGGTCGAAGGCTTCCCGCGCCGCCTGGCGCAAGGCTTCCGCACGGCTGTTCTTTCCGGTGATCGAATGGGCGCAGCCCGCCGCCAGAAACAGGGCGAACCCGTTCACGAACAGCGGGGCGAATTCGGCCTCCCGCACCACCCGGCGCACATGGCGGAGCGGAAACGGCGGCGGATGATCCGACATGATGCGCTGGCCCACCACTTCGAAGGGAATGATCGTCCCTCCCGGCGATCCGCCAACACTCTGCTGCGGAATGCGAAGCGTGTCGGCCGGCAGCTTGTACTGGTAGGCCCAGCGAAACGGCGGTTTTTCGGTTTCCGCAGGCAGGTTCACCAGCTCGATGGCAAAGTCCCAGTCGTGCATGGCCAAATAGGCATCCCGGTGCGCTGCATAATGGTTCCTGAACCAGCGCGACGCCACGGAGGAAAAATCGAAGTCGCGGATGGGCGCTTCCTTCAGATGCGCAAGCGCAAGGTTCGCCATCTCAACGGCTGTGTTGACGGTTCCCGACATGAAATAGTTTCCTTGAAAGGGTCAGGCGGCGGCAAGGTCGCCGGCTTTGGCCTCATAGGCAGCAAGCGCCTGAACAGCCTCGTATTTGTTGGCGGCCTTCACGCCGGCATAATCCGCGGCCATGGCCTGCTGGGTCTTCCAGTGCTCCTTGCGCCAGCCTTTGGGCAGCGGCTTTTCGGCCTGTGGCTGCCTTGCTGCCCTTTGCTTGCGGTTCCAGTCCGCGGCCAGCGCATCCGCCAGGTGTTCCTGCCGCTTTTCGGCCTCGGTTTTGGGTGGGGCGCACCGGGCCAGAAAATCGGCTTCGTGTTGTTCTTCCAGGCGCTGGAGATGCCGCAAGCGGCGCATGATGATCTCGTCCATGTCTGGCCTCTTTTTCGAGAAAATGAAAAAGGGCGGCAAACGCCGCCCGAAGAAGTTTGGCAGGCCCTGACTTGATCAGGCCCATGAGGGGTCGAACCGACCAAACAAAAAGCCCGCAGGAAAGGCTAAGGGCAGAAACGTCGATCGGTCCAAAAACGTTGGGGTGGATGTCTGCGGTCGCTCGCCTCCAGACTGCCCGCTGGGTACGCTGTCAGATGTTCACCTTCAGGCAGGCCAGCTTCACGTTCTTGCGGTTGTATTTCCGGTCCCAGTTGGCCGCGTTGCGCAGTTCGGCCAGGCTCGCTCCCTGGGATTTGGCAAGAGAAGACGCCGTGAAATCCATTCCGGCCGGATGGATCAGCTCGAAACGGCGGGTGGTCAGATAGTCGGCACCGCCGCCGTCGCCAATGTCCGGATCACGAGTGATTTCTGTGCCTTCGTTGCCGTAGATCGTCGAGCGGCTCGGCACTTCGTCGATATGCATGAAAGCACCCGGCGCGAACAGGAAGCAGGAATATTCGTCCGAATTGGCCCCGGCCGTCACCGGCATCATTTCCGAATGCACCACCATCATGCCAGCGTAGTAAGGCACCTCGAACGGCGCTTCGGACGGTTTCTTGAACTCGATCTTTTCGTCGTCCAGAAGCGTGCCGTAAACGAAGCTGTGCATGGCGATCACGCGCAGGTCGTCCAGGTTCTCACCCATGGTCAGGCGCGCCCGGTTGATCGCCTGATAGCTGATGCGGTTGGCGGCCGTCGGCGAACCGACATCGGAATAGATGGAATAGACCATGTCGCCGCTGTCATTGGCCACATTGTCGGCGATCACGCCTTCTGCCGTCGCGATGATGCGCTCTTCCTTGCGGCGCCCCCAGTAGGCGCTGATCCGTTCGGCCACCCGGTTCATGGCGCTGTCGCCTCGCCCCGTTGCGGCATAGCTTGCCACCGTCTTGGCACCGTATTTCTTGGCCAGGCGGTGCTTGTAGGCCTTCATGTCACTGGCGGTGATCTTGCTGACACCGATCTTGTTATCACTGTCGTCGATCACCGTCGGCTCGGCATCGTCGAGGTCTTCCCAATAGGGCACTTCAATCTGGTTGCCACCGGCCTTGAAGCGCTTGCCGATTTCCGGTGCCGGACCGGCCAGAATGCCGGATTTTTCCAGCATGATCAGCTTGGCCGGCTTGTTCTCCGCCATATAGGGGGTGAACACACGCGGGACGACGATGTCTGAAATTTGAGATGTCATTGAATTTCCTTTGATTTTGACAATTTTCCGGCTCTAACGGACTGCTGTCGATGGCGCACGTTTCCTCGCCATGGCCGCAGGCAATTTGCCAAAAAGTCGCCCCTTCCAATTTTGAAGTAGCTGAAGCAACGTTCCGGTTGAAAAAAGAAATACGCAGTTTTGGAGGACTTCCGTTTCCTCGATTAACGGGGCAGAAATCGCTCAAAGCGGGTAAGATCGCTCAGCCGAGGTGGCAATATCGCGATGACAGTCACAGGCCTGCGTTGCTTTGACGGCAAAGCGCACAAAGGACTTCGCAAGTGAGCAAGGATCTGGCGTCTGATGGATCCGATTTGTGAGGTAATGCATCGGACCACGTAAATTTGAGGGGTCGTTCAGTTAAACGACAACACCCTTGAACCCGAACAACTCCGGGTTTCGTCCAGCAGAAAGGATAAGCTGCTTCGCCTTCGTCGGCTGATGGTCCAAAAGGAAGGCCTGCTGTTTGAGGTCGGGTTTTCTCACGTCGAATGGATTTGCATTCTTCAGATTATCAGGCTGGAGCATAGAGCGAGCTCTACTCGGTTTGGCGCTCGGAATGGGACCGTTCTCAAAAGCCTCACCGCTCTTCGGTTCGCTCAAGGATGGCGGCGGAATATCACTTTCGCCACGCAACGCGGGCTGACTATCCCTCGAACGGTTGTCATCCGCTGCCAAATGAGGTCTCGGCATCGGAAACGGAGCAGCAACATGGTTTCGTAATCTGTTGCCATGCGCCGACTGACCATCCAATTCAGGATCTGACTGCGCCGATCCTGCAGGTAAGACATCTTTGTTGCCGATCAGATCTTCGGTAAAGCCTGGGACTGGTTTTTCAAATTGATGCCTTGTTGAATTCAGCAATTCCTGTGGCGAAATCCCGAAAGACTTCAGGACCGTCCCCGCCACGCTGTTGCTATTTTGGTTGTCGATTCTGTAATCAAGGTTTTGAGCATTGATCCGATCAATAGCCCTGCGAGCTCTTATCCTGTATGCCTCGATTTCAGCCGGCGTCCCCGCGATAATTGTTGTCTGGTTGTCGACGAGATGCCCCATCCTTGAAAAATTATCCAAGTGACCTTTGATCGTATCGCTTCCGTCCCAGGGTTTTCCTATTGGAATTATATTATTTTGCCTGTCATGTGAAAGTCCGTTGACTTCCCAGATCTGCTTGCCGGTTTCATCATGAGCTGTGATGACAATATGTGAGGCAACTCCAAACAGCTTGTACTCACCGATACGTATCGTTTGCTGTCCGTGATTATCCATTACTTGGCCCTTATCTAAATGTTGTCAGACCAACCGCCCTTTTCGCAATACCATTTCGGTGCGGAAATCAACGAACTTTCCGAGCCCTCCCGACTGAGGCAAAGCTCACCTTTTCGGGATTTTTTTTGCGTATAAATATACGGGGGAGGCGGTGGAAAACCGAGAAATGCGGCGGTTCTTTTGTCGGCATATTCTTGCTTCACGACATAAGTCATATCTTGAGTTTTGTCGCAAATTCTCACTATTCGAAAATATTCGTTGTATACGCGAGAAATCCTCTCCTGATCCGCGCCAGCAAGACCGGTTTTCATTTCTTTCTCAAGCCGTTCGAAAATCGGTCCGGGATCACAGGCCGAAACCACCGTTTTCCCGTTTGCACCTGATAAATTTCTCTCTTCATCTGACGCACAGGCAACGAGAAACAGGCCCAACAAAATGCCCGATAGTCTTGATAGTTTCACAATCGAACTCTCCGATTTCGATCTTTTGATACCGGCATATTGTTCAAGATATGTTCCAAAAAACAACCATTAATTGCATCCGGTTAGAAAGCCAGGCCTTCGCACCGGAGACTGAAAAGATCGCCAGATTTTTCTGCCGGGGTGTCTGACCTGCTCCACAGACGGATTGCTGGCATCAGTTGGCACGATTGCTCATGGCACAGCACGACTTTGCAGGCAGGTGTCAGCTTGTGCAGGTTTATGGAAATGCGCTATAAACCGACACCTGCCAGCGAGTTTCATCTCTCTTCGAGCGCTGTGGAAAGTGGTAGGCTCGCAGGCCGCAGGAAGACCAAAGACTGCATCTTCAGGCACTGGAGCTGGTCGGCAGAACCGGGTTCGGCGCCGGAATAGACAACCATGGTATTTTCCTGTCCGCCGTCGTCAGACCCGGCGAACTCGAAGACCGATGTGCAAGGCGTTTCGAGAACCTTGTCCCGAAAGGAAAACTCGAAATCGCCGAACTTCGTCATTGGCGGCCCGAATTCGACGAGGGTGCCTCGACCGTCCGTGACCTTCATCAACTCAAAAATCGATAATCCGAGCGACTGAAAGAACTCTCCTTTCGGTGCAAGGACTTCAGTCAATTCCGTGCTGTTCTCGCCACTACCTTCTCCCGACCCCGGCTTCTTGGCCAGATCGACATTGAGAACGGTAATCGTGTTGGAAAGCTGGTAATCCAACACATCCACCGGAATGCTGTAATAGTCATTCCGTCCATAGGGCAGGTGCGAAATGCGATGCCCCGGGACATCCGGAAACTGCTCCGCATTTTGGTCGATTTCCTCAGGCGAGAAGCCCAGATAAACCACGCGGACGTCCTCCGCGACCCGCACCTTGAACGTGGCGGGATCGAGGCTTGATTTGACATAGCCCTCAATCTCCGATCGAAGAATTTCAGGCTGCTGTTCCCACGGGATGGCGGAACCATCTGCAGCCAGGCAAACCGACGGGAGAACAATGATCCCGGTCACTTTGAGAATTGCCCCTAATCCTTTGAAACAACGAAAGGTGCTTGTTTTCATTCCGGATCCCTCAAAATATGATCGCTCGCGAAGAAAAGCGTCGAAACGCTGAACAATCAGAATATGTTCATTATTTGTTCCAGATCAACCCTTAATTGAAATCGGCACGAAAACCTCTTCCGAAATCGGCGGCATTTTCAGAGACCGAACAATCTGGGATCCCGCCCCGCTGCGACGATCATCTGCCGTGCCCGCAAGGGGTTGTTTTCCAGAAGATCCGACTGCTGCCTGAGGTCCGGATTGCCGGTCTCGAAGGGATTGCCCCCCTCCCCGCCCGCGCCGAAACCGTTCAGGCCGTCTTCCGAAAAGGCGCTGTCGTGGATGAAGGCGAGCAGCTTCACCGCCACGGGGTCTGTCACCTGCTGCAAACCGTCGCTGCCTGCCGTGGTCAAGGCGCTTTTTTCCGCAAACCATCCTGTCAGGTCCACCCCGGCCGTCTTCAAGGTGCTCAGCGCCCGGTCGGCCTTGGCAATTGCGTTCTGATAGCCGTCGCTGTCCGGTTCGCCATATTCCCTGACCAGGGACAGGTGCGCTGCCTCGGCCGCCTGGCCCTGTTTCTGCGCGGCGTCAAAAGCCGCTTCCTCATGGGCGGAAAACTGCTCTGCCATCTTGCCCACCCACCGGTCGTGCAGCTTTTGCGCTGCCTCCGGGTGAAGCCCCGCCTCCTTGAACCAGTCTCCGGCTTCCTGCGCAAAGGCCTGGTCGTAGGGAAAGTTTTCCGGCAGCGTCTCGGGCATCTTGAAGCGATAGCCGTCCTTCGGTGTCCAGCGGCTGGAAACATCGGCATAAAAGGCAGCCTGCTCCTCGCTGCCGGCCTCCTCGCCCGGAACCCGCAGCGCCCCGGACAGTCTGTCTTCCAGCGAGCGATAGCCTTCCAGAATGCCGGCGGCATCGCGCCAGCCATAGCTGGCGGCCATGTCCCGGTCGGCATCGCTCAGGCCGTCGATGAAACCTCCCCCCTCCGAAGGGTGATGCCCCATACCATCGTGTCCAGAACTGTCGTGCCCGCCGGCCTCCGGTCCTGCTGCCGGCTCAATCGCGTCGTACATCGTCAATATTCCTCGTCAGTTTCGAACTCGGGCAGCATTTCCAGCCGGGCAGCTTCCTGCAGCGCGGCGTGCTCTTCCGGCGGAATGCGGATCATCGACAGGATGCGGGCATAAAGTGCCTTGCGCCCGTCCAGATAACCGCCCGCCCTCGGCTCCAGGTTCACCGGCGGCGCCTGGTAGATGCCGCATTCGGCGGCCAGGTCCGCCAGCACGATTTCGCCGTCCGGGCACAAAAAAACGGACCGATAGGCCCGTTCCAGCATTCCAGCCCGCTCCCGGCGCCGCCGGGCGGCTCGTTTGAGGCTACGCCAGACCATCCATCCCTCCCTCGCCGCCCAGGGCCTGCAGAAGCGGCGCCCCGTCGCGGGCGATCCGCGCCATGCTTTCGCCGGTCGCAAGCTGCTGCTGTTGCTGCTGCTCGGCCGCCCGTTCCTGCCGCAGTGCCTCCACCTCTTCCGGCCGCCGCTTCAGCTTGGCGGGCAGCCCCAACGCGCGGCGGGTCAGGTCGTATTCGGCTTCCCGGTCGTGCAGATCCAGAATGGAGGGATCGGCCCCCGCTGCGATGCCGAGATACTCCTGGAAGCCCATGATCGCCTCGAAATGCCCGGCCTCGCGCATCTGGTCGATGGGCGCCGTCGGCGTCAGGGTCACATCGCCCTCCAGCACGCTTTGCGGCGGGGCAAGGGGCGAACCGGGGGCAAAAGCGCCCCTTCGTCCCAGAATGCCGATCTCACGTTCGAACAAGGCCTCGTTTCCGGCCATGATGTTGGTGGAGAACGGCCCGATCATGTCGGCCATTTCCTTGCGGCGGATATTGGCTTCCGTTGCCGTGCGGCCATTGCCTTCCAGCAGCGTCTGCCACAGGTCGCCATAAAGCCCCACCCGCAGCTTCTCGCGGATGGTCTCGATCTGCGCATCCGCCGCGCCCGGGTTCACCGTGTCGATCATCGGCCGGAACAGCGGCCGGCCCTGTTCGTCGATCAGCCCGGGGTTGATCCGGCCGGGGTTGAGGTCAAGCTGGCGCTCCTGCGCATGGGTGGCGATCGGCGGGCGCACCGCCTGCGAACTGGCAATCAGCCCGTCTCGTGCCAGGCTCTGCAGGCTCTTGATGTCGCTCATCAGCTTTGCCTGCGGCGGCGAGCCATAGGGCGACAGCCCGTCCCGGTCCCACCGGCTGATCACCAGCGGATATTCGAAGAAGCCGCCCCGCCGGCAGATATGCCCGCTGTCTTCCTCGAAGTGGATGCTCTCGAACCGGGATTTCCTGGTGTCGGTTGCCTGGGCGTGACCGCCTTCGCGCACAAAGCAGGCATGCACGAAAGTGTAGTCCGTGTTCTTGCGCTTCGCGTCGGCCGCGTCTTCCTTCACCTTGGGCGACACCTTGCCGGCGTATTCCTTCACCGCCTGCCACGCCTTCAGCGTGCGCACCCGAAAGAACCCGCAATCGTTGCCCTGGGCATCGATGACCAGGTAAATCTCGTAAAGCGGCACATAGCGGTAGTGAACCGGCGTGCGGATATCAGCCAGGCTGTCCTCGTTTTCGACCGGAAACAGCACACCCGTCCCCAGTTTCACGGTGGACAGCAGACGCGAGCGGTTGGCCAGCGCAAAGCCGGAACGTCCCGAATACCGCACACGAAACAGGTGATCGCGCACCAGTTCGAAAAACTCCTCGTCCGCCTGGCTGGGCGCCGGCGCAAACGGATCGCCGAAACCGACCCCATGCCAGGGAAAGCCTTCGGGCATGGTCAGCGAGCCGATGCCGGAAGCAAGCCTGTCCAGCAGCCAGACAGCGGTCGGGTCGTACAGCTTGCGCGACCGGTCCCGGGCGGCAGACCCGCGCAGGGCGCTCATGCCATCCCGGGCGCTCACGCCGCCGGGCCGGTTGAAGGCCCGCTCCATGTCCGGCGCCGTATAGGTGACATAGTCCTGCCAGTCCGCCTCCACCCATTGGCGCTCCGCCCGGGCCGATTGCAACTCGGTTTTCAGATCGTCGACAACTCCCATCACGCACGCCCCAAAAGTGTGACACCGGGCCGCGAGGCACTGCCGTAATCGGCAACGCCCAACGGGCCGGTCAGGTTGGTGGCCCGGGTGTTATAGGCGGCGGCCCGGCGCCGGCGCCCGTTTTCCTGCAGGTTGCGCGCCTGCCGCTGCGGGTCGGGTTCGCGCGGCGGCGGCGGTGTCGGTTCCGGGTCCGGCTGCTTGGAGCCTCCCCCACCAAACATGCACATGGGTGGTCCCTTTCTCTCAATGTCTTGAAAACGTGTAATCGGCGCCGCCTGCCGGCACGGCGGCAGCGCCTCAAGGCCGGTCCGCGCAAGCGGCCGGAAAAAGATCGAACGGACGTATCCGGCTGCGCCAAGGCGTTCCTGCCGGCCAAGCCGCAATTTTCCAAAGTACCGGTATGAGGTCTGTTTTAGCCCTGTTTTGACGAAGCGTCCAGCAAGGCCAGATGTCTGAACCTGTTGTTCAGACACGCATTTCCGGAAAGCTCTTGCCACTCAAAGGCTTTTTGAAGCTTCCCGGTTGTGCGCCCGAGGCGGTGTTTTTCACCGCGCCCCGGAGGAAGCTCCATCCACCGGCGCAGCTTTACCGGGCGCTGCGGCAGCCAGCGCCGCCGGAATGTTTCCAGCCGGTGCGGCAGGGGCCTGCCGCGCGGCCCGCCTGCTGTTGTTTGGGATGTGCGCCTGCCACGCCCTGTCCCGAACCCGGCCGACATTTGCCTGAAAGTCTTCCGTCAGCAAATGGCGCTGTCCGGTCTCGTCGTCATAGGTCAATGTCATGCGCGGGCCGTAGCCGTCCTCGTCCGCCGGGGCCTGCTGCCTGTCCCGGCCGGTCTTGTCATTTGGCATCAGATGCCATTTCGCGGCGCGCACACCCTGTGCTTTCAGCAGGTCCTCAACGTCCTTGCGCACGTAACCATGGCCGTCTTTTTCAAGATCCGGATAGGCTGTCTCGACCGGATATTTCAATACGGTTCCTGCCGCCTCCGGCGCGAAGGCCGAAAGACCCCACATCTGCTTGAACCGGTAAATCGCATAGTCCCTGGCAGCCTCCTTGTGGCCGCCCAGTTCGACATAGCTTTGCCTGAACAGCCTTTCGTAATCCGCAAGCGCTTCCGCCTCTTCGGCGGCAGTTCTGCCGATCTGCCGATATCGGTCATAGGAACTTTTCCGGGCCAGATCAGCAGATGCAGCCAAACCGGCCGAGGCGTCAGCAACATCGGCCGCCGTTGTGGCACTCACGCCGTCCAGCTTGCCGGTGCCCACTTCGGCCCCAACTGCGCCGGCTCCAGACACGCTGCCCTCAGACACGCCGTTTTGGCGCGCCTCCTCAAAACCGGGGGCCAGAATGGCGGAAGAGCCTGGCAGAACCGGCTTCTCGCCCAATGGCACTTGCCCGCCATCCATCAGGATGGTTTCAGAAGAAAGACTGTCATCCTCCAGCCGCGGTGCCGTAAGCGGCGCATCTGTCGCCGCCATCGGGGCCGCCGACAACAGTTGCCTGACCTGTCCACGGCGCAGCTCTGCGTCTCTCGTCAGGGTGTCAGTCAATTCTTCGCGTGTTGCGCCGCGGCTTGCGGCCTGCTCCACGGCTCCGCCGGCCTCAAGCGCGTTCTGTATCCCCTGCAGCGCCTGTAAGGCCTCTTCCTCATCCTCGCTGCCGGCAAACGCCCAGTCGATTGCGCTGCCCACCGCGCCTGTCAGCGCGTCCCGGCCATAAACGTACGCCCCAAATGCCTCCGAACCTTCCACTGTTGTAGCAATTTCGGCCATTTTCCGGATCACCAGGTTGTCCGGATAGGCTTCGCCATAAAGCTGGGTCAAGGCGATAATGTCGTCCAGATTGCCCAGAACGTCCCAGGCCTTTTTCAACGGCCAGACAGGCGTCAGCGAAACGGCCAGGTCGAGGCCCGCCTCCGCCGCCATGGACTTCAGATCGTCCTCTGTAAACTCCAGCCCCAGCTCTCTTGCCGCCTGCGCAAACGGTATGTTCCGCTCGTCCGCACGTGCCTGAACCTTGTTGAATATCACCGGCGCGGCAAGGCCAAGAACGAAAACCAGCGCGCCGTTCTTGACCAACTTCTTAAACCGCTTGCCAACGTTGAGTTCAATCGGTCGGTGAGCGTTCTTAATCTCGAGCGCTGCCTCGAAGCTTTCAGGAATCTTCGGGTGACTTTGCTCTAGATTGTGAAAAGCACCAAATTTTTGGCTAGTCGAGTTCGCTGCGTGAACAATTGTGTCGTGCTGTTGCGGTGTCAGCGGTACATCCGGATGGGTGAGCATCGAGATCATCAGGGATTTGAAACTCATCCGTCTGAATTTCATGCGCTCAAGTGCATTGTCGGCATTGAATTTGTTATCTAGAAAAGCACCGTCCGCACTAATAACGAGAAAATCGTACTTCTCTCTGTTGTTTCTATTCAGCATGAACTGCCGGACATCCATATCCCAGCCTTCATACCCCCCTCTGGACGAGTTTCGCCTATTATCCGGATCGAATTTCTTCTTGGCCCGCTCGGATTTCACCTCGGATGCTGTGAGGATCTTGTTGTTGTAAGTTCTTTTTTTCAACCAGCCATCGAAATGCGGCAGATATTCAATCGCAATATTGTTTGTGAGTTCTGTTGTTCCAACGCTTGGTACATAGAGAACCTTGTCGCCCAATCCAGCAACGGCATCAAGAACAGAAAATACTTTGTTCCTTATTTGTTCTTTTGGTAATTTTTTTTCGACAGTATAGGCGAGCAACGTCCCGACCTTGGCATGGTCGAGTGCAACGACTGTTTGCTTGCTCATCACAAGCCTCCTTCGTCTTGCTCGATGTAACCACTATCTAGCAAAAATTCGACACACGCCTTTGACCGAACAGATTCGTATTTTCCCGCAAGGACATCGCAGGCAGTAAACATACCAAAACTATACAGGTGCCTGGCTTCGTGAGGATACCCGGATTTCAGGCAGTACCATTCGTAAAAGTCTCCCATGAGTATGTGAGCCTCTAGTGGCCGGTTGTCCCATTCCGGATCCCCCCTGCCAACGGCTCCCCCATTGGCGTCAACAACTTTCAACCACTCCATTTGCTGAGCAGTCGCATCTCTAAGTTCCGGGTCTTTTAGCAGAAGTTCAGCAAAACGCTGCACTTGGGAGAGCCTGGTACTCACAAGGAAGACCTCTGGATCATGTCGATAGATATAATCGACCGCCTCTTGCCCCCCTTCTTCGTAATATGCCTGCAATTCTTCCCGCCAGCCGGTAATATCTTCAAAATCCGCCATGGGTGCTGTGTCCAAATTATCTCAAATGTTACTAATTGTTCCGAAACTCTCTCAGCCCCGCTTTGCGGTGGCGATCAATCCTTCCAGCCCGAAGTTTTTCATGATCGGGCTGATTTCATTGGCATCTATCGCAACAATCTTCTCCATCACGCCTCCTCCCCCGGAAAGGAGACAAAAGACGCATAGTTTTCCTTGATGAAGTCTCGGGCCTGTTCAGTTCTGAGTGATGTCAGCCTGCCCTCCTCCAAATCGATGGCCAGCCATGTCGCAACGATCATGTCCCTTTTGTCAAAGCGAACCGGAGCTTTCATCAGGTACCATTTCCTGAAATCGATAATGGTGTCATGAGCCTCGAGCGGGTTCAGCTCTACAAACTCATCATCGTGAACCTCCAGATCATGCTTTTCGGCATAGGCCGCAAACCAGATTTTCTTCCGTAAAGCCTCGTGCAGCTCTTCATCCCCGCGGATCAGTTCAACCATCTGCACGACGTTCTCATATGGAACTTTAATGCCACCGTAGCGCTTGTTGCCGGCAAAGAAGGCCCTGCCTTCTTCCGTTTTCTCAAATGCGGCCAGCTCTTCCCGCCAGCCGGTAATGTCGTCAAAATCCGCCATGGGTCCTATGTCCAAATCCATACCAAATGTTCATCAATTGTTCCGAAACACTCTTGCACACGACAGAAGCACTGCGTCTGCTTACGTCCGGAAAAATAACCTTCTCTCTCATTTCGCCCCCTTGTCTGAAAAGGCGATATCCGTCGAATGCTCTCTTTCAGCGTAAGCCCGGGTCTCCGGAGCCGCCAGGGATGGAAGCTCTCCGGTCGCAACCCTGTAGGCTAAGCGCCGGCCGGGATCGAGGTTACCGTCATAGGGGATCTGCGTTTTCATCGCATACCAGCGTTCGAAGTCGTAGATGGTTTCGTTGTCCGCCCACGGGCAAAGCTCATCAAACCCCTCATCATCCCGGCCGAAATCCGGATTGGCATTCAGATAATCGCGCCAAGCACCTGATTTCTTCAGTGCCTCAAGAACTGCCGGATGCCTGAGGAATAACTCTGCGAAATGGAGGATTGTTTCATATGGCAATTTGGGTGCCCGGGGTCTTGTTGGGCTCCACGAACTGTATTTGTCGAAAAAGGCCCTGCCTTCTTCCGTTTTCTCAAATGCGGCCAGCTCTTCCCGCCAGCCGGTAATATCTTCAAAATCAGCCATGGGTCCTGTTTCCAAATCCCTCTCAAACGTTCACTAATTGTTCCAAAGCTGTTTCAGCCCGTTTTGCGGTGGCGATCAATCCTTCCAGCCCGAAGTTTTTCATGATCGGGCTGATTTCACTGGCATCTATCGCAACAACCTTCTCCATCACGTCTCCTCCCCCGGAAAGGAGACGAACGGAGAATATTTTTTCCTCGTGAAATCCATCGCTTCCTCTGTTCGGAGGTCGGTCACATTCCCGGCCTCGACGTCATCCGCCAAATTTGCAGCGATCAGTAGGTTGCTTTTGTCTGCGTGAATCCGGGATTTCGTCAGGTACCAACGTCCGAAGAAAATAATGGTATCGTAAGCGTCAATAGGATGAAGCTCCTGATACTGCTCGTCATAGGCCTCAAGGTCATGTTCCTCGACGTATTGAGCAAACCAGAGTGTCTTCTTCAAAGCCTCGTGCAGCTCTTCATCACCACGGATCAGTTCAACCATCTGCACGACGTTCTCATATGGAACTTTGCGGCCACCGTAGCGCTTGTTGCCGGCAAAGAAGGCCCTGCCTTCTTCCGTCTTCTCAAATGCGGCCAGCTCTTCCCGCCAGCCGGTCAAATCTTCAAAATCCGCCATGGGTCCTGCGTCCAAATTCCCTAAAAAATGTTCATTCTTTGTTCCTGAGAGGATTGTGGTTGATCCAGTGAATTTTTGCAACCTGCCGCTGGAGCTTTCCTGAAGGCTTCCCTTGCCGCGGCCCTGGCTATCGTTTCTCTTCGACCGATGCTGCTGGTAATGCCCCCGCCTGACCGGCCAAAGCAGGCAGGGTCAGGCAGGCAGGGGCTCTTGCTGCGGCTCAGCTCATGAATTACCGGTTGCCAGCTCAAAACCTTCGTCGATCCAGCCGGTCACGCCACCTGCCATGATCTTCACCGGGCGTCCCAGTTCCGCAAGCCGCAACGCCCCCCGTGCGGCACCGTTGCAATGCGGGCCGGCGCAATAGGTCACGAACAATGTCTCCTCCGGCCACCTGGCCATCTTGGAACGGATGATCTTGCCGTGGGGAAGGTTGATCGCGCCGGGCACATGGCCTTTTTCGAACAGCGCCGGACTGCGCACATCCAGCAACACAAAGCCAGGCTCGCCCTGAAGGGCGTCGTGCACATCCCAGCAATCGGCCTCGAAGGTAAATTCAGCGGCAAAATGTTCCCTGGCGAGATCGCTCGGTGCGGCCGGAATAGCGGTGACATTGTTGGTCATGAAGGTCTCCTTTCCCGCTGTTTGTCGCCGTCTGAACGCCGATTGGCAATTGGCGTGATTGACTATATACGTAAATATCATGACAAAAGACACAGCCCCTCAAACCGCGGCCCCCTCAGCTCTGGAAGGCCCGCTTGTTGTCGCCCTGCTGTACGATGGGCTCTGCACGTTCGAGTTCGGTATCGTCGCCGAGATATTCGGTCTGGCCCGCCCCGAATTCGGCACCGACTGGTACCGCTTCGCCAGTTGCCCGGTCGAGGAAGGCCCCTTACGCGCCCATGGCGGTTTGACACTCGTGCCAGACCATGGCCCGGAACGCATAGCCGAGGCGGACATCATCGTCGTGCCCGGCTGGAAAGGGGCGGATTACCCGGTTCCCCAAGCGCTTGCCGACCGGCTTTGCGAGGCCCACAGCCGGGGCGCGCGGCTCGTGTCCATCTGTTCCGGTGCGTTCGTACTAGCAGCCACCGGTCTGCTCGACGGTCGCTCCGCCACCACCCATTGGCGCTACGCGGAAAAGCTGCGCGAGCGGCACCCTGCTGTCACCGTCGACGAGGCCTCGCTCTACCGTCAGGAAAACCGGATCTACACGTCTGCGGGCAGCGCCGCCGGCATCGATCTGATGATCGAAATCATTCGCCAGGATTACGGAGCCGACAAGGCCAACTCCGTTGCGCGCCGCCTCGTCGTTCCCGCCCACCGCACCGGCGACCAGGCTCAGTTCCTGGAACGCCCCGTCGCTCATCGCGAGGGCAACGAAATCGCACCGATTCTGGAGCGAGTCAGGCAGGCGCTGCAGACGGCCTGGACCATTGAAACCATGGCGGCCCTCTGCCGCCTCAGCCCGCGCACCTTCCAGCGCCGCTTCACCGAAGCAACGGGGCTGACACCGGGCGAGTGGCTGGTTCAGGAGCGTCTGGAGGCCGCCAAGGAGATCCTCAGCCGGGGCGACGACGACATGGAAACGATCGCGGCCCGCGTCGGTTTCGGCAGCGCCCACGCGCTCCGCCACCACTTCCGCAAGAAACTCGGCCTGCGCCCAACCGACTACCGCATCCGCTTCGCTGCCCGCACGGCCTGATGCCAGCGGCCTTTTCCCAGGAGTATTGTCCCAGCAGACTTATCAAAGCGGCGGACCATGGACATATTTCCCGAATGCGAGAACCTTCCCAAACGTAATCTAAGTATTTCCTCCGAACCGGATCCTTGTTAGCCTGATTTTGAATAATTCAACCGGCGGGGAAAGCCATGAAACCGGATATTTTTCACCTGGTTCTTATCAGGCCAACGAAATATGACGACAACGGCTATCCGATTCACTGGCACAAAACTTCGATACCGGCCAATTCACTTTCTTGTCTTCTCGGAATTTCCAGGGATTGCGAACATAGGCAGGTTCTGGGGCCTGAGGTGGAAATGGTCATCCAGGCAATTGACGAAGGCAACACCCGCATCCGACCGGATCAGTTGATCGCCGGTATTCAGCGGCGGGGCGGTAAGGCCCTCATCTGCTTCACCGGCGTCCAGAGCAACCAGTTTCCGAGAGCTGTCGATCTTGCTCGCCCATTTCTCCTGGCCGGCCTCCCGGTTTGCATCGGCGGCTTTCACATCACCGGCTGCATGGCCATGCTGCCGCAGATGCCTGCCGATATGCGCGAAGCCGCGGATCTCGGCATCAGTTTTTTTCTGGGCGAGGCCGAAGGCGGCCGGTTCGACCCGGTCCTGCACGACGCCTATGCAGGCAAACTGAAACCCATCTACGATCACCTGAAGGACTTGCCGTCCCTGCCCGGTGAGCCGGTGCCCGTTGTCGATCGGGCGCAGGTCGAAAGATCTACCCTTGGCTATGGCAGTTTCGATCTCGGCCGTGGCTGCCCCTTCGAGTGCAGCTTCTGCTGCATCATCAATGTCCAGGGGCGTGGCAGCCGGTTCCGATCGACGGAGGATCTGGAGAATATCATCCGCGACCACGCAAGAATCGGGGTCACCAAGTTCTTTGTCACCGACGACAATTTCGCCCGAAATCGCAACTGGGAAGCCTTTCTCAACACGCTCATCCGCATGCGGGAAGACGAAGGTCACACATTCACGCTGATCATCCAGGTTGACACCCTCTGTCACAAGATCCCGAATTTTATCGAGAAATGCGTACGTGCCGGTGTTGATCAGGTTTTTATCGGCCTGGAAAACATCAATCCGGACAATCTGGCAGGCTCCAAGAAACGGCAAAACAAGATCACCGACTACCGGGAGATGTTCCTGGCCTGGAAGAAACACCCGGTCATCCTGACCGCCGGTTACATCATCGGCTTTCCCAACGACACCCGCGCCTCGGTCCTTCACGATATCGACGTCCTCAAGCGGGAGCTTGCCGTCGATATCCTGTCGCTCTCCATCCTGACGCCCTTGCCCGGCTCGGAGGATCACCGCGATGCGGTCGCCGCCGGCACCTGGATCCATCCGGACCTCAACCGGTACGACCTCACACACAATGTCATCCGCCATCCGAACCTGCCCGGGGAGGAACTGGACAAGCTCTATCTGGATGCCTGGGCCAGCTTCTATTCACCGGACCATTGCCGCACGATTCTGCGCCGGGCTGCCGCCCTCGGCAGCAACAAGAAGATCGCCACCATGAATCGGCTGATCATTTACGGAACCGCGTCCCGGCTGCACAATGTGTTTTCGCTCGATGGCGGCTTTCTGCGACTGAAATACCGCAAGGACCGCCGCCAGGGTCTGCCTCTGGAAAATCCGTTGGTCTTCTATCCGAAATATTATCTCGAAACCCTGCGGAACCTTGCCATCCTGACTGCCACCCGCTGGCGCTATCTGCGTTTCATCAGGAAACTCTGGTCAGATCCGAACCGCTTCGCCTATTCCGATCAGGCAATTGCATCGGTGGAAAAGGCCGAGTTCGAAACGCTGGAACTCTACACCGCGACCCGCGGCGGCCGTCAGGCAGTTGCCACCCATCGGAAAATGGAAGGCATCAAGCAGCGCGCGCGCGGAACGAAGGTGGCAAAAGCTTAAATCGTCTGCAGATACTTCTGCAGTTTCTCGCGTTGCGGATAGTCCGCGAGGAAGTTGTCCGAGTTCACCTGAAACATGCCGTCCACGGTCACCACCGTGCCGCCCGGTTTGAAATGCGCCGCGCAGAAAAACGGCAAGCCGGGCTTCTTCAGGTCCCACTGCAGAAAACCGCCGCCCATCGGATATTGATCGCGCGGGGCCATATGTTCGTCATGCCGGATCGTGGGCATGACCTTCACCAGACGCTTCGGCCCGGTCACGGTTGCAAGGCTCAGGGCGCGGGTCTGCAGATCGCGGTATCCCGCAGCGCCGCGGTCCGCCAGAATGCCGTCATGCACGGTCGCGCGCCGCCTGTCCGCCTCCTGCGTTTCCTCCGGCAGGCCATACCGCCCGCCTGATCGCAAGGTCGTGCCCTGAAACTCGAATACTTCCGGCAACGGCAAGTGCTTGAGGACCAGCAGCTTGAACCCCTGGTCCAGGCGGCCCTTGTGATAACCGATGTTTTCCTCGGTCCTGCGATAGTCGGACAGAACGATGGCATTCAGTTGAGAGATATTGCCTGCGAAATGTTTCGTCATCTGCCCGACAGGCAGATCATCCTTGGATGAAGACAAGGCTGAGCCTCCAGATAAAAACGTCAAAATAGCAATGGCCGGACGCTACCAGCCTTCCCGGTTTCGAACAACGCTCATGGCCGCTTGTCCCCCCTTACCCAGGCATAGACATAAAAGTCCTCCCCGCCCCGGCCATAGGCTCTAAGCCGCCCTTCGCGTGTTGCGCCCAGCGCCTCGATCCAGCCATGGGCAATGTCATGATTTTCCAGCGTAATTACCTGCAGCCGCCGGCAATCCCGTTCCACAATCTGCCGGATATCCAGCAAGTGCCGTGTGATCGCCGGCACACATCGGCGGAATCGGTCCGTGCCGAAGGCCCAGGCCTGCCAGTGGTCCGGATCGAAGGCGGACGCCCGGCTGAAGCCATAGGCCGCCGCCGGCTGGCCGTCGTACCAGAGCGACCACACCATGCC
Organism: Labrenzia sp. PO1; assembly: GCF_012273635.1. Taxonomy (NCBI): domain Bacteria; kingdom Pseudomonadati; phylum Pseudomonadota; class Alphaproteobacteria; order Hyphomicrobiales; family Stappiaceae; genus Labrenzia; species Labrenzia sp. PO1. The sequence goes on from NZ_JAAXCR010000001.1 coordinate 720,388, forward strand.
CGGCACCGCCGTCTGCAACGCGCAGGCCGCCAGCGCCCTTGTGTCCCATTCCTTCCACAGACAGGCGATCTCGCGCAGGTCCTGATCGCGCATGTTGGCCGCGATGAAGCTGGCATCCCGCAGGCAAAGGTCGCGGATCAGAAACCGTCCAGCGGGTCGCCCAGTGGCGCCATCCGGCTTTCGACCCCGGTTCTCAGAACCTTCTTCAGCTCCGCTTTCTGTTTCCATCCCAATGCCTCGACAATCGCATCCGCCTCGTCCGGGGAAGAGCCCAGCCGGTCCTTGATCTCTTCCTTGCTCTCGATCAGGATTTTCCCGTTTCGCATCTTCCAGCGATGCGCCGTCAACTGCGCCTTCACCGTTGCCGATCGCCGGATTGCCAGCCCAAGCCCGCTCTTGGGGTGCAAGGCCTCGCGCAAGCGCCAGTAAAGTTCGGCGCGCAAGTTGTAGAACGGGATCCTGCTGTCCTTCGCACTCTCGCCCGACTGGGCGGAGAAGACGCATTTTTCCGCCGGAATGTTGTTTTCCCGCTTCAGGAACCCAACCGTATCGCCGCCCCAGCCGCCGGTGCAGTCCACCACGATCATCGCATTGTCGCGCCGCTCGCGGATGATCAGCGAACCGACATCCGCACCATCCTTCGTGTCGGTGCCCTTGCGCACGATGTTGGTTTCAAAGCGCCGGCCATGCAGCGGCTGCAGCACCGTCCTGTCCTTCCCGCCCTGGGCAACGTCCACCGCCAGCACCGTCATCGGTTCGTCCCGATCGATGCCCTGGTCGTATCGCTCGAAGGCAAGGTCCACCCAGTCGGACGGGATCACCTGCCACTCGTGGTCCTGCCGGGCCGCCAGAAAGTCTCCGGTCTTCAGCGCCGTGCGCATCGGCTCGGGCATCTGGTCGAGCTGGGCATCGTAATCCGTTCCAAGAAAGCGGTTGTCCTGCCGCCGTGCCGGAATGAAGGTCCGGCTCTTGGGGGTGCGGACTTCGCCTTCGATCTCCACCGGCTCCGGCCCGTCCACCCACACCGTGCGAATGGTATCGCCGTCGTCAATGAACACCGCCCACAGGATCTCGCCCGGCTGCACCTTGCCGTAGAGCGGATGCAGCGGATCGAGCCAGGGCGCGAACCAGTCGCTCAGGTAGTCCCCCTGCCCACCCAGCGGCGGATTGGTGGCGATCAACCCGCGGCAACGCTGGCCCTTTCGCGTCGTGCGCAGCCAACCGAGCACGAAGATGATCTTGCGCGGGTCCATCTGCGCGCCCTCGTCGAAGGCCTTCAGGTCATGGTCGCGCCCCTGCCAGTCCTCTTCCGCCCCCGGCAGCCCCAGGTGGCCGAATTCGATCAGCCGCTCGTCGGGCCCGGTCCACCTTGGCGGATTGCCGGAAATCTTGCCCATGCCCGCCTGGCGCATCAGCGCGTTCATGCGTTCGCTCAAGCCCTTCAGGGACTTGAGCGACTGACGGAAAATCGCTGCCTTGTGGTGGGCAAACAGCGCCAGCCCGGCAATCAGGTCCGTCTTGCCGCCGCCCGCCGCGCCGCCGTAAAGCGTCAGATCGGCTTTTGAGAAATAGCCTTCCGTTTGCGGTCCAACCTGAGGCCGCCAGACGGAAAACTGGTCCAGCACTCCCGCCTCATCCAGTTGTTTCTGCAAGGCAACCCGCTCGTCCGCGGGCATCCGGTCGATGTGGTCAATCAGCGTTTCGAGGGCCGTCGCCATTCTTTGGCATGTCCTTTCCGGTCAGCAATGCCATCACGCCCAGAGCGATTTCCTCCGAGCTGCGCGGTTTCAATGTCTCGAGTGTCTGGCTGTCTTCCGGCCCGCTCCAGACCGGCCATGCTTCCGGCTCCGTCCGCTCCCGCCAGCCGGCACGGTTCTTCATGGCAAAGGTCCAGGCACTGGCGTTGAATTTCGCCAGCTCTCCCCTGGCGCCGTCCTTGCCGATCCGCTCCCACTCCAGAAGGCCGCGCCGGGCGGCTTCTTCCAGCCTTGCGGGCGGAAAGTCCTCGGGAAACTGTTCAGCGTAATAGCGGATCGTCCGGCGGTCGGCGTCCGGAAAACTGTCGATCGAATATCCGGCGGCAATATGCGCGCAAAACTCCGCGCACACCTTCCGGCGCGCTCTGGCTGTCGGCCACTTCAGCGCGCTGCCGCCCCCTTCTGGCAAAGTCATGGGTCGCACTTTCCTGCAAGTCGTCTGGAGGTCAGTTCAAGACACGGTCCGCAGCTTCCCCATCGCCGGTCCTTGGCCCCGGCGCTCGAAGCACCAGATGCAAAAGCCTGCGCCTTGCTGAAATTGTCTTTGGTTTTGGGAAGAAGCGTAAAACCGGTACCGGGCCTCTTGGGCACACTGATCCACGGTAAAATAAGGAAGCCCCTTTTTGCCCGGTTTTGTCGAAGCTGTCCACGTCGCCCCAATGTCTGAAGCCACTGTTTAGACGGCATTTTTCAAAAGCACCCTTGCAAACAGGAACTTGGTGACTGCCTCCGTTGTGCGCATCGGAACATTTTTTTCGGCTCTTGCCGCCCCACCCGCGACTGCCTTCACTCGCTTGTCTTTTCGATTACTCAGACATCGTTTTTCTCTCGCCGCCCCCCTCAACCTGCTTTCAATCTCTCCCGATTTTTCAATGCACCGCTTGACTCGTGTCTCAAAATCTAATTAGTTCGGTGACAGAACGAACTAATGGAGCGTAGCCTTGGCAGACCCCTCGAACATCTCCAGACGCATGTCCTTGAGTGCCATCGTCCAGGCGATTGCCAGCTACAGCCCGATCTCCCGGGCGAGCGTCTCCAAGATCACCGGCCTGTCGAAACAGACGGTTTCGGAAATCGTCGGCAATCTGGAAGAAGAAGGCTGGGTGCGCACGGTTGGCCAGACCGAAGGCCACATCGGCCGCCGTGCCGTGGTTTATGAAATCGTGCCGGATGCGGCATCCGTTGCCAGCGTCGATCTCGGCGGCACCAAGATCCGTGTTGCCATCTGCAACCTGACCGGAGCCGTCGTCTCGGAGCTGGTGGAGCCGACCGACAGGCAGGGCGGCATTGCCGTCGTCAATCAGGTCGCGGACCTCATCCGCCGGGCAGCGACCGAAGCCAGCCCCTCGCTCAAGCTGCCTCGTGTCGCCGTCATTGGCGTACCAGGCGCTCCGGACCCGGCTACCGGCCACATCCGCATGGCCCCGAACATCCCCGGCATCGGCGACATCGACGCCCCCGGTCTTTGGCGCGAGATCCTCGGCATCGAGGTCTTTATCGAAAACGACGTCAACCTTGCTGCCCTGGGCGAACACTGGCTCACCAAACGCGGCGACAAGGACGACCTGATCTACGTCTCCATCGGCACCGGTATCGGTGCGGGCATCGTCATCGGCGGCCAGCTCCACCGGGGCATGAACGGCGCTGCCGGTGAAATCGGCTACCTGCCCTTCGGCGCTGATCCGTTCGAACCGGAAAGCCTGGAAGTCGGTGCCCTGGAACGTGTCGCCGCCACCCACGCCATCACCGATCTCTATAAAAGCAAGACCGGCAGAACACTGGACGTGCCGGACATCTTCGACGCCGCAAACACAGGCGACACTGCCGCCACAGAAACGCTGGAAGAGATCGCCCGCCAGGTCGCCCGCGTCATGGCAGCGCTGGCAGCGGTCATGGACCCGTCCTGCATCGTCATCGGCGGTTCCATCGGCACGCGGGATGAGCTTTTTGGCAACGTTCGCAAGTTCGTGTCCAGATGCTTCCCCCGCCCGGTGCAGATCGAGAAGTCGACCCTCGGCAATCACGCAGCCCTTGCCGGCGGTGCCTCCGTCGCCCTCTCCCGTCTGCACCTGTCGCTGTTCACCGAAGGCCTCAAGGGCGTTGAAATCGCCGTTCCGCCGCCGTCCATCGAAACCTTCAAGAAGGGAGCGGCCTGATGGTTTCCTCAAACCTGCATGAAAAGCTGCTGGCCACGCAGGACCGGGACGCCGACATCGACCTGCTTCGCGGCGCCCTATCGATTGACAGCGTCACCGGCAACGAAACCGGCTTTGCCACCTTCCTGAAATCGCAAATGGAAACGCTCGGTCTTGAAACCGGCTCCGGCGAATTCCTGCCCGGCCGCCTCAACGTCTGGGGCCAGCACCAGCCGGTCCCCGGTGACGATGCCCCCCGCCTCCTCTTCGTCGGCCACACCGACACCGTGCATGTGCGCGGCTGGCAGGAAGCCTGGCAGGGCAAGCCTCAGGAAAGCCCCTTCGGCGGCGCCTTGATAGACGGTGAGATCTGGGGCCGTGGCGCCTGCGATCTCAAGGGCGGCATCTGCGCCGCACTTGGCGGTCTCAGGCTCTTGCAGAAGGCGGGCTACCGTCACGCTGGCGGCCTCTCCTTCGCTTTCATCGGCGATGAGGAAAGCGGCGAACCGGGCACCGGCGTCAGCGCCGGCGCGCACGATCTCGTCAAAAGGGTCAAGGACGGCACCATCGCAAAGCCGGATTTCGCGGTCTATGTCGAACCGACCAGGCTGGATGTCTATACGGCCCAGATCGGATTTTTCATTGCCGATATCACCATAACCGGCAAATCCGCCTATTTCGGCACGCCGGAGCTGGGCGTCGATGCCCTGAAGGCAACCCATACAATTCTGGGCAACCTCTGGCAACATGAGGCGGAACTGGCAGCAGGACCGAAGCACGATCTGGTCGGCGCTTCCTCCATCCTCGTCACGCATATCAATGGCGGCGGCTATATTGCCGTTCCGGGCGAGTGCAAGCTCTCCCTGATCCGCAAGCTCCGCCCCGGCGAGAACCTGGATGAGGCGGTCGCCGCCTTTGAAGCGGTCGTCCGTTCGGCACCGGTCGCGGACGGCATCGGCGTCGGGATTGCGTACCCCGCCGGCCGTGATCACCGCTTCGGCGGCTCACCCGTCGAGATCTCCCGCGAAACCCCCGCCGCCCTGCAGCTGTCCCGCTGCGTCGAGGTTGCCACGAACGGCCAGAACCTTTCCGGCGGCGCCATCGGCGGTGCGCCTTACTGGTCGGAATCTCCCTTTCTTGTCAACGAGATCGGTTGTCCCGCGGTCTACTGCGCACCTGGGGACATCAGCGTCGCACACACATTCGAAGAGCGCATCGAGGTGGAAAGCTATCTGGCAGCCGTCAGGGCTTTCGCGCTGTTCGTGGCCGACTATTGCGGCCTGGAAGAAGAAGCAGACTGAACCAAACATAACAGAGGGTTAGAAATGAAACTGCTAGTCAAACATCTGGCGACATCCGCCCTTCTCGGGCTGATGTCCGTCTCCGCCATGGCCCAGACGGTCGGTCCCAAGGGCGAAGCGGCGACGCTTTCTGCTGAGGTGACGGTTCCCGACGATGCCGTCGCCGCCATCAAGGACGCGAAGTACAAGGCCGCCCTGCTCTGGCACGACCAATCCGATTTCGTGAACGCGGTCTCAGCCGGTGCAACGGACGAGTTCAAGCGCCTTGGCATCGAGGTTGTCGCAACCACCAGCGCCGGCTTTGACGCCGCCAAGCAGCGCAGCGACGTTGAAACGGCCATGGCCAAGGAACCCAACATCATCCTGTCGCTACCGCTTGACCCGGTCACATCCGCCGCCGCTTTCAAGGAAGCCCGCGATGCCGGTGTTTCCCTGGTTTTCCTGTCCAACCTGCCCGCCGATTATGAGCACCCGCGCGATTATGCGGCCATCGTGACCGACGATCTCTACCAGATGGGCAAACAGGCTGCCGACGCGCTCGCCAGCGCCATGGGCGGCAAGGGCACCGTCGGCTGGATTTTCCACGACGCCGACTATTACGTGACCAACCAGCGTGACAACGCCTTCAAGTCGACCATCGAAAACGACTATCCGGACATCAAGATCGTTGCAGAACAAGGCATCAGCGACCCGGCTCGCGCCGAGGAAATCGCCAACGCCATGCTGCTCAAGAACCCGGATCTCGGCGGCATCTATGTGACCTGGGCCGGCCCGGCCGAAGGTGTGCTCGCAGCCCTGCGTGCCAACGGCAACAAGGACACCAAGATCGTCACGCTCGATCTGTCCGAGCCGGTGGCTCTCGACATGGTCCGCGGCGGCAACGTTGCAGCCATCGTTGCGGACGAAGCCTATGAACTCGGCCGCGCCATGGCAGCTGCCGCAGCCCTGCGCCTCGTCGACAAGGACGTTCCGCCCTTCATCGCGGCACCGGCCATCACCGTGACTGCAGACAACGTTGCCGAGGGCTGGAAGAAGTCCCTCAACATCGACCCGCCGGCAAGCGTTACCTCCGCGAATTGACCCGGCATTCCGGCAGGCTGCCCCATCACAGCCTGCCGGCCAACAGGTCCTCACAACAATTCTAAAAACCCGCACGGACCTCCGAGAAGCAACACCGTCTTTCCGACGGTTAATACCGAACCTTACGGAGAAGTCGCATGTTCAAGTTACAGACACTCCTGGCGTCGACACTGCTGGTCGGCATGACCGCATTGGCCTCGGCTGCTGACCGCCCGCAAACGGTTGGCCCCAAGGGCGAAGCCCCGACCCCGGTCGCAACGCTCGAGCTGACCGATGCCGAAGTCGCGAAAGTGGCCGAAGGCAACTACACGGCCGCCTTTGCCTGGCACGAGCTCTATGACTGGTCCAACGCGGTCGCACGCGGCGCCAAGGACGAGTTCGAACGGCTCGGCATCAAGGTCGTTGCCGAGACCGACGCCGGCTTTGACTCTGCCCGCCAGAAGTCCGACGTCGAGACGATCATGGCCAACCAGCCGTCGATCATCGTATCCCTGCCGATCGACCCGACCACAGCACAGACCGTTTACGGCATCGCCCGCGATGCCGGCGTGAAGCTTGTCTTCGTCGACAACGCCGTCGACGGCTTCACCCATGGCAAGGACTATGTCACCGTCGTCTCCGCCGACCTGGTTCAGATCGGCGAAAAGGCCGCCCGGGCACTCGCTGCGTCCATGGGCGAGACGGGTACCGTCGGCTACATGTTCCACGATGCGGATTTCCCGGTCACCAACCAGCGTGACCAAGCGTTCAAATGGACCATCGAAAACGAGTTTCCGAACATGGAAATCGCCATCGAGTCCGGAATGACCGATCCCGCAAACGCCGAAGACATCGCCCGGGCAATGCTGTCACGGAACCCGGATCTCGGCGGCATCTATACGCCGTGGGCAGAACCTGCCCTTGGCGTCCTCTCGGTACTGCGCCAGCAGGGCAACGACACCACCAGGGTGGTCACCATCGACCTCAACGAGCCAGTTGCCCTCGACATGCTGAAGGGTGGCAACACCGCGGCAATCATCGCGGACGAAGCCTACAGCATCGGCGTCTACGCGGCCCGGTCCGCTGCGGCCAGCCTTCTCGGCAAGTCCGTCGATCCGTTCCTGGTGGTCGACGCCATCACGGTTGGTACGGATAATGTCACCGAAGGCTGGAACAAGTCCATGAAGATGGATCCGCCCGAAAGCGTTGCCGAAGCAGCCAAGTAAATCCCTTTCCGTGCAGGCCGCGCCTTGCGGCCTGCCGTCACCTACCTCTTCGAACTTGAGGCAATCCATGACCCAGGCGGTTTCGAGACTAAGACAACTCGATTACAAGCAAGGCGTGATCTATTTCGGGTTTCTCGGAATCTTTCTTTTCTTTGCTCTCACCCTTCACGACGTCGGCTTCCTGTCGCCCCGCAACCTGACCAACATCGTTCTGCAGACCGCACCGGCAACGATCATGGCCATCGGTCTGGTCTTCGCGCTGTCCGCCGGGGAAATCGACCTCAGCTTCGGCTCAGTCGTTGCTGTCTCGGCTCTCGCCGCCGCGCTTGCCCTGCAAAGCTACCCGCTGGTCGTCGGCGTCATCGCCGGCATCGGTGCCGGTGCCTTGATCGGCGCCATGAACGGCGTTCTTGTCGCCTATCTCCGCCTGCCGTCCTTCCTGGTGACGCTGGCCACCATGGGCCTCTTCGCCGGTATCGCCCGCTCCATGACGGACCTGCGCTCGATCCCGGTCCTCAACGACACCTTCGCAGGCATCTTCGGCTCCGGCAGCCTGTTTTCCATCCCCTCACTGGTCATCTGGACCATCGCTGCCGTCGTCATCGGCCATATCGTCTACCGCAACACTCGCTTTGGCGCCCATGTGGTGGCAACGGGCGACAATCCTCGCGCCGCCCAGGTTTCCGGCATCAAGGTTCCGCGCATCCGCCTCAGCGTGCTGACGCTGTGCGGCGCCATGGCCGGGCTTGCCGGCCTGCTCTACGCCGGCCGCCTTCAGGCTGCCAAATACACGCTCGGCGAAAGCGACCTGATGACGGTCATCGCCGCCGTCATCGTCGGCGGCACCGCCCTCAACGGCGGCAAGGGCTCCGTCATTGGCGCCCTGCTCGGCTCGCTGCTGATGGGCATGCTCAACAACGGACTGATCCTGATGGGGCTCGATGTCTCCGACCAGATGATCGTCCGCGGTCTCATCATTCTCGTCGCAGTCGCCGTCTCCCTGCGCGACACCAGCCGGTAACCTGGAGGACCACGATGTTTCTCGACGTTCTCATGCGCCGCAATCCGGCCTTCATCGAAGCCGCCATGGCGCTGCATCAGGCCGGCAAGATCCCTGCCAATGCCTATGTTCTCGATCTGGATGTGGTCGAACGCAACGCTCGCCTTTTCAAGGGCGAGGCCGACAAGCACGGCCTGAAAACCTTCGCCATGACCAAACAGGTCGGACGCCATTCCGGTTTCTGCCAGGCGGTCATGCGCGGCGGTATCGAAAGATCCGTTGCTGTCGACATGGCCTGCGCTCTCGCCTGCGACCGTGCCGGCCTCAAGACCGGGCATCTCGGCCACCTGGTCCAGGTTCCGAGGCAGGAAGCCGCTTTTGCCGCTGCGAAGCTGCAACCGGATTACTGGACGGTCTTCTCGTCCGAGAAAGCACAGGAAGCCGCCGCTGCCGCCAAGTCCGCCGGCAGGACACAGAACCTGCTCGCCCGGATCCAGACCGAAGGCGACACCTTCTATCGTGGCCATGAAGGCGGCTTCGACGCGCAAGACATTGTCGCCGTGGCAGAACAGCTTGATGCCCTGGAAGGTGGAACCTTTGCCGGCATCACGACCTTCCCCGCGCTGCTTTTCGATCTGGAAACGCGCAAGGTCAAACCGACACCAAACCTGTCGACCCTCGCCCGTGCCGCCGAAGCACTGGCAGCTGCAGGTCGCGGCCGTATCGAGATCAACGCTCCTGGCACCACGTCCTCCGCAGTGCTCGGTGCCCTTGCCGAGGCCGGTGCCACCCAGTGCGAACCGGGCAACGGTCTCCACGGCACGACACCTCTTCATGCAGTGGAAGACCTGCCGGAAGATCCGGCCGTGCTCTATCTGTCGGAAGTCTCACACCACCACGGTGGCAAGGCCTACTGCTTCGGTGGTGGCCTGTACATCGATCCGGTCTTCCCGAAGTACCCGGTCAAGGCCCTAGTCTCCTCGGAGCCGACTTCCCGCCAGTCTGATCTGCTTGAGGTCGAAATACCTGACTATTCCGCCATCGACTATTACGCGATGATCGACGCCACCTCGCCCAAACCCGTGCGCGCCGGTGACACGGTGGTCTTCGGCTTCCGCGGTCAGGCGTTCGTCACACGGGCGCTTGTCGTCGGCATTTCCGGCGCCAGCACAGGCACGCCTGCCGTCACCACAATCGAAAATGGCTTCGGAGATGCCGTCTCCTGGCCGGGAGCGTTCCAGCAATGACCGCCGACAATCCCGTTCTGTCCCTGAAGAACATCCACAAGGCGTTCGGTGGCGTGGTCGCCATCGAGAACTTCTCACTCGACCTTCACGCGGGAGAGATCGTTGCTCTTGTCGGCGACAACGGCGCCGGCAAGTCAACGCTGGTCAAGATCATCTCCGGCGTCCATAAGCCAACCTCGGGTGACATCCTGCTGGACGGCACGCCGGCATCTTTCTCAGACGCCAGCTCGGCCCGCAGTCTCGGCATCGAGGTCGTCTACCAGGACCTTGCCCTTGCCGACCAGCAGCCGGTCTACATGAACATGTTCCTCGGCCGCGAACTGACCAAGCCGCCGTTCGGGCTGCTCGACAAGAAGCGCATGCGCCGGGAATGCCAGGAGCTGGTCGACGAACTCGATGTCCGCATCCCCTCCGCCGGCTCTGTCATTCGAGACCTCAGTGGCGGCCAGAGGCAGGGCATAGCCATTGCGCGGGCCACCCACTGGGCCAGCAAGCTGGTTCTGCTGGACGAACCGACGGCCGCCCTGGGCGTTGCGGAAACGGCCAAGGTCGAACAGCTGGTCGCATCGCTGAAGGAAAAGAACCTCGCCATCCTGATCATCAGCCACAGCCTGGATCAGGTCTTCCGCCTCTCCGACCGCATCTGCGTCCTGCGCCGTGGTCAGCAGATCGGCGTTCGCAAGACCGGCGAGACAGACAAGAACGAAATCGTCTCCATGATCACCGGCGTTTCCGGCCAGGCAGCCTGAACCTTCAGCCAGAACAACCAGCCTCCGGCAACTGCCGGAGGCTGGTCTGTTCACATCAGAACGGAATGGTGACGTTAAGCGTCGCACCATACGAGCGGAAGTCGGACGTCCCGATCCCGTCGTAAAAGCCCTCCCCGGAAATCTGGATGTTACGGCCAGGCACCAGCAGGCCCGCGCCGGCTTCCACACGTGCCCGCAGATCTTCATCGGAAGAGGCAAGCGTCGCATCCGTCGGGGTATCGTCCTGCAACTTGTTGAAGTCGTAGATCCCGGAGAGCGACAGGAACGGCGAGAACAGCAGCTCGTTCAACTGCAGGTCCCAGGAGACCTTTGGTCCGAACTCGAGCCGCCCCAGATCGAAATCCTGCGACGGGATCAGCCGCCCCAGTGTGTCCGTGTAGCTTTCCTGTTCTTCGTAGTAGTAGGTGATGCGGGCAAATGGGCTGACCCTGGTCGTTTCACTGAGCTTGAAGTCGCCTGTCAAACCGCCCTGCAACAGAAACCGCTGCGTTCTGAAATCATCTTCGAAAAGCCCAAGCGCGTTCACGGTGTTGTAGGACTGGCCATACGTCGCCAGACCATCCAGATAGAAATTCTGATGAACCCGGAGAACAGCATAAGGGCCAGCCATCCAGCCGACGCCGTCGGCGGAAGTATCGGCGGCACCGTTTCTTTCCTCGGTCAGGTCGAGCTGCCCCAACAAGCCCAGGACGGCCCGGTCCTTGTAGCGATAGTCGACCCCGGCAAAAAACAGCCCGGTCTTGCTGTTGCTGCTGTTGTTGTCGGTAATTGCATACGTTCCCTGGGCCCAGAAGTCCCATCCCGACTGCCACTCGGCACTGCCCTCGCCGCCTGAAGGCGCATCTCCGTTGGTGCCGCTCAGGATCGCGAGGGTATCATCCTGCATCACCTGCGGACCGACGGCCGTGTAACTCATCGTGCCGGAGGAGGTGAAATTGTCGAAGACCGCGTACCGTTCCGGCTCGGCATTCGCCGCGCGAACGCCGCTCCCGGCTCCTGCCATTGCCGCATTGTTTCCAGTGCCACCACCTTGTTGAAGAGAATTGGCAAAGGCGCGCAGGGAGAACTGGAAGTTTCCGGACTGCGAGGTAGGCGTAACGTCGAAATTGAACCCGTTGCGGCCACGCTGCCGCCCAAAGGGGCCGCTGGTCAGGCGCGAGACGATATCAGGCTGTCCGGACACGATCGCATTGGCCCGGCTTGTCACGAAGGAGGCAATCACTTCCTTCGTTTTCTGGATATCGGCCGATGCATCCCGGTCATTGGTGAGAGAGAAGCTGACGCTGCTCAGCCCCGTGGCACTCGCCGTCACCGAATATGGCGTGAGAGCACCACCGCCGTTATAGGACGAGGCAACCGCGTTTGCGGTCATGACGGAACTGGTCGCGGTTCCGTCCGCAGCCGTGGTCACCGTTTCCGTGTTGGTTCCCGTGCTCGCAAATGTCAGTGACGCGCCACCGGCCGGTGCAGTGAATGTTACGCTGACACCTGCAGCAGCGTTGTTGTTGACGTCTGTCGCTCTCGCGACGAGAACTGCCTCGAACCGGGTTCCGACTTCGGAACTTTGCCCGGATCCCGACACGACCGACAGCGCCGCCGCCGCCCCGCTTGCCGTCCCGTTCACCGATACGTTGAAGGGGTTTTCGTCCGCATCGTCATTGGCGAAGTTGAAGTCGAACCCAAACGCTCCAGGCGCTGTTGGCGTATAGGCCACAGCCAGCGTCGCCGTTCCGCCACCGCTGCTTACGGTGTTGGAACTCAATGTGAAGCTGTTGACCGTGACGTTGCTTGTGCCGGTAACATTCGCACCAACCGTTGGAGTTGTGAGGTTGAGGACGGCCGACCCGGTGTTCGTGATCGTGTAAGTGATGGTCGACGTTGTTCCCGGCATGACAATTCCGGGAACGGTGTCTGTCCCCCCGTCCGATACGGCATTGCCTGTCGACGATGAAACCTCGATTTCCGGACTGCCAATCGCAGTACCGCTCACCAGAATGTCATACGTGGGTTCGTCGGCGTCATCGCTGAGAATATCGAGTTCGAACGAAAAATTGCCAATTGCAGTAGGCGTGTAGAGAACAGTGAAGGTGGTCGATGCACCACCCGCGAGTGTTGTGAGCGCCGGCGCGGAGATTGAATCGACCGAAACATTGCCTGCCGAGGCACTGGTTGGCGTTCCGGTCAGGGTGAGCGTCGCGGTACCCGTGTTTTCGATCGTGTAGACCAGTGTTTGCTGGTCTCCCACGTTTACTGTTCCCTGAGCATCCGTTCCGTTATCCGCAATGGAGTTTCCTGCAGGACGCTGCACGTCGATTTCGGGAGTAGCAACCGTCAGAGTGCTTGAAGACGTTCCGGAGTTTCCAAGGCTGGAGGTCAGGTCTCCAGTTGTGTTCGCGAAGGAACCATCTGTGGAGCCGGTAACGTCCGCACTCAAGGAACAGCTGCCCCCGGCCGCAACGGTGCCTCCGGTGTAGGAAATCACACCAGAACCTGTCGTCGCCGTTATCGTTCCCCCGGTACAGGTGGTTGAGGCGTTTGCAGGCGAGGCAACTGTCAATCCTGCGGGGAGATTGTCGGTGAAATCCAGCGAGGTCGCCGCGACCGCGTTGGCGGAGTTGTTGATGACGAAGGAAACCGTCGAGGTTCCACCTGACAGAATGGTCGCTGGAGCAAAGGACTGCGTGAAACTCGGCGTGGACGTTCCCGTGCCCTGTACCCTGAATGTGTAGGTTCCCTCGTCGGCATCGTTGGAGGCAATCGTGATCGTCGACGTTTGGGTTCCCAGCGCATTTGGATCAAAAGTGACCGTGAACGTCACCGACCCCAGGGCGGCGATCGAACCGTTCGTCGTGCCGGACACCGCAAATTGCGTATTGTCCGATGATGTCACGCTCGTCAGCGTCAGCGTGTCCGTACCCGTGTTCTGGATCGTGAAGACATTCGCATTGGTTCCGCTGGACACTGAAACGCTACCGAAGTCGGTGTCGTCCGCAGCCGACGGCGTCGTATCACCACTGGCGATACTCGTGCCGTTCCCCTGGACGTTGATCTCCGGTGCCACACCCGTGCCTTGAACAGTAAACGTGTATGTTCCTTCGTCGGGATCGTTAGATTCAATCGTGATTGTCGACGTCTGCGTTCCCAGCGCATTGGGATCAAAAGTGACCGTGAACGTTGCAGACCCCAAGGCGGCGATCGAGCCGCTGGTCGTCCCGGATAATGCGAATTGCGTGTTGTCGGAAGATGTCACGCTCGTCAGCGTCAGCGCATCTGTTCCGGTGTTCTGGATCGTGAACGTATTTGCGTTGGATCCGCTCGCAACCGAAACGTTGCCGAAGTCGGTATCATCCGCTGCGGACGGCGTCGTATCGCCACTGACGATACTTGTCCCGTTTCCCTGGACGTTGATCTCCGGTGCGATACCAGTCCCCTGTACCGTGAACGTGTACGTCCCTTCATCGATGTCATCGGAAACGATGGTGATCGTCGCAGTCTGGTTCCCACCGGCGTTGGGATCAAAAGTGACGGTAAAGGTCGAAGACCCCAAAGATGCGATCGAACCGCTTGTCGTACCGGAAATGGCGAACTGCGTGTTGTCCGACGACGTTACACTTGTAAGCGTCAGCGTGTCGGTTCCTGTGTTCTCGATGGTGAACGTATTCGCCACAGATCCGCTCGAAACCGCAACACTCCCGAAGTCGGTATCATCCGCCGCACTCGGAGACGTATCCCCGTTGGCAATACTGACACCGTTTCCCTGGACGTCGATCTCGGGTGCAATGCCTGTTCCTTGAACCCTAAATGTATAGGGACTCTCGTCCGCGTCGCTCGAAACGATCGTAATCGTTGACGTTTGCAAGCCCGTCGCGGACGGATCGAAGGTGACCGTGAAGGTTACAGATCCCAAAGACGGTATCGAACCGGCCGTTGTCCCCGACACAGCGAATTGTGCATTGTCAGAGGACGTCACACTGGTCAGTGAGAGCGTTCCATTACCCGTGTTCTGGATTGTGAAGGTATTTGGATTTGTACCGCTCGAAACAGAGACGCTGCCGAATTCGGTATCATCTGCCGCCGAAGGGGTCGTATCCCCACTGGCAATGCTTACCCCGTTGCCCTGAACGTTGATTTCAGGAGAGGCAACCGTCAGCGTGGCAGATGACGTCCCGGAATTTCCCAGCGATGATGTGAGATCACCTGTGGTGTTGACGTAACTTCCGTCACTTGCAGACGTCACATCGGCACTGACTGTACAAGTCGCACCCGCCGCAGCGGTTCCGCCAGTGTAACTGATTACACCCGATCCGATGGTCGCCGTGAGTGTGCCACCGGTACACGTCGTGGCAGCGTTCGACGGAGAGGCAACGGTCACTCCCGAAGGCAAGTTGTCGGTGAAATCGAGAGATGTCGCGTCCACACCGTTCGCAGAGTTGTTGATCGTGAATGTGACGGTCGAGGTGCCGTTTGCCACGATCGCACTGGGGGCGAATGCCTGGGTGAATGTTGGAGGCGTCGTCGGTGGAGTAACTTCACCGCTGGAACCGGCATCAAGATAGGTGAAATTAATGCCTGTAGCACCGTAGGATCCGGTGATTGTGCATGTCGTGGTACAATCGATCGTCTGAATACCAGGCGACGTTACGTTGATGGTATCCGTTCCATTGGTAACGGAATACGAGAGTACATTCCCCGGGTCGTTTGGACCATTGTTGATATCGAAATTGGTGAGACTGCTTCCAGAACCCTGATCCTGGATCAATATCCAGTCGTCGTCCGCCGTCGTAGGTCCGATGCCACTTTCCCGCGTGCATTCATCCAGCGTGAGGTTCAACACGAGAGGATCGAGCGGGACAGAATTGCTTGGACAGTCTGTGTAGGCCGCCTTCGCGTCGTCAGGTACGGCTCCCAGAAAAAGCATCAGAAACGCCAGCTGTACAAAGCGCAACAAGACGCCTGCGCGCGCGGCTTTGCTGAGCCTGGTTCCCCATACGTCACAAATCATCAAATCACCACAGAGCGAACCACGGTCGCTGCACCCCAAAAAGAAAGAGCCAAGGCTCGAAGGCCCGGTTTTTGCTAGCTGTCAAACACAACTATAACGTGATTTTTATCAAAACAATCTTTGGTTTAAATTCTACTACGCTCAAACTTAAATAGAATTCAAGCGCAAATCCGATCACATTTTTGACTGACCACATCTGCGTCAGGAAAAAGGATTCAATTCTGACAAATTCTAACTATGGTTGAAAGATTTGGTCAGAATTGGCTTTCATCCTCTTTAAGGCGAATAATTCCCTTAAAAATTGCAGAATTTGGCGATCTTTAACACTATCTCCAGTAACGAACACTCAACAATTCAGGAACTGATTTCAAAATTTTATAATTGCATTTTGAAATACATGTGTGTGAAGGTTGCAATGTAATTTGAGTCCTATTTCTCTTTCATGCAACCTGTGATTCGCAAGAGCAGGAAATCCAGACAACATCTGCAAGACCGAAACTTCCTTCGGAAGCAACGGGAGGAAACATGTCAGAACCATTTCTCGCCGAAATACGGATTGTCGGCTTCAATTTCGCGCCACGCGGCTGGGCTTTTACCGACGGACAGATTTTGCCGATCAATCAGAACCAGTCGCTCTATTCGCTGCTGGGCACGACCTATGGCGGAGATGGGCGGACGACATTCGCCCTGCCCGACCTGCGCAGCCGGACGCCGATCCACGAGGGCGCCGGATATCAACTCGGCCAGAAGGGGGGAGCGGAAACCGTCACACTTACGGCAGCTGAAATCCCGGAACATTCCCACCCGGTGAAAGCGGTCTCCACCGCAGGAAACAGCAGAACGCCCAACATGGCCCTGTTTGGATCCGAAATCGCACCGGACAAGGCCTATCGGCCTTACGAAGTCGGCACGATGACGCAGATGAGATCAGGGACCGTGACCAACGCAGGTGGCGGGCAGGCGCACAACAACATGCAGCCCTACCTGACGCTCAATTTCTGCATCGCCCTTCAAGGCCTGTTTCCGTCCCGCAACTAATCTCCGAAAGGACATAGAATGTCTGAACCTTTCGTCGGTGAAATCCGCATGTTTGCGGGTAATTTCGCACCGCGCGGCTGGGCCTACTGCGACGGTCAGCTGCTGGCAGTTTCCCAAAACGATGCCCTGTTTTCACTCCTTGGAACCATCTACGGCGGAGATGGCCGAACCACATTCGGTCTGCCGGACATGCGCGGACGAATTCCGCTGCACGCGGGCACCGGCCCCGGCCTCAGTCCGCGGCGGCTCGGCTCCAAAAGCGGGTCGGAAAACGAAACGCTCACGGTCAACCAGCTTGCCAGTCACTCGCACGGCTTCAATGCCAACACCGGCCTGGCCGACCAGACGTCGCCGGCGATGCATGTTCCGGCAGCCGGTGCAGGCGTGAGTTTCTACGCCGATGCCAGTCAGGACATTTCCATGGCGCAAGACATGATTTCAAACTCTGGCGGCTCCCGGTCGCACACCAACCTGATGCCGACAATATGCGTGCATTTCATCATCGCGCTCTACGGCGTTTACCCCAGCAGGCATTAGGAGGCGAACCATGTCGGAACCCTTTATCGCTGAAATCCGAATTTTCGCAGGCAATTTCGCCCCTCGAAGCTGGGCCTTTTGTGACGGCCAGCTCCTTCCCATCTCCCAGAACACGGCGCTGTTCTCGCTTATTGGAACGACCTACGGCGGCGATGGACGCAGCACCATGGGTCTGCCGGATCTGCAGGGCCGTGCCCCGATGCATCCAGGCAGAGGCCCTGGCCTCACGTCCCGCAGACTGGGGGAAAAGGTTGGTGTTACGACCGTCACCCTGACGGAAGCGCAGATCCCCTCACATTCACATACGGCACGAGCAACCAGTGGCAGCGGCGGCGTTCCCGGCCCCTCGTCATCGACGTCCTTTTCCAGCTCCGGCCTGGATTCGCTTTACCACACGGACACTCAGACGAACCAGGTCGACATGGCCATGGAAACACTGTCGGCCACCGGCGGCAGCCAGTCACACGACAATGTTCAGCCGTATCTGACGCTGAACTTCATTATTGCGCTCCAGGGGCTTTACCCCTCCCGCGGCTAACCAATGCAGGACGTTGCCGGACAGGCCAGGCCGCCGGCTTCAGATCAGCAAGAGGAAACGCATCATGTCAGTCGAAGAAGCAGTTCCCGAGGAATTTGAAGGGAACGTGACGGCCGATCCGGTCTATTTCCGGATTTTCTTTGCCGCAGTCACACCGGACGGAGCACTTGAATACAAGGATCAGACGTCCGAGAACGGCGCTTTCAGTGCCTCCTTTACCCAACTTACCAATGCAAGCTTTGCCACGGAACGGCTCAACGCATCCGTGACCCAGGAAGGCTACGTTGCCCTGCTTGCACAAGACAGCGGGCCCGGAAACCTGGCCTATATCCGGGAAAACCGGGACGAAAACGCACCACAGCGTTTTGCTGACCCGCTTGATCTCGGCAAACCGGCCGGCGTTCCAGGTTTCAATGATACGCTGCTGATCAACGGCGTCACCGGTCGGCAGAACGTTTTCGTCACAAGTTCGGCGCCGGACAACGCCATCTGGTGGCGCTTCCAGAACAACAACACCGTACAGATGGAAACCATCACGGTGGTCCCGCCGGGCACGACGACACCAATTGAAGTTACAGTGCCGGTCGAAATTCCACCGAGCCAGCCCTGGGCGGACTGGCAACAAATGGCAGGGGCACTGCGGAGCCTCGCCGCAACCCAGAATGCCGATGGCCGCATCATTCTCACCGGCATCAATTCGGACAGCGTGCCTTATCTGAACTTCCAGTCCACCGACAGGCCGCTTCTGCCGGAGGGCTGGGAAGGTTGGCAAGATATCAGTGGCGGCCTGACCGGCTTCGAACAGCTTGTCCTTTGCATCGACGGCAATGCGCTCGTTCACATCTTTGCCCGCATCGGAAACAAGATTTACATGAAAGCTCAGGACGAAGTCAGTTCACTCGACTTCTCCGACTGGGCACTGTTTGCAACGTTTGATGCGCCTGTCGGCAGCATGGCCGCTTCCAACTCCTCCAACGGAGGAATTTATCTGGTTGCGCTGACTGTCTCCGGATCCGACAGTCCGGTCTACGCAAGCTACCAGACCAGTTCCGTGGAAACCTCCTGGACGGCTCCACGGGTCATTGCCCATGCGGATGGCGGCAGCACGCTCAAACTTCAGCCGAACGCCAATACGCTCCTGAGCCTTTTCGCCCTCGATCCGGCGTCAAGCATGGCTTCCTACCTGCCTCAGATATCGCTTGATCACTGGTCGGCAACCTGGACTTCCCTGGGCGGACCGCTTTCCGTAAGCGCACTGACCCGGGACGTCACGCCGAACACCCAATGACGACCGCGCTTGCGATCGATCTGCCGATGCCGCAGACAGACAAGTCCCTGGCCCCGCGCGCACGCGCGGCGGCCCGGGGCATCACCTACCGGGCCTTGCATTCGGGCGATCTTCCGTTTCTGGCAAGCCTATACCGTTCGACGCGCGAGGCCGAGCTTGCGCGCACTCCATGGACGGAAGCCGAAAAGCAGGCATTTATCGCAATGCAATTCGAGGCCCAGCACAGACATTATCAGGAGCATTATCCTGATGCCCTCTGGCTGGTGATAGAACGAGACGCCAGACCTGTTGGCAGACTTTACCTGGAACGCTGGACCCGCGAACACCGGATTATCGACATCGCCTTGATACCCGAAGTACAGGGACAAGGCCTTGGCAGCGCCATTTTACAGGACCTGATGGATGAGGCGCGAGACGCTGGAAAAGCGCTTTCCATTCATGTCGAAAAGGAAAATCCTGCCATGCGGCTCTATCACCGCCTCGGCTTCGAAAAGCAGGAAGACAAGGGCGTGTATGACCTCATGGAACACCCCTGCCAAACCTGAAGTTCCGAGCCCGGCCACCAGACTGCGGCGGCCACCAGCCTGTCAGACAGTATGCGATCAGGTGAACACGGCTTCATACTGAATGCCGGCTTCCTTCTGCGCGACCGGAACCAGAAACACGTCCTGCTCGCCGAAATCCGGCCGATAGAGCCTGTAGATGGATTGCTCCAACAATGGCTCCTGCGGACCTTGCCACAACGTGGAAAAAGCCCCTCCCTGCCGCTCGCCGGAGCCCATCAATTTGACCTCCACGAGGGACAATTGGATATCAGCCGGAACCGACCTGACCTCGAACACCTGATCCAGCAGCTTTTCAAAGTCGTGAAGGGTCAGTGTTTTCAAGTCGGTCATCAATTTCTCCAAACCATCTGTCCAAATGTCCCGGCGTCGACGCGGGGACGAGCAATTAAAAAGTTGTAGTTCAAACTTCCAACAACCGTAAAGGGGCGATTGCAAAACCTGTTGCATACCTTTTGAGAACAAGGGCGAAGCCCGTCATTCAAGCCGTGCATTCCTCCTGCATTGGCGCAACGCAGGAGGAATGACATCTTCTTTCAAAAGCCAATTCCCGGATCAGCAAGGCACCAGCCCGCCTCCGGTTTGACGTCGTACCGTTCAGTGATCGACGGGGCTTTCCTCACCAAGCCTTTTCGCCAGCCGGCGCAGAACGGCCTTGTTGCGGCTGGTAACCGTCGAGCGTTTCCAGCCGTATTTTTCGCAGATCCGGGAAAACTTGCCGCCGCCCGCCTTGCACATCACTTCGAACTGCAGGGCGCGGCGCGCATCCGGGTCCTCGATCAGGGAGAACCAGGTGATCGCCTCTTCAGCCCGGCTGATCGCCCGGGGCGGGTAGGTGCGCCGACGCCGGGCGATCTTGCCCTGGCATTCGGGCCAGCTGGCCAGGACCGCTCGAGGTCCGTCACCCTTGCCGGTCACCGCAATCACTTCGACAGCCTCCGTCAACCGGGCCAGGATCTGGTCAGGTACGCTTGTTTCCATATCGTCTCTCTTGAAACTGTAGTGGGCACAGAACCGCGCGGCCACTCAAACGGCCCCGCGGCATCAAAGATGCAGACCTGAGGCGGTTATTTGCCCTGGCCCTCACGCTCTTTCTGGTAGCCCTCTTCCCACAAACCGAAGTAATCGGCCTTGGGCGGATAAGGATTGTCCTCACGGGACTTGCCTTCCCGGCACGCGGTCGCTCCGCGTTCGAAGGCAAAAATCTGCGCCTTCGTCAGGTAACCGTTCATGTTCAAAACCCCCTCTCTCAAAATACCGGTGAAAGATCCGTCCGGCGCCGCCTCCCCCGAGCGCGGCAAGCCAAGCGTGCAATCCCTGAGCGACTCAATACAGCCGATGATTGACGGCCGCAGTGTAATCAACCGACACCAACTGACAATAGTACTCATGCAGCGATCCCCTCCCGGCCCGTTTCCAGGAGTTTGTCAAGTTCGTAGGAGAGCAGAACGGCGAGCGTAAGGGTCGGAGCGGATGGGTTTATATGCCTTGCACTGCCAAGCAACGCCTCCAGATCAATCCTGTCGAACTGGTCCAGAAAACCTCGCCGCTCCACCCAGTCCGGCTTGTTCAAGACAAGCCAGGAAACGGCAGTAAAGCATGGCGCTGACCAGTTCCCCCGGTTCTCCGCGGTGTTGATCAGACCGAAGACGAGGCGCAGATGTTCCGCCCCGTGTTTCGTCAGCAGGGTCTGGCAAGTTCTGCGGGCCTTCGACTGGTGCCGCCCTTGCACCCGTCTGGTGTGGCTGATGAAATGAACGCCATACTCGGCAGCGATCCTGTCGACCAGTCCTCCCGAAGCCATCAGACCCGACCTTTCTTTTCCGCCGCGATACCTTGCACCGCTGCAAAAGCCGCTTCTGCCTTTTCCCTGGCCGTACGCGGCAAATGTTCACTATTTGTTCTTTTTGCGAAGGGCGCTTGCCTCATGTGCTGCCTGCTCCCGACAACACCCGGATTGCCCTTCGGGCTGGAACTGCCGCGCACGTCCCTGCCCTGCTTCAGGTTCCGCAACTCCAGAGTCAGCAACCTGTTGCGCGCTTTTTCCAACGCGAACTCGTCTTCCAGCCGGGCACTCGGTCGTTCCGCCCTGATCCTCAGATGCGCGACCTTTGCCTGCGCTTCTTCAATTTCGTCCTTCAGGTCCCTCATCGGCCGGTCTCCTCTGCCATTTGTCGAAGGATTGTCTGAGCTTCCATCGTCACTCCCACGCATTCACTTGATGACTCAAATTTCGTACGCTTATTGCGTACGTATGTCAACTGGACTCCGTACGTTTTTACTGCTAACACGTATGCATCTTACGTGACCTGGTGACCGAATTATGGATATGGACGAACAATCTGCAGTCTCCCGCCAGCTTGTGGACCTGAAGGACCGCAGTGGCCTGTCGATCCGCGCCATCGCACGGGCCATGGGCTATCAGAATGCCTCTTCCATCCAGCGCTACTTCAGCGCCGACTACCTGAAACCTGCACTGCCGTCGGATTTCGTGGCGAAGCTTCTCCCTGTCCTCCTGGGCAAGGGCGAGCAACCGATCACCCGGGAGGACATTCTTGCGCTCGCCCCCGATTCCATCACCGATCTGGATGCCTCCAGCGCACCCTCAAGAGCCGCCACACCTCTGGAGATCAAGGGCCAGGTGGCTGCCGGCCTCTGGATGGAGTCCGGACTGTTCGAGACGGACGCCACCAAGAAAACCAGTTTCGCGGGAGACCTTCGCTTTCCGAGCGAAAGCCAATATCTGTTGCAAATCAATGGCGAAAGCCTCAACCGGATCGCCTGGAGCGGCGATTTGATCCTGTGCGTCGACTATCTGGAAGCCGGCATCGAGATCAAGTCGGGAGACCTTGCCGTCGTGGAGCGGACCAGAGATGGTGGCCATACCATCGAACGCACCGCCAAGCGGATCATTCGCCGGAACGGCCAGATAGAACTGCAACCGGAATCCAATGATCCGCGCTTTCAGGAGCCGGTCATCTTCAACGAGCACGATGAAGAAGCAACGGAAGTCCGCATCATAGCCAAGGTATTGAGCGTCATCCGGCAGGTCGTCTAGCGCCGCTGACCCCGTCTCCACTTCTTCTCAGGCCGAAATTCGGCCCGCCCCCCCTCGCGCATTTCGCGCAACCGGTCTACCGCGACCGATCACGTCTTGACGCGACGCCAACACTTCATGGCGGTCATACGCTTTTGTCATATAGCCGATTAACGAAGATTTGACATGTACGCAATTTGCGTATACGTTTTCAACGTATTTCAGATGGAGGCTTTTTTGGCTTTGAACCTCGACATGTCGTTCTATTCAGTGATTTGCGAACTCGGAAACTGCTTCTATACGCCGGAAACCGATCTGGCAGACATGAGCCTGCACAGGATCATCGAGGATCTTCAGGCCGGGCAACTCGAGAAGGTTCAGGCGGTTCTGGAATTCAATCCCGCAGAAGGCTGGTGCAACGACATCACCAGCGCGGTCCTGTCCGCCGCCTTCCCCGAGATCGGGGAAGACGATGAGGAAATCGCGGAAAACTGGTCGGACTATCGAACCGAACGTCTGACCGCCCGGCTTGCCGGTGTCACCGCCAGGGTCGCGGCCTGACGCCGAAAGACAAGGCGAAGCGCCTGCCGGTGGTCAGACGGCAGCAAGCAGGTGCCGCGCCCTGGAGAGCCGGCTTTTCACTGTCCCGACGGCCACACCCGTCTGCTTGGCAATTTGCCCGGTGGACAGGCCCGAAAACACCCGCAATTCGAGAGCATCCCTGTCTTCCGGCCGAAGTCCGGCGATGCCCCTGGCAACGTCTTCCAGCTCCAGATGCTTTTCCTGAGCGGGCGCTGCCTGGGTTTCCTGAAGCCAGTCCTCGATGGGCAGGTGGTCACCCCGCCGGGCAAGCCATTTTCTTTCGTCGCGATAGGCATTGCGGGCAATCGTGAACAGCCAGCGGCGCAGCTGCGTACCGCAGTGGAAGCTGGCGTGATGCCGCAGCGCCTTTTCCAGCGAGGTCTGCATCAGATCATCGCCGGCTTCAGGGTTTCGCGTAAGAGAGCGGGCGTATCTGCGCAGATGCGGGATTTCGCTCTGAAGGTCTCTGGTGAAGTCGTCCTTGGTGCAGGCCATCGTGACATTCCTGTTCTGCTGTTTCTGGACGAGATGTAAGACGTGACGGTGTTGGCAGAAGCGCGCTCAAGACCTTGTCATCGCGGTTTGAAAAACAGATGCAAAACGGCCTCTCCAGCTCCCACGCCTTTCACGGGTCGGTGAGCCGGGCACCGCTTGCCGAATGATCATGATGAACGCGTGCGTGGAGTGAAAACACGCACCTCGCAAGGCCTGAACCCTCTCACAGGGCCTCATGTTTTTGTGTTGAGTTTATTACCGCCACCGCCGCAACCGATCAGCATTCGTGTCGTTGTTCCCGGCATGAACAGCCTGCGGGGCAAACAGCGCTCTGCAGTCATTCATGAGTTTAAACAGACACATGGAGCAAGATCATGCGTACTTCCAAGAAAATTCTGTCGACCCTGCTGACCGCAGCCTTTGTATCCGGCGCGCTGGCCGGCAACGCCTTCGCCATCGACCCGGACGACACCCGCGGCGATCTCAACGGCGACAAGCCTGTTTCCGTCCGTATTCAACAGACCGTCAATGCAAAGGCTCTGGCTGAAGCGCGCAGTGGCAATCTGCTGATCCTGCCGGTTGTCGGCAGTTACAATGGCGAAGAGCGGCTGACAGTTGCCCAGCAGCAGGTCGCCGGTGCAAGGGCACAGGGCGCCAGGGCGAAGAAGCCGCTGCATATCCTGCCTTTCCAGGGCGACTGGAACGGTACTGCAAAAGCCGGTTTCCCGCACAAGTAAGGTCTTTTCAAACCTTCCAAGAAAGGGCCGCGCGTCTAGCGCGGCCTTTCTCGTTTATCAGCCGGGACTATCTGCTTCGCCGGTGCTCGCGCGGCGACTGGCCGAATTCCTGCCGGTAGGCCCGGGTCATTGCACTCGCGTTGCGATAGCCGCAACGCTCTGCAATTTCGGCAATCCCCAGCATGGTCAATTCCACAAGCCGGCGCGCCTCGCGCAGGCGGATCGCCTTGTAGACCCCCAGTGGCGTCATCGACATTTCCCGCTGGAACCGGTGTTCCAGGGTACGCTGGTCCACCTTCAGCTGCCGGGCAAGATCTTCAATCGGCATCGGTGCCTCGATGGTTCGCCGCATCAGCGCAGTCGCGCTGCGCACCAGGGCATCCGCCGACAGGCGCTTGTGCGGATCGTGCATGTCCAGCTTGTCGCCATACATGAACAGGGCTGCCACCTCGAGCGCGAACATCGGGCTGTGATGCCGCTTGATCAGTTCCAGCGCCAGTTCGAACGTTGTCGACGCCCCGCCGCAGGTGCAGATGTTGCCATCAAGCACAAAACGGTCCTCCACTGCATCGACATCCGGAAATCTTTCGGCAAATCCCGTCAGTTCATCCCAGTGGATCGTTGCCTTGCGTCCCTCCAGCAATCCGGCGGCCGCCAACAGCCATGCGCCGGTATCCATGCCGACCAACGTGCCGAACCGTTGCCTTGCGGCCTTCAAGGCGCGCACGGTTGACTGACCTGCAAAAGCCTCGAAACCGTAGCTCGGCATGATGAAGAGATAATCGCCACCAGGCTTTGCCTCCGGCCAGGCAGACGTCGCCACCGGCAGACCGCTGGACGACGTGACGGTCCCTCCGGCAAGGCTCACGTGCTGCCAGGAATAAAGCTGCTTTCGGGCAATCGTGTTTGCTGCCCGGAACGGCTCGATCGCATTCGCCAGGCAGTGGTTCGAAAAGCTTTCGAACAACAGTACGCAGATTTTTCGAACCGAATTCGATTTTTGTGAAATCGGCATGATTTCAAACCAAAATTGCACAATGGAGCAAGCCCGTTTGTCTCACTCTCATCGGCCTGAGGCAAGAGGAGATTCCGATGCATTTTGGGCTGAGCGAAGAACAGGAGATGATCGTCTCCACGGTCCGGTCCTTCGTTGAAAACGAGATTTACCCGCATGAGGAACTTGTCGAGAAGACGGGCCAGGTGCCCGCCGAACTCGGCGAGGAGATCAAGCGCAAATGTATCGATCTCGGCTTCTACGCCTGCAACTTCCCGGAAGAAGTGGGCGGTGCCGGCCTGAGCCATCTTGATTTCACCCTGGTGGAACGGGAACTGGGGCGCGGATCGATGGCGCTGAACCACTTTTTCGGCCGTCCCCAGAATATCCTGATGGCCTGCAAGGGCGAGCAGATCGAGCGCTATCTGCTGCCGGCCGTGCGCGGTGAGAAGATGGACGCGCTGGCCATGACCGAACCCGATGCCGGCTCGGATGTGCGCGGCATGAAATGCCAGGCAGTACGCGACGGAGGAGACTGGGTGGTCTCCGGCTCCAAGCATTTCATCTCCGGCGCCGAACACGCGGATTTCTTCATCGTGTTTGTGGCGACCGGCGTTGACGAAACACCAAAAGGCCCCAAGAAGCGCATCACATGTTTTCTGGTCGACCGGGGTACACCCGGCTTCGAGGTGCGCGACGGCTATCGCTCCGTCAGTCATCGGGGCTACAAAAACTGCATTCTCTACTTCGACAATTGCCGCCTGCCGGACAGCCAGGTGCTCGGCGAAGTCGACGGTGGCTTTGAGGTGATGAACGAATGGCTTTATGCCACCCGTCTGACGGTTGCCACCATGAGCGTTGGCCGGGCCCGCCGCTGTTTCGACTATGCGGTGAACTATGCCGCCGAGCGCAAGCAGTTCGGCCAGGCGATCGCCAAGTTCCAGGGCGTCAGCTTCCAGGTCGCCGACATGATCACCGAGATCGATGCTGCCGACTGGCTGACGCTTGCCGGAGCCTGGCGTCTCGACCAGGGTTTGCCCGCCAACCGCGAGATTGCGAGCGCCAAGGTTTACGCGACCGAAATGCTGGCGCGCGTCACCGACACGACGCTGCAGATCTTCGGCGGCATGGGTCTGATGGACGACTTCCCCATTGAACGTTTCTGGCGCGACGCCCGCGTGGAACGGATCTGGGATGGCACCAGCGAGATCCAGCGCCACATCATCAGCCGCGACATCTTCCGCCCGCTCGGAGCCTGATCCATGCGCTCACTCGAACGCTTGCTCCGGCCACGCACGGTCGCTGTTATCGGTGGCGGTTCCTGGTGCCGGAACGTGCTCCGGGAATGCCGCAAGGCCGGTTTTGAGGGTGATCTCTGGCCGATCCACCCGAGCCGTGAAGAGATCGACGGCTGCAGGGCCTATGCCACCGTGGAAGATCTTCCCGCGGCCCCCGACGCGGTCTTTATCGGCGTCAACCGGCACGTGACGGTCGAGATTGTCCGCTCGCTTTCGCGCCTCGGTGCCGGTGGTGCCATCTGCTTTGCCTCCGGTTTCAGCGAAGCAATTCGGGAGCTTGCCGACGGCGCGGATCTTCAGGCCGCCCTGATCGAGGCGGCAGGCGAGATGCCGATCCTCGGTCCCAACTGCTATGGCTTTCTCAATGCGCTCGACGGCGCGGCCCTGTGGCCGGATCAGCATGGCCTGACCCCGGTCGACCGCGGCGTTGCGATCATCGCGCAATCGTCCAACATCGCGCTGAACCTGACCATGCAGACACGCGGCCTGCCGATTGCCTATCTGATGACCGCCGGCAACCAGGCCCAGACGGGCCTGTCCGCCATTGGCAGCGCCCTCCTGGACGATGACCGGGTCACCGCCATCGGTCTGCACATCGAAGGACTTGACGATCTTGCCGCCTTTGAGGCTTTCGCACGCAAGGCGCACGCACTCGGCAAGCCGGTCGTGGCCGTCAAGGTCGGCAGATCCGAGGCCGCCCAAGCGGCAACGGTCTCCCATACGGCCGCCCTTGCCGGTAGCACGGCAGGTTCCGACGCTCTTTTCAACCGGCTGGGCATTGCCCGGGTCGGCAGCCTGACAGCCCTTCTGGAAACCCTGAAGCTGGTCCACGTCGCAGGTCCATTGCCGAGCGCCAACATCGTGTCCATGTCCTGCTCGGGCGGTGAAGCCAGTCTGATTGCCGACACCGCCGTCGGCCGTCGGATCACTTTCCCGCCGCTCGGTCCCGCGCAAAGAACCGCGCTGTCAGAGGCCCTCGGGCCCAAGGTCGCTCTCGCCAATCCACTCGACTACCACACCTACATCTGGGGTGATGGCGAGGCCATGACCCGGTGCTACACTGCCATGATGCAGGCGGACATCGCCCTTGGCATCGTCATTCTCGATATTCCGAGAATGGATCGCTGTGACCCGGAAGACTGGTTGAAGGTGATCGAGCCGGTGGAAGCGGCGATGAAAGCTTCCGGCAAACCGATGGCGATCCTGAGTTCGCTCCCCGAAACCATGCCGGAAACCTTTGCAGCCGATCTGATGAAGCGTGGTCTCGTGCCTCTCTGCGGGCTGGACGATGCACTGACGGCCATTGAGGCGGCTGCCTTTCTGCCAAGACCACTTTCGCCGGAACCGATCCGGGTTCCTCAAGCTGTCGCGGATCCCCGCCTTCTTTCCGAGCACGAGGCAAAAGCCTTGCTGCAAAAGCATGGCCTCAAGGTTCCCGCGAGCACTTTTGCAGAAGGTCCGGAAGCGGCAGCACGGGCTGCCGAAGATATCGGATACCCGGTGGTGCTGAAGGGCACCGGCATTGCCCACAAGACCGAAGCCGGAGCAGTCGCCCTCAATCTGCAATCGGCATGCGAGGTCCACTCCGCCGCAAGCGGGATGCCGGCCTCGTCGTTTCTGGTGGAAGAGATGATCACTGCCAGCCTTGGCGAACTGCTGGTCGGCATTGTGCGGGATCCGGCTCACGGCTACGTCCTGACGCTCGCAGCAGGCGGCATCCTGACCGAACTTCTGGAAGACAGCACCTCGCTGATCGTTCCAGCAGGCGAGGACGAGATCAAGAAGGCCCTTGAAAATCTGAAGATCGGCCGTGTCCTGACCGGATATCGCGGCAAGCCGCCTTGCGATCTGGAAGCGATTGTTGAAGCTGTGCAGGCAGTGCAGAGCTTTGTTCTGTCGGCACCGGTCGAAGAAGTAGAAATCAACCCGTTGCTCTGCGGTGCGGACTTTGCCGTCGCCGCCGATGCACTGGTAAGAATGGGAGCGAACTGATGGAAAACCCCATCAAGACCGAAAGACGCGGCCACATACTGGCTGTCACGCTCGACCGGCCAAAGGCCAATGCCATTGACCTGATGACCAGCCGGATCATGGGAGACGTCTTCACCGACTTCCGGGACGATCCAGACCTGCGCGTTGCCATCGTGACCGGTGCCGGAGAAAAATTCTTCTGCCCTGGCTGGGACCTGAAGGCGGCCGCCGGAGGCGATGCCGTCGACGGCGACTACGGCAAGGGTGGCTTCGGCGGCCTGCAGGAACTGCGCGGCCTGAACAAACCGGTCATAGCAGCCGTCAACGGCATTTGCTGTGGCGGCGGGCTCGAGCTTGCCCTGTCTGCCGATATTATCCTGGCGGCGGAGCACGCCTCCTTCGCCCTGCCGGAAATTCGCTCAGGCACCGTGGCCGATGCCGCCAGCATCAAGCTGCCGAAGCGCATTCCCTATCACATCGCCATGGAGATGCTGCTGACCGGCCGCTGGATCGAAGCAGAGGAAGCCGCTCGCTGGGGCCTGATCAACCACATCTATCCTGGAAAGGACCTGATGGCAGAAGCCTGGAAACTGGCCGAGCTGCTCGCTTCCGGTCCCCCGCTTGTCTATGCGGCGCTGAAGGAAATCGTGCGCGAGGCAGAAGACATGAAATTCCAGGACGCGCTCAACCGCATCACTGGAAGCCAGTTCGAAACGGTCGAAAAGCTCTATCGCTCTGAAGACCAGAAGGAAGGCGCCCGCGCCTTTGCCGAAAAACGAGACCCGGTCTGGAAGGGCCGCTAGATCATCCTGCTTCGGCATGAACGCCAACAAGATGACCTGACACGCTAAAAACAATCAGTTTCCGGCAGTTCAATCGGTTTTGGTTGAACTGTCGCTGATCCAGGAGAACCAAATGCCATTGACCATGAACCGCGAAGTCTTCATCACCTGCGCCGTCACCGGGTCGGGCGGTACCCAGGACAAGTCTCCACATGTGCCGCGCAGCCCCAAGCAGATCGCCGACAGCGCCATCGACGCCGCCAAGGCGGGGGCAGCCGTCGTGCATTGCCACGTGCGCGATCCGGAAACCGGCACCCCCTCCCGCCGGCTTGACCTCTACCGGGAAGTCACGGATCTCATCCGCGCCGCCGATGTGGATGTGGTCCTGAACCTCACCGCAGGCATGGGCGGCGACATCGTGTTCGGGTCCACGGAAAGCCCGTTGCCGCTGGTTGAAAAGGGAACCGACATGGTCGGCGCAACCGAGCGCATGGCCCATATTCGCGAGTGCCTGCCTGAAATCTGCACGCTCGACTGCGGCACCATGAACTTCGCCGAAGCCGACTATGTCATGACCAACACCCCCGGCATGCTGCGCGCCATGGGGGCCATGATGACCGAACTTGGCGTGAAGCCGGAAATCGAAGCCTTCGACACCGGCCACCTCTGGTTTGCCAAGCAGCTCGTCAAGGAAGGCACGCTTGCCTCTCCGGCATTGGTGCAGCTCTGCATGGGTGTGCCCTGGGGCGCGCCGAACGACCTCAACACCTTCATGGCCATGGTCAACGCCATTCCGGATGACTGGGCCTGGTCGGCCTTCAGTCTCGGCCGCGATCAGATGCCCTATGTGGCGGCCTCCATCCTGGCCGGTGGCAACGTGCGTGTTGGCCTCGAGGACAACATCTTCCTCGAAAAAGGCGTTCTTGCCACCAATGCACAGCTGGTCGAGAAGGCCGTCGGCGTTGTTGAAGGCATGGGTGCCAAGATCATCGGCCCGCAGGCCGTTCGTGAAAAGCTTGGCCTGACCAAACGCGCGCCGGTGAGCGCCTGACATGAGCCGCAGGGTCCTCGTCACGGCCGGGGCGTCCGGGATCGGCCGCGCCATTGCGGAACGCTTCCTGGCAGACGGAGACGAAGTCGCGATCTGTGATGCGGATCCTGTAGCCGTTTCCGCATTCTCGGAAGCAAATGGCAACGCGATCGCTGCTGTTGCCGATGTCACCAGCGAAGCGGAAATGTCCGCGTTCCTGAACGACCTAGAACACCGCTGGAAAGGCATCGACGTGGTTTGCGCCAATGCCGGCACCGGCGGTCCTGCAGGGGCGATCGAGACGCTGGACTACGCGGAATGGCAACGCTGCGTCGCGACCAATCTCCACGGAGCCTTCCTGACCTGCCGCTGGGCGGCCAGAGTGCTGAAAGCTCAGGGGCACGGTCTGATCACGCTCACCTCGTCGACCGCCGGACTTTACGGTTACCCGTTCCGCTCGCCCTACGCCTCCGCCAAATGGGCGATTGTCGGCCTCACCAAGACGCTCGCAATGGAGCTCGGCCCCCACGGCATTCGCGTCAACGCAGTTTGCCCGGGCGCGGTGGAAGGGGAGCGGATGGATCGGGTCGTCGCGATGGAAGCAAGGGCGCGCGGCGAGACCGAAGAGGCCATTCGAGAGAGCTACGTCAAGGGTGTTTCACTCAAGACCTGGGTCACTGCCCAGGATGTAGCAAACACCATTCACTTTCTGGCGTCCGAAGCAGGCGCCCGCATTTCAGGACAGATCCTGGCCATCGACGGCCACACGGAGACACTTGCACCATGACCCAAAAAGCATGCATCGTCGGCGGCGGCGTGATCGGTGGCGGCTGGGCCGCCCGTTTCCTTTTGAACGGTTGGGACGTTGCCGTCTTCGACCCCGACCCGGAAGCCGAACGCAAGATCGGCGAAGTCATCGACAATGCGCGCCGCAGCCTGCCCGCGCTTTATGACAAGCGCCTGCCGGACGAAGGCAAACTGTCGTTCCATTCAGATCTTGCCGAGGCAGCCGCTGGTGCTGACTGGGTGCAGGAAAGCGTTCCCGAACGCCTTGACCTCAAGCACAAGGTCCTGGGCAGCCTGACGGAGCTCGCGCCCAAGACCGCCGTCATCGGCTCGTCGACATCCGGCTTCAAGCCGTCCGAACTGACCAGCGAAGGCGCGCGCGCCGTCGTCGCCCACCCGTTCAACCCGGTCTATCTGCTGCCGCTGGTGGAACTTGTCGGTGATGCTGCCGAAACCGCTCGCGCGGCCGAGGTCCTGCGCAGCATCGGCATGTTCCCGCTTCATGTCCGCAAGGAGATCGACGCCCACATTGCCGACCGCTTCCTGGAAGCTGTCTGGCGCGAGGCGCTCTGGCTGGTGAAGGACGGCATTGCCACGACCGAAGAAATTGACGAGGCAATCCGCATGGGCTTCGGTCTGCGCTGGGCACAGATGGGCCTTTTTGAGACCTATCGTATCGCCGGCGGGGAAGCCGGCATGAAGCACTTCATGGCCCAGTTCGGTCCATGCCTCTCCTGGCCCTGGACCAAACTGATGGACGTGCCGGAGTTCACCGACGAGCTGGTCGACCTGATCGCCGGTCAGTCCGATGCCCAGTCCGGCCATCGCTCCATTCGCGAGCTGGAACGCCTGCGCGACGACAATCTCGTCGGCATGATGCGAGCGCTAAAGAAAAGCGGCAGCGGTGCAGGCGGCGTTCTCAACACCCATGAACGGGCTTTGGCGGCACCGGCGGAGGCTGAACTGCCGATCACGGGAGACCGCCAGATCCCGCAGAGCTGGACCGACTACAACGGCCACATGAACGAGGCTCACTACCTGGAAGCAGGTGCTGCCGCAACCGACCGGTTCATGGAGCTGATCGGCGCGGATGCCGACTATATCGCGTCCGGCAAGAGCTACTTCACCGTTGAAAATCACCTGCGCTACCTGGACGAGCTTCTGGCGGGCGAACGCCTGACGGTCACGACCCAGGTGCTCCAGGGGGAAGGCAAGAAGATGCAGCTGTTTCACTTCCTGAAAAACGCTGATGGCAAACTTGCCGCGACCATGGAGACCCTTCTGCTCCATGTCGATCTCAACACACGCGCCAGCTCCCTGCCGGGAGCGGAAGTCGGCGAAAAGCTCAAGGCCTTCGCCCATGCGCACAAGGCCCTGCCTTTTCCGGAAGGTGCCGGCCGCTTCGTCGGACAGAAGGCAGTCTGATCAGACACCGTCCGCGGTCAACGGAACCGCGGACGGGTCTGTTTTGTTGGGCGGTCCTGCTGGGCGGTCTTACTGGGCGGTCCTATTGGGCCGGCTGAACCATGAACCCGGCCACGATACCTTCGGCGTCGGAATAGACACCCGGCCGCGCGAACAGATCGCATCTTCCCGACCCGGCAGACCAGTTGAACCCGAGGCATGTGCGTTCCGTGCAGAGCGTCTCGCACTGGCCGGCCGATCCCGCCTGCAGGCTTTCGTCCGGCTGTCCGGGAAAGCCCTTGTTCTGTTTGGTGAACGTCTGGACTGGCACGCTCAGATTGGGTTTGAGAGACCCGGCGGCAGCCCGCTGCACATAGGTGTCGGCCTTGGAAAGAAGATAGAGCCTGCCATTGCTGTCACCGACGGACTTTTGAATGCAGATCCGGTTCCACCGGTCGTGGGTCACGGCATCACAGCCGCTTCTGGCGCGACAGGACGAGACACAGTCCTCCGCGCTCATGTTGCGGAGCACGCCATCCGGCAGATCTCCGCCATAAAGATCATAGCCGCTCAGGCGAACGAAACCGCCCTCGCCTGACGCAGCAGGTGCAGACGCGGGCGCATTGTCATTCTGCCCGGCAACGTTTCTTTCTGCCTGCTGGTCAAGCTTCAGGGAAGCCGGCAGCAGATACCAGTAAGGCGCGGAAAATTCCTCGGCCTCCCCGTCACCGAAATCGTCACCAACGGAATACTGCTCGAAACGGACGCTGAGCGGGCTGTAATCGGTATCCCAGAACCGCTTCCAGTCGTCGGATATCCGGACCAAACAGCCAAGCGCAGAGAATTTGCTCGGAGTATCATAATTGAAGACCTTGCCGATCAGGTCCTCTCCCTGCCTTGTCAGCACCACTTTCCGGTCGCCATCCGGATCGCCGATCAGGATTTCGTCGTAGTATTGTGAACTGGTCGTATATCCCGGCCGACCATCCATCAGATTGGCCGCATAGGCGTTGTCGCAGATATTTGCGATTTCCCGTTCCGTAATCGAGGCTGGTGGCGTCAGTCCGGTAACGGTGATATTGGCCAGCACCGCATCGCCGATGCTCTCTATGTGGAACATGTTTTCGGGGCGCGTGCCGAGGATCCGCTGATAGAGGAAATCCGTCATCGCCTCGACGTCGTGCTCTTCGCTCAGCTTGATATCGAAAAAGGATTCGGCAGCCTTAAGCGCAATCGCAAAGGCTGTCTGGACTTCGCTGGCAGGGTAACTGTTCTCGTTCGGCAGGTTGAGGCTGGGCGAATGGAAACCGAGCTTGCCCCCTGGACGCAGAGAGCGCATCTGAAAGCGGATCACGGCTGTCCCGATCCGCATGCTGCCGCCAAGGAAAGCCAGCGAACAGGCGGATTCGCACCGTTCGCCCGAACGCACCATGGTTGCGATATCCTGGTCCCAGATCGTGTCGAACAGCCGCTTTCCTTCGGCAAAGCTGCCCCCGGGGCTATCGAGGCACAGCGTGATGCCTTGCGAGTTGATCGGCAGAACCTTGAGCTTTTCGGCATCCCCCGAGACGATCTGACCCCGCAAATGATAGTCGCAACCTTCCGCGTTCGACGGAAACACGTCGGCCGCTTTCGCCACCGTTGCGGCAAGACAGAACAGGATAAACACCAGGCATCTCGAAATCATGGGCACTCCTTCTCCAGGCAGTCCGTTTAAATAGTTTTGGCAGGGCTGATCGGGCGCCCGAAAAAACCGGGGCCTCAGGTCGACCGGTACGGCCGGTCCGGGAATGAAATCGTCATCTCGAAATCGTTTTTCAAAACAGGCGACGAAGCAGCAATAGACCAAATATCGAAGCGTGTCTTCAACCCGCCGGTTGCGATGACCGGTCCGCTTTCAGGTACCTCACCAGACGCGCGATTGGGGTATCGACCCCATACTGACACCCCACCCGTTCTGGCACCTTTCTCTCATCGAAAGATCGATACCCCCTCCGAAAGGAGATTATTCAAGAGAAAGGAATTGACCAATGAAAGCCCTTGCCAAAACCGCAGCAGCCGCCAGCGTTCTTGCCATTGCAGGCGTTGCCTCCCTCGGAGCCGTGACCCCGGCCGCCGCCCTGTTCGACATCTGCAAGAAGGTCAACATCACGGTGAAGAACAACACCGGCCAGCCGATCCAGCTTTACGATCTCGATTACCGTGACCTCGGTTCCAACCGCTGGCGCTCGGAAAACATTTCCAACCGCGTCATCGCCCACGGTGGCACCTACAAGGTCACCCGGAACCTGGAAGGCGTGAACAACGCCAGCACCTTTGTCCGGGTCCAGTTCCGCAAGCTGAAGTCCAACGGCCGCTGGAACCTCCTCAAAACCTGGTACGCGGACTCCAGCACCTCGGTTTGCCGCAAGGGCGCAAGCTACCGCATCGTGTTCCGGTAACACCCGGCAAACACACCAAGGCCGCGCCGCAAGGGCGCGGCTCTTGCCCGGCACATTACCCAACCTTTCCCCATCATCCCGACACCCGGACCTTTCCTCCGGGCGACGAAAAGGATTTGTCTCATGTTTGGCAAACACATGCCCAGAACCTTGCTGATCAGCTCCGCTTCGCTGATGACAATCGCCTTCGCCGGCATCGCCTCGCAAACCATCGATTGGCAGGAGCTCGGGAAAAAGCTCACAAGCCCGGCGGAAGAAGCCGGCCGGATGACCATTGCAGGTGAGCGAGACGATGATGCCTCGGTTTCGACAACCCAGCGCAGGAAACAGGAGGAAAGCCACTCCGTCATCGCGGACATCTCCCGTCCGGCCGTAGCCCCGCAGCCTGCCCCGGCCCCGGCCCCGGCCCCGGCTTTTCAGGACAGACTAATGATTGGCTCGGAGGCAGCCACCGGTGGCTTGATGTCGCTTTCCTCCGGCAGTGGCGGCTCTGCCCCGAGAAAGGTGGCTCAGTCCGAACCACCGGCAATGCCAGCCGTTCAGCCTGCAGACCGGGAACGGTTTGCATCCGCGGAAGTCAATCCGCTGAAACGCACGAGCGCGGACCCGGTATCGACCTTCTCCGTCGATGTCGACACCGCTTCCTATTCCTATGTCCGCAGCACGCTGTCCGGCGGGCGATTGCCGAACCCGGATGCCGTGCGTGTGGAAGAAATGGTCAACTACTTCGATTACAGTTACCCCGTGCCCGAAAAGGGCGGTCACCCCTTCTCCACCAATGTTTCCGTGGTCGACACCCCGTGGAACGAACACACCAGGCTGATGCAGGTCGGCATCCAGGGCTACAAGGTGCCGCTCGATGACCTTCCCCCGCAGAACCTGGTGTTCCTGATCGACACCTCCGGCTCCATGGCCGATGCCAACAAGTTGCCGCTGCTGCAGCAATCCTTCCGCCTGCTGCTGTCCACGCTGCGCGACGAGGACGAAGTGGCGATCGTCACATACGCCGGCAGCTCCGGTGTTCTACTGGAACCGACCAAGGTTACCGAAAAGAGCCGGATCCTGGAAAAGATCAACGCGTTGACCTCCGGAGGCTCAACGGCAGGTCATGAAGGTCTGAAAGGAGCCTACGCCCTGGCCGAAACAATGACCGGCGACGGCGAGCAGACCAGGATCATCCTGGCCACCGACGGCGACTTCAACGTCGGCCTGTCCGACCCGGACAACCTGAAACGCTATGTCACTGAACAGCGGAAAAACGGCACGGCGCTTTCCGTTCTCGGCTTCGGCCGCGGCAACTACAACGATGAACTGATGCAGACCCTTGCGCAGAACGGACAGGGCGTTGCCGCCTACATCGACACGCTGTCCGAAGCCCGCAAGGTGCTGGTGGACCAGGTGGTCAGCTCCATCTCCATGATCGCCCAGGACGTCAAGATCCAGGTCGAGTTCAACCCGGAAACTGTCGCCGAATACCGCCTGATCGGCTACGAGACCCGGGCGCTCCGAACTGAGGATTTCAGGAACGACAAGGTAGATGCGGGAGATATCGGCGCGGGCCACAACGTCACGGCCCTTTATGAAATCACCCCTGTCGGCTCGCCGGCGGAAAAGTTCTCGGACCTGCGCTACGGCCCCAAGGAGAAGATCGAACCCGTTCGCGCTTCCTATTCGGGTGAACTCGCCTTCGTGAAGCTGCGCTACAAGCTGCCCGGAGACAAGGAAAGTACCCTGATCGAGACACCGGTCATGGCAGATACAAGCGGCATACCGATGTCGGAAACTCTCTTTGCCGCGTCAGTTGCCGCCTTCGGGCAGAAGCTGAAAGGCACCGATCACCTGGGAGATTGGGATTTCAAGGCGATTGAAAAACTCGCCAGTGAGAACAAGGGCGCTGATCGCTTCGGCTACCGGTCTGAATTCCTGAGCCTCGTCCGTCTCGCGGACGTCGCCGAGCGTTAAACACCCCTACCACCCGCATGGAAACCGGCAGCCCCTCCTGCCGGTTTCTGCTTGTTACTCTCCCCAGGTTGCCCGTCGCTCCATCCGCCTCCCCACCAATGGTCATCCCGCCGTTGATCATCCCTCCTTTGGTCATCCCTCCTTTGGTCATCCCGGACGCAGCGCAGCAAAGATCCGGGATCGGGGAGCCGAGGGTCGTCGAAATGGGCACCTAAAAAGGATCCCGTTCCTCCCCGATCCCGGCTCGCGCTGCGCTTGGCCGGGATGACGATGGAGAAGGTCCTCGAATGTCATCCCGGGCGAGCAACACGAGAGCCGGGATCCACTCATTCCCAGAGCCCAACGAACGACTGACAAATTCGAGAATAAATCTGGTGGCTGCGCGATTGCGCTGTCGGGCCGGTTACCGGTCCCGCAGCCAGTCCAGGGACACTTGCGTCCCATCTGCCTCGACCAGATCGAGACGGCTGGAGAGGATCAGCGACAGGGCACCCAGGTCGTTGGTCTTCCAGAGATAGATCGTATGGCGTGTCGGCTCGAAGCGGGCACAGGCCGTCGCGCCGACATCGGCAACATAGCGCGGCGGACCATCTCGCCGGATATCAAAGCCCTTGGCGCCGCTGGCATCGTCCGGATTGGTCAGGCAGACCGTCACCAGCCGCGCGGAAATCGCATCATCGGCATCTGCGGCTTCCTCCAGTGGAGCCGGTTCCTGAGCACGCCTTGCGGCGGACTTTTCGATGGCAGAGTTCAAGCCTTGAGCGTCCGCACCAGTGGCTTCCCGTTTTTGCGAATTTTGCTTCGGTGCTGCAGCCGGCGCAACCCGTTCCCTCTGGGGGACAGTCCGGTCGATGGCCCGATCTAACTCCGGACTCATGCGGTCGGTCCAGGATGGGGCGTCGGAGGGTGCAGGTGCATGCGCCGGTGGTCGTGGCCGTGGCTGCGCTGGCGGTGGAGGGGCAATCTCGGCAGCAGCCCCCTCGCTGTCCATCAGCCGGTGCTCGGGCGCACGCATCTCGGCAGGTTCTACCGGTTCCGGAGCGGCTGACGGGGCGGCCTCCAGCGGAACCGGTGGTGCAGGCACCTCGCCTTTCTGAAAGCGGATCAGGTCGTTGCTGCCGCTTTCCAGGAATGTCGGCTCCGGCAAGCCGCTGGCCAGAACCGCGGCAGTTGCGCAAGACATCAGCAAGCCTCCGATGAAAAGGCTTTTGGCAGATCTGCGCTGATGCTGATTTCTGACCGGCATGGGGCTCGTCGATATGTCTTTCAATTGGCGGGCTCAAGGTAACGGGTATTCACCCATCCGGACACCGCGCCCGAACGGATTTCACACCAGCTTCCCTCACAGCTCTCGGAAAGTTCCACATTACAGGTTCCCGCCGCAAGAGCGCCGGTAACGGCATGCCGTGTTCCGGGGCCCTGCCGTACATTCAGAACATCGTCCTGCGCAATGCTGACGCACATCAACCGGCCGTCAACGGCACCGGAAGACCGGAACATGGCAGGTGGTGATGCGGATGCGGTGCATATCCCGCCGACATTCACACCACGTGCGCACAAGGGTTTGACCTTCATCTCCAGAAGCTCCCATTCGCCCGTCGCCGTGTGAACAACGGTGCCCCTGTAATGCTCACCGGAAAGGCTGTCATCAAGATATCCCGTCATGACGATATCGACACTGTAGCCGCTGTCGGCCTTGCGCACCTTCAGGTCGAGCGCTGCATTGCCTTCGTCACTCTCCGGATGGCCTTGCAGAAACGGCATCAGCACATCCATGAAATTGGCGGCGACCGCCGTGCCGGGAGCAACACGGATCTCGCGAAAACCGTCATCCTGCGCCTGGACCGAGCCCGTGATCAGCATGCCGGCAACGGGTATCGCGGCAAGCGAGGTGGCTGAAAGTCTGAAATAGGGGCGCATGGCACAATCCTTTTGCGGGTCACTTGCAGCAGTAACGCATGGCGGCTGGCCACCGGCCATGGGGCCGATCCCCCATTCCGGCCAGAACAGGCATTCTCCGGTCAAAGTTCCCGCGATGGATCAATCATGCCTTCCTTCAGCGCCTTGGCCATCAACTGCGGCACCGAATGCACGTTCAGCTTCTGCATCAGGCTGGTGCGGTGCTTGTCGACGGTCTTGACGCTGATGCCAAGTCCTTCGGCAATTTCCTTGTTGGACCGCCCGGCGAGGATCAGGTTCAGCGTTTGCCGTTCCCGGTCGGTCAGCACAGGTGGCGCGGGCGTCTCTTCCAGGATCTTCAGAAACACGTCCGAAATATGCCGCTGTCCGCGCAGGATACCCGGCAGTTTCTGGTAGAACTCGGCATTGTCCGACGCCTTCGAGAACAGGCCATCAACCCCGGCCTCGATGAGATCCGATATCAGCCCGACAGCGGAAATGCCTGTCAGTACGACCACCCTCGTTTCCTTCGACCAGCGCCTTGCCTCGATCAGCACTTCCACGCCGCCTGCCATCGGCATGGAGACATCCAGCAACAGGAGGTCTGGCCGCTGCTTGCGCACTTCGGCTATCGCGCTGAGGCCGTCGCCGGCTTCCGCCAGCACGTTGATCCCCTCCGGTTCGATCAGGCCCGGTTTTTCCAGAGCGTCGCGCAAACCCGAGCGAACGATTGCGTGATCGTCTGCAATGATGGCACTATATCTTTGATCTTTCACGGCTCTCGATCCAGCAGCTGCAGTCCTTCTATCTGACATGCCTTTGGGGAAATGACCAGAATTCTGCACCTGTGGGCCCTTCTGTTTTTCAGCCTTCTCGTGACCGGCATCGCCCGGGCAGAAACTGTGCGCCTCGAGCCCGGCCAGGGGATTGGCGACCTGAAGCCGCATCTGGTCTATGAGAGCGATCCGTCAGCATCTCTTGCCGACATCCTGAACCGGTTCCGCACCGGCAAATTCTCTCCGACCCTCAAGGCCTCTCTGCTGGAAACCAACTATGCGCCGGAAGCCTGGGCCGCTGTCGAGATCGTCAACGCAACACTGAACGATGGCCGTGCGCCGGATCCTTTCGTGCTGACGATCGACCTGCCGCTGGTCAGCGAACTGGATGCCTATGTCATCCGCGAAAGCGGCTTTACCGAAAGCCTGATCAGTTATTCGATTTTCGACCCCTTCGCACCGGAAGACCACTCGGTCACAAGGTTGCGCACGCCTGTCTTCGACATCGCGCCGCAAGAGCGGGTTACCCTCCTGGTCAATTTCAAGTTCGGGCCTTTCCAGTCCTTCAAGATGGCGCTCGAAACACCGGTGGAGCTTGAAGCCTCAGCCTTTGCGTCCGGCATCACCCATACGGCGTTCTACGCCTTCACGATCTCCTGCCTGATTTTCTTCTTCGGCTTTCATCTGGCCATGAAAAACTGGATCGGCATGCTCTATGCCGTCCAGTTCGGGCTCGGGCTTGCTTTCATCGCTTATATTGACGGCCTCTGGTTCCGGTTCTTCTTTCCCGACAGGCCTGAACTCCAGTCTCCGACAGGCTTCTTCCTGCTGTTCTCCCTATCCGGCCTCGGCTTCGTCATTTCCGGCCGCTCTGTCGCCACCGCGGGCCGCGAGACAAGGCTTTCCATCGGCCTGACAGCCCTTTCCGCCCTATCGATCGCCGGTTTCGGGTTGTCTTTCTTTTCGCCCGGCACCTATGTCGCGTTTTTCGGCTATGTGCTGCTGGCGCTGATGTTCATTTCCGTTTTCCTGGCAGGCCGCAGCTGGCGACGCAGCGAAGGCGCGGCACATGTCAGCTCGGAACTGGTTTCAGCCTTTGGCACCGTGCTGGTCGTTGGGCTGATTGCCTTGATGGTCGTTGGCCTCGAGACTGAAATCCTGCCAGTTGCGAGCACGGTCAAGGGTATTTTCTCCTGCCTGCTGATTGCCACCATGACCGGTTTGACCGCCCATATCGTTGCCTTGCGCCACAAACACGCAAATGCCGTTCAGGCCGAAATCGCTGCCCTTGAAGCAGAAGCAAGGCGCAGTCGGGAGCTGCTCGTGGCCGAGCGCAATTACACGCGTGCCCGCGATCTGGCCAGCCTGCGACAGCGGCAACTGGCGACCGCTTCCCATGATCTGAAACAGCCGATCACTTCACTGAGGCTCAGCTTCGACCATCTTGCCGACCATATGGAACCGCCGGTTCGCCAACGTCTTGCAGAGGCATTCGACTACATGGAGGCCCTGTCGAATTCCTATCTGGCGGAAACGGCACCGCGGAACGATGGCACAGAGACAGCCGAAAGCTCCGACCCAACCGGCGAAGAAGACCACGCCCAGAAAGACATCGCCATCACCCGCGCAGAACCGGCGGAAACCGAGAGCTACGAACTTTCGCTTGTTCTCGACACGGTCCAGCAGATGTTTGGCGAGGAAGCGATCTCAAAAGGCCTGAAGTTGCGACGGGTTACATCAACCCGCAAGACCGCCGTGCCGCCCATGGTCCTGATGCGCATCGCCAGCAATCTGGTCTCCAACGCGGTCAAATACACCGAAAAAGGCAAGGTCCTGATTGGCGTCCGTAACCGTGGACAGGCCCTGGAGCTTTGTGTGCTCGATACGGGACCAGGCCTGACCGAGACAGAACAGCAAACCTTCCTGAAAGCGTACCAGAAAGGCAGCACGTCCAGCGGACATGGCCTTGGTCTTTCGGTCTGTCACGACCTTGCGCGTGAACACGGGCTTGCGTTCACCTGCCAGTCTGCAAAAGGCAGGGGAACGCAATTCAGGCTGTCCTTGCCGGCCTCAAGCTGAGCAAAGCCCGCAGGGCCTCACGTCAGGCGGTCGCCCCACGCGTGCCTGTTTCGTGGATTTCGATCAGGCTTGGTCCGGGCAGGTCTGAAAACCGCTTCAGAGCAGCCCCCAGCTCCGAGACGTCATCAAGACGCACG
The DNA here is from genome assembly GCF_012273635.1 of Labrenzia sp. PO1. NCBI lineage: Bacteria > Pseudomonadati > Pseudomonadota > Alphaproteobacteria > Hyphomicrobiales > Stappiaceae > Labrenzia > Labrenzia sp. PO1. The sequence goes on from NZ_JAAXCR010000001.1 coordinate 762,259, forward strand.
GACGGCAAACCATAGGCGTCGGCGATCTTGCCAAAATCGGGTGCTGATGGCGTCACGCCTTCCGGTTCAATCCCGCAATCCAGCATGTAGGTGCGGATTTCGCCATAACCGTCGTTGTTCCAGACCAGGAAAATCACCCTGGCTCCGCAATCCCTGGCTGAGCCGATTTCGGCAAGCGAGAACTGAAGCCCGCCATCACCCACAAGGCAGATCACAGGCGTTTCAGGTTCGCCGATGCTGGCACCTATCGCGGCCGGAGGACCATAGCCAAGTGCACCGAACCCTGTTGCCGCGTTGAACCAGCCGTGCGGCCGGCCTGCTTCAAACGACAAGTTGCCGGAATAGATGGCCTGCGTGCTGTCGCCGACGATGATGCAGCCGGGCAGCGTTTCGCGGATCGTCTCCAGAACGCCGATTTCCGCCTGCATCTTGGGGCTCAACCAGGTTGAAACCGCCTCTCGGCAAGCCTTGGCCCGTGCAGCACCGTCCGCCTCCGTACCGGGACCTTCAAGCAGCGGCAGAAGGTCGTCCAGCAACTGGTCGACACTGGAGAGGACCGGCAGCGCAGCCTCAGGCCCCCGGGCAAGCTGGTCTGCATCGATGTCCACCCGCACCAGATCGGCAAGCTCCGGAAAGCCGCCATCGGCATACATGTCGTAATCCGTCTGTCCCATCTGCGTGCCGAGCGCAATCACCAGATCGGAGGCTGCAAGCAGGTCGCGGACGGCGGCAAGGCTTGGGCTGGCCGGAACGGAGAGCGGATGTCCCGCAAACATGCCCCGCGCATTGACCGTAGTGATCAGCGGCGCATCAATTCGCTCCGCCAGCAAACGGATCTTGTCTGCGGCAGCAACAGAACCGCCACCGCACAGGACCGCCGGGCGCTGGGCCTTGCGACATTTCTCGACAAGCTCCAGCACCTGTGCCTGAGCCGCCCGCGGGCCGCAGGCCTTTGAGGGGCGCAGGTCGCCAACGGCAATCTTTTCCACCATCACATCGGTTGGAATTTCGATATGGACCGGCCCTGGACGCCGCGACTGCAGGATCGCGAAGGCACGCTCCATGACAGCCGGAAGGTCCGAGGGCTCCAGCAACGTGTGTGTCATCAGCGCAAGCGGTGCCATCATGGCGCGCTGGTCCGGCAGCTCGTGCAGCTTGCCCCGGCCATGGCCAAGGCTTGCGCGTGCATTGACGCCCGAGATCACCAGCATCGGCACGGAATCCTGATAGGCCTGCGCCATCGCGGTGATCGTATTGGTCAGGCCCGGGCCGGTGATCACCAGTGCGACACCGGGTTTCCCGGTTACGCGGGCATATCCGTCCGCCATAAACCCGGCCCCCTGTTCGTGGCGCGGGGTGATGTGGCGGATTTCGGAGGCAGCCAGCCCCCGATAAAGCTCGACCGTGTGCACGCCGGGAATGCCGAAGACGGCTTCCACGCCATTGGCCTCAAGAATATCGATCAGGGCCTCACCGACCGTTTTGGTCACTACGCCCATTTGCGGCTCTCCTCGTCGTCGAGACTGTCCGCAAAGGCCGCGATGCGGTCTGTTGCTTCGGAAAGCGTTTCATCGGCTACCGTCAACGACAACCGGATGAAATTCGTCGCCTGATCGCCGAAGGAGGCCCCTGGCATCACCGCGACCTGCTTTTCCTCCAGCAGCCTTTCGGCAAAGGTGGCACCGTCCAGTCCCGTTGCACTGACATCCACCAGCAGGAACATGCCGGCTTCCGGCATCATGGGCTTAAGGGCGCCATGTCCGGACAAATGCCCGATGATGAGCTTCGCCCGCCGCAGATAACTCTCCCGCATGCGCTCGGCGGTGTCGAAATCCCCGGCAATCGCCATGGCCGTCATGTCCGCGATGAACGGCTGTCCGCCGAAAAGCATGGTTTCGGACACCGCCAGCAATCGCGTGCAGAATTCTTCCGGACCGATTGCCCAGCCGGACCGGAAGCCGGGGGCGGCGTGAGATTTGGAGATAGAGGACACCACGATGGTCCGGTCCGCGAGCGCCGGCTGGTCGAAGGGGGAAGCGAAACTTCCCTCGAAGATCAGCTTTTCATACACCTCGTCGCAGACGATCCAGAGGTCGTGCTTGATGCAGACCTCACCGATGGCGGCAATTTCCTCAGCCGTCAGCGTCGCCCCGGTCGGATTGTGCGGCGTATTGAGCAGGAGCACCCTGCTGTCCGGAGTGACTGCCTTTTCAAGATCTTCCGCCTGAAGGTGAAAACCCTTTTCAGGGCGGAGCGGCACCGGCACCATGTGCGCACCGGTCGCGGCAATAACGCCTTCGTAGGTGGCATAGAGGGGATCACCTGCCAGAACGGCGTCGCCGGCCTCCACAAGGCCCAGCATCACCGCAAAAAGGGCAGTCTGCGTGCCTGGGAAACACAGGACATTCTGCTCGTTCACGTCAGGCCGGCGCTTGCGATATTTTTCCGTCAATGCAGCAACGATACCGGGCTCGCCCCGACCGTTGGAATAACGGATACGGCCGGCCCTCATCGCCCGGTTGGCTTCCTCGAACAAGGCTTCGTCGGGCAGGATGTCCGGCTCGCCGATCGTCAGCTCGATGACGGGAACGCCCGCAGCCGCCATTTCGCGCGCCTTGATGTGGACAGTCCATTTTCCCGAGCCCAGGTGGGCAAGGCGGTCGGTGATCGACGCATAACGCATAGTCGGTCTCTCAGTTTGAGTGTGGTTTGGCGGCAAGGCTTATTCCGCCAAGCAATGCCTCGACGGACCGGATGGCAACGCCCGGAAGGGGCGTTTCGGAAAAGAGGTGACCCACCAGCGTGCCTTCGATCCACAGACCGTCGATCACGCCGTTGATCGCAATTGCCAGCTCCCGGCACCGCTTTGCATCGGGTGGCTCACCCGATTCGGCCAGCACCTCGGCGACGAGGGTTTCCAGCACAGACCGAAACGCGAGATAGCTCTCAAGGTGAATTTCGGCAAAGGCCGGATCGACGCGCACATGACTGATGAACGCAGCCCAGAGCGACAACGTCCGTGCGTTGGCAACCGGCGGCGTCAGGTTGGCCACGATGAAATCGTGCAGGCGTGCCCTGGGGCTCTGCTGATCACCATCGGCAGCCGCCGCCACAGTGGACGTCATTCCGGTCATGACTTCCCGATAGGCATCCTGCAGCATCTGGTCCTTGCTGGAAAAATAATGGCGGATCAGGCCGGGGGTGACACCGGCGCGTGCCGCGATTTCACGAACGGTCGCGCCGCGCAGACCAAATTCGGAAATGCAATCCAGCGTCGCCCGGATGAGATCCTGACGCCGCTCGGCCTCACTTGCGCGATGGAACGGACGACGGCTCATGACAGGCTCCGGACCGGCAGAATCCCGCGCACTGACGGGTTCGCAGGCGAAGTCAGGCACCATGCTGCAGCCATCGCTTTCGCCTCCCGCGCCATTCTTGTGTCCTCCGCCATGATCTCCGGTCGCCTGACGCACCGGCATCGATTTTTTCGTTATTATACGGTTGAATAATTACGAGACAAGTGCAAAGCTGACAACACTTACCGGGCGGAGAGCTGACGCCGCACCGGCAAAAAAGACGAGGTCAGCGGGGAACAGAAACAACAGTGCACCGGCTCAGGCCGGGCAATGGCGGTAGGATGGAACCAGCGGCGCCAGCCATCGAGGTATGCGACCTCTTTAAACGTTTCGGAGCTCTTGAGGTGCTCAAGGGTGTCTCGCTCACGGCCCGGCAGGGCGACGTGATTGCGATCATCGGCGGATCGGGCTCCGGCAAATCAACCTTTCTGCGCTGCATCAACATGCTTGAGATGCCCAGCGCCGGGTCGGTCACCATCCATGGTGAGACAATCGACCTGAAAAACGACGGCCACCATGGCCTGCGCCCTGCCAACCGCAGGCAGATCGAGCGCATTCGCAGCCAGCTTGCGATGGTTTTCCAGAGCTTCAATCTGTGGCAGCACATGACAGTGCTTCAAAATGTGATTGAAGTGCCTATCCACGTTCTGGGCATGAAACGCGACGAGGCCGTCGGCATCGCCGAAACCTTGCTGCGCCGTGTCGGACTGCACGAGAAGCAGGATGCCTATCCGGCCTTCCTGTCCGGTGGTCAGCAGCAGCGTGCAGCTATCGCCCGTGCTCTTGCCGTCCAGCCGCTCGCCATGTTGTTCGACGAGCCGACATCCGCTCTCGATCCCGAACTGGTCGGAGAGGTCCTCGGCGTCATCGGCGATCTGGCCCGTGAACAGCGGACAATGATCCTGGTTACCCACGAGATGAAATTCGCTCGGGAAGTCGCCAGTCACGTCATCTTTCTGCACAACGGCATCATCGAGGAACAGGGACCGCCGGACCAGGTGTTCGGCGACCCGAAATCGGAGCGGCTGAAGAAATTCATCAGCTCGATCAACTAGACCCTCCCGCAGACGTTTCGCGGGGAGGTCCTGCCGGAAGGTCCGGCACGAGAAGTCTAAAAAACAGGGGAACAGCATGAAACATATTCTGAAGACAGCATTCGCAGCCGCCGCACTGGCCACCACAGCGTTCACCGGCGCCATGGCTGAGGAAGTAAAGGTCGGCGTCGCAGCCGAGCCCTACCCGCCGTTCACCTCTCCCGATTCCAGCGGCAAGTGGATCGGTTGGGAAATCGAATTCATGGACGCGATCTGCGCGGAAGCCAAACTCGACTGCGTCGTCACGCCAGTTGCCTGGGACGGCATCATCCCGGCCCTGACATCCGGCAAGATCGACATGATCATCGGCTCCATGTCCATCACCGAAGAGCGCCTGAAGACCATCGATTTCTCCGACAAGTACTACAACACTCCAACCGGCATCATCGGTGCCAAGGGTGACGATTTCGACGCGACTCCGGAAGGCCTGTCCGGCAAGATCATCGGCGTTCAGGTTTCGACCATTCATGCCGACTATGCCGAGAAGTATTTCGGCGAAGGCGCTGCCGAGATCAAGCAGTACCAGACCCAAGATGAAGCCAACCAGGATCTCGCCGCTGGCCGCCTCGACGCCGTCCAGGCGGACGCCATCGCGCTCGACGCCTTCCTGAAGTCCGATGCGGGTGCCTGCTGCGAACTGAAGGGCAACGTCCAGGACGATCCGGCGATCCTCGGTGCCGGCGTTGGCGTCGGCCTGCGCAAGGGCGACACGGAACTGAAGGACAAGGTCAACGCCGCGATCAAGGCGATCCGCGAGAACGGGACCTATGAAACGTTCTCCAAGAACTGGTTCGACTTCGACATCTACGGCGGCTAAGCGGCCGGATCACCCTTAGGAAACCGTCCCGCGCCCTCGGGCGCGGGCGGACAGTTTCAAAGCAAGGTTGACCGCTGCCGATGGCTGCCCCTTCCGGATTTCTCAATCTCGATCTGCTCGCCCTGTCGCCACCGGGCTGGGGCGGAGTTCTACTCGCCGGCTTCGCAGCCTCGCTGCAGCTCGCCGTCGGCGGTTTTGGCCTGGGTCTGCTGATCGGTATCGGCGGCGCCTTCGGAAAGCTTTACGGTGGCCCGATCCTGCGCGACCTGCTTGAGGTCTACACAACCGTCATTCGAGCCGTTCCCGAGCTTGTCCTCATCCTGTTGCTTTATTACGCTGGAACAGACGCAGTGAATTCGCTGCTGATGCTGGTCGGTCTGCCAAGGGTCGACATCAGCGGCCTTGCCGCCGGCATCTTCGTCATCGGCGTCGTCCAAGGCGCTTACTCGACCGAAGTCCTGCGTGGTGCCATCAAGGCAGTACCGCCCGGACAGATAGAGGCAGCCCGTGCCTACGGCATGTCGCCCTTCAAGACACTGCGCCGCATCACCTTGCCGGCCATGTTGCCCTATGCCATTCCGGGTCTTTCAAATCTCTGGCTCATCGCCACCAAGGATACTGCCCTTCTGGCCGTGGTCGGCTTCTCGGAACTGACGCTTGTGACCCGCCAGGCAGCCGGCAGCACCAAGGCCTACATGCTGTTCTATTGCGCCGCCGGCGTGATGTATCTCACGCTGACGCTGGTCTCGAACCGCGTCATCGCCCATATCGAAAAACGCGCAAGGCGCGGCATAGCGGGGCCTGTGTGAGATGAGCGAAACCAAGATCACAATGCCCGCCTATGTTCCGCCGCCGCCACGCCGGCTGTTGGAACCGCACAGGATCTTCCTGCTTGCCGTCTTCGCAGGCATCGTCTTCTGCGCGATCTGGTTCCTGCGGTGGGACTGGTTGCCCAAATACCAATGGAAGCTGCTCCACGGCATCTGGGAAACACTGTTTCTGCTGTTTTCGACGGCAGCCGTCGGCTTTCTCCTTGCCATAGGCCTGGGCCTCGTCCAGGTCACCGGACCAAGACCGCTCGCCTGGCTGGCCCGTGGTTTCTGCACATTGATCCGCGGCACGCCGCTGCTTCTGCAACTCTGGCTGCTCTACTACGGCCTCGGCTCGGTGTTCGCGCAGTATCCGGAAATCCGGCAGTCGATGTTCTGGCCCTATCTGCGCCAGGCCTGGCCGTATGGCTTCACGGCCCTGATGCTGTCATTTGCCGCCTATGAGGGGGAAGTGATGCGCGGAGCGTTTGCCGGTGTGCCAAGGGGCGAACTGGAAGCCGCGCGTGCCTTTGGCATGGGCCGCTTCACCATGTTCCGCCGCATCTGGCTACCGCGCGCCATCTACCGTGCCTTGCCGACCTTGAGCGGCGAAACCGTGCTGCAGCTGAAATCGACACCGCTTGTCGCGACCATCACGGTGGTCGATGTCTATGCGATCATTTCAAGAGTTCGGCAGGATACGTATCTCACATATGAGCCTCTGCTGCTGCTTGCACTGATCTATATGTGTCTCACCGGGATTCTGGTATTGCTGTTCCGCTTCCTGGAAAACCGTATCCCCAGCCGTGGTGCGTAAATGACCGTTCAGTCGTCCAACTTCCTTCCCGAAATCGTCGCCACAAGGCGCCATCTGCATACGATCCCCGAGATCGGCCTGTCGGAATTCAAGACCTCGGACTACGTCGCCAGTGAACTGGCTGCGATGGGCTACGAGGTTACGCGTGGCCTGGCAACAACCGGCATTGTCGCAACCCTGCGCAATGGCACCTCGCAAAAGAGCATCGGCATTCGTGCGGATTTCGACGCCCTGCCGATCCTGGAGGAAACCGGGGCGGACTATGCCAGCACCCATCCCGGCGTCATGCACGCCTGCGGCCATGACGGCCACACGGCCATGCTGCTCGGCGCCGCGAAAATCCTCTCGGAACGCAGGCAGTTCGACGGTACGGTGCATCTGATCTTCCAGCCGGCGGAAGAAAACTTCGGCGGTGCAAGGCTGATGATGGGCGACGGGCTGTTCGAGCGGTTCCCCTGCGATGCCGTATTCGGCCTTCACAATGACCCGAGCCTGCCCTTCGGCCAATTCGCCTTCCGGGACGGCCCGATGATGGCAGCTGCCGACGAGTGCAAGATTACCGTTGTCGGCCACGGAGGCCATGGTGCAGAACCGCAGGCGGCATCCGACCCGATCGTGTGCGGCGCCAGCATCATCATGGCACTGCAGACCATCGCCGCGCGCAACATCCATCCGCTGCAGTCTGCCGTGATCACGGTCGGTGCCTTCAACAGCGGTATCGCCAGCAACGTGATCCCCGAGCGGGCGGAAATGAGCCTGACCGTTCGAGCTTTGGAACCGGATGTGCGCGACGAGCTGGAACGGCGTATCCGCATGATTGCCGAAGGACAGGCTGCCAGCTACGGCATGCGGGCCGAGGTCGATTATGAGCGCGGTTATCCGCCGATGATCAACCACACGGCCGAGACCGGCTACCTGCGTGACCTTGCCAGGCGCTTTGCGGGCGAGGAAAAAGTCACAGACCTTACCCGTCCGTTCATGGGCAGCGAGGACTTTGCCTATTTCCTGGAAGAACGGCCCGGCTGCTACTTCATGCTCGGCACTGCCAGAACCGATCGCGACCCGCCCCTGCATCACCCCAAGTATGACTTCAATGACGACATCCTGCCTATCGGCACGAGTTTTTGGGTGGAGCTGGCGGAAGATTTCCTGTCGAGAAAGTAACACACGGGAACTCACCACAATTTGAACCAGCCTGCAAACGGAGCGTCTGGTGAAATTTCACCGGCCATACGCCTTCATATTGCAACTGGACGACGTTTCCCGAAATAGTGGGCAGGCCACCTGGCCTGCCCTATCCTGTTGTTTTGCGGCAGGAAACCCCTTCTCGGCCGGAGCATTACGCTTCACCTGCGAAATTCAATCGCACACACGTCGGGTCACCACCGCTTCAAAGCTCTCACAGCAGACCATTGGAAGGGAAGCCCGATCGCCAGGCAGGCGGTGGCGCGAATTTTTGCTTCACTAAACCTCTGCACTTGATAGGATGTAGTGAGCCGCCGACAATGCAAATTTTATCAATTATCTGATGAAAGTGTCATAGAACGCTAAGTCAGTTTAAAAAATTCGGTGAAGTATGGCAGAGATTACCAAGCGTAAGATGCTCGGTTTCCTATCATTTATTGCGTCTATTTTGGTGGCCTGGCTAACAGGCGCGACAAGTTCGGCCAAGGCCGGCAACCAGGTCCTGAACGATCCTGTTAAGAATACGTCCTGGCAGCTTTCGAACGCACAGCAGATTTTTTCAAGGAGCACGATGCTGCCCTTTGATGAGTCATTTGACCCGTCAGCCGCAGGCAGCAAGCTGGAAAATCCAAACGGCAAGCCGATCACCATCGCCGCTTACGAAAGCGAATCCCCAAGCGTCAAGGCAGGCTCAGGCAAGGAAGCGGTCAGACCGTTTTTCTTCATTCCGAAAGGCGATGGAGAACCGACAACCGTGGCCCGGGAACGAGCCATTCTCGAGCGGTTCCTGAACAACCGTGTTCGGGTCAACAACGCTTGTGAACGCTGCAAGCAGAAGGTATTGCGCGGCATCGAACCGGTCCGATGCATTACCGAAGTCCTGCAGGATCTGGAAAATCGGCTGGCGCGGGAAGCGGAAAACGGAAGCGCCGTTGCACAGTCGGCCCTGCCGATTGTTCGCGAAATGGTCGTCAAAGTCGAGCAGGCCGAAAGTGGCGAAGCAGCTCTTGAAGCCGTTCGCGAAGGTATCAGCAAGGTTCAGCGTATTCAGATCGTCCGGTCCCAGGACACTGTGATCACGAACCTGCAGCAGCAACAGCGAGCTGTCCTGACCGAGACCATCGCGGCGGTCGAAGTCAATCTGGCGTCCATGATTTCAATTTGAGCGGAATGCGGTTCCAAACCATGAAATTGCATTTGGTCCGGCAACTTCTCGAGAAGGTCCTGCTTCTGTCAGGCCTGATACTCGTTGTCTCGGTTTCCTTACCTGAAACCTCACGAGCCCAGCAACTTGTACCCGACACGCGTATGGCGCTGATCGTCGGCAATTCCAACTACAATGGCGAGAAACTCCCCAATGCACGCAATGATGCGGAGAGTATCGCGGCAACCCTGCAGACCCTTCGCTTCGACGTCACCTTGATCCTGGATGCAACGCAGGAGGACTTCTTGAAGAAGGCCGAAGAGTTCTCCCAGGCAACCATCCGGCGCAACGCGAACGTCGTGCTGGTCTATTACGCCGGGCATGGCGTTCAACTGGCGGGCAAGAACTATCTCATTCCGGTTGATTCACGGATCAGTGACATCGATACGCTTGTCAGCGACAGCATCCATTTCGATGAGTTGCTCAAGCTTGTCGGGCGCAGCAGCGCCTTCAAGATGGTCTTCCTGGACGCCTGCCAGAACAACCCGTTTCAGGATCGCATCAAGAGCCTGGAAGTGGGCCTGGCACCACCGCCGGATGTCAGCGGGTTTCTGATCGGCTACGCCACGCAACCGGGCAAGGTTGCCTATGATGGCGCGGGTGACAACAGTCCCTACGCGACGGCGCTCCTGTCCTACATGCACTCCTCCGGCCGCGAGGTCCTGTCCGTGCTGGCGGATGTGAACCAGAACGTACGCAAGGAAACCGGTGGCGCCCAGGTGCCTTACGTGCAGTTCTCGGTCAAACCCGATTTCTATTTCAAGCCGGGCCCGGAGTCGGACGGCGACCTTGAAGCGGGCCTGTGGAAGCTGTCGGTGCAGCAGGAAGATCCAAGGCTGATCCAGCTGTACCTGCAGCGCTATCCGGAGGGCAGGTTTGTCGATGAAGCGCAAACGATCCTCGAAAGAGCGCTGAAGGACACGAACGGCGTCCTGCCGACGCCATCGGTCGGCCTCGCAAGTCTGGAAGAGGAAATCTGGTCCAACGCCCTGGCCTCCCGTAACCGGGCCCTGCTGCAGTATTACATCGAGCGATTTCCGGACGGGCAGTATCTGGAGCAGGCCAAAACGCTTGTTACCCAGATGATGCCCGACAATCCGAACAATCTGACGCAATCCGAACTGTGCAGGCGGTTCGCCACACACCCGAACGATTCAACCGTCATCTACCGGGGCGTCTCTCTCAACCTTCTGGCAAAGAACTCCGGGGCGGCCATTCATTCCTGCGAGCAGGCCGTCAAGGACTATCCGGATGTGCCGCACTACAAGGCCCTGCTTGCGCGGGCACGGGCAGCTGCCGGCGATACCAAGATTGCCGTCGACCTCTATCAGCAGGCAGCAGCTGCAGGCGACACAAGGGCACTCGTCAGCCTTGGCCTCCTCTACGAACTCGGCCAGGGGCTGCCCAAGGACCTGTTGAAAGCCCGCGAATTGTTCGAACGCGCCTATGCCAACGGCAGCGCCGACGGGGCCATCAATCTTGCAGTTTCCCTCTATAACGGCACAGGTGGCGCGCGCGATGTTCCGCGTGCAATCACCCTTCTGGAATATGCCTCATCGGAAGGCGCCGCCAGAGCGACCTACAATCTGGGCGTCTTTGCCAAGGAAGGCATTTACAAGACCCCGGAAGACGCAGCGGCCTATTTCGAACTGGCCGCGCAGCAGGGATACGCGGAAGGCGCCCTTGCCGCCGCTGCAATTTACGACGAAGGATTCCACACCGACAAATCACCACAAAAGGCATCGGAACTGTTGCTGTCCGCATTGACGGTGGACAGCGGCGAAACACTTGCGAAGATTTCCTCCGACGCCCGCAGCTGGTCGCGCGATACCATCCTTGAAATCCAGACCAGATTGCAGTCTGCCGGATACTACGAGGGCACGCTGGATGGTGTTCCTGGCCCTCTGTTCAACCGCGGACTGGAGTCCTGGCGGCTCTATGGTGGCTCCCCATCGTGATTTCCGGCAAGATCGATTGATGGATTTCCTGGGGGGCCGACCGGCACATGGAATTTGACGTCCTTTACCTGGCCGACCTGCGCTTTCCCGGCGGGACGTCCACATCGCTCAAATATGATCTTCGCGCCTGCAAGCAAGCCGGGCTGAAAGCCGGGATCATACCGCTGTGTTCCCCCTTTTTTTCCCGAAACCGGACCTTGAACGCATCCGTACTCGCCGAGATCAGGGCTACCGGCACCATCATTGTTCCGCAGAACGAAAGACCGCGGTCCAGGGTCGCGCTTTTGTATCACCCGACCTTGCTGGACAAACAGGTGCAATGCCGCACCCGTTTCGATGCGGATGTCTGTTACCTTGTCGTGCACCAGACGATACGAAACCGGGACGGACAGCGTGCCTTTCCGGCAGATCACTGGTCGGCGCTCATCTCCGACTGGTATGGCCACTCGCTCAAACTCCTGCCGGTGAGCGAGATCGTGCGCGAAGACCTTGTGATGAACGGCCTGTCCCATGCCGTTCACCAGGGTAGCTGGGCCAATCTGATCGATCTGGCCGACTATCCGGAGAAACAATCCCGGGAACCGAAATCTCCTCTGGTCATCGGCCGCCACAGTCGCCCCAGCGCTGACAAATGGCCGTCTCTATCGGTCGCCACAACCTGCTATCCGCAATCCACTGACTTTGTCTTCCGCATGATGGGCGTGCCGCAGAGCTTCGTGGACCAGTTCGAGGAGCTGCCGTCCAACTGGCAGGTTCTGCCGTTCTCGAAGGGACCGATTTCCGGATTTCTTCAAGGGCTCGACATCTACAGCTATTTCCATTCCAAAGCGCTGATCGAGGCGTTCGGATATTGTGTGCTCGAAGCCCTTGCCACCGGACTGCCCTGCGTCGTTCCACGCTATATGGAAACCAGTTTTTCCGATGCCTGCCTTTATGCCGAGCCGGACGAAGCACCACTGGTCTATGAGCAGCTTCGTAAAGATCCTCAGCTTTATGAAACGACCTCCCGAAAGGCACGCACGTTTGTGGAGGAGCGGTTTGGCCTGGACCAGTTCACCGCGAAATTCGAAAAAATCGCCGAACCCTCCGTCGCCGCCCTGCCCGCCCCGAAAACACGCAGCCCCGCCCCTGCCCCGGTCGTCCTTACGATCACTTCCAACGGCGTCGGCCTCGGGCATCTCTCCCGGCAGCTTGCCATCGCCAGGGCGATCGGCCCGCGTGCGAATGTCGTTTTCTTCTCGCTTTCCGAAGCAATCGAAATTGCAAGATCCATGGGATATCTAGCCGAATTCCGGCCTTTCCGGCAGAGACTGGAATTGGATTTCAAAGCCTGGAACAGCTATTTCTTTCAGGAAATGCGCGAGGCGCTCAGCCACTACCAACCTTGCCTCACACTGTTTGACGGCAACTTGCCGTACGCAGGTTTCGTGGACGCGGTTGAAAGCTACGGCCGCGCCACCAGCGTCTGGATCCGGCGCGGCCTCTGGCGCACGCCCCAGCCCAACAGCATCTCCCGGGAAGGCTTTTTCGACGCGATCATCGAACCCGGGGAACTCTGCGCGCCTCTGGACGAAGGCTATTCACGCCCCAACCCCAACAGCGTCACCCGGGTCGACCCGGTGTTGATGACGCCAAGAGATCAGCTCTTTGACAGAACCACCGCAAGACGGGCGCTGAACCTGCCGGACGACGCGATCCTTTGTCTCGTGCAACTTGGCTCGGAGGCAAATTTCGACATGTCCCTTCCCCGGGCACGTCTGCTGGCGTTTCTGGACAGGCACCCGAAGGTGATCGCGGTCGACGTCAGATCCCCGCTTCATTTCGAGGAACACGCGGATTTCCATGAGCGCCTGGTGATGCGTAAGGTCTATCCGCTCGGGCAGTATCTGAAAGCCTTCGACTTTGCCGTCTGCGCGGCTGGATACAATACCTTTCACGAAAACATTGCAGCCGCGCTGCCGTCGATCTTCATTCCGAACAGCAACCCGATCATGGATGTGCAGGAGGCCCGCGCAGAATATGGCGCGCGCGCAGGGTGGAACCTCACCTCACCTGCCGAGGATCCATACGCAATCGGAGAGCAGCTTGTGCAGATGCTCGATCCCGATTTCCGCCAATCGCTGGCTCGGTCGTGCCTCAGAAAGTCCGGCTGGTGGAACGGTGCGCTGCAGACTGCGCATCTGTTGCAGGCGATCGCTCAGCTTCCCGCAAATCCGCTGGAGGAGCGTTGAACCGTGTCTTTCAAACGCAGCCTTCGCAACATCGGACTACGGGTTGCCCTCGGCAGCATCCGGAAACTTGAAACCAACACCAAGAACAACGCAGCCCTTTTGTCGGAACACCGCAGACAAGGAACGGTCGCGCTTGTCTGGGCGCTCGATGAGGCAGACGATCACCTGTCCAACGCGCTGAAAGCCCAGTTGGAGAAGCTCGCGGAGTTTGAAACGATCGTCGTCGTGTGCCCGCCCAGGTACTTCTCCGCACTCAGAAGCAGAGGCCTCTTTTTCGAAACCCTGCCGATGTCGTCGGATCTTCCCCGATGTGGTGCCTCGGCCAACTGGGACCTCTATCTCGAACGCCGGATAGCCCGCATCCGGGAGAGCTGGTCGCCGGATTTCGAGTTCACCATCGGCACGTCGCCGGAAGGCTATGTTCAATCGCTGCCGAAAGGGGATCAGACATAACCATCCGCTGAAAAGACGGCGGGCTCGGCAAAGGCATAATCGAGCAAGGAAGCTTGATGAAGTGCGTCCCCCATATGCTCGCCGTTGCCAATCGACCGGAAAGGATCGGCCTCCCGTTCCTGCTTGAAATCCGGGATCAGGCTGAAATCGAAGGCGGATAGCTCGCAGATGCCTTCATACTTCCGCTGCAGGCTGTAAAAGGCGGTCAAGGCTGGTTGGTTGAGATCAGCGCCATAGGAAAGATGCCGAACGTTCAGCCCCGCAGTCAGCGCCCTCTCTGACAGGAACAGAAACCAGTCGTCAGTGGAACGGGCGTCTTCCAGAAACCCTTCCATCGTTATTTCCGGTTTCAGGGACGTGGTATCGACCCACTTCCAGGTCCCGAGCTGCCGCGCCTTTACGAGAGAGACATATCTGGCAAACCTCTGCCTTGTGAGAAAGGTGCAGGAGCAGTCAAACCGGAACAGAATGTCTTCGATCGGCCTGCCGGCCAATTGCTTCGGCAGGATCGAGTAGCACAGATAGTCCTGTCCAAGGCGGTCGCAAACTCTGGCGAGGGCACTCAGCATGAAGACCGGATCGTCCCTGAAAAAGTTGGCCAGCGCTCTAGCCTTGCCCGGGTCGACCTCAATGCCGCTTTCTTCTTCCAGCATTGCGATGAAGTCAGGCGTCTGGGCTTCAAGACCAAACGGGCACGACGGGTTGAACAGCTCGCCAAGAACGACAGCCTTTTCAAGTCCGTTCCGCATCATGGTCTGGTGCAGATGCGTGCCGCTTCTTCCCGATGAAAGCAGGATGAGATGATGCACCATGGACTTCAGCCTTGCCGAACCTGATCAGGAGTTGCGCCTGAGCACGCTGCCCCGGAAACGTCCCTGTGCCGTGGGGCAAGTTTCAGATCAACCAATTCGACGTCCTGCGCGTTCAGAACCGGGTCTTCGAGGATCGACTGCAACGCTTCATGATCAAAATGGCGAGGGTCCGCTACGTCGACCGCAGGACATTCACCTTCCTCCCGAACCTGCTGATCGCGAACCCGTTGGAACAAAACACCTATTGCCCCGACCCGGCGCGCAAGACGGACAAAGTCCGGCATCTCTGTGTAGTTTTCTTGCCGGACGACAAACTTCATTTGGAAGGTGTCTATGGCTTTCAGCCTGCGCAAATGGCCGAGAAATGACAGATTGGGCATGAGCTGAACCAACTGCCTGCCTGGCCGCAGTTCATTATAGGTTTCCGGTGTCGCGGCATCGACGGACACATGAACGCTGCCGACATGCCCCCAAAGATCGAGCCGGTTCCAGACAGCTTCCGTCAGCAGCAGGCCATTGGTGTGGAGGTTCAGCGCCTTTCTCGGCTCTGCCACACGACAAAAATTCTTCAGAAAGTTCAGGAAATGCCTGCTTGCAAAAGGTTCGCCTTCACGGCCGATGGTTATTCGGTCGGCTTTGGACAGAAAGCGTGCGTACGGTTCGTTGAAGATCCAGTCGAGCCGGTCGGCATCGTATTTTTTCAGTTGAACCGGTTTTGTCGCCCGGGAAGGACAGGCGGTGTTGCTGCTGAGGTCGTGACCGAGGCTGGCGCACGCTGGGGGCTTGTCCAGTCGGGTCCTGCCAGTCTTGATGATCTCCCTATAGTAGGCCACCGCAGGAGACGGGTCTATTTCCGACAGGATCTCCTCGCGCGCCGGAAGATCACGCCCAGTGATACGCGGACATTCCAGATGGCAGCAATGCGAGAAGTCACCCTCAAGGATCGATCGCCGTATTTCCTGGGCCTTGGGGGAGTTCCAGGCGGTTTCAGGATCGTCAGACAGACTGCCGATTGCAGCCGGTTGCCAGGCTGCGGGACAGAAGTGAATGTCCTGGTTCGGCTGGGTTTCGATCCGCTCGAACGGATTGGAACAAAAGCGCTGGCTCAGCCAGGTGTCGTCAGGCCTATCCATGCAGTTTGCCCTGAAAGGTCTTGATCGCGTTCCCGCGTGCGAATGGCGCATTCGTTGACGTGTCAGACAGCATCCGCCTTCTCAACCTCCTTGAAGGCGACGGCAACCCGGTCCTTGTCGATCCCCTTGAACGCAAGATACCTGTCAGAAAGCTGAAGCTTCTCCACCTTCTGCAACCGCTGCCGGTCGTCTCCGGCATAGTCGTGACGCATCACTGCGCCGGGCTGATACAGGAACTGCTTCGCATCCGTCTCGCCCAGCATCCGGCAACAAAGATCCATGCCTTCGTGCCCCGCCAGAAGCGGATCAAATCCGCCGTATTTTTCGAAGGCCGACGCCCGCCAGGCGGAAAACCCCTCCGTTGTCGGCGGTGCCGGTTTCAGACTGTCACCGAGATTGTAGTGGTTGCCCGTCAATCCGGCACCGGACTTCGGCGCAATGCGTCCGCGCACAGCCATGGCCCCGCGCTCGATACAGGTGCCGGCAAGCAGATCAAGATCTGCCGCGCCCGTCGATGCATCATCGTCCAGAAACAGAAGGCAGCTCCCCCGCGCGACATAGGCACCGACGTTTCGCGCCGCCGAACAGCCGATATTCTCCGGCAAGCCGAATACCCGCGCCTTGTCCGCATACCGGCCGGATGCCTCTTCAGCGGCTCCGGGCCCGTTGCCGACGAAAATCAATTCAACGTCCGGACGGAGGATAAAATCTTCGATGTCCCGGCCAACCTCGCAGGCCTCAAGGCCGCTCCGATGGGAAACGACAATCACCGAAACCTTCGTGCCATATATGTTTTGAAGGTTTTCTGTCAGGACGAAGCGATGAATATTCGCGTAGATCTCCTGCAGGCAGGCGGAAACGGCATGCTGCGCCTTTGCAAATTCGCCGTTCTCGAAATGCCCTGTTGCCTGCGTGTAGGAAGCCAAACTCACGTTCCCGTTCATGCCCGATCATGAAGCCCGTCGAGTGTGTACACATCCGTTCATCGTTGCAGCACGTGGCTGACTTGATCGACGATGTGGCCCACGTGGGGCTCCCTCAGGCCGTCCGAATAAAGCTAAGCGCCTAACATGGCCTCGTCCAGCATCGCGGGGCATCTTTCGTTCCCATCAGCCATTTCTATCGGGATCGACAAGACCGCATAAACCCATGCCTGCCTCCTTGGAACCTTGCCCTGAGTTTCGCCGCGAAAGTCTGGTCCTGCAGGCGCTCACCGAAGGAGCCGATGTAGTCGGCAGTGATGTTGAGGTTGTCAGTCACGCCGAAATTCAGCCCCGCATCGACAAGCGCCACATCCCGGTCCAGCGCCGCACCGGTGATCGAGAACGGCGAACTGCCGGTCCTCCCCAATGCCGCAACAGTGCCAGGCAGACGCCGGCGATTGAGCAAATCCGGGACTTCACATCAGCAGAAGAGAACCAGCTTTCTTCGGCTGCCAAATACGAGTGGGAGAAAAGAAAAATGGTGGGCCCGGAGGGACTCGAACCCCCAACCAATCCGTTATGAGCGGACGGCTCTAACCAATTGAGCTACAGGCCCACGGCAGGGCGAAGCCTTTGCAAGGCCCTGCGTCTGGTTCCCTATACCATGGCCAATCTCCGGGGCAAGTGCTTTGCAACGGCAGGGTGAAAAAGGTTGGGAAACTGGCGCGGTGGAAGCGTTTCTCAAGAGGTCTGGATCGCCTTGATGGAAAAAGCGGTTCCGTTCGCCTGCGCCATCGGGTCTAAATGAAGCAGCCGGGCCTTTGACGAGTCGCCCGGGGAACAGACCTGCCAAACTCGCCCGCCGGAGCCACCATGCGATCACCGCTTCTCACCGCCACGCTGAGTGTCCTGCTTGTGTGCATGATCGGCTGGCTGCTGGTGGTCGGGCGGTCCCTCATCCTGCCGTTCGTGATCGCGCTGATCGTCTGGTACATGATCAACTCGCTGGCACATGTCTTTGCGCATATTCCGCTTGGCCGCTGGCGCCTGCCCCGTTTGGTGTCGTTTTCACTGGCGTTGCTGACGATCTTCTTTGCCAGCACCGTGGTGCTCGACATCGTGACCGTCAATCTCACCCAGCTTGCACTGGACGCACCAACCTATCAGCGGCGGCTGGAAGAACTCTTCACCCAGGCATCCACCCAACTGCATCTTAATGATCCGATCGAGTTGAAGGACCTTCTGCCCGATTCCATCGTACCGCGCATGGTGACCGCGGGGGCGAGCCTTGTAACGACGCTGGCCGGGTCGGCCAGTCTTGTGTTCATCTATGTCCTGTTCCTGGTGCTCGAGCAGTCGACATTCGACCGCAAGTTCGAACGCCTGTTTCCTTCGCCGGAGCGGGCTGAAGCCGCGTTTGCCATGCGGGCCGAGATCAACCGCTCGATCATGCATTATTTCTCGATCAAGACCGCCGTCTCCGTTGCCACGGGCGTTTTGACCAGCCTTGTTCTGATCGCCATCGGCCTGCCTTACGCGGCCTTGTTCGGCTTCATCGCCTTTCTGCTCAACTACATTCCAACCATCGGTTCGCTGATCGGCGTGATCTTTCCCAGCCTCCTGGCGGTGGTCTATTACGACACGTTGGGTCCCTTCATCGCGATTGCGACGGGCCTCGGCCTCATCCAGTTCACCATCGGCAATCTGGTCGAACCGCGCCTGATGGGATCCAACCTCAATCTGTCAGGCCTCGTCATCATGTTGTCGCTGGCCTTCTGGGGGGCGATCTGGGGTGTTGTCGGCATGGTTCTGTGCGTCCCGCTGACGGTGATGATCGTGATCGTCTGCGCCCGTTTCGAAGGTTCCAGGCCGATTGCGATTCTGTTGTCGCAGACCGGTGAGGTCGGCGGCCTGTCGGGCAAGACCGGCACCACGGGTTAGGCCTCCGGGGAAGAATTTCAAACGACTTTCGAGGACATCTGCCGGGTTTTGCCGATGAACGGCAGATGAACACAACCGTCATTACGCCGCCGCAATCACAAGCGAGTGTCCGGCCATCGAACAAACTGTTTCCATCAAGGATAAGTTCATATGAATGCCCCTCTTTTCCCCTCCGTCTCCCTGCTGCGCAAGGCTGTTCTGGCCGCTGGCCTCAGTGCCGCGCTCGTGAGTGCCGCACCGGCTGTCGCGCAGGATTCCCCGGCACCGGCCGGCACGATCACCATGCAGGGCCGCGGTGCAGTTTCCGTTGCCCCCGACATGGCCGTCATTTCCGCAAGCGTCGTCACCACCGGCAAATCCACTGCCGACGTTCTGGCTGAAAACAGCGCCGCAATCGCCAAGGTCATTGAAGCGGTGAAAGCAAACGGCATCGAAGCCAAGGACACCCAGACCAAGGGGTTCGGCATCTACCCGCGCTACGATCACTCCAAGAACTCCAGCAGCCAGCCGGATATTGCCGGTTATGAGGTTCGCAACGGCGTTGAGGTCAAGATCCGCGATCTGGCCAAGCTTGGCGGGCTGTTGACGCTTGTCGTCGAAAGCGGTGCAAACTCGGTCGATTCCATCCGCTTTGAAGTCAGCAATGCCGACGAGATACTGGATGAAGCCCGCAAGAAGGCCGTCGAGGACGCTCGGCACAAGGCAGGCATCTTTGCAGCCGCTGCCGGTGTCGATCTCGGCACCATTGCCGACATCACGGAAACCGGCACCGAAATGCCCCGTCCCTACATGATGCGCGCCGAGGGCATGATGATGGCCAAGTCCGCCGATGTGCCGATCGAGGCGGGCGAGGAAACCATCAGCGCGAATGTCACCATCCGCTGGACGCTGAAGTAACCACGCGCCGGAAACAAAAAAACCGGGGCCTGGTTTCCAGGCCCCGGTTTTCTTTTGTCCAAAACTTCGTTCACCGGTCAGCGGGCTGCCGGGTTCCCTCAAAGGTTCCGGTGCCAAACCTGCATCGGCTTGTCGGTTTCTTTGTTCTCGCCGACATCGCGCCAGGGAAACGTTACGACGACACCCTCCAGCTTTTCGTAACCGCGCTTGCGCCAGAACGGATCGAGCGGGGCGTAGTCTACCGGCTTCAGCGGGTGCGTGTCCGGGCGGATCACCGCACAGAAGGCTGCTTCACCGAAACCGAGCCGCCTGGCGTGTGCTTCGCGCTCGTCAAAAAAGCGATGGCCGATGCCCTGGCCACGGTAGGCAGGATCCAGAACGGATTCGGCCATGTAGAAGACGTTTTCCGGATCCAGTCCCTGCTTGAGGAAAGGGGTCTTGAAAGCCTCCAGTTCGGCACCGAGCGGCTCACCTGTCGCCGCGCCAACCAGCCGGCTGCCGTCATATGCACCGACAATCACTGCTCCCTCCGTCCGGGCATATCGTTGCAGGTATCCGGCTTCGTACTCCAGAGACCCCTCATAGAGATATGGCCAGCTGCGGAAGACGGATATCCTCAGGCGCGCAAGATCGTTCAGCGCAGCTGTCAACTCCTCGCCCGTCAGCGTTCTGATGTCAGCTGGCATGATGCCTCCCGTCCTTCAAAAACCGCCTGACCGCTGGGCACAGGTCCGTTTGTTTCAATTGTCGCAAAACCGCCTGGACCTGTTACCAAATAGTACAAATCCCCGATACCTCTGCCTGCCCTGGCATGGCACTAATATTTGGCATTTCTTTTCTTTGCGAGGAGCCAAAGCGCGCCATGTCCACGACACAGCCAGCGTCCTACAGTCCGATCCATATCATTCTGCATTGGGTGATTGCCGCCCTGATCCTGTTTCAGCTGATCTTCGGCGAAAGCATGGGCGATCTCAAACACGTGCTGCGCGACGGCGGCGTGCCGGATGCGGCAACCGCCTTTCTGGCAAATGCCCACATCTGGGTTGGCATTGCCGTTCTGGCCTTGACTGTCATCCGTCTTCTGGTGCGGGCAAAATTCGGCGTCCCTGCCCCGCTCCTCACTTCAAGAGCCCAGGAACTGGCCGCCAGGGGTGTCCACGGCCTGCTCTATCTGCTCATGTTGCTGGCACCGATCACCGGACTTCTGGCCTGGTACGGCGGCATCCACACTGCGGAAGAAATCCACGAATTGAGCAAGCCGTTCTTCATCGTGCTGATCGCACTGCATGTGCTGGGAGCCCTCTACCATCATATTGCCCTGAAGGATGGCATCATGATGCGGATGGTATCTTCCCGGCACTAGCCGAAACAGAAAAGGCTCCGGCAATCTCGCAAGCCGGAGCCTTCTTTTTTTGCGCCAGATGACTTAATCGCGTGCTTCCAGCCAGACGCGTGCAGCGTCCATGTCGTTGCCGGTAAAGCCTTCCGCCAGTTTCTGCCCCACGACGGCACCAAACTTGTAGCCATGTCCGGAACAGGCCGAGACGACAGTGGTCTTGCCTTCGCTCATTGCGAAGAAATGCTCGTCTGAGGTGAAGGTGTAGGCACATGTGACGACGTCATCGACGCGGTATTCCTTGATCCGGCCGAACGGCGGAGAGAAATAGTCGCGCAGGGTCTCTCCTTCGCCTGCAACGGGTATCCGATCCTGGTTCGGCGGAGCCTTGTACTTGTGAATACCCGCCCCGAACTTGAGGCCGGTTCCGGCGACCGGAGGCAGGATGTAACCGTCGATCGGCCCGCCCGGATCGAGAATCGCCGGCGATCGTTCCCAGGCCTCGCGCAGATCTTCAGGCGGCGTCAGATAGACAACCGCGGTCCGGTAAGTCGTCAGGCTGATGTCCAGCTTCGGGAAGAGCCCCAGCGTCCAGGCACCGGCCGTCACGATCACATGCTCTCCGGAGACCGTGCTGCCATCGGCAAGGCTCACCGTGCCCGCGGATGTGTCGACGGCAGTCACCTGTGCGTTTTCGCGCACATCAGCTCCCTTGGCGATCAGCCAGTCGCGCACCCCGGCTGCAATTTTCTGGCACAGCAGAACGCCGCCCTCGTCGCTGACTGCGCCATAACGGATCGTCGACGGATCAACGAAGGGAAACCGTTTCGCCGTTTCTTCCGGTGTCAGGTCCTCGAACGGATAACCGCCCTCGACCAGACCGTCCCGATAGACCTCGCCGCCATCGCCCGGTTCCTGCGACAACAGCATGAATCCCGTTTCGGCGAGGTGCTTCTCACCCAGGTCGTCCCACATCTCGTCCCATGCCGCGTAGGCATCGCCGATGCGGCGCTGATAGCCGCCCTGGCCGCCATAGGCCCGGCGGATGATACGGTGCTGGTCACCGGAGGCCGAAAGCGGGTTGGGGATTGGTCCCTGCTCCAGAAGCGTGACCGGCACGCCTCGTTTTGTCAGGGCCCAAGCGGTGGAAAGTCCGGAAACACCGGCTCCAACAATCACAACTGTCATGAATTCTGTCCTGCGGAATGGAGGGCCAGATTATCTGCCTGTCCGGCGAGCGCAAGAGACGTTCTGACGCAAACCGCGCATGACGGTTATGTATTTTCGGTTGCCGTAAAGAGAGAAGCCGCTACGCTCCGTTCCGATAGGCTCAGGCCGATCTTGATCAGGGTGCGGGAGGACAAGCCGTGCTGGAAAATAACATGTCGGAAGAACAACCTCTGGCCAGCCGCCGCCTCGCCGAGTTCCCGGATTGGGGCTATCTTTTGCGGGAATTCTACGAGGCCTACCGGTTCCTCTCGTCCGGTGGCAGCGACAAGATCCGGGCTCATCAGCGCGCGGTGCGCGAGGCAATTGGGCGGGTGCTGAAATCAGATCCGGAGATGCGCTTCGATGCCCCGGCCCACAAACCCGTGACGGCACATCTCCGGCGTGCCCTTGACGAGGGCAAGCAGGAGCGAACCGCTCCACTGGTGCGCGCCATCGAAAGTGTCCGGGACCATCTCATCTGGCAGTATGGCTACGAGAAAGTGCCGCGCGGCCTCGACAAGACGTATGCCTACGCGGAAATCTGCGGACCGAACGGACCGGTTCTGACGACGGACGTCATTCTGGGCCTGGTCCTGTTCGCACCGGGCTGTACATATCCGGCCCACGCGCACAGCGGCATATCGGAAAGCTACATCTGCGTTTCAGGAGCGGTTTCGGAAAATCACCAGGGGGTCTATGCCCCCGGATCGATGATCTTCAACCCGCCGGAGCATATGCACCGGATCACCGTATCCAAACTGGAGCCGGCACTTCTGGCCTGGGCCTGGATCGGCCCGCCGGAACGCCTCGCCAACCAGAAGATGGTCTTCAGCCGCAAGAAGGGGTGAGAGACCTCCTCCCCTGTCGACGTCAGACGATATCCCGTCGGATCGTGATCTCCGCCTTTTCCGGCCCGTCCGGCGAAAGCCAGACGGGCTCTGCAATCAGTTTTTCGCAGAAGATCCCCAGTTCGGGAAATGTCAGCCCCATGGAATGGGCCAGCGCAACCCGGTCACCCGGCTTCGGGTTGAGCCCGCAACAGATCTCTCGTGTGCCCATCTTCAGGTGATGGGCAATGTCCCACTCCAGCACCACACCCTGATGCCGTGTCACCACCCAGCAGTGCATGTCGTCGCAGCAGCCGTTCTTTTCTTGCGGAAAAAAGTATCCGGTCACGTAACCGGCTTCGAAGCCGGCGGCACGCAGGCTGGCGATCAGGTAGGTGTTGATGTCGACGCAGGACCCTTCGGTCAGCCCGCACGACAGATAGGGCACTTCTTCACACCCCTCGTTGAAACGAACCTGAGGATGGGCATAGCGGAACTTTTCGGCCGCCGCGTTGACGAGCGACTGAATGGCGGCGTGACCGTCGGGCTGACTGTCGGCAATGTTGATCGCATCATAGACGAGATCTTGAGCTGCCCGGGTAAAACGGTTGCGCAGTGGCGCAAACACTGCATCAGGATAGCCCGGCCCTTCGTCGCGGTATTCGTAATTCACCACAACGTCTTCCCCGGGTTCCACCGACACCACGGCCACCATCTGGCCGGTAGTGATTTCTCCGGCCAGGCCCAGCTTTCCGCCCTTGACCTCGAAACCGACCGGCATCTGGTGTGGCGTCGGCAAGCCGACCGGCACCAGCAGTTTGTGGCGAGCCTCATCCGCTCTGACCGTGACAGAAACGTTCGTACGCATTGTCACTCCCTCAAAAGATCAGCTGGAAAACAAGACCGGACAGCACCGCACCCGCAAATCCCAGACCGATGTAAGCGGCAAAGACCTGCGGCCTGACCAGTGACCAGACGGCAGCCATTGCCGGGATCGAGCTGACAGCGCCCGCAATCATGAACGCCATCGCGGCCCCGGCGCTCATCCCCTGGTCCATCAGACCAGCCAGAAGTGGCGGTGCCACGTAGCTGTTGAGATAGGCAGGCATGCCGATCAAAGCGGACAGAAGAATTGCCCCCAGCCCGTCGCCGCCAACAGCCTGCGCAATCAGGTCTGCGGGGACATAGGTGACGAGAGCTGCTTCCAGCACATACGCCAGTGCCAGCCACTTGATCAGAAACAGTGCATTGGCTTTCAGTTCGACCCGGAACTTGTCGGTGCGCTCAGTCTCTTTCCAGATTTGCCAGACCGGCCGCCCTGTCTTCGCAGAAGCGCCACAGCCGCAGCCACCGGTCGCCGCCCCGATTTTCACCGGATTGGCCAGAAAGCCGCTACGCAGCGCAAGTGCGACGGAAAAACCGCCGAAAAGACCCAGCGCCACCGCAAAGACCGCCTTGCCGACGGCAAAGGGCCATCCCAGTGCACCAGCAGTGATCAGCAGTGTCGGCGGGTCAATCAAGGGAGAGGACAGCCAGAACGCCATGATGGCTGACAACGGCGCACCAACCGCCAGAAGACCGGCAATGAACGGGATGACTTCACAGGAACAGAACGGTGCAAGACCACCAAACAGGGCTGCGAGAAAGATTGCCTGTGTCTCGCGTCCCTCGAACGCACGTCCGACAAACGCCTCTGCGCCGGCCGCCTTTAGCCAGGCGATCAAAGCAACGGCAAAAGCAATATACGGCAATGTTCCTGCGAAGGCGGAGAGCGCGAAGGTTACGAAAGCGACGAAGTGCGGCTGGTCCAGCAACAGCACCAGCAACGGACCGCCGACGACAATCGTCCAGGTCGACAGAAGGTATTTCGAAACGGCGAGAGACTTCAGGGACCATTTCGAAGCCGGCGTGCTGCAGCAGGCGGTCTTCGGAGCGCAACAGCTTGCGCCGCCGCCACTCGGCTGAAGGTTGTTCATCGCATCAGACATCGGCGGGCTCCTTTTGCGGGGATGGGCACTCACAACCCTTTTCGTCCACGCAGCACTCTTTCAGGATATAACCGGCAAGGTTTTCCAGATGGCCATAGGCTGCCCGGTTGATGACCGAGCGGCCGTCCTTTTCCTGGGACACCAGGCCTGCCGAGGCGAGAAACTTCAGATGATGCGCAAGCGTTGACGCAGGCATGCCCGTGCGGGTCTGAATATCGCCGACCGTCAAACCACCCTGCCCGGCTTTCACCAGGGTCAACACCACCTGCAACCGGGCTTCCGAGCCCAGTGCCGCGAACCCTTGCGCTGCAATTTCCAGATCCATCTGCGCCTCATCTAATATAACTATATTTCTAGTTATATAGTTTCTTTAGCGCTGTCAATTGCCGCCACAGGCTGAGCAGCCTCCGGATCAGGGGAGGAAACTAGAAGGTGGGTACAGAAGAAGAGCCTTGCTGGCGCTCGAACATCAGGCAGCGACGAAACGCATTACCGTTTCGCAGACATCGCCCTTGAGGGAAACCTGACCGGATGCCGACTGCAATTCCGAACCGAACAGCATGGAGAAGGTCGTCGCATTGGAGACGTTGAAAAAGCTCATGGCCGAGATCAGCCAATGGATCCTCAAAGGCGTCAGGCCATCGCGGAAGACGCCTTCGGCCACCCCTTTTGCATAAATGCCGGCAATTTGGGAAATCGCCGCTTCGTTCAGGCTTTTGATCTCGTCCGACTGCTCGAGATAGCGGCCATGATGAATGTTTTCGATCATGACCAGACGGATGAACGCAGGGCTTTCGCGATGATGATCGAAAGTGAAAGCCACAAGCCTCGACAGTGCATCCCTTGGCGGCAAATGGTTCAGCTCCAGCTGTTCTTCGCCTTTGCGCACCTTCTTGTAGGCCGCTTCCAGAGCCTTGAGGTAGAGGCTCTCCTTGTCGCCGAAATAATAATAGATCATGCGCTTGGATGAGCGCGTCTTGGCCGCGATTTCATCCATGCGCGCACCGGAAAGACCGTTCGCGGAGAATTCCTCCAGGGCGACGGCCAGGATATTCGCACGCACTCCCTCCGGGTCCTGCTTCCAGCGACCCCGCGAAGAATTTTTTTCCGGCAGCTCAGACTCATTGATCGACATGCCTTTTTCTAAACCAGCCCGGAACGGGTTACCAGCCCAAATTAACTGGGCGGTACATTTCGCTTGACTGAATTAACTGGTTAGTACATTTTGAAACTCAGGAGATGCGGTCTCCAGGCATACAGACCCCGAAAACGGGGCTGCCAAATGAGGTTTCTGGGAGGAACCTGGGTGGAAGCAGCAAGCAACATCGTACTGGCCGGACTGATCGGAAGGGGTATTGCCCGTTCCAGGACGCCGGAAATGCACATGGCCGAAGCAGCAGCCCAGAGCCTGCGCGGCGTCTATCGCATTATCGATGTCGATACGCTTCCCGAGGACGAACAGAACCTGAAAGCTATTGTGCACGCGGCCGAAGTGACCGGTTTCAACGGTCTCAACGTGACCTACCCGTTCAAGATGGAAGTGATCCCGCTGCTCGACCAGCTATCGCCCAACGCGGCGGCTGTCGGCTCGGTCAACACCATCGTGTTCCGGGATGGAAAGCGCATTGGCCACAACACCGACCTATGGGGATTTGCCGAGAGTTTTCGTCAGAACATGATCGGCGTGTCCCTGAAGAAGGTGCTTCTCATCGGCGCTGGTGGAGCCGGCGTTGCAGTTGCCCACGCGCTGGCGGATTGCGGTGTCCAGCACCTGAAGATCTTCGACGTCGACACCGTGCGCGTGGAGCAACTTGCCCGGCAGGTCCGCTCAAATCGTCAGGGACTGACCGTGGAACCGGTCACGACCGTTGATGCTGCAAGCTGCGCCAACCTGTCCGGCATCGTCAACGCAAGCCCGGTCGGCATGACCAAGACACCAGGAACACCGTTCCCGCTCGCGCTGCTCAAGCCCGACATGTGGGTTGCGGACATCGTCTATTTCCCGCTCGAAACGGAACTCCTGGCTGGCGCGAGAAGGCTCGGCTGCCGGGTGCTCCCCGGGTCAGGCATGGCGGTGTTCCAGGCTGTACGGGCCTTTGAACTCTTTACCGGTCGGCGTGCCGATCCGGTCCGAATGAAGGCGACGTTCGACGCCTTCGACGAAATGCCGCGGGAGACCGCGGACGCTTAACCCCTTCCGGTTTCGCATCATCACGAAAGCGGAAATGGTCATTTTGAAAATGTTACGCAAACGGGAGGAAGTCATGCGTTTCAAATTCTCATCCCTGGCAGCTACTGCCCTTCTCACAGTCGGCCTCGCCGCCGCGGCCCAGGCTCAGACTATCCGTCTGGCCCATGTCGACCCGGACGAATGGACCGCCTCCAAGAAAGGTGCTGCCGCTCATATCTTCAAGAACATCGTTGAAGGCGAAACCGATCTGACGGTGGAACTGTTCCCGGCCGGTGCGCTGGGCAACGAAGACGAGCTGGTCGCCCAGGCCCAGGACAACCTGACCCAGGTCGTGCTGGTGTCCGGCGCCATGTCCAAGGCTTGCCCAGCCGCGTCCGTTCTGGACATTCCCTACACCTTCTCTTCGGCAACCATTGCCTGGGACGTGCTGGATGGTGACTTCGGTGATGCACTTGCCGAACACTGCCTTGCACAGACCGGCCTGCGCACGCTGGCTTATGGCGAAACCGGCTTCAGGAACTTCACCAACGGCACTCGCGAGATCCGGACGCCTGCGGACATGGAAGGCCTGAAGTTCCGTGTACAGCCGATCCCGCTTTACGTGGAAATGGTGAAAGGCCTCGGCGGTGAGCCGACCCCGATCGCCTGGACCGAACTGCCCAACGCGCTTTCCACCGGTGTCGTTGACGGCCAGGAAAACCCGGTCGGCGTGATCTACAACAACGGTCTGCACAAGCTGCAGAAATACATGACCCTCGACGGCCACGTCTATGCAGCCGACTTCATCCTGATCTCCGACGAGTTCTACCAGTCGCTCACTCCGGCTCAGCAGGCCGTGGTTGCCCGTGCGGCGCGCATTGCCGGCAACATGGGCCGTTCCATCCAGCAGTGGAGCACGGCTGAAGGCGTCAACAAGGTTCAGGCAGAAGGCATGCAGGTCTATTCTCCGACCGCTGACGAAATCGCAGCCTTTGCCGAAAAGGCACAGCCGGCGGTTGTTGAATATCTGCGCGGCGAATTGGGTGAAGATGCGGTCTGGATCGACCGCCTGCAGGAATCCGTTGCTGCTGCGAGCCAGTAATCCGGCCAAGACCCCGGGCGGTTTGCCGCCCGGGGTTCTGGAATGTTGGAAAAGATCAGCTTTTGGCTGTTCAATCAAAGTCAGTTGAATAGCCAAAAGCTGAACAAGCAGGACCTGGAACATGAAAACGGTCAATGAATTTGCCCGGCGCCTCTTTGCGCTCGGAGCCGGCCTGTCGATGGCCCTCGTCTTTGCCATCATCTTCGTCAATTCGCTCCGCCGCTACACGGTCGGTCAGTCGGTTTCCTGGGGCGAGGAACTGCCGATCTATCTGACCATCTACGGTGTCATGTTCGGTCTCGCGCTTGCCTATCTGCAGGACAGGCATATCCGCTTCACGGTGCTGACCGATTTTCTCTCCGTCTCCGTTCGTGAAAAACTCTTCGCGGCCGTCGACCTGGTCAGTTTTGCAACCGGAGTTGCCCTCGCCTTCTCCGGACATGCCTTCGCCGTTCGCCGAGGCAACCTTGACGCTTCGGGCCTGAAATCAGCCGGCAACTGGCTTGCGGAAACCACAGGCATCGACTCGCTGGTCTGGGTCGCCAAGGTCGGCACCTGGCAGTATGCGATCGCCATCGGCGGCGCATTGCTGGCCGTGGCCGCCGCTCTCAAGTTCTTTGAACGCATCTCGGCCATCAAGGCGGTGCAGGCATGATCTACGCAATCCTTCTCATCGGGCTCGCCACCGGCGTTCCAATCGCTCTCGCCATCATTGCAGCCTTGCTGGTGTTCATGGGTTATGGCGAAGCGCCCTATTCCCTGCGCGTGGTCGCAACGGAAATGTTCAAAGGCATGAACTCCTTCCCCCTGCTTGCCATTCCGCTGTTCGTGCTGGCGGGCGAAGTCATGAACGAAAGCGGCATCACCGGCCGCATCATTGCCTTTGCCAATGTTCTGGTCGGCCGGCTGCGCGCCGGTCTGGCGCTCGTCAACATCTGGGCGTCGGTAATCTTTGCCGGTCTTTCCGGGTCCGCGGTTGCCGACACATCCGCCATCGGCCGGGTCTTCATTCCCGAGATGGAAAAACACGGCTACTCCCGCCCCTTCGCGGCAGCATTGACGGCGGCCTCATCCGTGATCGGGCCCATCATCCCGCCATCCATCCCGGTGATCATCTACGCGCTGATCGTCTCCGGCGTTTCGGTGCCGGCTTTGTTCCTTGCCGGCATCATTCCCGGCATTCTGCTGGCGATTTTCCTCTCCGTCTTCGTAATGCTGACCGTGAAGGTCGATCATGGCGATCAGGCGGTAGGGCTGACCGCGGAACCGGCCAGCAAGGCCATTCTCGGCGGGATACTGCCATTGCTGATGCCGGTGTTCGTGGTCGGCTCCATCCTGCTCGGCGTCGTCACACCGACAGAGGCGGCAAGTTTCGCTGTCGCCTATGCGCTTTTCCTCGGCATCTTCGTCTATCGAAACATCAAACTGTCTTCCCTGCCACGACTTTTCTCCGAAGCCATGCGCGACAGCGCGGTCATCCTGATCATCATTGCCGCGGTCTCTGCCGCCAACTGGTTGCTGACCTACAACCGCGTTCCGAACATGCTGACCGACTGGGTGCTGTTGAATGTGGACAGCAAAACCACGTTCCTGATTGCCACCATTCTCCTGTTCCTGTTCGTCGGACTGTTTCTGGAAGGCATCGCCGCCATGCTGGTGCTGGTGCCCATCTTGCATCCGATTGCGGTCGGCATGGGCGTGGACCCGGTCCACTTCGGCATCCTTGTCATCTTCAACCTGATGATCGGCCTGATCACCCCGCCACTCGGCCTATGTCTGTTCGTCGCCGAAGGCATCGCCCAAGTCGGCATGGCCCGGCTGACCATGGCCATCCTGCCATTCTTCTTCGTTGAAGTGCTGGTGCTGCTCCTCCTCACATTTGTACCGGAAACGGTCATCTGGCTGCCCCGCATAATGGGCTACTGAACCCACGGAAGGTCCCCATGAAAACCGCCATCGCCACAGTCTCCATCGCAGGCGACCTAGCCGAAAAGCTCAGCGCAATCGCGGCTGCAGGCTTCGATGGCGTCGAGATCTTCGAAAACGACTTCCTGGCGTTTGACCGCAGTCCGAAGGATGTCGGCCAGATGGTCCGCGACCAGGGCCTGGAGATCTCGCTGTTTCAGCCCTTCCGCGACTTTGAAGGCATGCCCGAGCCGCAGCGCAGCAGAACCTTCGCTCGCGCCGAACGCAAGTTCGACCTCATGCAGGAAATGGGCGCGGATCTTGTGCTGATCTGCTCCAACGTATCTCCCATCGCGCTTGGTGGCATCGATCGTGCCGCCGATGATCTTGCAGAGCTGGGTGACCTTGCTGCCAGGAGCGGTATCCGCATCGGCTATGAGGCCCTCGCCTGGGGCCGTTTCGTCTACGATCACCGCGATGCCTGGGAAATCGTTCGCAGGGCCGACCACCCCAACGTGGGCCTGATCCTGGATTCCTTCCACACGCTGTCGCGCAAGATAGACCCAGATTCGATCCGGGCCATTCCCGGCGAGAAGATCTTCTTCGTCCAGCTGGCCGACGCGCCGAACTTCAACATGGACCTGCTCTACTGGAGCCGCCATTTCCGCAACATGCCAGGCGAAGGTGATCTGGACGTGACCGGTTTCATGCGGGCCGTTGCGGCAACAGGTTATGACGGCGTGCTGTCGCTGGAGATCTTCAACGACCAATTCCGTGGCGGTTCGCCGAAATCCATTGCGGTCGATGGCTACCGCTCCCTGCTCTACCTGATGGACCAGGTCCGGCGAACCGAACCCGGCATCCGGATCCCCGTTCCCGAAATGCCCGACAGGGTACCGGTTGCAGGTATCGAGTTCGTTGAATTTGCCGCCGACCGCAAGGAAGCAAACGACCTGTCGGCCATGCTGACGACGCTCGGCTTCCACAAGGCCGGCAAGCACGTCTCCAAGGAGGTCGAACTCTGGCGGCAAGGCGGCATCAACATCGTCATCAACACCGACCCGCGCGGCTTCGCCCATGCGTCCTACATCTCGCATGGCACCAATGTCTGTGACATCGGCCTAAAGGTTGCGGACGCTTCGGCAACTGTTGCCCGTGCCGAGACCCTGGGGGCCAAAACCTTCGAACAGCCAGTCGGGCCGGGCGAATTGAAGATCCCTGCGATCCGCGCTCTCGGTGGCAGCGTCATTCATTTCGTCGACGACAGCAAGGATCTGTCACGGGTGTGGGAAATCGAGTTCGAACCGGTTGGTCACGGTGGGGCGACAGGCGATGCCGGCCTTATCCGCATCGACCACCTCGCCGAGACGATGAACTATGACGAGATGCTCACCTGGCTTCTGTTTTACCGGTCTATCTTCGACACGGAGAAGACTGCCATGGTGGATGTCATCGACCCGGCAGGCCTCGTCCGCAGCCAGGCCATCGAAAATGATGACGGCAGCCTGCGGATCACGCTCAACGGGGCGGAGAACCGAAGGACCCTAGCCGGGCATTTCATCTCGGAAGGTTTCGGATCGGGTGTGCAGCATATCGCGTTCGAAACCGCCGACATCTTCAAGACGGTGAAGGCACTGCAAGCCAACGGCTTCACGCCGCTGGTGATATCTCCCAACTACTACGACGATCTGGATGCCCGTTTCGGGCTGGAAGAAGACTTCCTCAACGACCTGAAAAATTCGGGCATTCTCTATGACCGGGACGAGAACGGCGAATATTTCCAGCTGTACAGCCCGACCTACGGCGAAGGATTCTTCTTCGAGATTGTCGAACGCCGCGGCGGCTACAAGGGCTATGGCGCCGCCAACGCCCAGTTCCGCATCGCCGCCCAGAAACGCCATTTCCGCGCGAAAGGCATGCCGGCAAGGTAGGCTGGCCTTGGGAGGAACGCGGGGCTGATGCAGCGATGGGAGTGACGGTCAGTCAAGACCTATCCTACGCCACGCCCTCATCCTGAGGAGCCGCCACGCGGCGTCTCGAAGGATGGGCGACACACTCTGAGCAAGCAGCCCATCCTTCGAGACAGCGCTTCGCGCTTCCTCAGGATGAGGATGTGAGTGTAGCGTGGGTCTGGGTAACGAAAGCGCCAATCGACCACGTCGGCCGATTCGACTCATCGCGGCTCGCCCCCCCTACCGCCCTGTCTTCTGTCGCCAGGCTTCGTATTTCTGCACGTTCTCTTCCTTCGTCGGCGGATAGAGACCGATGATCGGCGTTCCGGCCTTTACTTCTTCCAGCACGAAATCCTCAAAGCTCTCCATGCCGGTGCATTCGTCCGCAAGCTCGTCGGCCAGATGTGCAGGGATCACCATGACGCCATCCTTGTCGCCGACCAGAACGTCCCCGGGAAAGACCGGAGCATCGCCGCAGGATATCGGGACGTTGATGTCCAGCGCCTCATGCAGGGTCAGGTTGGTCGGAGCTGACGGCTTGGCGTAATAGGCAGGCATGTCGAGTGCGCCGATACCTTCCGCGTCCCGGAAACCACCGTCGGAGACAACACCGGCCGCGCCGCGTAGCGCCAGCCGGGTGATCAGGATGGAACCGGCCGTTGCCGCGCGCGCATCCTTGCGCGCATCCATCACCAGAACGTGGCCTGGCGGGCAGGTTTCCATCGCAACCCGCTGCGGATGGTCCGGATTGCGAAAAACCGTGATCGGATTGCGGTCTTCCCGAGCCGGGATGTAGCGCAGCGTGAAAGCCTGACCGACCATGTTTTCGTCTTTCGGAGCTACCGGCACCACACCCTGAATGAACTGGTTGCGCAGGCCGCGCTTGTAGAGCGCCGTCGCGACGGAGGCCGTCGAGACCTTTTTCAGTTTCGCGCGAGTGTCGTCGGAAAGTGTGTAGTCGCTCATGATGTCCTCAGTAGATATCGGGTTCGCCGGCGGTGCGGCCGAAGTCGGATTGCAGGAAGTCGAAGTCGCAGCCCTTGTCGGCCTGGGTGACGTGTCGCTGGAAGAGATAACCGTAGCCGCGCTCAAACCGTGGCACGGGGGCCTGCCAGGCGGCCCTGCGGGCCTCCAGTTCCGCCTCCTCCACCAGCATGTCGAGGCGACGGTTGGCGAGATCCAGCCGAACGATGTCACCGGTCTTCAGCAGCGCCAGCGGTCCGCCGACATAGCTTTCCGGCGCGACATGCAACACGCAGGCACCATAGGAGGTGCCGGACATGCGCGCATCGGAGATCCGCAGCATGTCGCGATGGCCCTGCTTGATCAGCGCCTTGGGGATCGGCAGCATGCCCCATTCGGGAAAACCGGGCCCGCCCTGAGGCCCGGCATTGCGGAGCACCAGGACGTGGTCCGGCGTGACCTCCAGGGTCTCGTCATCGATGGCCGCCTTCATTTCCGGATAGCTGTCGAAGACAAGGGCCGGCCCTTCGTGGAAATGGAACTTCGGATCGCAGGCCGCCGGCTTGATCACGGCACCGTCAGGGCAGAGGTTCCCGCGCAGAACGGCGAGCGAACCTTCCTGGTACACAGGGTTGGAGAGAGGTCGGATGACATCGTCGTTATAGACGACCGCGCCTTCCAGGTTCTCGCCGAGTGTCTTGCCGGTGATGGTCAGCGCAGTGAGATCCAGCCGGTCCTCGATCTGTTTCATCAGCGCGCGCAGGCCGCCCGCATAGAAGAAATCCTCCATCAGGTAGTCCCTGCCGGAAGGTCGCACATTGGCGATCAGCGGTGTCACCCGGCCAAGGGCGTCCAGATCGTCGAGCGACAGCTCCACACCTGCCCGGCGCGCCATCGCGATAAGGTGGACGACCGCGTTGGTGGAACAGCCGGTGGCCATCGCTACGACAGCGGCGTTCCGGCAGGCGGCATCCGTGATGATCCGGTCCGGTGTCAGGTATTCCCAGACCATCTCAACGATGCGCCGGCCGCAATCGGCTCCCATGCGTTGATGGCCCGCATCAACCGCCGGAATGGAAGATGCTCCCGGAAGGGTCAGCCCCATTGCGTCGGCAATGGCCGTCATGGTCGAAGCCGTCCCCATTGTCATGCAGGTTCCGGCCGAGCGGGCGATACCACCCTGGATCCCGAGCCATTCATCGTCGGAAATGTTGCCGGCCCGGCGCTCGTCCCAGTATTTCCAGGCATCGGACCCCGACCCCAGGATCTTGCCGGCGTAGTTGCCGCGCAACATCGGGCCTGCTGGCAGATAGACCATCGGAACGCCTGCCGAGATCGCCCCCATGACAAGACCGGGTGTGGTTTTGTCACAGCCTCCCATCAGCACCACGCCGTCCAGCGGGTGAGAACGGATCATCTCCTCCGTTTCCATGGCCAGCATGTTGCGGTAGAGCATCGAGGTTGGCTTGGTGAAGCTTTCGTCGACCGAGAGCGACGGCATCTCGACGGGAAAGCCTCCCGCCTGGAAGACGCCGCGCTTCACGTCCTGCACCCGCTCCTTGAAGTGGGAATGGCAGGTGTTCAACTCCGACCAGGTGTTGAGCACGCCAATGACCGGCTTGTCACGGAAGTCCTCTTCCGAGTAGCCGAGCTGCATCATCCGCGAGCGATGACCGAAGCTGCGCAGATCGTCAGGAGCGAACCAGCGCGCGGATCGTAAGTCTTTTGGGGCTTTGTGCGTCATGATTTTATCCGGTGAAGGCAAAGGTCAGCCAGATGACGATGAGGGTGAAGACGAGGCCGGCAACTTCCGGCCAGTTGCCGAACCGGTCGTCGCGGCGTTCTTCGTCCGCGAATTCTCCCGGTGCGATATCCTCATCCTGGCGGGTGAGATCCTTGTCGGTGATTTTCATCTCAACCTCCTCAGTCCAGCAGGTTCGGCAGCCACAGGGCCAGATCGGGGAAGAACAGCACCAGGAACAGGCCGACAGCCTGCAGGGCGATGAACGGCAGCACGGCGGCGAAGATTTCCTGCAGCTGGATATCTTTTGGCGCCACGGATTTCAGGAAGAAACAGGCTGGCCCGAAAGGTGGCGACAGGTAATAGATCTGGATGTTCATGGCAAAGAGCACCCCGAACCAGACCGGATCAAAGCCGAGATCCACCACGACCGGTGCAAAGATCGGTACGGTGATGAAGATGATCGCGATCCATTCCAGGAACGTGCCGAGCACCATGACGATCAGCATCATGACGACGATGACCAGGATCGGTGCGATATCAAGGGATGTCAGCAGGCCGCGCAGGAATTCGCCGCCGCCGATCCGGTTGTAGATGCCGATCAGCGAGACGGCCCCCAGCACCAGCCAGATGATGGACCCAACCGTCAGCACCGTCTGCCGCATGGCATCACGTGCCATCGTCCACGAAAGCTCATTGCGGACGGCAGCAACCACGAGAGCACCCACGGCTCCGACAGCCGCTGCCTCCGTGACGGTGGCGATGCCGGAATAAATGACCCCGAGCACGGCACCGATCAGAAGCCCTGGCAGAACAACCCCTTTCAGGAACTTGACGCGCTGGAACAGCGGCAAACCGGTTTCGGGAATGTCGTAGATCGGTGCCAGTGCCGGATTGAAGCGCACACGGATCAGGATGTAGATGATGAACAGGCTGGCGAGGATCAGCCCTGGCACGGCGGAGGCGGCGAAGAGCTTGGTGATCGAAACCTGGGCCGCAAGACCGTAGACGATCAGAACGACCGAGGGCGGAATCAGCGTTGCCAAGGCGCCGGCAGCGCAGATGATGCCGATGGACAGCTTGCGGTCATACCCGAGCCGCAGCATCTGCGGCAGCGCGATCAGGCCGAGCATGACGATCTCGCCGCCCATGATGCCGGACATTGCCGCCAGCACCACCGCGACGACACAGGTCTGCACCGCGACCGAACCGCGGAAGCGCCCGCCCAGGATCGCCATGCTGTCGAACAGTGACTGTGCGATACCCGATCGCTCGAGGACGTTGGCCATGAAGACAAAGAAGGGAACGGCGATCAGCTCGTACTTGTGCAGGACCTCGCCAACATTGGCAGCAACGATGAAGAAACCGGCACGCTCGCCGAAATAGAGGATCGCCGTTGCCAGGGACACCGTCAGTGTGGTGATGCCGAGCGGAACGCCCAGCGCCATCAGCGCCAGCAGCGCGACGACGATCAGAAGGGTAATGAGTTCAATGCCCACCGGCGATCTCCCCTTCGGTGCGCTGGCACCAGCGAATGATGTTGGCGGCAAGCTGGAGGATGTAGAGAATGCAGCCAGCAACAAGCAGGATCTTGAGATAGGTCGGCTGGATCGAGTTCAGCGCGGTTCCCGAGTGCTCGGTGCGCTTCAGAACTTTTAGCATCGGATCCCACAGGGCCATGGTCAGGACAAGTACCGCACCAGCCGCGATCACCATCTGCAACAGGCGCATAACGCGCCAGACCCGGGGACTGACCAGCGTTTCGATCATGGTGATGGAAATATGGCGGTGCCGCTGGGTGACATAACCAACGGCAAGCACCCAGGCCGAAGCACAGAGCGTCATGGCAAGTTCCGTCGACCAGACAGTCGGGCTGTCGAACCCGTACCGCATCACCACCTCGAGCGCGGAAACCGCGATACAGGCGAAAAACAGCACGGAACAGCCATGACCGATGAACACACTGACACTGTCCATGACATCGGCATAACGCGCGAATAGGCGTTTCATCATCTCTCCCTGAATGCAGACCTGAAGCGGACAGGTGAATCCGGCCGGGCACAAGGCCAGGTCATCGAGACTGTGCGCGCACAGGAGCTTTGGCAAGAAAGCTGCGTGCCCTCACCTTGCAAGGTGGAAAGCAAGGGCACGCGTCACTGGCCGGGTCCTAGTTTTTGAAGAGACCGATTTCGGTCATGTAGGAGAGGTTCGCGTCAAGCGCTTCCTTGGCAAGGTCCGACTTCTGGGCATAGTTCTCCCATTCCTTCCGGGCGATCTCGCGCAGTTGGTCGCGATCTTCCTGGGCCCAGTTGATCACTTCGATCTTCTCGCCAGCCCCATCCCGTGCGGCCAGCTCCTGGTCCTTCTTGTCGACTTCAGCTGCCATTGCGAACATGGCTTCGTACCACCAGTCGCGCAGGGCTTTCTGGTCTTCCGGGCTCAAGGCATCCCACTTCGCCTTGTTGATGGTGAACTGCATCGACGGCATGGAGTGAATGCCGGGATAAAGCGGGTAAGGGGCAACGTCATGCAGACCGGTCGCGTCGTTGTTGACGTAGGCCGAGGCGTCTGCTGCATCGACAATGCCCTTTTCCAGAGCGCCATAGACTTCGGAGAAAGGAATGGATACCGGCGACGCACCGGCAGCCTGGAAGACCGCGGCGGCAAGCCCTTCCGGAGAGCGGATCTTCTTGCCTTCCAGATCTTCGAACGTGCGGATCGGCACGCGGGCCGGCAATGCTTCGCGAGAATAAGGCCCGCAGGCAACCACCTGCACTTCTCCCCCGGTCACGGCATCGGCTGCTTTCTGCATCACGGCTTCGCCGCCGCCATCCTTGCAGAAACCGATCATCTGCTGCGGCGTGTCGTAGCCGGAGATGAGGTCGCCCATGATGGCGTAGGCCGGCTCGCGGCCTGCAAAGTAGTTCACGGAGGTGAAGTCGCCATCCAAAACGCCGGCTGCGACAGCATCAGGCGTTTCTCTTGCCGGCACCACGGATCCGTTCGGCGTCAGCTGGATCTCGACCCGGCCGTCGGTCATTTCCTTGATTTTCGGAAGCCAGGTTTCCGTCAGATACTGGGTCGAAAAGTCCCCTGCATTGAAAGAGGTCTGAATGCTGAAGGTCTCTGCCTGCGCCATTGTTGCGATGACGGAGACCGAAGCTGCCAGGGCAGCGGCGGTGAATTTCATGGTGTCCTCCACTCGATTGCGCGGGGAGCTCC
This sequence comes from Labrenzia sp. PO1, assembly GCF_012273635.1. Taxonomy (NCBI): domain Bacteria; kingdom Pseudomonadati; phylum Pseudomonadota; class Alphaproteobacteria; order Hyphomicrobiales; family Stappiaceae; genus Labrenzia; species Labrenzia sp. PO1. Next base: position 800,304 of record NZ_JAAXCR010000001.1, read on the forward strand.
TCCTCCCGCTATCTGATGCATTAATATATTAGTGCATTTCTTGCAAGTCTGTTCTATCTTCTCCCGAGAAGAATCGTGCGTTTGAATGAGAGGATCAGCAATGACGGTTGAACTGGCTCGGTTGCTGGACGACCCGAACAGAGCAGCAGACGCCGGCAGCGGTGAAAGGATCCGACGGATCTCCGTCAGCCAGCAGATCCAGGAATCGCTGCGCGCGCGGATCATCTCGCTGGACCTCAAGCCCGGGCTCAGCCTGTCGCGGACGGATCTGGCTACCCACTACGGTGTCAGCCAGACCCCTGTGCGCGATGCGATGATGAAGCTGGAAGAAGAAGGGTTGCTGACCATCTACCCGCAATCCAAGACCGAAGTCTCCAAGATCGACGTCGACCATGCCCGCGAAACCCAGTTTCTGCGCCTGTCGCTGGAACTGGAGGTGACACGCACCCTGGCCAGACAGGAAGACAAATCCTCCATCGCCCCTGCCCGTCAGATCTTCAAGCTTCAGGAAACGGCACATGCCGAGGGCGATCTTGGCCTCTTTGCCACCTTCGACAAACGCTTTCACCTGTCGCTGTTCAAGGCGGTCGGACTTGCCAGCCTGTGTCAGCTCGTAGCGTCGCGCTCCGGCCATATCGACCGGTTGCGCAATCTCAACCTACCCGACCCCGGTAAACCCGCCAGCATCCTGCGATATCACGGCCTCATCCTGGCTGGTATCGAGGCAAGTGACGAAACGGCCACGGAAACCGCTGTCCGCGAACATCTGTCAGGCACGTTGCAGCAGGTCGATCAGATCGTCGCCCGCAATCCTGCGTTCTTCTAGGCCGAGGCTCAGTAAGGCAAGAGATCGAGTGAAAGCCCAGTGTCCCAGCAAGACTGGCGGAGCCAGGCTTTCATGGGGACGGAACTGATCGTCAGCTTGCCTGATTGAGCAACGCCGATGCTACCAGTGCCCGCGCCGCCTCTCCTGCAGCTTCGGCATAAGCAGGATCGCGGTGAACCAGGATGGTTGAAAACGCGCCATCCAGAAGCAGCACGATATGGCGGGCCACGTGCGGCGCTCCGCCAACACCTGCAGCCTCGAACTCTTCCGCCATCCACGCCTCGAATTTCTTCTTGTGATCGGCACCAACCTTCATCGCCGGATGCCCGGGCATATTGGCAAGTTCCGCCGCCGTTCGCAGGAAACCGCAGCCTTTCCATTTCGGGTGCCTTGCAGAAAGCGCTATCTGGCGGAAGATTGCCTCCACCTTGTCCGGCAGATCACCTTCGGCTTCCCCAAACCACTTCCGGAACTGATTGAGGTTGGGCTGATCTCGTGACGCCAGATAAGCTTCGATCAGGTCATCCTTGCTCTTGAAATGGTAATAAACCGTCTTCTTGGTGATGCCTGCCTTCTCCGCGATCGTGTCGAGACTGACGGCACGGATTCCCTCCGCATAGAAGAGCTTGTTGGCAGCGGTCAGGATCCGCTCTCTGGCTGTTTCGGCAGGTTTGATCATCGATCAAGTATACTCACCAGTGAATATACTTCAATGCGCGCCGTCGCTAGCGTCCTTCTATCGACTTTCAACCAAGGAAAAAGCCCATGACTGCCCCTGTTCTTCTGGACCGCCACGGCCCTATTGCGCTGCTTACCCTCAACAGGCCCGAGAAGCTGAACGCGCTCAACTACGCTACGAACGACCTCATCCTGACTCATCTGAACGAACTGGAAGCGGACGACGGCACTCGTGCTGTCGTCATCACCGGCGCAGGCAGGCGCGCCTTTTCGGCAGGTGGAGACATTCACGAGTTTTCGCGCACCATCGCGGAGGGCATCGACGTCGCGGTACGCGAATTTTGCCAGCGGGGCCAGCGCATGACTGCGCGCCTGGAGAACTTTCCCAAGCCGGTCATCGCCGCTGTCAATGGTCTGGCCTACGGCGGCGGTTGCGAGATCACCGAAGCGGTTCATCTTGCCGTCGCCTGCGAAAGCGCACTCTTTGCCAAACCGGAAATCAATATCGGTATCCCGCCGACCTTCGGCGGCACGCAGCGTCTGCCGCGCCTTGCAGGCCGCAAACGGGCCCTGGAACTGCTTCTCACCGGTGACAGCTTTTCCGCGCACAGAGCTCATGAGCTCGGACTGGTCAACCAGGTCGTCACCGACGGCAGCGAACTGGAGGCGGCCTTTGCCCTCGCAGAGCGCATCCTGCGTCACTCGCCGCTGGCTGCTTCCAGGATCCTGACTGCCGTCACGCGCGGGCTCAACACGACCATTTCCGAAGGCCTGCGGATCGAACAGGAGCAGTTTGCACGTATGGCAGCCACACGGGACGTTCACGAGGGCCTCACCGGATGGATCGAGCGGCGCATGCCGGACTATCAGGGCGCATGAACACAGCCGGAAAACAGGGGGCAGCACGCCTGGAGTGTGCTGCCCACGAATGTGTCAGAAAAGTTTTACAAAAAAAGATTTATTTAATTACAAAGACTTAACCAGCACTTTTCGGTTCATTCCCGATTTTTCCGAGACCGGCTGTTGTAATGAAACCGGTGTTTGTTAAGGTCCCGGCACCCAATGAGTGAAAGGCGCACACCGCTTCACCAGCGGATGTACAGGGCTTCCAACAGCCCATCTTCCGCACCTGCAGCACCCATTCGCTGCCTTGTGCGCCTTCCTGAAAAGTCCGGCACTCGACCCTTCGCGCAAAGGGTCGGCTAAATTCCGCCCAGTGCACCTATGCACCTCCCGCCGGGCTTGCAACAGAACCATTCCGACGCTCGCTGCCCGACCTCCGGGCGGTGCATGAGCGCGTGCACGCTGCGGCCTGTTCCGTGCGGCATCGCGCGCCTTAAAAAGGAGACGCTATCCATGCAGGCTCAACAGCTGTCCGCCAATGCCGAATTGCAACTGGACGAGCAGGCTTATGGCCGGGATCCGATCGCAGACCGGGAAACGGATCTCTACCGCGGCGAATACATCATGTCGTTCGTGGAAAAGTGGGACGAGTTGATCGACTGGGACGCGCGCGCCGACAGCGAGGGACAGTTCTTCATGGACGTGCTGCGCGCCCGCGGCAAGGAAACCGTGCTCGATGTCGCAACCGGAACCGGCTTCCACTCCGTGCGGCTGACCCGCGCAGGCTTTAACGTGACCTCGGCCGACGGCTCCGCTGCCATGCTGGCAAAGGCGTTCCAGAACGGACAGAAACGCGGCATGATCCTGAAGACGGTACAGGCTGACTGGCGTTGGCTGAACCGGGACATTCAGGGCAAATACGACGCCATCATCTGCCTCGGCAATTCCTTCACCCACTTGCACGACGAACTGGACCGCCGCCGGGCGCTTGCCGAATTCTATGCCGCGCTCAAACACGACGGCATCCTGATCATCGATCAGCGCAACTACGATGCGATGCTAGATCAGGGCTATTCCAACAAGCACAAATACTATTATGCCGGAAAGAAGGTGAAGGCCGAACCGGTGCATATGGACGAAGGCCTCGCCCGCTTCAAATACAGCTTTCCCGATGGGGCCGAGTACACGCTCAACATGTGCCCCATCCGCAAGAACTACATGCGCCGTCTCCTGTCGGAGGCAGGCTTCGAGCGGGTCCGCACCTATGGTGACTTCCAGGAGACCTTTGCGGAAAACGATCCGGATTTCTTCATTCACATTGCCGAAAAATCCAGCCTGCACCTGGTTCGCTGGGGTGGCGCGCGCCCTGAAGACGGCAAAACGGATATCCGCGAAGTTGCCGAAAGCTACTACGACAGTGACGACGCCGACACGTTCTACAGCCTTGTCTGGGGCGGCCAGGACCTTCACATCGGCCTTTACGACGACACCAGCAACATTCGCGAAGCGTCGGACCTCACCATCGACGAGATGGCCGGCATGCTGCCCAATCTGGGTGCGGATGCCAAGGTTCTCGACATCGGCTCCGGTTATGGCGGCGCGATGCGCAAGCTGGTCAAGGCCAGTGGCTGCAGCGCGGTCTGCCTCAACATTTCCGATGTCCAGAACGACACCAACCGGCACCGCAACATCCAGCAGGGTTTCAAGGACAGGATCCGCGTCGAGCACGGCGTCTTCGAGGATATTCCGGAACAGCCGGAAAGCTTCGACATTGTCTGGAGCCAGGATGCGATCCTGCACTCCGACCAACGCCACAAGGTGCTGCAGGAAGTCCACCGGGTGCTGAAGCCGGGCGGCTATTTCATCTTCACCGATCCGATGCAGGCCGATGATGCCGACCCGAAAGCCCTCCAGCCGGTTTATGACCGCCTGCAGCTCAACAGCCTCGGGTCGATGCGCTTCTACCGCGAGACGGCAGAAGCACTGGGCTTTGAAACCGTCGAACAGCGGGACATGACGCAGCAGCTGCGCAATCACTATTTCCGGGTACGCGAGGAGCTTCTCGCCAACTACGACAAGCTGCGCAACGAAGGCGCTTCCGCCGACTATCTCGACAAGATGGCGCTTGGGCTCATGAACTGGGTCGATGCCGCGGACGCCGGCCAGCTGGCCTGGGGCATCCAGCTGTTCCGCAAGCCTGTCTGATCCCCTTCCTTCCCGATCTCCCTGCCCGGGCGCCATACACCGCCCCGGGCAGGACTATCCTTTCCAAAACGACAAGGAGCGCGCAATGACGCAAAGATCCTGGCTATTCACCAGTGAATCCGTTTCCGAGGGACACCCGGACAAGGTCTGCGACCGGATATCCGACACCATTCTGGACGCTTTCCTGGAACAGGACCCTGACGCCCGCGTTGCCTGTGAAACGCTGACCACCACCAACCACGTCACCATCGCGGGGGAAGTTCGTGGCCCCGACCAGGTCCTCGATACGGTCGAGAGCCTGGTGCGTGAAGCCGTCCGCGACATCGGCTATGAACAGGAAGGTTTCCACTGGCAGACGCTGGAAGTGGTCAACCGCCTGCACCGTCAGTCGGCCGACATCGCCATGGGCGTCGATGAAGGCGACAAGGGCGAGGAAGGGGCCGGCGACCAGGGCATCATGTTCGGCTATGCCTGCAACGAGACCGAGGAGCTGATGCCTGCGCCGATCCTGTTGTCGCACAAGATCCTGCGCACCATGGCCGAAGCCCGGAAATCCGGGCGCGAACCGCGCCTTGGCCCGGACTCCAAGAGCCAGGTGACGCTCCGCTATGAAAACGGGCGTCCGACCGGCATCGATGCCGTGGTCGTTTCCACTCAGCACGGCGAAAATGTCAGCCAGGAAGAAGTGCGCGAAGCGGTGTTGCCGTTCATCCTGCATGCCTTGCCCGTCGGCTGGACTGTTCCCGACAACCGGATCTACATCAACCCGACTGGCCGCTTCGTGATTGGCGGACCGGATGGGGATGCCGGCCTCACGGGGCGCAAGATCATCGTCGACACCTACGGCGGTGCAGCTCCCCATGGTGGCGGCGCCTTTTCCGGCAAGGACCCGACCAAGGTCGACCGGTCGGCTGCCTATGCCTCGCGCTATCTCGCCAAGAACGTGGTCGCTGCCGGCCTTGCCGACAAATGCCTGATCCAGCTCGCCTATGCCATCGGCATGCCGGAGCCGGTCGCCGTTTACGTCGACACGCAGGGAACCGGCAAGGTGGATGAAGTTGCTCTCGGCAAGACCTTGCGCGAAATGGTACGTCTGACACCGAGGGGAATTCGCGAGCGTCTCGGACTGTCGAAGCCGATCTACGCGCGCACTGCTGCTTACGGCCACTTCGGCCGCGCACCGGAAGAAGACGGCGGTTTCGGCTGGGAGAGAACAGATCTTGCCGACGAACTTGCACGGCACTTCGGCGCTCGTGCGGATGCGGCAGAGTAAGAAAACAGCGAAGCCCCGGCACGGCATCCGCCGCGCCGGGGCTTTCGGTTTACCGGATCAGAACTTTTCGACGCTCGGTCGCAGTTCCAACTCGGATGTCCAGGCGCTTTTGTCCTGACGCGAGATCTCCAGATACGTCCGTGCGATTGCATCCGGATGAAGGGTCTTGTCCGGGTCGTCATAAGGCGCACCACGATCCGGATTGTAGATCACCCCGTCGATGACGAAATGAACCACGTGGATGTTTTGCGGCGACAATTCCCGGGCAAGTGACTGGCACAAGCCACGCAAGGCGAACTTGCCCATGGCAAAGGGCGCTGATCGCGGGAAGCCCTTGATGCCGGCGGAAGCACCGGTGAACAGCATCACGCCCTTCCCCTTTGGCACCATCCGCTTTGCCGCTTCATGTGCGACGGCCAGCGCACCGAAGGCGGTCACATCCAGTGCGGCATGCACATCCTCAAGATCGAGTTCGGCAACCGGTCCGCGAACGCGGCCACTGGCGTTGTAGACGACAAGGTCCGGCGTTGCCCCCGCCTCGTCCAGGTCCTGGAACAGGCGCGCCACACTGGCCGCGTCGGCAGCATTGCAGGCATGGGCTTTTGCTCCGGTTTCAGCGCAAAGCCCTTCCAGCTTTCCAGGAGATCTGGCAGCCAGTGACACCCTGTAGCCTTCCTTGGCAAACGTCCGTGCCAGAGACGCGCTGAGGCCCGGCCCGGCACCAACGATCAGGGCATTGCCGCTCACGATGCGGCTCCCAGATAGACCGGCTTCAATCCGCTCACCAGTTGCGCCTGGATCGGGGCGGTTGCCTCGTTGATGGCGGTGACACCCATATCCTGCCCGACCTGGGTGCGGATCGGCCGCGATCCATCCATTGCGATCAGCTCAAGGATCTTGGTTGCGACGTTACCCGCATCGGTGATGGCTTCCCCCTGATCGAACATGCCCTGGAACATGCCAAGCAACCTGTCGCGCCCCTTGGAATAATCGCCATATTGCCCAACCCGCACCGCATCACCTGGAGCCGGGGCGGAGGTCACCAGATCAGTGCCATGGCCACTCGGCTCAACCAGCACGGACTCGACCCCGAACGGCTCCAGTTCGTAATGCAGCGACTCGCAGTAAGCCTCCATCGCCCACTTGCTGGCGCAGTAAAGGCCGAAGAAAGGCATGCCGAACCGGCCTGCAACCGAACTGAGACTGATCACGAGACCGGACTTCCGCGCCCGCATCGCGGGAAGCACCGCCCGCGTCAGATGCATGACACCATAAACATTGACGTCGAACAGATCCTTTGCCTGCTCCATGGTGAAGCCTTCCGTTAGGCCAACTGGCATGACGCCTGCGTTATTGACCAGAACGTCGATCGGCTGCTCTGCCTCGATCGCCGCGACGGTCCGTTCGACACCTTTCTCGTCAGCAACATCCAGGTCGACCGGAACAAGCTTGCCCGGAAGACCTTCGGCAAAAAGCTTGAGCGCCTTGGCCGCTTCCGAGTTTCTGCCGTCCAGATCCCGCATGCCCGCATAAACGATATGGCCTTCCTGCACGAGTTTCTGGGCGGTCAGAAACCCGATACCCCGGCTTGCACCGGTAATCAGGATTGTCTTTTGGGTGGTCATTTTCATTTCCCTTCTTTCTTGAAGATTGTGCGCATGAACAGCGCCAGGGGTTCGTCGCTGCGGCTTGCCTTCATTCTCGTCAGCGCGCCGCTCCACGAATTCATCAACCAGTCGGCAGCCTGTGCCGGGGAGAGATGAGACAGTCCGATCCGGGAGAGGTCCGTCTCCCGCAGGCAGATTTCCAGTTCACCGGTCAGTGCCTGCCAATGACGGTCCAGTTCCGCCTGAAAGACCGGTTTCTGGTCGGCCAGCTCCGTCGACAGGTTGCACATCAGGCATCCCTGGGCGTAGCCACGGTCCTTCATCCCTTCCCGGGCACCGGAGAAAAATGCTTCCAGACGTTCCACCGGCGAGCGTTTGCGGTCCGAAAGGCAGGCCTTTGCAAATGCGAGCTGATCCCGGTGATAGTGACGCGCCACTTCAAGACCGAAGTCTTCCTTGGTGTCGAAGTAGTGGTAGAAGGACCCCTTCGGCACGCCACTTTCCCGTAACACGTCATTGATCCCGATCCCGTCGAAGCTGTTTTCCCGGATAAGCGTCATACCGACATCCAGAAGACGGGTCTTCGCGGTCTCGTAGGCAGCTTCGTTGCGTATTCTGGCCAAGGGGTTTCCTTTCGTCAGGGACTTCTGACACCGCTAATCCGGCTGATGCAGCGCCTTGTCAGCGGTGTTCGTTGAATTAGAAATAGACCGGTCTAATTATTATCGTCAATAAAACGAACTTCACGGTTGCGTGTGTGCAACAATCAACGAGGAGGTCGCCCTTCTCAGAAACAAAAAAGCTCCCCGCGGATGACCACGGAGAGCTGATCGATCAAATGAAATTTGCCTGTCCGGCTCTGCTCACGCAGAAGCAGGGTTTTGGCTCAGGCCTCTTCCGGCACTTTTTCACCCGCACCTTCCGTCACCTGGTCGATCCAGTCCTGAAGGTTGTAATAGGTGGTGATGCGGGCGATTTGACCATTGCGGATCTCGAAAAAGCTGCCCGCCGGCAGCTTGTAGGTCTGGCCGTTCGCGGGCGGCAATCCGCTGTCGGTGCCGATATAGCTGCCATGGACGATGAACTCGGCAGCAGCCCGTGTCCCGTCTTCACTGACGAACAGCACGATGTCGCTGAGGCGTTCCTTATAGCAGCGCGTCATGTGAACGTTGAAGGACCAGAACTTGTCCTTGCCGACACGGCGCTCACCCTGATTGACGTCATGGATCAGGTCGTCGGCAACCAGGCTTTCCATTTTCTTGGTATCGCCTGCATTGAAGGCGGCAAAATAGGTGTCGATCAGAAACCGGGACTGTTTGTTGGCCATAGGTCCTCGCAGGGGCGGAAACACAATCTGGCCGGGAGTTTGCCTTCGCCGTCTTCCCGGCGCAAGAGGTCGAGGAGATTGCGGTTTACGGTTCTTCACCGAAACCGCTTCAAACCAACCAAAGTCCCCGCCCAGGGCGACAGCTGGCACCTTGGGCAAAAGTGACAAAAATACAACATACTGTATCACATTAGCAACAAACATCGCTTCTCTTGAAATTGCCGGTTGCATTGGTACCCGCTCTCGAAGTATCAACCCGTCACCGGTCACCATACTGGCACAGACATCAACGGTTCGGCCATTTTTCGCCACCCGCATGATCAGGCCCTGCCCACTCATGTACGGATGCTGTTCTGGTGGATCGGACAATCGCGCATGAAGTTTAACGGTTGAACGCCGGGAGTGTACCCCGGAAGCAACAGGTTCGACTCCTGTGATGTGCTCCATGGATAGCTCAGTGGTAGAGCATCGGACCTTTAATCCGACTGTCGCGAGTTCAACTCTCGCTCCAAAAACACGGCCTCCAACGCCGAACTGGCTTGTCACGCCAGCAGCTATGCAAGCTGTTCCATTGGGGACCCGGAGAGGTCTTGCGAACGCGGACTGGCCCTTTTGCCTTCGGGAGAAAGTGCCCTGACCGCCGACGCCAGGTCGCTTCGCCCGGCCTTTGGCAAAGGCTCTGCCGCCGCTTTGCCGGAACCGCCTGTTTTCGAACGGGTTGGAACCCGCATTGCCGCTGCTACGCCCTCTGGCCAAGGGCCCGCCGGGAGACCTCGTGCTCTCTTCGGGTCTCATCGTTTCACCCCGGACGCCTCATGACGAGCGACCGGTTTCCTCAACCTCCAACCATCTTCAACACCGGAAAGGACAACCACGTGCCTTAGCGCATTGGAAGGATTATCGAAATGACGACTTTTCTCGACAAGATCCGCGGGCGGACCCGCGTAGTGATTTCTGAAACGGAACGGGCTCTCCACATCTGCAAGGGAGAGCTCCAGGGTATACTCGGACCCGGTGAACACAGCCTCGAAAATGGCCGTGGCACCCTGGTGATCGAGCGCCAGTCGATGGCAATGCCTCAGTTCCGGTCGGCCTACGAGAAGGCGCTCTTCGATAAGCTTCCGCAAGTTGCCGAAGAGCACTTGACCGTTATCCGGACCGGACCGGGTGAAGTGGCGATTGTGGAACGGGACAACCGTATCCACACCGTGCTTGGCCCGGACGAGCGGCTTGTCCTGTGGACGGATGCCGGCCCGTGGACCTTCGAGGTCATCGACACGGCTGCCGACCCGGCCCTCACGCAGAAGCTCATGCGCCGGCTCGGGGATGCCCGTCAGACGCAGCAGTTCGTGATCGTGCCGGTGACCGACGGTAGCGTCGCCCTCCTCTTCATGGATGGCGTGCTCACCAAGGTGCTTGAAGCCGGGGTGCATGCCTTCTGGAAGGCAGGCCGAACCGTGGCGCAGAAGGTCATCGACCTCAAGCGTCAGGCTCTCGACGTTACCGGTCAGGAAGTCTTGACCCTCGACCGCGTTACCATCCGGATCAACCTCTCCGCGGATTACCGTGTGGTTGACCCGGTGAAGGCCGCAACCGAGGTGAAGGACTTCACCGACACGCTCTACCGGGCCTTGCAGCTTGTGTTCCGCAAGCAGCTCGGCGCGCTCAAGCTCGACCAGATCCTTGAAAAGAAGGGGGAGGTCAACGCGGAAGCTGCCGGAAAGATCAAGGCCGACATGGCTGAAATCGGTGTCGAGGTCTCCGACATCGTCCTCAAGGACGTGATCCTTCCGGGCGAAATGCGCGAGATCCTCAACAAGGTGGTGGCAGCCGAAAAGGAAGCCGAAGCCAATGTGATCCGGCGCCGTGAAGAAACGAACGCAACCCGTTCGCTTCTCAACACGGCCAAGGTCATGGCCGAAAACCCGGTCATGCTTCGGCTCAAGGAGCTCGAAGCGCTTGAAGCCATCGCCGGCAAGGTCGACCGGCTCACGGTCCACAACGGAACCGGAGGCCTCATGAACGACCTCGTCCGGCTTCGGGACGACAACGCGGCATGAGCCAGAACGGCGCGGGGCAACCTGCGCCGTTTCTGTTTCAGCACGGCCATTGCAGGCCATGGCTTTCCAGGTCCTGTCACCTGGCCACCTCGATTGAGGGTGCGCTCGCCCGCTTTCGCAGGGGTCGCAGAATTTGAAAACAGTATACATTTAAAGAAAAAGACAATGAAAACAGACACAAAGATCTCGAAACGCCTGTCTTTCTGGCTAAGACACAAACCGGAAGACGCCGGTTTGATGCTGTCAGACAGCGGTTGGGCTGACGTAGCTGATGTCCTTGGCGCCTTCAGAGCCCTCGGCCTTGATTGCAAAAGGGATCAGCTGGAAAGAATAGTCGCGACCAACGACAAGAAACGCTTCGAGTTCTCCGAAGACGGCAAACACATTCGCGCACGTCAGGGTCATTCGATTGACATTGAACTGGGCCTCACAGCTTTACAGCCTCCGGAGTTCCTGTTCCACGGAACGGCAACACGCTTTCTGCCGCCCATTCTGGCCGAAGGCCTGAAACCTATGGCGCGGCACCATGTGCATCTGTCACCGGATCGCGACACCGCGCACAAGGTCGGAAGCCGTCACGGCAAACCTGCAATTCTTCAGGTCGCGGCCAGCGCAATGCAGGCGGAGGGGCACACGTTTTACAGAACGGAGAACGGCGTCTGGCTGACGGATGCCGTTCCCGCACATTTCCTGGCACTGACAGAAACCCATCCATAATAGGTCTCTTCGCGAATTCGGCATCCCTGGTTACATCGTCCGGGCCGGCATGAACCAAGGGCCTTCGATGGCTAGCCCTCACCCATACCGGCGCAAAAATAAAAAAATAATTTCTTTCTTTATTTTCGAAGCTCAATATATAAAGAAAATACTTTCTTTATCGAGGTTGTCATGTCCATCAGCTCGCCAGCGCTCCCGCCCGTCAGCCCGTCACTCTTTTCACCGGAACGCGCGGCCGGCACACTGGCGCTGGTACTCGGGGTCGGGTCTCACGCCATCAACGGCTTCGTTACCACCGCTGTCCTGCCGGACATCATCCGAGATCTTGGCGGGCAGGACCGAGCATTCTGGGTATTTTCCTCCTTCGAAATGATGGCAATCCTGGCGGGCTGCCTCACTGGCGCAGCAAAGGTCCGTTTCGGTGCCCGCAGTCCCTTCCTGTTGGCGTCGCTCCTGCTTGCGGGCGGATCGGTGCTTGCGGGTATCTCGACATCTCTGGAAGGGCTGATTGCCGGACGCGCCCTGCAGGGTTTCGGCGAAGGCATGATCATCGCGCTGTGCTATTCGCTGATCCCGGATCTCTTCCCCAGCAACATCGCCCCGCGTGTCTTTGCCTTGCTGGCAGGGGTCTGGGCCGTTGCAGCGGGTATCGGGCCGGTTTCGGCCGGCTTGCTGTCTGAACTCTGGTCGTGGCGCGCCGCCTTCCTGATCAACATACCCTTCGTGCTGCTGCTGTTCGTCCTGATGAACACGGCCTTGCCTGCGCACGCAGTCCGTCCGGCCACGGCAAGCGACCCCACGGCCAGAAGATTGCCGGTCCGTTTGCTGGTTCGCCTTGCCCTGCTGGCAGCAAGCATCTTTCTCCTGACCGTGATAGGCGAGCTGCATGCGCCCCTGCCGCTTGCCCTGACGATTGCAGCCGGTCTGGCAACCGCAGCGCTGCTGCTGACCTTTGACGCCGCAAGCCCGCATCGCCTTTTCCCGCGCGATGCCTTCCGGGCGCAGACCCTGATCGGCCTCGGCACCTGGATCGTGTTCCTCATTTCCGCTGCCGCTGCGGTGCGGGCGGTTTTCGTGACGACGGTCGGCCAGGTCTACTGGGGTCTCAGCGTGACGCAGGCAAGTTATGTTGCCGCCGGGCTCGCCTTCTCCTGGTCGATCTTCGCCGTCATCTCTTCCCGTGCACCGTCGCGGCAGCGCGAACTGACCTATCTGACGACCGGTCCGTTCCTGATCGCCGGCGGCTTGACCCTCACTGCTCTTGCCATCACGACCGCGTCGCTGCCTTTGTTTGCGCTCGCTGCCGTGGTTGCCGGTGCCGGCCACGGGCTGTGCAACCAGATCCTGATACGTTCGCTGATGTACACCGCCGAGGGAGAAGACCAGAACCTGGTCTCCAGCATCCTGCCGACCATTTCCTCTGCCGGTATTGCCGTCGGCGGCGGCCTTACCGGACTGATCGCAATTGTCACCGGTCTTGTTGCACCGGGATCGGAAGAACTGCTCACCCGGGAGGCCGTCGCGCGGTCCGGCGCCTCCGTCTTCTACATCAATGCGGGCCTGACACTGGTTCCAGCCCTGGCGATGCTGGTGCTACGTTACAGATTGACTGCGCGGGAAAACGCCATCGCAAACGAATAGCCGCCCTCCTCACCCAAGGCCGGCACCGCGCGTCTCGATCCGGTAGACCCACGTCACCACCGCCCCCAGCAGCGAGGTAACCACGAGGCCAGCCAGCAGCACGTCCGTTCCCAGGTCCTTGAGTAGAATTGGAAACAGGAAGGCAGTCAGAACCGCACCGATCTTGGCGAAGGAAGCCGCAAGGCCCGCCCCCGTGCCGCGATAGGCGACAGGAAACACCTCGCCGGCAATCAGGTAGGTCTGCGCATTCGGTCCCATGTTGGTCATGAAGTTGAACAGCATGAAGCCTGCAAAGATCAGGGGGACGTCCCATCCAGGCCCTGCATGGTTGCCGGAAGCCGCAATCGCCAGACCAACGGCGCAGCCGATGAAACCGATCACCTGAAGGCGGACACGGCCGATCCGGTCAGTGAACATCACCGCAAAGACAATGCCGACAATCAGCAGGACGTCGATCAGGGCGGCGCCTTTCGCCGCAAGCAGATCATTGTAGACCAGATCAGAGAGCGACTGTGCGTGCTCGCGCTTGTTGCCAATTGAACTGGCCAGGATGACCGGCGTGAAAATGCCGATGCCATATGTCCCGAGATCCTGCAGGAACCAGGGAACCGACGCAAAGATCGTTGCCTTGCGCAGTTTCCGGTCTGTCAGGAACCGGCTCCACTTGACCTTGTGCGCATGCGGCGAAGCGGCTGTTTCAGCCTTCAGCGAAATCTCGCTTGGATATCTCGGGCGCCGGTTCAGCAATCTCAGCAACGCGGTTTCCGCTTCTGCTACCCGTCCCCTCACGATCAGCCAGTTGGAGCTTTCCGGAACAAAGAAGCGGCCGGCCAGGATCAGAAGAGCAGGCGGAACGGCCGTCAGATACATCCAGCGCCAGGCTTCGGGATCCGGAAACCAGGTGAGCGTCAGAAAGGCAAGCCCTGTACCCGACAATGCTCCGACCGCCTGAAAACTGAAGGCTCCCAGAACCATCCGTCCACGTGCCCGCGCCGGAATGTTCTCCGAGATCACCATATGCGCCGTCGGATAGTCACAGCCGAGCGCCAGGCCGACACCGAAGAGCGCTATCAGGGTAATCGAAAGGTTCGGCGCTATCGAAAGCACCAGCAGAAAGGCGATGAAGAGCGCCATCTCGACGATGAACATCGCCCGTCGTCCGAACCGGTCCGCAAGCCCGCCCAGTGCTGTCGCCCCGATCAGGATGCCGAACAGGATCGCCGAACTGACAAGCCCGTGCTCCACCGCAGTCAATTTGAATTCCCGCCCGATCAGCGGCAGGGCGATGCCGGTCATGAAGACAACCATGCCTTCAAAGAACTTGCCGGCGCAGGCCAGCCACCAGATACGCCACTGCATGCCGGTCAGGATGGAACTGTCGACATCCGTACCATCGCGCCAGATCGGTGTCTCCTCGATATAGGCCTGCGGACTATCGAGGCTTGCAACTGATGCGGTGGAGAAGGTCTGCCGGACGTCGCTCATATAATCCCTCCGTTTGCCAATCGGGAAAGCAGGAGAAGGATAGACTGACGGTTATGAAATTCTGGTGATTGTCGTAGCGTAAACTTTCATTCGAAGAAAACTGCCGCCTCAACTCGGGTGACCTTTGCCTGTTCTGCAGCAACGAAGGTCTTCTTCACGGTCGATCCGTCTCCTGGTCGCGATAAGCAGTATTGACAGTGTGAAACAACTTTCCGATGATCCGGCAGTTTTTATTAAGACCGGTTCATTTATGGGTTTTCCTGCCGCTCGTCTCACCGACCTGCATACCTGCCCCATGTGCATGGGGGTTCCCGCGCCAATCGTATGGAAAGGCGCCTATACCGTGCTTACCGGCAAGCTGCCGCAGGCACGTGTTGGCGACATGTGCGTTTGCGTCGGCCCGCCGCCTCCAGCTGGTGGTGACCCCATCATTACGGGTGCGTGGACGGTTCTGGTCGAAGGCAGCCCTGCTGCGCGAATGACCGATCTGACCGCAAAGGCCGGAACAATCATAACCGGCCTGCCAACGGTTCTGATCGGAACGCAAGGCGGTGGTGGTGGAGGCGGTGGCGGAGGAGCAGGCGGCGCAGCGCCTCCGGCAAAAAGTCCGCACAAGTTCTCCGCCAGCGCGGAGAAAGGCGGCGAGAAGCCGTACAAGGAAAGATACAAGAAAAAATACAACTCGAAAGGCGTTGAGAATCCGGACAAAGAACAGCGTTCGCTGAAGGATCAGCTTAAGGACGACGCCGAGATCAGCGCCGAATACGAGTATGAGCTGTTCAGCAAGGAAAAGACCTTCTGGGAATCGGAAGGCGGTCATTTCAAGACCGAGGCGAGCGCGGAGGCAAAGCTCGGCATATCCGGCGATATCAACGGGGATTTTGCCGCTGGAGCTTATGCAAATGCGAAGGTTGCCGCCATCACCGGAAAGGCCGAAGGCAAGACGCTTAACGGGCTTGTCGGTGGCAAGGTGGAAGGCGAAGCCTTGTCCGCTTCAGCCGAAGGCGGTGTCGGCTTCAGAAAATCCGAAGATTTTGCGGGAGTGGAAGGCAAAATCGGAGGTGAACTCGTTCTGGTACAGGCCAGCGCCGAAGGCACCATTAACATCAGTCCCAAAACCCTGTACGACAACACTCTTGGCCCGTTTTTGAGCTGGGTGAGCGGAGATCCGGCGAAACGAACGCTCGACAGTGCCTATGACCACGGCCTTCGAATCGGAGGCCGCGGAGAAGCCGGTGTCGGGGCTGCAGCCGGGGCCAGCGCGCAGGCAGGAAAAATCGGTGGCGCCTATGGCGTGACTGCGGAAGCCAAGGCAGGGGCCGGTCCGATGGCGGGCTTCAAGGTCTTTGTCGGAGTTTATTAGACAGGTGGTTTTGCACTCGAGACCGCCGGCAGGAACACCCAAGGGTGATAATCGGAATGACCACTGAGGACTATGTCGCCGCCGAACTGACCGCAATCAGCCCGGCCCCGTTTGCGTTCCAGCTTCTGCTTCCCGGAAGCTGGGAAGTGAAGCAGGTCAACGAGCAGCCCCTCACGGTGGACAGCCCCACCATCATTGCGGTTTTCGAGCCTCCCCATGCCACGAATATCTCCGTCCAGGTGATCGGCATTCTCCTCAACAACGAAATCTCGGCCGCACACTGGCTCGAATACTACTGCTCCCTGTCGTCCTGGCATGTCGACACCCTGCAGCCGATCGATGCTCGCCGCGCACGCGCAAGCTGCTTCGTCAGAGCCGAAGGCCACGAACTGCGCGGCCTCGTCACCGTCACGGTGAATGGCAATACGCTGATCCTGATCCAGGCCTTTGTGCCTTCCAGCGAGTTTGCTGCCCTTTCGGACGTCGTCAACATGGCCGTCAGGTCCTTCCGCACCGAGCAGGTCAGGCAGCCGAACGTGATCGAGGACTGGAGCAACTTTTCCCTGTTCCAGGACATCGGTTTCTTCTTCCCGGCGTCCTGGCATGTCAACCAGCCGCAATCCGGTCTGGCCGATCGCATGGCCATCGACTTTGCCCGCACGGGCTCCAACGGCGAGATCCTCGGGTTTGCCAGACTGAAGGCGATCAGCGCACAGCAGCCGGTAGACCTTGTTCAGGAACTGAGCAAGACCAGACGGGAGTTCGAAGGTTCCGACATCATTTTCGACGCGGGTGCGACTTCGAAAGCGGTGACGCTCGACCCGCCGTTTATCGAAGCCACCGAAGTGACCGTCGGTGCCCGCACGAGTGAAAGCGATGATCCGCTGGAATTCACCGCGCTGGCGATGAAGACCCCGTCACACGTGATCATCAGCTCCATACTTGGCCCCTCTCGCAAGACGTCGTTCTACAATTGGGCGGTGAACATGCGTGCGCACGAAATCGCCAACGCGTCGCTGCAATTCAAGCGTCAGTCCTGAGGTCAGTCAAACTGGCGGGATCAGAACCCCGTCAGTCCCCGTTCCAGCCACTGACTTTGCGGGATCTCCTTGCCGATCTTGAAGGAGAACCGCTCCACACGCGTCACGCCGCTGTCCGTCTCGCAGCGGAAAGCCACGTCGAACCAGCGGCCAAGACTGCGGAAAGCGGCGATACGCGGTTGCAGAACGTTGCCGCCACGAGGCCGGAAAGACGGCAGCAGTTCAGGCGGCAAGGAACTGACGGAAGCTATCTGCTCTCTCAACTCGGTCATGCACAAGAGGTTCAGCCGCTGGCCCTCGGTCATGCCGCGCATGGCCGTGCGCGCCTGCGGATCATCCAGAATATCGCGGGAATAAAGTTCCCGAGCTGCAATCATTCCGGCTGGAGGTCCTTCCGAGCCGCCTGATGCCCTCCCTCCTCCTGCCTGGTCGCGTTGAGGCGAAGCCACCGGTTTCGGTGGTTTGGGAGCGGGCGTCTTGTTCGTTGCGATCGGTCCGACAATTCCGAAGTCTTCGGCGGGCTGCTCTCCGGTTTCAGCCGTGTCCGTTTCCGCGCCGGTTCCAACGGTCTCCTCTGGCAGGGCCTCCGGCTGTTCGGGTGTTTCCGCAACGTCTGAGGCCTCCTCAGGGGCTTCGCTTTCATCGGCGGCGTCTTCAGCGGCGGTATCCTGCGCTTCTTCCGAAGCATCCTCCTGCGGCGCTTCGGTTTCGGCAGCCTCGGTTTCCTGACCTTCGCCCTCACCTTCGCCTTCGCCGGCGTCCGTTTCGCCCGCCTGGGCCTCATCCGTCTGCGCGTCGGTTTCCGCCTGCTGCTCACTCTCCGAGGATGCGCTTTCAGCGGATGCCGGCGGCGTTTCCTCTTCCCCTTGCAGCCCCGTATCTTCTTCGCCGAACTCGGTCACTTCCTGCAGAACGGACGGCTCTGGCGGTTGTTCGGGCGTCTCGGCAAGGTCTTCGCGAGCGGACGCTGGCGGTGGCGGAGGTGGCGGCGGGGCTTCCTCGGCCTGCTCCTGTTCCTGCGGCTCGGGTTGTTCGGGTGTTTCCACCTCTTCCTGCTCCGGTTGCTCCGGTTCAGGTTGCTCAAGTTCCACAGGTGGCGTCTCTTCCTCCCGCGGCGGCGGAGGCAGCAGTTCGACTTCAACCACGTCCTGCAAGGGCTGGGTCGTATAGCCGGATACGCCTTCCAGCAGCATCAAGGCCACAAGCGCGTGCAGCACGGCGGAGACCACAAGCCCCCACAGGAAAAGCCGCCGGTCCGCAGGCTCGATCCCGACCATGTTCCGGTCCATGTCGGCGGTGATGGCCAATAGAGCGCCCTTAAAGCAAAGTTGCCGGTTGATTTCAGGTTCGAAGTTTCAAAAAAACCCGGCGTCTCCGCCGGGTTCTTTGATGTTTCAAGCTCTTCCCGGCAGCTTAGCTGTCCAGGAACGAACGCAGCTTGCGAGACCGGCTCGGGTGCTTCAGCTTGCGCAGCGCCTTCGCTTCGATCTGGCGGATACGTTCACGGGTAACCGAGAACTGCTGCCCGACTTCTTCCAGAGTGTGGTCGGTGTTCATGCCGATACCGAAACGCATGCGCAGCACGCGTTCCTCACGCGGAGTGAGCGAGGCGAGCACGCGGGTGGTGGTTTCGCGCAGGTTCGACTGGATGGCCGCATCAATGGGCAGAACAGCGTTCTTGTCCTCGATGAAATCGCCCAGGTGCGAATCTTCCTCGTCACCAATCGGTGTTTCGAGCGAGATCGGTTCCTTGGCAATTTTCAGAACCTTGCGAACCTTCTCCAGCGGCATCTGCAGCTTTTCTGCCAGCTCTTCCGGGGTCGGCTCGCGTCCGATTTCATGCAGCATCTGGCGCGACGTACGCACGATCTTGTTGATCGTTTCGATCATGTGCACCGGAATACGGATGGTACGGGCCTGGTCGGCAATCGAACGGGTGATCGCCTGCCGGATCCACCATGTCGCATAGGTGGAGAACTTGTAGCCGCGCCGGTATTCGAACTTGTCCACCGCCTTCATCAGGCCGATGTTGCCTTCCTGGATCAGATCCAGGAACTGCAGGCCGCGGTTGGTGTATTTCTTCGCGATGGAGATCACGAGACGCAGGTTCGCCTCGACCATTTCCTTCTTCGCGATACGTGCCTCGCGCTCGCCCTTCTGCACCATTGCAACGATGCGGCGGAATTCGGTGATTTCCAGCCCGGTTTCGGTGGCCAGCGTCTGGATGTCCTGACGCAGCTCGCGAACGGTTTCCTTTTCCTTCGCAATGAAGTTTTTCCAGCCGCGCGTGGAAAGATTGGCAACCTTGCGCAGCCAGTTCGGGTCGAGCTCGGCACCCTGATACTGCTTCAGGAAGTCCGTGCGGTCGACATTGTAGCTGTCGGCCAGACGCAGCAGACGGCCTTCATAGCCCATCAGGCGCTTGTTGATGTCATAGAGCTGGGCAACCAGGGCGTCGATACGGTTCTGGTTGAGCGACAGGCTCTTCACATCAACGATGATGTCTTCTTTCAGCTTCTTGTAGCGGCGCTCCTGGCTTGGCGACAGGGTCTTGTTGGCCAGCTTGTTTTCCACCAGCTGATCCTGCAGGCGGCGAAGCTTCTTGTAGTTGTCGGCGATGTTGTCGAAGGTTTCCAGGACGCCCGGCTTCAGCTCGGCTTCCATCGCGGACAGGGAAACGTTGGATTCGAACTCGTCGTCGTCATCCTCGCCGTCACCGTCTTCGCTTTCGTTTTCGGTGTCTTCAGACGCACCGCCGGAGTTTTCCGAATTGCCTTCGCCCGGGGCCACATCGTCATTGGCAACGGCCGGGCCGGCCTTGGCATCAGGGCCGGCATAGGTTGCTTCCAGATCGATAATGTCGCGCAGAAGAACCTGGGCTTCGTTCAACTCGTCACGCCAGATGATGATGGCCTGGAAGGTCAGCGGGCTTTCGCAAAGACCCGCAATCATCGCCTCGCGGCCAGCCTCGATGCGCTTGGCAATCGCGATTTCGCCTTCACGCGACAGGAGCTCGACCGAGCCCATCTCGCGCAGATACATGCGCACGGGATCGTCGGTGCGGTCGGCGGGCTCTTTCGTGGTGCTCTTGGCAAGTGCCGTCGTGCTTGCGGCAACCAGATCGCCGCCATCGACTTCTTCCGGGCCTTCTTCGGCTTCGTCGGAATCGATCACGTTGATGCCCATATCGGAAAGCATGGACATGGTGTCTTCGATCTTTTCCGAAGACACCTGCTCCGAGGGCAGAACCTCGTTCAGTTCATCATAGGTGACATAGCCGCGTTTCTTGGCGGCTTTGATCATCTTTTTGACAGCGGCATCCGACAGGTCCAGCAGAGGGCCGTCAGGGCCGTCCGTGCTCTGCTCCTGTGTGTCGTCTGCTTGTGTCGCTTTGGCTACCATATCGTGCTCCAGTTCGCGGCCGGTCCGGCCACGCCGCGCCCTTTGTTTGGCTTCAACCCAATTCACCCCCAGCGCGCCAGCATGTGGTGCGGCGGCGTCTGAAAGAATCACTGCGGTTAGGTTTGTAAGCCGTGTCCCTTAAGTCCCAATTAACCGTACACTTTTCGACATTGGCATATTTCAGCATCGACGCAGCACACGGCCTTTTCTGTCGGCATCCGGAAACGGATGCGTAAAAGGTGTTCGTTCGGGTTGCAGCTATATTAAGACTTTTGCCGCGAGCAGGCTTGAAAGCTCCGGCGCTTGAGGGCTGCAAAGGTTCTATTTAGCTCGGCTCACGCGATTCGCAAGTGTGATTCGTCACCGGTCAATTGGAAAATGCCATTTTTGTGCTCCTGCGCACACCAAAGAGGGCATTTTCAGGCCCAATGCCGGTTCGTCGCCAGAAAACGGGTCGCTGCTCCAAAAGTTCCCTTTTCCGGAACTGAAGGTCCACACATCCTCGTTTAAGCCACCGGCAAGCCATTCCATCAATGAGCTGCCACGGCCACAGGAGGTGCCGTGCGGATCTTTTTGGCACGCTCGGCAAGGTCGGCTTCATCGCGCGCACATTCCTCTCGCCTCCGGCTGAGGTCCTGCGTCAGGGCCTGGATGCGCATCCAGGAATTCTCATCAAGCTGCTCGTCCGCGGTAGCAAGCTCGGAGGAGAGTTCGTCTTCCAGCGCATTGAGCTCCAGGACATCGAGAAAGTGCAGATAGGCCGCTTCGATGAAATCCTCCGGCGGGTTGGATTTCAGAAGCGGGAAGCGATGGATCAGCGCGGAAAACTCCGCACCACGTTGCTGCTGCATGCCGATGGTTTCGAGCATCATTTCACCCATGATGTCCCGAAGCGGTTCCTCGAATGCGCTGGTCAGGTCGGAAATGGGCGTCGCTTCCAGATCATCGACGATCCGGCACAGAATGTCCCGCAATTGCCTGTGGAGGTCATTGGCAAACGGCAACCTGGAAAACCGCTCGAAGTTCCTGTCGAGCAGATGCGGGAAGCGCATGCTCAAACCGAGCACCAGCCGTTCGGTGCCGAAATCGTGGCTGGCAGCAACCCGTTCGCGTGCCGTGCCGAGCGGAGACGCCGCGTCGGCTGAACCGCCGCCCTTGCCACCCTTGCCCCCCTGCCGGGACTGGCGTGCCTGCTCGAAGAACAGGTTCGACAGCTTGAACTTGAGATCGAGCTGATACCGTCGACGCACCCGCTCGTCGCGAATGGTGGCAATCAGATCATCGAACCGCTTCTCCAGTGCCGCCTTGCGTTCAGGCGTATCGAGTCGTGAAACGGAAATCTCCCGCTCCCAGACCACATCGAACAGGGACTGTGCTCGCTCGACTTCGTCATGAAAGCCTGCCACCCCGCGCTGCTTGATGAGGTCATCGGGGTCCATGCCGTCAGGCAGGAAGCAGAACTGGAACGAATAGCCGCTCTTGAGCACCGGAAAGATCCGGTCGATGGCGCGATGCGCTGCCGAAACACCTGCCGCATCGCCGTCAAAGCAGATCACCGGTTCGGGGGCGAATTTCCAGAGCCGCACCACCTGATCTTCGGTAAAGGCCGTGCCCAAGGACGCGACCACATGGTGGATGCCCGCCTGCCAGAGGGCGATCGCATCGAGATAGCCCTCCACCACCACTGCCTCGCCGCTTTTGAAGGCGGGTTCACGTGCGCGATGGGCGTTGAACAGCATGACACCCTTGTGAAACAGGGGTGTTTCCGGCGAGTTCAGATATTTCGGCTGTCCGTCCGGAGACAGGGTTCGCCCGCCAAAGGCGACCACCCGGCCGCGGTCGTCCTGGATCGGGATCATCAAACGTCCGCGGAACCGGTCGTAGGACGGGCGCCCGTCTTCCGGCTTGATGATGAGCCCTGCCTCGATCATTGCAGCTTCCGGGATCTCGCGCGCTGCTAGATATCCCTTCAGCGCATCGCGGCTTTCAGGCGCAAACCCGAACCGGAATTCGCGCAGCGTATCGGGCGTCAGGCCGCGTTTTTGCGTATAGGCACGGGCGGTGTCGCCACGTGGGCCCGCGAACTCGGCCTGAAAGAACTGCGCCGCCATTTCGCAGATATCAGCAAGCCCGGCCCGCTTCTTCTCGCGCCGCGCCGCCTGGGGATCGGGCGCAGGCAGACCGACGCCGGACTGTTCGGCAAGGCGTTCGACAGCCTCCGGAAAGCTCAGCCCTTCGGTTTCACACAGGAACGTAAAATGATCACCGGACGCACCGCAGCCAAAACATTTGTAGCGGTTACGGCGATCGTCGACGTGAAAACTTGGGCTCTTTTCCTGGTGAAACGGGCAGCACGCCCAATAGTCGCCCTTGCCCGGCTGCGTCTTGCGCCTGGCCCAGGTCACACGCCGCCCGACAACATCCGACAAGGTCAGACGGGCACGAATTTCATCGAGTAGGCGCGGTTCGAAACGCATGGAACAGTGTACGGGTCCGGATTACAGAAAACGGCATCCTGCCATCGGCACATTCGGGCGCCGCCGGTCAGTCCGCCAAAATAGAATGTCTTGAAGGTCGTTTCCAGTGGTGCCGGGCCTCATGCCCGGCTTCTGGAAGATTTTTGCATCAGCCTCACCGGCCGCAACAGCGGCTCAGTCCTGTTTACCAGTCCCGGTGCTGCCCTGTTCACCACCGTCAGCGCGCAACATGTCCTTCACCAGGCAGGACGCCTGCACGAAGTCCATTTTCCCGGGATAACGGCTCTTCAGTTCGTTCATGCAGCGGCCGATGTCACGCAGACCATGCGCGTCGATATCCTTGACCGTCTCTTCGCAGATCTTCTGCATTTCCTCGTCACTGAGCTGAACGGGCAGAAATTCACGGATGATTTCCTGCTCTTCGCGCTCCTGCTCGGCCAGGTCGAGCTGTCCGCTGCTTTCGAACTCTTCTGCGGAAGTTTCCCGCTGACGGATCATTTTTTGAAGGATCTCAATCACTTCGGTTTCGTTGACGCCGTCCTTGCCGTTTTCACGGGCAGCAGCCTCACGGTCCTTCACAGCGGTCTGCACCAGACGCAACGTGGCGCACCTGCGCTTGTCGCCTTCGTCCTGTGCCGCTTTCAGGGCAGCGTTGATTCTTTCGCGCATCACATCGCGCATGGTTCACCCCACCCCTGCCGCGCTGAGGCCCGGCGCTCAGGGGCGCCATTCCATTTTCTCAGCCAAGCCATTGAATTTTAAAGATCTTTTTTCAGAGGATCAATATTGACGATCCAAGCCGCTTCCCATAGAGTCCCGCGCTTAATGCAGGCGGCCTTTTGCGGGCTTTCCAGCCCGCCGCAGACGCCCTTCCTGCAGCGCATGATGTCACCAACAAGATCTGGAAACAAGACATGACGACTGCAGACGCATGGTCCGAGACCCCGGCGACCGCCTTGCTTGTGCTCTCCGACGGCAGTGTAATCGAGGGACAGGGCCTCGGCGCAACCGGCCAAGCCGTTGGTGAGATTTGCTTTAATACGGCAATGACCGGTTACCAGGAGATCCTGACCGACCCATCCTATTCCGGTCAGATCATCACCTTCACATTTCCGCATATTGGCAATGTCGGCACCAACGATGAAGACATCGAGACGGTCAACATGGCCGCAGACAGCGGCATCCGCGGCGTTGTGCTGGCAGCCGCCATCACCGATCCGGCCAACTACCGGGCGGCAAAACATCTCGATGCGTGGCTGAAGAGCCGCAACCTGATCGGCATCAGCGGCATCGACACCCGCGCGCTGACCGCACTGATCCGGGAAAAAGGCGTGCCCAACGGCGTGATCGCGCATTCGCCGGACGGCAAATTCGATGTCGATGCCCTGAAAACGGCCGCCAGAAACTGGCCCGGCCTGGTGGGTATGGACCTTGCCAAGGACGCTTCCACCACCCAGTCGCACCAGTGGCACCAGACGACCTGGAAATGGGACGAGGGCTACGGCGAGGCAAAGTCCGGCAAGTTCAAGGTCGTTGCCATCGACTACGGCATCAAGCGCAACATCCTGCGCCTTCTGGCTGACGCCGGCTGCGAGGTCACGGTTCTCCCTGCGACCGCGACCGCGGATGACGTCCTGGCGCAAGCGCCCGATGGCGTGTTCCTGTCAAACGGCCCCGGTGATCCGGCCGCAACGGGCGACTACGCGGTGCCGATGATCAGAAAGATTGTCGATGCGGGCGTTCCCACGTTCGGGATCTGCCTTGGCCACCAGATGCTCGCACTGGCGCTTGGCGGCAAGACCCTCAAGATGCACCAGGGGCACCATGGCGCCAATCATCCGGTATTCGACCACACCACCGGCAAGGTTGAAATCACGTCGATGAACCATGGCTTCGCGGTGGATGCGGACAGTCTGCCGGACAACGTTCAGCAGACCCATGTCTCCCTGTTCGACGGATCCAACTGTGGTCTGGCGATGAAGGACAAACCCGTCTTTTCCGTCCAGTACCACCCGGAAGCATCCCCCGGCCCACGTGACAGCCACTACCTGTTCAAGCGGTTCACCGACCTGATGGAAAGCGCGAAATCGGCAGCCTGACCTACTCGGGCCCCGGGAAATGCAGACAAGCGTTTGGCCGACGAACCAGCCGGCCAACGCCACTCCGCCACCGGAATGCAGCATTGTCTCAAATAAAAAACCCCGGCGTGCAGTGCACACCGGGGTTTTTTGATAACTGATGCCGGAAGCTTTATCCGATCAGTTCGTCAAATGCCGTCAGGATCTGACCGACTTCTGCGATCTGCTCGTCAAGCATCTGCTTCTGCTCCACCAGGATTTCCTGTTGCGCAAGGCAGATTTCCTGAAGTTCCTTGAACTGGTCTTCCCGTTTGCCGTTGCCTTCCACCAGCTTGATCACCCGGCGGATTTCGGCAAGCGTGAGGCCGATCTTCTTGGCCTGCAGGATTACCCGCATCCGCGAAACGTCACGAGGACCGTAGAAACGGCGTGCGCCCTTGCGAACCGGATTGAGAAGACCCTTTTCTTCGTAGAAACGAAGCGTCCTGAGCGTTACGTCGAACCGCTCGGACATTTCCGAGATCGCGAGAGCGCGATCGTCAAGCATCACTTCTTGTCCTGGCCCGGCTATATCCGGCACCACGACCATCTTGGTTGCTACATTGTTCATACTTTTAAGCCCGATCTTGTCTTTTTTGTTCCAAGTCTGGCTGGGTCTTGCTGCGCTCCCGACTCGCCGGTCCCACCTCCGGTTCATCAGGTCCCACTAGCACCGCAATTACAGCCCCCTCAGCTTGAAGCGCAATGCTCTTCGCTTCAGAAGCTCCCAACGCCAAACTCATAGGAGACTAAGCAGTAGTCTAATACACCGGATCGACAGTTAAAATCTACGCCAAATTTAGGAATATTGCCCAGTTTTTATGGAAGTTTCAGTTATGCGAAAACTAAAACTAAAAACCTACGAGAAAGGACACGCAACTACGAATGTTTATTCAGGGGCACTTTAGCCAAAACACGAACAAATATTAATTATCGATAATCTGAATATAAGAACTAGACTTTTCTTGAATATATAAATCCACAATAAATTTTCTTTACCTCACGGCAACGACCAAGGGAAAATTACTTAGTTCGCTTACTCCTAACCCTGAGGATTATTACAATTAGTGAATTTCCCTTAGATACTATGTAGGCAAAAAAGTTCACGAATCGTGATCCGCGAGACGAAAATGAACGCTACATACGCAACAATACCCGCTATGCGCGAATATCAATTCCGCCTTACTCCTCATGAAAAGATAAGGAAAAATCTAAGCTTATCACTTATTTGACCAACCGTTACGGCACCGAACAAGTATATCAATTTTTTGTCCACACGGTCAATTTTACCATCAAATTCAACCACCTCCATCGACGCAAAAGAGCACATTGTGCACTTCTCGATTGACAAGCGATGAGCAAGGTTATTTTTGTCAGAAGTACTGGACGAGCGAACCCGCAAGGGGATGCCCGCAACCAAGGTATTCTGGAATAAGACGAAATGGCCGATTCAAAATCCAAAGACACCATGCCCGGCATGACCCCGCAGCAGTTCCGCCATTGGCGGCGAGCACTCGGGCTCAAGCAGAAGGATGCGGCAGACCGTCTGGGCCTGAAGAAGCGCATGATCCAGTATTACGAAAAGGGAAATCGCGACGGGCGACCCGTTGAAATTCCCAAATCCATCCGCCTTGCCTGCTATGCATTGTCGGAAGGGATCGGCGACTTTGACGGCCAGACAACGATCCCGTTACCCGCCGAAATTGCCAAGCCGGAATAAAGTCGTGATTTTAGCTCGCAAAAGGTCGACTTTCACGCCCTGGCGGGGTTCCCTCCTGCGCAGCTTTTCCCTATAAGACGCGCTCAGCCAACATAGTCATACCCTCATGTCCGAGCCAGACCGAATAGCGAGCCCGCTGTCCGGAAAGGCCGCTGCGAGCTGCGAGCCGAGATGCCAAAACGCACAGATATCTCTTCCATCCTGATTATTGGTGCCGGTCCGATTGTCATCGGCCAGGCATGTGAATTCGATTATTCGGGCACCCAGGCCTGCAAGGCGCTGCGCGAGGAAGGGTATCGCATCATCCTGGTCAACTCGAATCCGGCGACGATCATGACCGACCCGGACCTGGCTGACGCGACCTACATCGAGCCGATCACTCCCGAGCTGGTGGCCAAGATCATCGAGAAGGAACGCCCGGACGCGCTTCTGCCGACGATGGGTGGCCAGACCGCGCTGAACTGCGCACTCGATCTGGAACAGATGGGTGTTCTGGAAAAATACGGCGTGGAAATGATCGGCGCCCGCGCCGATGTCATCGAAAAGGCTGAAGACCGCGAAAAGTTCCGGGCTGCGATGGACGTCATCGGCTTGGAAAACCCGCGCGCGGCCATCGCCTCCTCCCCGGCAATTCACGACGAGAACGGCCGGATCGTCGGTTACGACCGCAATGCAGGCTATCTTGAAGCCATGCGCGCCATCGACGAGATCGGCCTGCCGGCCATCATCCGTCCCGCCTTCACGCTCGGCGGCACCGGCGGCGGCGTTGCCTATAACCGGGAAGAATTCGAAACCATTGTCCGCTCCGGCATCGACGCATCTCCAGTCGGTCAGGTCCTGATCGACGAGAGCCTGCTCGGCTGGAAGGAATATGAAATGGAAGTGGTCCGCGACACGGCGGACAACTGCATCATCATTTGCTCCATCGAGAACGTCGATCCGATGGGTGTGCATACCGGTGATTCCATCACTGTCGCGCCGGCCCTGACGCTGACCGACAAGGAATACCAGATCATGCGCGACGCCTCGATTGCGGTGCTGCGCGAGATCGGCGTGGAAACCGGCGGATCGAACGTGCAGTTCGCGGTCAATCCGGACAATGGCCGCCTGGTCGTCATCGAAATGAACCCGCGCGTGTCGCGGTCTTCCGCCCTGGCCTCCAAGGCAACCGGTTTCCCGATCGCCAAGATCGCGGCCAAGCTTGCTGTCGGCTACACGCTGGACGAGCTGGAGAACGACATCACCGGCGGCGCAACCCCGGCATCGTTCGAACCGACCATCGATTACGTGGTCACCAAGATCCCGCGTTTCGCCTTCGAAAAATTTCCGGGCTCCGAAGCAACCCTGACCACTGCCATGAAGTCGGTCGGCGAAGTGATGGCCATTGGCCGGACCTTCAACGAAAGCCTGCAGAAGGCGTTGCGTGGTCTGGAAACGGGCCTGAACGGCTTTGATGAAACCGAAATCCCGGGCCTTGATCAGGGCGACGACCGCAACGCCCTGCGCGCTGCCGTCTCGACACCGACACCGACCCGGCTTCTCAACGTCGCCCAGGCCATGCGCCTTGGCATGACGGTCGAGGAAATCTACGAGGCCAGCGGCATCAATCCCTGGTTCCTGGAGCAGATCGAAGCCATCCTGGAAATGGAAGCGAAGGTCCGCAAGCTCGGCCTGCCGAAAGATGCAGCGAACTTGCGCAAACTGAAGGCCATGGGCTTTTCCGACGCGCGCCTGGCAAGCCTTGCCGATCTCGATGCATCGGACGTTGCCAAGCTCCGCAAGCAGCTGGACGTGCACCCGGTCTACAAGCGCATCGACACCTGCGCTGCCGAGTTCGCCTCCCCGACTGCCTATATGTATTCCACCTACGAGGCTCCCTTCATGGGGCAGCCCGCGTGCGAGGCGAACCCGTCCGACCGGAAGAAGGTGGTCATTCTGGGTGGCGGCCCGAACCGGATCGGCCAGGGTATCGAGTTCGACTATTGCTGCTGTCATGCCGCCTTCGCGCTGGAAGACGCGGGCTACGAGACCATCATGGTCAACTGCAACCCGGAAACCGTCTCCACCGATTACGACACGTCCGACCGCCTCTACTTCGAGCCGCTGACCGCTGAAGACGTGCTGGAGATCATGCGCAAGGAGCAGGAGAACGGCACGCTGCACGGCGTCATCGTCCAGTTCGGTGGCCAGACCCCGCTCAAGCTGGCGCAGGCGCTGGTCAAGGCGGACGTGCCGATCCTCGGCACTTCACCGGACATGATCGATCTTGCCGAAGACCGTGACCGGTTCCAGAAGCTTCTGATCAAGCTCGACATGAAGCAGCCGGAAAACGGCATCGCCTATTCCGTCGAACAGGGTCGCCTCATCGCCGGTCAGCTCGGCCTGCCTCTGGTGGTCCGCCCGTCCTATGTCCTGGGTGGCCGCGCCATGCAGATCATTCGCGACGAGGAAGCCCTCAACTCCTATCTGCTCGGCACCCTGCCGGAGCTGGTCCCGGCGGAAGTGCGGGCAAAGTACCCGAACGACAAGACCGGCCAGATCAACACCGTGCTGGGCACCAACCCGCTTCTGTTCGACCGCTATCTCGACGGCGCGATCGAGGTGGATGTCGATGCCCTTTGCGACGGCAAGGACGTGTTCGTCTGCGGCATCATGGAGCACATCGAGGAAGCCGGCATCCATTCCGGCGACAGCGCCTGCTCCCTGCCGCCGTTCTCGCTCGGCGAAGAGATGCTTGAAGAACTCAAGCGCCAGACCACGGCATTGGCTCTGGCACTGGAAGTCGGCGGCCTGATGAACGTGCAATACGCCATCAAGAACGGCGAGATCTTCGTTCTGGAAGTCAACCCGCGCGCATCGCGCACCGTGCCCTTCGTCGCCAAGACGATCGGCGCGCCGGTCGCCAAGATCGCCAGCCGCATCATGGCGGGAGAAAGCCTGGCTTCCTTCGGCCTCAGCGAGAAGAAACTCGACCATATCGCGGTCAAGGAAGCTGTCTTCCCGTTCGCCCGCTTTCCCGGCGTCGACACGATCCTCGGACCGGAAATGCGCTCGACTGGCGAAGTCATGGGCCTCGACACTGCCTTCGGCAAGGCCTTTGCCAAGTCCCAGATCGGCTGCGGCACAGGGGTTCCGGACAAGGGCACCGTCTTCGTTTCCATGCGCGACGAAGACAAGGCCGGCGTGCTTGACGCCGTCCGCAGCCTGGAAGCCGGCGGCTTCACGATCATCGCCACCGGCGGCACCCAGAAGTTCCTCGAGGACAAGGGGATTGCGGTGAAGAAGATCAACAAGGTTCTTGAAGGCCGCCCTCATATCGTTGATGCTATCAAGAACGGTGAGGTCCAGCTCGTCTTCAATACGACCGAAGGCGCACAGGCCATCTCCGACAGCCGGTCGATGCGCCGGGCGGCTCTTCTGAACAAGGTACCGTATTACACGACCCTTGCAGGATCAGTGGCTGCTGCGAAAGGCATTGCCGCCCATAAAGCTGGGAGCCTTGAAGTAAGACCTTTACAATCCTACTTCGGCTAAGGCTATTATACTCGTGACCGGCCGGGAAAGCGCGCCTTTCCCGGCTTGGTTTGTTTTTGTCAAAGCGCGGTCCTCGAGATTAGGGGGACCCAATAAGCTGAAGGTCTGAGACCAATGGAAAAAGTTCCGATGACCTCCGCCGGGTACAAGATGCTCCAGGACGAGCTGAAGGAACGTACCGCGGTAGAGCGCCCGCGCATCGTCGAGGCGATTGCTGAAGCACGCGCGCATGGCGACCTGTCGGAAAATGCGGAATACCATGCGGCTAAAGAAGCCCAGAGCCTGAACGAAGGCCGTATTTCGGAACTGGAAGACAAGCTGTCCCGCGCTGAAATCATTGATGTGACCAAGCTGTCCGGCGACATCGTCAAATTCGGCGCGACCGTCACCCTCATCGACGAGGACACCGAAGAAGAAAAGAAATACATGATCGTTGGCGACGTCGAATCCGACGTGAAGCAGAACAAGGTCTCTATTTCTTCTCCGATCGCCCGCGCCCTGATTGGCAAGTCCATCGGCGACAGTGTCGAAGTTGCTGCCCCTGGCGGTGCCCGGTCTTACGAGATCGTGGACGTACGCTTCGTCTGACCCCAGCCTTTCAGTGTTGAGCCTTCCCGGTCTGGCCTCTCTTTGCAGGGACCGTCCCCGGTCTTAGCAGGCCTGAAAATTGCCCCTGGCCGTTTCAATGTCCGGGTTCCCTTTGAACCCGGACCTGCCTGGCACAGCTCCCCCGGCAACGTACGCGCGTTCTGCGACTGTCCTTAAGTCGCAGCAAAAGCAGAGCTTTCCCTTTGACGTCCACGACACAGCCGTTAAGCTGACAACCGGAAAGTGTCGGAGGATTTGCAATGGTCTTTAACGCGATTGCTGTATGGTTGTTGATCGCGTCGGTGCCGTTATGGATATACCGCTGGTTTCTGTTTTCCAGGCTCACGGCACGCGAACGCCTGATGTTCAAGCGCCTCGTCGCGCAACGCCACGAAAGCTCCTTCGTGTTCGCCGTGCGGATGGCTGGTTACCTGATCGCTCTGGCTGTTGCCGTCTTCTTCGTCGTCTTCGGTCTGCAATATCTGAAGTATGGCAACTTTGGCATAACGACCTACAGCGACACGATACGCAGCAGGTTCTATTCCGGCATTGAACCCGTCGACCAGGCGCTCGACAGCTACCACTATGACCAGATGCTGCCCGTTGCGGCACTGACGACCATCCTGCTGGTGACCGTCGCCTTTACACTGGTCACCGCCGCTCTCAGGGACATCTCCCTGATCCGGCGTCTCCAGAAAAAAGTGAAAAAACTGGCGTCTTGAGTTTGTTGGCGCCCTTGCCCGCCGGATCGGCAGGCAGCGCCTCACGCGTGCTGCAAGATATTCACCAGGCGGCCAAAAGGGTCGCGCACGTAAAAGCGCCTGACGCCCCAGGGCTCATCTGCCGGGCCGTATTCGATGCCGAGACCTTTTGCCTGCACTTTTTCCAGCACTTCTTCAAGGTTATCGACTTCGACCGAAAAATCAGGCACAGGCGTTCCCGCACCGCCTTCCGCCGCAATGCTGACCTGGGCCATCGCCCCCCGTTCGCCTGCAAAGGTGACGATCCAGCCGTGATCCATCGTCAGGTCCATGCCCAGCACGTCGCCGTAGAAGCTTTGCGCCTTGCCGGTATCCGGCGATGCGATGTTGGCAACGACACGTTTCACAGCCATGGCGTCTTGTTCCTTATTGCAGCCGGTTCGGACTTCAATCGATTGGAACGACAGGCTCGTCTTTTGTGCGGCGGATTGTCAACGCCGTACGAACGCTGTCGACGTTGGGCGCAGCGGTCAATTCGCGAATGATGAAATTCTGGAAGGTCTGCAGATCCGGCGAAACGCATTTCAGCAGGAAGTCGACCTCACCCGAAAGCATGTAGCTTTCGCGCACCAGCGGCCAGTTCTGAACCGTCTGTTCGAAGGCGATCAGATCCGCCTCGGTCTGGCTGTGCAGCCCGACCATTGCAAACGCTGTCACGTCATAACCGAGCTGCTTTTCATCAAGCAGGGTCCGGTAGCCCAGAATGAGCCCGGCTTCCTCCAGCGCGCGCACCCGGCGCAGGCAGGGAGGAGCGGATATGCCGACCCGACGGGCCAATTCCACATTGGTCATCCGTCCGTCATCCTGCAATTCCTTCAGGATCTGCCAATCAATGGCATCGAGCCGCGCTTTCAAACCTGTCTCCTTCGCGCTTCGCATGACGCGCCATGCTGTGGGCATTCGGGTCTTTCACAAGACTGTCGCCTTGCCCGATACCGGAATCCCAAGCTAACCTCTATTTGTGTGCCGAGTTATGATTTTTTGCGCGTTTGTGCAAGACTATAACAAAATTGCGCACGATTTCGAAAGATTACGATAGGGGAACTTCTCCAAAACATGCCTTTTTCGCCGGAGAAAGCCCCTTCTTCCCTCTGGATCCTCACCGATGGAAAGGCGGGCGATGTTGCCCAGTGCCGCGGTGTTGCCGAAGCCCTCGGCGCACCTGTTGAAGAACGCCACATAGCGCCGCGTGCACCCTTTACCTGGTTGATGCCCTTCGGTCCGATCGATCTGCGCGAGCGGGAGACCCGGCCCGGCAGCCCGATTGCCCCGCCCTACCCTGATATCGCCATCGCGTCCGGCCGCCGGGCGGTCCCGTATCTGCGCCGGGTCAAGCGCCTTTCGGGAGGCAAGACCTTTACCGTGTTCCTGAAAGACCCGCGGATAGGACCAGATGCAGCGGATCTCATCTGGGTACCCGAGCATGACAAGCTGCGCGGACGGAACGTCCTTGTAACACCGACGTCCCCACACAAGTTCTCCGCCGCAACACTGGCCGAACTCCGCAGCCGGCAGGTTGCCGAAATAGATGGTCTTCCACGGCCCCGTGTTGCGGTTCTTGTCGGCGGGGACAGTCGGCACCACAGGTTTTCCGAAGACGACCAGAACCGCCTTTTGAGCGGCCTGCGAGAGCTTGCACATTCGGCACATGTGCATTTCATGATCACAGCCTCCCGCCGCACGCCGGCCGGATTGGCCTATGGTCTTGCAGGATTGGCCAAATCGGGAAATCACCTCTACTGGACAGGCGACGACCCCAATCCTTACGGCCTCTATCTCGCCAAGGCAGATGCGATCATCGCCACTGCCGATTCCACGAACATGATCGGTGAGGCCACAGCCACCGGCAAGCCGGTCCATGTATTCGAGCCAAGCGGCGGTCACGACAAGATCACCCGGTTTTTGGGGACTTTGCGACGCATGGGTGTCATTCACCCCTTTCCAGGTCCGCTGAAAACCACTACCTACGAGCCGATAGATGCCACGCCGGTGATCGCTCAACGCATCTTGAGCGATTTTTCGGCCGCACGGCAAACCCGGAACAACGCCCTGATGGGCCAACCTGGCAACGCAAACGCCGGGACATGAAAACAGGATAAAGGTGCGCCCATGAGCACGGAACACAGCAAACTTCTGATCATCGGCTCCGGCCCGGCCGGCTACACGGCTGCCATATATGCTGCCCGCGCCATGATCGAGCCGACGCTTGTGGCCGGTATTCAGCCGGGCGGCCAGCTGACCATTACCACTGATGTCGAGAATTACCCCGGCTTCGCGGATCCCATCATGGGGCCGTGGCTGATGGAACAGATGCAGAAGCAGGCCGAAAACGTCGGCACCAAGATCCTTTACGACACCATCGTGAAGGCTGACCTGTCCCAGCGCCCGTTCCGCCTGGAAGCCGACAGCGGCACGGTGTTCACGGCGGACGCCCTGGTGATCGCCACCGGCGCGCAGGCCCGCTGGCTTGGCCTGTCTTCGGAACAGGATTACATGGGCGCCGGCGTTTCCGCCTGTGCGACCTGTGACGGCTTCTTCTACCGCAACAAGGAAGTTGTGGTTGTCGGCGGCGGCAACACCGCCGTGGAAGAAGCGCTGTATCTCGCCAATCTCGCCTCGAAGGTGACGCTGGTTCATCGCCGTGACAGCCTGCGGGCGGAAAAGATCCTGCAGGACCGCCTGTTCCAGCACCCAAAGATCGACGTCATCTGGGACCACCAGGTCGACGAGATCCTCGGCGGCGGCATGCCGAAAGCAGTTACCGGCGTACGGTTGAAAAACACAGCGACCGGCGAATTCCAGGAAATTTCCACGGACGGTGTCTTCATCGCCATCGGCCACGCACCGTCGGTCGAACTCTTCAAGGATCAGCTCACGCTGAAGTCCAACGGCTACCTGGAAACTGCCCCGGATTCGACCAGGACATCCATCCCGGGCGTCTTTGCGGCCGGTGATGTCACCGACGACATTTATCGGCAGGCAGTAACCGCTGCCGGCATGGGCTGCATGGCAGCCCTTGAAGCCGAGAAGTTTCTGGCCGAACATGAAGTGACGTCGACAAAGCAGGCCGCCGAATAGGCTGCCTGACTGTCCTGCGGAGGGGCACGCATGGATTGGGACAAATTGCGCATTTTTCATGCGGCCGCACAGGCTGGCAGTTTCACGCATGCAGGTGACACCCTGCATATGAGCCAGTCGGCTGTCAGCCGGCAGGTCAGTGCGCTAGAGCACGATCTGGGCGTTCCGCTGTTTCACCGGCACGCCCGCGGCCTTTTGCTGACCGAACAGGGCGAACTGCTCTACCGGACTGCCAACGACGTGCTGATGAAGCTGGAAGCGGTTCAGTCGAGCCTGACGGACAGCAAGGAAAAGCCATCCGGAGCCCTGCGCGTGACAACCACGGTGGGCCTGGGTTCCACCTGGCTCACCTCACGGATCAGAAGCTTCATCGATCTCTATCCTGATGTCGACCTGCACCTGATCTTCGACGACGACGAACTGGACCTCGGCATGCGCGAAGCGGATGTGGCCATCCGCTTGCGCCAGCCGACCCAGCCAGACCTGATCCAGCGCAAGCTGTTTACAGTGCATTTCCATGTCTATGCGGCACCGGAATACCTCCAACGGTTCGGAACGCCTGTGTCGATCGACGACCTCGACAAGCACCGGCTGATCACCTTTGGCGAACAGGCTCCGGCCTACCTCCGCTCGATGAACTGGCTGGAAACAGCCGGGCGCGTCGCGACAAGCCCACGCAGGTCCGTCCTGAAGGCCAACAACATCGTGGCCATCAAGCGTGCCGTTCAATCCGGCGTGGGCATTGCCATTCTGCCGGACTACATCATCGACAAGTCGTCGAACCTGGCGCCTGTCATGACCGACCAGGACGACAAGGTGCCCTCCTTCGACACCTATTTTGTCTACCCTTCGGAACTGAAGAACACCGCGCGTGTTACCGCGTTCCGCGAGTTCCTGCTGGCAAATGCAGAAGGCTGGGTTTTCTAACCCTGCCCTCCTGTCGTCTATCTGCCCGAATGCGATTGGCTCAACCAGCCCCGGCTTGTCCGGGACGCAACCCTGCTTGCCTGCACGAGCGGCCGCACAGAGGCTTTTGCAGATACTCTCTCCCTAAAGAGGTCTCGGAACTCGGCCTGCGCCGCGACAACCGAGCGGCCCGATCGTCTCCATTCCCCTGGGAAAGCATAGGACTGGACAGACTCAGGTTTCATTCGCCAAATCAGCTCAACATTTAGGCATCAAAATTACTGCACACGGGGAGAGCATTTGCATTTATTTCGGTGAACCAATCGATTTTTTCACTCGAAATTAAAAATTTTTTTTAAGCTGCCGGCAAAAACCGACTAATTCAATCTGTTGTAATTAAAGGGGTTTTGGTCAAATTTTTGACCATTCAGTCAAGCCCTGCGTAAAATGCATAGCAGATCTGCACCCCTGCCTCTTGTTTACGCAGCTTGTGCACTGCATATAAGCATCACTGTTGGTCACACGGACATCACGTCCTCCTCCCAGTGATGTTCCGACCAGCTGTTCCCCTCTGGAAGGTGATTCCACTGTTTTCAGTGAATCAAAATAAACTGCCGGGTCTTTCAAGACCCGGCTCTTTTTTTGCCCAGACCATGCTGCGATGCAGCATGACGTAATGTCACTTCACCTCACATGAACAGGCGTTCGTTGCCCAGGTCCTTGTAGAGGCCGGCCACCTGCTCCTCATAGCCGTTGTAGAGAAGCGTGTTGCGGCGCTCGTCCGTTCCAAGCAGCCGCTCGGAAGACTGCGGCCAGCGGCGATGCGGCACGGACGGGTTCACGTTCGCCCAGAAGCCGTATTCAGATGACTGGATCTCCTCCCAGAAGCTGACCGGACGCTCGTCGGTGAAGGAGATCTTCACGATCGACTTGATCGACTTGAAGCCGTACTTCCACGGGACAACCAGCCGGATCGGTGCACCATATTGCTTGGCAAGCGGCTTGCCGTAAACGCCGGTAGCGATGAAGGCGAGTTCATTGGTCGCTTCTTCCAGCGTCAGGCCCTCGACATAGGGCCAGGGATACCAGCTCTGCTTCTGCCCGCTGGCAACCGACGGATCGAGGAAGGTTTCAAAACGCAGGTATTTTGCGCCGGACTGCGGCCCGGCCAGCTTCACCAGCTCGGCAAGCGCGAATCCCGACCAGGGCACGGCCATCGACCACGCTTCGACGCATCGATGCCGGTAGAGCCGCTCTTCCAGAGGCATCTTGGCCAGAAGGTCATCGATGCCGATCTCTTGCGGATTGTCGATCATGCCATCCAGCACAACGGTCCAGGGGCGGATCTTGAGTTCCTGTGCCGCCGGCCAGATCTGCTTGTGCGTGCCGAACTCGTAGAAATTGTTGTATTTCGCCGTGAACTCCTCCGGGGTCACGTCCCTGTCGAGCGTAAAGGTCTCATTGCGTTTGACCGGATAAAGGCCCGCGCTCGGGTCTTCTTCCGCAAAGGCCGGGCGAATTCCAAGGCCCGTACCCATCAGCGCACCAGCCCCGGCAAGGCCGGCAAGAATCTGCCGGCGGTTCAT
Organism: Labrenzia sp. PO1; assembly: GCF_012273635.1. NCBI lineage: Bacteria > Pseudomonadati > Pseudomonadota > Alphaproteobacteria > Hyphomicrobiales > Stappiaceae > Labrenzia > Labrenzia sp. PO1. The sequence goes on from NZ_JAAXCR010000001.1 coordinate 837,538, forward strand.
GAAAACGGCCTCCGGTGTTGCTTCCCGTTCCGGAAGCTCCCAGCTGCGTTTCTTCAGTATATTCATTGTCAGTCTCCCGTTTGTTCCGAAGGAAACCGGAATCGGCTTTCAATGGCAAATAACGCCCTGGTGACTGAGCGCAACAACAAGGTGATCAACAGTACAGCGCTTTAGTAGGGCGAACACAACAGAGGGGCCAACCGGCCCCTCTGTCATCGCTTTCAGTGCTCTACCGTTCACGCGGCCTGTCTGCCGGACCTCTGCAGCGCAATGTCCGCCGCCTTGCCGGAAAGTTCCGCCATATGGTCGAACTCGGCGGTGTAGCTTGCAACCCCGGCGGTCGCCGAACGCAGTTCGATGATCAGGTCACCGATTTCCGCCTCCGGCATCAACGCCTGCACCTCATCCCAGCCATTCCACTCGGGACGGGCATCGAAGCCAAGCAATTGTCCGCGTCGTGCCGAGACAATCGCATTCACCCGCGCGGTCGCATCGCTCGGGCAGGCAATCACCACCTTGTGGATCGGCTCCAGCAGCACCGGCTTGCACTCAGGCAGACCTTCTCGGATTGCAAGTATTCCGGCCATCTTGAAGGCCTGGTCGGAACTGTCCACGGAGTGATAGGAGCCGTCCGTCAGACAGACGGACACATCCACCACCGGGAAACCGAGCGGGCCTTGCCCCAACGCATCCAACACGCCGTCACGCACGGAGGGGATATATTGTTTCGGCACGACACCCCCGGTAATCGTGTCTGAAAACTGGACGCCCTCGCCGCGCGGTAGCGGAGATATCTCGATCACCACATCGCCGAACTGACCATGCCCGCCGGACTGTTTCTTGTGACGGCCACGAACCTTGTTGCCTGACCGGATCGTCTCGGCATAAGGCACGTGCGGTGTATTGGCGGCGATATCCAGACCGTATTTTCCGGCAAGCCGTTCCTGGGCAACACGCAAATGCATTTCGCCCTGCCCTGCAAGCAACGTTTCGGCCGTTGTCTGGTTTTGCGAGACGATCAGCGAGCGGTCCTCTTCAACCAGTTTCGCCAGTGCCGCGGAAAGACGGACCTCGTCCTTGCGCTGTTTGGCGGAAATCGCCGTCGCCAGAACAGGATTGCGCCGTTCAAGCACCTGAAGGCTTTCGATCTTTCCGTTTTCGAAACTCAGGAGGTCGCCCGTCTGGACATCATCGAGCCTCCCGAGCCCAACCAGATCGCCCTTGCCGGCCGTTGCGATCTTGTTCGCCTGCTGGCCGAAGACAGAAAACAGTCCGGACACCTTGATTTCGGTGTCGCCATTGAGGAACAGGGTATCGCCGTCGGAGACCACGCCTTCCAGAACGCGGGCAATCGACTGCTTGCCGCCGTGCTGGGTGTGCAGCGTTTTGACGACCTGCAGCATCGCGCGCGACGTCGTGCCAAGCACCCGGCGCGACAGCAAATCGACACCTGGAACCTCGTGGCGCAACGCCTTCAGCAGCCGGCTGACACCGTTGCCGTGTTCTGCGGAACCGAAGAAAACCGGACAGATGAGACCGTCCTGCATTTCGTTCACCAGATCGGCGAACACCTGATCGCGATTGGGGGCGATATCCTCGAGCAACGCCTCCATCAGGTCGTCGTCGTGATCGGCCAGGTGTTCCAGCATGGTGAAACGGGCTTCGTGCTCACGCGCGAGATCCGCATCGGACATGTCGATCTGCGTGCTTTCCTCCTTCTCGTGATAGACATGCGCCCGCTCCAGCGCGAGATCGATGAACCCCGTTGCCAGGCCGTCTTCCCAGATCGGGATCTGTCGCAGCACCAGCGGCACCGCAGATGCCGGTTGCAGCACGCTCAGGACATCGCGCACCCGCCGCGTGCTCTTGTCGATCTTGTTTAAAAACAAAACCCGCGGAATGGCGCGGGCTTCAAGGGCTTTCAGGATCAGCTGCAGGGCTGGAACCTTGCGCTCGTCGTCCTCCGCCACCACGACGGCCAGATCCACCCCGGAAAGCGCCCCGTCCATTTCGCTCAGGAACTCCACGGATCCAGGGCAGTCGACGAACACGAAGCGATCTCCCAGGAATTCCGCGTCCGCAATGTTCAGTTCCACACTCATGCCGTGGGCACGCGCTTCCGGCGAAGCGTCGCCCACCGTATTTCCGTTCGCGACGGATCCTTGCCGGGCCACCTTGTCCGTTCGCGCCAGCAAGGCTTCCAGAAGACTGGTCTTGCCGCTGCCGAACGGACCCACTAGGGCGATACAGCGCGGAGCGCTGCCCGCAGCAGATCCTTTTCCGTTTGAAGTGATTGCCATGCTGAGCCTCCCGTTAGTTCGAGGATATCTCGTAACAACGCGGCAGGGCCGGCTGGGGGACGCGGCCTGCCGCGTCTCGCCCGGATGGGATCGAAGGCCTTTTGCCCGGTACTCAACAGCACCAAGCCCCAAACTGCGGCCGATCGACCAGGGGCGGTCAACCATCGTCGCGCCGATATCGGCGGCAACGCAAGGGAATCTTACGCGGCAGCGCAGCAATTTGCCCTTGCATCGGCTCAGTCTCCAGGCCGATGACAGCTCGCCAAAAGTGCACAAAATCCAAAACACCGCCGATCCCAGAGGCTTATAAAGGCTCTCCCGACCGAGATCTCCAGACCGGCAAGCGGTGGAGAAAATTTGAGCTGAAGACTGAAAAAAGTCCCGCCTTCAGACCTTCCCAACCATGTGCCATTGCCCTGCCGGAATTGGCAGATAGTGAAATTGACGCGCAGTGGCCTATGTAACCAATTGGAACCGGCCTCGGGCAAAAGGAGCACGCGTGACCAAAACCCTGATACTCTGTTCAGCCCTGTTTGCTGCCACGTCGGCAATACCGGCGCATGCGCAATCGACCCAGCTGCGCAGTCCTCCCATGATGACCTCGCCGCGGCTGCCTTCTGCCGGTCAGCAGCTGAACCAGAACCTCAACCGCCAACAGTCCGGTTTCTCCACCCGGCAACAGATTGACGGTGCGGAGCGTCTGAACCGCACCGAGCAGATCAACCGGCAGAACACCCGGCCGGACAAGGAAGAAACTCCCTGTGCCGGCGCGAACGAAAGCTGCCGCGACTAAAGCGGAGAAACAGGACAGTGACAGCCGCTGAGGCTTAGTTGATCAGTTCCAGCGTCATCTTGCTGACACCCAGTGTCAGGTTCGTGCCTGTCTGGCTTTCCAGGCTGAAAGGGTTGAGCGCGATGGAGCGGTCGAAACCACCCAGCAGCGCGTTCGCCTTGATGCCCGCACCAACACTTGCCCCGGCGGTCAGCCCACCGTAGGTGCCTGCCAAAAGGCCCGGCTTCCGGTTTGCGGAAGGTGCCAGCACACCCCAGACCAGCGTGGCCTGTTTGGTCTTGCCGATATCCAGCCCGTAGTCGCGGACGGTCCCCTTGTAGTTTTCCACCGCTCCGCCGTCGACCGGTGAAAAGCTGCATCCGAGCGTTGCTGAAGAGCCAACAATGAAACTGTGCTCGCCTTCCACCAGGCAGCTCAGTTTGCCGATTTCAACCTTTGGGCTGTCTTCGGAGGCAAGGGCCGGCATGGCAATCACAACGGCCATGGCGGCAAGAACCGGTTTCAAAATACGCATGTAGAGAACTCCCGTTCGGCTGTGAATATCCGCTTTTAGCAAAGGCGCGGATCACGCCAGTGATATGACGCGCCAAGACGTCAAAATCGCGGCAATGGCAAAAGGGTCAGGTGTAACCGTCGGTAGTGTCGGCACTGCCCGCCAGCGCCGGGGCAAGCACACCAGCATTCGACGACCTGTCCGACACACGGGCAAGCAGAAACCGGCGACCGGCAATCAGAAGGGTCAAGGTGACGATCACCGGAAGAATGCTGTTTTCCGGCGCCTGGAACGCCCAGACCGTTCCAGCCAGTGATACCGCAAGCATCAGAACCGATAATCGGTACTGCGTCGATCTGGGCAAGTCTGGGACACCGGCAAATCCACCGCGTGAGAACAGGGTCAAGACCGCGCCGGTAAGCGTCACGGTCAACAAAACGGCGCTGTACGAATAGCCTGTCAGGAATGCTGCCAGAGTGCCGTCACCAAACCGATACAGGCCGACCAGAAGCGGTGTCACCAGCAGGATATGCAGATTGATACCGAGCAATACGGGGTGCATGGGCGCCTTGACCAGCACAAAGCCGGCAAGAACGAAAACCGCAAGACCGCAACCACTCCAGCCTGCAAGCTCCAGATCACCCGTCTGTCGCCAGAGCACAATGAAGACAATCGACGGCAGGCTTTCAAACAGATCAAGAAGCAGTTGTTTTTGATGTGAATTTGCCATCGCTCGCCCTCCACCTGACGGGGAAAGGCTAGAGCGTTCGAACTGTGCTGTAAACCGCGCATTCCTCAACCTGAAAATGCAGCCCACAACAGGAAAGGGCGGCCGTCGGCCGCCCTTTCGCAAATCTTTCGATGTCCGATAAGCTTATTTCAGGTTCCCGCAGAAACGCTGGATGCGCGTGCAGGCTTCTTCCAGAGCTTCGGTCGAGGTCGCATAGGAAATGCGGAAGTTCGGACCAAGCCCGAAAGCCGAACCGTGAACGACCGCGACACCTTCAGCTTCCAGAAGTTCGGAGACGAAGTCCTCGTCGCTCTCGATCACCTTGCCGGACGGGGCCGTCTTGCCGATTGTACCGGCGCAGGACGGGAACACGTAGAACGCGCCTTCCGGCACCGGGCACGAAATGCCGTTGGCCTGGTTCAGCATGGAGACAACCAGGTCCCGGCGTCCCTTGAAGACTTCGTTGTTCTTCGGGATGAAGTCCTGGGTGCCGTTCAATGCCTCGACCGCCGCCCACTGGGCGATGGAGCAAGGGTTGGAGGTCGACTGCGACTGAACCTTGGCCATGGCCTTGATCAAGTCAGCCGGGCCGCCGGCATAACCGATACGCCAGCCGGTCATTGCATAGGCCTTCGACACACCGTTGACGGTCAGCGTGCGCTCGTAAAGAGCAGGCTCCACCTGAGCAGGCGTGGTGAACTTGAAGTCGTCATAGACGAGGTGCTCATACATGTCGTCGGTCATGACCCAGACATGGGGGTGCTTCATCAGCACATCGCAGAGCGCCTTCAGTTCAGCTTCCGTATAGGCCGCACCGGACGGGTTGGACGGAGAGTTGAAGATCAGCCACTTGGTGCGCGATGTGATCGCCGCATCGAGTGCTTCCGGGGTAATCTTGAAGGTCGACTTGTCCGCTTCCACGATCACCGGTTCACCGCCTGCGAGCAGCACCATGTCCGGATAGCTTACCCAGTAAGGGGTCGGAATGATGACTTCATCGCCCGGGTTCAGCGTTGCAATCAGCGCGTTGTAAAGCACCTGCTTGCCGCCGGTTCCCACGGTGATCTGACTGGTTTCGTAAGTGAGCCCGTTTTCCCGCTTGAACTTTTCGACGATGGCCGCCTTCAGCTCCGGAATACCATCGACAGCGGTGTACTTGGTCTTGCCGTCGGTGATGGCCTTGATGGCGGCTGTCTTGATGTTTTCCGGGGTATCGAAATCCGGCTCGCCAGCTCCGAGACCGATTACATCGCGGCCTGCGGCTTTAAGCTCGCGTGCCTTGTTGGTGACGGCGATGGTCGCAGAAGGTTTAACACGCGCCAATGCGTCAGCAAGAAAGCCCATAATGTCCTCCAGGGGGAAACGGGATTAACAGCGCGCGGACCCTAGATCCGTGCGCTGCGGAAAACAAGACCAAATCCGGAGAAGAACGGGAGTTTTCAGGCCGCTTGCGCCAGTTTGCCGGCGTATCTTTCAATCACCCCGGCATCGAGCGGTCCGCCATGGCCGAGATAGAAGCGTTTTGCCCCCTTGGACAGCAGAAATTTCAGCGAACGGGCGACCTGAAGCGGGTCTTCTTCAAAGGGAGGCGGCTTGGGCCGACCCTTCAGCACGATTCCCCCCAGAAGAATGCCGGACGCCGCCAGATCCCCCGCGAGGACGGCACCATCGTCAAGCAGTACCGACAGCGATCCGGGCGTGTGGCCTGGCGTCGGCATGATGACACCTTGCACGCCATAGGCTGTCAGATCCAGTGTCTGGTCCCCTGACAGAAGAATGTCCGGCTCCACCTTCGCAAACGGCCGTTCGATCGCGCCTGAAAGCTTGAACAGCCGACCGAAGAACCCCGAAGGCTTCAGGATGGGAGCCTGGCCCCGGCAATAGGGCAAATCACCTTCATGCAGCACGATTGGCGCGCCCGACAGTTTCTGAAGACGCTTGGCGCTGCCCGCATGGTCGATATGGCCGTGGGTCACCACGATCAGCTTCAGATCGGCAAGGCAAAGCTCGACCTTCGCCAGCCCCTTCTCGATCTTGGTCTCGCTGCCCGGCAGCCCGGTATCCACAAGCACGGCACCACCGGCAAAGGTCAGCAGAAATGCGTTGACCATGCCGAATGGCAGGATCGGGATAGTGTGGATCTGGATCTCGGACATGTTTGCCGCCGTTCTCTTCCTGGTGATAGGTTGGCTCTTCACCTAGGCGGACGCGGAAATACGTTCAATTAGGCACCTTTTGGTAACCCGGACGGGCCATACCCCCGGCGAACCGGTGGAGACGGACATGAGCGAACCGATCGCATCCCTCTGGCGCCTGCCTGGCACGCAGGACTGTCCTGTTGCCGACACGCTGAAAAGCATTGGCGGCAAACACACCCCAAGGGTTCTGCATTGCCTGACCGCTAAGGATCATCATTTTCTGGAACTACAGCGGACACTGAAACCGATCAGCCGCAAGGTGCTGACCCAGGAACTGCGCCATCTGGAAGAGATTGGACTGGTCGCTCGTACCGAACTGGACGACGCCCACCGCCGCGTCCGCTATGCCCTCACACCGAAAGGCCGGAGCCTGACCGAAATCCTTGGACAGGTCTACCTTTGGGCCGTGGAACACCACGGCAGTGACGCGGCATCAGCGGCGTAAAAGTAAAGTACTGTTTCAGTCGCTCTCAGTGGCGGGCGCGATTAGCTTCTCGTTTCAAGGATCAGCTTCGGATCGTCCTTGTCCTCATCGATGATCGTGCACTTGAAGCGCTTTTTCTTGGTCTGGCCATTGAGCACCGTCACCGGCACCGACAGGGGAACTTCCGAGGCGTCTTTGGCAGAGGTCAACAGGGACGCATAATTGCTCGGGTGAAGCAGCATCTCGGTGATCGGACGGCTGTCGAGGACGTCCGATGTCAGATGGTAGGTCTTCATCGCTGCGTTGTTCGCCGCGATGATGATCTTTGACTTGATGTTGACCACCAGGATCGGCGCGCTGCACGCTTCGAAGACCCTGGCAAAGTCGACATCACCGCCGGCATGGCCGGCCGAAAACAGCACCCCGCCCACCGTGCCGCCGACACGGAAATACATGGCGTCATATTTCAGTTCGACGCTGTCGTTGGACGCCAGCAGGAACTTGCCACGCCCGGTCGCACTGGCCCGGCGCGTCAATGCCGCAAGCGTCAGGGAGACGATCGTTCGCCCGACCCGGTTCTGGATATGGGCAATGTTGCGCCCCAGGATCAGGCGAGCATCCTCGATCTGGAAGCTCTTGAGAAAACCGTCGCTGGCAAAGCGCACGTAGCCGAAATTGTCGACCAGCAGCACAACACGGGTGGAGGACGCGACGAAATGCTGGAGGATCGGCGCCAGTCCCAGTACGACCCGGCCCGGATTATTGTCATTCTCACCGATGGAGGGGAAGCAGATCGCAAGGATCTTGCCGTCCGGCAACTCGTAACGATAGGCAACGATCGGAATGCCCGGGATACGGTGGTCCGGCCCGCCGCCGACGTCGAACGGCCCGGCCTGGCCTTCCCGGATAGCACCCTGGACGAGGCGGAGAATGGTCTTCCGATCCTCTGGCGACAGGTGGCGCAGCGCCTCGTTGGAGGGCGCCTCCTGCAGATCCCGCACTTCGCTATTGAAACTCTGGGAACCGACCTCGTGCCAGAGAATGGTTTTCTTGCTGATATCGGCGATGAAAAACTGGATACCCGCCAGCGACAAGGCCGGCGGCTCCCCGGCCTTCTGGACCGATGGTTCTGTCGACGTTACTGGGTCTGTCGGCTTGCCCACCGTGGCGCTCTGCGCAGCGTTTATCGTCATTCCATGCCTGGTCTGTTTGTATCGGATGTCCCGGCGAGCAAGCATGCTTCCGAAATGCAAACAAACACTAAAATCGCATCGTAAAATATCTGGGTTATGTCAGTTTTTACAGTAATTAAACAATGCAATACGTTTTTATGAGAAGTTGTATTGTCAATTTTACGAAAGCTTAATTGGCCGGTTTCAGACCCCGGAACCACAGCCTTTCCACCTTCGCACATCAAAACTGCCGGATTGGAAAACAGAACCGTCGCACCCCTGAATGCAGCGCCATTCGGAGCACGGACACTACCTATTGTGCCGCCTTGCCAAGGCGGCAGCAAATAGATCGAATTTGCCGCAAAATAGTCACGAAAACACACGGCGCATGTCTAAATCGCGTCCGCGTGCCGGCGCAATTTCAAACGAGATTGAACTCATCCCAGCGGATGGAGGAGCCAATGGCCCACGCAACGACCGTACAGGCGACCATCAAGTCGCAGAACGTAAGCTTCCCACCGGTTTTGCTGTTCATAGTGGCAGCAGGCCTGTTGATGTTGATGTCCGCACTGGAGCCGTCACTGGTGCTGCCGATGGTCGCGTTCCTGACCATGGTTGCCGTAACCCGTCTGTTGGCCCGCCGACTGTTTCAGGACCTGACCGGCGCTCAAGCGCAGGCAGACTGACAGAAACCGAAGTACAACCGCTCGAACCTGACTGATCTTCACCATGGCACGCGTAGATAACCAGAAAACCAGAAAGTCCGTCCCCTCCAAAAGCGACCTGCATGAAGCCCGGCCGCTGTTGCAGGCAATCTTTCTGGGCATGCTGCTGGCAACCGCTTTGGTCGCAGCAGCGGCGATGGCAAACCCGGCCAACACGAACGGTGTCCCGAAGACCGAGCCCGTCGCGCACTCAGCAACCGGCCAGGCACCGGCAAACGCCGGTCGACCGGCAAGCGCCATGTTCTGACAGCTTGACATACAACGAGCCGCCGCGGCGGCTCCGTCTGTTTCAGGAAGTCAAGATCAGCGCCTGGAGCCCGACCTTTCAAAAGCCGAGACCCGGCCTCATGCTTGGCACATGAGTGCCGGGCCTCAGTGCCCGGTCCGCCCCCGGATAACGTTTCCTGCCCAACGATGGTTCTCTTTGAACCTTCATCCAAGACAGCCCCGCAGTGCATATGTGCAAGTGCCTGCTGCCTCACCGCCCTCAGGTGGTCCGCCGGTTGCGTCCGCTGTTGATCACGGTCAAGGACAGGAATTTGTTCGTTCGCCAAGTAAAGCAAGATCACATGTCATCTGCAAGACCGCACGCGGTTCAAGGCTGGCATCGATCGGAAATTAACCAGAGTCACATGGCGCGACCTTGAATACCGGGGATAACCGCAGTCCAGGCCTTTGCGAGTGCGTTCGGAAACGTCCGGCAAGCCATGTGGAACAAAATCCGCTACGGGGCATTTGCCCTCAAGTGGTAGTATTACGCCGATGCAACCGGCGCCAGTGAGGGATTTCACATCATGACCATTGCCAACGGCGAAAAGTGGATCGATAAAGAAACGAAGGGTTTGTCGGAGGCAGCAATGGACATCGACCTCACACTTTCAGCAGACACGATCCGCCTGCTCGCTCAGAAGGCGCGGGCAGTTGCATCGTCTCTTCAGGATACGTTCGAGGACGGCCATGAAGGCGACGTCGAATTCGACGCCGATGCCCTGGAGCAAAGTCACGGTCACGATGGCCTTGCGGAGGAGGAAAACGACGACCTCTCCGACGAGGAACTGCGGGAGCTGATCGAGGATCTCAACGTGGATGAAGCTGCCGAACTGGTGGCTATCTCCTGGATCGGCCGCGGTGACTTCGAGGCTGAGGACTTCCAGCAAGCGGTCGACGAGGCACGCGATCGCGCCGCCGGTTCGACAGCAACCTATCTCCTCGGCATGCCGCTCCTGGCCGACCACCTGGAAGCCGGCCTCGACGCGCTTGACCTCTGACGGCCGATACAGCGCTGTTTTCGCCCGGGCTTCAAGACGTTCGGCGGGTCAAGGCGGCTAGGTCATTTTTGCCGGGTCTTCCACATCAGGTCGTTTTCCTTGGGAAAACCGGTTAGCAATTGATTTACTATCTTTTCGCTGCCGGACATTTGGCCCACTCTTGCCCCACTTCGTGGTGGGACAAGGGAGTTGAGGGCATGCTGCAAGACCCGGCGAACCAAGACGTGTTTACCGTCCATCGTCCGTCTCCATGGCCATATGTCGGCGCAATGCTCGCTGCGTCGGCCCTGATCACGACACTGGTCGTGGCGTTCAGCAGCTAATCCATACCGGCACTACCGCTCGAAACCGGTACCGGTCATCGTTCAGAGAGTTCCTTAATGCGTTCAACGCGTCTGGCCGTGCTTGATCTTGCCCGCGGCCTCGCTGTTGTCGCCATGGCGATCTACCATTTCTCCTGGGACCTTTCCTGGTTTGCCTATGTCGACTGGCCCGTTGCCCAGGGCACAGGTTGGCGCATGTTCGCCGCCTCGATCGCCGGCAGCTTCCTGCTTCTGGCCGGCGTCAGTCTGGATTTCGCCCACCACCTGGGCATCCGTTGGCATGCCTTCTGGCGGCGCTTTGCCGTGATCGTCGCAGCCGCTGCCGCCGTGTCGCTGGTCACCTATTTCACTTTCGGCGATACCTTTGTTCGCTTCGGCATTCTCCATTCCATTGCCTTGTCCAGCGTGATCGCCCTTCCCTTCACGCGCCTTCCGTTCGTCTTTGCCGGGCTTGCTGCGGCGTTCGTCTTCACTTTGCCCTTCTGGGCAGCTTCATCCGCCCTCGACGGCCAGCTCTGGCTGTGGACAGGGCTCGGCACACCGGATTTTGCCAGTGTGGATTATGTGCCGCTGGCGCCCTGGGCCGGAGTGACGTTGGCGGGCGTCGCCATCTCGAAGATTTTCCGAAAGATTAATCTGTGGCAGACGCTGTCCAGGTTGACATTCGCCAACCGTCCCGGCCGGCTGACGCGGTTCTTCGGCCGCCATTCCCTGCCAGTCTATCTGCTGCATCAGCCCTTGCTGTTCGGCCTTGTGTGGACGGCAACGCAGATCGGCCCGGAGATGGACCGCTCCGCCAATGCCTTCGTGCGCAATTGCACGGTTTCCTGCCAGGGTACGACCGCCACAACAGAAATCTGCGAAGCCGCTTGCGGCTGTACGCTTGAATATCTGAAATCGGACGGCATCTGGGACCAGCTTCTGGCCGAGCCCGAAAACCAGTCTCTGCGCAACCGGATGTCGAACAGATACAGTCAGTGCCTGGCTGATCCAAAGTGGCCGGATCCGCTCAACTGATCCCGGTTTTCAAGCCTTCGGTGCTGTTTCCGGGCGCTCAGGAAAGACGAGCCAGTTGCCGGAGCGCCCGGCCCCGCCGCTGCCGTGCAAAGGGAAGAAACACGTCCTCGTCTCGCCCCGCCGCCAGCTGCTCCAGCGCCCAGAGGGCCGACACGGCGTCGCATTTGGCTTTCATGAAACCAAGACGATCGGCCTCGGGCACCGCAGCGCCTGTTGCTGCATAGGCTTGCAGGAAAACCTGTTCCTCTTCCGCACTCATTTCGTGCTCCAGAACGGAGTAGGCAAGATCCCAGGCGGGTTCCGACATGCCTGAGAATTCCCAGTCAATCAGCCAGAGCTGGTCGCATGACATGAGGCAGTTGCCGGGGGATGGATCGCCATGGCTCGGAACAAGCACCGGGCCCGCACCACCAGCGGTGCCGGCACCGATCGGCTGCAACACTATTTCCAACCCGGTCATTTCCTCCCGGCACCGAACTGCGTCCTGAAGACCTTGCCATTGCGCCTGAAGCACGCTGTCCGGATCGAGCAGCCCTTCGAAGGTCACACCGGACCCATGCAATTGCCCCAATGCCTCGCCGAGTGCACGGGCCAGGCTGTACGACGGCTGCTCCGAAAGATCGGCAGGGCTGCCGGTGACCTCGACGGCGCGGGTCACCAGAATGCCGGCCTCCGCATCACAAAATACCGGTGGCACGGCAATTCCAGTCGCAGCGGCGAGCATCAGGTTTCTTGCCTCTGCCTTCCTGTCGATGTTGCCCGCCGCTTCCAGACGGGGAAGCCGCAGGAAGAACGTGCCCTTCTCAGCCTCCAGCCTGAACACACGGTTTGTCAGCCCAGGCTGGGGCCGGGCTGCCAGGGGAGCGCCACAAACACGATGCAGGTCCTGATGCCGTTCAAAGGCCTCCAGGATGTCCGGCAAAATGGTGTCTGGCGCGTCAGAGGAAAGCTGTGGCACAAGCAGGAACAATCGAGCGAAACAGAGGAGCTGGCCGGACGCCATGACGAACGTCCCATCGCCCCATATCATCATCACCTACTGCCGCCAATGCAATTGGCTGTTGCGCTCCGCATGGATGGCGCAGGAAATCCTGTCCACCTTCTCGGAAGAAGCCGGTGCTGTCACCCTTGTTCCGGGCACCGGAGGCATTTTCACAATCGTCTGCGACGGTCAACTTGTCTGGGACCGCAAGACAGATGGTGGCTTTCCGGAGGCCAAGGTACTGAAACAGCGGCTTCGTAACCTGCTTTGGCCGGAGAAGGACCTCGGCCACAGCGACCGCCAGGACAGGAAAGACTAGGCCGGACGCACTCAAGTGAATTGACTTCTTGAAGTCGCGAATATGTATACTGTGGCATCCGAAGCGCAGCTTTCGGCAAGCAAATTCGAGACAGGACGCATGAACCGGAGTCTTCATGCACATCAGGTTATCACTGTTATTTATGACACTACTATCGCTTGCCGGAGCAAGCACCAGTTCTGCAGTGGAAACCAGCGAACCTGAAATCGTCATCTATACCGAGGACTACAAACCGCTCTATTTCCCTGGTGAAGACGGGAAAATCTCGGGAACTGTCACCCAACTTGTACTAGATCTCGCCGATGACGCCGGCATAACGGTCGAAATGCACATGCGGCCGTTCAAACGCGGGCTGAATGCGGTGGAGAGCAACGCCAACCATTGTTTCATGGCCCTGTGGCGCACTCAGGAACGCGAACCGAATTTCACCTGGGTCGGACCTTTGGAAATCGACGGATACGGCCTTTTTGCCTTGAAGGGCAGTTCCATAGAACTTTCGACAGTCGAAGACAGTTTCGGCTATTCGACAGGAGCCGTCGGTGGCTGGACCAGCACCAATGAACTTCAGGACGCCGGCCATCCCCATCTTGTGCTGGTGGACGAAGATGGGCTCAATGCGAACATGCTGCGGTCAGGTCACACCAAGCTCTGGCTGGGTGGCCTGATTTCGGCTCCCTATGTTGCGGAACAGGAAGGGGTGGAGATCGAGAAACTGCTGACCCTGCAGACCGTCGAACTTGCTTTGGCCTGCAACTCACATATCGACCAGTCCGTTACCGATCGCCTGCAGTCAGCTTTGAACGCACGTCTTCAGAAAACGCCACAAAACAATCCCAAGCGATTGACGCAATAGACAATTTATCTCTGCTGCAGAGCAACCACCTCGAAAAGTTGCAAAACTTCAGAAAACTACTTTCCAAAGTCTTACCTGCACAACAAGCACACAAAAGACCGCCCATAATTAATGCAAGTCTCTTTTGGGTCTTCTTAAAACTTTCAATTCAAAATGCTTTCGGCAAGACAACGTCCGGAGCTCAAGAATGAAGTTCGTGAACCTTCCTTTCAGGAAGACTGCAACCGAGCCCTCAGCAACAAGGCATGAGCGGGCCGGACAACCGGCACGGCAGCGCCCCTTTTTCGACTGGCCGATCAAGACCCAGCTGCAGATCGGCTTCGGCGCCATGCTATTGTGCGCCATCGGGGTCGGTGCGGGGGGCTTGTTCGCAAGCTCTGAGGTCAAGAACTCGGTAACGGTGGCGAAGACCGCCAACGAACTTCTGGGGAGCGTCCCCCGGTTGCTGTCCCACGCCCAGACATTCAGTCGCGATGGCAGCAGCCAGACGGCGGAAGCGGTTGCCGCAGACATTGGTTTGATTTCGCAGGAAAGTCTCGCCCTGTCTGAAAGCCAACCCCAGGCGGCAACGCAGTTCGCGAGCATCGTCGGCGACCTGGAGACCGGCTTTGCGACGCTGCGCGACACACGGCAAAGCCGTGACACAGCGGCTGCGAACCTCGACACCCTCACCTCCGAACTGGTTGCAACCACCAATAAGGCCTTCGAGGAATACAAGGCCCTTGCCGCTTACAGATCCGCCCTTGCCATCACCAACGAAGGCAAGATGACCAACCTGTCCAACGTCAGCCCCCGGCTCAGCAACATGCGCATCACCACTGTGGTGCTGGCGCAGGAAGCCGAAACCTTTGCGGCAACACCAGACAAGACCCTGGCAAAGAAACTGGCGGACCGGGTGGATGCCCTCGACAAGGACGCGAAGGCGGTTCGCCGCACGGTGAAGACAGACACGATCAAGGACAGCGTCAAGGACCTCACCAAAAGCTCCAAGTCCTTTGAGAAGCTTCTGAAAGCGCACCTGAAGTCCCCGGAAGAGGGCGCCTGGAAAAACAAACTGGAACCGGCCATCCTTGAACTGATCACCCTTGCCGACACGATCATCAAGGCCGCCGAAGCACCGATTGACGACCTGACGAAGGAACTGCGGGACTTCGACAAGGCGAGCGCCGATATCGCGCTTCTGTCGAACTACACCCAGAGTGTGGCGCGTAGCGTGCTCGGCATCCGCAGCGCCTATTCAGACTATCTGAACACATCCTCGCAAAACGCCGCCGATACATTCCAGCTCTATCTGGGCGATGCCCGCACGGAACTGGGCAATCTGGAAACGGTGCGAACCTCAGCCGGCAAGAACACGTCTGACAAGGCTCTGAATGATCTTCTCAATGGTCCACTCAAGGCGCTTGTAACCGCCGGTGGCGATGCCTTGCCAAAACTTGAAGCCACCTTTGCCGAAGTCGTCACCTCGACAGCAGCGCTGCGCGCAAGCGAACAATCCTTTGCCGCCGCCGCCTCCTCCCTGACGGAACAGGCAGAAATCATCAGCGCCAATTCCGGTGCAACCGCACTGGCAAGCGCCGTCGGTGCTCAAACGCAGATCACCATTACGCTTGCCCTGGCACTGCTTCTGGGCATCGCTTTCGTCGTGTTGCTCTCCACTGCCATCATCCGCCCGATCCGGGGCCTGACCGGCGCGATGCTCAAACTGAGGGACGGCGATACGGCTCTCGATCTTCCGGCTGCAAACCGCAAGGATGAAATCGGTCACATGGCTCAGGCCGTCGCAACCTTCCGTGACCGGGAAATCGAACGGATGCGGCTGGAAGAAGAAACCCTTGCAAGTCAGGAAGGTGTCCGCCAGCGCCAGGCCACCGTCGATGCGCTTGTCGCCTCGTTCCGTCAGGATATCGAGCAGGCACTCGCCACGGTGACCGGCAACATGCATCAGCTCGACAATACGGCCGAGCAGCTTTCCGAGATTGCCCGCACGACGACGGGCAAGTCCGAAGACGTCAGCACCGCCTCCAGCCAGGCCAGCCAGAACGTCCAGACCATCGCCGCCGCCACGGAGGAACTCAGCGCCTCTGTTCAGGAGGTCGGTCGGCAGGTCAACGACACCCTCGTGCGCGTTGAGGAAGTTGCAGGGGCCACCCGCACTTCCAACGACCAGATCAAGGGCCTGTCGGCGGCTGCCGAACGCATTGGTGCCGTTGTCCAGCTCATCCAGGAAATTGCCGAGCAGACCAACTTGCTCGCGCTCAATGCGACTATCGAAGCCGCACGCGCCGGCGAAGCCGGGCGGGGGTTTGCCGTGGTTGCCTCGGAAGTCAAGTCACTGGCCGGTCAGACGGCCAAGGCAACAGAGGAAATTTCCAGCCAGGTGTCCGAAATCCAGCAGGCCACCAACGGCGCCGTCGACGCGATCAGCGCGATCATGGAAATGATGGAGTCCGTCAACGAGACCGCAGCCGCCATGGCAAGCTCCGTCGAACAGCAGGCCGGGGCCACCGCGGAAATCTCCACCGGTGTCTCCCAGGCCGCAGGCCAGACCGCAAGCGTATCGGAAAATATCGGCGATCTCTCCCGAGGCTCCAGCGAAACCAGTCTGTCGGCCCGTGAAGTGGAAGAAATCACCGGTGCAGCCACCCGGCAACTTGCCGAAGTCACCACACGCATCGACCGGTTCCTGCAGGATGTCGCCGCAGCCTGAGTTGGGGGTTCTGCAGAAATTGGATACCGGCGTCACCGATATCCAATCGCCGCCTTACACCTAACTGTCTTTAGTCATCCCGGACGCAGCGAAGCGAAGATCCGGGATGACCACGGATAGCTTTATCTTGGCGGCAACGCTGTGTGCCTACATCCCCTCACTCTGCATCCTGTGCCTCAAATACCTCCCGGGCCGCGTTGAGGCCGTTGATCGCTGCCGGCAGGCCGCCGTAGACGGCCATCTGCCAGATCGCCTCGACGACTTCCTTCCGCTCCGCACCGGCGGCAAGCGTGTGTTCAATGTTGATTTTGAGTTGCGGAGCCGTCTGCCCGCCAAGCACGGTCAGGGCCGCGATGGTGCACAACTGGCGTGTTTTCAGGTCGAGGCCCTCCCGGGCATAGTGCCGACCGTAAGCCCATTCGATCAGGCTTTCGGAAAATCCGGGCAGAAGATCGTCGTAACGATCGCTGAGGATGGCTTCCAGGTCGGGGTTAAGTTTCTGCGTCAGCGCGCGGCCGCGCTCCAGGGCGGTGCTCATGTTTCGGAGCTTCCTTGCTTGGCGGCGCGCCGTGTTCGGTCCGGGCGCAGCTTTCGAAGGCCGGATCAACGGTCTCACCCGCTTCCATCCTTCTGTAGCGATCAATCTTATCGTCCAGGACGTCCAGCATCTCGGTGAGCCGGGCAATATCGCCGACAACCTTTCCCCTGTGCGTTTCCAGCAGCTTCCGGCGCTCCGTCAACGAAGCTTCGCCCTTTGTACGAAGGTCCGCGTAACGCAGCCGGTCCTTGATGCCCATACCAGTCGATTTCAGCCGGTCCAGGAAGTCGATCCACCTGAGGATCGTTGCATCGTAGACCCGCCGCCCACCACCGTCCCGCAAGGGACGCGGCAGAAGGCCGATCTTTTCGTAGTAGCGCAGGGTGTCGGTCGAAAGTCCCGATTTTTCGGCTAGGTCGCCAATCCGCATGTCAGTCTCCGAACGGAACGATTTCTCTCAGGTACCGGTTGGAGTGCACTCCAGGTCAAGCGTCTTTTTCAACTAAATCAAATCTGGCGACACGGAGCTGCATTGCTGACAGGGGTCAATCTCGTTCCGGTTCGGCCGTTTTCGAGGCATCCAGACCTGAAGACGGCAAGACCCACCTCGCGACGTCGTGAACTTGGGGTGAGCGTCAATCAATTGACTGATCGGTCAGTTGGAAATATCAATTCCACATGACCACGACACGCGACATTCTCATCGACACGGCCACCGAGCTCTTTCTGGGACGCAACTTCGGTGCCGTTGGCACCACGGAACTCTGCAAGAGCGCCGGGGTGAACAAGGGAACGTTGTACCATTACTTCCCTTCGAAGTCGGATCTTCTGGCTGCAGCGATCGAGCGATATGCCACGTCTTTCGGACAAGCTTTCCGCGACATTGCCGACAGTGACGCAGCACCGGAAGACAAGCTCCGCCAGCTCTTCGACGTTCCCGCTCGGGCAAACCGGGACTGGAAAGCCCGATACGGCTTTGCACAAGGATGCCTTGTCGGAAACATGAGCCTTGAACTCGGGGCCGTCGATACCCCTGTAAGCGAGGCCATCAAACATGCACTGACGACGTGGAAAGCCCCCGTGCGCGATATCCTGCACCAGGTCATCGAGGCCGGTTCACTCGCCAGGATCGATTGCGACAAGGGAGCAGATGTCGTCATCGGCCTCATTCAGGGTGGGCTTCTGCTGGCCAAGGCGCAGAACGACCCATCGCACATCACCCTTCTTGCCCCCGGCGCCCTCTCTCATCTGAACAGCCTTAAACCCTAACCGCCGCCAGTTGCGGCAAACACCGGACGTCCGAGCACGTTTAAACACTACTTGACTGGTCGGTCAGTTGACACACAAAAGGAAACGACAAATGCCAAACATGCTTCAAATCGAACCCAGCCAGGCAACAGGAGCCACGAAGGAGGCGTTTGATGAGGCCAAGCGGCAATTCGGCGGCGTCATCAACCTCTTCAAGGTCACGGGCAATGCCCCCAATGTGCTGAAGGGCTTCCTTGCGCTCAATGCCGGCGTCAACGACGGCATAGAACTGACGGGCAAGGAGGTCGAACAGGTAGCCATGCTCGTTTCCGCACTCAATCGCTGCGATTATTGTGTCAACGTTCACATGAAAGTGGGCCAGATGCAGGGCGGCAGCGAAACCGAGATGCTGGCCGCAATGGAAGGCCGCGCGGAGGATGCGCGGACGCAGGCCCTGCTCGACTACGCAAATGAAGTCGTCCGCAACCGCGGTCAGGTGACCGCCCCGACGCTTCATGCTGTCCGGCAGGCCGGTTTTTCCGACAAGGCCCTTCTGGAAACCATCGGGATCATCGGGGTCTACACCCTGATCCAGTATGTGCGGCACGTGGCGGATCCGGAGCATGATTTCCCGCAGGTTACCCAATACGACGCACAGCAGATGGGCGCCTGAACAAACGGCCCGGTCGCGTCAGCCCGATGACGCGACCAAACCCGACCAATGAACAGCCGCCACTTCACGATTGCCCAAACTTGAACGGGAGGAAGACGATGATCGACGTTCACCGAAAAAAAGCCCTGCCGGTCCATCCTGACCTCGTGCGACAGCTTGCAGGTGGTTTTGACCAGATCGGTGCATGGCATCCGGCCGTTGCGGACTGCAAGACGAGCGAAACACCTTCCGGCACAGTGCGCCACCTGACGCTGCCGGACGGCGCGATACTCCAGGAAGCTCGGACCGACGACGGAACGGTTCCCGGAACCTACAGCTACCGCATCCTCTCTGGCCCCCTTCCCGTGCGCGACTACACTTCGACTTTCCGGATCCTTGCGACCGGCAACGGCTGCGAGGTGGAATGGTCGGGAAGGTTCGATGCTGAAGGCGCTTCAGAAGAGGAGGCACGTTCCGTGGTTGCCGGCATTTATGAAACGGGACTTCAGGCACTGGCGGCGATGGTTGCCGAACAGGCTAGCAAGACCCTACAACGCCGCAAGCCCTCCCCCTTGCCACAGGTGACCACGGTTCCGGAGATCCGTGCCGACGAAGCGCTGCGCGCTGTCTACGAAGACACCAAGGCCGTGCTGCAAGTGCCATGGATGGGCGTAGTGACGATGGCCTTTGCACAATATCCGAACTTCTACGCCGCCTTGTGGGGTGGACTGCGAGACCTTGCCGGAAGCAGGGAATTCGTTGCAGCCTGCGCGGAGCTGAGATCATGTGCAGAGCAGGAAGTTGCCGCCTTTTCGGTTCCGGAAATTACAAGGGATTCGCGCAAACGCGGGTATGCGGATCAGGAACTCGAGCGGATAAGAGACGAGATCGAGGTCTTCTCCCACGGCAACATGCCCTATCTCCTGATCGCGACAGCTGCCCGGCTTCTGATCGAGAACCATGACCTTGGTGAAAACAGCACCATTTCACCCTACGACAGCGAACACGGGCCGCGGCGACTGGGGGCACCGGTGCTCATGGAAATGCACCACGTCGACAGCCAGACGCGAGATGTCTACGACGACATCATGCGCACGCTCGGCCTGCCGTTCGTGAACACCGATTATCGTGCCCTTGCCCGCTGGCCAAGCTACTTTCGCCTCGCGTGGAATGCACTGCGTCCTCAGATCGAAACCACCGACTATGACAAGGCCTGCGAACGCGTTCACGACTGTGCGGTCAACCTTGCCCGGACGTTGCCCAACCCTGGCGGACTGACACCGGAAATCCTGCAAGCGGCGATTGCCCAGGACACCAACGCGCAGCCGGTTGGCGATGTGGTGCGGCTGTTTCAATGGTTGCTGCCAGGCCTGATCGTCAACGTCGAGGCCTTTCGCCAACAATTGATTTCGGAAAAGTCCAATTGAAAAAAAGCGGCCGGCGGGACTTGCCCGGCCGGCCGTTGGAAAGGCCCCAAACAGGAGCGCTTTGAAGGTCGATCCGGCGAGGCGGTTTCCACCGCCTTCGCCTTAACGGCAGCAAGTGCCGTCTTGGTTCTGTTAAGCGAACCACCAGCGTTCGACGGCGCGGAAACCGTCCAGGGTCCAGTTGGCGGCAACCTTTTCCGGATGCTGGACCTTTTCGTTGTGCGCCATGACATAGCTGGCGAACATCGGAATAATCACACCACCGTCGGTGCGCACCAGGTTCTGCATTTCGCGGTACATATCGGCGCGCTTGGTTTCATCAAGCTCGGAACGTGCCGTCTTCAGCAACTGGTTGAAACGCTCGTTCTCCCAGTAGGTATCGTTCCAGGGAGCGCCTGACGCATAGGCCACGGAGAACATCCAGTCTTCCGTCGGACGTCCGCCCCAGTAGACCGCGCAGAACGGCTTTTTCATCCACACATCGGACCAGTAACCGTCATTCGGCTCGCGCGTCGGCTTGATGTTGATTCCGGCCTTGCTCGCGCTGTTTGAATAAAGCACGGCCGCATCGACGGCACCACCGAAGGCCGCATCAGCCGCTGAAAGGCTGACGTCAAGGGAATCGAGACCGGCCTGCTTCAGGTAGTATTTCGACTTGTCGGGATCGTAGGTGGTCTGTTCCAGGTCGTCCGCGAAGAAGCGGTTTGACGGGCTGATCGGATGATCGTTCCCAACCGCCCCGTAGCCGAACAGGATCTTGTCGACCAGTTCCTGGCGATCGACAGCATATTTCAGCGCCATACGTACATTGTTGTCGCTAAAGGGCGCCGTGCGCGTGTCCATCGCAAACGTGTAGTGCTGCGTGCCCGTGGTCGACAGGATCGTGACGTTCGGCGAACGCTTGAACAGACCGACGGTCTTCAGGTCCACCTGATCGATGACATCGACATTGCCGGTCAGGAGTGCTGACTGACGCGCTGCCGGGTCAACGATGGTCAGCAGCTTGACATCGTCGAAATGCGCCCGGTCGGTCTTCCAGTAGTTCTCGTTCCTGGTCAGCTCGGCAATGACACCCGGCTGGTAGTTGGTCACCTTGTAGGGACCGCAACCGTCGCTGCTGGTCGGATCGATCTTGCCGTCGGAGGATTTCATGATCGGCAAGTGATAGTCGCTGACCACGAACGGGAAGTCTGCATTGCCCGCTTCCAGCGTGAACACGACGCTGTCGCCGTCGACGCTGATATCCTTGATGGGATCAACGAAAGGCTTCGCCGCCGAGGTGCTGTTTTCGCCGCGGTGATAGTTGATCGAGGCCACCACGTCTTCCGGCTTGACCGTGCCGCCGCTGTGATACTCGATCCCCGGGCGGATCTTGAAGGTCCAGACCGTGGCATCGGGAGACGGCTCCCAGCTTTCCGCCACTTCGCCCACCAGGGTACCATCTGCGGTGATCTCGATGAGGTAGCCATGACGGGATGTGGCGAACACCTGCACGAAGACATTGTCCCAGGTGCCGGGGTCATAGTTTTCACTGGTGTTGCCTGCGGCGATGCCAACCCTGAACGTGCCGCCCTTCTTGGGTTGCGCGGCTGCCGGACCGATCGCGAACTGACCGGCAACAGCCGCTCCGCCGATCGCTGCCGCACCTTGCAGGATGCTGCGCCGGGAGACCCCGGACTGAAGGATGTGCTTGTTAAGATTTCCCATTTTCATGTCCCCTCTTTTTGATGTCCTCGTTATGGAAATGACGCCGCGTGAACGTGTCCGCGCGAAAGAAATCTGCCCTGAACGTCCTTGATCCGAACAGAATTGCCAGCCACCAAGACGCCTGTTTTTCATACTATGCCGTTTTTGATTGATCGCTCAATTAAAAAAAAGCTAACACTTGCGGCAAGGTCCTCACTCGCGGCGGAGAAGCAGCATGGGAAAGCGCAAGAACATCCTGATCCTGATGGTCGACCAGTTGAACGGAACCTTGTTTCCGGACGGCCCGGCGGAGTTTCTGCACGCACCGAACCTGAAGAAACTTGCCGCCCGTTCGATTCGCTACGAGAACACCTACACCGCTTCGCCGCTCTGTGCGCCGGCACGCGCAAGCTTCATGTCCGGCCAGCTGCCACGCCGTACGGGCGTCTACGACAATGCCGCCGAATTCGCCTCTGACATCCCGACCTATGCCCATCATCTGCGCCGCGCCGGTTACACCACCTGCCTGTCCGGCAAGATGCATTTCGTCGGTCCGGATCAGATGCACGGCTTTGAGGAACGACTGACCACCGACATCTACCCTGCCGATTTCGGCTGGACGCCCGACTACCGCAAGCCAGGCGAGCGTATCGACTGGTGGTACCACAACATGGGGTCAGTCACGGGCGCCGGCATTGCCGAGATTTCCAACCAGATGGAATATGACGACGATGTTGCCTTCCAGGCCGTGCGCAAGATCCACGACTACGGCCGCGGCAAATACGACCGCCCGTTCTGCCTGACTGTCAGCTTCACCCACCCGCACGACCCTTATGTCGCCCGCCAGAAGTACTGGGATCTCTACGAGGACTGCGAGCACTTGCTGCCGCAGGTTCCGGCGATGGACTACGACGACCACGACCCGCATGCAAAGCGCATCTTCGATGCCAACGACTGGCGCAACTTCAACATCACCGAAGAAGACATCCGCCGCTCGCGACAGGCCTATTTCGCCAACATCACCTATCTGGACGACAAGATCGGCGAAATCCTGCACGCGCTCGACGCGATGGACCTGACCGAGGACACCACCATCCTCTTCGTTTCAGATCATGGCGACATGCTGGGCGAGCGCGGCCTGTGGTTCAAGATGAACTTCTTCGAAGGCTCGGCCCGCGTGCCCCTGATGGTTGCCGACGCGGATCTCGCGCCGAAGCACATTTCCGATCCAGTCAGCACGCTCGACGTTCTGCCGACCGTCTGCGACCTCGCCGGCATCGACATGAGTGAGATCATGCCGTGGACCGACGGCACCAGCCTTGTGCCTCTGGCGAAAGGCGAGCCCCGCACCGCACCGGTGCTGATGGAATATGCCGCCGAAGCCTCCTACGCCCCGCTGGTCGGCATCCGGGAGGGCGACTGGAAATACATCCACTGCGAACTCGACCCGCCGTTGCTCTTCAACGTGACGGACGACCCGCACGAACTGACCAACCTCGCCGCCGACCCGGCACATGCCGCAACCGCCGTGCGTTTTGCCGAAATCGCAGGGAAACAATGGGACATGGCCGCTTTCGACGCCGAAGTGCGCCAGTCCCAGGCCCGCCGCTGGATCGTCTACGAAGCCCTGCGCAACGGCGCCTATTTCCCCTGGGACTACCAGCCCCTGCAAAAAGCCTCCGAACGCTACATGCGCAACCACATGGACCTGAACATCGTGGAAGAAAGCCAGAGGTATCCGCGAGGAGAGTGAACCCGCTTTCTTCCTGGACCGGCTCGCTTACCCTTGTCATCCCCGCCCAGGCGGGGATCCAGTAATCGTCTGATCTCAAAATTTTCCAGATACCGCCCCACGGATACCGCGATCCCAGATCGTGGCCCTGCCGAAGCAGGGCCACGCCGTGCGAGAAACCAGTTCACACAGAACTTCCCGGTCGACACACGGCGAGAGGTAATGGAAGCTCTGGCGGATCGATTATCTACGGAGGTTCCGATGCGATTGCCGAAGCTGCTCACAGCGCTCTTCTTCCTGCTCATTGCACTTCCCGCCAGCGCACAGACCTACAACGTCGAGGCCGGGCCGATCTGGAACAATGGTGACGCGCAGGCGAAATGTCCACGTGTCTGCGGCGGGCTGGGAGCACGCTGGAATGGGCAGTGGCATACGACGGTACAGGGGCAGATGTCGGTCTGTGCGTGTGAGAAGGCCAGCCCGGGACGTGAAATCCAGGCCGGGCCGATCTGGAACAACGCTGATGCGCAGGGCAAATGCCCCGGCATCTGCTTTGGCAACGGTCTCAGCTGGAGCGGCCAGTGGCGTACCACCGTACAGGGACGCATGTCCGTTTGCGACTGCCGCTAGCCCGCCCGTGGGGTGGGCGAACGCGACCGGGTGTTACTTCGTGCAGCCGTTGACATCGGCAGCGCAGTAGAACCCTTCCGAGGAATTGCCGCAGCAATAAAGGAAACCGGGCGAGTCGCAGTAATACTCCGATGAACCGCAACGGCCGGCAACCTGCATCAACGGACCCTTGTCCGTCGATGACCCCGGCAGTTCCACGGCGCCGGACAGGCGCGGCGACATGTTGGGCATCGGCGGCACTTCAAGCCCGCTATCCAGGCTTGCAAGGACAACTTTCGCTGCTGTCAGATCCGGCTGATGGGTCAGGTCCAGCGGATCGGCCCCTGCCGGGGTAACCGCGTAAAACATGCCGGTCATCAGGGTGATTTCAACAATAGTTCTCAGTCTCATCTTTCGCCTCCTCCGCGCAAGATGCAGCTTGTCTGCTTGTGATCTGATGGAGCCGATTATAGCACGAGACCGAAACCCCGAATATTCAGCAAACTACGCAGCACGCAAAAGATTTACAAAGAGAAACAACAGCCTCACGTGGGCACATCACCCTTTGAAGGTGTATTTTCCGGCGCGTGTGCCTGGGCCTCTTACGCGCCCAAACGTGGCGAAAATCCCGCCGAAAAGGCGCTCTAAACCCTGCCGGAAACCTGGTCAGACAATATTTTTTGCACCCCTGATTTCGAACAAATTTCCGCCGCAATCCAAGCGCTGAATCCGCGTCAGCAGGGTCAAGCGCGTCCCGCGTAAGCCACTCACCAGGCAGTGCTTCTGGATTTCCCAAGGCATGAGATGGATAGAGAACCCAAGCCGTCATGACATTGGCAACAAGCCGTCATGGCCGCGAAACCACTGCACCTTCAAACATCTCTGTCCTTGAAAGGATATCTGCAATGGCCATTCGCGGCTTTGTCCTTGGTGCTGCCTTCCTTGCTGCCGGCCTGGCGCCCGCAACTGCCGACAGCGTGACCGCTTCCGTAGAGACCTGGAACCCGGCAACTCGTACGCTTGTTCTGAGCGACAAGACACAGTTCCAGACAATTTCCAGCTCCGTCGCGGTGCCGGACACGCTGGCTGCAGGAAAGACCGTCACCATTCACTACAATGGCTCGGAAAACGGCGTTGACTCGATCCTCTCCATAGAGGTTCAGCCCTAAGCCAGCGTCACGCCACTGCACCACGAAACTGCCTCGGCCTGACGGAGGCTGACGGTGCGCCGCCTTCATTTTCCGGGATCCGCGCCGCCCCCGAGACCGGATCCTGACGCCCCTTTTGCACAAGGAGACGTGAATGCCAAAATGGCTCATCGCGATTGCGACGGCGCCGTTGTTGCTGACTTTGCCCCCGCCCAGCCTTCGGTCCGCGCTCGCAGATGAAATCGCAGGTACGATCCTGTCCATCGATCCCTTCGAAGGCCTGTTTTCCCTTGAAGACGGGTCCAGGTTTCTTCTGACCGACACGCTCAGTTCGCAAGATCTGATGATCGGATCGGAAGTCCTGATCACCTTCACGACAACAGTGTCCGGCGACCGCCTGGTGACCGCACTCCAGGTCGTGAACTGAACTGCCCGGCATCTCGCCCTGTCATTCTCACTATCCGGACAGGGCGAACGCCAGCCCGATACTGGCCAAGGCCCCATCAAACGGCCAAAGTCCAACTTTTCCATCGGCCCGCACCACCTGCCCTTCGCGGGCCGATTTTTTTCTGATCTTCATCCACCGACCTCCGCCTGTCGGTGGACTTCCTGACAGCCTTATGTCAGGAGACTGACAGGAAGTGGCAAAAAGCGGAACAAACCCGCAACCACCCCCTTTCCTCACGCGCGCAACCGGACCATATTGCGGCCATGAGCAAGCGCCCGACCAAATCCTCCTCCGACGACACGACCTCTGCTGACGGCTTCGGCGAAGCGCCCCAGAAGTCACTTTCGGGAACGCCCCTGTCCGGATCGATCAGTGATTGGGCAGCGGAAATATCGCAGGAAGCAGACAAGCCGGAGCCCAGGAAGGCAGCCCCCCGGAGCGCTGGTGAGGGAAAAGAGGATCGGACCGACGGTGCAGCGTCACGGAAGTCAGGCCGCAAGGCCGGTGCCACCGTGAGTGCGAAAAAGGAAAAGCCGACCAAGTCGTCACGCGGCACCTCCATCGGCAAGGCAGACAGCGCCCGCGAACGCGCGGCAGGCGGCCTCAACCCGGTGGCCGGTCTCGACATGTCGCTGGAAGAGGCCGAAAGCCTCGAAAAGCAGCTCAAGCAGCACCAGAAAGACAACAAGAAGAAGAACAAGGAAAGCAAGTACGGCGAGCTGACCGGGAACCAGGGTGCCACCGCGACGGTGGAGGCGCTGTCCGCGCTGATCGAAAGCGGTAACCCCCTGCACAAGAACGGCGAGCTCTGGGTGCCGCATCGGCCGGAGCGCCCGGAAAAGTCCGAAGGCGGTGTGCCGATCGTTCTGAAGTCCGCCTATGAGCCCAAGGGCGACCAGCCGACCGCCATTGCCGACCTGGTGGAAGGCATGGAAAACGGCGACCAGACGCAGGTTCTGCTCGGTGTCACCGGCTCGGGCAAGACCTACACCATGGCGCAGGTGATTTCCCGTACCCAGCGTCCGGCGTTGATCCTGGCCCCCAACAAGACGCTGGCGGCCCAGCTCTACGGCGAATTCAAGTCGTTCTTCCCGGACAACGCGGTCGAGTATTTCGTTTCCTACTACGACTACTACCAGCCGGAAGCCTATGTTCCGCGCACGGACACTTATATCGAGAAGGAAAGCTCGATCAACGAGCAGATCGACCGGATGCGCCACTCCGCCACCCGCTCGCTGCTGGAGCGCGACGACGTCATCATCGTCGCCTCGGTGTCCTGTATCTACGGTATCGGCTCGGTCGAAACCTACACCGCCATGACCTTTGCCATCGAGGTTGGCGAGCGCATGGACCAGCGCCAGCTGATCGCCGATCTTGTGGCCCTTCAATACAAGCGCAACGACGCCGCCTTCCAGCGCGGCACCTTCCGGGTGCGCGGCGACACCATCGAGCTGTTCCCGGCCCACTACGAGGACACCGCCTGGCGCATTTCCATGTTCGGCGACGAGATCGAGTCGATCACCGAGTTCGATCCGCTCACGGGACAGAAGTCGGGCGAGCTGAAAAGCGTCAAGATCTACGCCAACTCGCACTATGTCACGCCCAAGCCGACGCTCAACCAGGCAATCAAGTCGATCAAGGACGAACTCAAGCACCGGCTGGAGGAGCTGAACCAGCACGGCCGCCTGCTGGAGGCGCAACGGCTGGAACAGCGCACCATGTTCGATCTGGAGATGCTGGAAGCCACCGGCTCCTGCGCCGGCATCGAGAACTATTCCCGCTATCTCACCGGCCGCAAGCCGGGCGAGCCGCCCCCCACCCTGTTCGAATATCTGCCGGACAACGCCATCGTCTTCGCCGACGAGAGCCACGTCACCATCCCGCAGATCGGTGCCATGTACCGGGGCGACTTCCGCCGCAAGGCAACGCTGGCCGAATACGGCTTCCGCCTGCCGTCGTGCATGGACAACCGTCCGCTGCGCTTCGAGGAATGGAACGCCATGCGGCCGCAGTCCATCGCGGTGTCGGCAACTCCCGGCTCCTGGGAGATGGACCAGTCCGGCGGCGTCTTTGCCGAGCAGGTCATCCGCCCGACCGGGCTGATCGATCCGCCGGTGGAAATCCGCCCGGCTACCAGCCAGGTCGACGACCTTCTGGGCGAAGTGCGCGAGGTGGCCCAGAAAGGCTACCGCACGCTGGTGACCACGCTCACCAAGCGCATGGCCGAGGATCTGACGGAATATCTGCACGAGAACGGCGTGCGCGTGCGCTACATGCACTCCGACATCGACACGCTGGAACGCATCGAGATCCTTCGCGACCTGCGCCTGGGCGCTTTCGACGTGCTGGTCGGCATCAACCTGCTGCGCGAAGGCCTCGACATTCCCGAGTGCGCGCTGGTCGCGATCCTGGACGCGGACAAGGAAGGCTTCCTGCGCTCCGAAACATCGCTGATCCAGACCATCGGCCGCGCGGCACGTAACGTCGACGGCAAGGTGATCCTCTACGCCGACAACATGACCGGCTCCATGGAACGGGCGATCGCCGAAACCAACAGGCGCCGCGAAAAGCAGCTCGCCTACAACGAGGAACACGGCATCACCCCGGAAAGCGTCCGTCGCTCCATCGGCGACATTCTGGAAAGCGTCTACGAGCAGGACCACGTCACCATCGACGCCGGCTTCGCCGAAGAGGGCAACCTGGTCGGCCACAACCTCAAGGCCCATATCGAGGATCTGGAAAAACAGATGCGCGACGCCGCCGCCGATCTCGACTTCGAGACGGCCGCCCGCCTGCGCGACGAGATCAAGCGCCTGCAGGCAACCGAACTGGCCGTCGCCGACGACGCCATGGCCCGCCAGTCCGACGTCGACGGCAAGACCGGCGGCTACAAGGGCGACCGCAAGTTCGGCGCCGGCGGCACCAAGGAAGGCGCGAGCGGCAAGAAGAAACAGACCGCCCGCGACAAGGCCCAGGCCGCCAAGGACCGGAACGCCTTGCCCGGCCCCAGTGCCAAGGTGCGCAAGAACACCCTCGACGAAATGACCGTCGGCCGCACGGAAGTCCCCCTCGGCTCGTCAGACCCGGTCAAACCGCTGGTTAGGGCAAAGATCGGCGCAGGGTCCTACGAAGACCCGGCAGAGGAGAAGCGCAATCGCGGGCGGCCGAAGAAAAGCGGGCGTCCGGGACGGTAAAGAAATCCCCCTGCTGGAGGGCAATCGAAGGCTCGACAGACCAGGATGACGAGGCTTGGATTGATCGCATCGCCCTGCTTTGTCGTCATCCCATGGCTTGACCATGGGGTCCATGCCCTGACCGAGCCCAACACAGAAGCTTCGTTTGTCGAATAGACACAGCATGGATTGCAGGGTCGAGCCCTGCAATGACGGTGAAAGCCTGAAGCTGCGAGGCGACCGCAGCCTCTCCTCCGCTCCGTCATTCCGGAGAAGTGCAGCAAGGCTGCACGCTGAGCCGGAATCCAGCGCGTCAGCGCGAGCGCAGCTCGCTCCTTAGTCCTCTCTCCCTAGAAATTGAGCGCCAGCGGCGCAGACTATGTCTGGATCCCGGATCTGCGTTCGGCGTTGCCTCACTTGTCCGGGATGACGGGTGGGTGGAGATAGGGACAGGTGTCTTTGACGATAAGTTCGACGGCGAGACCAGCCCTGCGATGCTAACGCCTCCTGTTCGTGAGGCCTTGGCGAACTGGCAAGCCTCTCCTCCCCACCGTCATTCCGGACAAGCACAGCGAAGCTGTGCGACGATCCGGAACCCAGCGCATCAGTGCGAGCGCAGCTCGCTCCGCACTCGTTCTCCTATAGAGAATGGGCGCGCCTTCGGCGCAGAATATGTCTGGATTCCGGATCTGCGTTCGGTGTTGCCGCACTTGTCCGGGATGACGGGTGGGTGAGTTGAGGCTGCGGGTATACAGGAAATCCGAGGGGGTTGCGTGGCGCTTTACAAGAGCGCCGACGACGATAAGTCCAGCCATTCCGGATTGCTGCGTTCGATGAGGTCGATCTTCCAGCTGCGCCGCCATTTCTTCAGCTGTTTTTCACGGTAGATTGCCTCATCCATTCTTTCAAACAGTTCTGCGTGAACGAGCCTGGTAACCCCGTAGGTCTTGGAGAAGCCTTCGATCAGGCCGTTCTGGTGCTCGTAGAGGCGGCGCGGAAGGTTGGAAGTCACTCCGATATAGAGCGTGCCGTTGCGGTTCGAGGCGAGAATGTAGACGGCAGCAGGCATGGTGTGACTATTCCGTGCATCGCCAAGCCTTGCAAGAAACAAGGTCATGCCTTTGGCATGAAATATGTCTGGGTTCCGGATCTGCGCGCAGCTGCGCTACGCTTGTCCGGAATGACGGGTGGGTATGGCTAGGGAGAGGTGAGTCTGACGGTAAATCCGTTTTCAAAGCTGCCCCATCGCTCCCTAGGGCTCGGACGCCTGAGAAGTGTGGCGAGCATTTCCTCCCCACCGTCATTCCGGACAAGTGCAGCAAGGCTGCACGCTGATCCGGAATCCAGCGCGTCAGCGCGAGCGTAGCTCGCTCATCTTCTTACGAGATCTGAGCCGCTCAGATGCCCTTGAACAGCACACCGGCAGCAAGCACGGCCCAGGAGCCGATCAGGAGATGGACGGTGGAAACGCCGATGCTCGGGACGGCGACGCCCAGCATGGGGAGCACCGCGACAACGAAAAGGGCCAGGGAAATCAGGAAAACGATAATGGAAGGAGGTGTCAGTCGCATGAAGACCTTCGAAAATGGTTCTGTCGTTCGTGCCGCTCGCCTACGGAGAGTCGGCCAGGCGGATCGTATCAATCCCGGACCACCCGGAGCATTCCGGCGCGGACCGATCTGTGCGGCCACATGAGCCGGGTCGTCAGAAATTGTCAATGTCAGTTATGGCAAGGATGATGCCTTCCCACATCTGACGAGACCTTCCTGTCCCGGGCCCGGTCCGTGGCGGGAAACGCGGCGCCAATAACCCTGGCGCCGCACCGTTTGCCTGTTACCTGCGCGCGCTTAAAAGCGGCGTGATGTTGCGGATCGTCACGCGGCGGTTGCGCTCTTCAGCGCCTTGCGTATCGACCTTCAGATAGTCCTCGCCATAGCCCTGAACGACCATGTTCTCCGGCGACACGCCATAAATGTCCGCCAGAATACGGGCGACGGTTTCAGCACGGCGGTCGGAAAGCGCGAGATTGGAAACATCCGAGCCGACAGCATCCGTGTGGCCTTCGATCAACAGCACCGTCGTCGGGTCCTGATCGATCAGGGCCTGGGATGCGCGGGCGATGTCCTCAAGTTGCGGAACCTGGCTCTGGCGCACCACGGCACTGCCGGTGTCGAAGGTGATCGTGTCGAGATCCACCCGGCGCACCTTGTCGCGCAGGCGTTCGTTTTCACGAATGTCGCGCAGGGAATAGGCCTGCTCCACCTGTTCAACCGGCGGCGCGGTGAAGGTCTGGTAGATCTCGTCATAGTTCGCCCGGCCCGCCGGCACGATGTAACGATCGCGCGGGATGCCGACTTCCAGCGGCGGCAGTTCGCGGTCGTAGTTCCGGCGACGGTGGTTGTATTCGCGATTGTCGATCAGCACATACTCGCGGCCATCCGGCAGAAGGCGTGAGCGGTAGAGCACATAGCCGCCCTCGTCGCGGATGGTGATGATCTTCACGCCGTTGGTGCGGGTGACGGTTTCGCGCGTGCGGCCGCCACGCAGGCGTTCGGCGTGGAACTCGTCATCGCCATAGCGCAGCAGGCTGCTTTCGTCCTTGCGCACGAAATATTCGCCGTCCCGCTCGACGATGATCCGGTCACCCTGATCCTCGACCACCTTGCCGCCAAGGGCCGGGATCAGCATGCCGACGCCGACACCAACAGCCGCGGCACCAAGCAGTTCCAGCCTGCGGTCGCGGGCTTCATCACGGCGGCGTTCTTCCTTCGCCTTGATTTCGGCGCGCTGCGCGTCCGTTGCGTCGTCCGAGACGACGGCCGCCGGTTCTTCCGCCGGTGCGGCCGCCTGGGCCGCGATCGGTTCACCCGGCTCTTCGGTCACGGTTTCATCTGCCGCGGTGGCTTCGACCGGGGCGACAGCAGGTGCGATCTCTTCAGCAGTCTGCGGCTGTTCCGCGGTTTTCTGATCGGCACCAGCTTCATCGGTAGCGGTTTCTTCCGCAGCCGGCTCTGCTGGGGCGGTTTCCTCGGCACTCTTCTCGGTGCTCTCCTGCGCAGTGGGTTCCTCGGCCGCAGGCGCTTCAGTCGAAACGGCATCCGCCGGCTGTTCTTCCGCCTGCGGTTCCGTGCTCTCCGCGGCATCCGCCTGTCCGGCATCAGCCGGTTGCTCTTCCACCGGCTGTTCGGATGCCGGCTCGGCCGCGGTCTCTTCCGCAGGCGCCGCTTCTTCGACAGGAGCTTCCGGCTTTGCCTCCGGCGCGGTCGTTTCTTCCGCGGTCAGGGGTTTTTCCACCGGCGCGGTTTCTTCAACCGGCGCGGCGGGTTTTTCGGCGGGAGCTGCCTCTTCCACGGGGGCTGTCGGTTTCGCCTCAGGCTGCGCATCTTCTGTCGCGACGGGCTCAGTAGCGGCAGGCGCCGGCTCTTCCGCCTGGGTTTCCTGAGCAGCTTCGGGGGCAACATCTTCCACCGCACCTTCTTCAGGTGCCGGGTCGGCAGGCGCTTCTTCGGCCGCAGCTTCCGAGGCAGGAGCTTCCGCAGCAGGTGCTTCTGCGGCGGGAGCTTCTTCGGCGGGGGCTTCTTCGGCAGAAGTGTCAGGGGCTGGCGCTTCTTCCACAGGTGCGGCTTCCTGGTTCTTGCAGGCTTCCTGATCCGGATTGGCCGCACAATCGACAGTCGTCTCCTGAGCACGTGGCACACCCGGCTGCAGCGGCAGGCCAATCGCCAGGACAAGCGCCATGGCAGTTGAATTTCGAAGCAATCTCGACGTCATTCTTTTCATCCTCTCGCCCCCAACGAACTTTCCCGAACCGATCACGGCCTGGAACACTCGATGGAAAACAAGTGACCGGAGCTTTTGTTCCAACGTCATTTTCGCGGATGCGGTTGTGCCCTAGCGTCACCTCGACTTTCCGTACATCCGTCTTTCGCCCGATTGACTTGCGGTCGCACAGGGTCATGGTGGGGTGGGGTCCGGCGACCAGCCGGCATTGTCAGAGGGGGCTGACATGACAAAACAAATACTTGCATTTTCATCGCTCGCGCTGGTCCTTGCCGGGCCGGCGGCAGCCGAACTCGCGAGAACCGAATTCGGCGACTGGTCGCTACGTTGCAACGAGAAGACCTACTGCATTGCCGAAACCGAAGGCACCGGTTCCAATGACGAAGCGTTCAGGCTTAAGGTGGAACGCAGCGCCAAGGCAGACGCGCAGGTTTTTGTAACCCTAAGGCCGAAAACGCCACTCGAAACCGGCATGCGCGCCCGGATCGAAATCGAAGGCGACGAGGACAATGTCGGTTTCTTCGGCAAGGCTGCAAAGGTCTACACCGGCAATGAGATGACCTTCGGCGGTGACGCCGACCGGGACCTGATCGAAAACCTGCGCCTCGGCCAGGACGCTTCGATCCAGATCGAATTTGGCGGTAGCGTGGGCACGATCACCTACGAAGTCTCCCTCTCCGGCATCACCCATGCACTCCTGAAAATGGATGACGTGCAGGGTCGCATCGGCCGGCAGGACGCCATCGTGGCCTGGGGGGGGTTGCCTTCTGCCAAAGCCACCGGCATTGCCGCAGCCGCCGCTTCATCCCCGTCACCGGCACAGCCTGCTCCCGCCCCGTCTCCGGCATCAGCCGACACGGTTGCCGAGGCACCCGTCGACGATCTGCCGCCACCGATCATGCCGTCTCAGGAGACCAGCAACAGCGGCGTCAACCGCGGCGGGATTGGTCAGGTCTATGCGGTCAGCGAGCTTCCGGACGAGATCCAGATGATTGGCTACCGCACGCTGGGTTGTCAGCTTGCGGAAACGGTGCCCGCCTTCGGCGCGCAATACTACGCGGAAGGCGACGTGGAGACCTGGGTCGTTCCCTGTCAGATGGCCGACCTCAACGTTCCTTACTACATGGCGATGCATGTTCCCTTCGATCCGTCGCTGGACGAGTGGAAGGAGTTCGAGACACCCCCCGGCTTCAACCAGCCCAACCATGCCCTGGTCAACAACCTGTTCTACGACCCGGGCAGCGGCCAGGTGACGGGCACCACCTACCACTCGCCCAACTACGACTGCGGCACCTTCGAGCGCCACGAGGTTGAAGCGGAAAGCGGCAACTACTCCCTGATGGAATATCTCGAAAAGACCGACTGCGACGGCATCACCGGCCCGCCCGAGGGCTGGCCGCTGAGCTGGACGATCGACGAGATGGGGGACTAGAGCCTTCGCCCAAAACACCACCATCATTCCGGACAAGCGAGGTGCAAGCCGAGAGCCGATCTGGAATGGTGGTCTGATTGATGCTTTGAGGCAGGCCTATTGCTTCTCCGGAAACAGCCCATGAAAGACTGCACACTGGACCATCAGGACGCCGTTCATGGTCTGGGCATTCATGTCGACGACGATTTCCGCATAGGCCGAGTGCGATCCCATGATGGTTTCAAGCTGGAGCTTGCATTCTTCAATGTCGCCGTCTGTCTCGATCGCCAGATCGGTTGTTTCCCCACTGCCGATGTCGAGCTTCAGGGACAGGACAAGCGGGTCTTCATCGACATGGTTTCCTTCAGCAACGGCCAGAATATCGCTGCCCGCAATCCGGTAGGTGTGAAACACCTGATAGGCAGTGGCAGGGAGGTACGAAAAGAAAAAGAGAGCAAGACCCAACAGGAATGTCTTTTGGAAAATACGCATATCTGTCTCCGCGGAAACTTTCAGAAATCCCCGGCATTTCGGCGGATACGGCAAGTGACGTCAACTGCAATCAGTGAAGTTTGAGACAACCCGGCTCGGATTTAACGGGGGACCGCCGGCAGAACGAAAAACAGGACAATGGCAATCGCGAAAGCCGCCAGCGCCAGAAAATAGAGCCGCGCGATGCGGCGGCGTCCGGGTTCAGCCTCGTCACCAAACCCGCCAGGCGTGAACATCCGTTTCCACATGCCAACGCCCTTCAGCGGCGAAAACGCAGCCTCCTCCAGAAGGTTGAGACGCTTGATGAACAGAAGAGCGCTCACATAGCCGGCAATCATCAGGAGAAATGCCAGCGTCATGAAGGTCATGAAGATCAGATAAGCGGGTGTCATGCCCTCTCTCCTTCCCACTTCGGAACGGCCCGCAAACAGTCTTTGCGGCATGTGCGGCCCGTTGCAACCCGCCACACTTGTTAACCATAGGTGCAAATCCGTTAAAATGCCGGGGATATCTGTCTTTTGAGGGTAACACTTCACACTGTATTCTGCGGTCAGCTTGCCCTGAGTCGTTGAAACCGCCAGCGCTTATGGGTTAATAAAGAGTTAAAGTTTTGCGTATCTTTCGCCGGGCGGCGCCGGCGGGAAAGTCAGGAGACAGGAATGGGCATTTTCTCGAAATCCTCGCGCCCCGGCGGTGACCAGGAGCAGCGGGTCGAGACCGTGAAAGAGGCAAGCGAAATTCAGGAAACCGCACAGGCTCCTGAAAAGAGCAATATCGAGCATCTTTCCCCGTTCGCCCTGAAAATGCAGGAAAAGATGAACCATCTGGACGGGCTCAAGTCCCGCATCGGCGGTCTGAACCAGACCTTCGAACAGATGGCTGCGTTTGCTGCGGAAAGCCAGACGTCGATCCGCTTGATGGCCGAATACCTTGAAGGCTCCCGGACGACCGTGGAAACCGAGGTCCGGCTGAAATCCGAAAACGCCAAGATCTCCACCGACCTGCTTGACGCCGAACACAAGGTCCGGACGCTCACCACCCAGCTGGAAGATGCCCAGGCCGAAGTCCATTCCCTGCGCAAGCGTGCAACAGAGACACGCACGGCGCTGGAAACCGCCCGTAACGACATCGTCTCCATTCGCGACAACAACAAGAAGGTCAACGAGGAATACCGGCTGCAGAGCGCCAAGCTCGTGGAAGCCAATTCCCAGGTGTCTGATCTCTCCGGCAAGCTCAACGACCTCAAGGCCAAGTTCGAGACGCTGGAAAAACATGCCGAGAGCCTCGGTTCCGATCTGGAAGCGGTTCGCCACCGCGAAAAGGAACTGCAGCAGAACCTGTCCGAAAGCGCCAAGCTGCTGGAAGATGAAATCCGCAAGAACAACCAGGTCACCAGCGAGCTGGAAGCGGTCAAGCGCGAAGTCGGTGAATTCCGCAACGACAACATCGACCTCAAGTCTCATCTGGATGTTGCAAATCAGGAACTGGCCTACGCGAAAAGCCGGCTTGAGGAAGAACAGCGCAAGCACGACAACGAGGTCTATGCGCTGAACGCGGAAATCGAAAACCTCTCGTCCCAGCGCCGCATCGGCGCCCAGTCTCTGCAGGAGATGGCGCGCGAGAACTCCACGCTGAAGGAACGCAGCCGCGATCTTCTCAAACGCATGCAGGAAATCGAACATCTGCTCGACAGTGCGCAGAAGAACCACGAAAAAGACCGCAACGAGCTGATGGCGACCACCGCCAAGCTGCGTGAGCTGAACCTGCGCTACAACTCGGCCCTGACGGACCTGAACCACCAGCGCAACCAGAACCAGAAATACGCCGACAATCTGGAAGACCTGATCGAAGAGAACAAGCGTCTGCAGCGTTACAAGATCCAGGTCGACACTGCCAACGAGCAGATCGTCCAGCTGAAGTCGGTCATCGTCAACTATCAGATGGCAATGGAAGGCCGCGGTCCGGCCGAAGAACTCGGACTGACCGAAGGCTACGATCCGGCTGCCGAGCTTGGCATTACCGAGCCGCTTTCGAACGAATTCGAGCCGATCGACATTGACGGCGACGGATCCGACGACGACGGTCCGGACGACAACACTCCGAACGGCGGCGACGACAAGATCGTCAAGCTGCGCGACTGACGCAGCCCTCTGTCCGGCATTTGTCATCCGGCCACAGATAACACGAGCAGATCAGGCCCCGGCTATCCAAGTCCGGGGCCTCGTTTTTCAAAGACCGTTTTCCTGCCGCGTTTCCGGCAGAATGTCCGGGCACACCGGGCGTATTTCAGCGACATCCCCGTACAATGACGATTTGATGAGCAAGGTATTCGCCGCCGTTTTGTTGATCCTGCTGTCGCCGGTTCTGGCCGGCATCGCCGTTCTCGTCTGGCTTGGTGACCGGAAGGCACCGTTTTTCATCGCCCGGCGAACCGGCCTGGGCGGAGGTACCTTTGCGATGGTGAAATTCCGGACCATGCGCCCCGGCACGAGCGACGCAAGCGCGATCACCGAAGTGCGGGACAACCGTATCACCCCCATCGGCAGCTTCCTGCGGAACACCAAGCTCGACGAGCTGCCTCAGCTGTTCAACATCCTGCGGGGGGACATGGCGTTCTTCGGGCCGAGGCCGGAAGACCCTGGCATTGTCGCCCGTTACTATGACGATGAGATGCGAAGATCGCTGTTGTTCCTGCCCGGCCTGATCAGCCCGGGCACACTGTGGGCCCTGACCAATTTGAACCGGATCGAAGGCGCGGACGACGCCGAAGATGTCTATGCACGCGAAATCCTGCCCGAACGGCTCGCGCGCGATACTGCCTATTTCGAACAGGCCGGTTTCATGTCCCATACGCAACTTGCAATGAAGACCCTGGCCACTCTGCTGCACCGGGCGGTTTCGGCTGAAAATCGGGAGTAACTGATCGCTTCAGCCAAGTTCAGCTTTCAGGAACTCGCAGATCCGGGCTGCATCACCCGTGCTCAGGTCCATGTGCACTGGAAGACGCACCAGCCGGCCCCACGTGTTTTCCGCACCAACGCAGCTGCCAGCCAAGATCCGCCCGGCAAAGCTGGAAAGATGCAGCGGCTTGTAGTGTGACTGCAGGCCAAGCCCCATTCGGGCAGCCCCCTGCAATATCCGGTATGTTGTTTCCCGGTCCTTTGCGAGGAAGGCAAAGGAATAGCCATTTGCCTTTGTACCCATGCCTGGCCGCAGGATCTCGATCGGCAGATCCCGCAGGGACTTTTCGTAGTACGCCCAGATCGCGCGGCTTTTCAGAAGGATCTCTCTTGAATGCACCAGCTGGCTGTAAAGCAAGGCAGCATTCAGGTCCGGCATTTCGAAGCTCGAAGAAACCGAGGTCCATTCATAGTGGTTGACTTCGCCCCTTGCGAAAGCGGGAAAGTTCGTGCCCCGCGCCAAAAGCTCTTCAACACGCTCGCGCAGGTGGGAATTGTCGCTGTTCAACACCAGCGCGCCGCCGTGCCCGGCGCTGATGATCTTGGTTTCATGGAAGGAATAGGCGGCAAACAGACCGCACGTCCCAACGGCCCGGCCATCCTGCTTCGCGCCGAATGCCTGGGCCGCATCTTCCAGAATGACGACCCCGTGCCGATCGCACAGATCCTTGATTGCCGCCATTGGAGCTGCCGCGCCGCCATAGTGCACAACGACGACAGCTCTGGTCCGGCTTGTCAGCCGTGCCTCCAGTGTTTCCGGCGTTACCATCATCGTTGCCGGATCAATGTCGGCCAGCACGATCCGCGCTCCCTTGCGGGCAAAGGCCGTCGCTGTTGCGCAGAAGGTGTACGAAGGAACGATGACCTCGTCTTCCGGCCCCAGATCCAGCGCAAGGGCCGAAATTTCAAGTGCGGACGTGCAGGAATTGGTCAGGAACACACGGTCATGGCCAACATGCTGGCTCACCAGCGCCTTCGCCTTCCGGCTGTAGCTCCCGCCGGAGCGCAGATGTTTGCTGCTGAGCGCCGATGCCACCGCATCGTAAGTCGCGGGTGGAATATGCGGCGCATGAAAGCGGATCGGCGGAAGCGCAGCTTCTGTCGGCAGGCTCAGCATCAGAACCTTTCTTCGTCGGCAAAGCGACGGACACGGACCCGCATTTCGCGGTAGATCGCGCGCAGCTCCTGATCGACTGAGCTCTTCTGTCGGTACCCGAGAGACCGCAGGCGGCTGTCGTCGATCCGGTAAGCCGCATCGTTGGTTACACGATCCCGAATGAAATGAAGACCGGTGGAGACGCCGGTTATTTCGCAAACCCGCCGCGCCACCTCAAGTACAGACAAGTCCTCTTCCCCGGAAACGTTGAAGATCTCGAGCGCCTGTTCGTCCTGTGTGTTGAGCACCAGACCGATGGCGGCAGCGAGATCGCTGACGGGCAGAAAACTGCGTTCCTGGGCCCCCGTGCCTTCAATCGTCAGCTTCTGGCCCTTCAGTGCCTGCATGACGAAACGCGGAAACAGCTTTTCCGGGTTCTGTCCGGTGCCAACAGCATTGGTCGGTCTCAGGATCGTTGACCTGAGGCCATTTTGCGCAGCCATCATGACAGCCTCCTCAGCCATGGCCTTGGAGGTCGCATAGGGTGTCGTCGGCCGCATCGGAGCGGTTTCGCGAACCTCCTCCATTGCAGGACCGTAGACTTCGTCCGTGCTGACATGAATGAAATGCTTCACGCCGGCTTCCTGCGCCCCCTTCAGAAGGGTTTCAGTGCCCGTCACATTGACGTCGAAGAAGAGTTCCGGGTCGGCAAACGACCGCGGCACATGGGTTTCTGCCGCCAGATGGATCACGGCGTCGCATTCATGCAGCGCAGCAGCCACATCGATCGGCGAGCGGATATCTCCGCGAATGACGGGAAGATCTCCCGCTTCACCGATGGGTGCCAGGCGGCGAAAATCAGCCGCGTAGGAGACCCGGTCCAGGATCACCGTCTCGGCGACATTCGCCATCCTTGCAACACGTCTGAACACCTTGGACCCGATAAAACCCAGGCCACCGGTTACAACGATCTTGCGGAAGGAAACGTTCTGTTTCGGAGCAACTGTCTTTGCACAATGTTCCATATTGGCACAAATCCTGATATATGCAGCGTTTGATTGCATATTCAGCAGATTTCGTGCCAGTCACCTCCGGCATGAGGGTGTGCAAGGGTGAAACGCAGTCTCAGCAGCACAGCGTCCCTGGCCGGTAATTGGCGAGAACGAGTTGCCCCCCGGCAGTCTCCCCAAGACAAATAGCTCTTTTTTGTCAGTTACCTGACACAAGAAGATCGTCTCTGCCGGCAGAGCGCGCGGCTAAGCCTGCATGGACGATGACAATTGACGAAGGAATTTAGCAGGCCGCAGCTTCACTCAGGCTCAACGGTGAACTGCAGCGGATAGCCAAGTTGAACCGCAGCATCGATAGCGCGTGTAGCCTTGGTTTCGGCGACGTCTCGCGGATAGACGGAGACAACACAGATCCCCTTCTGGTGCGCTGTCATCATCACGACCTCAGCCTGGGACTCGTCCAAGCGGAACTCCGCCTTCAGGATCAGGACGACAAATTCCCGCGGCGTAT
Organism: Labrenzia sp. PO1; assembly: GCF_012273635.1. NCBI lineage: Bacteria > Pseudomonadati > Pseudomonadota > Alphaproteobacteria > Hyphomicrobiales > Stappiaceae > Labrenzia > Labrenzia sp. PO1. The sequence goes on from NZ_JAAXCR010000001.1 coordinate 877,766, forward strand.
AGTCGTCGTTCAGCAGCATCACCTTGTAGAGTTTTGGCCGCTGCACCTTCGTCTTTTGCTTCAGTTTCGGTTTGAAATCGATCTCACTCATGACAATCGTCCAAGCTGACGCCTAAGGTTCCGCACGATGCGGTCTCACCTGAGAAATGGAAATTGTGCCGGAGAATTTCACCGGCTGCATGCTGCCAGACCCGATCCGCTCCCGATGTCGTCATCTTGAGTGACGCAGCGTCCGCAGCAGGCCCATGCTTTCCCTCACTATACTGCATCGCGAAATCGAAGAAAACATGACAGCTGGAAATCTTGCCAACGTTTCGAGAAAAAACGGCAGGCGAGACATGATGAGACCGTATCGCACATAGAGCCGTGGTTTTGACGCCAGACAACCGCGAGATGAAAGGCAGGCCGTCTCCTCTGTGGCGGTTTTCCGAAAGAAGGTTGCTTTCACTAATCCGGCAACGCGGTTCCCCCGTAGATCCTTTCAGGCTGGGTACACGACAAGATCTGCGGAGGGTTGTTCGATGTTTCCTCATTTGAAGACACTAGGGTTCCGGTTGCACAGGTTCGCTTTCGCGCTTGCCCTGGCATTCGCTGTTGCAGCACCTGCCGGCGCGGCCTTCGCCGACCTGGGTTCAGCGGCCAGGCTGCTTCCGTCTGCCGAACTGGTTGGCAAGGGCCGGATGACCTTCCTCGGCTTCAAGGTGTTTGACGCCGAACTCTATGCCCCGCAGGGCACCTATAGCCCGTCGGCCCCTTTTGCCTTGAAGCTCACCTATCTGCGCACCTTCAAGGGCAAGCAGATCGCCGAAAGCTCGGTCAAGGAAATCCGCCGGCAGGGCGGCGTCTCGGATGATCAGCTTGCCAAGTGGCAAACCCAGATGGAAGCCCTGTTTCCAAATGTCTCCCCCGGACAATCGATTACGGGTGTACGCACCAGCAGCGGCAAGGCCGAGTTCTATCTCGGCAACCAGAAGCTCGGCACGATCTCCGACCCGGCATTCACGAAGAAGTTCTTCGCTATCTGGCTGGGAAACAACACGCGTGATCCTCAGTTGCGCGCGCAACTGGTCGGGTCCGGTTCGTGACGACACGACTGTCGGACGACGCCACGGCACTGCCAAAAAAATCCGGTGATACAGGAAGCGTGACGCTTTCCGGCCTTGCGACCTATGGGGTCATGGCATTTCCCCTGGCATTCGCCGGTTTGCCGATCTACCTGCACGCCCCGGATTTTTATGCCGTTTCATTGCAGCAACCCGTGGCGACGCTCGGCGCCATTCTTCTTGCCCTGCGCCTGTTCGACGCCATCCAGGATCCTTTCATTGGCAGCCTCAGCGACCGGTTTCACCAGTGGCGCGGGACTGTTCTGGCACTTGGAGCAATCCTGCTTGGCGTGGGCTTCTGGATGCTGTTTCATCCCTGGAAGGAGGCACCGCTTGTCTGGTTTGCCGCCTCCGTGCTCATCTGCACCACAGGATATTCGGTCGTCACCATCAACTACCAGACACTGGGCGGTCTCTGGAAAACCAGCGCCTCCGACAGGACCCCGGTAACAGCAGCGCGCGAAGGGTTCGGGCTTGCCGGTCTCCTCATTGCGTCGGTCCTGCCCGCCGCACTGGCAACACGGACCGGCATCGAAACGGCATTTCTCTATGTGACGCTTGGCTATCTGCCACTTTTGGCGGCCTCCTTGTGGCTGCTGTTACGATGGATGCGGTCGGCACCCCTTGAGAACCCGCAAACAGTTGGTCCGGTAATGGGTTGGTGGACCCTGTTGCGGAGCCGCTGGAGGCGTCTGTTTTTCGGACTGCTGTTTCTCAATATTTTCGCAAGCGCGATCCCCGCCGTCCTGGTGCTGTTCTTCATCCGCGACAGGCTGGGGGCCGAGAGCTACACAGGGCTTTTTCTGCTGGTCTATTTCCTGTCAGGCGTCATCTCGATGCCGCTCTGGACCCGGCTTGCCCGACATTTCGGCAAGGTGCGGGCGTGGCAAATGTCACTGGCCGGCGCCATCTTCACGTTCTGCTGGGCCGCTCTTCTGGGAGAGGGAGATCTGACAGCCTATGCGTTTGTCTGCGCCCTGTCCGGCCTGGCACTAGGCGCTGACCTTGCCTTGCCACCCGCCATATTGGCCGACCATATCGACACGGACCGGCGACAGGGGGAGGCTTCCCGCCTTTTTGCGATTATGGCGTTCTTGTCCAAGTCCGGTCTCGCCCTTGCCACCGGCCTCACGCTGCCTTTGTTGGGCCTGTTCGGGTATCAGCCGGGAACTGCCCTCACCGCACAACTCGGCTTTCTGCTCAGCCTCACTTATGCGGGCGTGCCCTGCCTCATCAAACTGTGCGCGCTCTTGTGCCTGATCGCGTTTGAAAAGGACCTGACACAGGAAAAACCCGCCGGGTAACCCGTCCCGGCATCTCGACACGCCGCTTGCAGCCCTGACGACAAGACCGCAGCCCTGCCTCAACTGCGTGCGGCAAGAGGCGAACGCAGGGAAACCGGGCCACCATCTTTGTCGCCTCCAGTTTCACTCTTCGATGCTGCCATCCTGCGCGTTGGTTCCGCCGGTTTGCGCGCCTCGTTTTGCACGGGGCCGCCGTGCTGGATCAGGCGATCGACCTGCGATGGACGCCCCAGCAGAAAGCCCTGACCTTCGTCGCAGCCTTCCTGTTGCAGGATCTCCATCTGCTCTTCAGTCTCAATGCCCTCAGCCAGCACCGGAATGTCCAGGCTCTTTCCGAGAGCCAGAACGGCGCGCACGATCGCCTTGGACTGGCGGTCCTGCTCCATTTCGCCAACAAACGCCCTGTCGAGCTTGATCTTGTCGAAGGGAAAGGTCCGCAAGGTTTCAAGCGAAGAATAGCCTGTGCCGAAGTCATCCAGCGCAAGACCGACGCCCAGATCCTTGATCTGGCGCATGATGTGCAGCGAACGGGCCTTGTCTTTCACAAGGGCGGTTTCCGTCAGCTCCAGCTCCAGGCGGTGTGGTGAAAGTCCGGTCGTCACCAGGGCCTCATGCACCAGCCGTGGCAGGTTGGTGTCCATGAACTGTACGGCGGAAACGTTCACGGCAACCCGGTAGGCCGGTTCCCATCGCGAGGCGTCCTCGCAGGCCTTGTTGAGCACCCAAGCTCCAAGGGAAGCGATCAACCCGTTTTCCTCGGCAACGGGAATGAACTCGGACGGTGAAATCGGGCCGATCACGGGATGGGTCCAGCGAAGCAGGGCCTCATATCCCCGGATGCCCTGGCTGGAATTCAGCGACATCTGCACCTGATAATGGATCTCGAGCTCGCCGCGCTCCAGCGCCCGTCTCAAATCTTCTGCCAGTTGCCGCCTGTTTCGAACCGTTGCACCGATGTTGGCATCGTAAAAACAGATCGTTTCGAGAAACCCATGCTTGGCGTGATACATGGCAAGGTCGGCATTGTTGACCAGTTCGTCCGGCGTCTGGGCATCGTCAGGCCAGATCGCCGCCCCGAGGCTCGCGCCAACGATGCCGTCCATTGCCCCTATTTCGATCGGACGGGTGAAAACGCTCTCTATCCGTTTCGCAAAAGACAGGATTTCATCCTTGTCGCTGAAAGGCTTGATGGCTGCGAATTCGTCGCCGCCGAGGCGGGCGATGAATTCATCATCGCGCAGGATCTGCTCCATGCGCCGGGCCAGGATGCGCAGAACCTCGTCACCCGCAGCATGGCCAAAGGTGTCGTTGATTTCCTTGAAGCGGTTCAGATCGATCCCGATCACCGCCAGCTTCTTGCCGGGGTTCAAATACCCATCGAGATGTCCGGAAAGCTGCCTCTGGAAGCTCGTGCGGTTCGGCAAGCCCGTGAGTGCGTCATGAGCGGCAACATGGTGCAGTTGCCGCCTGGATATGGCTCGCACATTGTTGTCGATCAGGAAGCTCGTCAGCCCGGTGCCGACAACCAGCAGGGCAACAACGGCAATTGCCAACGCAAGGGCAAGGGCAGCACCGTTGTCGACCTCCGTGAAATTCTGCGACATCGGGATGATCCGCAACGCAGTCATGCCGGTGAAATGCAGGCTTACGATCCCGGTCACCATCAGGGCAACGGCAACCCAATACCGACGAGAGCCCAGGTAGGTGCGCCAGATCAAGGTGATCGCGGCAGCGGACAGGGCCACAGACAAAAGGACGGACGCGACGATGTAGCCGAAGTCCCACTCGACGAGCCCTGTGATCCGGTAGGCGAACATCCCGGTGTAATGCATGGCCGCAAATGAAATTCCGACGAGAGCCCCACCCATGCCGGTCAGGATCTTTCCGCTACCGAGGCCGCTGGCCACGAAACTGACAAACAGCCCGACAATCGCGATCACAAGCGAAATGAGTGTCAGGGCCGGATCAAACGAGACCGGAGCGGTCGGCTCGTAGGCCAGCATTGCAACGAAATGCGTGGTCCAGACACCGCCGCCACCGGCAACGGCGGCCAGAAACTGCCACCCGAGACGCTGCGTGCCTTGCGCACGCACACAACGCCGCAACAGCCGCAGGGTAACGGCCGATCCAAACAGACAAACGAGAGCTGCGAGCCCCACAAGCGCGATGTTGTGCTGATAGAAGATGCAGCCAAGCACATTGAACATGGTCGGGAATGATCCGTATAAATGCGTAGATAATCGGGTAGGTAGCACCTAAAAGTTACGGTTGAATTGACTAATTCCCGAGAAACAGATCGACCTTCCGGCCCCTCCCGAGGCCGAGTCTCACCGCGATTTAGTCGACGTCGGCTGTTGCGGAAAAAGGCTTGCCTTGAAAGGAGCCGTCGTGTGACCCTGCGTGAGATTGCCGCAACAGTTTCCGACGTCATGACCGTACGCCCACCTCAACTGACCAGACCTGCCGACAAGGATCCGCTCTCGGCAGCTCTCGAGAACGAGATTCTCAACGAGAAGGCATCCACGCTTTCGCGGCTTACCAAAAAGCTGGAGACGGCTCTCGCCGATCTGAAATCGGCGGAAGACGGTTCCGAAACAGATAGCGAAACCCTGCAAAACCGGCTTGCCGATGCCGGTGAAGCGCTCTGGCATGTCACCATCCAGCGCGAGTTATGCGGCTTGCGTCAGCACCGGTCTTTCTACGATTTCCTGGACGTTCCAAAGGCTGTCCGCCTGCGCATGGGGCCTGCCGCGGCCTTTCGTTCGGCACCCGGCTCCTGACAATCCACCGGGCTGTGACCGGTATCACTTCTTTGTTGATGTCCCTGCCCTAGAGACAGGAACCGGTTGCATCTTCGCGGCTGCGGTGGTTTTTTCTGGGGGCTTTTTGCAAGATGAGTTATTTACAGTCGCATCCAGCGAGCTATGTGAACCAACTGGAGCTCGCCGGCACGACCGCATTTGGTCGGCGAGAAACACAAGATAAAGCCAGGCGCAGAAAAATTATGGTGTGCAGGAAGACCCGTCATCTCGGCCGAATTTCCAGACTGGTGACTGGATGTCTGGTTTTTGGCCTGCTCCTGGCTCCTTTGGCGCTGCCTCTCGCGACAAGTACGACCGTGCAAGCCCAATCCGTACGGGTGGTGCCGGAAGGCAACCGGTTCAAGAGCCAGCCGAAGATCCCCTTCGCCTCTTCGCGCCGTACCGCCGCCTCCAAATCATCCTACGATGCCAAGTTCGACAAGGTTCTGGCCGTATTGAAGCGTGATCGCCGCCTGATGGGGTCCATCAAGCGCGTCTCCGCCCGCTACGGCATCGACCCGATCCACATCATCGGCGCCATCGTCGGCGAACACACCTACAACTACGACACGCTCGACAGCGCCCAGTCCTACTACGTCAAGGCTCTCGCCTATGCCGGCATCCGCTTCGACTTCGAGCTGAACGGAGTGCACGTCGACAAGTTCGTCGAACGCCCGGAGTTCGAACGCTGCCGCAAGGACCATGTTCAGAAAAGCTCGGACCGCCGCTGGTCCTGTTACGAGAACGTCTGGAACGGCAAGTTTCGCGGCCGTTCGGTTGACGGCGTCCGTTACCCGAAAAAGAACTTCAACGAAGCGTTCTTCCAGCCGCTCTATTCCGGCCAGAGCTTCGGCCTTGGCCAGCTGAGCCCGCTCACGGTCCTCAAGATGACCGACCGGGTTGCCAAGCAAAGCAACTTCCGCAAGCTGACGGCAGCCGATTCAGAGGCGGTCTACAAGGCCACAATGGACCCGAACATCTCGCTGCACTACATGGCCGCGATCATCCAGGACTCCATTGCCGCCTATAAATCCGTCGGCAAGGTGGATATTTCGAAAAACCCTGGCCTGACCGCGACGCTCTACAATCTCGGCGATCCCTGGGGCCGGGCCGCGAAATACCGCCGCAGCGGCCAAAGCTGGCCGCAGGAAAACTACTACGGCTGGCTGGTCAATGATCGCATCGACGATCTGAGAGCCCTGCTCTGACAGGTAAAGTCGCCAGCCTTCGCCCTTACAGCACAGCCGAACCCCTAACGACGCCAGGCTACTAGTGTTTCGACCCGCTGAGGGCTGCCCGAAGCGGGCAGTCCCTTGGCGGATCAAGGCCTCACCGCTCTTCAGGTCAGGAACGGATTGGTCTCACGCTCATGGCCGATCGTCGAGGCCTGGCCGTGACCTGGAAGAAAGGCGACATCGTCACCAAGCGGCAGCAGCTTTTCGCGGATCGACTTGATCAGGGTCGCATGATCGCCGCCCGGCAGATCCGTGCGACCGATGGAGCCGGCAAACAGAACATCGCCGGAAATCGCGAAACGCAGTTCCTTGTCGAAGAACACCAGGTGGCCGGGTGAATGGCCCGGGCAATGCAGAACATCGAACATCCGCCCGGCGATTTCCACCTGGTCGCCTTCAACCATCCAGCGATCCGGCATCACGGGTTTGACGCCTTCCACGCCGAATTGCACCGCCTGGTCGGCCACCCTGTCGATCAGCATCTGATCGGCTTCGTGTGGCCCCTCCACCGGCACCTTCAGCTCTTCGGCCAGGTCGGCCGCACCGCCAACGTGATCGATATGACCGTGCGTGAGAACGATCTTTTCGACATTCACGCCCTGCTTGTTCACCGCTGCCAGGATCTTGTCGACATCGCCGCCCGGATCAACCACCGTTCCGCGCATGGATGAAGGGTCCCAGATGAGCGAACAGTTCTGCTGAAACGGCGTAACGGCAATCACCATCACCTGGATTGGCGGCATGCCGTCTTCCGGATTTTCATCCCCACCGGAGTTCGTCGTGTCCTGCGCCATGGTAGCCTCCTTCAACAGCGGCCTCGCACGGCCCATTGTAACAAATACGGGACAACACCATCCGGTGTCGTGTTTCTGGTCAATCGCGGCTTCACCTGGCCGCGTGCATTTCGTACAAGATGTATGGACCTGTTGGAAGACGCCAAGCACATTCGGATAGCCGGAGCTGATGACGCCACGACTGTTGACATTGCTGATGACTGTTGCCGCAGCGCTTTTGGGCGCTTCGAGCACAATGGCGCAGCCTGGCCGGACGACGCCCAGCTTCGAAAGCTGGACGGTCGATTGCGGCAATACCGGCGTGTGCTTTGCCTCCTCGTTCACCCGCAGCCAGTCGGTCTGGGTCGATGTGCGCATCGTCCGCGACTGGCAGGCGGAGGCCCAGCCTCTTGTCCGTGTAACCACCAACACCGAGCTGCCCAAGGACGGCACCTTGAAGTTCGAGGTCGACGGCGCTCCGATCGAGGCGCTGCCGATCGAACAGCTGCGTGAGATGCAGCCGGCTGTCAATCCGCCAGCCGGCTTCCGTCCGCTCGGTGGAGAAGGCTTCTGGTATCCGACAGGCCCGGCGACAACGACGCTGCTTGACGCCATGCGCAAGGGCAAGGAACTCACCATCAGTGTACCTGCGACCACCGGAACCGACCCGGTCGCGGTACCCGTCCCCCTCCTCGGCCTCAAATCCAGTCTGTTGTGGCTCGACAATCGCCAGGACCGCACCGGCACCGTTGCAGCCATCGTCTCCCCCGGCACCGATCCTGCCAGGGACGCCCCGCACGCCATTCCGCTGATGAGCGCCGACCAGCTCCCGCCGGAAGTGGCTGCCGTCTGGTCTGCCAACCGCCTGTGCTCTGAAATCGACCCGACCATCTTCGCCAGCCTGAACGCCGTTCGCGTGCCGCTTGCCGATAGCGCCGCGCTCTACATCATCCCCTGCGGGGCTCCAACCGCTTACAACAGCCCCTACGTAGCTGTCCTTTCCGGCAAGGACGGCGCAGCCCGTCAGGTGCATGTCGCCCGCATGTCGGAAAAGGGTCCGGTCGCAACGGATCTCATCTACAACGCAAGATGGATTCCGGCCGATCAACAGCTCGTAAGTTACTTCAAGGGTTCAGGAGTTGGCGAATGCGGCCTGTGGAACCGATGGGTGTGGAACGGCACTGGCCTGGTGCTGCTGGAAGAAGCGGCCAGGAAAACATGTGACGGTACGGAACCTGACTTGTCCAATTGGTCAAGTACCTGGCCTCCGAAAAACGCTTCCAATTAGCGCCTGCACCAAGGATTTTCTTGCGATTTTCCCTGTCCCGCCCTTATGATGATAACGCAGCGGCTGGAGAGGGATGTGGCAAGATTGTTTCAACCCGATCCCAGAATGTTGATCAGACGCACGGAGTGCGCCTGAGTGTGGTGACTCGACTGTGAAGGCGGGTGAGGTTGGTCGTTATGTGCCGAAAGGGCGCAACAATTAAGGTGATTCGGTAATGCACGATGGTGATTCGGACCGGCGGTCGCGTGGTCGGCGCGGCGGCAAGCGCGAGTTTGGCGGTCCGCAAGACTTCGGCAGTGATTTTGGCGGAAGCGAGTTCGGTGGAGACTTCTATGGCGGCGGCCGGGATGGTGGCTACCGCGGCGGACGCGACAATGATTTTGGTGGCGGCTACGGCCGCGACGACAATAAAGAAGGCGGCTATGGCGGCGGCCGGGGCGGTTATGGCGGCGGTGGTGGCCGTGGTGGCTACGGCGGTGGCGGCGACCGCGAAGGCGGCGGCGGTTACGGCGGCGGCGGTGGCCGTGGTGGCTACGGCGGCGGCGGACGTGAAGGCGGCGGCTATGGCGGCGGCGGACGCGAAGGCGGCGGTTATGGCGGCGGTGGTCGCGATGGCGGCGGTTATGGCGGCGGCGGTGGCCGTGGCGGATACGGTGGCGGCGGTGGCCGTGAAGGCGGTTACGGCGGTGGCGGACGCGGCGGATATGGCGGCGGCCCGCGCGAAGGCGGCGAAGGCGATGGCTTCCGTCAGCAGCGCCCGCGGCGCGACATGCCCCCGGTCGAGCGTGGCCCACGTCAGTCTGGCACCGTGAAGTTCTTCAAGAACGACAAGGGTTTTGGCTTCATCACTCCGGACGAAGGCGATGCGGATGTGTTCGTGCACATTTCCGCGGTCGAGCGGTCCGGTTTTGCCGGCCTGGACAGTGGACAGCGGGTGTCCTTCGAGACCGAACCGGATCGTCGTGGCAAGGGCCCCAAAGCGGTCAACCTGCAGGCGCTTGAAGAAGGCGACGCACCGCAGGAAGACGACGGCGGACCTGCCGAAGAATAAGCTCCCCTAGCCCCTGCCACACAGAGGCTTGAGAGCATGAAGCAAGTGGGCGCAGCCTTGCTGCGCCCACATTCTTTTTACCGACAATGCCGGCACCGCCTCCCCCGACCTGACTTGGAGCCGTGCCGGTTTCCCTTGATCCTCAGCAGTAGCTGCTATCAACGGATCCAGCGGACATCTTTCCACTTCCTGCCGAAGCCCCTATAAGGCGGGTCCGAAATCCACCGTGGTGCCCCATGCTTGCCGTTTCATCCGATACCCTGACCATCCGACCGTTCCTGCCGGGCGACCTCGGCGCGTTGCTGCCGCTGAACAATGCTGCTGTTCCGGCCGTCAACGAACTGACAGCCGAAGAACTGCTTGATCTGGTCAATTCCGCCCTTGTCTGTCTTGTTGCAGTCGTGGACGACACGCCTGCAGGTTTCCTGCTGTGCCTGGGCGACGGCGCAGGCTATGACAGCCGCAATTATCAATGGCTGAGCGAACGCGTTTCAAATTTTGCCTACACCGACCGGATCTGCGTCGACGAGAGTCTTCGGGGCAAGAAGATCGGCGACGCCCTTTACGGCGCGCTGTTTGAACGTTTTGCCGGCAGTGGTCGTGTTTTCGTCTGCGAAGTCAACGAACGCCCCGCCAACCCGGGCTCGATACGGTTCCACAGCCGTCTCGGTTTCTCGGAAATCGGCAAGGCAGACCATGGCGACAAGGCAGTCATCTTCTTCAAGCGCGATGCTGAACCTGCCTCCGGGAACCAGTCCGAATGAACTACCGCCATGCCTATCATGCGGGAAACATCGGCGACGTCCTGAAGCACGTCGTGCTGGCCCGCCTGATCGCCTATTTCCAGCGCAAGGACAAAGCCTTCCGCATCCTCGACACCCACGCGGGCATCGGTCTTTACGATCTCAATTCGCAGGAGATGCAGAAGACAGGTGAATGGCAACTGGGCATCGGAAAGGTGCTTGAGGCCGATATTCCGCCTCAGATAGCCGAATTGCTTGCTCCCTGGCTGACGGCAGTGCGCGCGCTCAACGACGGCGACGCACTGAAGGTTTATCCCGGCTCGCCCATGGTCGCACGGCAGTTGATGCGCAAGCAGGACCGCCTGACGCTGACGGAACTGCACCCGGCGGATTTCAAGACGCTCGCGGATCGGTTCGCAGGTGACCATCAGGTCAAGACCATCCACCTGGACGGCTGGCTTGCCATGGGAAGCTTTCTGCCCCCCAAGGAGAAACGCGGCCTTGTGCTGATCGACCCCGCATTCGAGGTGACAGACGAATTCTCCCGCATGACCGACGCCGTGGTGAAGGCCTACAGGAAATGGCCAGGCGGCACCTATGCACTCTGGTATCCGATGAAGGATGTCAGAGCGATCCGGCGCATGCATGGCGACTTCGACGAAGCTGGCCTGCGCGACGTACTGAGCCTCGACCTCAACGTTGGCAAGAGCGGCCCGGACACCAGAATGCTCGGTTCGGGCATGACACTGATCAACGCCCCTTTCACGCTTGCGGAGGAAATGCGTCTGGTTCTGCCCTGGTTGTGTGACGTCCTGCACCAGGGACCCGGCACCAGCTGGAACGTAACGCAGCTGATCGGCGAATAAAGCCCCTACAGTGACACTTTTACCGGGATCGAACCTTGACCTTCCGACCCGGCTCCCCCATCGTCTCCTACACAGTTTGATTTCCGGAGTTTATGCCGTGAGTATTGCCCGATCCGTCTGCTTGACCCTGTCAGCCTTGGCCTTTTGCGCAAGCTTGGCTGCACCGGCTGCCGCGAATGACGACCGTGTCTACTTCTCGTTTGGCAGTGACAAGCGCTTGCCGGATTGCACGGCCGCATCCGTTCAAAGTGCCGTCGCAGGCACCGTCGCCCGGGCTCGCAAGGACTATTACGGCGGTCGCACGATCCTGAGCATCGACGGCATCAGTGAAGTCAACAACAGCGGCAATGACGTCAGCCCGATCGAGCGCCGCTACTGCAAGGGCACGGCCAGCCTGTCGGACGGCACCATTCAGTCCGTCCACTACATGGTGGAAGAGCACGCCGGTTTCGTCGGGCTCAGCTGGAATGTGGAAGCCTGCCTCGCGCCTCTGGACAAGTGGCGGGTCTACGGCGACCATTGCAGTACGGCGCGCCCGCACTAAGCCACGGCTTCCCCAAGAAGGTTGATCCATGGCGCTGCTCGGCCATATCGGAAGACTGTCCGCCTGCCTTCTGGCGGGACTTCTGAGCCTGCCAGCCTCAGCTGATCAGTCCGGAAAATTCGATTTCTATGTCCTCGCCCTGTCCTGGTCGCCGACCTACTGCAAGCAACAGGGCGCGGATGCCAATCCGCATCAATGTGATGTCTCCAAGCCCTTTCGCTTCGTCGTGCATGGCCTGTGGCCCCAATACGAGCGTGGCTTCCCGGAAAGCTGCCCCGGCGCGCCCAAGCGCATCGACCGGCAAATCGCCGTTTCGATGGAAGATATCATGCCGAGCCACAATCTCGTCTTCCACGAGTGGCGCAAGCACGGCACCTGCTCCGGCCTGACGCCGGAAGACTACTTCGATCTCACCCGCAAGGCTTTCGACAAGATCACCATCCCCGGGGCCTTCCGCACACTCGACAAGCGCGGCAAGGCCGCACCCGATACCGTTGAGAAAGCCTTCCGGCTTGCCAATCCGGGCCTCAAGGAGGACGGGCTTGCCGTCACCTGCGACCGGGGCGAACTTGAGGAAGTCCGCATCTGCCTCACGCGGGATCTGGAATTCCGTGCCTGCCGCGAGGTCGACAGATCCGGCTGCCGCGCCGGCAGCCTGTCCGTGCCTCCCCCCGGCGCACGCTAACCGTCTTATACACCCCAACCGCCTTCTTCTTTCAGGAGTTCGGACCCATGATGAAACTTCGCTCGTCTCCCCCTTCGCCTTTCGGCCGCAAGGTGAAGCTCGCCCTGTCCATTCTCGGCCTCAAGGGCAAGGTCGAGATCGAAGACGCCAATACTGCCGATCCCTCTGACAGCCTCCGCAGCCAGAACCCGCTCGGCAAGATCCCGGCGCTGGTCCTGGAAAACGGCGACGTTCTCTACGACAGCTCCGTCATTCTGGAATACCTCGACTTCCTGGCGGGCGGCGGCAAGCTGTTTCCGGAGGGCGAAGCCCGGTTTCCGGTCCTGCGCGACCAGACACTGGCGGACGGCATCATGGATGCGGCCATCCTTCGGGTCTACGAGAAGCGCTTCAAGGAACCGAAGTACCGCGACCCGGCCTGGGACGCCTATCAGGCAGCCAAGATGGATCGTGGCCTGAAGCACTTTGAAGACAACACGCCACCTGTTCCGGCAACCGCTGCAGACGTCAATGCCGGCTCCCTGACGCTCGCCTGCGCCCTCGGCTACCTGGATATCCGTTTTGCCGGCGAATGGCGGCAGACCCATCCGAAACTTGTGGCCTGGCTGGACGCCTTTGAAGCAGCCGTTCCCGCCTTCACCGACACCAAGGTGCCGCCTGCCCCCGTTCCGGACAACGCCCCGGCCCTGCTGCAGTAATCGCCTGCCTGCAGCAACATGCTATCAGCCGGCCCTGGTGATGCAGGGCCGGCTTTTTTTGTTCGACGGCTGGTTCTGTGCCCCTGCTCTGCAAGCACGCCAATTAACGGACCAGCGACTTGATGCTACAGTTCTGAAACCAGCGGGATGAACATAAAGGCATGTGTCTTGGTCGAGATGATCTACATACCAATTTCACCGGCTGAACTCCTCGACAAGATCACCATCCTTGAAATCAAGGCCGACCGCATATCCGCTCCGGAGAAACTGGAACACGTCCGCTTCGAATTGGCTTCGCTCAGCGAGATTTACGACCGGCACATGCCTGATACGGGCCAAGTCCACACCTGGAAGGCCCGGCTGAAAAGCCTCAATGAAAGTCTGTGGAGTTTCGAAGACGACATCCGCAACTACGACCGATCGCAGGATTGCAAGGACCGCTTCGTGGATCTGGCACGACGCATATACCAGACGAATGACAAACGCGCGGCACTGAAGCAGGAGATCAATACGGAACTCGGGTCTCGTATTGTCGAGATAAAATCATACGCCGCTGTCAGCAGTCTGCAGAAACTCCCCTTGTCCGTTCAAGACGAACACGAAGTTTGAAAACTGGTAGAAATTCGCCAATGGATCTCTCGGCTCCCGCCGCGTCCAACCATTCGGCAGCAACTGATAGACGTCGTATTCTGGAAGCATTTCCGCGAAGTCGTTCAGCGTCCTGCTGCGGAACATCTGGTGCCAGTTGAACTCCATCTGGATGAACCGCGGCCTGATTTCGGAAAACACCCTGGCAGCCCCTTCGAACACTTCGGTCTCAAAGCCTTCCGTGTCGATCTTGATAAGATCTACCGCCGTTATTCCGGCTACCCGGCAATAGGTATCGAGCGACGTCACCCGCGCCTTCACCGTTTGCCCGTTTGTGACATAACTCACCTTCTTCACCTCCTGCGAGAAGGAGGCAAGAACAGGGTTGGTTGCATCGAAATGCAGTAGCCCCTCGCCGTCGAAGTTACCAACCCCGACGTTTTCGCAAACGATCCTGTCGCCATAGGCCTGCGTGTTTCGCACCAGCTCTCCATGCGTTGAGATCAGCGGCTCAAAGGCAATGACGTCGGCGGACGTGTAGTTCAACAGATCAAGACTGTATCGGCCGACATTCGCACCGACGTCGATACAGAGCCTCGGTGCAGTGGCGGCCAGGATCTCTTTCACGAAGAAGGTCTCGCCGCTCTCCAGATTGTTGTAGCCCCGCGCCGACAAGGCGGCATTCAGCAGATAGTCATTCAGCTCGGCCAGATCCGGACTGTGCCGGTTGGCGATGTACCACTCCAGGAATGCCTCGGTCAGGCTGGATGCGGATGTCTGGTCTTTCATTCGCGCCGTCACCTTTCGCCCTCTCCAGTGCGTGCTCCTTGCGACCCCTTACAGCGGGATCATCAAAGACTTTGAATTTGGGCAGCACCCTGAACTAACCTAAGGTAACTTTCGCATGGATTTGAACCATTCAATTCAAAGCAATTTCAAATCAGCCAGGACCTCACTGCCTCATGACCATGCCGGAATTCTACAGCGAGTATTCCCCGCAAGCCCTGACAGACCTCCGAGAAACGCTTGTCGGTCAGCTGAAACATGTTTTCGGGCCGAGCCGGGGCGGCTTGCGGCACGAGATCTGGGCCGTGGAAAAGGCCCTGGGCATGCACCAGCAGTATTTCAGCCAATCCGGCCAGGACAAGTTCCTGAACGACGAGGTTCTGAAACACCGTACAGGCGGCGTTTTCCTGGAACTTGGCGGATATGACGGGCTCACTGGTTCAAACAGCCTTTTCTTCGAAAAGGAACTTGGCTGGACCGGACTGTTGATTGAGCCGTCACCGGCGAACTTCGCAAAGGCGACGTCCGTTCGCGGCTGCGCGTGCCTTAACGCTGCGGTCGGCTCGCCGACACCTTTCGCGGAATTCCTGGAAATCCGAGCCGGCTACACCCAAAGCGGCGGTCTGCTTGCAAACATCGCTCCGGACCTTCTGGAGAGGATCCGGCAGCATCCCGAGCACGACGAGCGCATTGCAAAGATACCGGTCCGCTCGATCAGGGAGATACTGGCAGACGCGGGAATTGAGCATATCGATTATGTGTCTCTCGACGTTGAAGGCGGCGAGATGGCTGTCCTGGAAGAGTTTCCCTTCGAGACCATCCCGGTCGAAGTGTGGACCATCGAGAACATTACCGACAGTCCCGAGATCCCTACCTTCATGGCTGGAAAGGGATACGAGGTGATCGAGTTTATCGGCATAGACGAAGTCTACAGAGCAACGTGAACGGGACAGCGCAGCAGACCAAATGACCAGAGACCCCGGCCCCCTGAAGGCAGATGACTTGTACGAAATGGCGCTGCGAAGCTTCGGCCGGGAGCAATGTGCCACGGCAATTGCCTATGCCGATGCCTGCCTGAAGCTCGCTCCGGGTCATGTGGACGCCTGGCTGTTGCAGGCGGAGGTTCATCTTCTGGAGGAGCGGGATACGGCTGCACTCGCCTGTCTTACCCGGGCTGCTGCCATCACGCCGCCAAGCATCGTCGCCCTGCACCGCCTTGCTGCGCACTATCTGCGCCTCGGACGCCCGGAAAATGCCTTGGCCGTGGCAGAACAGTTGAAAAACCTGCAGCCGGACGATCCTGAGATAGACTATGTCCTGGCCGTCGCCCGCTCGAGATCAGGCAGGCATGGCGAGGCATTCAACATCTTTCAGAGGCTCTTGCACGACGATCCGGACGACGCCGGTTCAGCTATCGAAGCCTCCTGGCTGGCTCTGGGGCAAAGGGACTATCGGCGTGGCTGGCCGCTTTGGGAGCATCGTTTCGGCGCCGGCATCACTCCGGCCGCCGTTCACCACCTGCCCTTCTGGGACGGATCTCCGCCAGCGGAGAGGAAAATCCTGGTTCTGCCCGAGGGTGGGCACGGCGACATCATCTGGGCGGCGCGGTTTCTGCCAGGCTTGAAGGCTGCCGGCGCAAGCGTCCATTTCCTGTGTCCCCCGGCCCTGTCGCACCTCCTGCGGCACCTTCAAGGTGTCGACATCTGGGTCGAGAATGCTGAAGAGCTCCCTGGGTATGGCTGCGAGTTTCAGATCTCGCTTCTGTCACTGCCTTATCTGCTTGGTGTCGAAGATCCGTCCCGTTACCCACCTCCGCGCCTGAAGTGCGATCCGGCGTTTGCTGAAAGGCGGGACGCCTTGCTTGCAAGAGCGAGAGCACCGCTTCGTGTCGGAATCCTCTGGTCGGGAAACGTGGACTACGGTGGCAACGCGGACCGGGCAGCGCAGCTCTCGGATTTTCTGCCGCTTGCCGAACTGCCTTTCGTTCAACTCTACAGCCTGCAGAAAGGGCCGCCCCATCGCCAGCTTATCGAAGGCGGGTTGGGTGATCTCGTCATCGATTGCGACGATTTCGATTTTGCCGAAACCGCCGCCATGATCCAGTCGCTGGACGTCATCGTGATGACCGATAGTGCTGTGGGACATATTGCCGGGGCGATCGGCACACCGGTCTGGCTTCTGCTCGACACTTTTCCCCACTGGTATCACTGCTTTGAGGGAGATCGTTCGGACTGGTATCCGGGCATGCGTTTTTTCCGGCAACAGCATCCGCGTGACTGGAGCAATGTCGTCAGGAACGTAGGCGAAGCTCTGAAAGGAGTTGCGGAAAGCAGAGGCATTTTGTAACTTTATGTCAGTTTAGCACTTAAATCTTTTATAGTATTTGGTTCTTGAGGGATAAGCTTTGGTTGACCGAAAGAAACCGGGGATCGATCAAGATCTCGTAAAACTGGGCGCAGGCAGAAGACCGTCAGCCGACAGCTCCATGGGCAGTCGGCCCGGACAGATGCATTCCGAAACCCTCACCGCCGGTCCGGCTGGATACGCTCCCTTCTCCAAACGGCCGGCGATGAACACGATCTATGCAGGGCATCCGGGCGCGCGGCCACCGGTGATGGACACCATCTATGCAGGTCATCCAGGCTATCGCCGACCGGTGATGGATACCATCTACGCTGGACATCCCGGCCATCGCCGACCTGCGATGGATACCATCTATGCCGGTCATCCCGGTTTCCGGCGGGCAGCTATGGAAACCGTCTATGCTGGTGGCGCAGGCTACCGCCGACCGGGAATGAACACCATCCACCCGGGGCATCCCGGCTCACGGCGCGCGGTGATGAACACCGTCTACGGGGGCCGCGCGGGGTCACGGGTTCCAAACGCAAATACCGTCTTCTCACCAGGCTACGGCGTTTCTCAAATTCAGACGCGGCAAGTCACGGATCCCTTTACCCGCCAGCCCGTGACCGTTTCCTACAATACCGTCACCGGCCTTTATCTCGACAAGAGCCTCAATCGCTGGCTCCCAGCTCCGCCCTGGATCAGTGCACAATTCCGGCGATAACAAGGGCGGTGCTCCCGTGCTGAGTTTCAACGTTACCGTCGATGCAAGCGGTGGAACCACTGAAGGTAGCGGGCAGGCAACGATCGGCTGGCTGCTGGCGGGCGACGAATCCCAACTGGTCTACAAACCACCGCAAAGGCTGAAACAGCCCTCAGCCCCGCGCCAGCGAACCCATGCCAAATCCGTGACAGCCTGCCCTGCGGTCCTGGGGCTCGAAAGCAGGCTTTTCGAAGTACTATGCCCTTGCGACCTTTCCCTTCAGATGGCCGAAACCGACTTCGGTGAACCCGTGGTCGTGAACGCCGACGGGCCAATGTCCTCGGTTCGAGACGATGTCTTCGCTCACCTGATCATCCTTCATCCGCGCGAAGAATGGCGCTCGCCCGACCGCCCCATCCTGCAGATGCGCCTGCCATATATCTTCGTTGCGGACGAACCCACCTACATGTCGCAGTTGCCACCGTTTCAGCATGTCGGGAGATCGTTGCTTCCCGGCCTGATGATACCGGGAAGGTTCCCGATCAACGTCTGGCCGAGAACGCTGACATGGGCGTTCGAATGGCACGATATCTCTGCTCCCCTCATTCTGCGCCGCGGAGACCCGCTGTTTTATGTTCTTTTTGAAGTCTACCCCCAGTCTCGCGCCATCCAGCTGGTGGAAGCGGAACACACTCCGGAGCTGCAAGCCTATCTGCAGCAGATCAATGGCGTCGTCGGCTATGTGAACCAGACCTTTTCACTGTTCAAGGACGCAGAAGAGCTACGACCGGCGCAACTCGTAACTCCAAAGAAAGCACCATAGGAAACCGGTGAAACTCTGCCGAGGTCCTGACGCCTGCCCCGAGACACCCGGCATCACCTTCAGAGAGGCAACAGGAAATGGCGAATGAGGCCGACGGAGCAACACCGCTCATCATCATGATTGCGATGCCGACCCGCGGCCAGGTCGAACTGCCGACGGTTCGCTCCCTCATCGCGTTGACACAGGAGTTTCAGCACCACGGACTGCCGTTTGCGTTCGAAACCTATGGTGCCGCAAACCTCGTCATCAACCGCAACCACCTTATGAGCAAATTCCTCGCCCACAAGCAATTCAGCCACATGCTGATGCTCGACTCCGACATGGAGTTCACGCCTGAGGCCGTGTGGCGTCTGGTCGCCTTCGGCGGCGATTTCGTCAGCGCCTCCTACCCGCAGAAATATTACAACTGGGATCTGCTCCGGCAGTTGATTGAAGCGGAAACCGCCCTGCCGGAAGCCGAGCGAAGCCCGATGGAACAGCTCGTTTCCCGCAGCATGACCTACAATCACCAGCTTCGCGACTATGACAACACCGACTGGTACCCCGAGCACCAGGATGGTTTCATCTCCATTCCCGCCGGAGGCCAGGGCCTGACGCTCTTGAGCCGGAAGGTGCCGGAAACGATGGTGGAACGCGGTGTCGTCACCAACTACCCCGACATGTCGCTGATCCCCGCCCATGCCGACATGGAGTATTACGACTTCTTCGGCCACCTTCCGACGCCAAGCGGTCGGTTGTTCCTGCATGAGGACCAGAGCTTCAGCCTGCGCTGGGTACGCGGTTGCGGCGGCACCATCTGGCTGGACTACCAGACCGAAATCCGCCATGCGGGGCTTCATACGTTCGAAGGCAGGTATTCCGACAAGCTGCAGGACGATTTTCCCTCGCTTGAGGTTTGACGCCAGGTGATGCTTTCAGCATGGAAGAAAGGCTCTCAACAAGCCCGCGATTGCGCATGAGCGCCTACCGGCATCTTCCGTTCAAAACGCAAAAGGCCGCGCCACAAGGCACGGACCTTCTTGCAACAGATTTTTTGCAGCGTCAGGCGACTTTCTTGCCCGACATGGCATGAACGTCCGCGGCGCCCAGGCGCTGACCACCAATGGCCCACTCACCCTGCTCGACTTCCATGATGCGGACCCAGGTGACCGGGCGCATGGCTTCGCCTTCCACGGCGACCATGGCTTCGGTCACCTTTTCGATCAGCTGGTGCTTCTGTTCGGGGGTGAAAACGTTCTTGATGACATCGATCGTAACCAGCGGCATTTCATATCTCCTAGTTCAAGTAACAGTGTTTCCAAGCAACATCGGACGTTCCCGATGAACAAGAGATACGCCTTACCCAGCGGCAATGCTTGACGGGGACATGAATATAACTGACCTTTTCATGAAGACTTTCGGGAAAGGGGGAACGTGTGCCGCAAGCCGACGCCCTGGTGTTTACCTTTGACGGATTTGAACTGGACGGCACACGTTTCGAATTGCGCCGTGATGGCGAACGCGTGGCGATCGAGCCGCAGGTCCTCTCCCTCCTCTTGCTGCTGGTCGAAAACCGCGACCGGATGGTCAGCAAGGACGAATTGATCGAGCATGTCTGGGATGGACGGATCGTCTCTGAAACGGCAGTGGCAGCGCGGATCAAGGCTGCACGCAAGGCTGTGGGGGACAAGGGCAGCACACAGAAAGTCATCCGGACGATCCATGGCAAGGGGTTCCGGTTTGTCGCGGAAACCGAAGTTTCCAGTGTCCAGGCAAAGGCACCCCCGGCACGTTCGGGCCTGATCACCGAGGAACAGGCCGCCCCGGCAATTGAGGAAGCGCTGAAGACCGCGCGCGACGGGCGGCCCTCCATCGCCGTCCTGCCCTTCCAGTATTTTGGCGAACCGGGCCAGCACGAAATCGTGGCCGATGCCCTGCCTGCCGACATCATTGCGGATCTGTCGCGCCTGCACTGGCTGTTTGTTATCGCACGTGGATCGAGCTTCCGCTTTCGCGGACCCGATGTGGACCCGCTGTCCGCCGGTCGTCAACTCGGCGTTCGCTATGGGCTCACCGGCACGGTCGAACTTGCGGGTGAGAGCGTCACGATCGGCGTTTCGCTGATCGACATGACCAGCAGCGGCACGATCTGGGCGGAACACTATCGTGGCAGCCTGTCCGAATTGCAGCAGCTCAGACCGGAAATCGAAAGCCATGTGGTTGCCAGTCTGGCGGTTCAGATCCCGCAGAACGAAGTGCGCATCGCACGCAGACGCGCTCCGGGAGAACTGGATGCATGGGCCTGTTTCCATCTGGGGCTGGATCACATGTACCGGTTCAACCGGCAGGACAATGCCCGTGCGTCAGAACTGTTCACACGATCCCTGGAACGCGATCCCTATTTCTCCGGTGCCATGGGCGGGCTGTCCTTCACGCATTTTCAATCAGCCTTCATGCGCTTTGCTGAAAATTCCGAAGCCGAGGTCGAAAAGGCTCGCGCATTGGCGCGGCAGGCGGTGGAGACCGACAGGCTCGATCCTTTTGCTCACTTCAATGCCGGGCGGTGTTCCTGGCTCGATGGCCGGCTGGAAGATTCAATCGCCTGGTTTGACCGGGCAACCAGCCTCAGCCCCAGTTTCGCGCAGGGTGTCTATACACGCGGGCTGGTGAGCGTGATGGCAGGTCAGGCAGCGCAGGCCGATGCAGATCTTGCTCTGGCGCTGGACCTCAGCCCGCTCGACCCGCTCGCCTATGGCATGGTGTCGGCGCGTGCGCTGGTTCAATTGCAACTGGGCGACAGAGACAGGGCGGCGGAGCTTGCCGTGAAAGCAGCGCAGATGCCTGGTGCGCACAAGCATATCTCGCTGATCGCGGCCCTGACATCACACCTGGTCAGCAAGAATGCAGAAGCCCGGCAATGGCTGGCCCGGGCGAGACAGGCAGATCCTGAAATCAGTTCGGAAGTCTTCTTCGCGTCCTTCCCGTTTGCCGAAAACGGCGCTCGCGAAACGATAGAGAAAGGCCTGCGTGAACTCGGGGTGTGAAAAGGCTTCGCGACCCCATGACTTCGGGAAGCCGATACGTCATCAACACAGGACTTGCCTGACGCCCGATGTCTGCTTGAAACCGCAATCCGAATTCAACAGCAAATGCCGTCGACGGGCGTGAATTACCAGGTTTTGCTCTGCACTTCTGCGTTCAGACCAAGTCTCTGCGAGTTGATTATCTGCACTTGCAAGGTTCCAGATGTAACGCTTCCAGCGGCCTGGATGCGACCAAAAGCACCCTCCCCAAATTTCAATCGATTAGTCTTCAAACTGCTTATGGACATTACGTTTCCACAAGAGCTAAAGACCGTGCGCAGGACAAAGACTTGCCACTCAGCGCGCTGGAAAGACCATAAGGGAGTTTTGTGTATGGCGGCCATGGATAACCACTTCGACAACTGGAAGGAACAACAGTCCGCTGCCGAGCAGATGATCCCGCTGGTTGGGCATCTCTACCGTGACTACGGCATCAACATCCGGATTTTCGGCCGGCGTCTTCTGAACAACTCCGCCATCGAGATCCTCAAGGCACACCGCTATGCCCTGCAGATCACCGGGCAGGAACTGGACGTCACCAAGAGCCTCGAAATCGTCAAGGCAATGCTGGAGATGGACCTGGCCGCCTCGCGCGTCGACCTCGGCAAGCTGTGCCACGGCTACATGGAAGAAGGCGGTGACGTTAAGAGCTTCCTCGAGAAGCAGCTGGCCAGCATCAACACCGGCAAGACATCCATCCTGCAGGAACCGCAGGATGTCGTTCTCTATGGCTTCGGGCGTATTGGACGCCTTCTTGCCCGCATGCTGATCGAACGCGTCGGTGCCGGCAACAAGATGCGCCTGCGCGCGATTGTTGTGCGCGGCGGCAAGGCCGGCGACCTTAAGAAACGCTCCAGCCTGCTGCGACGGGACTCCGTCCACGGCGCTTTCAGCGGATCCATCACCGTTGACGAAGAGCAGAATGCGATCATCGCCAACGGCAACTACATCCAGGTGATCTACGCCAACTCTCCTGCCGAGGTCGATTACACCAAATACGGCATCCGCAATGCGCTGGTGGTCGACAACACGGGCATCTGGCGCGACGAGGATGGTCTTGGCCAGCACCTGAAATGCCCCGGGGCAGCGAAGGTGATCCTGACCGCACCGGGCAAGGGCAGCATCAAGAATATCGTCTATGGCGTGAACCATGGCGACATCTCCGCGGATGACAGGATCCTGAGCGCCGCCTCCTGCACCACCAACGCCATCACGCCGGTGCTGAAGGTGATCAACGACGAGTTCGGGATCGAGAACGGCCACGTGGAAACCATCCACGCCTTCACCAACGACCAGAACCTGATCGACAACTATCACAGCGGGGACCGCCGTGGCCGGTCCGCGCCCCTGAACATGGTGTTGACGAGCACGGGCGCTGCCAGCGCGGTCGCAAAGTGCCTGCCGGAAATGAAGGGCAAGCTGACCGGCAACGCGGTGCGGGTGCCGATCCCCAACGTCTCCATGGCCATCCTCAACCTGAACCTCAAGCGCGAGACGACGGCCGAGGAAATGAACAATTACCTGCGCGGGATTTCGGTGCAGTCGCCGATGCAGGACCAGATCGACTACACGGCCTCCACCGAACTGGTTTCCTCCGATCTCGTCGGCTCCACCCATGCCGGTGTGGTCGACAGCCAGGCAACCATCGTCGACGGCGACCGACTGGTCCTTTACGTCTGGTATGACAACGAGGCGGGCTACAGCACACAGGTGATCCGCTTGATGCAGGAAGTCGCGGGCATGAAATACCCGTCCGTCCCTGCATAACCCTGCCGTTACCGAACAGGAGGGGCCCAAGCCATGTCTTGGCCCCTTCCATTGGTTTTTGCTGTGAGGCTGCGCGAAGCGCTTTTGCCCCATCAATGCGCAGGACGGGGTGAGGTTTTTTTTGTGGTTTGATGATCACTGCCGGCTGTTGCCGAGCGCCGGACCGAAAACCGAACAAGTCAGTCAGCGCCGCGCCTTGAAATCGGTTGCTCAACAGTTTGGGCTAGGTGGTAAAAGCAGGCATTCAAAAAAGGCGTAAAAATTTCAAAACGCCTGGAGAAGAGAGCTTGCCTGAAGGGGCCAACCGGCCGTTTCAGATGTCTTCTTCATGAAAACCTGTCTGCGGGCAATTCAACGGCTTGATGGGTAAAACCTGGCAAGCAAGCCAAAACACATCAATTCCAGTCGAATTGCACCGCAGGAGAGGTGACCCTTATGGCGTCTTGTTCACGCCGAGGGTTTCTGGTTGTCAGTTCCGGTCGAGATTAGGCCTCAACGAGATTTCTGACGGGAAGATTTCTTGATCTTCACTGTCTGCGTATCGGAATTGCTTTCGTGACCGATCTTGCCAAGTTCGTCGACAAGATTGTCGATGCAATCCTGAAGCGCCTGACCTTCAAGTCCCCAGCAGCTCTGGCCAGCGGAAGCAGGCGTTGCCTGGATCAGAAACGTGGACATGACAGCAGCCAGTGCGAAAGAAGTGGTTTTCATCATAGTAGTTCTCCATTTGGTTTTGGCGTCGGCGACCTTGCCGACACACCAAAGATGGGAACCTTTCTTTTCAGCCCCGTTTCACCGGGTGTTTCAATTGTATCCGGGCGTTCGCCCCACAGAAATAACCGACACATTGTTTCAAATGCGAGGTCTGAGCGGGCATTGAGCTGGGCGACAAAACCCCAGACAAGACCTGTGTAAACGACTGAAGAAAAACATCTTTTGAAAAAACTTGGAAAGCCGGATCACGCGCCGGGGAAAGCGTTTTCCCGTGTCCGCCCGGTATCAAAAATCCCGCCCTTGCACACACCAAAGGTACAATTGTTACCGTTCACAAGGAGACAGCGCGGATCTGGGGCTGGATTGATGCGCCAAAAAGCCGGGATTCTGACCAACAGGACGCAAATTCCGGCTCTGACGAACTGGAATTTGCGGCAGGCATCACAGCTGACGGGGTTTCCCGGGTCGCCGGGAAGAGCATTTAATCGAAGACGTAGCCCAACCCTCGGACCGTTCTGATGGTCTCGGGTTTTGTGGGATTGAGTTCTATCTTGCGGCGCAGCCTTGAAATACGCAGATCGATCGAACGATCGAAAGGTTCCCAGCCCTTGTCGTGTGCCTGCTCCAGCAACTGGTCGCGGTTGAGAACGCGTCCACGGTTCTCGACGAACACCCTGAGCAGCTGATACTCCATGGACGTAATCGCAATTTCCTGACCGTCGCCACCGATCAGCCTCGCCCCGTCCAGATCCAGACGGCAGGTACCAAAGGGAACTGTGCCTGCTTGCCGATCCTTCTGCTGCGCGCTTGTCTCGTCAAAACTTCTGCGCCTCAGTGCGGCTTTGATCCGGGCCTCCAGTTCGCGCAGGTCGACAGGTTTGCCGACATAATCGTCGGCTCCCATTTCCAGCCCCACGACGCGGTCGATCACGTCACTTGCTGCAGTCAGCATGATCACCGGCACGGTCGAGGTGGTTCGAAGGTCACGCAACGCGGTCAGACCATCCGTACCAGGCATGTTCACGTCCAGAATGATCAGCGCCGGTTCCAGGCTCTCCAGAAGCCGTTTCATGTCGTTGGCGTTCGGCGCTTCAACAACATCATAGCCGCGCTCGGCGAGATACTCGGCAACCATTTCGCGAAGATGAGGTTCGTCGTCACAGACCAAAATTTGCTTCGCACCCGGAGCCCCGCTCATGATGTGTTTTTCCTGCTGTCCAGTTGATTTAACAAACAAGCCAGATCCTTCTTGGAAATGGGCTTTTCAATGTAGGGGCGCTCGCTTTCCATCAGAAATGTCTGAACGGACTTCCCCATGGCATCGCCCGTCATGAAGGCGATACGATCCTTGTAACCGGGCGATAACCCGATCAGGCTGTTGTAAAATGCGGCACCGTCCATGCCCGGCATCTTGTAGTCGCTGATAATCAGATCGACGGATGTGTGAGACAGGCGCGCAAGAGCCTTGCGTGCGCTGGTTTCCTGTATTGCCTGGCATCCGAAATCTGCAAGCAGGTCACAAACGAGCTCGCTGACCGCGACATCGTCATCAACGACCAGTACCCGTTTGCGATGATGCGTTCCGCCTGGCTGGGCCTGCGAGATGTCAGTTGAAGCCTCTGTTTCCATTGCGGGCAGCCGCACGAAGAAACTCGTCCCCTTGCCAACGGATGAACTGACTTCGAGAGTGCCTTCATGGGTGTCGACAACCCGGTGACAGAATGCCAGGCCGACACCCGTCCCCTCACCCACGTCTTTTGTCGTGAAAAACGGCTCGAAGATGCGGTCCCTGATTTCCTTCGTCATCCCCGGACCATTGTCCCGGACTTCTAGGACTGCTTCGCCGCCTCTTCCGTCGTGGAACGTCCGCAATATAAGCACCGCGTCTTCGCCAAGCGGCGAAAGGGCGTGTTCCGCATTGATAATGAGGTTCGTAACGACCTGGACCAGCTGGTCCGTATCGCCGAGGATTGAAGGAAGATCCTCATCAAACTCCGTCTCAATCCTGGCTCCGTTGGAGCGCAGCCCGTAGCCGGCAAGATCAAGGGCAACCGAGGCGATTTCGTTCAGCGTACAAGGTTCCAGATTTGCCGGTCGCTGGCGCGCCATGGACAGGAAAGCCCTGACGATCCGCGCGCTTCTGTCGGCAGCCTCCGCGATGCGGTCGATGCGCTTTTCCAGAACCGGGTCCTTGAGCTTTCCCTGAAGCATCTGGGCGTAACCGGTAACGATGGAAAGGGGATTGTTGAGTTCGTGCGCGACACCGGCAAGCAGCTCACCCAGGGCGGACAGTTTTTCGTTCTGGTGGGCAATGTCACGCTGTTTCTGCAATTCCTCCTGCATGGCCAGAAGGTCCGAAATGTCCCTTGTGGAGGACACGATGACATTCTCGCCCTTGTAGTCGGTCACGCGGGCGGCGGTGATGCCTTCCATGATTGAGCCGTCGGCCCTGCGGAACTGAACCCGGTAATCATCAAGTGTTCCCGTCGGCAGGAGTGCTTCCAGATATCGCTCCCGATCCTCCGGCTTCAAAAAGAAATTGAGGGTCGTGTCGATATCGCCGAACCGCTCTCGTGAAGCAGGCGGGCAGTAGATGATTTTTCCATCTTCGATGCGGGAGACGAGAAAGTTTGCCGGGCAGGCCTCGACGATCTTGTGCAGAAGCAGATCCGCCTCGCGCTGCTCTTCCTCGGCCCGTCGCTGCTCGGTCACGTCGATAAAGGAGACGAGGTACCCGTCCAGTTCGGTTCTGTGGGCTGACGCCAGCAGAATACGTCCACCGGCAAGACGGATGGCCTGCTTCTTCTGGTAGGATTTCACCAGAAGCGTCAGCTCGCACATATAGGACGTCTTGTCTTCGCCCTCCGGAACAAGAACGACGCCGTTGTCGATCAACCGGCCCAGGATGGTGAGAATGTTCTCCCCGGCAACGGGCGGCGCCAGTTCACTGAAGTACATTTCGTACCAGAGCCGGTTTCCGAGCACGAAATTGAGGCTCTTGTCGAAGAGCACCAACCCCTCATCAAGAGATTGAATGGCATCATTCAGGGTGGCCAGGCTTCTGGCCTCGGTTTCTTTCAAGGCGGTGATGTCGGTGACCACGACAACGCGGCTGTTATGTTCGGAGATGGCTCGCTCGACACGATAGTGCCGGCCATCCCAGAACCGAACCTCCATGGGTTCCAGCGTCTCGCGCTGCTGCTTCACCGCAGCGGTGAAGAGCTCAGCCGCGCGGTCGCCTACTTCCTGCCCGGCAACCATCGATATCTGCGGTGCCAGCAAGTCGATCCGCTCAATATCCGACAGCTTTAGAATTTCGGCCGCGGTCAGGTGAAAGGGCGCTGCAAACGCATCATTGCAATGCGTGAATTGCCCGTCCGGCCCTTCAAAGGCAATACCAACCGGCAACCGTTCAACCGCGGTCGTAAAGCGCCGCTCCGCCCTGACGCGATCCGTGACGTCTTCAATCGTGAGCAGCCGTCCTTTCAGATTTGTCTCGTAGGCGCTGCCGACCAGTTCCCTGTTCTGATTGTTGGGTATCGGATACCCCTTGATGGCAAGGCGTATAAGCCGATCCAGCTCATCGAGCATTTCGGCGGGTTTCATGCCCCCCGGAAGCGGGATCAGGCCGCATGCTATGGCCTCGCCATGGATGTCGCGCATCGCACGGCCGGGGACGAAAATCCTCCCGTCCGGGTCGCCTATCTCCCGAAACTTCTTGTTGGCAAACACCAGCCGGTCATCATCATCGACGAGCGCGATACCAACGTCGACGGCATCAACCGCGCCGTAAAGGATCTCTCTTGCACGCGCCTCTGCGGTCCGCTGTTCCGTGATGTCGCGAACCTTCACGACAATGCTGCCGTCTTTCAAATGCTTGAGATAGATCTTGTGCTGGCTGCCGTCGGCAACCTTGATCTCGATCTTCAGTTTTCCCCTGGCTGCCAGGGTTTCCAGGACACCAGGCAAACCGCCTTCAGGGCTGCGAACGAATGAAATGTGCCCACTGCGGACAGCACTGCCGACGATGTCGTCGAGCCGCGCGCCCGGCACAAGCAGATCCTTGTGCGGACCCAGCATCTCCGCATAGCGTTTGTTTGCGAAAACGAGCCTTCTGTCACTGTCGTAGAGGACGAAGCCATCGCTCAGCGCCTCGACAGCTTCTTCCATGAGCAGCTGGATCCGGTTTCTATCGGCTTCACTTTCAGAAGCACTCGCTCCGTCTTGAAGCAACATTGGATCTCACTTTGTATCAACGCCTCGGCAAGGGCGGCAGGCCGGACCTCATTTCTACGTAAGCTTCTTTTCAGTTTGGCCTTGCCGTTTGTATCAATTGTATCATGTCGCAAGCGTCGAGGGCCCGCAAACCGGGATGGAACATTGCCCGTTGTCTGGCCTGGCTGACCCATTTGGAACTTTCACCCCCCTTCCTTGAGGGCCTGAAAATGGATGGAGCCGGGAAGCTGAAACCATGGGCTTTCGATATCAAGGCTGTCGATATCCGGTCGGGAGAAACGCAGGCTGGGGATGAATGGGGCGAAGCGGCAACGTGATGCGGGTGCCGATTACCCATGTCGCCATGGCCGATCCCTCCACCACGGCTGAACAAAGACGACATTGAACAGACGCTTCAGTTTGCCGAACCAGGCGCGAGTACAGAAAATCTGTACCGCGTTGTGCAATCTGATCTTGTCTATCGAGCGGTTTTCGCTTCTCAAGCCATTACGTCTATGGCCGCTTGGCGGAAGGCCGCTACCTGCTCTTCAGTTGCTGCCCTGTTTGTCACAAGCCTGCCGATCTCTCCGGCCTCCAAGGCCTGAACCCTGCTGGTTTTTCCAAGCTTGCTCTGGTCGGCCAGAATAACTGTCTGCTGCGCCTGTGCCGCCATGGCTTTGGAGATTTCGGCTTCCTGCAGGTCGTAGAAGAACGCACCCTTGGTCGGATGCACCCCAACCGGAGCCGAAAAGCACAGGTCGACACGGAAACGGCGGATTTCAGACAGGGTGAGTTCGCCGACCGTCGAAGGGACGTCGGCCGCC
The DNA here is from genome assembly GCF_012273635.1 of Labrenzia sp. PO1. Classification (NCBI taxonomy): domain Bacteria; kingdom Pseudomonadati; phylum Pseudomonadota; class Alphaproteobacteria; order Hyphomicrobiales; family Stappiaceae; genus Labrenzia; species Labrenzia sp. PO1. The sequence continues at coordinate 906,682 of NZ_JAAXCR010000001.1, forward strand.
ATCCGTCCACCGAGCAGCAGCACATCCTTGCCAGCCCCTTGCAGCGTGGTGGCAATATCAACCGAGTTGGTGATCACCGACAGATCCGACAGCTTGGCCAGTTCACGGGCAAACAGGGCTGTAGTGGTGCCCGCGTCCACAAGGATCGTCTGTCCGGGCTGGATCAGTCCGGCAGCCTTGCGGGCAATCTCCGACTTTGCCCGGATCTGCGTCGTCATCCGTTGGCGGAAGGGCTCCTCGGAACGCGGCTCGGGCAAGACCGCGCCGCCATGGACGCGGCTGACCTGTCCAGACTCTTCCAGGTCCAGCAAATCGCGTCGCACCGTCTCGCGAGAGACGTTCAGCATCTGCGCAAGATCGTTGGCGCTCACCTGCTGGCTCGCACTCAGCATTGACAGGATAAGCCGGTGACGTTCCTTTGCCCACATCAGGTCCGCACCTTGCTCCGGTTGCCTCGTCCCATCAGCACCAGCGTTCCCTTCATGCTCAAAAGCGCAATACACACGACTGCCATCACGCAGGTGGAAAAGGCTGCCGCCTGCGAAGTCAGACCGGCATCGTCCAGCCGCATGATGGTGACAGCCGCCACGCTCAGGTCAGGCGTGGTGAGGAAGACGACTGCCGACAGGGTTACCATGGACCGCATGAACAGGAAAAAGAACACTGAAACGAGCATTGGGGCAATGAACGGCGCGACGATATCAACGGCCGTCCGTGCCATTCCAGCTCCAAGACTGTCTGCAGCTTCCTCGAGCGCCCGGGGCAACTGGCGAAAACCGGTCATCACCGTCAGAAAACCCTGCGTGTGGTAGTGGTAGAAGTTGATGATCGCGATGAGGGCCGCCGTCCCATAGAGAAGGTAGAGCGGCGTCGCGGTTGAATTGAAAGTCAGGATATAGGCAAGCCCCAGGACCATCCCGGGCACTGCGGCCGGCATGGCGGCCAGCATCTGGATGGGTTGGGCCACGCTGCGCGGAAGGCGGCGCAGCCCAAGGCACAGGAGGAAGACCGCAAGCGTGCCTCCCGACGCCGCCATGAGCGATATCACGATGGTCATCCAGAGCGAGGAATACCCCCCGGCCAATGTGATGTCGTAGTGCTTGAACGACAGCGCCATGTTGTAGGGCCACAGGGTGACAAAGCTTGCGTAGACGACAATGCCGATAACCGCGACGATGCCGGTGCAGACCAGAAGCGACAGGAACGCCATGACCGGGTCGCGCACGGGTGCGAAGGAGGGCCGATACGGCACCTGGCCAGCCATCTGTCCGACCTGTTGCCGCTTCATTGCCTGACGCTCGATCGCATAGGAAACCACCGTCGGCAACAACAGCATGATGCCGACGACAGCTCCCATGTTGAAATTCCGCTGGCCAACCACTTGAGAGTAGATTTCGGTCGCCAGAACCGAGTAGTCCCCGCCGATCACCGCCGCGTTGCCGAAATCGGTGATCGTGATTGTGAAGCAGACGAAAGCCGCGTTGAGGATCCCGAAGCGCGCCGCGGGCAAGGTCAGGTCGCGAAACTGGCGTGACGGCGAAGCGCCCATGACTTCCGCAGCTTCGTAAACACGCGCGTCCAGCAGGACCAGCGCCGCGCCGATAATCATCACCGCCTGCGGCAAGGCATAAAGAGTGTTGGCGATCAACAGCCCCCAGAAGCCGTAGATTTCAATCTCGACACCCAGGGCACGGCTGATGACGCCGTTGCGTCCCAGAAGGAAGATCAGCCCGAGCGCCTGCACGAGAGAGGGGGCGAGCAGCGGCAGGACGATCACGCCGCGGATCAGCCACTTGCCCCGGAAAGCGCAGCGATAGAGCCCATGCGCGATGATGAAACCAAGGAAGACGCTGAGAACAGTGGTGGCAGCCCCCATGATCAGGGAATGTTCGGTCGCACGCCAGAACCCCGTCGACCCCAGAACCCTCGTGTAGTTGGCAAGCCCGTAACCATCGTCAACCGTCAGGGAACGCAGGAACACGATCACCATCGGGTAGAGAAAGAAGAGGACGAGCCCAATCAGCGGCAGCCCAACGCAAACAAGTGTGAGCAGCCGGTCCGCATCCAGTTGTTTGCGCGCTGGCGTGGTCATCGTTTCCACACCGCTCATGCGGCGGTCTCGGCAGGCTGGTGGACCATGTCGTCAGCCACCCAGGTGCAGGCTTCCGGTGGAATGCTCAGGTTCACGCGTTCGCCCTCGTGACAGGAATTATACCCGTGGGTCTCGACGACCAGCGGGCCGATTGCGCTATCGACCTCAAGCCGTCTGAGATTGCCAAGGAAACTGATGCTGCGCACCATGGCGTTGCCGTCCGGCGCCGGGGTCAGACTGATCTGTTCAGGGCGAATGCAGGCAACATGCTCCGTCCCCGATCCCCCCGGCCACTTTGCCATCAGATCCGGGTATTCACGCCGGATTGGGGCAGCAGAAACGAGATTGCTGATCCCCATGAAGTCCGCCACAAAGCGCGTCGCCGGTCGATGGTAGAGGTCTTCCGGCGTGCCGGCCTGCACCACGACACCATGGTTCATGCAGATGATCTTGTCCGCCAGCGCCAGTGCCTCTTCCTGATCATGTGTCACCATCAAGGTTGGAATGCCGAGCGAACGCTGAACATGGCGGATTTCGTCTCGCAGTTCGGCCCGGACCTTCGCGTCCAGCGCCGAAAGCGGTTCGTCCAGCAGCAAGACACGCGGGTCGACGGCGATTGCCCGTGCCAACGCGATCCTCTGCTGCTGCCCGCCGGACAGCTGACCGGGAAACTTGCCGGCGACCTGCGGCAGTTTCACCAGCTCCAGAAGTTCCGTCACGCGCCGTGAAATCTCCGATCGCGGGGTGCCACGGATCTTCTGCCCGTAACCGATGTTTTCGGCCACTGTCATGTTGGGAAAGAGCGAGTAGGACTGGAACACGATCCCGAAGCCCCGCTTGCGTGCGGGAAGGTTCGAAAGCGCTGTCCCCTCCAGAAGGATTTCGCCGCTGTTCAGCTCCGTCAGCCCGGCGATCAGCCGCAGGAGTGTCGTCTTGCCACAGCCGGAGGGACCCAGCAGGCAAACGAATTCCCGTCGATCGATCTCGATCGAGACATTGTCGAGCGCTTTGAAGGCCCCGAAGGTCTTGGTGGCGTTACGGACGGTCAAGTACACGGCGGATCGGTCTCCTGTCAAAGGTGCGCGGGCCTCCAGTGAAGCCCCGCGCGCTTCTGGCGGCAGCCGGAGCTGCCGCGGGCACGATCAGCGGCCCAGCTTTTCTTTCCAGGTTTCCTTCACGGCCGTCTGGTTCTTGGCCGCCGTGACGAAATCGATTTTCGCCAGGACGGTCGCAATATCAGCCGGCAGGCCCGCTTTTTCAGCCGCTTGCGAAGCATCGACACCCGGAACCGTGATCAGCGCCTTGTACTGCTGGTAGAGACCGATTGCCTCGTCGGACATCGTCCAGTCGAGGAAGGCTTTTGCCGCATCCTTGTTGTCGGAGCTTTCCATCAGGCCGGATGCTTCCAGTTCATATCCAACGCCTTCCTCTGGGAAGACCATTGCCAGCGGATAACCTTCCTCGATGGACTGCATCGCGGTGAATGCCAGAGAGATACCAACGGTGTATTCGCCGACGCGTGCGGACTTGCAGGGTTTGGAACCGGATGAAGTATATTGTGCCATGTTCGGATCGACGGCTTCGAGCTGTGCCCAGCCGGCCTCGTCACCCATGGTTTGCAGAACCGCATTGACGTGCAGGTATCCGGTCCCGGAAGAATTCGGGTCCGGCATCAGGATCTCGCCCTTGAAGTCCGGGTTCTCCAGATCCTTCCAGCTCTTGGGCATCGGCAGGCCCTTCTCCTCAAGCCGTGCCGTGTTCACGCAAAACGCGCCCATGTAGCCGATCGGAGCAAACCATTTGCCGTCTTCACCACGGAAGGAGGCAGGCAGAACATCGACGCCCTTGGCTGCGTAGGGTTCCAGCATCTCCAGGATCTGGGGATCCATCATGGCGCTGACGGCCCAGCCCCAGATCACGTCGGCCTGCGGGTTGCCCGCTTCTGCCAGAAGACGCGCGCCCAGCTTGCCCGTGGACAGGCGCAGCACATTGATCTCGGTATCGGGCATCGCCTTCTGGGCGGCCTCGATATAGGCCGCGATCTCTTCTTCCTCAAGCGCAGTGTAGACGGTGATTTCGTCGGCAGAGGCTGTTGCCGTCATGCCGACGGCAAACAGCGAAGCCAAGGTGAATTTCGTCCAGGTCTTCATTGTCGTCTCTCCTTGTTGATCCACGTGTTCGTGTGCCAGTGCCTGCCCCGGATCGGATCCTCCCGAGACCCTTTGTTATTGCCGCGTCCTCTGTTCGCGGTTCTGGGGATATTTGTGTAGTCTTGCATTTTTGTGGATTTTGTCTAGAGTTAATTTGCCGGCTGACCATCGTTGCCAGCTTCCCCGCAGACAAGGAAAACCCATGCAAAGCTCCACGACGCCGCCCGAAACGGAGATGCTGGCGCGTTTTGCCGACGGGCTCGCCAACGTGGCTGACGCCATGGCGATGACCTACTTCCGCAAGCCATTGGACGTGGAACAAAAGGCCGACCTATCCCCGGTCACGCAGGCTGACCGCGCCATCGAGGCCGCGATGCGTGAAAGCATCCTCAAAGAGTTCCCGGCCCATGGCATTCTTGGCGAAGAGCACGAGGACGCACGTCTGGATGCCCAATACCTCTGGGTGCTCGACCCGATTGACGGGACGAAGAGTTTTGTTTCCGGGATGCCGACCTTCGGCACGCTCATTGCCTGCCTTTTCAACGGGACACCGGAACTCGGCATCATCTCGATACCGCCGACCGGCGAACGCTGGATGGGGCGACGTGGTGAACCGTCAACATTCAATGGTGAACCTTGCTGCACCAGCGGCAGGCACCGACTGGCCGACGCGATCCTTTACACGACCACGCCCGACACGTTCGACACCGAGGGACGCGCGCAGTTCGAGGCACTCTCAAGCAAGGTCGCCATGCGCCGCTTCGGGGGCGACTGCTACGGATACGGACTGCTGGCTTCAGGCCACATTGATCTGGTGTTCGAAATGAATCTGCATCCCTACGATTACATGGCCCTCATTCCGGTTATCGAGGGTGCGGGAGGCGTGATCACCGACTGGAAAGGTGAAAGGCTGGGCCTGCACTCTGAAGGTCAGGTTCTCGCCGCGGCCAACGCCACACTGCACGCAGAAGCCCTCGCCGCCTTGTCCTGACCCGCCTTCGACAGTGCCCTGGGCTGTCGCCCCTGCGCCGTCCCAATTCAGATCCTGTGCCCGTGCCGGCGTCATCAGCCCGGGAGACATGACGAGGCTGCCTGTCAACACCGTTGCCAGAAACGGGGCATTCCAACGATAGAGACATGGCAGCGTCAGGGAATTGCCATCAGCGGGTCGGCCATGATCGTGCCGGCGGCAAGCGCCGCGCCTTCGGCATTCAGATGCGCATCCGGCGCGTAAAGACCCAGCGGCGAGGGATAGTCCCGAAAGGTCGGGGTCAGGTCGATCATGCCCAGGCCTGCGCTCTCGGCTGCGCGCGCCACGTTCTCGCGTAGCGGAGCGCTGAGAAAGCCATGCGGAAACACCCCACCGAACTGGTCGAGAGCGGGGATATAGACCACCACCACCCGCCCCTGCCAGCCATCTGCGATCTGCTTCATGCGATGCAGGATCTGCTCGAAAACCGGGTTGTCGCTGGCCGCCTTGGGGTAGTGCAGCCCCAGGATGCTGGCGGTTTCCTGAAGGGCGAGGAAATTGCGCAAATAGGCCCGGCGGCTCAGATATTCCTCCAGAGTGGCGGCAGTGCCCTGCCACCAGCCGGCAATGATCCGGGCCGCGTCCGCGCGCCGCGCCGCATCCACCTCGATCGGGCCGAAATCGGCCTCCGGCGCCAGGGCCTCGTGCAGCCACGGCTGTTCTGTTTCAACGGACAGGTTTTCCCAGTCGTTCCCCTCGAAAAAGGCCAGAACGGTGATGCGGGGGCGAAAATGCGGGCCATAGCGGCCAAGGACCGCCAGTTCATACAAGGGGCCTGCGCCCCGGCTGGCAGTGTTCAGGATCGAAGCCCCGCCTGCACGCATCTGGTCGACGAAATGCTGGCCATCGTCGAGGCAAATCCCCTCGGCAAAGGAATCGCCGAGGATCATCAGATCGACCGGCGCGGCGGTTTCCGGCTGCGGATTGCGAAAACCGTAACTGTCGATCCGTGTCGTGACCGGCACGCCCATACGGCTGCACAGCAGCATCTCGGCTCCGGGCGTCCCGGCCAGCACCGCCTCGGCCAGAGTTTCGGTCCCCAACTTGGCATTCAGGGCCTTGATCGTATAGGCCGGAGGCATGGCGCCGCCATAGCGTTCCAGATCGGTTCCGCCATCGACGATCCCGGCCAGCCCCATCCGCTGCGGCAGGTTATGCCAGCGCATGTACCCCTCGAACATGAACATCCCGGCCAGGATCGAGCAGGCTGTAATCCCTATCGTCAGCGCGTTGTCGGGCGACAGAAGCCAGGCACAGCCAACCAGCAGCGCGGCAATCGCCAGCGGCCCCAGCACATAACGCAGCAGCCTGGGCAGGTCTGAGGCGAAATCGTCAAAATGCACCAGCGCAAAGATCGCGGTCAGCAGGAAGTAACCCGCCGGGATCAGGCACAAGATGGTAGCGATCCGGCGATGGCGGCCGAAGATGTGCAAGGGCTCCTCCGGTCAGTCCAGTTCGTACATGTTTTCGTAATTCTCGTGCAGCGAGGCGTCCTGCGCCTCCTTCTCCAGCAGGCAATTGCCGGCGACCAGCATCTCGATCCCGGTGCCCATGAAGCAGCGGAAGGCGTCGGTCGGAGTGCAGACGATCGGTTCTCCGCGCACGTTGAACGAGGTATTGACCAGCAGCGGGCAGCCGGTCAGGTCGTGAAAGGCAGAGATCAGCGCGTGATATTTCGGGTTGGTGTCGCGATGCACGGTCTGCACTCGGGCCGAATAATCGACATGGGTCACGGCGGGGATGTCCGAGCGGCGGATGTTCAGCTTGTCGATGCCGAAAAGAGCCTGCTCCTCGGACGTCATCTGGCGCCGGATACGTTCGGCAACATCGGCGACCAGCAGCATGTAAGGGCTGTCCCCGTCCAGATCGAACCACTCGCTGACATGCTCGCGCAGGACAGAGGGCGCGAAAGGCCGGAAGCTCTCGCGGTATTTCACCTTGAGGTTCAGCAACTTCTGCATGGAGCCCGAGCGCGGGTCGCCAAGAATAGACCGGTTGCCAAGGGCGCGCGGCCCGAATTCCATCCGTCCCTGAAACCAGCCCACGGCCTTGCCATCCGCCAGCGCTTGTGCGCTACGGGCCAGGATCTCACCCTCGTCCAGCCGGGTAAAGCTGGCCCCCGCCGCTGTCAGATCCGCCGCGATCCGGTCGTCGTCGAAGGCTGGACCCAGATAGGCACCCCGCATGGCATCGCCGGGCGGCGTTTGTCGGGGCTGGCCCAGTTCCATATGCCACGCGGCCTGCGCCGCCCCGAGCGCGCCCCCGGCATCGCCCGCCGCCGGCTGCACCCAGATGTCGCGAAAAGCGCCGTCACGCAGGATCTTGCCATTGGCCACGCAGTTCAGCGCCACCCCGCCGGCAAGGCACAGCGAGGGAATACCGTATTCCTGCGCCAGCGCGCGGGTCATGCGCAGCAGGATCTCCTCGGTCACGGCCTGGACCGAGGCGGCGATATCCATGTGGAACTGTGTCAGCGGTTCCGTCTCGGGCTGGCGCACAGGGTGGCCGAACAGGTCCTCCATGGCCTTGCTGGTCATGGTCAGACCCGCTGCATAGTTGAAATAACGCTGATCCAGCCGGAACGAGCCGTCCGGCTTTACATCAACGATCCGATCCAGCATCAGGTCGCGAAATCGCGGTTGCCCATAGGGGGCCAGCCCCATCACCTTGTATTCGCCGGAATTCACCTTGAAGCCGGTGTAATAGGTGAAGGCGGAATAGAGCAGGCCCAGCGAATGCGGAAAATGCAGTTCGCGCTGAATTTCCAGATCCTTGCCGCGTCCGATCGCAACCGTGGTCGTCGCCCATTCCCCCACCCCGTCGATGGTCAGCACGACCGCCTCTTCGAAGGGTGACGAGTAGAAGGCACTGGCGGCATGGCTGATGTGATGTTCGGCGAACAGCAGCTTGTCCACGGAGAAACCCGGGTCGAAAAGGCTCAGTTCTCGCTTCAGCAGGTCCTTCAGGAACAGTTTCTCGCGCAGCCAGACCGGCATCGCCATCCGAAACGAATTGAAACCGCGCGGGGCATAGGCCAGATAGGACTCAAGCAAGCGCTCGAACTTCAGGAAGGGCTTGTCGTAGAACGCGACGTGATCGACGCTGGCAAGGTCCAGCCCGCCCTCGTCCAGCACATAGGCGATGGCATGGGCGGGAAAGCCCGCATCGTGCTTGCGCCGGGTAAAGCGCTCCTCCTGCGCGGCGGCCACGATCCGGCCATCGACCAGCAGTGCAGCGGCGCTGTCGTGATACAGCGCCGAGATCCCCAGGATCGCGGTCACTGGTCTAGAACAGCGCATAGATGAAGGGGGCGACCGCCGAGCCCTGGCTGAGCACGATCAGCGCTCCGAAAATCGCCAGTACAATGAAAACTGGCAAAAGCCAGAATTTCCGCCTATCACGCAGAAAACCCCACAATTCGGCGATCATCGACATAGAGGCAATTCCTTGCTTTGTCTGGGAACCGTGCCGGTATTTTTGTCCTAATATTGCAGTTTCATGGACTTCGGCTGGTCGGTTCTGGGAATCCAATAAGATTTTTCATTCGGATCCACTTTCCTTGAAAGCGGATCCTTCCCGCTGGCTCGCATCGCAAGACCGATGGGAATGAAGATTAAAAGAAAGACAACCGCCATCGCCACCGGCGCCATCACGGCACCAAGCAGCAGACCCAGTTTGAACCACAACCTGTTGGGTAGGCGCAGGCTCTGCGGCGCAAACATGGCAAGGGCTATAAAAACAGCCGCAAGGGATAGCAAAATCCAACGCGGCGCGGCGCCACCAGTGACCGGCCACAGCCCGATCAGCAAAAAGACCACGGCGAAGACCAGCCCGAAATTCCGTTCGGAGCCCATCCTGACCGAGGTATTGAACTGATGATCACTCATTTGGAACCACACAGGTAAACAACCTGTACTATATATATCAAAATCGACGGGGTTAGTCCCCAGTTAATATTCGCGTAAAAATTAAGCACATGATGTGGTTTTGCACAAATCGAAAGAGGGATCCACTGCGTAAACCGGGATTGATAACCTGGGAGGCATGAGCCATAGGGCGCAAGCGAAGTACAAAGCCGCGAACCGGGCTGCTTGCAAGGAGACCTTGAAGCAACCTAGGCCGGGGGCTTTGTGGGTTGTTCCTGAGAGCTGTGGATGTTGCCGCCGACCAGTTTCCTGTTCTGATTGTTGGGCATCAGATACCCCTTGATTGCAAGGTGCATAGACCGATCCAGCTCATCGAGCATTTCGGCAGGTTTCATGCCCTTGGCAACTGGATCAGGCCGCATGGCATGTCCTCGGCATGCTCCCGCAAACAGGCATGTGACATTGGCCGCACTCTGACCCTTCTGATCCAGTTAGGACTTTCACACCCGCCCCTTAGGCATGGGATGAAACGATGATCAGACCGGTTGCGGATTGCGTTCCGGGAATGCGCGTTGGTGCCAATACGGATAGGGAACGGGAGTGGTGCTGGCTTCGTCAAGCAAGCGCATATGTTCGGCATCCAGCTCCCAGCCGGTGGCCTCCATGTTGTTGCGCAACTGAGCTTCGCTGCTAACGCCGATGATGAGGCTTGCCACGGTCGGCCGCTGCAGAAGCCAGTTCAGTGCGACCTGGGCTTCGCTTTTGCCTGTGTCACGAGCCACCTCCCCCAACGCTGCAAGTACGCGCTCAAAAAGGGTTTCGTCGTAAAGAGGCGGTGCATAGTCGGGGGTTGCGTCCTTGTGCCGGCCTGCTGAAGCGTGCTTCCCGCCACCCTTCAGGCGCCCCCACCCAAGCGGGCTCCACACCAGCGCTGAAACGCCCTGGTCCAGGCCCAGTGGCATCAATTCGAATTCGTAATCGCGGCCGATGAGCGAATAATACACCTGGTGCGCCACCAGCGGCTGCCAACCGTTGTATCGTGCCGCAGCCTGAGACTTCATCAACTGCCAGCCGGCATAGTTCGAGACACCCAGGTGCCGAACCTTCCCCGCTTTCACCAGGTCATCCAGCACCTCCATGGTCTCTTCGACCGGTGTCATTGCGTCAAACGCATGGAGCTGGAACAGGTCAATATAGTCGGTGCGCAGACGGCTCAGCATTCCCTCGACAGCAGTCAGCAGGTGGCCGCGTGAACTGCCCACGTCATGTTCGCCCGCCCCGGTCCGCAGACCCGCCTTCGTGGAGATGATCACCTTGTCCCGGCGCCCGTTGATTGCCTGCCCGAGCACCATTTCGGCATTTCCGCCGGAATAGACGTCCGCGGTGTCGAACATGTTCAGCCCCTCGTCGAGACAGATGTCGACAAGACGCCGGGCTGCACCCGCATCATTGCCAGACCATGGCCCGGATGTGAAACTCGCCGTCCCCAAGCTGAGAACGGGCACAGACAGGGCACGATCGCCCAGCCAACGACGGTCCAATGCGTGTCTCCTTCCACGATTGATTGAACTGACCTTGATCAGATACTTTTCTGGTAAGACGTCGGGATTGGATCAGGTATTCCGATCCGGTTTCAGGCTTTGCTCCAGTCCATCACTGCACCCTCCCCCTGCGGTCACGCCTGTCCACCGGAAAGCGGCGTCCTGCCTCGAAGCTTGAGCAGGCGCCTGCCACTGGTGATCGCCTGACCGAAATCCTTCTGCACCGCCAGCAGAGCCGGCACCAGAAGGATGACAAGGAACAGCCCGACGCCCAGCCCGTAAGCCAGCGTGATGACTGTCGGCAGCAGGAACTGGGCCTGGCGACTGGTCTCGAACAGCAGCGGTGCCAGGCCGAACACTGTCGTTGCAGTCGTCAGCACGACCGCCCGCAACCGGTCGCAAACACCGTTGACCACTGCCTGCCGGAAGGGGTGGTCCCTGGCGTATTCGTCGATAGTGGTCACCAGCACGATGCTGTCGTTGATGATAATGCCCGCCATGCCGATGAAACCGACCACGGAGAACATCGACAGCGGAATGCCGTGCAGGTAGTGGCCCCAGATCATGCCGACGCAGCCAAAGGGAATGATGATCATGATCATCAGCGGCCGGGTCCAGGATTCGAAGATCCAGCACAGCACCAGGTAGATACCGGCCAGACACATGGCAAAGCCGATCAGTGCATCGGAGAGGAACGAGCGTTCCTGCTCCGCCAGCCCGCTCATCTCGCTTTCGACGTCATAGTCGGCGGCAAGCTGTGGCAGAAGCTCGTTCTGCAGCATGTCGGTCACTCGGGCAGCGGCTGCCGGATTGTCCTCCGATACATCCCCGAAGACCCGAAGCGTGCGCAGCCCGTCGCTGCGGCGGACCGAGGCAAAGCCGTAGGTGCTGTCGATACTGACAATCTCGCTCAGGGAAACATAAGTGCCGGCATCGGTACGCACCCGCGTTGAATAGAGAAACGCGGCATCCGTTTCCTCATCCGGCAACAGCACTTTCACCGTTGCCGTTCGCCTGCCGATCGGAAACTCGGCAACCTCGATGCCCTCCAGCCTGTTGCGCAGAATGCGGGCGATTTCCTCCGTGGTGAAGCCAAGGGCTTCGCCGCGCGGTGTCAGCGTCAGGTTCAGCTCCGGCTTGTCATAGGCCAGCGTATCCTCCAGCGCGCTGACGCCTTCCATAGGCGCCAGAGACTGCTTCAGGCTTTCGGCAGCGGCTTTCAGGTTTTCCGTGGAGTTGCCGTAGAGCTTGATGTCGATCGCGTCGCCCCCCGGGCCTGAGCGCTCGCCGCGCAGGGCCAGCGTTTCCAGAAGCGGCGGATTTATGATCTCCTCGCGCCAGTCGCCGATGAACTGAAAGGCCGAATAGGGCCGAAGGTCGGGGTCGAGCAGTTCTATGGAAATGCCGCCAAGCTGGTCGGCGTCCTTGGTATCTGCCCCCATAAGGCCGCGCCCTGCCGTAGCGCCAACGGTGGAGAGCGCAAAGACCACCGGTTCGGCGCCGTATTGCTCGCTGTATCGCTGGTTGACCACGTCAAGCGCGCGTTCCATCTCCGCAATCATCGCCTTGGTGTCATCGCGTTTTGCCCCGGGCATCATGGCAATGCTGGCGGAAACCACTGCCTGTTCCGGCGCATTGAAGAACCGCCAGCGAACCGACTTGTCGAAAACCAAGGTGAGCGACAGCGCCAGGACCATCAGCGCAAAGCCGATGGCCGGATACCGCACGGCGAGAACCCAGCCGACGAACCGGCGAAACAGCTTTTCCCGGAACCAGACGAAGCCCCGGTTGAACAGGCGGTTGGGCAGGTCGAACCAGTGTTTCTTCTTGCTGGCCTTCAGCGCGTGGTTCATGTGGGCCGGCAGGATGAGGAAGGATTCCACCAGGCTGGCAATCAGCACCACCGACACCGTAAAGGGAATATCGGCGACAAGACTGCCGAAACGCCCACCGATGGCAACCAGTCCGACAAAGGCAATCAACGTGGTGATGGAGGCGCAGAAGACCGGTGCCGTCATGCGCCTTGCCGCAAGGCTGGCGGCTTCCGCTGGCGAATAGCCGCGCCTGTGCAGGAAGTCGGCATGCTCGCCGACCACGATGGCGTCATCCACGACGATGCCGAGACAGATGATCAGCGCGAAAACGGAGATCATGTTCAGCGTGATCCCGAAGACATACATCAGGCCGATCGTGGCGGCCATCGCCACCGGAATTCCGGCAGCCACCCAGAAGGCCGTTCTGGCTGAAAGAAACAGGAACAGGAACAACAGCACCAGGGCCAGCCCGAAGATGCCGTTTTCGACCAGGATGTCCAGCCGGTCGATGATCGCCTGCGAGCGGGTGTTGGTCAGCTGAACGACAACACCTTCTGGAAGGGTGTGCTGGAAGTCCGCCGTGATCCGCTCCACGGCCCGCTGGATCTCGATTGTGTCTCCCTGGGCACTGCGGCTGACCCTCAGAACCACCGCCGGCATGCCCTTGTGATAATAGGCCCGGCCGCTTTCCACCCCTTCGGTGACAATGTCGGCAACGGACCGCAGCTCAAGCTTTTCCCCTTGCGAGGGCGCTTTCAGAACGATCTCTCCCAGCTCCTGCTCGCTGCGTCGGGTCTGGCCGGTACGCAGCCGGGCGGAACTGCCGGCGACATCGCCCGCGGGCGTCGTTTCCATCTCCGCCGAAACAACGTCAGCGATTTCGGCAAGCGTCAGACCATGCCGCACCAGCATGTTCTCGCCGACATTCACCCGGATGATCGGGTCTTCCAGTCCTCGAATGGTGACCCGCGTGACGCCCTGGCGGAAAAAGACGGTCTGGAGATCTTCGGCAAAGCGGGCAAGCTGGTCGATATCGACCGGCCCATACATGACGACATCTGTCACCCGGTCGGAATAGACGCTGCGGGTGACCACCGGTTCGTCGATGCCTTCGGGAAGACTGGAGCGGGCCTGATCGACGGCGGCCTTCACCTCGTCGGTTGCCTGGCCCATGTCCCAGCCGTCCTCGAACTCCAGTTCGATGCTGGCCCGGCCCTCGCGCGCAACGGATGTGGCTTCGTCGACACCGTTGATGGCAAGCAGTTGCGGCCCCAGGATTTCGACAACGGCCCGGTCGAGATCCTCGGGCCCCGCGCCCGACCAATTGACGACGACGTCCACTTCCTCGCGGACAAAATCGGGAAAGAACTGCGTCCGGATCTGCGTCGACGCCGCGAACCCGCTGATCAGCATCATGGCCAGTAGCAGGTTCGCCGCTGTGCGGTGCCGGACCATGTAGTCCAGCAGCGAGGCAAATTGCGATCCGCCAGGAGAACGCATGTGGGGACACTCCAATCAGAATATCAGGTCGGATGTGACGGGGTTTGCAGCGGTGTTCAGCCGCTGTTACCGCCGCCATGCTCCAGCCGTTCGATCAGCTCTTTCGGCACCATCGGCTTGTTCAGAAGGGCAAGCAGCCTGGCCTTTCGGTTTTCCGGCATGTCGGACCTGTTCAACTGATCGATCAGCGCCGCGCGTCGTTCAGGTTCCAGCGCCACCAGGTCGCCGGAGAGACGCGCTTCGCCCGCTTCCAGCGCCTGCGCCGTCGCTGGTTCGTCAGGTTGCGGGTCATCCTGCCCCCCGGTGTTGCGCCGGGGAGTAACCTTCAGACCGGTGCCAAGCTGCGGCAAGCGCTCACGCACGTAATCAGCGCCAAAGGGGACATTGGCCACGATGACTTCATTGCCCATCCGGCGCAGGATCGTCGCCTTGATTTCCTCGATCCGATCCCCTTCGCCAACGATCAGCATGCGGCCGTCTTCCGTTAGCGCCGCCGAAGGCACCTTCGCGACACGGGTCAGCTCCGGTTCAAGCACATTCACCTTCACGAAGTCGCCCGGCCGCAGCACCGTACCCGGCTCCAGATCCAGCGTCGCAAACAGCGTCCGCCCCGCTTCGCCTTCAGAGACCACGGCCGCGGCCCTGTCAATGGTACCTGGAACTTCGATCGACCGGCCTCCCAGCTGCAGGACTGCTGTGACGGGTGCCTTCACCAGACTTCCGCTGGTATCCAGCAGCCGGGAAAATTCGTCGGTCGATAGCGAGAAACGAACTTCCAGCGCCGCCGGATCGATCAACAGGGCCAGCGTCTCCGAAGAGCTGACGCGGCGCCCCAGCGTGGCGTTGACCTCAGACAAATAACCGGTGAAGGGGGCCGTCAGAGTGACTTCCTCCAGGGTACGCCTGGCATCGTCCAGAGCGAGCCGGGCTCGCTTGACCGTCAGGTCCATCCGCTCGATGCGCTTGCGTGCAGTGATGACCGATTGCAGGCGATTGCTGAGCGATTGTTCAAGGGAGGCGACGGCCAGTTCTTCGGTCTCGACCTGTACGGCCGTGGAATACCCCTTGTCCCTCAGCTGCTGCTGACGCTCCAGCGCCTGCTTGCGCAAGTCCAGCTGGCGCCGGGCTGCTTCCAGTTCCTGCTCGGCACCGACAATGGCTTCCGCGGCTTCCGCCTTCTGGGCCTCGGCATCGGCAAGGGCCGCTTCCGCGTCCAGCACCTGGAATTCCGCATTGGCCGGATCGATCCTCAGCAGCAGTTCGCCCTTTGCGACGGCGGCACCGTCGCGAAACTTGGAGGCAACCTCGACAAGCCTGCCTTCCGAGCTGGCCCTGAGTTCCAGCGTCCGCCAGCTTTCCACCTGGCCGTAGGCAGTCGTGACAGGCGCGACCGTTTGCGATGTCAGCTCGGCGACATTGACCGAATAGCTGCGTTCGCGGGCAGGACGTCGCTGCGCGGTCTCTTCTGCCGTCATGGCAGTATACAGACGGTAGCCGCCAAAACCGGCAAACCCGATCATGATCGCCATCAATGCCAGACCGACAAGTCCGCGCATCAGAAACCGCATTCGCCTCTCCACCTGAAGGGCCGGGCTAGCGGGTTGTAAGGAAGTCACCCGCGCACCGGCACTTAACGTCAGGTTCCTTAAGTAACATGGTACTGGGGCGAAATTCTGAAAAGCTTGTAACGACTTGTATCGTCTTGTATATGCCGGCCGCCTGTTCGCCCGTCAGCCGCTTCTCTTTGCCGCAGCCGGCCGAAGCGACCCGGAAAGCAGACAAGAAAAAACCCGGCACCTTGCGGTACCGGGTTTTCCGTATCGGCCGGGAGGCTGGCTTAGAACTTGTAGCCAATACCCATGCGAACCTGCGAATTGTTGAAATCCGAGCTCACGCCGGTTCCGTTCAGGTTGAAATCCTGTTCGCCGAAATCCTGGTAGACGTATTCCAGCTTGGCGCTGATGTTGTTGGTGATGGCTGCTTCGCCACCTGCGCCAAGGGTCCAGCCCAGGGCGGTCTTGCTGTCCGTGTCGCCGTTGCCGGAAACTTCCAGGTCGGCAATCGCCAGACCGCCGGCACCATAGACCATGTAACGGTCGAAGGCGTAACCGACACGGCCACGGAAGTTGGAGTTCCAGTCAGACTTGGACCGCAGGGTCAGGCCACCGTTGGACTTGGACTTTTCCAGGTCGGTCAGGCTGAAGTCCGCTTCCGCGCCGACCACTATGTTCGGCGTCACCTGGAAATTGTAACCGGTGTAAAGACCGCCGGCGATGCCGTTCGCATCCACTCCAAGCCCGGTGTTGTTGCCGGCCTTGTTGTCGAACTGGCCGAAAGCCCATCCGAGATTGCCACCGATATAAAGGCCGGTCCAATCGATGCTCTGTTGCGGAGCCGGAACCGCCTCATAGGCCGGTGCCGGCGACTGCGGCAAATCCGCAGCCAGGACAGGCGCCGATGCGACCGTCGCGGCTGTCAGGGCCATGCCAGCAAGTGCAAGACGTTTCATTTGAGTACTCCAGATCCACTTTATCCATTAGTGCGTTGGCCGGAAATTGCCGGCCAGTTGCGAGTTGGACGGGTATAAAGCCGCGTCCTCACTCTCCCCCAATGACAAGATATGGAGATCGTTTGTGGCGGATCAGGATTGAGAATGGGGAGTTTTGATGACAAATGGAGGCAACATTCTGACAGGATGAAAGACCCGTAAAGACAATTGCAATTTGCATTCAGGAACCCCATTTGGCCGGTAGAAAGATCCTTGTCCGCGGCTTTCCCCTCACCGATCTATTGCGTATAAGGCGCCAAGTTGAACTTTGGCGCTGCCACATTGAAGCCGCCTTCGAAGATTGAAACTGACCCGAACCGGAAATTCGTAAATGCTCTTTGACTACATCAGCCTCGCAGGCGGACTTGTTGTTCTGATTATCGCAGGCGATGTCTTGGTCAGGGGTTCGGTCGGTATTGCGCAGCGTCTGGGCATTCCCAATCTGGTCATCGGGTTGACCATCGTCGCCTTCGGCACCTCTGCTCCCGAACTGGTCATTTCCCTGAAAGCAGCGCTGGAAGGCGCCGGCGGCATCGCCATCGGCAATGTGGTCGGTTCCAACATCGCCAACGTGCTTCTGGTTCTGGGCATGCCCGCGCTGATTGCGGCAACCCCGTGTGGTGAAACCGGCGCAACGCGCAACGCCCTGTTCATGGTCGCAGTCACCATTGTTTTCATGGCGCTCTGTTTCTTCACGCCCATCGGCCTGACCGCCGGCCTCATTCTTCTGGCACTGCTCGGTGTCTTCCTTGCAGCCTCCACCATGATGGCGCAGAAGCACAGGAAAGAGCAGAAAGCCATCGCCGCAGCATCCGCGGGCGCCGCCGCTGCCGATATCCCGATGGAAGACGATGATGGCCTGGACGAGGTTGAGGATGTTCCCGATTCCGTCTGGATCGCGCTTGCCTATATTCTTCTCGGCCTGGTCGGCCTTCCGCTCGGTGCGCATTTCACCATCAGCGGAGCAACGTCGATCGCAACCTCCTGGGGCGTCAGCGAAGCCGTCATCGGCCTGACCGTCATCGCCCTCGGCACCTCCCTGCCGGAACTTGCCACAACGGTCATGGCCGCCATTCGCCAGCATGGTGCCGTCGCCATTGGCAACGTCATTGGCTCCAACGTCTTCAATCTGCTCGCCATCATCGGCATCACCGCCGTCATCGTGCCGATCGACGTGCCGCAGGAAGTCCTCAAGCTGGATATCTGGGTGATGCTGGCCTGTGCGATCCTGCTGACAATCCTGGCTGGAATGCGCATCTGTCTCGGCCGTATATCCGGCGCTGTCATGACGGCGGCCTATTGCGCCTATATCGCCACTGTCTATGTGCTGGGTCACACCTCCTGAAGACACTTTTGGCCGCCAGTTGGCAGCAGAGCACCGCTTCGCCGCACCCGCCTCTTTCCCTATTGCCTTGCGCGGCTTAAATGTCTGGCATGCAGGACGATACTGATTCTGAAAAAAGCGCCGTATCCGCGCCGGAGACCGACAATGCCCCCGCCCGCAAGGGTGTCGAGGTCATTGCCGACGAGGTCAAGCGCCTGCCCAACGGGCCGGGCGTCTACCGGATGCTGGACGAAAACGGCGAGGTTCTCTACGTCGGCAAGGCCCGCAGTCTCAAGAAACGGGTCACCAGCTACACGCGCCTGCAGGGCCAGTCCAACCGGATCATGCGCATGATCCTAGCGACGGCGTCGATGGAATTCGTCGTCACCCAGACAGAGCCGGAAGCCTTGCTTCTGGAAGCCAACCTGATCAAGCGCCTGCGGCCACGGTTCAACGTGCTGCTGCGCGACGACAAGTCCTTTCCCTATATCCTGGTGACCGGCGATCATGAATCCCCCGCGATCGTCAAGCATCGCGGTGCCCGCAAGCGCAAGGGCGAGTACTTCGGCCCCTTTGCCTCGGCAGGCGCGGTCGACCGCACCATCAATGCGCTCCAGAAAGCCTTCCTGATCCGGACCTGCTCGGACAGCTATTACGAAAACCGCTCCCGCCCCTGCCTGCAGTATCAGATCAAGCGCTGTGCAGGCCCCTGCACCGGGGAAATCGACCCGGCGGATTACGCCGGCCTGGTGTCGGAGGCTAAGGCCTTCCTTTCCGGCCGCAGCCAGTTGATCAAGACTCAGCTTGCAAAGCAGATGGAAGCCGCGTCCGCCGATCTGGAATTCGAGCGCGCCGCCATCTACCGCGACCGCCTGTCGGCATTGTCGCACATTCAGGCGCATCAGGGCATCAATCCGCAGTCGGTCGAGGAAGCCGACGTTTTCGCCATCCACCAGGAAGGCGGCCAGACCTGCGTGCAGGTGTTCTTTTTCCGTACCGGACAGAACTGGGGTAACCGGGCCTACTTCCCCAAGGCCGACAAGTCCTTCGAGGAAGCCGATATTCTGGAAAGCTTCCTGGCGCAGTTCTATGACGACAAACCCGCTCCACGTCAGATCCTGCTCTCCCACGAATTGAGCGAACAGGACCTTCTCGCGCAGGCGCTCTCCGAACGCACAGGCCGAAAAGTCGACGTCGCCTGCCCCAAACGCGGGGAAAAGAAGGAACTGGTCGACCACGCACTGACAAATGCACGCGAAGCGCTCGGCCGCAGACTTGCGGAAACCTCCAGCCAGGCCCGTTTGCTGAAAGGCGTCGCGGAAGCTTTCGACCTGCCCCAATCACCGCGCCGGATCGAGGTCTACGACAACTCCCACATCATGGGCACCAATGCGGTGGGCGGCATGATCGTTGCCGGCCTGGAAGGCTTCGCCAAGGGCCAGTACCGCAAGTTCAACATCAAGTCGGAAGATCTCGTCCCCGGCGACGACTACGGCATGATGCGCGAAGTGCTGACGCGGCGCTTCTCCCGTTTGTTGAAGGAACACGCCCGCGAAGACAGCAAGCCGGAGGCGGTCGACCCAGCCCTCCAGGATACCGATGAGGGCGAACTGGAAACGGCGCCTGCCGATACCGGCGTACCGGCCTGGCCGGAACTGGTGCTCATCGACGGCGGCCAGGGCCAGCTGACCGCGGCCCGCGAGACTCTGGAAAGCCTCGGCATCACCGATGTCCCGCTCGTCGGCATCGCCAAGGGACCGGACCGGGATGCCGGACGGGAGAAATTCTTCATCCCCGGCCGGCAGTCCTTCATGCTGCCCGAGCGCGACCCCGTCCTCTATTTCGTCCAGCGCCTGCGCGACGAAGCGCACCGCTTTGCCATCGGTAGCCACCGGGCCCGCCGCAAGAAGGACATCACCAGGAACCCGCTGGATGAGATCGCGGGTGTTGGTCCGACGCGGAAGAAGGCCCTGCTGCGCCACTTCGGCACGGCCAAGGCCGTCTCCAAGGCAGGGGTCGACGACCTGGCCGCCGTGCCCGGCATTTCCGAGGCAATTGCCAAACTGGTCTATGACCATTTTCATGAATAGGACGTCCGGCCGGCGGCTCCTCCCGGCCAATGATTTTGCCAAAGCCAAGGAATTCTGAGAGTGTCAAACCCGTTGGAAGCCGCGCTTCGGTGCATCGACGCAAAGGATTACGGCATGGCGCTGGAGATCCTGACCGATCTCAATGCAGCCAATCCGCGCGATCCGCAGGTCAATCACTGGCTTGGTGTCATCTATCTGACCCACGGTCACGCATCCCGGGCAATCGAACATCTACAAGCTGCCGCGAAGGTCGCGAAGAAGGAAGCCGTCATCTTCGCTACACTTGCGGATGCCCTCACCCTCGACAACCGTTTCGAGGAGGCCCTGCCATATGCGCGCAAGGCAGTCGCCCTCGACGCCAAGTCCGAATTCGCCCACCGCACCCTGGGCGAGATCTACGCAAGGCTGCGGCGGCCCGTCATGGCCGAACATGCCTTTCAAAACGCGCTTGCCATCAACGAGGCTTCGGCGATCGCGCATCTGGCGCTCTCGCGGCTGAAAGTCTCGCTCGGCAAGATGGACGAGGCCGAAACCCATTTCCGGCGCGCACTGGAACTGGCTCCCGAGGAACCCTCGGTTCTCATCAGTGCAAGGGACCTCTCCGACCTTTCACTGAAGAAAGAGGCGCTGGAAAAGATCGAGACCCTGCTGAACGATGCGGACCGGCCGATGGCGAAAGTCGAGCGGGCAAGGCTTGCCTTCACAGCCGGCAAGATCTGCGACGACACCGGCGACACGCCCAAGGCCTTTCACTATCTCGGGCAGCATCGAAACGACCTTTACGGCCACTATGATGCCGACCGGCAGGAACGCCATGTCGAAACCTGCCGGGAAGTCTTCTCGAAACAGTTTTTCGATGACCGCAAGGATTATGCCCTCACCAGCGACAGGCCCGTCTTTGTCTTCGGCATGCCGCGATCAGGCACCTCGCTGGTCGAGGCCATCCTGTCCGCTCATCCCAAGGCGACCGCCGCAGGTGAATTGAGTTTCTTTGACGAACAGATTGATGGCCTGACGAAAGGCCACACCGGTGACAACGCCTTCTTCGACGCCGCCCTGGCCCTCGACCGCAAGAGCGCCCAGCGCATCGGCCGCAAGTACCTGACCCTGCTCGACGGTTTCAGCAAGAAAAGTGCCCGCGTGATCGACAAGATGCCGCAGAATTTCGAGCACCTCTGGCTGATCGCCCTCCTGTTCCCAAATGCACGTTTCTGCCATGTCAGCCGCAACCCGGCCGATACCTGCGTCTCCATCTACATGACGCCCCTGCCCGGCAAGCACGGTTACTGTGAAAGCCAGCAATCGCTCGCCCATTATTATGGCCAGTACAGAAAGCTGATGGCGCACTGGAGCACAGTGCTACCGGTTGAGATCCGCAATCAGTCCTACGAGACCCTTGTCAGCGATCCGGATACGGAGCGCCCCGCACTGATTAGTCACGCCGGGTTGGCATGGGACGATGCCTGCCGCCATCACGAAAGCAATGAGGCGCAGGTCTTCACCTTCTCCATGGCCCAGGTCAGGCAACCCATTCATACTGGGGCCGTGAACCGTTTCGAAAAGTACCGGGATCACATTGGCCCGCTACTCGAAGGACTTGCAGGGATCGAAACCTGACACCGGAGGGTTGCATCTTCAGGCCGGTTTATCACAAGCTGTAGCGACAAACCGGCACCCGGCGCGTCTTCCGCGCCTCTTTTGGAAACGGGTGTGTTCGCGAGACCAGCCGCTTGTGCGGTGCAGACCACCGGACAAAGATGCACCCAGATCCGACCGAACAAGCTTTCGCTCTTCTTCAAGCAGGACAATTCGTCCGCGCTCAGACGCTTCTGGAGGCATTGCTCCAGAACGATCCGCGCAATGCCCGCGCACGGTATGGCCTGGGCATCGCCTGCCTTTCCTTCGGCCGGACCGCGCAGGCGATCCCGCATCTGGAAGAGGCCGCAAAAGGCGCGAAAAAGGAAGCAGTGGTTCACACCACACTCGCAAGCGCGCTCAACATCGAGAGGCGCAGCGAAGACGCACTGCCTCATGCGCGAAAGGGGGCGTCACTCGCCCCGAGGTCTGAATACGCGCAACGCGTCCTCGGTGAAGTCTACGCCGATCTCCGGCGCTCCGGACTTGCCCGGCAGGCCTTCGAGCAGGCTCTGAAGGCCGATCCGCAGTCGCCACGTGCTCATCTGGGCCTCTTCGAACTGGAAATGACGCTCGGCAATCGGGAGATTGCTGAAAACCATATTCGCATCGCTTTCACAGAGGCCCCTTCCGATCCCGCAATCCTGACCGCGGCTGCCGAAGCTCAGGACGAAACTCTCAAGGCGAGTGTCCTTGACGGAATTGAACGGCATCTTGCGAACCTGCCACAAGGCGCCGCAACCGCCGAAGTCACCCGTCTTGCGTTTGCCGCAGGCAAGATCTGCGACGCCGCAGGCGACACCGGCAAGGCATTTTCCTTTTTCGACGGATACCGGACGGGCCTTTACCCCGCCCACGACCCGGGCGTCCAGAAAGCCTTCGTGGAAACCTGCAAGGGCGTCTTTGACCGGGAGTTTTTCGAACAGCGGAAAGACTGGGCGCTTTCAAGTGACAGGCCGGTTTTCGTTTTCGGCATGCCTCGCTCCGGCACGACCCTGGTCGAGCGGATCATCGGCCGGCACCCCGCAGCACGGGCCGCGGGGGAGCTTCAATTCATCCCCGATCGGATTCATGGTTTGGCGTCCGGCCGGACACACGGCCCGCAACTCTTTGAGACTGCCCGTCAGATGACACGGCAGGACGCTCAGCGCATCGGCCGCCGCTATCTCTCCCATCTGGAGGATATCGACAAGAGAGCGCACCGTGTAATCGACAAGATGCCTCACAATTACGAAAACCTCTGGCTTCTCGCCCTTCTTTTTCCCAACGCCAGTTTCGTGCATGTGACGCGGAGCGCGGAAGACACCTGTCTTTCGATCTACATGACGCCGCTACCGCCGCATCATTCCTACAATGAGAGCCAGGCTTCACTCGGCCGCTATTTCAATCTCTACCGTGATCTGATGGCCCACTGGTCAGAGGTTCTGCCGGTTGCCTTGAGGCATCAGTCCTATGAAAGCCTTGTCAGCGACAATGAGACGGAAAGTCGGGCCCTGCTCGCCCATACCGGCCTGGACTGGGACGATGATTGTCTGAAGCCCCCTGATGAGACCACCCAGATCTTCACCTTTAGCCGCGAGCAGGCACGCCGACCTGTCTATGGCTCGTCCGTCGGGCGCTGGAAGGCTTATCAAGCGCATATTCAGCCGCTGCTGGCAGCGCTCGAAGCAAAGGCGAACTGACTTTGCGGCAAAACAGGTCGCACCTTCCGCGCAGTCCGTGCTAAGCACAGCCGCCTTCTCATGAAATCGGACCCAGGCTGCCATGTTTCGAAAGCCCCAGGCTAAACCGCGTTCCCTGATCCATAGCGTATTATCCCTGATCGGCTGGTGCGGCAGCCTTGGTGCCATTGCAGTCAGTGTGCTCGGCCTGCTTGCCTTTCTGGCGCCGGACGTCTGGCTTGCGGACAACATGAGCTTCTTCCTGAGACAGTTTCTGGCCGCAGGCCTGGCAGGGTGTCTTGGCGGCGCGGCCGGTTTCCTCGTTCGCCACAGGCTTCGTCTGATCTACCGGTTGACCTGGTTCGTGGCCGTGATCGCCTTTCTCAGCCTGGCCGGGTTCACCGGAGCTCGCACGCTTGCCAACACCAAGCCCCTTGGTCCCGCGGCGCCGGGAGACCGTCCGCTCAAGATCGTCTCCATCAATCTTGAACACCTGTTTCTGGGGGACAAGGTGTTGCAAGCCTTTCTGGAAAAGGAGCAGCCTGATGTCGTGGTGTTTCAGGAAGTGCTGTGGTGGCTTCAGGAACGCCGCTGGCAACGCTTGGGGTTGCCGACCGGCGGTGCCGGCGAGAACGGATTTCCCGAATACCTGAAGGTCGGAGACCTGGGGGGCCTGGCGGTCTATTCCCGCTTTCCGCTGACGTCGGAAGAAACCCGTGTCATCTCTGGCGATGTCCCTCCCGGAGCCAATGTCTATTACGATGGCGACAGGGAACTGCTGTCGCTCTCCGTCGACACCGGCTCGGCGCCGCTGCATCTCCTGGTCATTCATCCGGACAGCCCACGTTCGAAGATCCGCTGGGAGAACAAGCGCCGCTATTTCGACGAGGCCGATAACGTCATCGATACCTTGAAGGCCGACAACGGCAGCAACATTCTGGCGATCGGCGACTGGAACAGTTCACCCTGGTCTGCCCGGTTCCAGCAGACACTGACACGAAACGGGCTGAAGACGGCCTATCCGGACGGATGGCCGCAGACGACGCGCTTCTTCTTCGACTACAGCCTGCACTGGATCCTCGGTGCGCCTGTCGACCAGTTCGCCGTCTCCAGGGATATCCAGATCGTCAACGTTTCCCTTGGCCCCGATATCGGTTCCGATCATTTGCCGCTGATCGTGGAGATCGCCCAGACGCCGAGCAACTGACTTCGGCGACCTGCGCCCGGCACCTGAAAATTGAGTCATTGGCTGTGACTTCAACCGGAAAGTGTTTGAGGCTTCGGATGGTTTCCTGAAAACTGCCCGCAACTTCAAGACCGATTCCCAAAGTTCCGCATGGCCAAGCTCTATTTCAACTACTCCTCGATGAACGCCGGCAAGTCGACTGTGCTGTTGCAGGCCGCCTATAACTACGAGGAGCGCGGGATGAACACGCTGCTCCTGATCGCCGCCTTCGACGACCGGGGCGGCAAGGGCCGGATCGCATCGCGTATCGGGTTGGGAGCGGATGCCGATGTCTTCAACTCGGCTGACAACGTCTTTGATCACATACTGCGCGCCGACGAAGCGAAAAAGGTCGACGCGGTCTTCGTCGATGAAGCCCAGTTTCTGACGGAAGACCAGGTCTGGCAGCTCGCCCGGGTGGCCGATACGCTGCGCATTCCGGTGATGTGCTTCGGCCTCAGAACGGATTTCCAGGGAAAGCTCTTCCCCGGCAGCGCCGCCTTGCTGGCGCTTGCGGATAATCTGAAGGAAATCAAGACCATCTGCTGGTGCGGACGCAAGGCAACCATGGTTGCCCGGTTGGATGCGGACGGCAAGATCGTCGAGGAAGGCGACCAGGTCGTTATTGGTGGCAATGACAAGTATGTCTCGCTCTGCCGCCGTCACTGGAGCGAGCGGAAGCTGGGCTGATCGCCACTTTCCGTTCGGAACCTTGCAGAACCGCACCTCGGACTGGTTGCAGTGCCCTCACTTTGTGATGGACAAAGCCCCCCAGAGCAGGATTATCAGTTTTTCTGACAAGAAGCCCCGCCGCAGCCCAATTCGTTGAAGGTGCTACCGCGCGCACTCTGGTCAGCGATCCGAAGACTTTTGGGGTATGCATATGATCAAGGAATTTCGCGACTTTATCGCCAAGGGCAACGTCATGGACCTTGCCGTCGGCATCATCATCGGCGCAGCATTCACCGCCATCGTCACCAGCCTGGTCAATGACCTGATCAACCCGATTATCGGGCTCATCATCGGCGGCATCGACTTCACCTCCATGTATGTCGTTCTGTCCGGGGAGGTTCCTGCCGGCACCGGTCTTGCCGCCGCTCGTGAGAGCGGGGCCGCCGTTTTCGCCTATGGCGCCTTTCTGACGTCCTGCATCAACTTCATGATCATCGCGTTTGTCGTCTTCATGCTTGTGAAGTCGGTCAACCGGATCAAGTCCATGGCTGAAAAGCCGGACGACGTCGAGCCTGAGGTCAAGACTGGCCCGTCGGAAATCGACGTCCTGATCGAAATCCGCGACGAGCTTAAGTCAGCGAAGGCCTCTGCCTGATTTCACCGTCGCGGGACGCTTTACCGCGATTACTCTTCCTCGCCCCGGTACTGCCGGGGCGAACGGCCAAAAGCCTTGCGAAACAGTGTCGAGAAATGCTGCAGATTGTTGTACCCGCAGCGCATCGCGATTTCACTGATCGACATCGCTGCAAACCTCGGGTCATGCAGCGCCGCTGCAACGACCTCCAGCCGTTTCTGCCGGATTTCGCCTGCGATCGAAGACCCTTCGCACTGGAAGATCGCGTTGAGACGCCGTACCGACAGTCCGGTGGCCGACGCCACCTGGTTCCGGTCCAACTCCGGATCGTGAATGCGGCGCGCAATGCAGCTGCGTGCCCTGAGCAGGATCTGACGATCGAACGAGGAAAGCGCCAGCTCGCTCTTGCGGCTGCCCGCCAGCCCGGTCGCCACAAGGTCCAGAAGTGTTTCCTGAAGTGTTGAGGCAAACACCGGAGAACCGCTGTTCAGGTGAGCTGAAAACGCCAGGATGCTCTCCCGCACAAGACGGCCGATGTCGCTTTGCCCGTCGATCCAGGTTCCGCCGAGCGTCTCGGCAAATGGCAGTCGGGAGAGCAGACTTGCCTTCGAAAACTGCAGGACCGTTTGCGAGAAGGGTTCAGTCAGATCCAGACAATAGGGCTGGGTGCTGTCATAGACCACCATGTCGCCGGGACGCAGCACCGATGTTTTTCCGAATTGGGTCAGACGCGAGGAGTTTGCGGTCTGCAGGCTGACGAGGAAATCGGCTTCCGACGCCGACCGGATGTCGCTGGGACGCCGCACCACCCTGTGGGCTGTCCCGGACACTCTGGAAACGGACAGGGCTGAATGGCGCTCGATATCCAGACTGCCGACGAAACCGGGGCCCTCGCCTGCTTCACAGCCCAGCTGGACATAGGAGTCACAGACTGCTTCCCGCCAATAGGCGAAGCGATCGCGCGGGGCGATGTCCACTGTGCTGTATGAGGCCTGGCCGCTCATATCCGTTTCCGTGTTCGACTGGTCGATTTTCGGCAGTCTGCCCAAAAACGCAAGTTTTTTGGCTCAGGGGCAAAAGTAATCTCTTCGTCACTCCGGCAGGCTGGGAGGCCTAGGAGGACATCACATGACCAAGCAATTCAAAGTCGCAGCCGTCCAGGCTGCCCCCTGTTTTCTCGATCTTGATGCCGGCATCGATAAGGCCGTCCGCCTGATCGAGGAAGCTGCATCAGCCGGAGCCAGACTGGTCGCCTTCAGCGAAACCTGGCTGCCCGGTTATCCAAACTACATCTGGCTCGGCCCCGTCGCCTGGCAGATGCAGTTTGCCGGACGCTATTTCGAAAATTCCATCGTCGCCGGATCGGACCATGAAAAGCGCCTGGCCGACGCCTGCCGGAAAAACAACATCCAGCTTTCCATGGGCTGCTCGGAACGTGACGGCGGCTCGCTTTATATAGCCCAATGGCATTTCGACGAGACCGGCACGGTCGTGAACCGGCGGCGCAAGCTGAAACCCACCCACGTGGAACGCACGGTCTATGGCGAAGGCGACGGCTCTGATCTTGCCGTGGTCGAAACCTCCCTCGGCCGCATCGGCCAGCTGGCCTGCTGGGAACACCTGCAACCGCTGTCGAAATACGCCATGTATGCCCAGAACGAGCAGATCCATTGCGCCGCCTGGCCCAATCTCCACCTCTACAAGGGCACGGCCTACGCCCTTGGCCACGAAGTCAACAACGCGGCGTCGATGATCTACGCGGTTGAAGGCGGTTGTTTCGTGCTTGCACCCTGCTCGCTGGTCACCAGGGACATCCAGGACGAGCTCTGCCAGGGCGATCCGGAAAAGGAAGCACTATGCCCGCTCGGCGGCGGCTATACCCGCATTTACGCCCCGGACGGACAGGAAATCGGCACTCAGATCGCTCAGGACGAAGAAGGCCTCGTCTTTGCGGACATCGACCTCGGCATGATCGCCTTCGCCAAGGCAGCTGCCGATCCGGCGGGTCATTATGCCAAGCGGGACGCCACCAGACTGTTGCTCAACCGGAAGAAACAGCGCCCCGTTGTCGCCTTCGACGATGCCCCCGGTTGGGAAGATGCAAGCGAGCTTGCCACAGTGCGGCAGAGCCCAATGGAAGAGGCTGCCGAGTAGACCAAACAAGCCGGTGCGCGGTACCTGCGCACCGGTCCGGAATTACCCGGGTCTACCGTACGCTGAGCCAATCCGTCGGCGACCACCTCGCCGGCACACTTGGACAAACCCGCGGAACCGAAATTTGCGCCTTGTCCAGGCGTGGCCGGCAAGGTCAATATCGGCGCATGAGAGACGAAGACAGCAGTCCCCGGTTCCGCATCCGCCTCGTGTTCGGCCCGGACGAAATGATGGGCCCCGGCAAGGCCGAGTTGCTGGAACGCATTCAGCGCACCGGATCGATAGCGGCCGCGGGCCGTGAGATGGGCATGAGCTACAAGCGGGCCTGGCAACTAGTGGAAACACTCAATGCCATGTTCCGCTCTCCCCTCGTGGAACGCAGCCGCGGCGGCGCAAAAGGCGGTGGGGCGCAGATTACCGAGACCGGCCTCGCCGTTCTCGAGGAGTATCGCGCGATTGAACTGAAGGCGCGTGCCGCCGGAGACCCGCACATCGAAAAACTGAAAACCCTGCTGAGCGATATTCCCAGCGGAATATAACGCTTGCCTTTTGGCAGCTTCGCCTGCGATATTCCCGAAGAAACATATCGCAATTTTGAGGAACCAGCTGCATGTCCAATTCCAGTGTCTTCGCCTGCTTGCGCTCTCTGGCTGGTGCGGCCTTTCTTGCAGGCCTTGCGGCTCAGCCAACCACTGCGGCAGCAGAGGAAGTCACCGTTTTTGCCGCAGCAAGCCTGGCGGACGCCCTGGAAGAGATCGAACAGCGTTTCGAAGCAGCCACCGGACACGATCTGGTGATATCACTTGCGGGCTCTTCGGCGCTGGCGCGGCAGATCCAGCAGGGAGCACCGGCGGACATCTTCATCTCGGCGAATCCGGACTGGATGGATGTTCTGGAAAAGGACGGGCTGCTGGAGGCTGGCACCCGGTTCGACCTGTTGAACAATTCCCTCGTCCTGATTGCACATGGCCGTGAAGCAAAGCCGCTCGATATTTCGGCGGATCTGAACCTCCCCGAAATCCTGGGCGACAACCGTCTTGCGATGGCTTTGGTCGACGCGGTTCCCGCAGGCATTTACGGCAAGGCAGCCCTGCAAAGCCTCGGGCTGTGGGACGAGGCGGAACCACGTGTAGCGCAGTCGGACAATGTTCGTTCCGCGCTCGCCCTGGTGGCAACGGGTGAAGCGCCCTACGGCATTGTCTATGCCACGGACGCCGTGGCAGAGGACAATGTGACTGTCGTTGGAACCTTTCCGGCAGAAAGCCATCCGCCGATTGTGTATCCGGTGGCGGATCTGGCCAATCGGGACACACCCGCGGAAGAAGAGTTTCTAGCTTATCTCCAGGGCCCCGACGCGCGCGAAGCCTTCGAACGTCAGGGTTTCTTCGTGCTCGATCGCTAGGTCTTCAAGCCGGTCAACGCAGGAACCTCAAATCGCCGAACAGGTGAGCAGGCCGGACGAAACGCCTCTGCACCATCACCTTGCGCTGAAGAATGCAAATTCCCGCAAGCTTCTCCGGCCTCTCCCCTTGAAGCCCTTCCCCGCCCCTCGTAAAAGGGGGCAAATGAAACGGATTGAGGCCTCAGATGCTCGGCAAGATGTTCAAATCCCTTTTCGGCTCTTCCGGAGACGGCAACAAAGGCGCCTCGAAGGCAACGACGGTGGACTATGACGGTTACCTGATCGTCGCTCAGCCCCAGCTGTCGAACGGCCAATGGCAGGTCAGCGGCCGGATTGAGAAGCAGGTTGGCGAGACAACCAAGGTGCATACCTTCATTCGTGCAGACACGCTGCCGGACGAGGAAGCTGCGGCCAACGAGATGATCCGCAAGGCCAAATTGATGATTGACCAGGTCGGCGATAGCATATTCGATTGAGCAAGGACCGGATCTTCACCGGAAATGAATAGTCAGGGCGCTGCCGGGAACCCGTATTCCGGGCCGAAAGCGCCGGGTTCAGCCCGAAATCCGAAAGCCGACATGAAACGAAATATTGTCCTGAGCCTGCCCAATCTCCTCACCTATGGGCGCATTTTGGCGGTTCCTGCAGTTGCGGTCTGTTTTTATTTCGAAGGCAACACAGCCCGCTGGGTTGCGCTTGCGCTGTTCGTTCTGGCAGCGATCACCGATTTCTTCGATGGCTACCTGGCGCGTGCCTGGCAACAGCAGTCCGCGCTCGGGCGCATGCTCGACCCGATTGCCGACAAGCTGCTGGTGTCCGTCAGCCTGCTGATGCTGGCCGGTGACGGAACCATCTACGGCTGGACCATGATCGCGGCAATCATCATCCTGTGCCGGGAAATCCTGGTCTCGGGACTGCGCGAATTTCTGGCCGAACTGCAGGTCAGCGTTCCCGTTACCAAGCTTGCCAAGTGGAAGACCACCGTCCAGTTGATCGCTGTCGCCTTTCTGCTTGCTGGCCCGGCGGGCGACACCGTGTTCGCCTATACGACGCAAACAGGCCTCGTGGCACTTTGGCTCGCCGCCCTGCTTACCCTATATACGGGTTACGATTATTTCCGGGCCGGCATCGGCCATCTGATAACGGAATAGGCGCCTTCATTCCGGCCCTGACCGCACACCACCTGGAGGTTTCATGAACATCCGCTATTTCGCCTGGGTCCGTGAACGGGTCGGCGTCGAAGAGGAAACCATCGAGGTTCCGGCATCGGTTGCGACAGTTGCTGATCTGATCTCGCATCTGAAGACACTCGACGACAATCACGCCGCCGCGTTCGAGGAAGAAGACGCCATTCGCGTCGCACTTGACCAGATGCATGTGGAAACCGACGCTGCGCTTGGCGATGCCCGGGAAGTTGCTTTCTTTCCGCCCATGACAGGCGGCTGAACGATGGCCACAACCCCGCTTGTCCGCGTCCAGGCAGAAGACTTCGACCTGCAGGCCGAAAGCCGTCGTCTTACAGAAGGACGCAAGGACGTCGGTGCGCTGGTGACCTTCACAGGTCTGTGCCGGGATGAAGCCGGAACCCTGGCGGCACTGGAACTGGAACACTATCCCGGCATGGCCGAAGCCGAATTGACCCGGATTGCCGGAGAAGCGGCAGAGCGCTGGCCGCTGACGGGCCTCACCGTGATCCACCGCTTCGGCAAGATCGCACCAGGGCATAACATCGTTCTGGTGATCGCAGCCTCTTCCCACCGCCGGGCCGCATTCGAGGCTGCCGACTTCCTGATGGACTACCTGAAGACCCGCGCCCCCTTCTGGAAGAAGGAACACCCTGCGGAAGGCGGCACCGGAGCCTGGGTGGAAGCGAAAACCGAAGACGACACGGACGCCGCACGCTGGACCTGAGCTGCACAAGCGAATAGTCTGCTATTGATTCAAGGCCGCTCTGCCGCTTCTTTCCCATTCTCAAGCTTTGCGGCTGCCCCGGCAGCCCACCCATTTGAATTGGTCCGACCCCGTGAAACACGACAGTGAACCCTCCGGCACAGCCGCCGCAACGCCGGCGGCAGAAAAGGGTGCTTCAGGCTCTTCTTCAGAAGTTCTGCGCGAGCCAGGCATTCCCTTTGCCGAGTTTGTCGCCATCATCGCCATGATCATGGCGCTGAATGCCATGGCCATCGACGTCATGCTGCCGGCCCTGCCCGCGATTGGCGATGCACTCAACATTGTTGAGGAGAACAACCGCCAGCTTGTGCTCCTGTCCTATCTGGTGGGTTTTGGCGGCGCGCAGCTCTTCTTCGGCCCGGTAACAGACGCACTGGGGCGGCGCGGCATCCTGGTCGGCGGCCTTGCGCTTTACAGCCTTGCCAGTATCGGTGCCATCTTCGCGATGGATCTCGACACGCTTTTGCTCGCGCGCGTCCTTCAGGGCATCGGCTGTGCGGCAGCCCGCGTCACGGCGCTTTCCGTCGTGCGCGATTGCTACACCGGCAGGCGCATGGGCAAGGTCATGTCACTGGTGATGATGGTCTTCATGGCCGTTCCCGTGGTCGCGCCGTCCATCGGCCAGGCAGTTCTCCTGATTGCCGGCTGGCACTGGATCTTCGCGCTTCTGCTCATTTACGGCGTCGCGATGATGATCTGGTCCGCCCTCAGGATGCCGGAAACCCTGGCGGTCGAAAACCGCCGCCCGATGGAAGTCTCCACCATCGTCAGTGCCTACATGACGGCTCTGACCACCCGCGTGAGCCTTGGATACACCGTCGGCACCGCATTCATTTTCGGCGGCCTGTTCTCGTTCCTGGCCATGTCGCAGCAGATCTTTGTCGACATTTTCGGCCTTGGGACGCTGTTCCCGATCGTCTTCGCTGCCATTGCCATCACCATGGCCGGTGCGTCCTTCACCAACGCGCAGCTGGTGGAAGCCATCGGCATGCGGCGGCTCTCCCATGGGGCCGCGGTCGTCTACACCGCGCTCGGATTTGTCGTGTGGATTCTGGCGTTTCTAGGTTTGGAGAACTTCTGGGCGTTCATGATACTGGCAACGCTGATCATGACCAGCTTCGGCTTCCTGGGCGCAAATTTCAATGCCATGGCCATGGAACCGCTCGGCGCCATCGCCGGAACCGCTTCCTCCGTCATCGGCACCATTTCGACGCTTGGCGGCGCGATCCTGGGGTACATCATGGGGCAGCTTTTCGATGGCACGACCCAGCCCCTTGGCCTCGCCTACACAGTCTATGGACTTTGCGCCATCGGCTGCATTCTCTACGCCGAGCGTGGCCGCATGTTCCACGCCATGCACGACAAGCAGTCCCAGGACTGAGAATGAAATGTTGATGTCGGCGCCTCACGCGCCGACATCAATCGCGATTTTTCCGATGAAGGCTTTTTCCAGGAACTTTTCCTGCGCGACACGCAGCTCGCGCAAGGGATAGGTTTCAGCAACCACCGGCCGGATCTCGCCCGCTTCGATGTAGCTCACAAGGTCCTGAAAGACGTTGTCCGGCTGATAGGTGCTTCCAAGAAGCGTCAGATCACGCAGGTAGAGCGTCCGAAGATCCAGTTCGACAATCGGCCCGGCTATCGCACCCGATGTGACGTAGCGCCCTCTGTTGCAAAGCGCATCGATCAGCTTGCCCCAGGAAGGGCCGCCAACGAGATCCAGCACAACGTCAAAGGACTGTTGGGGCGGAACGGCGTCCCGATCCAGTGTTTCGTCGGCTCCAAGAAGCCGCAAGTCGGCTGCTTTTTCCCGGCTGGTAACCGCCGTGACATGCGCCCCCCGGCGCTTGGCAAGCTGGATCGCCGCAGAGCCGACCCCGCCGGACGCCCCTGTGATCAGCACACGCTCAGCCTTGACACCAGCGCGCTGCATCATTCCTTCAGCCGTGGAAAAGGCGCAGGGAAACGAAGCCAGTTCGACGTCGCTCAGACGGGAGTTTATCGCAAGTGCATCGCGAGACCTTGCCGTTGCGTATTGTGCAAATCCACCGTTGCTCTCTGACCCGAAGGTCCAGATTGCAGGTTCCTGGCCATCTGCTTCGACGGATTGAAGCGCCCGCACCAGAACCCGTTCGCCAATCCGGCTCACCGGGACGCTGTCGCCAACCGCACCGATTTGACCACAACAATCGGCGCCCTGAATATGCGGGAAGGTCAAAGGCTTGCCGGACCAACTGCCATCCGCTCCGGTGTCGGCCAAATATCCGTCAGCCGCGCCGGAGGCGGTGTCGCCACGCACGGTCTTGGAGTACCACCCCGTTCGGGTGTTCACATCGGTATTGTTGACCGACGACGCACCGACACGGATCAGAACCTCGTTCTTTCCGGGCACGGGAACCGGCAGGTCCGTCCTCCAGACCAGCTTCTCAAGTCCGCCGTGCCCCGTCAGCACGACACCGCTCATCTTTTCGGGGATCGCCATACGCTTTCCTTTGGTAGAATGATCGTTCTACTTGCCGCGTGTAGAACGATCATTCTACATAGTCAAGCATGACCGACACCATGACCAGGATCGCTTCGGGACTTGAGCGGGCATTTGCCGAAAACGGCTTTGCCTCATCAAGCGTGGGAGATTTGAGAGATGCGGCGGGCGTAAGCCTTCGCACCCTGTACAAATACGTGCCGTCGCGGGAAGACATGGTCTACGCGGCCCTGGAGCATCGGCACCGGCGCTACCTGAAACTGGTGTTTGGCGACTTGCCGGCCGATCCGGAACAAGCTCTTGGAGAAATCCTCGACCGGGTCGCCAGCTGGATGGAAACCGAAACCACGAGGGGCTGCCTGTTCCATGCCGCTGTGGCATCTGCTCCCCATGACGAGAAGCTGTTTGATCTCCTGAAGGAACACAAGACACAGGTGGCCGACCGCGCCGCCAGCGCAACAGGACTTGCGGGCTGTGAAATCGAACTCTCGCTTCTTCTGGAAGGTCTGACGCAGACCTGGCCGCTTCATGGCGACCGGTCGGTGGAACGCGCCAAGTTACTCGGCAAGCTCCTTTTGACGGCGCATTCCGACATCACCGCAAAATAAAAGGCGGGCCAATGCCCGCCTTTCTGGTCCTTGCCGTGCGGCTGTTCTGTCAGCCTGCTGCGGCCTGCAGGGCCGGAGTTTGCGGACGCACAGCGGCATCATAGTCCTGCATCAGGGTCTTGATGATATCGCCGACCTGATAGGTATTTCCTGCAATCTCGGAAACCGGCGTCACTTCAGCGGCCGTTCCGGTAACGAAGCACTGTTCGAATTCCGGCAGCTCTTCCGGCATGATCACGCGCTCGACAACCTCGATACCGCGGTCGCGTGCCAGACCGATCACCGTCTGGCGGGTAATGCCGTTCAGGAAGCAGTCGGGCGTCGGCGTATGGATCTTGCCGTCCTTGACGAAGAACACGTTGGCGCCGGTCGCCTCGGCCACCTGGCCGCGCCAGTCCAGCATCAGCGCATCGGTGTAGCCCTTGGCTTCCGCGGCATGCTTGGAGATGGTGCAGATCATGTAGAGACCGGCGGCCTTCGCCTTGTACGGTGCCGTTGCAGGCGCCGGACGGCGATATTCGGCCATATCCAGGCGAATGCCCTTCAGGCGCTCTTCCGGCTTGAAATAGCTCGGCCATTCCCAGGTGGCGATCGCCAGGTGAATGGTGTTGTGCTGAGCCGAAATACCCATCATCTCGCTGCCGCGCCAGGCGACGGGACGGATATAGGCATCGGTCAGGTTCATGCGCGCCAGGGTTTCTTCCTTGGCAGCGTTGATCTGTTCAGCAGTGTACGGGATCTCGAAACCGAGCATGCGCGCCGATGCAAGCAGGCGCTCCGTATGCTCTTCGGACTTGAAGATCCGGCCGCCATAAGCACGCTCACCTTCGAACACGCTGCTGCCGTAGTGCAGTCCGTGGCTGAGAACATGCAGTTTGGCTTCCGACCAAGGCACGAAAGTGCCGTCGTACCAGATATCACCACTGAGCTGATCAAAGGGCGTTCCAGCCATTTTTCATCTCCCGCTCGCTCTATGAGCGTTGTTTTGTTTTCTCTTTAACAGAGGCAAATGACGCCAAAGACTTGCGCCTTTTTTACCGCTGTATTTTTTGCACAGCACGCCAACTATCGGTATCCTGATGGCCGCGGCGACGATGATAGGATTCGTTTATCATCTGATGCGTGAAAATGCATCAAAAAGACCGATCATTTCGTTCGCGACCGGATAGAAGTAACAATCGACCAGAATTAAGTCAATATGACTGACGTAAATTTCAAACCGGACCAACCGCCCCTCAGACGGGATACGGACGGGGTTCGGCCCAGGCAGCCCGAAGGGGACGATACGGATGGCGCCAACGCGCTGTCCTACGACCTTATCGAGCTTCTTTTTTTCGCATATCGCGACTTCACCGGTGACCCGGATGACGTACTGGCCAAGTACGAGTTCGGCCGCGCACACCACCGTGTTCTGCATTTTGTGGATCGCAATCCGGGGATCATGGTCACTGACCTGCTCGGCATTCTCCGGATCACGAAGCAGAGCCTTGGCCGGGTGCTCAAGCAACTGGTGGACGCCGGCATCATCGAGCAGCGCGAAGGCCATCACGACAGGCGGCAGAGACTGCTCTATACCACCGAACGCGGACACGCCCTTGCTGTGGACCTTACCAGCCTGCAGCAAAAGCGCCTTGAACGCGCCCTAATTGGATTGCCAGATGGCAGCGACGAAATTATCCGCAGGTTTCTGCTCCAAATGATCGATCCCGAAGCGCGGCCTCAGATCCTGCAGCTGATACGCAGTCTCTACGATCTGAAGGATTGACCGGCAGAGGTCACAAAAGGACGACAAAGCCGACATGAATGCCCAGGTGCCTGACGACAACGCCAACCACATTCTCCTGGTCGACGACGACAAGCGCATCAGGGACCTTCTGTCCAGGTTGCTCAAGGAGAACGGCTATCGTGTGACCGCCGCCGCCCATGCGGCCGAAGCCCGCACGTGCCTGTCCGGGCTGGAGTTCGACCTGATCATCCTCGATGTCATGATGCCGGGTGAGACCGGTCTGGAACTTGCCGTTTCCCTACGCCAGGACTCTTCCGTCCCGATCCTGATGCTCACCGCGCGCTCCGAAGCCCCGGACCGGATCGCCGGACTGGAAGCCGGTGTCGACGATTACCTTTCCAAGCCGTTCGAACCGCGGGAACTGATGCTGCGCATTGCCGCGATCCTGCGCCGAGGCAACCAGCAGCCGGTCATTGTCAGCGAAGAGATCCGCTTCGGCCCGTTTTCGTTCAATTCTTCCCGGGGTGAACTCAAGAATGGCGAGGCCATGGTGCGCCTGACCGACAGGGAAAAGCAGATCCTGTCAATTTTCGCCGAGCAACCGGGCGCGACTGTTCCTCGCCACAAGATCGTCGGTGATGATAGCGGCCTGGGCGAACGGACAGTCGACGTCCAGATCAACCGGCTGCGCCGCAAGATCGAAACGGATCCGGGAAACCCGATCTACCTGCAGACGGTGCGCGGCATCGGATACAGGCTCGCGTGCGACTGAGCCGGAAACAAATGGCGAGACTCGACAGCTTCTTCCGGCGCGTTCCCCTGACGGTTCCCCTGAAACCGCTGATGGCGGTCTATCGTCAGGTCGCCAGGCTCATGTACCGGGTCATGCCGAAGGGCCTGTTCACCCGGACCTTCCTGATTATTGTCGCCCCCATCGTGATCCTGCAGTCCGTGCTCGTCTTCGTGTTCATGGAGCGGCACTACCAGTTGGTCTCGCGCAGGATGTCGGAAGCCGTGGTGCGCGAAATTGCGGCCGTGGTCTATGTTCTGGAGAACTATCCGCAGGATCCGGACTACGCCAACATCGAGGAACTCGCCTCGCGGGCGCTCGGCATGTCCATGACGGTGACGCCGCTTGAGCCCTTGCCGCCTCCGACGCCCAAACCTTTCTTCGACGTCATCGACCAGGAACTGAGCCAGGCGATCGGGCAGCGCATCGGCAAGCCGTTCTGGATCGATACGGTCGGCCGGTCCCGCTTCGTCGAAATCCGCATCCAGTTGAAGGATTCCATCCTGCGCGTCTTCACAAGGCGCAGCCAGACCTACGCCTCCAATTCGCACATCTTCCTGGTCTGGATGTTCTCCACGTCGCTGGTTCTGGTGATCATCGCCCTGTTGTTCCTGCGCAATCAGATCCGCCCGATCGTGCGCCTTGCCAATGCGGCGGAGGCCTTCGGCAGAGGGCGTCCGGTGGAGAACTTTCGGGCCAGCGGCGCACGCGAAGTTCGCCAGGCAAGCCTTGCCTTCATCGACATGCGACGACGCATCGAACGGCAGATCGAGCAGCGTACAACCATGCTTGCAGGTGTCAGCCACGATCTCAGGACCATTCTGACGCGTCTCAGGCTGCAGCTCGCGTTCCTCGGCGGCTCGCCGGAAAGCGAGGCGATGCGCAAGGATGTCGACGAGATGAGCCACATGCTCGAGGATTATCTGGCCTTCGCCAGCGGCGATGGCGACGAGGATATCCAGAAGACCGACCTGTCGCTGCTTCTGGAGGAACTGGAAGAAGAAGCGGAGATCTCGGGCCACGATGTAAGGACCCGGTTCGAAGGCTCCCCGGAAGTCGAGATCCGGCGCCTGTCGATGAAGCGCTGCCTCTCCAACCTGGTCACCAACGGCTGCAAATACGGCAACCGGGTGGAAGTACTCGGCCGGGTCGACAGAGGCTGGATCACCATCACCGTCGACGACGACGGCCCGGGCATTCCCGAAGACCAGCGCGAGATTGCCTTCAGGGCCTTCCATCGGCTGGATCTTGCCCGCAACATGGATGAAACCGGCAGCGGTCTCGGCCTTGCCATCGCCCGTGATATTGCCCGTGCCCATGGCGGCGACCTCTATCTCGAAGACAGTCCAATGGGCGGCTTGCGGGCACGGCTGCGTATCCCGGCATAGGAAAACTTTACTTTCCAGGCAGGAATTCGCCGCCATACTGGCCGAGAGACTTGCCTTTTCAGCCACCAGTTTGTTTCATTTGAAAGTCTTTCAAGGTGATTGAACACAATCGCCACCCAATTTCCGGTTGACTGGGCAAACATCAATTTTCTACCAAATGGCTTGCTGGTTCTTGCCCCCGTTTTCCACCAGCCGAGCGCATTCCGATGAGACGGGGACTTGAGGAATGCACCATGCCTGATATTCTGCTGAAAAATGCCGATACCGTCCTCACGATGGATGATGACCGTCGGGAACTGTCAGCCGTCGACATTCGTCTGCGTGATGGCGTGATTGCGGAAATCGGCAAAGATCTGGAGACCTCCGGCGAAACGCTGTCCGCTCGTGGCTGCGTCGTGACACCCGGCCTTGTGAACACGCACCATCATCTCTACCAGAGCTTGACCAGAGCCGTTCCCGGCGGCCAGGACGCCCTGCTTTTCGGTTGGCTGCAGACCCTTTACCCGATCTGGTCCCGCTTCGGCCCGGAGGAAATGTTCGTTTCCGCGCAGACCGGACTTGCCGAACTGGCACTTTCCGGATGCACGCTCAGCTCCGATCATCTCTACCTCTATCCCAACGGGTCGAGGCTTGATGACACCATCGCCGCCGCAAGAGAGATCGGCCTTCGCTTTCACCCGACCCGTGGCGCCATGAGTATTGGCGAAAGCGACGGCGGCCTTCCGCCCGACAGTCTTGTTGAACGGGAAGCCAGCATTCTGGAAGATTCCATTCGCGTCGTAGACGCCTTTCACGACCCGTCAGAAGGCGCGATGGTTCGTGTCGGCCTTGCCCCTTGCTCACCCTTCTCGGTCAGCCGGGACCTGATGCGCGATGCGGCTCTGTTAGCTCGCGACAAGAAGGTTATGCTTCATACCCATCTTGCGGAGAACGATGAGGACATTTCCTACTCGCAGGAAAAATTCGGCTGCCGACCGGGGCAATACGCCGAGGATCTCGGCTGGACCGGGCCGGATGTCTGGCACGCCCATTGCGTCAAGCTGGATGATCGGGAAATCCGGTTGTTCGCCGGCAGCGGCACCGGCGTTGCCCATTGCCCCTGCTCCAATTGCCGGCTTGGCAGCGGCATTGCCCCTGTTCGCGCAATGCGCGACGCCGGGGTGAAGGTTGGCCTTGGTGTTGACGGTTCGGCCAGCAACGATGCCGGCAACCTGGTCCTGGAAGCGCGCCAGTCGATGCTGCTGCAACGGGTGGCCAACGGTGCGGATGCCATGTCTGCCCGCGAAGCCCTGGAAATCGCGACGCGTGGCGGAGCCGATGTGCTCAACCGGCCGGACTGCGGCCGGCTCGCCCTCGGCAAACGTGCCGATATCGCACTGTGGGATGTTTCCGGCATAGAAAGCGCGGGCAGCTGGGATCCGGCGGCCCTGCTGCTCGCCGGTCCGACACGCGTCAAACACCTGTTCGTGGAAGGTCGTCAGGTCGTCAACGACGGCCAGATCACCACGATCGACCTGCCGAGGGTGATCGAACGCCAGAACCGGCTTGCGCGAAATCTGCAACCCTGAAACGAGCTTGTCCCTGGAGACGGGGCCAAGTGCGCAGGATCAGTAAAGCCGACCGCCGATCGGAACGTCCTTGGTCGGCGACAAAAGCACCACTTCGCCATCAGCATCCGGAACGCCGAGTGTCAGCACTTCGGACATGACGGGGCCAATCTGGCGCGGCGGGAAGTTGACCACCGCCATCACCAGCTTTCCGACCAGGGTTTCCGGCGTGTAGTGTTTGGTGATCTGTGCAGAGGTTTTCTTGATGCCGATTTCCGGACCGAAATCGATCTGCATCTTGTAGGCAGGCTTGCGTGCTTCGGGAAATTCCTCGGCCTTGATAACGCGGCCGACACGCACATCCACTTTCAGGAAATCGTCAAAACTGATCTGATCGCTCACGAAA
Organism: Labrenzia sp. PO1; assembly: GCF_012273635.1. Taxonomy (NCBI): domain Bacteria; kingdom Pseudomonadati; phylum Pseudomonadota; class Alphaproteobacteria; order Hyphomicrobiales; family Stappiaceae; genus Labrenzia; species Labrenzia sp. PO1. The sequence goes on from NZ_JAAXCR010000001.1 coordinate 946,917, forward strand.
ACATTCCTTTTGTTCCGCGAGCGACCATGGACGGTCAGATGACTGTTCGCAAGGCCCGGGCAGCGCTCAGGCGCCTGCCGGGGCTTCTCCGCCGAGGTCTGTGTCTTCCCGGCCACTTTCCGCCCTGTCACCGCGGCGGCCAGACCGTTCAGATGCCTTGCGGAAGAACGACCGGATGCCTTTTGCGACGCCGTCCAGCTTGTTCAGCCGCTTCATGAAGGACGTGCCCTTGTCCAGTTCCTTGTCGAGGCGCGCCATGGTGCGCGGCATGCCTTCGTCTTCCTCGTCCAGCCAAACGCCGATGACACGGGCAAAGGCAACGGAGAGACCCTGGGCAACGACGGTTGCCTTGACCCCGGAAACATCGATCCCGGCAGCGATCAGCATCCATTTCTGCGAGCGCACTTCAAGGGCGTTGAAGTCAAGCGCAAGGGCGGGATCCTTTCGCGCCGCCTTGTGGAGCGCACGCACGGCTTCCTTGTGTTCGGCCATGGCGTCGATGCGGCTCATCAGGATGTCGAACAGGCGATCGCGCGGGGGTTGGTCGCCCATATCCTCGTCGCGTTCGTCCAGAACAGCGGTGTCGATCTGTTCCAGGAAGGCGGCAACCAGCTTCAGCTTGGAGGCATAAGCGCTGCGCATTTCGGAAAGCTTGACCTTGGCCGTCTCGGCGATCAACGGCAGCGAGACGTCTTCATAAGGATGTTCCGACAACAGATCGAGAAAGGTCTTCAGGATCTTCTGCTTGGTCTTCGCGGTCGCCATTGCTGGCCCTCCTGTGTGTTTACAGCCCTCAACATAGGATCGCAGGCGCTTACAGAAAAGGGCGGCCCGCTGCCGCAGGCTGTCGGAACGCCCCTCCAGGAACGCGGGTCTCAGGCAAATGCAGGCACCGAACAGGAACCAAACCGACTGGCACGGCGTTTCCTGAACTGACGGGCCTGAGACCGTGTACGGAGTGTCCGGAAGGACTCCCGGTCACCTTTCTCATGACCTGTTCCGCCCGAGCGATCGGTTCCCCCACGCGAAGCCCCGTTGAAACGGAGCATCGCGCCGATCGTCTCCGGGTGGCTTTGACAGACCTTTGCCGAGCCCCGCCCCGGGCCAAGCGCATCTTGTGAAAGGACGCCCCATGAAAACGCTTGCCGATGCTTTCGAGCATACGCTTCAGGACATCTACTACGCCGAAAAAACCATGACCAAGACCATGCCGAAACTGCAGGAGGCTGCAAACGGCAAGAAACTGAAGGATGCGATCGGTGAGCATCTGGAAGAAACGAAATCCCAGGTCAAGGTTCTGGAACAGGTCTTCAAGTCGCTCGGAAAGAAGCCGGAAGGCGAGAAGTGCGATGCCATTGAAGGCCTGATCAAGGAAACCGACGGCATCATCAGCGAGGCGAGCGGCGCGGCCAAGAACGCAGCATTGCTGGCTGCCTGCCAGGCGGTCGAGCATTATGAGATCGCCCGCTACGGGACACTGCGCGAATGGGCCAAGGTCCTCGGCCACGATGAGGCCCACGACCTGCTGACCGGCATTCTCGACCAGGAAAAGGCGGCAAACAGCAAGCTGACCAATCTTGCCGTTTCGACCATCAACGCGCAGTAACCACGCCATGCTGCTCGAAGGCCCTTCGGCTTTCGGGTCAGAGAACCAAAAGGCCGCCGGAGTTCCGGCGGCCTTTTGTCTGATAAAACCCGTGTTGCCGGGACGACCTCAGCCGGCCAGCTCCCGCGCGCGTTTGACGGCGGCGGCAACCGCCTCGCTCATAACCGGCTGCAATCCTTCGGCGTGCATCAGCACGTCAAGCGCAGCAGCCGTCGTGCCGTTCGGGCTGGTAACGTTCTGGCGCAGGATGGAGGGATGTTCACCGGACTGGTGCATCAGCTCGCCTGCCCCGCACACCGTGGCAACGGCCAGCTCATGAGCTATCTCTTCGGGAAGCCCGGCCTGCTTGCCCGCTTCGCTCAAGGCTTCTGCGAGGAAGAAAACATAGGCTGGGCCCGAACCACTGACACCGGTCACCAGATCGATCTGGTTTTCGCTGTCGAGCCAGACCACCTTTCCGACCGCTGACAGAAGCTTGGTGACATCTTCACGGGAAGAAGCGGAAACTGCCTCAGTCGGATACACCGCCGTGATGCCGCGTTTGACCATGGCCGGTGTGTTCGGCATGCAGCGGCAGATCGGCACCTTGCCAAAGTATTCCTCGAATTTGGCAACCGGAGTGCCAGCCGCAATCGACAGCACGAGCGTGTCGGCAGCAACGGCAGACCTCAGGCTGGGAAGGACCTGGTCCATGAGCTGTGGCTTGATCGCCACCAGCACGATGCCAGCCGTAAGGTCATCCGGGACCGAAGTCACATGGCGGATGCCGTGTTTCTTGAGGAGGGCGTCCATCTCTTCGGAAAGACGCGGGTCGCTGACCACGATGGCGGCGGGATCAATCCCTTCCGCCATCCAGCCTGATAACATTGCCCCGCCCATCTTGCCGGCTCCGACAAGAAGGAAAGGCCGTTCCTTTGAAAAGCTCATGCTTCTCCTGCGGTTTCAAACAAGGCCGTATTCAACGCCTCGGCTGCCGAATGACCGGCCCAGACGACGAATTGAAAGGCTTGATAGAAACGTTCGCAGTTTTCAAGGGCATTTGTCAGCATTCCCTCGATCTGTGCCGAGGAAGCCTCCGCACCGCCCGCAAGAAGCAGCGACTGCCGGAACATCACCACGTTCTCCTTGTTCCAGAGATCGAAGTGGCCCATCCAGAGCTGTTCATTGACCAGTGCGAGCAGACGGACAACTTCCGTCTTGCGCAATTCGGTGACCTTGAGGTCAAAAGCGCAGGCAAGATGAAGGGCTTCGACTTCCTCCATCCACGAGAAGGAGACGTGGTAATCACACCAGCTCCCCTCCAGGGATATGGTGATCTCGTCTTCGTCCGACCTTTCGAACGTCCAGTCGTTCAAGGCGGCGAACGTCTCGATGGTGTCAACGGGATTACCAGGTCGCTCGAGTTCAAGCTCGATGAGGCTCATGTGCCTACTCCCCTTCTGAGCCGGGGGCCTTGAACCCGATCACGATAACCGGGCGGGCCGCCGGGAAAAGTCCCATGCCGGAGGAGCAAAACGCGTCCTGTTACGGCCCTTTTAGAAGGGAACCGGTTCCGTCTTGCTCCGACGAATCCCTGTTATCTTTCAGTATAGGAGCAGGATTGACTTAAGCGATACATACCAATTGAGCGAAAAAAGCCGAAACTTGTGGACGACTCAGCGGTATTTTTCATCACACTGCCCAAAATCAACGCAAACCCGCCATGTTCACGCGTCGTAATTCTGTCATCAACTATTAACAGAAAACGCTCACATCGACGTCAACAAATCGGGTTAAGCGTCTCCAGCAGCGCCGGATTCCGGATTTTCGAGTTTGGCGATCCGCGATTCGAGCTCGTCGATCCGGTCCAGAGCGCGCACTGCCATCTCTTTGACCGCTTCGTGCTCTTCGCGAGAAACCACGTCCATGTCGGACAGGAAACGCTCGGCCTGCGCACGGAAGGCGGTCTCCACCTCGCGGCGCGCACCTTGGGCAACACCGGCGGCGTCGGTCATCAGCTTGGCAAAATCATCGAGAAGACGGTTCGGGCCTTGGGTCATCGGACCCTCCTTGATCGGAAAAACATGCGATGGGAGAGAGGTATGAGGGAATGGCGGGAACTTCAAGGACCAATTCCGCCGCAGCCGAATTCACTATCAACAGGAGCAATCTCCCGAACCCTCTTGCGGGCAGCGCCTCACCGGCCTGACAAACCCGTGTCGGCTTGACGAGGCGGACAAGATCGCGCAAGCGTTCAGCCCGAAACCCGCCCGCGCACCATCGGAAGGTTCTGCCGTGCCGCCTGTTCTGGTTATGCCCTTTCCCGCAATCGATCCTGTACTCGTCGAATTCGGGCCCTTTGCCCTGCGCTGGTACGCGCTTGCCTATATCGTCGGCATTCTGCTGGCCTGGCGCTACATGCGTCTGCTGGTGGCCAACGACCGGCTGTGGGGTGGCATTGCCCGTCCCACACAGCTCGAGATCGACGACTTCGTGCTGTGGGGAACGCTAGGTATCATCATCGGAGGCCGCCTCGGCTACGTGCTGTTCTACAATCCGGGCTATTATATCGCCCACCCGGCCGAAGCGCTCGAGATCTGGACCGGTGGCATGTCCTTCCACGGCGGCTTTGCCGGCACCGTCATCGCGATGATCCTGTTTGCCTGGAAACGCGGCCTGTCAATCTGGACCCTGTTCGACCTTGCCGGCTGCGCGGCTCCCATCGGCCTGTTCTTCGGCCGTATCGCCAATTTCATCAATTCCGAGCTCTGGGGCCGGCCGACGGATGTACCCTGGGCCGTGGTTTTTCCGAACGGCGGACCGGATCCCCGTCATCCAAGCCAGCTCTATGAAGCCGCGCTCGAAGGCATCGTGCTGTTTCTGGTTCTGATGGTGCTCAGCCGGCGCTTCAAGCTTTTGCAAAAGCCCGGCTTTCTTGCCGGTGCCTTTGCCTTCGGCTACGGCATCGCCCGGTCGATAGCAGAACTCTACAGGGTTCCGGATGCCCATATCGGCTATCTGAGCGGCTTTCTCACCATGGGCATACTGCTGTCCGTACCGATGATCCTGGCGGGTCTCGCAACCATGATCTGGGCCGCCCGGCGCCGGACTGGAGCAACCGCGGCGTGACGGGACTGAAAGACAGGATCAAGGCACGGATCGAAACCGAGGGCCCGCTTTCGGTCGCACAATACATGTCCGTTTGCCTCGGGGACCCGGACGCCGGCTACTACATGACGCGCGAACCGTTCGGCACCGCGGGCGATTTCGTCACAGCACCCGAAGTCAGCCAGATGTTCGGCGAACTCGTCGGGGCAGCCTGCCTGTCCGCCTGGCAGGCACTTGGAGAGCCCGCGGAATTTCGGCTGGTCGAACTTGGGCCCGGTCGCGGCACACTGATGTCCGACCTCTTGCGGATGGCTGCCCTGCGACCTGCCTTTGTGAAGGCGGCTCGCCTGAACCTGGTTGAGACCAGCCAGCGACTGAGGGACATGCAGTCAGCGGCTCTGAAGCGCGGTCCGTTGAAACCGCAGTTTCGCGACCGGTTCCAGGACGTTCCGGACGGCCCGCTGATCCTGGTTGCCAACGAGTTTTTCGACGCCCTGCCGATCCATCAGTTCGTCAAGACCGAACACGGCTGGCAGGAACGCCAGATCGGGCTTTCGCAGCACGGAGAGCTGATCTTCGGTGTCGGCACCGCCCGTCTGCCCGATGACGCTGTACCCGCTGGCCTTTCCACTGCACCGGACGGCACGATCTTCGAAACCCAGCCTGCAGCCAATGCGATCGCCGAAGAAATCGGCCGGCGGATTGCAGATAGCGGCGGTGCAGCACTCTTCATTGATTACGGGTATCTGAAGACTGCTGCCGGCGACACGCTGCAAGCACTTTACAGGCACGCCTATGACGACGTCCTGGCTCATCCGGGAGAAGCGGATCTGACCGCCCATGTGAATTTTGAGGCGTTGGCGGCGGCGGCTGTCCGGGCGGGCGCCCGCGCTCTTACGCCGCTGACCCAGGGCGAATTCCTGCTTCGCACCGGTCTTCTGGAACGGGCAGGTGCCCTTGGTGCGGGTAAAACCCACAGCGAACAGGAGGCGATCCGCGATGCCGTCGAACGGCTGGCCGCGCCTGACCAGATGGGGGATCTTTTCAAGGTGCTCGCTGTGACGAATTCCGGAAATTCGTTTCCCCCGTTTGACAGCGCGTCCTGAACACCCCAAGGATCAGTCGCTGGCGTGGCGAATCCCCTCCCCCTCAGGAGCCCTGAATGAAAATTGAAGCAGACGTCTTGAAGCTGGATGGCATCCGGCACGGCTTCTTCACCCGCCAGGGCGGCGTTTCCGGCGGCATTTATACCAGCCTCAATATCGGTCTCGGTTCTGACGATGAGCGCAGCAGCGTTCTTGAAAACCGCGACCGGGTTGCCGGCCAGCTCGGCATCGGTGCCGATCGCCTGGTGTCCCCCTATCAGATCCACTCCGCCGACGTGATCACTGTCAGCGCACCGTTCGCACAGGATGCAGACCGCAAAGCCGATGCCCTGGTCACGGCCACACCGGGCCTTGCCATCGGCATCGCGACGGCCGATTGCGGCCCGCTTCTGTTTGCGGATACCAAGGCGGGTGTCATCGGCGCTGCCCATTCAGGCTGGAAAGGCGCCGTTACCGGCATCTTGCAGAATACGGTTGCCGCCATGGAGGCTCTCGGCGCGACCAGAACCAACATCACGGCGGTGCTGGGTCCGACGATTTCGCAGGGCGCCTATGAGGTCGGCCCCGAATTCAAGGAACGTTTCCTTCAGGAGCACCCGGACAACACCCGCTACTTCAAGCCTTCGGAACGGGCAGAGCACTTCATGTTCGACCTGCCCGCCTTCATTACGGACAAGCTTCAGGCTCTTGGACTGGGGGCCGTTGCCGACCTGGCACTGTGCACCTATGCCGATGAAGACCGCTTCTTCTCCTATCGCCGGACGACCCATCGCAAGGAACCGGACTACGGCCGCCAGATCAGCGCGATTGCACTTTTGTGAGGACCAACCATGGCACTTCATTTTTCCGATGCCGAGTTTGAAAGCCGCTTTGACAAGCTGAAAGCCGCCATGGAGGCGCAGAAGCTGGATGCCATGCTGCTCTTCGCCCAGGAGAGCATGTACTGGCTGACCGGCTACGACACCTTCGGTTTCTGCTTCTTCCAGTGCCTCGTGGTGACGAAGGAAGGACGCCGGGTACTCCTCACCCGATCTGCCGACGAACGCCAGGCCAAGCACACCTCGAACATCGAGGACATCCGCATCTGGATCGACCGCGGCTCCGCCAGCCCGGTGCTGCAACTGAAGGAACTGCTGTTCGACATGGACCTGCTCGGCTGCAAGCTGGGCGTTGAATACGACACACAGGGCATGACCGGCAAAATAGCGCTGAAGCTGAACGAGGAACTTACCAGTTTCGCCGATGTCAGCGATGCCTCGCCCCTGATCCCCGACCTTCGTGCGGTGAAAAGCGCCGAGGAAATCGTTTATGTGCGCAAGGCCGCGGAGCTTGCGGACAAGGCCTTTTATGCGGCAATGGATGAAATCCACCCCGGAGCCGACGAAGGCCGCATCCTGGCTGCGATGCAGGGAGCCATTTTTGAAGGTGGCGGCGATTACCCCGGCAACGAGTTCATCATCGGCTCCGACCGCGACGCTCTCCTGTGCCGTTACAAGGCAGGTCGCCGGAACCTGTCCGAACAGGACCAGCTGACACTGGAATGGGCAGGCGCCTACCGCCACTACCATGCCGCACTGATGCGCACGGTGGTGATCGGCACGCCGACGGACCGGCATCTGGAGATGTACACCGCCGCACGCGAAGCACTGGCCGCCGTTGAAACACAGCTCGTTCCCGGCAAGACATTCGGCGATGTTTTCGACGCTCATGCGGAACGGGTGGACGCTCATGGCCTGATGCCGCACCGGCTGAACGCCTGCGGTTATTCCCTGGGTGCCAGGTTCACACCAAGCTGGATGGACATGCCGATGGCGTACCGGGCCAATCCGGCCGAGGTAAAGCCCGACATGGTCATCTTCATGCATATGATCCTGATGGATTCCAACTCCGGAACCGCCATGACGCTCGGCCAGACCTATCTGACCACGACCGGAACGCCAGAGTGCTTGTCCAAGCTGCCTCTCGACCTGCCGGTCAAGTCAGGCTAAACCAGTTTCAACCTTGCGGCCCGGTTCGCGTTTCGCGTTTCCGGCAGGGCCGCTGCCACGACGATATCGACCGCGAGAGCCAAGCGTCTCCATGACAGACAAGACCACCCAACAATCCATTTCTTCCCGGCGCCTGTTGGCGGTTCTACTGCTTGGAGCAGGGCTTGCAGCCTGTCAGGCTGCTCCACAGCCCCCTACTCCGATCTCGACCACTGTCACCGCGCCGACGATCGCCGGTCAGGTCGACCCGGAAGAAGGCATCACCTTCGCGTTCGAGCCGTTTACCGGTGCACCGGGCAACATTGCCGACGAGCTGTCCGAAATGATCGGCTCCGAAGCCCGCAAACAGGGCATCACGCTGGTGCGCCGCATCGGCGCGGCCGCCACCTACCGGGTCAATGGCTATCTGTCGGCCACCGGGCAGCCTTCCAACGGCACGGTCTTCTACGTTTTCGACATCGTCGACAGCTCTGGTCGCCGCGTGAAGCGAATCTCCGGAACGGAAGATACCGGCGGAGCCTCGGGCGACCCATGGCAGGCTGTCAGCTCCGGGACGCTGTCGCGCATTGCCAATCGCTCGATGGTGGAAATCAAGGCCTGGCTCAACCGATAATGAATTGCTTTGCCGGGTAATTCCGGCGTGGCGTCACAAAAAATAAAAAAAAGCGGGCGTCAGGCACGAACGCCTGTTGTGGTCCGGTTGCTTGGTTGTTACAACGCCGCCGCCTGCCGAGGGTTTCCGAGCGAGGCTCCCGGCACCCGGCACATGACTTAAGACCTAGGCCTTTCCGCGTGTTTGCAAGGCACAACCTGTCTGCAAAACCGCCGTCGCACCAGAAGGACTTGCGGCTCATGAAGATCGTCGCGGGCAATTCCAACCGAGCCCTGGCTGAGGAAATATCCAAATACCTGGATGCCCCTCTCGCCAAATGCCAGGTCCGGCGGTTTGCCGACCAGGAAATCTTCGTAGAAATCCAGGAAAACGTACGCGGCGAAGATGTATTCGTCGTCCAGCCGACCAGCTACCCGGCAAACGACCACCTTATGGAGCTGCTCATCATCATCGATGCGCTCCGCCGGTCCTCTGCCCGCCGCATTACCGCGGTCATTCCGTATTTCGGCTACGCCCGGCAAGATCGCCGCGCCTCCGGCCGAACCCCGATCTCGGCAAAGCTGGTGGCCAATCTCATTACCGAAGCCGGTGCCGACCGCATTCTAACCCTGGATCTCCACGCCGGTCAGATCCAGGGTTTTTTCGATATCCCGACAGACAACCTGTTCGCAGCGCCCGTCATGACGCGCGACATCAAGGAACGCTACGCGACCGACAATGTCATGGTCGTGTCTCCGGATGTCGGCGGCGTGGTGCGCGCCCGTGCACTTGCCAAGCGCATCGAAGCTCCGCTCTCCATCGTCGACAAGCGTCGCGACAAGCCCGGAGAATCGGAAGTCATGAACATCATCGGTGATGTCAAAGGCTATGACTGCATCCTGGTCGATGACATCGTCGACAGTGGCGGCACGCTCTGCAACGCTGCCGAAGCCCTGTTGTCCAAGGGCGCACAGTCGGTAACGGCCTATATCACTCACGGCGTTCTGTCCGGCGGTGCCGTTGCCCGCGTGACCTCTTCCAAGCTGAAGGAGCTGGTCATCACCAACTCCATCGAACCGACTGCCGCCATCACGGCTGCAGCCAACATCCGTGCAATCTCGATTGCCCCGCTGATCGGCGAAGCAATCAACCGCACGGCACTGGAAAAATCGGTTTCCAGCCTCTTCAGCTGATCGCCGAAACGTCGACTGCTCAAGACGCCCGGCCCGTGCCGGGCGTTTTTGCGTTCAGCCCACATTTTTCTGCGAGACTTGCCTTTTCCGCGATTGCCGTATTGCTCGCTGCCGTAAAGTTGTGGCCACGCCGGAGCCGGAGGGAGGGAATCGGAGCCGGAAGCCGGCCCCACAGGTTTTGCAGCCGGGACCTTGTAACCGCTCCTTCGGGCCGCATTCACGTCGACACCGGACGGGTAGTTTCCACCCCTCACAACCAGTCCGCGCCGAGCTTCACAAATTTTCCCAATTGTTCAAAAAATTTGCCGCCGAAGCTCCTGCCCAGCTTGTGAGCACGCATATTTTGTGGTCATCTAAGTCTGCACAAGGTCTTTTCCAGGGGATTTCAGATGCTCACTTCCAAACCATTTTCCAGGGCCCGCAGGGCCATGTTGACGGCCGCTCTGGCTGTTACAGTATCGGCAGGACTGTCCATTCCTTCCGCCAATGCCGCCGACCCGGTCAAGGTCGCAGCGATCTACACCGTTCCGGTCGAACAGCAGTGGGTCAGCCGCATCGACAAGGCGCTGAAAGCCGCCCAGGAACGCGGCGAAATCACCTACACCTTCTCCGAAAACGTTGCCAACACCGACTATGAGCGCGTCATGCGTGAATACGCCGAACAGGGCATGGATCTGGTGGTTGGCGAAGCATTCGCCGTCGAGCGCGCCGCCCGCAAGGTGGCTGCGGAATATCCGGACACGGCCTTCCTGATGGGGTCGTCCTTCGGACCGGCTCAGCCGAACTTTGCCGTCTTCGACAACTGGATCCATGAGCCGAGCTATCTCTCCGGCATGATCGCCGGCGCCACCACCAAGTCGAATGTCATCGGCATGGTCGGCGGCTACGCCATTCCGGAAGTGAACCGCCTGATGAACGCCTTCATGGAAGGCGCAACCTCCGTGAACCCGGACGTGAAGTTCCTCGTAACCTTCATCAACTCCTGGTACGACCCGCCCAAGGCCAAGGAAGCTGCCTTCGCGATGATCGACAAGGGTGCGGACATTCTCTACGCAGAGCGCTTCGGCGTTTCCGATGCGGCCAAGGAAAAGGGCATTCTGGCGATCGGCAACGTGATCGACACGGCAAGCGACTATCCGGGCACCATCCTGTCCTCCGCGCTGTGGCACATGGAACCGACCATCGACAAGGCGATCGGCCTCGTTGCCAGCGACACCTTTGAACCTGCCGATTTCGGCCCCTACAGCTTCATGTCCTACGGCGGCGGCAGCTTCGTTGTGGACGAAAGCCTTGCTCCTGCCGACGCGGTTTCCGCGGCAAAGGCCAAGGAGCAGGAAATCCTCGACGGCCTGTTCCGCGTCAATGTGAACGACAGCGAACCGAAATCCACCATGTAGGCTTTCGCCTGCCACGTCCGGCGGTCACAATGACCGCCGGCGATTCCCGGCCGCGGGGTTCAAGCGCGGCACTCATTCTTTTCCCGGGGGGAACATATGGCAGGTCCGGCACAGGACGCTGGTGTCGTGCTGCGATTGGACGGCATCACCAAGCGCTTCGGCGCTCTGACGGCCAATGGCGACGTATCGCTCGATTTGAAACAGGGCGAGATCCTTGCCCTTCTCGGCGAGAACGGCGCCGGCAAGACCACCTTGATGAACATCCTTTTCGGGCACTACGTGGCCGACGAAGGCCGGGTCATGGTTTCGCCGGACGGCTCCGGCTTGAGCGAACTGGAACCAGGCTCGCCGCATGCCGCGCTCCAGGCCGGTATCGGCATGGTGCACCAGCACTTCACCCTTGCCGAAAACCTGAGCGCGCTCGACAATATCCTTCTGGGCACGGAACGGCTTGCCGCGCTTTCCTCTTCCCGGGCGCCTGCCCGCCGCAAACTGGAAGAGCTGATGGCCCGCTCCGGCCTGACGGTTTCCCTCGACGCTCGCATTTCCCAGCTTTCCGTCGGCGAAAAACAGCGGGTGGAAATCCTGAAGGCGCTCTACCGCGATGCCCGCGTGCTGGTTCTGGACGAACCGACCGCTGTGCTGACACCCCAGGAATCCGACACTCTGTTCGCGACCTTGAAAAAGCTGGCCGACGACGGGCTCGGCATCATCTTCATCTCGCACAAGCTGGCGGAAGTCCTTGCCTCTTCGCACCGGGTCGCCGTGTTGCGCGGTGGCCGCAAGGTGGCCGACCTGCCGACAGCGGAATGCGACCGGCGCAAGCTGGCCGAGTTGATGGTCGGCCATGCCATTGTCGAGACAATGCGGTCCCCCGGCACACCGGGCGCACCGCTTTTCGTCTTGAACAAGGCCTCCGCCGGACATGGCCGCGATGCCTTGCACGCGGTCGACCTCACACTGAAATCCGGTGAAATCCTTGGCATTGCAGGGGTTTCGGGTAACGGCCAGACGACGCTTGCACGGGTCATTTCCGGTCTGGAACCGCTCACCCATGGATCCATGACGCTGGAAGGCACGGTGATCGGCCACGCAAGTGCCCGAACCATGATCGACAACGGCCTTGCCCGCATTCCCGAAGATCGTCACCACGACGGCATTGTCGGAGCTATGAGCGTTTCGGAAAACCTTGCCATCGAAGCCATCCGCAAACCGGAAAACCAGCGCCTCGGTCTGCTGCGGTTCTCCGCCATGCGGGAGCGGGCGCGCAACCTGATCAAGGCCTACGATATCCGTTGCCAGAGTGAGGACAGCCCGGCGCGGCTACTGTCGGGTGGCAATATCCAGAAGATCGTACTGGCCAGAACCCTTGAAACTGTTCCAAAGGTGGTGCTGGCTGCCCAGCCGTCGCGCGGGCTGGATGTCGGTGCCACGTCCGATGTTCACAAGCGCCTGCTGGCGGCTCGCGACCGCGGGGCCGGTGTCATCCTGATCTCGGAGGATCTCGACGAACTCATGCGCCTTTCCGACAGGATCGCCGTGATCCACCGCGGGCATCTGTCCGAAGCTGAACCCAGCGAGACGCTGGATCGCGGCTCTCTCGGCCTCAGGATGGCCGGACACAATGCGGAGGACGCAGCATGATCCGCTTCGAACCGCGTGGCCCCTCCTCCGTTTCCCGTATGCTGGGCGTATCGATTGCCGCGGCTGTTGCCGCCCTGGTGCTTGCCGCCATCCCCATGGCCTTTGCCGGCTTGTCGGTGTTCGAGGCCTACAGCCTCATGGCCAAGGGCGCCTTCGGCTCACTCTTTGCCTTCACCGAAATGCTGACAAGAGCGACACCGCTGATCCTCACCGGCCTGGCGGCAGCCGTCGCCTTCCGGGCCAAGCTCTGGAACATCGGCGCGGAAGGCCAGCTTTATGCCGGCGCCCTTGCGGCGGTTGCCGTCGGCACCGGCGTCATTTCCGCACCGCCCTACCTTCTCATTCCCATGGTGATCGTTGCCGGTGCGCTCGCCGGCGGGCTGGTCATGCTTGGTCCAACCCTTTTGAAAACCCGGCTTGGCGTCGATGAAGTCGTCACCACCTTGCTGCTGAACTTCATCATCCTGCTTTTCGTGCAGATGATGCTGGAAGGCCCGATGAAGGACCCCATGGGCATGGGCTGGCCACAGTCAGAACCCATCCTCGATGAAGCGGCCTTGCCCAAGCTGATGGACCGGATGCGTATTCACTGGGGTCTTGTCATCGCCCTCGTTTCGTCGCTCGGCGTCTATTTCCTCTTGAAACGCACCGTCTGGGGTTTCGAAATCCGCGCGGTTGGCGAGAACGCGGCCGCCGCCCGCCACGCCGGCATTCCGGTCACCGCAACCTTCATTCGCGTCGGTCTTCTGTCCGGCGCGCTGGCAGGGCTTGCTGGCGTTGGTGAAGTTGCCGGTTTGAAAGGCTATCTGACCGCTGACCTATCACCCGGTTTCGGCTATTCCGGCATCGTTGTCGCCATGCTTGCCGGGCTTTCCCCGGCCGGTGTCGTTCTGGCGGCTCTTTTCATCGCGAGCATCTTTGTAGGGGCCGATTCCATGTCCCGTGCCACTGGTGTCTCCAACTATCTGGCAGACCTGATCGTCGCCATGGCGCTGTTGTGCGTTCTGGTCTCCGGTCTGTTCCTGCGCTTCAAGATCCGTTTTGTCGGCAGCCAGGCAAACCCGGAGGCGGCAGAATGACCGAGATCCTCGACATTCTCATCTCCGCCAACTTCTGGGCGGCCGCGCTCCGCATCGCGACCCCGCTGATCTTCGGTGTTATCGGAGCGCTTGTTTGCGAACGTGCCGGTGTCCTCAACCTCGGCATCGAAGGCATCTTCACCGCCGGTGCCATGGCCGGCTGGATGGCGGTCTGGCTCGGCGCAGGCCTGTGGGGCGGCGTTCTGGTCGCGGCGATGGCCGGCGCCTTCTTCGGACTGATCCACGCCATTCTGACCGTGCCTCTCGGGCTCTCTCAGCACGTCTCGGGCATTGGCGTGACGCTGTTTGCCACTTCGCTCAGTTATTTCATCTACCGGACGGCCCTGCCGGACGTCTCGTCACCGCCCCGGATCGAGGCTTTCAAGCCCCTCGACATTCCGGGCCTGAGTGACCTGCCGTTCCTCGGGCCAGCCCTGTTCCAGCAGACGCCCCTGACCTTCCTCGCCCTGCTGTTGGTCGCGGTCACGGCCTATGTGCTCTACCGAACCCCGCTTGGCCTGGCCATTCAGGCGGTCGGCGACAATCCGGCTGCCGTGGAATCGCAAGGCCTCTCGGTCTATGCGATCCGCATCGGTACGGTGGTTGCGGGCTCCGCGATCATGGCGCTTGGCGGCGCCTTCCTGACCATGTCGGCCTTCGACGCGTTTTTCTTCGGCATGGTCAACGGCCGTGGCTGGATCTGCATCGCCCTGACGGTGTTCGCCTCCTGGCGACCCGGCAAGGCCCTGATCGGCGCTCTACTCTTCGGGGCTTTTGATGCCTTCCAGGTCCGTCTTCAGACCGAGGTCGGCAGTTTCATTCCCGGCCAGGTGTTCCTGATGATGCCGTATCTGCTTTCCATCGCCGCGCTGATTGTCGTTGCCCGCCGGGCAGACTATCCAAGGGCCCTTCTTGTGCCCTACTTCCGTGGTCAACGCTGAGACAGTCCCATGAGTTTCGATCTCCTCGTCAAGAACGCCAACCTGCCCGACGGCCGCCACGGCATCGACATTGCCTGCCGGAACGGCCGTATCGAGGCTGTGGAAACCGGGATCACGGCGGACGCCGGCCAGGTGATCGATGCTGGTGGACACCTCGTGTCGCCGCCGTTTGTTGACAGCCACTTCCACATGGATGCGACGCTGTCGCTCGGCCTGCCGCGCATGAACCGCAGCGGCACGCTGCTGGAAGGCATCGCGCTTTGGGGAGAACTGAAGGAGATCCTGACCGTCGATGCCGTTGTTGAGCGGGCCCTGAGATATTGCGATCTGGCCGTCTCGCAGGGACTGCTGGCAATCCGCACCCATGTGGATGTGTGCGACGACAGGCTGACCGGCGTCAAAGGCCTGCTGGAAGTGCGAGAGAAGGTGAAGGACTACATCGACCTGCAACTGGTCGCCTTCCCCCAGGACGGGCTCTACCGCTCTGCCACCGCCGAGAAGAACCTTCTGACGGCACTCGACATGGGCGTCGACATCGTCGGCGGCATTCCGCATTTCGAGCGCACCATGGACGACGGTGCCCGATCGGTCGCGCGGCTGTGCGAAATCGCGGCAGAACGCGGTCTGATGGTCGACATGCACTGCGACGAGACCGACGATCCGATGTCGCGCCATATCGAGACGCTCGCCTATCAGACCCAGCGCCTCGGGCTGCAGGGCCGCGTTGCCGGATCGCATCTGACGTCCATGCATTCCATGGACAATTACTACGTCTCCAAACTGTTGCCCCTGATCGCCGAAGCGGAAGTGCATGCCATTGCGAACCCGCTGATCAACATCACGCTGCAGGGTCGGCACGACACGTATCCAAAGCGCCGCGGCCAGACCCGTGTTCCGGAGATGCGGTCCTACGGCATCAATGTCGCCTTCGGCCACGACTGTGTGATGGACCCCTGGTACTCAATGGGCTCCGGCGACATGCTGGAGGTCGCGTCCATGGGGCTTCACGTTGCCCAGATGACCAGCCGCGACGCCATCCGTTACTGCTACGACTGCGTCACCGCGCATCCGGCCAAGGCGATGAACCTGGACGGGTACGGTCTGGACAAAGGCTGCAAGGCGGACTTCGTGCTGCTACAGGCCCGAGACACGATCGAGGCCATTCGCCTGAAGGCAACGCGCCTTGCGGTCGTCAAGTCCGGCAAGGTGATCGCAACAACCCCGGCCCGGCAGGCGCAACTCACCCTCCCCGGACGTCCGGCCCAGGTCGACCCGGCCTCCTACGCTCCGCACGAGGGCTAACGGTCTTTCCAGCTTCGGACGCTGTCCTTCAGAGCCCCCTTCCCCGTCATGCCATGGCTCGACCATGGCATCCACGCCGTTTCCCTGCCCCAGATACGACCTTGGAACCCAGCCCGGTCATGGCATGGATTGCCGGGACAAGCCCGGCAATGACGCGGTGAGTGGTTGGTGCTGATGCGGCTCAGTTCCCGGTCATTTTTCCCGGCAGGCTGAGATCGCCGGAGGCAACGTCGAAGACGTCGACGACGCACAGCAGTGGGGCGTGGACGTTCTGGTTCACCCGCAGGGCCGACGTGACGCCGTCATACGACAGGGTCTCAACAGTGCTTTCATCGGCAAAGGCCACGTTGAGGGTAATTTCCTCTGCCTCCAACACGGGTGAAAATCCAGGGCTGTCGATGTAGATCGGCAGGCCCGGCCAGGTGGCCGGCATCTTCGGGTTGGTGTCAGCGGGAATATCCTGCACGGAGAGTGCGCCGGCACCGCAGGCCTCGTTCGGTGTCAGCACCACCCAGTGCGAGTGCCATTTCGCACCGTCGTTCAGAAGGTCGCCGTCGCCGTCTTCATCAAAAAGCGGTGTGTCGTCGAAATCCGGATGGCTGGTAGCCACCAGCGCAAGGATGCCGCTCCCCCCTTCAAACCCGACCGTTTCCGGTTTCAGTGACGTTGGCCAGACATAGGACTGCACCGGCGCCCCTGCGAGCGCACCGTTTGCCTCCGGCACGCTCGCACCGGCCGTTCCCTTCAGTGTCATGTGGAAGGTTACGACACGCCCCTTGCGGTGCACATGGGCGGCCAGGATGTCGTAGTTCGGGTCAATCTCCTGGTTTTCCGGCGACAGGATTGCTCCCGTCTGGTGGAGCGCATGACTGCCGCCTGCAAATGCCACAGTCGGCAGGGCAATTGCCGACACTCCGGCAATCAGAACGGCTAGGGAAATGGATTTGTACATCGGCTTTCTCCTTGATTGAGGATGCAGCCTTATTAGTAGCGAGTCGAAACTATTGCAAGTTTAATTTCGACTCGCTACATAGAGAGCATGTTTGCTCCAACCGATACACAGACCATTCGCGACCTGATCGACCGGTTGACGCGTCTTGCCGCTGCCGAGGAATGGAACGGGCCTTTGAACCCGTCACAATTTGCTGCCCTCAACTATCTTGCCCGGGCAAACCGCTTTTCACGCGCGCCCTCGCACGTGGCCGATTTTCTGGCAACGACACGCGGCACAGCTTCGCAAACCCTCAAGGCGCTTTCCCGCAAGGAGCTGATTGCCGAAACGCGTTCGGACGAAGACAAGCGCAGCATTCGTTATGACGTCACCCGGGCGGGCCGGGACCTGTTGCAGGACCCTTCGTCTCTGGAGAATGTCATCGACGCCTTGCCGCCGGACGTCGCCGCGTCGCTGGCCTCGTCCCTGAAAGCACTTGTCCTGACGATGCTGCACCAGCGGGGTGGCCGCTCGTTCGGTCTCTGCAGCACCTGCTGCCATCACGAGGCAAGGGAAACGGGGGGCTATTGCAAGCTGCTCAACGTGCCGCTCTCGCCTGTCGATGCCGCACAGCTCTGCCACGAACACACACCAGCCGAAAGCCATCAGCCATGACCGCCAATGCCCGCATCGTCTCCCTCTTCACCGGAGAACCAGAACACCGTTGGGAGGGCAAGGAGCCGTCTGCCATCCGCAAGACCCGCGCAGATGGCATCCTCCCGGTCAGCTCCACCGGCATCACCACCGACCGTCAGGCGGATCTTTCCGTACATGGCGGACCGGAAAAGGCACTGCATATCTATCCTTCGGAGCATTATGCCCACTGGCGGGACGCCTTTCCGGAAAAGGCGGAAATCTATCAGCCAGGCGGTTTCGGCGAGAACATCGCTTCAGAAGGCTTTACCGAGGAAGACCTGTGCATCGGCGACATCCTGTCGGCGGGTACGGTCCGCATGCAGATTTCCCAGGGCCGGCAGCCCTGCTGGAAGCTGAACATGCACACAGACAACCCTCTGCAGGCAGCTCATTTCCAGAAGACAGGCCGAACCGGCTGGTATTTCCGGGTGCTGCAGGAAGGGTCGTTTCAGGCAGGCGACGAGTTGACCGTCGTTGAACGCCCCTGCCCGGACTGGAACCTGCGCGAGGTGATCCACGCCCGGTTCAACCCTCGGCTGGATCCGGCGGTGGCAAAGGCCCTGTCAGAACTTGAAGAGCTGGCTGAACCCTGGCGTGTCTCCTTCGCCAAAAAAGCCGATCCGGCCTTTCAGGAAGACACATCGAAAAGGCTCAACGGATAGGTCAGGCACCTTTCGGTGGCAGTGTCAAAGCATTGGCGATGGCAAGATCCAGCCAGTTTTGCAGAACTTCGTCGGTGCAATCGTCCTCACCGACGAAGAACATGCCACTCAAAGTGCGCCCGCCCTGAACGATCGGTTCAGCACCCGGCAGTGCCAGCCCGGCAGCATGGCTGGACTTGCCAAGACGGAAGATGAAACGTCGTTCGCCCTCCCTGGTGCGGTCGGCACCCGCGATCATGTGGCCATGCAGCAGAAAGCACATCGCGCCCATCATCCTTTTTTCGCTGATGCCTGCCCTGTTTCCAAGCGCCTCGCGCAAACGGTCGTTGAGGTCTTCATCGATGGCCATGGGGTCGATTCTTTCAGACAGGGAAGGTCAGGAAAACGATTTCGGACAGCGGGAGATATACCCGCACAGAGGACCGCAGCCTCTTCCGGACGAGCCAATCGGTCAACCGGAAGGTTCAGCAAATCTCTGTTACAGACCGGTTTGCGGGTGACCAGCTTGAAATTTCCGCAGTTCCCTGCGACAAACGAGCGACTGCGGACTTGCACTTTCCTTGCGCTTTGGGTATATCCGCGCTCGCGCCTGCACCCCTGGAGGAGGCGCTTCTGGACCGATCCCGGACAACATGAGTCTTCTGGCACGGTGGTTCGCCGGTCCGTTACCTATACACTCGAAGGAGTTTTGCCATGGCTGCCAGCTATGAGCTGAAGGCGTCGGCACGGGACCGGGTGGGCAAGGGGGCCGCACGGGCACTGCGTCGCGAAGGCCTTCTCCCTGCCGTGATCTACGGCGACAAGAAACAGGCACTGCCGATCACCATTCCGGTGAAAGAAACCACCATTACCCTGCACAAGGGTGGTTTCCTTACACACATCGGTATCATTGATGTGGACGGCGAAAAGCATCAGGTTATTGCCAAGGATTTCCAGCTGCACCCGGTACGCGACGACGTCATGCACGTCGACTTCCTGCGCGTTGCCAAGGGCTCCACGCTGACGGTTGAAGTTCCGGTTCACTTCCTGAACGAAGAAACCTGCCCGGGCATCAAGAAGGGCGGCGTCCTGAACATTGTTCGCCACACCGTCGAAATGACCGTTCCGGCCGACAACATTCCGGAAGCTCTCGAAATCGACCTGGCCAAGGCACAGCCGGGCGACAGCCTGCACATTTCCGCAGTTAAGCTGCCGGAAGGCTGCCAGCCGACCATCACCGATCGCGATTTCACCATCGCCACGATCGCTGCTCCGGCCGGTATGAAAGAGACCGACGACGAAGCTGAAGCAGAAGAAGGTGAAGGCGAAGCTGAATAAGCTGCAGCCTTGCTTTAAAAAATCGGGAGGCGGTCTCCGCCTCCCTTCCCCTTGCGGGAAAACTTGCAGAGCAGCCGCCATCGGCTGCTTTTTTGTTTCAGGATTAGCCAGCCGGTCTGCATTGCGCTAAATGCAGCACGCTCTACCTTGAAAGGCACACCATGAAATTGATCGTCGGCCTGGGCAATCCGGGCGCCAAATACGAAGGCAATCGGCACAATATCGGTTTCATGGCCGTTGATGAGATCCATCGCCGCCACTCCGGCTTCCAGCCCTGGAAAGCCCGTTTTCAAGGTCAGGTTTCCGAAGGCCGCCTCGGCTCGGAAAAGGTCCTGCTGCTGAAACCCAGCACCTACATGAACGAATCCGGCCGCTCTGTCGGCGAAGCCATGCGGTTCTACAAGATCGAACCGGCAGACATTGTCGTCATCTACGACGAACTCGACCTGCCGCCCGCGAAATTCCGCATGAAGATCGGCGGCGGCCACGGCGGTCACAACGGCCTGAGATCAATCACGGCGCATATCGGCGAAAGCTACCGCCGGCTGCGCCTCGGCATCGGTCATCCTGGCGACAAGAAGCTGGTGTCGAACTACGTGCTGGGTGATTTCGCAAAGGCCGATCGGGACTGGCTGGAGCCGCTCCTGATGGAAGTCGCCGATCAGGCTGCATTGCTGGCCGAAGGCAAGGACAGCCAGTTTGCCAACAAGTTGACCCTGGCCCTGGAGCCCGAAAAGGCACAGCGCAAGGGCAAGAGCCAGGACGACAAGGCAAAGGATGGCACGACTGGAGCCGCCAAGGCCGTTGCTCCCGGACAGGGCACCCCCGCACCAGCCAAACCCAAGGGCCAGAGCCATATTCGCCAGGCTCGGCAAGGCAAGTCGGTCAATTTGCCCAAGTCTGGGCCAATGGCTGACATGCTGAAGAAGCTTCTCGGCGGCGGCGACTGAGGCCGGTCCCTCCAAGAACACCAGCGCAACCGGGCTGCCTGCCTTTGGCGGTCAGGACAGCGGCTGAACGTTGATGATCTCCACACGCCTGTTGCGGCCGCTGGCCGGATCGCCCGGATCGACAGGACGGCTTTCGCCGTACCCCACCGGCACAAGCCGTTCACGGGGGATCGTATAGAACGCTGCCAGAAACTCCGCGACCATGAAGGCCCTTCGTTTCGACAGGTCCAGATTATAGGCCGACGTGCCGCGCAGGTCCGTGTGCCCGGCGATCTGGAAACGCATGTTCCTGAGCCGTGGATCCTGCAAGGCCTGTCCGAGCGCCTGCAACGTCAGAATGCCGTCGTTGGTCAGTGAGGCGGAATCGAACTCGAAATTGACCGTCAGATTGATGCGCGGCAGCTCCACTTCCGGCGGCAACTGGCCCTCGATGCTGATCCCGCGAAACGGGTGCGGTTCCTGCTTTCGCATGGACCGGGATTTCGGCGCGCCGGCGTCTGGCAACAACGCGTTGATGATCTGATCCGGCGTGACGGACTGAGCGGAGACGCCGGCTGGCAGCATCAAGGGGACCAGCAGCGCCAGAACGGGTGCCAATGCCAGGCGGGCGGTCGCAAATTCGATAAGAAAGCGCATGTCGAAACCTTTGAGTGTCACTCTTCCCGGATCGTCAAATGAAGGACGGCTGCAGAAATCTCACGTGGCAGGCTCATTTCGTCCGGCCGGTCCGCCATCCCTGCCCGCAATGCCGTCAGGAAATATCTGTCGTCCGCGGTCCCGGCGCCGCCTTCAGCGCTCACAGGCATGGAGAATTGCCCGGATCCGCCGTTTTCCAGTTCTTCCAGTTGGATGACAGGGCTATGAGCTGCAATCACGATAATGGCTTCCGACCCGGCAGGTGGCTGCACGGTGAACTTCTGACGCCCCTGCCGGCCATCGCCATAGACGAAACGGTCGCCGAATTGCACCTGCTGGCGCACCGGACCGCGACGCGGAAAGAGGTTCACCACAGTGCCGTCGGCCTGCAGATAGACGATATAGAGAAACGAGGCGAAATCCGGTGCGGTCACCTCGAAGGCCAGCGAATCTCCGTAGCGCAGATCCGCGCTGCCTCCCAGGAGCCGAATGCGCGGTCGCGAAGGTTCCGCCAGTGGCCGGGCAAGAGTCTTCAGGGCTTCACACACGGGCCAGGGCCTGACATCGATTTTCTGAAGCTGCTCGGGCGGAAACTCCGCTTCCAGCTTCCGGAGTGCTTCCTGTGTGCTCACGAAACCGGCGAGCAGCGGCATGCCGTCCGGCGTATCTTCGCTCACGTAAAGGCTGCTGCAGCTATCCCCCGCAAAGGCCACCTCATTGTCCCGGTCGGTTCTGGTCAGCCCAGGAACCGGACGCGGCGGCACGATGGACGTGCGCATGATCGACGCGTTGTGCATGTCGGCCTTCGTTGCCTCGTAGCTGATCCAGCCATACCCGTCTCCGGACCAGTATGGCCCCCAGGAGTTCTGGACGAGGAATGCCTGACGCCGTTCATCGTACCCGACGAACACCATCTGGTGTCCTCCGGCGGCCCCGCTGTGACGCCCGAGCGATCCCTGGTAGATCTCTCCCGATTTCAGATATTGCAGCGTCACCCCGTCCGGCGTCTGGGCGGACGGCACCACGCCGACCATCAGGAACCCGGTGGCCACGGGGTTCCCCGCCGCCAACTGCTGCTTGATCGCATCCAGATCCCGGTCCGTCGCGTTGCGGCGCTGGCGACCCTTGTCGAACACGAACAGGAAGTCTCGAATGCGGAACCTGTCGGGGGCCATCGTTGCGGTTTCCACCCGTTCCGAGCACATGGCGGCGTCCGGAATGTCGTCCTGGTCGGGAGAGCCGTTGCCCTTGAAATAGGCCATCGCCAGAAGCGCATGACTTCCGGCGGTTTCACACGCCTCCTGCCGGTTGCGGATCTGCGAATGGAGAAACGCCGGACTTGGCGTGAAGGTGCGGTTGCCGGGTTCCACGTTGTTTTCAAGCGCAGCGTAATAGCCGCGCATGGCATACCCGATGGCATAGGAAACACAGCTGCCGTATGTCTGCAGCAGGGGTGGTGGCATCATTGGCGACAGGTCGATCGCGTCGGGGATATAGGCCCGTGTGACATTTACCTGTCCGACGCCTTCCAGCAGCGCAGGATCGATCGGCGCATCGCCCAGAAGGCCCGTCAGATCACGCGGATTGAAGCTTTGAGCCGATGCCGGACTTGCCGAGAAGACAGTGGCACAAGTGGTGACGGCAGCCAGGGTGGCAAACAGGCTGCCGGAAAATGCACACAGAAACCCGTGTTTCTTGCGACTGAAAATCATCGCGTCCCAATTCCCAAAACAATCGCCCAAAACACCCACACGACTATAACCGATAAACAACCGGAGGGAAGCTTTCAGCCGGATCACATCGCCGGACGCCTTTCCTTTTGCCGCTTCATCCTGACATGCTCTTGACAAACACCCGCCCGCAGTCCGCCAAAGCCTTGACCTCTTGACCCGGCTCGGGCATTTAGCGCTGCAAAGTCTCAAGACCAACCGAAAGCGAACTCCCATGGGTTTCCAGTGCGGCATTGTCGGACTGCCGAATGTCGGCAAGTCCACACTCTTCAACGCGCTCACCAAGACGGCAGCTGCACAGGCTGCCAACTATCCGTTCTGCACCATCGAGCCGAATACGGGCGAAGTTGCCGTTCCGGATCCGCGCCTCTACGCGATCCGTCAAGTTGCAGGGTCCAAGGAAGTCATTCCGACGCGCATCACCTTTGTCGACATCGCCGGCCTCGTGCGCGGCGCCTCCAAGGGCGAAGGCCTCGGCAACCAGTTCCTGGCCAACATTCGCGAAGTCGACGCCATCGCACACGTGCTGCGCTGTTTTGAAGACGACGACATCACCCATGTGGAAGGCACTGTCGACCCGATCGCCGATGCCGAAACGGTCGAGACCGAACTCATGGTCGCCGACATGGAAAGCCTTGAGCGCCGCATTGCGCCGCTGAAGAAAAAGGCCTCCGGCGGCGACAAGGAAGCCAAGGCTGTGCTACCCGTCATGGAAGCCGCCCTGGCCCTGCTGCAGGACGGCAAGCCGGCACGCGTTCTGGAAGTGTCCGGTCCGGATGAAGAGAAGATCCTGAAGGGTCTGAACCTCCTGACTGCAAAGCCGGTTCTCTACGTCTGCAACGTCGACGAGGCATCCGCAGGCGAAGGCAATGCCCTCTCCGCCAAGGTCGCCGAAAAGGCGAAGGCAGAAGGCGCTGCCGCCGTCGTGATTTCCGCTGCCATCGAGGCGGAAATCTCCCAGCTCGACAAGGAAGAACAGGAAGAGTTCTTGGAAACCATCGGGCTTGAAGAGCCGGGCCTCGACCGGCTGATCCGCGCGGGCTACGGCCTGCTGGGCCTGATCACCTATTTCACGGCAGGCCCGAAGGAAACCCGCGCCTGGACCATCACCGAAGGCACCAAGGCCCCGGGCGCAGCCGGCGTCATCCATACGGATTTCGAACGCGGCTTCATCCGCGCGCAGACCATTGCCTACGACGATTACGTCGGCCTCGGCGGCGAAACTGCAGCCAAGGAAGCGGGCAAGGCTCGCGACGAAGGCAAGGAATATGTCGTCAAGGACGGCGACGTCCTGCTCTTCAAATTCAACACCTGACGAAATCCCGCGCAGGCAGCCAGGCGCCGCCTGCGCGTTTCCCGTCCGCTTCCACCTCCCGGTCAGCCGCCTTCCTCAGACGGCACGGAAACGGAAGATAAAGACATCCCCTCTAGGGTTACCCGGACAAACGGGAATTCGACCTGCAGGAGGGGCCAATATGGCGGGACGAAGCGACACCAGGATCCGCAAGATCATTGCGGGAACGGTGGGAAACACGCTGGAATGGTACGATTTCGCCGTCTACGGCTATCTTGCCCCCATCCTTGCGCAACAGTTTTTCCCGAGTGACGATCCGACCGTCAGCCTGATCAGCACCTTCGGTGTCTTTGCGGCAGGCTTCCTCATGCGTCCCATCGGCAGTCTGCTGCTCGGCCATATTGCCGACAAGACCGGCCGCAGCCGGGCCCTTCTGTTGTCCGTCGCCCTGATGGCCATTCCGACGACGCTGATCGCCTTCTTGCCGACCTACGACCAGATTGGCATTGCCGCACCTGTGCTGCTGACGCTGCTGCGGTTACTGCAGGGGCTTTCCGTCGGCGGCGAATACACCGGTTCAACCGTCTACCTCTACGAGATCGCCCCGCCCAAGCGTCGGTGTTTCACGGTTTCCTGGGCCCTGGTCGGGGCAACATTCGGCATTCTGCTCGGTTCCGGCGTGGCGGCACTGGCAACCGGCCTCCTGCCGGCGGACGATCTGGGAAGTTGGGGATGGCGCATTCCCTTCGCCTTCGGTCTGCTGGTCGGCCTGACCGGTTTCATGATCCGCAGCGGCACCAAGGCAGAAGAAAGGGACCAACCGCCCTCCTCGCATGATCCTGTCAGTGCTCCGGTTGGCGAGGTCCTGCGCAACCACCGGCCCGCCCTGCTGCGGACGATAGCGTGCAACATCCTCAACGGCGTCGGCTTCTATCTGACGTTCGTCTATCTCACGTCCTACCTGGTCGACTACGTCAAGTTCACGGAAAGCCGGGCCCTGACGATCAATACCAGCGTGATGGTCGTCTTCATGCTGCTGTTGCCTATTGTCGGCTATCTCGCCGACAAGATCGACCGAAGAACCATACTGCTGTTCGGATCGGGCGGTGTCGCCCTCTTCGCCCTGCCGATGTTCTGGCTGGTGCATCATCCGGATCCGGTCATGGTCATTCTGGGCCAGCTCGGCATGGCCGTTATTCTCACCGCCTTCTTTGCCCCGCTCATGGCCGCCATGGTCGGCCAGTTCCCTGTGTCCGTGCGCGTGACCGGCTATTCCATCGGATATAACATCCCGCTGGCGCTCTTTGGCGGCACGGCACCGCTGTTTGCCACCTATCTGATCGACAAGACCCACTTGCAGCTTGCGCCGGCGTTCTACATGATCGCTGCCGGCCTGCTGGCCTTCGTGGTCATCTGGTTCATGCCTTCGGAGGACGGTAGTATCGGCCAGGACGAAGAAGCGGAGCCGGCTCCAACGTAGTCCAGGGCAACAGGACCACCTGCGTTCCGGTCTGAACGCCTCTGGTGTGCCCAACAAATCGCACGGCAAAGGCTGGCTCTACCGGGGCGAACATAACTCCAGCTCGACAGGATGCTGCCGAACCCGGTACAAGCAGGCTTTCGTCAATTCTCGAAAGTGTCTGCGATGTCGACCGTCATTCCGGCTCCCTTCCCCACGATCCTGCCCGTCAGCGAAAGCCAGAAGGGTTTTCCAGTCCGCCGGGTCTATTGCGTCGGTCGAAACTATGCCGCTCATGCCGTGGAGATGGGCCACGATCCGAACAGGGAAGCACCGTTCTTCTTCCAGAAGAACCCGGACAACCTCGATCCTTCCGGCGAATTTCCCTATCCGCCCCTGTCCAGCGACGTGCATCACGAGGTCGAACTCGCGGTCGTTCTGAAGTCCGGCAAGCGCAGCATCCCGGCAGCCAGTGCACTTGAACATGTTTACGGCTACGCCGTTGCCCTCGACATGACCCGCCGCGACCTGCAGGCGGAGGCCAAGAAGGCGGGGCGCCCGTGGGAAGCCGCCAAGGCTTTTGAACGCTCTGCCCCTATCGGACGGATCATGCCGGCGGCAGACAGCGGCTTCCTCGACCAGGGCCGGATTGCACTCAGCGTGAACGGAGAGCTTCGCCAGGAAGGCGACCTCAACCAGTTGATCTGGAAAATACCGGAAATCATCGCCAAGCTGTCCGAGCTGTTCCAGCTTGGTGCCGGCGACGTCATCCTGACCGGAACCCCCGCTGGTGTCGGCTCCGTCCAGCGCGGCGACCTCATGCTGGCGACCATCGACGGCTTGCCGGAGCTGACCGTCAGGGTCATTTGACAGGCCCGGGCGGGCGTGTGCGCGCTCGCGTTGAGATCCCCGGTATTGCCGCATTGCAAGGGCCCGGAAAGCAGCCGCTTTCCGGGCCTGGTCTTATTGGCCTTCTCTCGCCCTTGAAAGCTGCGGAACCTTTTGGTGGCAATCCGTGTTTAGAAGTTGTGGTCCCGGTTTCTCCGACAACGGCGCTGTCCAGCTCCGTTCGGCCGGAAATGCAAAGGAAGACGGACCAAGTCCTTTAAGTGGTCTTGAGATTGCGGGTCGGCCATGTTCAGGTCGAACCCGGATTTTGAAGTCTTTGCCGGAGCCTGTTCGTGACCTTTGACCAGATTGCCCTGTTCGTCCTCTTCGGCACTGTCTTCGCACTGCTGGTCTGGGGCCGTATCCGCTTCGATCTCATTGCCTTTGGCGCGTTGATCCTGGGTGCGTTCCTGGGTCTCGTCCCTTCCGAGGAAATCTTCTCCGGCTTCGGCCATTCCGCCGTCATGATCATTGCCCTCGTGCTGATCGTCTCGCGCGGGCTGATGAACTCAGGTGCCGTGGAACTGATTGCGGGCGTGGTGATTTCCGCTTCCAGAGGCCTGTCGCGGCATATCGGTCTCATGGCCATCGTCGGCGCCAGCCTGTCGGCAATCATCAATAACGTGGCCGCGCTGGCATTGCTCATGCCGCTCGATATGGAGGCAGCCAAGAAGGCGGAACGTTCGCCTGGCCTCTCCCTGATGCCCCTGTCTTTCGCAACGATCCTTGGCGGCATGATCACCCTGATCGGAACACCGCCAAACATCGTGATTGCGCAGTATCGTTCGGATGCCTTTGGCGCGCCCTTTTCCATGTTCGATTTTGCCCCTGTCGGCCTCGTGGTCGCAGTGACAGGCATTGCCTTTGTTGCCCTGTTCGGCTGGCGCCTGCTGCCCCGCCATTTCCGGGACAAGCCGAAACAGGAGGGCTTTGCCGAAAGCCTTTATGCGGCCGAACTGAAGGTCGGGGAAATCTCGGAAGAAAAGCCGCTCACTGTCGGCGATCTTTACCCGGTTGCCGACGAGAAGGATGTCGCCATCATCGGCCTCATCCGCAATGGCCGGCGTGTACGCGGGTTTGCCCGCCGCGAGGCGATCAAGTCCGGAGATTACCTGTTCGTGGAAGGCGACCCCAAGGCCATCGAGGCCTTCATGGGCGCCGCCAAGCTGGAATTCGCCGGCTCAGAACAGCACAAGGGCGGCCTGAACAACGACGCCCTGTCACTGATCGAGGCAATCGCGCCGGACAATGCCAGGATCATCGGCCGGTCGAGTTTCGACATGCGTCTTCTTTACGGCCACAGCGTTACCTTGCTCGGCATTTCCAGGCAGGGTCGCCGCGTTCAGAAACGCGTTCGCCACGAAGAGATACGCCCGGGTGATGTGCTTCTGCTGCTGGGTACTCCGGAGCGGCTGGAAAGCGCCTGCGCCTGGCTTGGTGTTCTGCCTCTGGAAGGACGCAAGACGGGCGTCATGCAGCGCAACAAGGCCTGGCTGGCCATCGCAGGCTTTGCCGTTGCGATTGCAGCAGCCGTTGCCGGCCTTGCCTATCTCCCGGTTGCCCTGGCTGCCTGTGTGATTTTTTATGCCGCCGCCGGCCTGATCAGCGGATCGGAGGTTTATCAGTCCGTGGAGTGGAAAGTGATCGTGCTGCTCGGCTCGCTGATCCCCCTTGGACAGGCTTTCGAGGAAGCAGGCAACGCACAGCTGATCGCCGACAGTATTCTCGCCCTCACCTCGACGGCTCCGGCATGGGTCACCCTCGCCATCCTGATGGTGGTGACGATGACCCTTTCCGACTTCCTGAACAACGTTGCCACCTGCCTGATCGCAGCGCCCATCTCGGTCCAGATCGCCAATTCCCTTCAGGTGAACTCCGACCCGTTCCTGATGGCGGTGGCGGTTGCTTCGTCCTGTGCGTTCCTGACGCCGATCGGCCACAAGAACAACACCATCATCATGGGCCCGGGCGGCTATCGCTTTGGCGACTACTGGCGCATGGGCCTGCCGCTCGAAGTCCTCGTCCTGGCCGTCAGCATCCCGGCCATCCTGCTGTTCTGGCCGCTCTGAAGCAGAGCTCAGGCAGCAGGCTTCAGAGGCAAGCAGATGTCGGTCAGAAGGTCCGCCGGCGCCGTGTCGCGCGGGTTGTTGAGATAGACTTCCAAACAGGGCGCATCGTCCGGTTCACGGCCGGACTGCGTCAGCCACTCGCCGTAAAGCCACTCGTAGGCCCATTTCATGTCGGCGTAGGGTCCCTTGTAACGCAGCACCGCGTAGTCACCGGCACGTGTTTCCCGCTTTTCGAGCGGAGCATCGACCGGGAAGCTATCGTTTATGACCGCTCCGGCAGCCGACTGCAGATCATCTTCGGCAACATGGGTCGGGTCGGAATAATAGAGCGCCTTCATCGCACCGATCCGACCGACCAGCTGACGGCTCACCAGAATGCCGAAAAGTGTCTCAAACGCCTTGCCGATTTCCATGTACGCGCCTCGGTGAGGCAGCACGGCCAGGGTTTCGGACGGAAGGGTTTTGACGGAAACGTCATGCATTGGAGCTGGTCCTTTCAGTTTGGGAAGTGGTGCACCGCCGTTGGCCGGCTGAACCCGGCGCGAGGAAACGGAGGAGCGGTAGGCGGTGGGAGTCTGGCCGTAAGCCTGTTTGAAGCTGCGTGAAAAAGCCTCCAGGCTGCCGTAACCGGCCCGTTTTGCGACGACGGGCAAGGCCAGGTCCGTATAGGCAAGGTCTCCCGCGGCACGATGAAGGCGCAGCCGCTTGACCGTCGCGAAGATGGATTCGCCATAGGTCGACTGCCAGACCCTGTGCCAGTGTGAGGGAGAAAGGGCTGCCACCTCGGCAAGCGTCGCCAGATCAGGATCCTCGTCGAGGTTGGCGTAGATATATTCGATCACCCTTGTGAAACGGCGGACATAGCCGTTGTCTCGCGGTGAGAGTGTGAGCTTTTCGTGATTGGTCATGGACTTGGCCCTGTTCGATTGATGGGACCCTAGCACCATGCTTTTTGATAAATCTTGCTGACTTCCACCCTCTCACGCCGGCACATTCCGGAAGAACAAGGTCTTTCTTCCAGAAAGACAAAACAGGCACTGGCTTCCGGCGTCGGAATGGCCATGATGTACGCAACTCAAAAACAGGGGAGTTGAACCATGACCACCCAGAAACGCATTCTGTTCACCGGCGGTTCCGGCAAGGCCGGACGGCACGTCATTCCCTATCTGCTGGCGCAGGGACATCGCGTCGTCAATGTCGACCTGAAACCGCTTGATCATCCAGGTGTCGACAACCTCATCGCCGACATCACCTCATCGGGTGAAATGTTCAACGTCATGACCAGCTACGCCAATTTCGATGAACTGGAACCGGGCAACGGGGTGCCAACTTTCGATGCGGTGGTCCATTTCGCGGCTGTGCCGCGCATTCTCATTCATCCGGACAACAGAACCTTCGAAGTCAATACGATCGGCACATACAACGTCATTGAAGCCGCCGTGAAGCTCGGCATCCGCAAGATCGTGATCGCCTCTTCGGAAACCACCTACGGCGTCTGTTTCGCCGATGGCGTGGTCGATCCGAAGGTGCTACCCGTCGAAGAAGATTATGACGTCGACCCGATGGACAGTTACGGGCTTTCCAAGGTGGTCAACGAACAGACCGCCCGCGCCTTCCAGCGCCGGTCCGGCTTCGATATCTATGCGCTGCGGATCGGCAATGTCATCGAGCCGCACGAATACGACCGGTTCCCGGATTTCTTCGCCAATCCTGCGCAACGCCGCAGGAACATCTTCTGCTATATCGATGCGCGCGACCTCGGTCAGATCGTCGACCGCTGCCTCGAAAAGGACGGGCTCGGCTACCAGGTCTTCAACGCCGGCAACGACACGAATTCCGTCGATATTCCGAATGCGGAAATCCTCAAGCGCTTCTTCCCCGACGTGCCGCTGAGCCGGGAACTCGGCGAGCACGAGGCCCTGTTTTCGAACCGCAAGATCCGCGAGGTTCTGGGCTTCCAAGAAGAGCACAACTGGCGCAAATACGTGACCGTATAACCGGCGATCCAAGCAAGAACGAAGGCTGGCGGATTTAGTTTTACTTCCGATACGGCTGGGACTAGCTTCTGAACGCAACACTGTCGGGCAGCAAGGCTGCCCACCTGGGAAACGTGCCATGAAGCTACTGAAATCTGCCACTCTCGGCCTTGCCCTCCTGGCGTCTGCGACTGCAGCCGTCGCACAGGGAACCGGCTCGCAAGGGTACTTCCAGATCTACAACAACACCGAAGACAACGTCGTCGTCGGCTTCTACACCAATGACGGCGACGGCTGGTCGGACAACTGGCTGTCCGGGCCGCTTTCGCCGGGTGAAAGCGCGAAAGCCGAGTTCGCCGCCGACACCGGCAATTGCGCGCAGACCTTCCAGGTCGGCTGGCTGGCCGACGACGATACCGAAGTTCTCGACGATCCGATCGACATCGATATCTGCGAAGCCAGCAACGTCTACATGGATGATAACGAGATCTATTACGACTGATCTTTTCTTCCAATCTCAAGGCGGGAACGCGGACCATCGCGTTTCCGCGGACTGCCAACACCACCGGAATTCATGACCGATCTCCTTTATTTTGAAGACTTCGAACCTGGTCAGGTCTTCGAGCTGGGCTCCCTCACCGTCAGCAGGGACGAAATCATCGATTTCGCTGCCGAGTTCGATCCACAGCCTTTCCACCTCGACGAAGAGGCCGGCAAGGCATCCATCCTCGGCGGGCTCGCCGCCTCCGGATGGCATACAGGTTCGATGGTGATGCGCCTGCTTGCCGAAAATTTCCTGACCAGAACAAGCGGCCGTGGTTCGCCGGGTATCACCAAGCTGCAGTGGAAGCGTCCCGTTCATCCAGGTGACTGCCTAACGGCCCGGGTCGAAATACTCGACACGAGAGACTTGCGGTCGAAACCGGACCTTGGCCTTGTCAACATTCGCGTGACGGCCAAGAACCAGAAGGGCATTGAAGTGCTCGTCTGGGAAAACCCGAACCTGTTCGCAAGACGGGAGGTCGCCCGGTGAGTGCCTTTTTCGAAGATATTAAAGTGGGTGACACGCTTGACCTTGGGGAACACACCTTCACCCGGGAAGACATCGTGCGTTTTGCGGAAAAATACGATCCGCAGGCTTTTCATCTCAGCGAGGAGGCCGCCGCGCAGACCCATTTCGGTCGCCTGTGCGCTTCCGGTTGGCACACGGCAGCGGTTTTCATGAAGCTCTGGGTCGCAAGGCACAAGGCCCTTCAGGAAGAAGCGCTGGCAGCAGGGCAAACACCAGCCAATATCGGCCCCTCGCCCGGGTTCGAGGATCTCAAGTGGATCAGGCCGGTCTTTGTTGGTGACACGCTGCGCTACCGGCGTGTGGTCACCGGCAAGACCGAAAGCCGGACCCGCCCGGACTGGGGTCTGGTTCATTCCGACATGCAGGCCTTCAATCAGGACGGCACGCTGGTGTTCTCCTTCAAGGGCACGGTGTTCGTCGAACGCCGCAAGCGCTAACCGGACAATCAGTCGGCCCTGTTAAAACGCAAAAGCGTGCTGCGTCCTCAAGACGGCAGCACGCTTTGCGGTTGGCGATCCTGTCTTGCCATGCCTCGCATGCGAGCTGTGCGTCAGCGGCAGACGTCCAGGATCCACAAGAAGGCCATCGGCACCATGGTCAGCGCCGGCAGGATGATCGCCGGGTATCCGAAGGCATAGATCGACACCGCCCAGATCATCGCGAGATTGGCGATGAACCAGTATTTGGCATCTTCCGCGCCATAAAGCGCTTCCTTGAGAAACAGGTTCAAGATGGGCACGGCCAGAAGCAGCCGTAGCACCAGGACTTCCTTGGGGGCAGATGAAGCAGACATCTCTTCTCCGGATCTTAGGAAAAACACGTAGAGTTTGTCCCTAATCCGTTTGCCTGTTCCAGGCACTGCGGCAAACGGACATCATGCCCATTTGCCGCAGTTTGCCACGTGATGCTATTCCGGCTTGCGGCCGTGCACCAGCATCGTCATGCCCGGGATCATCACTTCAACTGCGATATCTGTGAAGCCGGCGGCTTCCATCAAGCCGGCAACGTAGGAACTCGTGATCGAACGGGCTTCCGGGTTGAAGGCGGTGTGCTGAAGCTGCCAGAGCGCCGCCAGCTTCGGCCCGTCGCGGTTTTCGTCGACCATGAAGTCATGCACCATGAAGTCACTGCCCGGTGTCAGAACCTCGAACGCCTTGCGCACAAGCCCGGGAATGGCCGTGCCCGGGACGCCGGAAAAGAGATAGGACATCAGCACTGCGTCCGCGCTGTCCGGCCAGGTGTCCTTCAGGGCATTGCCCGGCGCGTAGCGGATGCGGTCCTGCAGGCCTTCTTCGGCAATGAACTCTTCACCTACCTTGGCGACATTCGGAAAATCCAGAACGGTTGATCGCAGTCCCGGATACGCCTTGCAAAGCGAAATCGAGAAGGCCCCGGTGCCACCGCCAACGTCCAGCAACTGCTTGGCAGCGGACAGATCCACAAGCTTGGCAAGTCCCCGCCCGGGCCCGAGCGAGCCTGCATGCTGGGACCGGGAATAAAGCCGTGCTTCTTCCGGGTCGCTGAACCACGTCTCGTAGGAAGCAACCTGGTCGTCTTCCAGACTGTCCGTCAGGGCGTCGTTGAGCTGGGTCATGAAGGGGTACATCTGCTTGTCGATCTGAAACCGCAGATAGTCGCCGAAATCATACTTCCGTCCTTTCACCAGAAACGCCTCCGCTGCGGGCGAATTGGTGAAGCCTGCTCCCTCCCGGCGCACCAGCCCGAGGCTCGTAAGCGCGGTCAACAGTGTTGTGGCACGATCAAGATCAAGCTCGCTTTCTTCAGCAACTTGCTGTGGCGTCAAGGTCTTTTCGGAAAGCAGTGAAAACAAATCTACATGAAGTGCAGAAAAAAGAGCCTTGGAGCCCATAAATCCGAAAGCAATATCTGAAATTTCCTCAGCCGTTTCCAAGGACCTGGCGACGGGCATAAATTATCCTCCTCAGGAATTCTGAGCACAAATGTGCGAAATTTTTCCGTTCAGGAAAAATGAACTTGGGAATGAGCAAGTATAACTATTGTGCGCCGCAATGCAAATTCCGCTCCCCATCCGGCAAGAGCTGACGCGGGAGCCGGTTTTTGTCCTTGAACTTTGGCAGACCCCGGTCTTCGATTAAGCTGAGGCCGATGCTGTCAGGCATCGAAAGCGTTCTCAAACGCCTGGGAATTTGCCTTTCTGCAGTATACCGCCCGCAAGAAACCGAACAGGACCGACCGAGTGCCTTTTCTCGACTTTCCCGCACAGCTTCCGGAAAACCGGACACCACGTGCCGTGATCTTCGGTGCCGGACACGGCAGCACTTACCCTGGCAAGGACAGCAGCGGATACACCGGAGCAGCCGATGCCATTCGCGCAGCCAGTCAGGAAGATGCCGGCCTCGTCGGCCACTGGGACTTCGATCTCGGCGGACCGCTTTTCGAGGGTCAGCCGGTTTGCTGCACCGACATCGGCAATATCGACACCCGGCTGCACGACAACGCAGGCAACCGGGCACGGATCGAGGCACAAACACGCTCGATCCTGGCACTGCCAGCCGTTCCGATCCTGCTTGGCGGTGATGATTCCCTGCCGATCCCCTTCCTCGCCGCCTTCGCTGATCAAGGGCCCCTGTGGGTGCTGCAGATAGATGCCCATATCGACTGGCGCGACGAGGTCGACGGCGAGCGCTACGGCTACTCCAGCCCGATGCGCCGCATCAGCGAGATGCCGCATGTTGCGGGCCTCGTTCAGGTTGGCCTGCGTGCCGTCGGCAGCGCCGGCAAAACCGAAATCGAGGCTGCACAAACCTATGGTAGCCGCTTTGTCACAGCGCGCGAGGTCCACGCAGAAGGCATCTCGGCCGCGTTGAAGCATATTCCACAAGGCGCGCGCTGCGTCGTCACGCTGGACTGTGACGGCCTCGACCCGGCCATCATGCCCGGCGTTGCCGCGCGCACGCCCGGCGGGCTCACCTACACGCAGGTGATCGATCTGATTGCGGGTCTGGGCAGACGCACAAGGATCGTTGGGTTTGACCTTGTCGAATTCTACCCGCCAAACGATATCGACGGCCTCAGCGCGCTGACCGCCTCAAGACTTTTGGTCAACGCCGTCGGCGCGATCGTCCGGCAATAACAGGATGCTCGGACAGGTATTCGGGTTGGCAAGACCGATGCAGAAAAGGTGGGAAAGAAAGGGGATGTCGCCAGCACCTCAAAGGCTGCGGGCAAACAGGACTTCGTCGCGGATTTCGATACCGTAGTCGCCACGCAGCGGGATTTCCGGCTTCTTCTCGCGCTCGGCATCGATGACACCTTGCGCGATCCGCTCCAGACGGAAGCCGCGCCGTTGATAGAAGCGGAAGGCGTCGAGGTTGTCGTTGGACGTACGGACGGTCAGCCGGTTGATGCCGGATGCCTTTGCTTCATCGACCACCGCGTTCAGCAGCAGTGTTCCGGTGCCACCCCAGCGGCTGAGCGAGTCCAGCGTGAGAATTTCCCATTCGCTTTCCCGCTTGATCAGCGTGACGAGCCCCACAAGATCGTCGCCTGCGTAGGCAACATAACCCGGCAGGCTCGACGCATCGACGATCTCGCCGTCCAATAGCATTTCGGGGCCTGCCCATCGGTCTGCCAGAAGCTGGAACACAGCTTCCTTGTCTTCCTCGTTGATCCGTCGGATGATCACGCTCATGGTCTGCCCTGCCTCCAGATCAGCGGCCCTTCAATCGTCGCCAATTGAACAAGCATTTGCCGATCGCTTCCATAATTTGCGAGCATCCTTTTTGCGGTCGTCTGGCCGCAGGATGCCCTATCGGTGAATGACGCGGGATGCCAGAGGCGTGCGCGCCTGCCAACGCGCTCGCTCCAGCTCCGGGTCGATATGCTCTTCTTCCGGATAACCGACGCATAGATAAGCCACGAGGCGCCAACCGGCGTCAACCTGCAGCGCCTCTGTCACCGCGTCCGGATCAAGGATCGACACCCAGCCAACCCCGACACCTTCGGCACGAGCCGCCAGCCAGAATGTGTGGATCATGCTGACCGTGGAATAGGCCAGCGTTTCCGGCATGGTCAGCCGGCCCAGTCCGTGGCCCTGCTCCGGGTCGTCGTCGCAGAAAATCGCCAGATGCACGGGGGCTTCCTTCAGCCCCGCCAGTTTGAGCTGGCGATAGGCGAGCGCCTTGTCGTCACTGTAGGTCCTGGCGGCTTCTTCGTTTTCCGCTTCGAAGCTCGCGATGATCCGCCCACGCGCCTCGGCGCTGTCGACAACAACAATTCGCCAGGGTTGACTGTTGCCAACCGAGGGCGCGAGGTCTGCCAGTTGCAGAAGATGGTCGAGAGCGCCTGCCGGCAACGGCTCCTGCTTGAAACGGCGCACGTCCCGGCGCCATTTCAGAAGGGTCTCGAAATCCTTCTGAAATTTCGCTGAAAAGTCCGGTATCACGTCTCTGCCTTCGGCTCCTCCCGCCATGACAGACCTAGTGACCCGGAAATTCCACGAGGGTGCGCACTGGAACGTTCATCGCTTCCAGTTTCTTGCGCCCGCCGAGATCTGGCAGATCGACGATGAAGCACGCCGACTCGATGTTGGCGCCCATGGACCGCAACAATTTGCAGGCAGCCTCTGCCGTTCCACCGGTAGCAATCAGGTCGTCAACCAGGATGACACGGTCACCCGGTTTGATCGCGTCCTTGTGCATTTCCATCTCATCCAGGCCATATTCCAGGGAATAGGCGATCCGGACGGTTTCGTGCGGGAGCTTGCCTTTCTTCCTGATCGGCACGAAGCCGGCGGACAGCTGGTGCGCGACCGCGCCCCCGAGAATGAAACCGCGCGCCTCGATGCCCGCAATCTGATCGACCTTGGAGCCGGCCCAGGGCTGCACCAGGGCATCGACCGCCCGGCGGAAGGCACGGGCATCGCCGAGCAGCGTCGTGATATCCCGGAACAGGATGCCCTCTTTCGGATAGTCCTTGATCGTGCGGATTGCACTGACAAGTTCATCCTGAATGGTCTGTGCGGTCATCGGGATATCTCTCTGTTAAAATAGTTCCAGGCATCTGCCCCGGCCGGTGGTTATAACAAGTTTGACCTGCCGGTCGAAGCAATTTCGCTTTGTCTCAAGGGGTTATGCCGGCCATACTTTCAGCCGGCAATCCGGTCAGGTCCGGTTCAGGATCCGTCCTGCGACAGCGTCGAGCTTCGCCACCAGCGCCGGGTCGCGCTTGTCCGGTGCGGTCATCATGGCAAACTCCAGCGCAGTATCGGACCCGGCCGGGCAGGACTGATGTTCGCGCGGCAGATCCCTTGCGACACGGGCAACAAGCCTCTGGGCGTTTTCCGCGTTCTCGTGAAGAACCTTGATGATGGCCTGAATATCGACTTCGCCGTGGTCCGGGTGCCAGCTGTCATAGTCGGTGACCATCGCGATGGTGGCGTAGGAAATCTCGGCCTCGCGGGCAAGCTTTGCTTCCGGCATGTTGGTCATGCCGATGACGTCGCAGCCCCAGGACCGGTAGAGCTGGCTTTCCGCTAGAGAAGAGAACTGCGGGCCTTCCATGGCCAGATAGGTACCGCCCTTGGCATAGGCGAGGCCCTCAGCTTTCGCGGCTGCCGCCACTGCATCGACCAGTTTCGGGCTGACCGGGGTCGCCATGGACACATGCGCGACACAGCCGGTACCGAAGAAACTCTTCTCCCGCGCAAACGTCCTGTCGATGAACTGGTCCACCAGCACGAAGGTGCCCGGAGAATGTTCTTCCTTGAGCGATCCGCAGGCAGAGACAGACAGAAGATCGGTGACACCGCAGCGCTTCATCACGTCGATGTTGGCGCGGTAGTTGATGGTTGTCGGCGAATAGACGTGTCCGCGCCCATGACGGGGCAGGAAAACCACCTTGAGACCATCAATGGTGCCGATACGCACTTCATCGGACGGCGTGCCCCAGGGGCTGTTGACGGCGATCCATTCGGAGTTTTCCAGACCCGGAAGGTCGTAGATTCCAGACCCGCCGATAATGCCCAATACTGCGTCTGCCATAACCACTCCAAACAGATTCAAAATCAATATCTGCGGGACACAGGCCCGCATCAGCGATGGTTTATTTCAATTGATCCGCGATGGCGTCAAGCCCGGCCTTGGCGCATTTCGCCTCATTCTCGCCGCCACCGCCTCCGGCAACGCCAATCGCTCCGAGAAGCATTCCGGTCGCCGAGACGATGGGCAGCCCCCCAGCCAGAGGCAACGCCCCTGGAATAGCAGCAAGACTGGCCTCTCCGCCCGGTCCGGCGAGCGAACCTAGATCCGAACTGGGAAGGTTGAATGAAGCGGCGGTCCAGGCCTTGCGACGGGCGGTTTCGGCAACATGCGCACCGCCCATGTTACTGCGCAGTGTCACTTGCTCGACGCCGAAACGGTCCACCACGGAAGCTCCGGCCTGAAAACCTGCCTCGTTGCAGACCTCGACGGCTCGCAGCGCAGCGCGCATGGCAAGATGCATGTCCAGGACCTCGACCATGTGGGTTGCGGCCGATTGCGAATTTGCGGGGACAGGAAGCAGGAGAATTGCCAGAAACATCAATGCGCGGCGCATTGCATTACCCCTCAAAGAAAAAGCCGCCGGAAGGTCCGGCGGCTTTCATCATGCACTTAGGCGGCAATCAATCAATGCTCAACGTTGCGCCACAGTTTCTTCTTCGTGAAGTAGAGCATGCCGGCGAAGACGATCAGGAAGATCATGACCCGGAAGCCGATCTTCTTGCGCTCTTCCAGATGCGGCTCGGCGGCCCACATCATGAATGCAGCGACGTCATGCGCATACTGGTCGACCGTCATCGGTGTGCCGTCGGTGTATTCGACCAGCTCGTCGGACAGCGGTGCGGCCATGCCGATCGGACCACCTGTCAGATGCTCGTGCGCACAAGCTTCAGCGGTAACGGAACCACCCAGGAATGCCGGGTTGTAGTTGCCGGTGAAGTCCTCACCCAGACATGCCGGGTTTTCTTCCGGATAGCTGGTGAGAAGCGCGTAGATGTAATCCGGGCCCTGCTCCTGATACTGGGTGAAGGCGTCGAAGACGAACCACGGGAAACCGCGGTGCGCAGCACGGGCCTTTGCCAGCAGCGAGAAGTCCGGCGGGTAAGCGCCGCCGTTGGAAGCGCGGGCAGCCTGCTCGTTCGGGAACGGAGACGGGAACTTGTCCGCCAGGATACCCGGACGCTCATACATGTCGCCGTCGTCGTTCGGACCGTCGATGACGGTGTACTCGGACGCGATCTGCTTGGCCTGATCTTCGGTGAAGCTCGGGCCACCGTCTTCAGCAAGGTTACGGAAAGAAACCTGCTTCAGGCCGTGGCACGAAGCACAGACTTCCCGGTAGACCTTGAAGCCACGCTGCAGCTGGCCACGGTCGTAGAAACCGAACGGACCCGAGAAGGACCACTGCTCCCGCTCGATGTGCGGGGCGTTGCCTGCTGCGAAGACCGGGGTCGCGATGGCGACAGCCGCCACCGCAGCGAAGGAACGAACCATTTTGATCATGGTGCTCATTGTCTCAATTAACTCCTGATCCGGGCCGCGTTACTTCGTTTCCGGTGCTGAAGTCGCACCAGCCGGTTTGCCGGCTCCGCCCTTCAGAACCGCTTCGGAAATCGAGGCCGGCAAGGGCCGCGGTTTTTCCAGGAACCCGAGCATCGGCAGGATGATCAGGAAGTGGGCGAAGTAGTAGGCGGTGCAGACCCGGGCGAGCAGAACGTAGGTGCCTTCGGCCGGCATGGCGCCGAGATAGCCAAGCGCAACGGCGTTGGCAGCGAAGATCCAGAAGAACTGCTTGAACAGCGGGCGGTAGGTGCCGGAGCGAACCTTGGACGTGTCCAGCCAGGGCAGAACGAACAGAACTGCAATGGCACCGAACATGGCGACAACACCGCCGAGCTTGTCCGGGATGGCGCGCAGGATCGCGTAGAACGGCAGGAAGTACCATTCCGGAACGATGTGCGCCGGGGTCACGAGCGGGTTTGCTTCGATGTAGTTGTCCGGGTGACCCATGTAGTTGGGCACGTAGAAGACGAACCATGCGAACAGGATCATGAACACGATGATCGCGAACAGATCCTTGATCGTGTAGTACGGGTGGAACGGAACCGTGTCCTGCTTGGTCTTCGGCTGAACGCCTGTCGGGTTGTTGTTACCCGTGGTGTGGAACGCCCACACGTGCAGGATAACGACACCGAAGATCATGAACGGCAGCAGGTAGTGCAGCGAGAAGAAGCGGTTCAGGGTCGGGTTGTCGACCGCGAAACCACCCCACAGCCAGGTGCGGATTTCTTCGCCGACCAGCGGAATGGCCGAGAACAGGTTGGTGATAACCGTTGCGCCCCAGAAGGACATCTGGCCCCACGGCAGCACGTAACCCATGAAGGCGGTGCCCATCATGATCAAGAAGATGATCACGCCGAGGATCCAGGAGATCTCGCGCGGCGCCTTGTAGGAACCGTAATAAAGACCCCGGAAGATGTGGATGTATACGGCGATGAAGAACATCGACGCGCCGTTTGCATGCAGGTAACGCAGCATCCAGCCGAAGTTCACGTCGCGCATGATGTGCTCGACGCTGTTGAAGGCTGCATCGGTGCTTGGCGTGTAGTGCATCACCAGCACGATGCCGGTGATGATCTGCGCGATCAGCACGAAGAACAGGATGCCACCGAAGGTCCACCAGTAGTTCAGGTTCTTCGGCGTCGGGAAATCAACAAAAGAGCCGCGAACGAGCGAGATGACCGGCAGGCGGCTTTCCAGCCACTTTGCCGGAGCGCTCTGCGGTACATAGTTTGAATGTCCAGCCATGGCTGTCTCCTAAAAATCTATGCCGTTAGCCGATCTTGATCGTCGAGTCGCTGACGAACTCGAGCGGCGGAATCAGCAAATTCTCGGGAGCCGGGCCCTTACGGATACGGCCGGCGGTGTCGTAGTGAGACCCATGGCACGGGCAGAACCAGCCGCCGAAGTCGCCGGAGCTGCCGATCGGCACGCAGCCGAGGTGGGTACAGATACCGACCTGGACGAGCCATTTCTCGTTGCCTTCGACACCACGGTTGGCGTCAGACGCTTCCGCGTCCGCC
This sequence comes from Labrenzia sp. PO1, assembly GCF_012273635.1. Classification (NCBI taxonomy): domain Bacteria; kingdom Pseudomonadati; phylum Pseudomonadota; class Alphaproteobacteria; order Hyphomicrobiales; family Stappiaceae; genus Labrenzia; species Labrenzia sp. PO1. The sequence continues at coordinate 987,635 of NZ_JAAXCR010000001.1, forward strand.
GGCAGGTTAGAATTTCGTGCAAGCGGGTCGGGAAGATCAGCCAGGGGAACAGCCTTGGCTTCTTCCACTTCCGTTTCGGTACGGTTGCGGATGAATACCGGCTTACCGCGCCATTTGACTGTAATCGACTGCCCCTCTTCCACGGCAGAGATATCCACCTCGATGGAAGCCAGAGCCAATGCGGAGGCATCCGGGTTCATCTGATCGATGAACGGCCATGCCAGCGCGCCAGCGCCAACGACGCCCATGGCGCCGGTCGCAATATAGAGGAAATCGCGGCGGGTCGGTTCCGCCTGATCCGTATGTGCCAAGGTCGCGTCCTCTCGAAACCTGTTCAACCTGTACCGAAAGCCCGCATCACGTCCGGGACCCCTTCTTTGCCCAAGAAGGGAACGGAACCATGCCGGGCTCATCGGGGGCCGGATACGGGCTATTCCGCACCGGCCAAGCGGCTTGTCTTTTTGCACCCTTCGAAACGCTTGTCCAGTTCAACAAACGCCTCGAAACGCATATGTCGCAGGCAAAACAACCGCCGCGCCGCTTTTCTGCCCTTTTTTGGGGAATGAGTGCAAGAGCGGAATCCGATTGAATCCCGCTCTTGCCATTGGTCTTTGGATTTAGGCGGCCTGAACCGAGGACAGAAAGCCCCCCGACTGGTGCTCCCAGAGCTGTGCGTAAAGTCCGCCCCGCTCCAGAAGCTCCTGATGGGACCCCTCCTCGATGATTCGACCCTTGTCCATCACGATCAGCCGGTCCATGGCCGCGATCGTGGACAGACGGTGGGCAATCGCAATCACCGTCTTGCCCTGCATCAGATCGAACAGGCTCTCCTGAATGGCGAGCTCGACTTCACTGTCGAGAGCGGATGTCGCCTCGTCGAGCGCCAGGATCGGCGCATCCTTCAGCAGGGTTCGGGCAATGGCCACCCGCTGGCGCTGGCCACCGGACAGCTTGACGCCCCGCTCGCCGACATGGGCATCGAGACCCTTGCGGCCCTCCATGTCCTCCAGCTCGTCGACGAAGGACAGTGCATGTGCTTTTTCAAGCGCGGCCAGCACCTCTTCCCGCGTCGCATCCGGACGGCCATAGGCCACGTTGTCGAAGATCGACCGATGCAGGAGCGATGTATCCTGCGTCACCACACCAACCTCGGCCCGGATGTCGTCCTGACGGACATTGGCAATGTCCTGGCCATCGATCAGGATCCGGCCGCCTTCCAGGTCGTAGAAGCGCAGGATCAGGTTGACCAGCGTCGACTTGCCTGCACCCGACCGACCGATCAGACCGATCTTCTCACCCGGATGGATCGTCAGGCTGAGGTCCTCGATCACCCCGGCTTCCTTGCCATAATGGAACCGGATGCGATCGAAACGGATCTCGCCCTGCCCGACCTCGAGCGCCTTGGCGTTCTTGACGTCCATCACCTCGCGTTCCCGCGAAATGGTGGAGATGCCATCCTGCACGGTGCCGATGTTCTCGAACAATCCCGCAAGCTCCCAAAGGATCCAGTGGGACATCCCCTGGAGACGCAGCACGAAGGCAACCGCAATGGTGACTTCGCCGATGGTCACAGTGCCGGCCTGCCACAGAATGATCGAAAGACCACCGATGGAGGTCAGCAGCAGCATGTTGATGAACACCAGGACGATATTCAGTCCCGTCACCAGCCGCATCTGCAGAAAGACCGTCTTCAGGAAGCCAAGCATCGACGTGCGAGCATAGGCTTCTTCGCGCTCCGCATGGGAGAACAGCTTCACCGTGGTGATGTTGGTATAGGCATCAACCACGTGACCGGTCATCAGAGAGCGTGCATCAGCCTGCTCCTTCGACACGTCCCGCAACTTCGGAATGAAGAAGCGGATCGTGAGCAGATAGGCACAGATCCACACCAGGAACGGCAGGCTGAGCCAGATATTGGCTCCCGCGACCACGATCACGGCCGCGGTGAAGTAGACCGCGACATAGACCATGATATCGGCCATGCGCGAGACGACCTCACGCACGCCAAGTGCTGTCTGCATCAGTTTCGTCGCGATCCTGCCCGCGAAATCGTTCTGATAGAACGACACGCTCTGGCGCAGCAGGTATCGATGCACCCGCCAGCGGATGGACATGGGATAGTTGCCCATCAGCCCCTGGTGAAACAGCAGCTGCCAGATAACCTCCAGCAGCGGGCGCAGCACCAGCAGGATCACCAGCATGAAGAGGAGCGTGCGCCAGTTCTGACTGACGAACGTATCCGGATCAGATTTTTCCAGCCAGGTGACCAGGTCGCCCAGGAACGTGAAGATATAGACTTCCACGATCGCGACCAGTGTGCCGAGAAGCGACACACCGGCCAGGATCGGCCAGACAGGTTTGGTGTAGTACCAACAGAAGGCCCAGAAGCCCTTCGGGGGCACTTCGAGAACAGTCTTCTCGAAGGGGTCCACGAGTTTTTCGAAACGCTCGAACATGATTACCTCTCGGCCCCACTCAACCGTAACACATTGAGATGCACCAGGGCATCGTCAGTGCGCACAGGTTTTCTATGCGGGCGAATTATGCGGCCAGTCGCGAACAGCAGCAGACTGGCGATGAAACTTGTAAAGGCGAGAGCCACGATGAAGGTGCCCCAGAAAAGCGCGCCGAGTTCATCGGCAAACTGCGTCACCGGTATGTGTCGGCCGGCGATTTCCAGAGCCTCGATCCGGCTCAGATTGAAGACGATGACCGGAATGAAGAACACGACGGCGATCGCAAAAGTGGTTCCCAGAAAGACGCCGGCGGCGACAGCGGCACGCATCGCACGGCGGGGAAAAGCCTGTCGTGGCTCTTCTGGTAAAGACACTTCAATATCCGGACGGCCTGTCGCTGGGGACAGGTCCGGCGTGAAATGGAATGACATCGGATCATCTCCGAAATGGGATCGTAAACGTGGTGACGGCAGACACGCGCGGCAACGCATGCAGCTCAATGGGAACGGCTTCAGCCGGTCACCGCAAAAGTCAGGAATTTGAAGAAGGTCTGTGGCTTCCTAGCGGAAGCGGACAGTGATACCTGGGCAAGCCTGGAGAGCGGCATATGGGTGGATCATGCAGCGATCTGTCATTTAGTGCCCTCCTGGTTGCGCAGCCGGGCGGCTGCTGGGGAAACAAAGCCAACCACCATGAGTTGACTGGGGATGTTGGTACCTGCTTTCGGAGAACTTGAAAAGCAAAAATGCGTCAAATTGCAGCACGAAATATCGATCTGTTGCCCATCGGCCACAGACCCCCAAACCTCTCCCTTCGGCAGAGAGCTTAGGACTGATACTCCAGCAGCTCGAACTCGCGCATGTGAATTTCCGCTTCATGCGGCGATAGCGGATCCGCAATGACCTTGCCTTGCACCGTCGTGCAGCCGAATTGCTTGAGCAGATCGACCTGCTTTGTCGTATCGACCCCCGCCGCAGAAATCTTCAGCCCCAGATTGCCGGCAAGCCGGGTGACCGACTGAACCAGCTGCCGTTTTTCCTTGCTGTCCTCAAGCCCTGCAATAAGCATCGGACACAGCTTCAATTGATCCGCGTTCAGATAGATAAGCTGACCGGCGCCGCCATGTCCGCCGCCGAACTTGTCCAGGGCAACCCTGCAACCGATTTCCCTCAGAAGGTCAACGGATCCGGCGAGGCCGTCCGGTTCGTCGAAACGGATGATTTTTTCGTCCAGCTCGACCACGATGTCGTCGGTCTTGAAACCGGCCTCACAGGCAGCCTGACGAAGTTGTTCGACGAAGCCTTTTTCCTTCAGGCTGGCTCCGCTCAGGTTCACCGACAGGAAGAACGCCGTATTCGAGAGCTCTCGAAGTCGCCGGACCTGGGCAAGCCCCTCCAGCAGCGCGAAACGCTCGATCTGGGCGATTCTCTTGACGTCTTCGTGCGTCGACAGAAGGCTGACCGGGTCCACGAGCCCTTCGGAAGGATGCAGCCAGCAGGCCGTAACCTCGTATCCGATGATCCGCCGGCTCTCCAGGTCGTACTGCGGTATCATCATCAAAGACAGACCGCCGCTTTCAAGATCCTCGTCCAGCTGTGCCTGGATCATGCGCCGGTGGCGATGTGCCGCTCCAAGCGCATCCGTGTACCAGGAGATCTGGCTACGGCCCGAACGTTTGGCGGCATAAAGAGCAATATCGGCACAATTGATCAGCTCCGACGCACTCGCAGTCGCCGTTTTCGCCAGCACTAGCCCGACACTGCCGGCAACCCTCAACTCGTGACGGTCCACTCTCACCGGCTTGGCCAGTCCCTCAAGGATCCGGTTGCCCAGATCTTCCATTTCGCATGGTCCGGACGGGTCCGCGACCACCGCGACGAATTCATCCCCGCCGATACGTGCGACCAACCCCTTGTTGCCCAGCACACGGCTCATCACCATGGCCACATGACGCAGCACCGCATCGCCTGCTCCGTGTCCATGGCTGTCGTTGATGTCCTTGAAGTGGTCCAGATCAAAATGAATGATCCCGATCTGAGCGTTGCCGGCCGTGCCCTCTGCAACGCGCTCCTTCAGGTAGGCATTCAGCTTGGCCCGGTTGGCAACGCCGGTCAGGTCGTCATGCTCCGCCTGATGTTTCAACCGGATGCGCGCGTTCTCCAGCTCCTTCACATGCTCAACCTGGCTGGTTACATCCCGGCAAATCAGAATGATCTTGGTTTCTTCCAGCGTCTTTCCCTCGACGACAGCAAAGGTCAGCTGGTTCCAGAACAATTCGCCGTTCTTGCGCCGGTTGAGGATCAGCTCTTCGGTTCCCGACCGGAACTTCGTCAGGTCGTAGCGGAAGTTTTCGATCTCGTCCGGGGAGAGCTGGTTTTCCGGCGGCAAGATGAATTCCTGAGGCCGCCGGCCGCGAATTTCCTCCGCGCTGAAACCGGTGATGCGGGAATAGGCCGGGTTCGTCCATTCGATGTGCCCGTCGATGTCCTGCATGACCAGTCCTTCATGGGCATGCTCCACGACAAGCTGAAGGATTGCGGCATCATTGCCAAATCTGGAAACGTTGGAAGGAGCCGAGCCGTCCCGCTGCTTTCGGCCGCATAAATAGCATACGGCCATGAGAACCAGAGCGGCTCCCAATGCGAGCAGGAGATGTTGACCCGGCACATTCGCTAAGAATTCTGCCATATTCCGTCTTCAGCCAAGATATTAGTTCCGCTTACTCTACGGGAGCAAAACTGAACCAATCTCTAAACTGCAAGTTATTTTATTGGGTTACTGTCATTTATACCAATACACAAGGCGTTCCGCGGCTCCCTCTCAGGCAGCCCGCACGCTTTGCAGAAATTGCCGAACCTGTTCTTGCAGGCTGTTTGACAATTGCCCCAGTTCGGCAGCAGCACCGTTCATTTCATCGGTAGCCGTCCGGCTGGTCTCCATAACGTCGCTCAAGGTGTCAACGTTTTCGGCCACTTGATCGGAACTGGTCCGCGCCGTCAGTGCATTGCTGCTGATCTCGTGGGTGGCCGTAGTCTGTTCCTCGACCGCTTCGCGGATTTTTCCGGAAATCTCGCTGACGCGGCCAATGGTTTCCGCGATCGAACGGATGGCGGTTTCGGAAAGCTCCGCGACTTCCTGCACCGCTGTCACCTGCGCGGAGATGTCTTCGGTCGCCCTGGTCGTCTGCTCGGCAAGGGCCTTCACCTCATTCGCAACGACGGCAAATCCCCGCCCGGCTTCGCCAGCCCTTGCCGCTTCGATGGTCGCATTGAGCGCAAGCAGGTTGGTCTGGCTTGCGATCTGGCTGATCAACTCGACGATTTCACCAATGGCACGGCCGGTTTCCGCAAGCCGACCGACAATCTCGTCGGTTTTCCGGGCTTCCGCCACCGCGGTGCTGGCAATGTCCGTTGCCTGGTCGACGTCCTCACGCACACGGCTCAGCGAACCGGACAACCGATCTGCCGAACTCGTCACGAAAGCGACGGAACTGCTGGCTTCCGATGTTGCCTGATGTACTTCCTGAACCGCCTGCATGGACGAGTTCACCGCCCTGTTCAGATCCGCCGAATTGCCTTCAACGCTTTTGGCAGCCGTCGACAAGGCAGAAACCACACCGATGACGGACTTCTCGAAATCATCGGCAACATCCTGCATCAGCGCCTTGCGCTCCTCGCTGAGGGCTTCCTGGTGGGCAAGTTCCTGCCTCGCCTGCTCTTTGGCCCGTTCGGCGAGGTTGGCCCGGAAAGCGGTCACGGACCGTGCAATGGCTCCGATTTCGTCGCTCCGATGGGCACCGTCGATCTGGATGTCGAGATTACCTTCGGACAGCATGTCGAGGCCGGTCTGCAACCGGTTCATCGGCCGGGCGAGCCCCACGGCCAGAATGACGGCAAATGCCAGAAAGGCCAGACCGACCGGCAGCACGACCAGACCGATGGTGATCATCTGATCCAGGATGAGCCCGTCAATCTTGCCGGCAACGTTGCCTGTCAGAAAGTCCTGCGCACCGGCGGGTGTGCCGATCTTTTCCATGAAGGCCTGGCGGAAGGTATAGAAAGCAAATGCGGTACCGGCCATCATGATGGCGGCAGCCGTCAGAACCATGGCGACGAACCGGCCCTTGATTGAAAGCGTCACGTGGAAACCCCGACAGTAATTTTTCAGCCCCGCTTACGGCCGCTGTTGATCAGCGCCGTTATCGCAAGATGAAACACTACCGCTCTGCACGTAAAAATTCAGTAACGGCCAGTCCTCGGAGAACTACGTAGTCTTGATATTTTTGACGAGACTGTTGTGCCCTGCGTTTCGCGCCTAGCGGATCAGGACATCAGCCGGGTGATCGTGAAGCCCGCACCAGCTGAAACCGCGGACAGGACCGTCCCCCACGCAACGTCGACGAGAACAACGGAAACCGGCCACTCCCTGAGCGTTGCGTAGTTGGTGACGTCGTATGTGCCGTAGGTGAAAAACCCGAACAGCGCTCCGAAAATAATGGCGGTCACAAGGCTGTCTGCCTTGAGCGCGGGCGCAACCGCGAAGATCACTATGCCAACGACATACACCAGATAGAAAACACTCGCGGCGGCGATGTTGGGCTTTTCCATCATCAGATGGCCGATACGGTCAAGGTAGAACCGGGTGGATACCTGCGTCAGCCAGACGTAGTCCACGGCAAGAAAAACGAGCACTGTTGCGATGTATGCCGTGACGTATTTCAAGATCGGCCCCCTGGTTTTGCACTGCCTTGTTTCGTCGGTTCTACGCCTCGGCAAGAGCACTGGATCAGCAGGAATTGAGCTGAGCGGCTGCGGCGAACTTCAACTCAGGCGAATTCGCTTTCCGGTTCCAGAAATCCGCCGGACTGGCGGTGCCAGAGCTGCGCGTAAAGGCCGTCTGCATCTTCCAGGAGTGTCTCGTGCGTCCCCTGCTGAACGATCCGGCCCCTGTTCATGACAATCAGTCGGTCCATGGCGGCGATGGTCGACAGGCGGTGCGCGATCGCGATCACGGTCTTGCCTGTCATCAATCCTTGCAGATTCTCCTGGATGGCGGCCTCGACTTCCGAATCGAGGGCCGAGGTCGCTTCGTCCAGAACGAGGATCGGAGCGTCTTTCAGGAGCACGCGCGCGATTGCAATGCGCTGACGCTGCCCGCCGGACAGTTTGACACCACGCTCACCTACAAAGGCGTCGAACCCCTTGCGGCCGCGCCTGTCTTCCAGCCTCTGGATGAAACCGGACGCGTGGGCCTTGCGCGTCGCCTCCAGCAACTCTTCTTCACTGGCCGACGTACGGCCATAGAGGATGTTCTCGCGGATCGAACGATGCAGCAAGGACGGATCCTGGGTCACCATGCCAATCGACCGGCGCAGCGATTCCTGGTTCACATCGCGCACGTCCTGTCCGTCGATGAGGACACGCCCCGCCTCCACGTCGAAGAACCGAAGCAGCAGGCTTGTCAGCGTGGTTTTGCCCGCCCCCGACGGGCCGACGATACCGACGCGCTCACCCGGCTGGATCGTCAGGTCGAGATGATCGATGACACCGCCCGCCTTGCCGTAGTGGAACCGGATTTTATCGAACCGCACTTCCCCCTCAGTCACTTTCAGCTCCGGCGCCGCCGGTTTGTCTGTCAGGGTCACTGGCTTGACGATGGTCTCCATGCTGTCCTGCAGCGATCCGAAGTGGCGGAACAGGCCGTTGAGCTGGTTGAACAGCCGGTTCAAAAGGATGTTCAGCCGCAGGATCAGACTGAGCGTGAAGGCCACATGACCGGCGCTGATGCCGCCGTCCTGCCAGATGGACAGCGCCAAGCCCGCAATCGAAACGATCATCACTCCGTTGACCAGCGTCATGATCATGCGAATTGTGGTCAAAAGCCTGGTGAAGACCCGTATCTTGGCAATCATCGTCTCAACCGAGGCCCGCGCTCCCCGGCTTTCTTCCTCCGAGGATCCGAACAGCTTGACCGACTGGATATTGGTGTAGGTATCCACCAGACGTCCGGTCACGCCCGAATAGGCATTTGCCGAATCCTTTGCCGCAGCACGAACCCGTGGTACGAAAATGATGGCGGTTGCGGTGAAACAAAGCAGCCAGATGGCCACGAGTGCACCCAGCCAAAGGTTCAGGTCCGCGACCAGCACAAGCGTCGTGATGGCATAAACGACAATGAACCAGACCACCTGCAAAAGGTTGGTCATGAAATCGCCCGCCGACATGCCCGACTGCATCACCTTCTGCGACAGGCGCCCGGCGAGATCGTCCTGGAAATAGGAAAGGCTCTGCTTCATCACCCGCTGATGGCACTGCCAGCGCACCAGATTGAAGAACCCGGGCACGATCGCCTGTTCTTCCACCAGCGCCATCAGCGAATTGGTGAGCGTGCGCACGACCAGCACCACGAAGGCCATGGTCATGAGTGTCCAGAAATGATCGGAGAAGAATGTCGCCCGATTGCCTTCTTCCAGAAGATCCACGATGCGGCCAAGAAAATTGAAGATCGCCACTTCAACAAAGGCGGTCGCCCCGCCGATGGCGAGCATGGCAATGAACGGCCAGCGCACCTGCGTGACGAAATACATCAGGAAGGCAAACCCGCCATGGGGCATGTCGGATTTGGACGGCTCCCGGAAAGGATCTATCCAGGATTCAAAAGCGCGAAAGAGCGGGGACACGTGGCGTCTCCATGGAGGCTGGAGCGATTCTTCACGTCATCCTACGCGCCAGGCGCGAAATTGGCCCAATGAAAATATGTAACGATTTGCCCCAAACCCGCAGCTCTCGGCCTTGTACCGGGCATTGAAACCGGTCTTCCTGTGACAAATGTTATGCCTGCTGCTATTGAGCCGGTCTCCCGAAACCAATGCGGATACCCATGCCAGACATTGCCCTTTACCAACCGGACATCCCGCAAAATACCGGCACGATCCTGCGTCTTGCCGCCTGTATGGGCGTAACTGTGCACTTGATCGAGCCTGCGGGATTTCCGATCTCCGACAGCGCTCTCAAGCGGGCCGGCATGGATTACCTGGAAAGGGCCGCGATGGTCCGCCACATCTCGTTTGCCGCATTCGATGACTGGCGACGTTCGAACAAGCGCAGGCTGATCCTGCTGACGACAAAATCGGAAGTGCCCTACGCGAATTTCGCGTATCAGCCAGACGATATATTGATGATGGGCCGGGAAAGTTCGGGCGTGCCGGAGGACGTCCACACGCTTGCCGATGCCCGGCTGACGATCCCCATGGCCGACGGCATGCGCTCGCTCAACGTCGCCGTCTCAACAGGCATGGTGCTGGGTGAAGCCTTGCGGCAATCAGGCACATTTCCTAAAAGCCCAGGGTACACTCAAAGATAGCAATCACATGCATGCCCGCCGGCCCGGCAGGCCCCAACCAGTCCAGGCAGTCACATGAACGCACCCACACCTGAAAACCGCGGCGGTCCCATACCGGACGGCATCGAGGACAAGAAGGCAACCGCACCGGCCTGGTTCAAGGAGTTGCGAGACCGTATCTGCAGGGCTTTTGAAGACCTGGAGGACGAGATCGGCGATCTCGCCGGTCCGCTGGCCGACCAGCCGGCCGGGCGCTTCGAACGCACGCCCTGGGAGCGCACCGACAGCACCGGGGCAAAGGGCGGCGGCGGCGTCATGTCCATGATGCATGGCCGCGTTTTCGAGAAGGTCGGCGTCCATATTTCCACCGTACACGGTGAATTCTCGCCCGAGTTTCGCGGTCAGATCCCCGGTGCCAACGAGGATCCGCGCTTCTGGGCCTCCGGCATCAGCCTGATCGCTCACCCGCAGAACCCGCATGTCCCCGCGGTTCACATGAACACCCGCATGGTGGTCACCACCCGTCAGTGGTTCGGTGGCGGCGCAGATCTGACGCCGGTGCTGGACGCAAGGCGAACGCAGGACGACCCCGATACCGTTGCCTTTCACGAAGCCATGCGCGCTGCCTGCAACGCACATGATGTTGCCGACTATGATGCCTACAAGGCCTGGTGTGACGACTATTTCTTCCTGAAGCATCGCAACGAAGCGCGCGGCATCGGCGGCATTTTCTACGATTACCTCAACAGCGGAACCTGGGAAGACGATTTTGCCTTCACCAGGGATGTCGGCCTGGCCTTCTTGAACATCTATCCGGAACTCGTCCGCCGCAATTTCCAGAAGCCCTGGAGCGACACGGAGCGAGAGGAACAGCTGGTCCGCAGGGGCCGCTACGTGGAGTACAATCTGCTTTACGACCGCGGGACGATTTTCGGACTGAAGACCGGCGGCAACGTTGCCTCGATCCTCTCGTCCATGCCCCCCGTTGTAAAATGGCCCTAACTCAGAAGGCCGGGGTGCCTTTCACCTTCTGAGGCTGCCGGCTGACTTCACCAAAATCCCGATCGAGGACCATCTGGGCGAATTGCTTCAGCATGACCTGGTCGAGTTTCTTGCCCATCTCCAGCATGACGCCAATGGCAGCGCGAACCGGCATGCCGTCCTTGTAGGATCGGGTCTCGGTAAGCGCTGTGAATATGTCGCAAATGGTCATCAGGCGGACTTTTGGCGAGATCCTGTCTCCCTTCAGCCCATCGGGATAACCTGATCCATCCAGAAACTCGTGATGCTGGATGGCCATCTTCTTGATGTCGACCGACACTTCGAGCCGCGGTTTCAGAATCTCGCGACCGAACATGGGATGTTTGTCGATAATGGCGCGCTCGGCGTCCGTCAGCTTGTTGGCCTTGTCCAGGATGGTCAGCGGGATGCGCATCTTGCCGATGTCATGAAGCAGACCGCCGGCAATCACTTCCTGGCAATCCGCCTTGCTCCAGCCGAGATGCTTCGCAAAAGCCCCGGCGAGACCGGCCACCATCAGGGAATGACAATAGGTTCCACTGTGGTGAGATTGCACGGCTTCCAGCCAGGGTGAAAGTCCGTCAAGTGACAGCGACGACAGGATCTCCGCCGCCCCCTCGTTCATCAGGCTGATCTGGATGTTGGATCCTTCCGTTGCAGACAGCGCGATGCTTTCCAGGAAGGAGTTGCCTTTCCTGTAGGCCTCAAGTGTCTTCGCCGGAAGTCCCTTTGGAACGTTGGCAAGCGGGTCGTCGGGAATGATTGCCTTGAGTTTGCGCACCAGAATTGCCAGTGGCGTGTCACGCTCCATGATGTCGGTCTTGCCGAGCGCTGCCGCCTGGATCACTTCACGCCGGTTCTTCTTGGACACCAGGCAGATCACCGGGATTTCCGCAATGCTGGCCCAGGATTTCTTGAGCGCGGTCAGCCCCGCATCAGTCGCGTCCAGCAACTCCACGACAGCGACACGGCCATCGCCGACCGTCTTCGCAGACACCTTGGACATGTCGATCAGGCGCGCAGGAAAGAAGAACGGAAGTTTTCTGACCGGAGAATCGAGTGGAAGCGGGCCGTCTGAGATCAGGACAATTTCCATTCATCGCCTCATTGTATTCCGCACACGCCTTCTCACGACAAGTTAACCGGAAAACCCGCCCAACAGGAAATCACCATCACGATGTGACGCAATCTCAATAAGATTTCATTAAGTCGCAGCGCCTGCCCGCGTCAGCAAATCCTGTTTGGAGAGCGAAAAACCGCTGTCGCGCCAATCGGCCTCCAGAGCCTTGAGGCTATCCCCCAACGCGCGCCCGGGCGTGTGCCCGGCTGCAATCAGATCTGCGCCTTTGACCGGGAATTCAGGCACGGCAACCTCCCGCAACCGCTCCAGCAGCCTGCCAAAGATTTCCGTTGGATCTGATCCTTGCGCACGCAACCCCGCCCAGCGCCCCAAAAGGCCGTCGACCGCGCCCTGACGGCCGAATTGATACACCAAGTGCTCGGCTTCGGGCAGACCATCGGCCTGGCGAAGACATTTCATCGCCACCCAGGCGGTCCGCATCCGGTCCCTTTCGGCATTCGACAGCCGAAGCCGGTCGCTAACGCGCTCCACATCCTCGCGCACGAAACCGGCAAGCACCACCAGCCCGAGCTCCGGATCGGTCACATCACTTGCGGTGGCTTCCAGGCTGCGCAGGGCCAGGTAATCGTCGATGCGGGCAAGGCCGCCCGTCGCGATTTCCCATAGGCCGCAATCGTTCATCATTTTCAGCGCGGATCCTGCCAGAGGCGCACGCAGCAGCCGCCGCATCTCGTGGCCGATACGTTCTGCGGACAGATGCCGCAGGCCGTCCCGCTGGCGCAGGCACGCCCCGAGCCCGTCCGCATCCATCTCTCCGGCCCCGTAGGCCGCGTAGATCCGGAAGAAACGGAGGATGCGCAGATAGTCTTCCTGTATGCGCTTGTCCGGCTCACCAATGAAACGCACACGCCGGTTCAGACAATCGTCCAGTCCACCAAGCGGATCGTGCAATCGGCCATCGCAGTCGACATAGAGCGCGTTGAGAGTGAAGTCGCGACGTTCCGCGTCGCGCGTCCAGTTCCTGCCGAAAACGACACGGGCCTGACGGCCGAAGGTTTCCACGTCCTCCCGCAGCGTCGTGACCTCGTAAGGATAACCGTTGCTGACCACCGTCACCGTACCGTGGTCAATGCCGGTACCGACAGGTTTCAAGCCCGCGGCCAGCGTGCGTTCCATCACCGTTTGGGGCGAGGCAGTCGTCGCGATATCGACATCGGGAACAGGGTGACCGAGTAACGTGTTGCGAACGGCTCCACCGACAACGCGGGCTTCGTCACCGTCTTGCTCGATCGCCGCAAACACTGCCTGTATTCCCGGTGTTTTCAGCCAGTCCGCCTGTTGCAGGATCTGATCGGCAGTCGTTGTCATCGCGTTATTCGTACCGGCCCGGAACAAACACCCCATCGCGCATTTCCGACGGCCGCCAATTGGCCCCATCCGGTGCGTGATCGAAGGATGCCATGCCGACCAGGCCGGTAATGACCAGAACGAGGCCCACCAGCGTGAGCCACGCCATCGGCTTGGCAGACCACCGGCCAGGCTCGGTGTTGCGCTTGCTCAGCCACAGCCAGAGTCCGTAGGTGATGAAAGGAAGAAGGAAAAGTAACAGATGCAGTATGAACACACGAACCATCAGCGGTAGACCGTTTCGTACAAGGAGCGGATAATGCCCGCGGTGACGCCCCAGATATAACGTTCTCCGAAGGGCATTGCGTAGAAGTAGCGGCGTTTTCCCTGCCACTCGCGGCTGAGTTTCTGATGGTTCGCGGGGTCCATCAAAAAGCCCAATGGCACTTCGAAGACACTCTCGACTTCGCCGGGATTGGGCCGGAAGGCAGCACCGTCTTGAATGGTGCCAACCACCGGAATAACCCGGTATCCCGAACCGGTGAGATAGGGCGCCAGATTGCCGATCAGCTCGACGCGCTCCGGAGCAAGACCGATTTCCTCGTCTGCCTCCCGCAGCGCTGCTTCAACAGGTCCATTGTCAGTCGGATCGATCTTGCCTCCGGGAAGGGCAACCTGTCCGGCATGGGATTTCAGGTGACCGGTTCGCTGCGTCAAAACCACATTGGGCCCGTCGCTGCGTTCCACGATACCGATGAGAACTGCCGCATCGCGCGGAGGACCGTCCCACTTTGCATAGGGACCAAGGTCCGGATTGAGAATGTGGTCACCGGTCTCGCGTTCGATGTCGCGAAGCGCTGCATCATCCAGCCGCGTCCTGAACAGGGAAGTCCAGTGTGCGGAATCCGCAGGTGGTTTGGTCAGGAATGCAGTCATGCAATCGGGGTTTCCGGTCGTACGAAACAGTTCATTCGGTCAGTCCTGAACGCTCAGGAAGGCGGGATCTACCGAAAAGAACCGGCCACCGCTCCAGACCCCCATCCGGGTGCCGTCATCTGTTTCCTGCTCTTCCATAAGATCCGCCAGTTGATACATCAGCGCTCTGGTGAACAAGGCCTCCAGGCGCCCTCTGACGTGAACATAGGGTTTCAAACCGTCGCTGTCCGGTTCTTTTTCAAATCGAAGAGGATGGTCCGCACCAACGGCGACCAGATCACCGAGATTTGTCCGCAGCGTGAGCTGCTGCTCTTCCGCCTCGCCTTCCACCGCCATCTCGACGGCCAGAAGCGGGGCATCCTCCACGGTGATCCCGATCTTCTCGACTGGCGTGACCAGATAATGCCGGCCGTCCTCGTCCTTGCGCAGCACTGAGGCAAACAGCTTCACCAGAGGCATGCGGCCAATCGGCGAACCGAGATAATACCACGTGCCATCACGGGCAATGCGGATGTCCAGATCCCCGCAAAACGGCGGATTCCACTTCTCGACCGGAGGTGGTCCCTTGCCGCCTGTGTCCGCCCGGCTCATCAGTGCCTTTAAACCTTCGGGCAGTGCCCCGTCCGTTTTTGCGGTTGCCTCCGCCATGGATGTTTCGCCCTTGTCGTCTTCATCAAGGTACCGGAATTTTTGACAATTCCGCTACCGCCCGGATCTTCTTCGCCTGCTCCCGGCTTCCCGCAGGCCCGACCTTTTCCCCAAAGTGAGGAAAGATTCTTGGACCTTTCCACTGTATGGCGCACAATTGCGCCTTATCTACTGATTTATATGGTGTCAGACTGCTTGAGTCGCAGCAACAAAGGTCAGGGGTGTTGTTAGCCCCAGGGCCGGACAGGCAGTCGAAACGCAGATTGCGGGAAAGGTGATCCATGAGCGTTATTTCTCCCTCCAGCCCAAGCGAAGAAGATCTCGCCGCCGTCGCCGAACAAGCCGAACGCGCCGTCAACCGGATCAGCGATGCCAAGGTCGATATCGCCCGGATCATCTTCGGTCAGGAAAATGTGGTGGAGCAGTCGCTCGTCACCATATTGGCTGGCGGCCACGGCCTTCTTGTGGGTGTGCCCGGCCTTGCCAAGACCAAGCTGGTGGAAACACTCGGCACCGTTCTGGGCCTCGACGCCCGGCGCATCCAGTTCACGCCGGACCTGATGCCGTCCGACATTCTCGGTGCCGAAGTAATGGAACAGGGTGCCGACGGCAGCCGCTCGTTCCGCTTTATTCCCGGTCCGGTTTTCTCTCAGTTGCTGATGGCTGACGAAATCAACCGTGCCAGCCCGCGCACCCAGTCGGCGCTTCTGCAGGCCATGCAGGAGTATCATGTGACCGTCGCCGGGCACCCGCATGACCTGCCGCGCCCCTTCCACGTGCTTGCCACGCAGAACCCACTCGAACAGGAAGGCACCTACCCGCTGCCGGAAGCCCAGCTCGACCGGTTCCTGATGCAGATCGACGTGCATTACCCGGATCTTGAAGCCGAACGCCGGATCTTGCTGGAAACCACCGGTGCGGATCAGGCCAAGGCCCAGGTAGCCATGCGCGCGGAAGAACTGATGGAATACCAGCAGCTCGTTCGGCGCATGCCGGTAGGCGAATCCGTGGTGGAAGCAATCCTGAAGCTTGTGCGCTCCGCACGCCCGGACAACAGCTCCGCACCTTCCGATCTCACCAACCTGATCGCCTGGGGCCCGGGACCGCGTGCCAGCCAGGCACTGATGCTGACCGTCAGGGCCCGCGCGCTGGTCGACGGACGTCTCGCACCTTCCGTCGATGACGTCTTGGCTCTTGCCGAACCGGTCCTTCAGCACCGCATGGCGCTGACGTTCGCAGCCAGAGCCGACGGTCACACCGTTCGCGACGTCATTCGACGGGTCAAGGAACTGATCGCCTGATCCCCTCCCCTTAACCAGCCAGGAAGCCGACCGCATGGATTCGAGCAGTACTCAGGGCAGCAACCAGACAGGCATTGATGCCGATACCTGGCCGAACGTCATCGGCGAGGCCCGGTCGGTCGCGGATGCCCTGCCGGATCTGCTGGTCGAGGCAAGCCATGTTGCCAGTTCCATCATCGCCGGCTGGCATGGCCGTCGGCGTGCGGGCCCGGGGGAAAGCTTCTGGCAGTTCCGCCCGTTCAACATGGGCGAACCGGCAAAGCGCATCGACTGGCGCCGTTCCGCACGCGATGATCATCTTTATGTTCGCGAACGCGAATGGGAGGCCGCGCACACGGTCTGGCTCTGGGCAGATCTTTCGCCCTCCATGGTTTTCCGCTCCCGCCTTGCAGGTGTCGCCAAGCGCGACCGCGCCATTGTGCTGATGCTTGCACTTGCCGACATGCTGGCTGAAACAGGCGAACGGATCGGACTGCCAGGCCTGACAAGAGCCTTTTCCGACCGGCGTGCCGCTGAACGTCTCGCCGATGCACTCACCCATCTTTCCAAACCGATCGCCTATCCGGACACCACGGCCGTGCAAAGGTTTGCCGATGTGGTTCTTGTGTCCGATTTCCTGGACCCGATCGAGGAAGTCGCGGCATGGGTTGCCCGCGTTGCCAGCACGGGTGCGCGTGGCCACCTGGTTCAGGTGCTCGATCCGATAGAGGAAACCTTCCCGTTTGACGGCAGGGTCGAGTTCACAGATCCGGAAAAGGGGTTTCGGCTGACCGCCGGACGCGCGGAAAAGTGGCGCGAGGATTATCGCAACCGGCTGGAAGCCCACCGCGCGGAAATTCGTGACATCGCAAGGCGTGCCGGCTGGACATATGTCCTGCACCACACCGACCGTCCGGCATCCGAACCTTTGCTCGTGCTTCACAGTGCCCTGTCCGGTGCGCTGGACGTACTGCCAAAAGGAGGAATCTGACCCGTGTTCGCAGGATTGCCTCTGACATTCACCGCCCCCTGGATCCTGACCGCGCTGGCATTGCTTCCGGTTATCTGGTGGCTGTTGCGCCTGACACCGCCGCGCCCACGCGAAATCCGGTTTCCGCCGACCCGGCTGCTGATCGGCATCGATCAGCATGAGGAAACACCGCAGCGCAGCCCCTGGTGGCTGACACTGCTCCGCCTGCTGATGGCAGCCATCCTCATCATTGCCCTGGCCGGACCGATCTGGCGCTCCAGCGAACCGCTTGAAACCGGCGAAGGTGTCCTTTGGGTTCTGGTTGACAATGGCTGGACATCCGCAAAGGGATGGACCGCGCAGGTCAATGCAGCCGAGCAGATCCTGAGCGAAGCAGAACAGAGCGGTCAGCCAATCCTGTTTGCAGCCTCCGCCGAAGGCCCCGGCCAGAGTTTCACACCGGAGGCAGCAACAACGGCTCTGGAAAAACTGCGCGCACTTGAACCGCGTCCCTATCCGCCGCAGCGCGCCGAACTCAGCATCGGCCTGCGCAAGGCAGCCCAGGAGACACCGCCCGGTGCCGTGATCTGGCTGTCGGACAACACCAGCACCAAAGGTTCGTTTCTAACCGATCTCGCACAGATTTCCGGCACGGCTCCGATAACGGTCCTGACAGGTCTGGACACGCCCATGGGATTGAAGGACCTCAACAACGACGCCGACGCCCTGTCGTTGACCGTTGTGCGCCACCCGGACCAGAGACTGGGGTCCGCAACACTTCAGGCCCTCGATCTGAAGGGCCTTGTCCTTGGCGAAGTGCAAGCGAATTTTGACGCTGGCGCGACCGAAACACAGGCGCGCTTCGAACTGCCAAGCGAATTGCGCAACGACATTGCCCGGGTCGAAGTCACCGGTGAGGCCGCCGCGGGCGCCGTCCAACTGGTGGATGACAGCTGGCGCCGACGCACGGTCGGACTGATTTCAGGCCAGTCGGGTGATCTGGATCAGCCGCTGCTGTCGCCCCTTTATTATCTGGAGCGCGCCCTTGCGCCCTTCTCGGACATACGCCGCCCGCGCGATGCGGATATTGCCGACGCTGTACCTTCTCTGATCGAGCAGGGCATTTCCGTGCTGGTTCTGGCCGACGTTGGCCGGTTGCCTGAATCGACGACCGAGACACTTCGCGACTGGATTGAAAACGGCGGCACGCTTGTCCGCTTCGCTGGCCCGCGGACTGCGGGTGGCAGTGATGATCTCATCCCCGTGCGTTTGCGCGCAGGCGACCGGTCCCTTGGTGGTTCACTCAGCTGGAAACAGCCACAACACCTGGCAGACTTTCCGGAAGGATCGCCCTTCGCGGGCTTGCGGGTCCCACAGGAAGTTACGGTGACCCGGCAGGTACTGGCCGAGCCGACATCGGACCTGCCTGAACGCACCTGGGCCATGCTCGAAGACGGCACTCCCCTTGTGACGGCGGCTCCTATCGGTGCGGGGTCGATGGTGCTGTTCCACGTCACAGCGGATTCCTCCTGGTCGAACCTGCCGCTGTCTGGCGTCTTCCTGAACATGCTGCGGCGGATCCTGTCGGTCTCGAACGTGGCCGCCGCCTCTGAAACCGCCGAAGATGGCACGCCGGCAACGAGCGTGTTGCCGCCCTTGCGCCTGCTGGACGGTTATGGCCGTTTCGGCCCGCCGCCGGTAGAAGTCACGCCCGTGAACGCATCTGTTTTCCGGGATGCGGAAGCAAGCCGCAGAACACCGCCCGGTCTTTACGGCACGGAAGACGGCTTCCGTGCGCTCAATCTGATGCAGCGGGACGATGAGCTCCTGCCGCTCGACCTCTCGGCGCTGGGCGACCGAACCGTGCAAACTGCCTACCCGACCTCCGATCCCTTTGATCTGCGAGCCCTCTTCTTCACGCTGGCTTTCCTGCTGATGATCCTCGATACGATTGCCGTCTTCCTGCTGGCCGGTGGTCTGAGCCGTCTCGGCTTGCGCAGCCGCACCGCCGCCACGGCTCTTGTTCTGGCTTTCGGTGCAGGCCTCCTGGCCCCTGCCGGCATCGATCAAGCCAAGGCGCAATCAAGCTCGGATGATCTTCTGGCCTTGGAATCGACCCTGGAAACCCGCCTGGCCTACGTGCTGACGGGCAATCCGGAGATCGACGATGCAAGCTCAGCGGGGCTTTCGGGACTGACTCAATTCCTGTCGGAACGCACTGCGCTTGAACCTGGGGCACCGATTGCCATCGACATCGAACGCGACGAACTTGCGTTCTATTCCCTGCTCTACTGGCCGATTGATGCGGCTGCCGACAAACCGAACGATCAGACAATTGCCCGCATAGACACTTTCATGCGCAACGGCGGAACGATCCTGTTCGACACGCGCGATCACATCAATGCCTCGGCCAACGGCTTTGCCTCGACGCCGGCAACGCTGAAGCTGCGTGAAATCCTGGAAGACCTGGACGTTCCCCCGCTTGAGCCGGTGCCGCCCGATCACGTTTTGACGAAGGCTTTCTACCTGCTGGATTCGTTCCCGGGACGGTATGCGACCAGCCCGCTCTGGGTGGAAAGCCTGGAAGAAGTTGCAGCCAGGGGCGACCGGCCGGTGCGGGCCGGTGACGGCGTGTCACCGATCCTCATTACCGGCAACGATTTTGCCGCTGCCTGGGCAATCACCGAGGCAGGTGAGTTCATGTATCCGACGGTGCCCAACAATCCCATGCAGCGGGACTACGCGTTCCGTTCCGGGGTCAACATCGTCATGTACAGCCTGACCGGCAACTACAAGGCCGATCAGGTGCACATTCCCGCTCTGCTTGAGCGTTTGGGACAATAGGAGACTAGATGGTCTGGTCACTCGCCTTCGATCCCCTCGTTCCGCTCTGGGCCCTTGTGGCAGGCGGCGTTATCGCTGTTCTTCTCACCGCCTTTTCCGGCTTTCTGAATTTGCGTGGCTGGTTGCTGCGCACCCTGACAATGGCCTTGCTGTTGCTGGCGCTGGCCAATCCCGCTGTTGAGCGGGAAGACAGGGAACCGCTCTCAAGCGTCGTTGCTCTTGTCGTCGACAAGAGCCAGAGCCAACGCCTCTCCGATCGCCAGTCGACAACTGATGAGGCCGTGGAAGAACTGACCCGCCGCATCGGTGCCCTTGATGGTTTTGACCTGCGCGTTCTGGAAGCGCGAAACTCCGGTTCGGGCGATGGCACCGAGGCGTTCCAGACCCTGGCAAACGGCCTTGCAGACGTTCCGCCGGATCGGGTTGGTGGTGCGATCATCGTGACCGACGGGCAGATCCACGACATCCCCGGCAACGCAGGCGCCCTGGGGTTCGACGCCCCGGTTCATGGCCTTATCACCGGTACGGTTGATGAACGGGACCGACGCATCGTACTCGACAAGGCCCCACGGTTCGGCCTGGTTGATTCAGAGCAGATCGTCAGCCTGACTGTCGTCGACCAGGGCCGTGGCACAGGACCTGGCGACCAGGTGCGCCTGACCGTCAAACGCGATGGCGATGTCGTCACTGAACGCACGGCCCGGACAGGCGAGAAGATCGACATTCCGGTTGAGATCGCCCATGGCGGCAACAATATCTTCGAATTCGACGCCGAGCCGCTGACCGACGAACTCACGACGCTCAACAACCGGGCCGTTGTGACCATCGACGGCATCCGCGAGAATCTGCGTGTGTTGCTTGTTTCCGGGTCACCGCATGCCGGTGAACGCACCTGGCGCAACCTTCTGAAGTCCGATGCCTCGGTGGATCTGGTTCACTTCACCATCTTGCGCCCGCCGGAAAAACAGGACGGAACGCCGATCAACCAGCTTTCGCTGATCGCTTTCCCGACCCGGGAACTCTTCTCGGTGAAGATTGACGAATTCGACCTGATCATCTTCGACCGCTACGTGCGCCGCGGCGTTCTGCCGATGCTGTATTTCGACAATATCGCCCGCTATGTGCGCGATGGCGGTGCAATGCTGCTGGCTGGCGGTCCTGATTACGCCGAAGGTGGCAGCCTTTACCGCACGCCACTGGCGCCGATCCTTCCGGCCCGTCCGACAGGCACCATTCTCGAACAACCCTACCACGCCACCCTCGCCGACCTCGGCAAGCGCCACCCGGTCACCCGTGGGCTTCCCGGATCCGAACAGGACCCGCCCGCATGGAGCCGCTGGTTCCGCGTGGTCGACACTGAACTCGACGCCGGCCAGACGCTGATGTCCGGCCCGAGCGACACGCCGCTCTTGGTTCTCAACCGCGAAGGCGAAGGCCGAGTGGCCATGCTGCTGTCCGATCACGTCTGGCTCTGGGCACGTGGATATGAAGGCGGTGGTCCGCATGTTCCGCTTCTGCGCCGTCTGGCCCACTGGCTGATGAAGGAGCCGGATCTGGAAGAAGAAGCGCTGAATGTATCCATGCGCGGACCGGAACTGGTCATCGAACGCCAGACCCTGGGCGAGACCGTCGGGGAAGTCACGGTCGTCTCGCCGACAGGCGACCGGTCGCAGATCGTTCTGACCGAACAGGAACCAGGCCTGTGGCGTGGCGGCATGCCTGCCGGTGAAACCGGGTTGTTCTCGGTCACCGAAGGCGACATGAGTGCGCTGATCCACGTTGGGCCCCAGAACCCGCGTGAATATACCGACGTTCTTTCCACGACCGAGCCATTGGCCCCGCTCAGCGAAGCGACGGGTGGAGCGTCTGAGCGCTTGCGGGATGTCGGCGGAGACCTGACCGTCCCGCGCATTGTTTCGATGCGTCCGTCAGCGAGCTATGCCGGTAATGGCTGGCTGGGGCTGAAGGCCACTGAGGCGAGCGTCCTCAACGGCATCGACCGCTATCCGCTGATGATCGGACTGCTTGGTCTTGCGCTCCTGCTGGGTGCCTTGTCCCTGACCTGGTATCGCGAAGGGCGGTAGCTTTTGCGCCGACCACCCTCGCGGCGGTCGGCAATCCGCTTGAGTTAAGTATGAACCGATCTGTTGTGTTTGAGGCCCATCCTTCGAGACAGGCCTTCGGCCTTCCTCAGGATGAGGTCGAGGGGGAAATACCGGCCTATCAATATTCTCTTCCACATCCTGAGGAGGCCTTCAGGCCGTCTCGAAGGATGGGCCACACCCACCGTCAACCCGCCCCGCGTCACGCAGAAACAACCTCAGGAAGCGACCGCAACAGAGGCTCCGCCGTGCACCATTCCGCTCGGAATGTCGCCGTCATTCAACAGCGCGACGAGGAGCCGCGCCGGGTCGACGGGCCCGGGCAACGTAATGCGTCCGAACGGAACCTGCTGAAAGCCGAAGGGGCTGTAGTAAGGCGCATCGCCGACCAGCAGCACGACCTTGTCTCCGGCCGCAGCCGCCGCTTCCATCGCCGTACGCATAAGCGCCTTGCCGAGACCCCGGTTCTTGAAGTCGGGAGATACGGTCAACGGACCGAGCAGCAGGGCGTCACTCTCGCCAATCCTGATCGGTGTCAGTCTGATTGACCCTGCCACCTGCTCACCCGCAAGGCCGACGAAAGAGACATCCGGACGGTGCGGCACGCCTTCGCGGATCCGGAAAGCGGTTCGCGCGAACCGGCCTGGGCCGAAAGCTTCGGCCTGCAGATCGTCAATTGCGGAGGTGTCTGTCGCGTCTTCGGGCCGGATGACCCATGTGGTCTGTTTCATTTGGCTGGTTCCAGCAAGCATGCAGTCTTTGGAGAAATGCGCGCCTGCCAGTGCCTGGATAAAACGTAAGGAAGATCCAGGATCAGGTCAGCCGCGACGGTGCGGACGAGAGTTATCTCGTCGGCTGGTTCGTCGTCGAAGCGTAAGACCTGCGGTCATTTATCCCAGTCTCGTTGCGATATCAGCGTGTTCGAAAGCCGATATTTCCAGAAAGAGGAGAAGCGGTTACCACGCAATGGCTGCTTCGGTCCAGCCTTTTTTGTCCCTCCTCACCAGTCCGCTGATTGTTCACCGAGCCGGAACAGAGCATTCAATTGATTGATTTTCCGCCTGTGTGCACAACCTAACGAGACGAAGCACAACAAGGAGCGCATCATGGGACTGCTGGTCGACGGCGTCTGGAAAGACAAATGGTACGACACGAAATCCACCGGTGGACGCTTCGTCCGCAAGGACGCGGCATTTCGGAACTGGATCACGGCGGACGGGTCTGCCGGCCCCACGGGCAACGGCGGCTTCAAGGCTGAAGCGGATCGCTATCATCTGTTCGTTTCCTATGCCTGCCCCTGGGCGCATCGCACGCTGGTATTCCGAAAGCTCAAGAAACTGGAAGACCTGATTTCCGTCTCCGCCGTACAGCCGCTCATGCTGGAGAACGGCTGGGAGTTTCCGGAGATAGATCCGCTGACCGGCGCGAAATACGCCTGGCATGTCTACACCAAGGCCGACCCGCACTACAGCGGCCGTGCGACCGTGCCGATCCTCTGGGACAAGCACCAGAACACGATCGTGAGCAACGAGTCCTCCGAGATCATCCGGATGTTCAACTCGGCGTTCAACGACCTGACCGGCTCACACCTTGATTTCTATCCGACTGCCTTGCGCACCGAAATCGACAGTATCAACGAGCGCGTCTATCACGCCGTCAACAACGGTGTTTACAAGTCCGGTTTCGCGACCACACAGGAAGCCTATGAAGAAGCCGTCACGGAACTGTTCAAGGCACTGGACGAGCTGGAAGACCGCCTGTCCCGTCAGCGCTATCTGGTCGGAGACCAGCTGACGGAAGCCGACTGGCGACTGTTCACGACGCTGGTGCGCTTCGACGCGGTCTATGTCGGGCATTTCAAATGCAATATCCGCAGGATCGACGACTATCCGAACCTGTCGAACTACCTGCGGGAGCTTTATCAGGTCCCGGGTGTTGCAGACACGGTCGACATGACAACGATCAAGCAGCACTACTACGGCTCACATGAGAGCGTGAATCCGACCAGGATCGTCCCTGTCGGGCCGGCCCTGGATTTCACCCGCCCTCACGACCGTGAGCGTTTCAAGGCAGCTGCCTGATCAGGTTTGAAATTTCCAGGTGAGCCGGCTCCGGCTTACCCGGAAGACGACATGACAGACCTGATGGTGGCAGGCTTCACCACTTGCCGCTTTCCGGTTCGCGGCCGGAGCGAAACTCGTCAAGCCGCCGGGCTGTGGACTGCGTAAGCCCCTCCGGCAAAGCCTCCAGCTCAAAGAACGCCGCTTCCTCGATTTCCGCATTGGGCTGAAGGAAGGTGTCGGCCTGTCTCCACTCGGGCATGTGATAAAGCCCGACATGATCCCGGCCTGTCGCTTCTTGGTTCAGGAAGATATTGAGAAGCTGCGGGCGGCTTACCGAGACGACACCTGCTTCTTCCAGAACCTCCCGGCAGGCAGCCTCTTCCATCGTCTCGCCCTTGTCCACGCCCCCACCCGGCAGGTACCAGCCCGTGACATAACTGTGCCGCACCAGAAGGACCCGGCTGTTGCGGTCTTCAACGATCACGCGCACCCCAAGCGTGAACGGGTTTCGGACAAGTCCAATTCCCTGGATCAGGCGTGTGGTCACCGACTTCGGCAAGACTGATAATATCTTCAACATTTTCAAGACGTTACAGGATCCAGACGGGAAATAAAACTTTTTTAACCCATGCAATCCCCGCAGGGCTGACCCGTGAGAATAACGCTCCTCCTTTGTGCACCGCATGCATATATATCGGGCAAGTTGATGAATTCGAGGGCAGCCCTTCTGACCGCCCGAACCTGAAGGAAAAATAAAATGTTGAACGCTCTGTTTGGAAAACGCCGCCGCAACCGCAACAATTACCAGTGGAAGCCGGCTATCGACCTGACCAACCCGCGCATCGTCGCAACCCTGACCACTTTCCCGACCAACTAAGGTCGGTCGAAGGAACCTGTACGGAGAAGACCCATGTTCGGATTCGTGAATGTTGTTGGCGCGACGCTGCGCGAAACCACGCGCTCCGCAGACAATAACACCGAGAAAGCGCCGAAAGCCGCAAAGGCAGTCAAACCGGTCAAGTAACCGGTTTCCCGGCAGTTCCTGAACTCACTTGAAAGCGCCGCGTCATTTCCCCTTGACGCGGCGCTTTTCGTTTTGAAGATGCGCGACCATGTCCACATTCACGCTCGCTCATCTTTCCGACCCTCATCTCGGCCCGCTTCCGGACCCCAAGCTGCTGCAGCTTTTTTCCAAGCGGATCCTTGGTTACCTCAACTGGCGCCGCAACCGGTCGAGGATCATGGGCGGCAGTTATCTCGAACAACTCGTCGATGACATGCAGGCGCAGGCGCCCGACCATATTGCCGTCACCGGCGACCTGGTGAATATCGCGCTGCCCCTGGAAATTTCCGGTGCGAGGACCTGGCTTGAAGATATCGGCCCGCCGGAGGATGTCTCCGTCGTTCCGGGCAACCACGACGCCTATGTGCCTGGAGCCGTGCGCAGGGCCCGTGCGGCATGGTGGCCCTACATGCGCGGCGATGGCGCAGGCAATGTGCCGTCAAACGGCACCAACTCGGAAGCAACCTTTCCCTATGTTCGCAAGCGGGACGGCATCGCCCTTGTCGGCGTGACGACCGGTCGTGCCAGCGGCCCCTGGTTCGCAACGGGCCGTGTCGGCAGCAAGCAGAGCAAGCGTCTGCGGGCAATTCTGGACGACCTTGGCCGGGACGGTTTCTTCCGCGTGGTGATGCTGCATCACCCGCCATTCCCCCATGCCACCCGTTGGCACAAGCGCCTGTCGGACGCCTCCAGGGTGCGCGCCGTCGTCAAGAGAGCCGGTGCCGAGCTGATCCTGCACGGCCACACCCATGTCGACAGTTTCGAGCATATCGAGGGACCGGACGGGCTTGTCCCGGTGGTTGGGGTGCCATCTGCCACAAGCGCGCCTGGCGGCAAGAAACCGGCGGCGCGCTACAACCTGTTCCGGATCGAAAAGACAAACGAGGGCTGGTCCTGCCAAATGGAAGAGCATGGCTTTGCCGCGCCAGACGAGCCGGTGAAACTGCTCACGGAACGAGAAGTCGCCATTCCGGGTGGCAGGCCCTGAGGCCCTTCCTGCAGGCCTGACGAGTTGCCCAGAAAGACACTCACAGGCTCGCGGTAACCAGGACCGAGACTGGAGAGTGCTGGACGTCTTTCACAAAAGACGCCTTAGAGCGGATTGGCGAACCAGGCAAACACGATGAGGCCGATGACGCCCGCCGCAAGACCGATCCCGAAGGCACCTGCGACCGCCATCCAGGGTGTACGGCTTTCCTTGACGCGCACGACCTTGCTGTCGAGTGCGACCTGCCGCAGCCGGTTGTTGAGCCAGTCGCCTTCCAGCGCCTTTTCCCGCTCCAGCACGCGTTCGGCAATATATTCGGTCAGGCAGTCTGCCATGTCGTCGATGTTGGCCGTTTCCAGAATGACCACCCGGCCGAGGCGCGTGTCCTTCAGGAACCGATAGGTGCGCCTGTCACCGCCTACGGCCACGTGGCTGGTCGCATCGATCCAGAGCCGTGGCGTGGAACCGGAGATGATCTGAAGGGAAAACTGGTCGTCGTCTTCCGGGATTTCCCTGAAAACATCCTTGAGTTCATCTGCAAGCATGTCCAGCCGGGCACGCTCGGTCTCCTGGAGCTCAACAACCACGTCCGAACGTTCGACTTCGCCAAGCTGAACCTTCCGGATCGCATCGCGCAAGGACCGCATGCGCGTATGTGGGACAACGTTATCCTGCATTTCAGACATGGGGTACACGTGACTCCGTTGTACTGCCGTTGGTGAATCAAGTCTTAACTGACTCTATCGCGAGTGAAACAGCCGCATGGCCTCCACCTGCGAGCTATCCACTGGCAATGATCCAAACATGGTTAACGGAGATTAAGGTATTTTTGACAGTCACGCCAGTAACGCGCGACTGGCCTGAAGCCTGTTCATGGGTTATGCAAAAAACATATTGCGATTGCGGAGTTTCGCTCATGAACGTGGACGGCAAGAAATATCGCACGATCTGGCTGGCGGAAAATGGCGGCTCGGTCGAGATCATCGATCAGACAAGATTTCCGCACACGTTCGAGACCATCCGACTGCATACAATGGAAGACGCCGCCCATGCGATCCGGTTCATGCAGGTGCGCGGCGCGCCTCTGATTGGTGCAACAGCCGCCTACGGTGTCGCGCTGGCCATGCGGACCGACGCTTCAGACGACAATCTCCATGCTGCCTGCTCGTCCCTGCTGGAAACCCGGCCGACAGCGGTCAACCTGCAATGGGCCCTCGACAAGGCGCGTCGGACACTGGTCCGGCTGGCACCTGAAATCCGCGAGGAAGCTGCCTTCAAGCTGGCCAATGACATCTGCGACGAGGACATCGCCATCAACATGGCCATCGGCATGCACGGGATGGAGCTGATTGCCGCGATCTCGCGGCTGAAACGCGCCGGTGAGCCGGTCAACATCCTCACCCATTGCAACGCCGGCTGGCTGGCCACCGTCGACTGGGGCACCGCGACAGCGCCGATCTACATGTCCCATGACGGTGGCATTCCCGTTCATGTCTGGGTCGACGAAACCCGCCCGCGCAATCAAGGGGCTTTTCTGACCGCCTGGGAGCTCGGTCAGCATGGTGTGCCGCACACGGTGATTGTCGACAATGCCGGCGGACACCTGATGCAGCATGGCGAGGTCGATATCGTCATCACCGGAACGGACCGCACCACGGCCACTGGCGATGTCTGTAACAAGATCGGCACCTATCTGAAGGCACTGGCAGCAAAGGAC
The DNA here is from genome assembly GCF_012273635.1 of Labrenzia sp. PO1. Taxonomy (NCBI): domain Bacteria; kingdom Pseudomonadati; phylum Pseudomonadota; class Alphaproteobacteria; order Hyphomicrobiales; family Stappiaceae; genus Labrenzia; species Labrenzia sp. PO1. The sequence goes on from NZ_JAAXCR010000001.1 coordinate 1,015,491, forward strand.
AACAGTGTGCCCTTCTACGTTGCGCTGCCGTCACCGACCATCGACTTTACCCTGTCGGACGGTATCCGGCAGATCCCGATCGAGGAACGCGGCGGCGAAGAGGTCAGTCGCATCACCGGCCGCACCAGCGCCGGCGAGATCGAGACGGTGGACATCGTTGCGGACGGATCTCCTGTCGGAAATCCGGCCTTTGACGTCACCCCTGCCCGTCTCGTGACCGGCCTCATCACCGAGCGCGGCGTGCTGGAGGCAAACCGCAAGGCCATTGCAGATGCCTTTCCGGAGCGGGTTCGGGCAACTGCCTAGACGGATGCGCTTGCGAGCGGGCAGCCCCATTCCTTCGAGATCGCACTGAAGCGCGTCATCACTCGATTACAGGCACATGCGGGGCGCGCTTTCGGCCGAGAAGCCCCTGCAGACGCGGGTCTTCGGCAACTTCGATAGCACGCTTGTAGGGCTTGAAACCGCAGGCCTGGTAAAAGATCAGCGCCTGCGGGCTGTCGCCGGTGCAGGTGTGCACCCAGAGCCGTTTCGTTTCCGGGCGTGACCAGACGATGTCCAGCGCCTGGGCCATCAGCCAGCGGCCAAGCCCGCCACCGATCGCACCGGGGACCAGGCCGAAATAGGAAAGTTCGGGCTCTTCCGGGTTGGCAAAATCCAGCTCCAGCGTACCGACCGGCTTGCCATCGAGGATCGGCAGGTAGTTCTCGCGGGCAGGCTCGGCGAGCAACTGCTCCAGCGTCTTGTCGTCATGAACCAGCCGGCCGAACCAGATCCAGTCTTCACCAACCTCCCGAAAAAGCTTTCGATAGCTGTCGAGATCCGGCGTCTGCCACCGCTGCAATGTCACATCGCTGCGTGATGGCGCGAGAGGCTGTTCAGGTGCCTGAAGCATTTCCAGGAACGTGACCACGAAGGCAACCTTGCCCTCCGGAATATCCGTATAGCCATCGAGGTTAAGCGCTTGCGTCGACATGAAAACTCCAGAATCTCGCATATTTTTCCGGGCTTAACAGCTGGAACGTTTGTCGCCAAGCCGCCCTGTGCACAATGCGCTGATTTAAGGGCTTGTTAACCATCTTCGCACACAGTCTGTTCAGATCTCCAGGAAGGAGCTGCCATGGCAAAGGTCGGAAACTACGTCCAGCGGGACTACCACAAAACTTTCAGCACGAAGCGGAAGTCGACTTGGTCTGACTACAACAAGGCCTGGAACGGGCGCCGTCAGGCGTCGTCGCAGAAAATGCAGCAGCTTCGGAACCTGGCATCCACCTTCGCGACCATCAATACGCAGGCAGCTCAGACGAACACGCTGTTTGTCATGCAGAACCAAGGCCGGCTGGGTGGTTATGCGAACCAGACCGCGGCGATGGCCCGCATCAACGTGCTCGTCTAGATTTTCCCGGATAAACCGCCGGGCAAAGGCCCGGGAAAATGATATTTCCTCGAAAAAAGTTACGTAGCGTTTTCTGCAGAAACGCGCGTTAAGAGCTTGTTCATTCCTTCGGGAGCTATGCTGTTTCAGTCTTTTGAAAAGGCAATCGCATGGCTAAGGTCGGCAACTACTTCCAACGAGATTATTCCAAACGTTTCAGCTCCAGTCGCAAGGTGTCCCTGGCCGACTACAACAAGGCCTGGACGAAGCGGCGTCAGACAGCCGCAAAGCGTATCGACCAGCTGAACAACCTCGCTTACGTGATGCAATCGATCAACACGCAGGCCTCTCAGGCCAATTCGCTGTTTGTCCTGCAGAACCAAGGCCGGCTGGGCACATACGCCAGTCAGACCGCCGCCATGGCCAGGATTAACGTGGTCGTCTAGCACACCGGGCATGACATCATCGGGCGTCCAACAGAGCCTTGTTGAACGCACTGATGATTGCCCCGCCTCAGATCGAACCGATTGTCTTGAGCTTGATCCGCGGGTGAACTTCCGCCTGGCTCATGATCGTCGTATGGGCACGGAAACGCTCGACGATGGAGCGAACGAACGGCCTGGTCTGCGGGGATGTCAGCAACACGGGAACCTCGCCCTGCTGCGCAGCCTGCTCAAACGCATCGCGGACCCTGCCGACGAATTCCTGCAGCTTGCTGGGTTGCATCGCAAGCTGGCGGTCGTCCCCCTCGCCGATGATGGATTCCAGGAAAGCCTGCTCCCATTGCGGCGATAGCGCGATGAGCGGCAGATAGCCGCCGGGCGCCAGATTGGCGGCGCAGATCTGCCTGCCAAGACGGGTGCGCACGTGCTCGGCAATGGTGTCCGTGTTGCGGGTCATGCCGGTTGCTTCGGACACGCCTTCCAGAATGGTTCCAAGGTCGCGAACAGAAATCCGCTCGCCCAGGAGGGTCTGCAGCACGCGCTGGACACCGGACACGGTGATCTGCGACGGGATCAGGTCCTCGACCAGCTTTGCCTGCTCGCCCTTCAGCTCCTTGAGCAGCTTCTGCACGTCGCCATAGGTCAGGAGTTCGCTGATGTTGGCCTTGATCGTCTCGGTTAGATGCGTGGACAGAACGGTTGCCGGATCCACCACGGTGTAGCCGCGCAAGGAAGCATCCTCGCGGTACTGGGCCTCCACCCAGGTTGCCGGCAAGCCGAACGTCGGTTCCGTGGTGTGCGTGCCCGGCAGCTTGACCTGCCCACCTGCCGGATCCATGACCATGAAGTGGTTCGGGTAAAGCACGCCGCGGCCGGCTTCGACTTCCTTCACCTTGATGACGTAATCGTTCGCGCCAAGCTGAATGTTGTCGAGGATGCGCACCGGCGGCATGATCACGCCCATGTCGCCCGCGATCTGGCGGCGCAATGCTTTGATCTGCTCGGTCAGAACATCGTTGTCGCCCGTTGCCTTGCCATTGATCAGCGGCAACAGGGCATAGCCGAGCTCGATCCGCAGTTCGTCCATCTTCAGGGCGTCGGTAATCGGCGGCTCTGGCGGCGGCTTCGGCGCAGCTTCCACGGCCTTGACCATCTCGGCCTTTGCCGCGGCCTTCTTTTTCTTCGACCCGACGGAAAAGGCCAGGTAACCGGCAAGACCTGCAAGACCGAAGAACGGGACCATGGGCATGCCCGGAAGCAGCGCCAGGATCACCATAACCGCGGCCGACATGCCGAGTGCCTTCGGATAGCCGGTGAACTGGCTGGTCAGCGCCTTGTCGGCAGCCCCATGCACACCTGCCTTGGAAACAAGAAGGCCGGCCGCCGTGGAAACGATCAGTGCCGGAATCTGGGAGACAAGGCCATCGCCGATGGTCAGCAGCGTGTAGTTGTTGGCGGCCTCGGTAAAGGTCAACTCCATCTGCGCAACACCGATGAAGATGCCGCCGAGAATGTTGATGAAGGTGATCAGAAGGCCGGCAATGGCGTCGCCGCGCACGAATTTGGACGCACCGTCCATGGCCCCGAAGAACGCGCTTTCGTCCTCGAGCGCCTTGCGGCGAGACTTGGCTTCGGCTTCGTCGATGAGGCCTGCGGACAGATCCGCATCGATCGCCATCTGCTTGCCCGGCATGGCATCCAGGGTAAAGCGTGCCGCGACTTCCGCGATACGGCCGGAACCCTTGGTGATGACGACGAAGTTCACGATCACCAGGATCGCGAAGACGATGATCCCGATGACGAAGTTCCCGCCCATGACGAGATTGCCGAAGGACTGAATGACGTTGCCCGCCGCCGCAGTGCCTTCATGCCCGTTTGCCAGGATAAGCCGGGTGGACGAAATATTGAGACCCAGCCGCAGCATGGTCGCAATCAGCAGCACCGTCGGGAAGGACGAGAATTCCAGCGGCCGCTGGATGAACAGGCCCGTCATGAGGATCATGACGGAAAAGATGATGGAGACCGCCAGGAACGTATCCAGCATCATCGGCGGCATCGGCAGGATCAGGAGCGTCAGGATGACGAGAATGCCGGTGGCCAGACCGACGTCACCCCGGCGAAGGGTATCTACAATCTCCTGAAGGACGGGGAAACCTGCAAGACCGGTGGCCGCGGCGGGCGCAGCCGTCTGCTGCTCCGCTGCGGGGCCTTCCGGTCTGCGCTGTTCGCCTGCTGCCGTGTCCGACATGTGTGGTCTGGTTTCCTGTAACCGCCGCCCGGGTCAATCAACGGACGTGGCCTTCGTTATGGTTCCTGCCGGTGCGATCAGGCCCGGGCTTCGCCCGGTCCCGGAACGCTTATTCCTTCATCGGTATATTGATTCAGCTTGTTGCGCAGCGTCCGGATTGAAATACCCAGAATTTTTGCAGCATGTGTCCGGTTGCCCAGGCAATGATCCAGCGTGTCGAGAATGAGATCACGCTCGACATCAGCAACCGTGCGTCCGACGAAGGATCGCGTCACGGCTTCGGCCGTCTGTGCAGCCCGTTCCGCAGCGCCCTTGGAGACGCTCAGCGGCGTGCCGTCCGGCATGCGGATCGCCTCGACGCCGATTTCACCTCCCGAAGCCAGCAGCACCGCGCGGTGCATGGTGTTTTCCAGTTCGCGCACGTTACCCGGCCACGGATTGGACATCAGCGCCTGACGGGCCTCGACGGACAGTGGCCGAACCGGAACACCATTGGCTTCCGAGTAGTGCTTGATGAAGAACAGGGCGAGTTCCATGATGTCCGCCGGCCGCTCGCGAAGAGCCGGCAGCTTCAGGTTCACAACATTGAGGCGGAACAGAAGATCTTCGCGGAAATGGCCCTGACGCACGCTTTCGGCAAGATCCCGGTTGGACGTTGCCAGAATGCGGATATTGACCGGAACCGGGCGCGTGCCGCCGACGCGATCGATCACACGCTCCTGGATGGCGCGCAGGAGCTTGGCCTGCAAGCGAACGTCCATTTCCGAAATTTCATCAAGCAGCAGCGTGCCGCCATCGGCTTCCTCGAACTTGCCGATCCGACGGGCAACGGCGCCGGTGAAAGCGCCCTTCTCGTGGCCGAAGAGTTCGGATTCCAGAAGATGTTCGGGAATGGCCGCGCAGTTGATCGAGATAAACGGCTTCGAGGCCCGGTTCGAGCATTTGTGCACATGGCGGGCAATGACTTCCTTACCCGTGCCGGATTCACCGGTGATCAGCACAGAAGCATCGGATGGCGCGACCTGTTCGGCAAGCTTGACCACCGATGCCATGGCATCGTCCCGGTAGATCAGGTCGCCACGTTCCTGGGCAACTGCCGCCAGAACGGCTGCGATCAGCTCCGGATCGGGCGGCAGCGGGATATATTCCTTCGCGCCTGCCCGAATGGCAGACACCGCGGCCTGTGCATCCGTTTCAACGCCGCAGGCCACCACCGGCACATGCACGCGTTCGTTCTGGAGTTTCTGGATCAGCCCGGCAATGTCGAGATGAACCTCGACCATCAGGAGGTCCGCTCCGCGCCCGGACCGAAGCACCCTCAGGGCACCTTCGATATCGTCCGCATGGGTGACCTGGGCCCCGCCCTGCATCGCGATCTTGGAAGCCGTCGTCAGCTGACCGCCGAGCGTTCCGACAATTAACAGCCGCATCCGTTACTTTCCCTATCGATCCGTCTTGATGATTTCAGTCATGGTCACGCCGAGCTTGTCTTCCACCAGGACGACTTCACCACGGGCGACCAGCCGGTCGTTCACGTAGATATCGATGGCTTCCCCCACCTTCCGGTCGAGTTCCAGAACCGTTCCGGATGCCAGTTTCAACAGATCCGAGACATGCATTCTGGAGTGCCCCAGAACGGCGGAAATGCGCACAGGAACGTCGAACACGGCCTCAAGGTCAGCCGCGGACTGCGGTACATGCATTTCGCCATCGTCGAGCCGGCGCTGCGGCGCCTCTAGCTCGTCGAGCGGGATATTGTGATCTTGCTCGTCGCTCATGCGTCAGTTTCCTTTTCCGCCGACGTGTCGGAGGTTTTGCCTCGTCTTTCCGCGCTGCGCCCTCGCAGGTAGGAACGAATGCTGGCATCGATTTCGGCCTCGATCGCCTTGCGGTCGCGTCTGATACCGCCGTCGGCCCACTCGATATGGCAATCGCCGCGGCCGATTTCCGGCTCGCCGAGGATGACCAGCCGTCCTTCGAAGCCCTTTTCGTGAATGATCGGATCCACCTGGGCCTTCAGCGCCTCGACATCCTTCTCGGCGATACGGATGACGAGATGCGGCGCCTTGCGCAGCGGTCCCAGGCATTCTGACACCAAAGCCACCGTCTCGGCCAGCGGCTGGCGTGCGATCAGATGGGCACACAGACGCCTGGCCACAAGAAAAGCGAGACTGATGGCATCTTTCTCGCGTTCCGCCACCTGCCCGTCCAGGGTCTCCAGCACGCGCGAAACCGCCCCGGCCAGATGATTGACTTCCGCCGTAAGCAAGGTCTCCTGCTTGGTCTGCAGGTCCTGAAGCGCCTTCACCCGGCCTTCCTCGAAAGCCTGGGCCCTTGCCTTCTTCAGCAATTCCTCATGCTGGGCGACCGGAATCATCGGTATCTCCGGCTCGACGGGAGCGACCTCTTCCGGCTCTTCAGGCTCGGAAAAGTCGACGTTGAACAGAAATTTCGATGGGTTGGTCATGCGTCCCATTCTGCTGTAAGTGCCTGCCGTTTGCCGCATCAGTAGATAATTTCATCCTCGCCCTTGGACTTGGAGATCATGATCTCGCCCTTGGCTGCCAGGTCCTTGGCCTTGTTCACCATGCCGGTCTGCGCTTCGTCCACATCACGCAACCGCACGGGTCCGAGCGCATCCATGTCGTCCTGCAGAAGTTTTGCGGCACGCGACGACATGTTGCCGAAGAAGAATTCCCTTGCCGTATCCGTGGACCCCTTGAGCGCAATGGCCAGGGCGTCCTTTTCGACGTGCCTGAGCAATGTCTGCGCACTGGCTGCGTCCAGCTTCAACAGATCGTCGAAGGTGAACATCAGGGTCTTGATGCGGTCGGCAGCTTCGCGGTTGTCCTCTTCCAGGGCTGCCAGGAAGCGGGCTTCGGTCTGCCGATCGAAATTGTTGAAGATCTCCGCCATCATCTCGTGGCTGTCGCGCCGCGAGGTGTTGGTGAGGTTCGACATGAATTCCACGCGCAGCGTCTGCTCCACCTTCTCCAGAACTTCCTTCTGGACGGCATCCATGCGCAGCATGCGGCTGACCACTTCCAGAGCCAGCTCCTCCGGCAGAATGCCCAGCACCCGTGCCGCGTGGTCGGAATTGATCTTCGACAGCACCACAGCGACCGTCTGCGGATATTCGTTCTTCAGATAGTTGGCGAGAACGTTCTCCTGCACATTGGAGAGCTTCTCCCACATGTTACGCCCGGCCGGACCGCGGATTTCCTCCATGATGATGGAGACCTTCTCGCCCGGCAGAAAGCTGGCCAGCAGCCGCTCGGTCGCATCGACGTTCCCTGTCAGTGATCCCTTGGAACTGACGCGGCGCACGAAATCCTTGAACAGGTTCTCCAGCATGTTCGGCGTGACCGGACCGAGGTTGGCCATCGCAGCCGAAACCTGGCGCACCTCGATCTCGTCAAGTTTTGCCCAGATCGGCGCGCCATGGGACTCGCCAAGCGCGAGAAGCAGAACGGCTGCCCGTTCCGCTCCCTTCAGCTCGCGCTCTTCTTCGTCCGCGCTGACCTGCAGCTGTTTCTGGAGTTGATCGCTCACCGTCAGGCCGCCTGTTCATCCAGCCAACCGCGAACGATGGTCACCGCTTCGGTCGGATGGTCCTTGATCATGTCGCCTACCTTGGCAATCGAGCTTGCCTGCATGGCTCCTTCCTGCTTGGCCTGTTCCAGCCATTCGATCACGAATTCGTCTTCAGCCGATTCTTCCTGTGGCACTTCCGTCTCCACTACCAGCGTCCCATCCGGACCGATCATCAGCTCCTGAGGTTGCTTTTCTTCCGGTGTCACGATGCGGCGCAGCAGCGGGCGAACCACGAAGAGCAGCAGCATGACGGCAATCAGGAACAGCACACCCAGCTCGGCAAAACGAATGATGTCGTTGCGGGTGAAATCGAACAGGCTGTCACTTTCAGCCAGCAGGTCGTCCTGCGGCGGCAGGGCGAACTGCAGGTTCACGACTTCCACAACGTCGCCCCGCTCGGCATCGAAACCGACTGCGGAGCGCACCAGAACAGCGATCCGGTCCAGGGTTTCCTGGGCGCGCGGTGTATAGGTGCTGCCGCCATTGCCGTCCGGCTGGTAGGTGCCGTCAACCAGCACCGCAACGGACAGACGCTTGATCTTGCCAGCTTCGACAACTTCGGTTCGGGTCGAGTGGGAAATCTCGTAGTTGACGATTTCCTCGGTAATGGACGACGTGTCGCGCTCTGCCTGCCCCTGACCAGCATCGGCGTTCGGAAGCTGGTTGGCAACAGTAACCTGCCCGTTCCGGGACACGGCGGAAGAAGCTTCTTCCTTGGACTGGGTCGAACGCACCACCTGCCCGTCCGGATCGAAGGTCTCGGTGGTCTCCGTCAGGCGATTATAGTCGACTTCCGCGTTGACGCGAACCCGTGCCCGCCCAGGGCCGACGACGGAGTTCAGAATTTCCTCGATCTGGTTGCGCAGCCGGCCTTCGACCTCGACAGTCCGCTCCTGCAGCGAATTCGTCATCAGGCCGTCTTCGTCGTTGCCCGCGCCGGAAGCCAGCAGACGGCCGCTTTCGTCGACAATCGAGACGCGGTCGGGCTCAAGTCCGTCAACCGCGGTGGCAACGAGATGCTGGACAGCGCGGATTTCGCCCGGGCCGAGAGCACCACGAACGTTCAGCACGATGGACGCGGACGGCGGACGGCGGTCTCTCTGGAACAGCTGGCGCTCCGGGATAACCAGGTGAACGCGGGCGGCGCGGATGCGGTCGAGGGAGCCGATCGTGCGTGACAGTTCGCCTTCCATGGCGCGCAGGTGATTGATGTTCTGAACGAAGCTGGTGGCGCCAAGAGTGTCTGAACGGTCGAAGATCTCGTAGCCGATAGAGCCGCCGGTCGGCAGGCCTTCAGCAGCAAGCTGCATCCGCAGGCGGGCGACCTGCTCGTTCGGAACCAGAATGGAGGCACCCTGACGAGCGATCTCGAATTGCACGCCCTGGCTTTCCAGCTGGGAAACGATCGATGCGGAATCCTCAAGGGTCAACTCATTGTAGAGCGTCGTCATCTGGGGTGCCGTCACCCGAAAGATGATGAAGGCAAAGACGCCGACGAGGATGGCGGCAACTGCCCCCATTGCAGCAATGCGTGCCGCCCCCAAGGTTCTGATGAATTCTACAAGTCCGTTCACGAATGCCCGCCCGCATTTGAAACATGCCCCTGCCGTTATTATTGGAGTCGGCTGGGCACGCCACACCTTCGATGGGCAAAATTTGCCGCCCAGGTGGTTAACAAGTGGTTAACAAAACCTTTCCAATAGGGGCAGATCGGCGGGTTTCCGCCATTTCGATTAATGCAAACTGCAACTGAGGTGGGGAAAAACTGCCTACCTCATTAATTTTTGGATAAGTTCCGTACGGACAGCAAGACAAATAAAAAGGCCGGCAGTGCCGACCTTTTGATTGCGCCCCACCGGCGCATTGCAGAAACTGTGTTCCGGGTCAATTTCGATATTGCTGGACCCGGGTCGCTCGAAGCCCGGCAAGACCGTGCTTTTCAATCGAGCTTTGCCAGGAGAGGAACTCCTCAACTGTCAGAGTGTATCTCTGGCACGCTTCTTCAAGGGACAACAAGCCACCGCGAACTGCGGCGACCACCTCTGCCTTGCGGCGGATGACCCACCGCTTTGTCGAAGTCGGAGGCAGGTCCGCAATGGTAAGCGGGCTCCCGTCCGGTCCGATGACATATTTTACACGCGAACGAATGTGTTCGGTCATTGTACTCTCACACTAACCATGACCAAGGCTGATTTGAGACTACAAGATGACGCTTAACAAACGCCTAAAGCAAAATTGTGTTTTTATTAACTATAAAATCTAAATTTAGTGAATGATATTTAGGATTTCGCAAAGATAAAGGGTCCAATTCTAAATAGTATTATATGAATTCGTTAACCATATTTACCTGACCGTGCAATTTGCAAGGCAATTCGATTAACCTGAAAATTGCATCCCTCCTCCGGCCACACTTCATTCTTGTTTTTTGTGCCGGCAAATGTCCCGCGTATTACCGTCAGCCCCTTGAAACATCGAGAAAGCGCGAAAAACCGCCCCGGAGGCATCCGGAGCGGTTTTCAAAAAATGAGAATGTGTGGCTGATCAGGACGGTCGGGCGACCGATACCACGGAACTGACCGGAAACTCCTGGCTGCCAACCTTCAGCACCGCTTCGCCGCTCGACCAGTCCACGCTGTCGACGATGCCCGATACGGTCGTCTTGACGGTTTCCGGCCGGCTGGAGGCGTCCTTCACATTAAAGGAGATGGTGTAGAGCCCGTTCACGGCCTGCTGGCCGGAATCAGTCTGCCCGTTCCAGTAGAAGGTGCCGTCGCCTGCTGCCAGCTCGATGTCACCGCTATAGACGATGGACCCGCTGGTATTGCGGATCTCGAAGGTGCCAGTCGCATCTTCCGCCACATTATAGCTCCAGCTGGCCTGACTGCCTGACAGGGTCGTCGTGGAAGCATCAGCAGTCACTTCATTGCCGATATAGCTGACGTAACTCATGCTCTGGTTGCTCGTCAGCGAGGCAATGATTTCTTCAAGGTTCTGGTTCTGCTTGATGGCCTGCTCGACGCTCGAATACTGAACCAGCTGATTGGTGTATTCGGCCGAGTCCAGCGGATCCAGCGGATCCTGGTTCTGGATCTGCGTCGTCAGAATGCTCAGGAACAGTTCGTAATCGGCGATGAGGCCGGCCTGGCTGGTTGCCGAGCCGGTTTGCGACGATGCAGAGGAAGTTGGAGAAACGGTTGTCATTTTTTCACTCCTGAGGCAGCAACTCGCCCCGTTACACTTTCATGTCCAGGCCGCCGCGCTGTTCCGCGATGGTCATTCTGACAATGTCTTCAAGCATCGGATCGGCTTCCGCGGAAACCGTGCCTCCGCCACCATTCGAGGCCGGCTGATGTCCATCCCCTCCCTGTTCGGAGCCGAACTGCTGGCCGCCGTCCTGTCTCAGGGAGAATTGCAGGTTGTCTGAATCCGGGTTGAGCCCCGCCGCTTCCAGCGCGCGCTCCAGGCCGCGCTGATCACGCAGGAACATGTCCAGCGTCTCCGGCCGGTCGACACGCAGATGGGCCTGGACCTTGCCGTCGTGAGAAACCTTCATCTCAACCTCGACCCGGCCGAGCTCCGGCGGGTCGAAACGCATCTGGAACCGGGTCTGACCATCCTTCAGATTGCGCGCAATCTCTGCGGCCACCTGGGTAGCCACCTGGCCGGACTGGCTCTGGCTGGGCGCCTGCAGGCTCTCGGTCCGCATAGCCCCTGCCAGATCGCCGCCGCGTACCGTTGCCGCACCGAACTCGCCGGAAATGCTGGTGTGCTGCAATTCAGCGGGCATATCGGCTTCGTCAGCCGCAATATTCGACAGCGCCGCAGCAGCGACAGGACCAGCCAGGGCCGCGCCACGCGGCTCAGGTCCCGTTTGCTCCGCGCCCTTGGCAGCAGGTCCGGCAGCAGCATCTTGCGTATTGCCTGCCCCCTGCGAACCGGTAGCCTCACCCGTGACCGGCTTGACGAGACCCGTACCTTCCTCGGCAACAGGCTCACCAGCCAGCAACTGTTCAGACGACACTGGCTGCGGCGTTGCCTGAACCGGCTGCTGAACAGGAACGGCACCCGCATTCACGGCGGCAGCAACCTGCGTGGTGGCCGCACTCATCGCGGTTCCTGCCTGTGCGCTCGCGTCACCCGTTTGCGTGTTCGCCGCTACTGGCTGGGCTGACGTCTCGCCATCCACCACGGGTGCGGCAGGCACTGCAGGAACCTGCGTGCCTTCAGATGCCGCAGCAGCCTTGGCGACTGCCGAGACAGACGCTGCAACAGTTCCGGCAGGCGTTGCCGCGGCAACCTGGAGACCAGGCGCTTCACCAGCCCCCTGCCCCGGCGCCTGACCGCCAACCACCGCGCCGGCCTGCACGCTTGCCTGGACAGGCAACGTCACGGCCGGCTGCTGGCCGGCTGGCTGAGCAGCGGGCGTTACCGACGCCCGGAATTCTTTCGGCAGTTCGCTCTGCCAACGGCGCTCTGTCGTGGCAGGCGCTGGCCGCGCAACTGCCGCCTGCGCCTCCGCCGCTGTAGCAGGTGCTGTCTGTCCGGCTGCTTCAGGCTGCGCAGCACCTGCCTCAACACCGTTCAACGCGCCGGCAAAGTTCGGTGCCGTAGCCGGCGCAGAACCTCCGGAACCGGCACCGGTTCCGGCATCTGCCGCGGGAACAGGCGCAGCCCCGTTTGCGGCACCAGCTGAAGGCACCGCTGGAACGTTGCCTGCAAGACCTGCGCCTCCCGAAAGAGCTGCACCGGGCGCGCCCGCATCGGCAGTGGCAGGCGTGGTAGCCGCGCCTTCGCCAGCAGGAGCCGGAACAACAGGTGCAACAGGAGCGACCGGCGCAAATTCCGCAGCCAGGGCAACGTCGGCGGTTTGCGCTGCTTCATCACCTTGAGAGGGAAGCAGACCCTGATCCGCATCACCGGGTTGCCCCGCGTTGAGCGGCGGAGTGCCGGCCACGATATCGCCGGAAAGAAGAGGATCGGTAACCGGGACCGTCGGATCCACCGCAACGGCGGGTGCAAGTTCGCCTGTCACCACGGAGGTCTGGATCTGCGCGGCAACCACCCCCGGCTTCACCGGATCGGCCGCCCGGCCGGTCTTGGTGGAAACCACGGCACTGACCTGACCCTTGTCTGGCCCTGCGCCCTTCGCGGCGCCCTGCCCCGAGATCGAGCTCAGCTCCTCGGCAAATCCGTTTGCCTTACCCCCAACAGAGGAAGCAGCCGCACCTGCAGAAGCCTGCCCGCCAGCAAGTGCGCTGCCCGCACCTGCTGCCAGCGCCCCGGCAGAAACATCCGTTGTCAGTCCAAATGGCAGCACGCTTGCCCCCAGATCCCGGCCCGCACCGGCGGGCATATTTCGTCACCGGAATAGAAAGCAAACATCGGGCCAAACGTTAAACTCCGCCAGACCCTTTGATTTTGCTAATCTTTTTCAAAGGTGGAGCGAAACTCTCCCGGGCTTCGGGCGGCAAGCTTTGCCGGTCCGGCAAAGCGTGCCTGCCATGCGGGGGAAGCAATTGGCAGCCGCTCTCCTTATCTGTATAGTGCCGCCAACTTTGAATAGGGCCCTTGATCGCCGCCCGCCCGGCAGGGCGTGGAAGGCTCGGGACGGACAACCGCCCCACCTGCGCGATCGGCCAAAAACTTCTGGAAGTACACTGGATGCGAAACAGTCTGGATCTGCCCGGCCGCCCGGAAGACACTCGCGTTGTCGTCGCCATGTCCGGCGGGGTCGACAGCTCGGTCGTGGCTGCCCTGATGAAGGCCGAAGGCTACGACGTCATCGGCGTCACCCTGCAGCTTTATGATCATGGCGCCGCCGTCAGCAAGGCCAAGTCCTGCTGCGCGGGCGTCGACATTCATGATGCCCGCCGTGCGGCCGAAACCATCGGCATTCCCCATTACGTGCTGGATTATGAAAGCCGGTTCAAGGAACAGGTCATGGACCGTTTCGCCGACAGCTACATCGCCGGCGAAACCCCGATCCCCTGCGTCTCCTGCAACCAGACGGTCAAGTTCACCGATCTCCTGAAGACCGCGAAGGATCTTGGCGCCGATGCACTGGCAACCGGCCACTATGTCCGCTCCGCCCAGCAGGGCAACAAGCGCGCGCTTTTCCGCCCGGCCGATCTTGACCGCGACCAGAGCTACTTCCTGTTCGCCACCACGCAGGACCAGCTCGATTTCATCCGCTTTCCGCTTGGCGGCATGCCCAAGTCGAAGGTGCGTGACCTTGCAGCCGAATTCGGCCTGACCGTCGCCAACAAGCCGGACAGCCAGGACATCTGCTTCGTGCCCAATGGCGATTATGCCGAAGTCATCCGCAAGCTGCGCCCCAATGCGGCCGAACCGGGCCAGATCGTCCATATGGACGGCCGCGTTCTGGGTGAGCACGACGGCATCATCCACTACACCATCGGCCAGCGCCGCGGCCTTGGCGTTGCCACGGGGGACCCGCTCTATGTGGTGCGCCTCGACCCGGACGAGCGCCGTGTCGTCGTCGGCCCGCGTGAGGCACTGGCGACCCGCACCATCCTGCTGCGCGAAATGAACTGGATCGGCGATCAGCCGCTGGACGAAGGCGACGAGATCGAGCTCTTCGCCAAGGTCCGCTCCACCCGCCCGCCGGCACCGGCAACCTTGCGCATCCTGAACGGCAAGGCGTTCGTGGATCTTGCCAACGGCGAAACCGGCGTCGCCCCGGGCCAGGCCTGCGTCTTCTTTGATACGGATGACGAAACAGCCCGTGTTCTGGGCGGTGGCTGGATCCACAAGACCGAACGCACGGGCGACTGGGCGATCGATTTTCCACAGGTCAAAGCCCCGGTTTCCGCGGCCTGAGGCCAGACAAAAAACTTTGCGGCCGGACGCCAATTCAACGCTTGACGCCCGCCCGCCGCCTCACTATAAGCACCCCACGTCGCGCGGGCCACCCAGGCCCGGATCGCACGGGATGGCGGAGTAGCTCAGCCGGTTAGAGCAGCGGAATCATAATCCGCGTGTCGGGGGTTCGAGTCCCTCCTCCGCTACCAACATCTTGCAACGAAATCCCCGTACCTAGTCGCAACATGATCGCAGGCTAACTCTGCTTGCGGCCCGCAAGAGCGCGAAAGCAATTTCTCAGCTACTTGTGGTCAGGCATCGTAAACAACTGTTTGGTTTCAACGCCCGCCGGATTGATCACAACCCATTTTTTCACAAGGGACCACAAACGTCCTGGTTGGGGCCGACTGAAGACGGTTTGTTCGAGACGGTTGATCCGAGCGAAGCAGTCATTCACCTGTAGCGACCACGTGCGCGATTTCTGCCCTACGAGGTCATTTACTCGCTGCTACGCTATTGCAGTGCAGCCCGCCGAAGCGGTATTTCATTGCATTTGCGAAATCAGGTGGCCGCCAGATGCTGGCAGAGCGGACAAAGCCAACGTTCGCCTCACCACCTGCAATGTCTGCTTTCGGATTCTGACGCTGCCTCACACACGATTGTGCCGCTCGCTGGGCAATGCCGATCGTCAAGGTAACACTACGCCTAGGATAATTTGCCCCGCCGAGTTTATAATCTCTAGTCATGTAAGGATTCCGCGAGCCACTAACCAGATGACGCATCGCTACGTGTAACTTATTCGCCAATGGTGTTAAATGCGGTGTTGCTTGTTTTTGCAGCAGCAGCCTTTGAATGACGATTTAGTTTCGATCGGTTTTTACGAAGCGCCGAAGCTTGTGCACTGATCGGACTTGCGAAGTAGCATTCGATCAGCGTCCGTGTTGAATTGCCAAAACAGCATAGAATGCAGTCACAAGTTGATTAACCAGGTCCTTGTCAGCTCCCAGGCACAGCGCCGCATATGCGCCTGCCAAAGCCAAGTACACAATACGGTGTGTCCAGAGCATTGCCATGGACTTGATAAGCACTTTCTTCATTGCCGATCTCCACTCGTAGGTTGAGTGGGCGCCCACCGGAGGTATACTCCGGCCTCACGTGATTTTTTACACTGAACCAGAATCGCGGAAGCTTCATGTGGGGAAAACTTGGGAAACTCCGATAGCTTTGGCAGTCGTTTTGGTGCCCTTGTGAAGCGCAAACGCACACAGCAGGGACTGGGCCTCGCCGCGCTTTCCTCGCGCCTCTACCCCAGAGAAGATCCTACCGGCGAGCGTCGCGCGCCAGACGTGTTGAAATTTGAGAACGGGCAGACAAAGAAACCTCGTGCCCGCACAATCCGCCTTTACCAAGATGCGCTTGGCATTGCACAGGAAGAAATCGACGCGCTGGTAGATCATACTGACCGTCCACAATGGCTGCTGACCATGCAATTGATCGAGCAAAAAGCAGACCTCGCAAAGAAGCTTCAGCTTTCCACCAACCTTGCTGTCGAAATCGCCGAGCGCTACGCTGAGGGCAATCCCGGAGATCTGGACGGCGCATTGCGAGGACTAGAATGTGCCTTGCAGGTGGCGGCTGAGGAGAGTGCCAAAGACACTCTATCAGCTAACACTGACGATGCAGTGACTGCTGTACTTCAACGTGTCGACGTTCTCAATCATGAAGGTCGGATCGATGACGCTGCGGTTCTGATTTCGGAAGAGGAGGTGCGCGTCGAGGCCGGATTGATACGCCTATACGATAAGGGTATTGCTCAGGCGATTCTGACCCGCAATGTTGATGCGGCTGTCTGCTATGAACTTAAGAAAAGCTGCTTAGACACGCCGGAGCCAGCACGTCAGTACGACAGCCTGCGCGGCGCCTTCATCCAGTGGTACAAGCGTGGCAACGAAAAAGGCCTAAACTTCGACGCCGAGGTCGCCATCGCTATCATGCGCCGAATGAGCGAACGATTTGCTCAAGACCGGGACAAGAAGCACGCTTGCCTCAACAATCTCGGCACCGCACTTATGACTCTCGGAGAACGCGAGAACGACACTGTGCGGCTGGAGGAGGCCCGCGTTGCCTACCTTGCTGCGCTAAAAGAAGTCACCCGCGACCGCGCTCCGCTCCAATGGGCCAAAACCCAGATGAATTTCGGCAACGCGCTTACTGCCTTCGGAAAACGCGAGAACGACACCGCAAGGCTGCAAGAGGCCGTTGCAGCATTTCGTGCCGCACTTGAGGAACGCACACGTGAACGCGAACCACTTGGATGGGCAACGATCCAGATGAACCTCGGCACCGCACTTTCGACCCTCGGAGAACGCGAGAACGACACTGTGCGGCTGGAGGAGGCGGGGGCTGCCTACGTTAACGCTCTAATGGAAGTCACTCGCGAACGCGCTCCGCTCCAATGGGCTGCAATCGAAATGAACCTTGGCGTTGTGTTTGCGAGAATTGCAAGGCGAGAAAACAACTCAGCACGGTTTGAAGAGGCCGTTTCTGCCTTTCGCTCGGCGCTTGAGGTACGCACCCGCGACCGCGTACCTCTCGATTGGGCAGAAGCTCAAACGAGCCTCGGCACCGCGCTCTCATCCCTCGGAAAACGCGAGAAGGACACCAACAGGCTGCAGGAGGCCGTTGCAGCATTTCGTGCCGCACTTGAGGAACATACCCGTGACCGTGTGCCGCTTCAATGGGCCAGGACTCAAATGAGCCTTGGCAATGCGCTCAAGGCCCTTGGAGAAATCGAAACCGACACTGCGCATCTGGAGGAAGCAGTCACCGCCATTCGATTGGCGCTTAAGGAAAATAGGCGCGACAGTGTTCCGCGCGAATGGGCTAGGAACCAAATGAACCTCGGCAATGCGCTCAAAGCCCTTGGAGAAATCGAAACCGACACTGCGCGGCTAGAGGAGGCCATAACCGTTATTGGCTTGGCTTTGAAAGAAATGACCCGCAACCGCACACCGAACGAATGGGCTCATTTGCGCTGCAATCAAGCGGAGGCAATGTTATCCGTCGCCGAGCGATGCGCTGACCTTACGCTGGCTCAAAATGCTCTTGACCAATTGATCAAGACCGAGGCAGCGATGTGCGAAGACGGTCATGCAGTGGTCCACGAACTTGCCTCGAGCATCGATAGAGCCGAAGCAATTGTCGCCTGCCTTAGCCGTTCCAGAGAATCCACTTCGCATACTTAGGCAATCCTCGGCGTGTAGAAATTACAGTCCCTGCTTGTTTGTCATCTCGCAAAAAGTCGTTAGCACGCTGAATGCAATAGTCACAATATTTCCTGCGCATCAATAAATTCCGAAACAAACGCAGTAATAATGACAGATTTTTTTTCGTCTTAGGGCGTAAAAATATTGCCTATTCTGTTACATCGATTTGGAGTTACACACTAGTTCTACGCTCCACGCCAGCTAAAATCTCACGATGGTTAAGTGAAACGACGCACCATTTATAAGATACGCACCTTTGATCAGACATTCGTTTCCTGCGCAGCATTAGCCGCCGTGGGCTCGAAACGGATTTGCCGCAGGACAGTATCCCGATCCTGACCTTAGCTCGTGCCTAGTCGACAAAAACGGCCCAAAGCCAACATTCGGAAACTGACTGCATTGGTGCAGTCGTGGCACGCATTGCGGACATTCGTTAAACAAACCTCGTTTCCTGGTAGTTCACCTCTTGCGGCAAAAGTAACAGATCGGGCAACTGGAGGACAGATTTAGCAATTGCGCGAAACTCATCCCATTGACTACAGCATCACTAAAACAAGGCCTGAGCAGAAAGGTTCTTAGATATGTATTCGTAGATCATTTTGCAGTTTGTCGGCCCCTTGAAAAGTACTGCTAGCGCCTTGTTAGGAAAATCATCTTGAAGATGCTGCAACATTGAAGGGTATACTTCGTCACAAGCCGCAAAAACCTTGGACTCGTAGTCATCTGGGAACTCTGAGATAGGCTGGTCAAGAAGAGCATTTCCAAGCCGCTCAAATACAGAAGCAGCAATAGCCCGGTTGCCGTGAACCAGTAGGCCCCACGAGTATCCACTTTTACGATCGGCTTGAGACTTGCGGACAGCAATCCACTTGTCGACAGATCTCAACACTCTGACAGCATTGAAGGCTCGCGCACCGGTTGTTTGCGGATTAAAAATGGCTTTGTATGGCGCTCGCGACAAGTCGTTGTAGAAGCGGCCAATCCCGGTTTTTGCCGCAACAGAGTGCGACGGCTCAGATGACGCACACGCTAGCGCAGTGGTTACTTCAATTAAGTCACAAGAATTGAAGGTAGGAACAAAATCCTCGCTACGATGAATCTGGTAGTCAATTTGCTCCAATGACATTTCTCCACGAATTCGATCTTGCTCCGGATCTCGCGATACGAAATCTCGACCCTCGACTCGATTTTGCAGATTGTTGGTTCTCGTAACATTGGACCCGAAGTCTTCAGGTGCTTCGCTCAACAGGATGACTCGCATTGATACTTTTACACTACCAAGAGCCTCATCGTCTGTGACTCTTGCCAAAGTACTGACTGTTTGCGCACCATTTACAATTGAAGCGCCTCGGAACTCAAAATTTCCAGATGCATGAGATGCTGAAGCGCTTGGCGCTCGAGACGCTTCATCCGCGATAAGAGTTATTCCATTGTGAAAGTACCAGAAGTCTTCAGGGCTATTCTCCGCGGTGGCCTTGATTTGGCTGTTTACGTCAGTATCGCCCAGTGCATAGCGTATGTTCTTTGCCACGATCCGTTTACCATGGTTCTGCCACCATGATTTGAGCTGGCTTCCATCAATTATGCCAACATATGCTTTGTGCGGATGTGTAACCCTAGACCAATCCAAAAGGGTCGCTGCGAGCTTGATCTGACCGACGTTCGCGTCGGAAGCTAGTCCTTTGAATACCTCAGACATGCCGAGAATCGAAGAAGTCGCAATACCGTCGTCCTCTCCATCATTCAGCTCGTCAACAAGCCGATCTAGTTTCCTTGTCCCGTGCAGAGCAAGGTCGCTTGAGCCTGTCGACACGACGATAAGCTGGATTGTTGTCCCCGGCTGCATAAGGGCGTCAGAGATTTCACCAACTTTACTGTGCAGCCTTTCTGCGAAACTATCGATTGCATTTTCTACTAGATCGCGCACACCATCGGCAAAGTTTGATATAGCGCTTGCCTCAGGCTCTCCAGAGCCTGATTGGATCCACTTTGATTGCACAACAACAACCTGTCGCTCTTCTGGATCGAAGAATGCGGCGTCGATACCATTGTCGTCACTGCCGTCCCAAACTGCATTGGCCGCTTCGTCGTTTGAACATCCAGTAGCATTGTAGACCGCAAACGCTGCGAGACATCGAGTTAAGATCTTCACATCACGCTGAGGATCAGTCTCGGAAATGCCCGTCAAATCGAGGCCACTCTCAAACTTGCTACGAATTTTTGATTGAATCTGACGGACTTTCAGGCTCGACAATACTCTTCCTCCGATTGCAACAACTGCCTCAAGCAGCTCTAGCAAGAACATCAATTCATTGAAAGGCGCAAAAGTCCCTGAGCAAATCAAAAGCGACCATTCGCCAATGTCCACTTCCGATATCGCAGCCCAGATGCATGCGCCCTCAGCGAACACCAGCTCCCCACCCGCAATAGACCCACACTCATCCGTAACTAACGGCAGCTCAGCAATTCAGGCTGAAACACTGCCTCTATAGAGACCGCCCCCGCCATCCAATTGGACTCTGAAAATTGTCAAATTGGATATGTTGGCCAGACCAATTCCTTTCTAGCGTTCACGCAACAGCCGACTGTTCTCCTGATGCTCCTGGATCCTTCAGGCAGCGCCCCCTTTTCAATGGACCGAACATGCAAGTGCTTGACCGCGTTGAACTCTACCTTGTGAAAACACCCCTGCCCGCGCCGCATGCGCCCTCGTGGATCCCTGGAACGATCCGGACCCATGTCTCCATGTGCATCGTCCGGTTCATCACCGATGACGGTGTTGAAGGATGGAGCGGGTTTCCGGCTGCGGGGCGCGAGCGCGCCGGGCTGGGCGACCTCTTGGCAGGTCTGTTCCTCGGCCAGGATGCAGGCGATATCGAAAGGCTTTCCGAGCGCATCCAGATCATGGCGGCGGGTGGCAATTTCAACTGGTGGCTTGAGCCTGCCTTCTGGGACATCAAGGCCAAGAGCGCGGGCCTGCCGCTTTACAAGCTGCTTGGCGGAACGGATGACCGCATCAGGCTTTATGCCTCTTCCGGCGAGCTTCGGGACCCGGGCGCGCGGCGCGAGGAAGCCGAAGCCCGGCTTGCCGAAGGGTTCGACACGATGAAAATTCGTGTCCATGACTTCGATGAGGCCGTTGATATCGACCATATCTCGGATATCGCCCGTCACATGCAGGGACGGATGAGGATCTCGGTCGACTGCAATCAGGCCTTCCGCCTGACCCAGAACGGCGATGCGCCGCTCTGGTCGCTGGACCGGGCCAAACGCTTTGTCGATGCTGCTGCGGATGTCGGCCTTGCCTGGGTGGAAGAACCGCTGTTTGGCGAATGGCACGAGGAAATCGCCAGACTGACAACCTATTCGCGCGTTCCTGTCGCCGGCGGCGAACTTCATGTCATGGGCTACAGGGAACTCGCCCGGATGATGAAGATGGGCTGCTACAATATCTTCCAGCCCGATGCCATGTGGGCCGGCGGGATTACCCAGTGCCTCAAGGTTGCCGCGCTCTGCAGGGAAGAAGGCATCAGGTTCACGCCGCATTGCTGGTCGAACGGCTTCGGCTTCATCGCAAATGCGCATGTCTTTGCCGCCAGCGGGTTTGCCGGTGAGGAGCTGTTTGAATATCCGCTCTCACCACCGGGCTGGACACCGGAAGGCCGCGACCAGATCTTCTCGCAGCCGTTCCTGCACGAAAATGGCTGGTTTGCCATGCCGCAGACACCTGGCCTCGGCTTCGAGATCAATCAGGAAACCCTTAAGAAATACGGGCAGTGTTTCTTCAAGGCCAGCCGCAACTCCACGCACTGGATGCCTGAAGCGCTGCCTGCTCCTTAAAGGTCTCACCCACGTCTGGTGTGCGCCGTTCCCTCGATCTTCGCCCCAAAGGCAAAGGACAGGTTTCTGCCAGCACGGTGAGGGAAACCTCCTGCGCAGAAGCATCAATCCGAACCGTGCGTCTTTGCATGTCATGTCCCGAGGCGCACAGGAAAAATAAACACCGCACGGCAGGTGCCGGAGCGCGCCTGTCAATCTGCACAATGGACCGGCGTGCAGGCATGAAGTAACAATTCTGGGTAGAGACTGCCGATAGCCCCGGTCCTTGCCTCAGTAACCAACGTCGATCCTTGACGCCGGGCGGGAACAGGGCCCCTGGCAACCTGTGTCTGTCATGCGGGGAACGATGCGAAGCTGGGCCTGCCTTCTCTGTCTTGCAACGCTGCTTCTGGCAGCCTGTTCGACGTTGAACACGGATTACCCGCGCGTCGAGACGAGTGCCTTTACGGCCTATCGCAGCACCTCTCTGGGTCGCCTGTTCCGGGCTGCGGAAAAAAGCCATCCGGGCAGATCGGGTGTCTCGCTCGTCACGACAGGGCGCAACGCCTTTGCCATCCGCGTGGCCATGACGGAGCTCGCCGAGCACAGCCTCGATCTGCAATACTACATCTGGGATGCGGACCAGAGCGGGCGCATCCTCGCGCAAGCCCTTTTGCGCAGCGCGGATCGCGGTGTGCGCGTGCGTCTTCTCATCGACGATATCAACGTCAACGGACGCGATGAAATCCTCGCCAGTCTGGACGCCCATCCGAATATCGAGATCCGGTTGTTCAACCCCTTCGTGAGCCGGTCCTCGCGGGTCTTCAACCTGATCGGTGACTTCGACCGCCTGAACCACCGCATGCACAACAAGCTGATGATCGCCGACAATGCGGTTGCGCTTCTCGGCGGGCGCAATATCGGCGACCACTATTTCGACGTTTCCGAGGAATCCAACTACCGCGACCTGGACATTGCAGCGGTCGGCCCGGTGGTGCGGGATGCCTCGAGCGTCTTTGATTATTTCTGGAACAGGGACTGGTCGGTGCCTGTCGCGGCCAGCGTCAACCGGACCTTTGGCGAAACCGACCTGGAAATGGCCCGGATGAAACTGGAAGAGACGATCGATACCGAAGGATATCCCTATCCTTTCCGCCAGAGGGTCACTGCCGTCCGCCAGTCGATGTCCTCGCTCACAAGGCAACTGGTCTGGGCACCGGCCTTTGTCGTTTGGGATGATCCGGCCGATTTCATCGCGGGAAAAAGCGGTGGCAAGATCCTCAAGGCACTTGTCGGCAAGGTGGAAGGGCTCAAACGCGAACTCCTGATGGAAAACGCCTATTTCGTTCCGACGCAGGCAGGCGCGGACAAGCTGAAGCAGCTTACGGCGCGCGGCGTGAAGGTCCGCGTTCTCACCAACTCGCTCAGTTCAAACGATGTGGTTGCGGTTCACGCCGGCTATTCGAAATACCGCGCGGAACTTCTGGAAGCCGGCATAGAGCTGCATGAGGTCAGGGCCGATTCCGCCAGGGTCCAGCAAACGCTCTTTTCGACAGACTCCAAGGCCGGGCTGCACACCAAGGCCGCAGTCTTCGACGGAGCCTCGATTTTCGTCGGCAGTTTCAATCTGGATCCACGATCAGCCAACCTCAATACGGAGATCGGCCTCTACGTGGAAAGCCCCGAACTTGCCCGCAGGCTGACAGTGTTCCTGAATGAAGGCGTTTCGCTGAAAAACAGCTACCGGCTCGAACTGGACGACAACGGCAGGATCCTCTGGAAGAGCGAAGAAGATGGCGAGATCGTCACCTTCACCTCGGACCCGGGATCGACACTGGGCCAGCGCTTCACCTCCGGCATCATCGCAACGCTTCCCGTCGAAGGTCAGTTGTAGGTGGGAGGAAAGGGGTAGCAGGCCTCTCTCCGCCAACCGTCCCCACCCCACCGTTCCGATACACTCTGGAAACGGCGCAGGCGTTTGGCACTTCAAGCGATCTCAAACCCGGCGCACAGCGCGGTGTTGGCGACATGGCTGCGCATTGCGGTTCGGGCGGCTTCCGCATCGCCCTTGCGCAGTTCGGCAACGATGACCCGGTGCTCAGCCAGCGAGGCCCGCATGCGCAGCGGATCCGTGATCGGGATCGGCTGGCGCTGGGTCTCCGTCAGAAGTTTCCGGACCTGATCGTAAAGGCCCGCAATCATGCGGTTCCTGCACCGCCGGGCAATCAGGTCGTGAAACTCCAGATCGGCATCCACGTTGCTGAGAAAATCGCGATTGGACCAGGCCTGTTCCATCAGGTCGGTCAGTTGCGAGAGCCGGTCGAGATCTTCCTCCGACAGTCGCCCCGCTGCATGAGCCGCAATCTCGCCTTCAAGAACAAGCCGGGTCTCGAACACTTCCTGAAGGGAATGCTCCTCGGCGAACTTCCAGTCCGACATGGTCTTGCCCGAACCGGTGCCGACGACAAACGTCCCCCTGCCCGCTTCGGTCTTGATCAGGCCGATGGTTTCAAGCGTCAGCAGGGCTTCGCGCAATGAGGCCCTGCTGACACCGAACTCTTCCGACATTTCCCGCTGCGAAGGGATCTTCTCCCCGCTCTTGAGCGCTCCGCTGAGGATCATCTCCTGAAGCTTGCGGGCGATGCTTTGCGGAACCGGCGTACGTGTAATCATTGTGTCTTTCATGGTTCGTACGGCGCGTGTGCCGTTCTGCCTTTCTTTTAGCCCGCCGAAACGCGATCAGCATCATTTTAACGCTTGCATCCCGTTTGATCGATCTGTTTACTGGTCTAACTGGTCAGACCAGTCATACCAGTTAGACCAAGAATAGTCACCAGGGGAATAAAATGTCTCTTCACTCCTTCATCAAAACGGCTGCAACCGTAGGCTTGCTCACGTTTTCCTCCATGACCACCGCCATGGCCGCAGACCTGACAGTCGGCGCCAACATCGGCAACGTTCCGTGGGAATTCCAGGATGAGTCGGGCAAGACCGTCGGTTTTGAAATCGATCTTGCAACCGAGGTCGCAAACAGGCTCGGCAAATCGATCGAGTTTGAAAACATCCCGTTCAACGGGCTGTTTTCCGCGGTCCAGTCGGGCCGGATCGACATGGCGGTGTCCTCGATCACCATCACCAAGAAGCGTCTGGAATCGGTCACATTCGCCCAGCCTTACTATGACAGCGACCAGTCCCTCACCGTTACCGCCGACAGTGGCCTGAAATCGGTTGCCGACATGAAAGGCAAGGTCATCGGCGTCGACACGGGCTCTACCGGCGACATCTGGGCCACCGAAAATCAGGAGAAATACGGCTTTGGTGAAATCCGCCGCTACGAAGGCCTGGCCCCGGCCATGCTCGATCTGACGGCGGGCCGCATCGACGGCTACATAAGCGACATCCCGGCGCTGCTTTATTACACCAAGGACAAGCCGAACCTTGCGGTCGTCGAACGCATCACCACCGGCGAACAGTACTCCATGATGTTTGCCAAGGACGCGGAACTGGCAAGCCAGGTGAACGACGTCCTGTCCGAACTGAAGAAGGAAGGCGTCGTGGCTGACCTGCACGAGAAATGGTTCGGTTCTCGCGCCGAAGAAACCACCTCGACGGTTACCATCCTCGACATGCCCAAGCTGTAAGCAAAGCACGCGCGGGCCGCCTTCGGGAGGGCCCGCGCCTTCCCTGATTCCAGCCATTCTTCCGGACTTTTCATGGACCTCTTCGAAACGTTCTTCAACGTTCCGGTCTTCATCCGAACGTTTCCGCTCCTCATGAGCGGCCTTGTCGTAACCTTGCAAATCGGGGCAACCAGTATCGTTGCCGGCCTTGTTCTCGGGCTTTGCCTTTCCCTTGTGCGCATGTACGGCTCATCCTGGATACGTGTACCGGCCGCCATCTATATCGACATCTTCCGGTCAATCCCGCTGCTCGTACTCCTGATCGTCGTCTACTACGCCCTTCCATTCGTCGGCATCAGGCTGTCACCATTCCTGTCCGCCACGCTCGCGCTGACGCTCGTGTCCGGCGCCTATACCGCAGAAATCTTTCGGGCGGGCATTCAGGCGATTCCCGTCGGACAGTTTGAAGCCTCGCGCGCACTTGGCCTGTCCTACAAGGACATGATGGTCGACGTCGTGCTGCCGCAGGCCATCAAGATCGTTATCCCGCCACTGACGAACAACTGCATCAACGTGATGAAGGACACCGCCTTGGCCTCCGTCGTTGCCATGCCGGACCTTCTCAAGCAGGCGACCCAGGCCCAGGCCCTTGCCGCCAACCCCACACCCCTGATCGGCGCCGCCATCATCTATCTCGCGTTCCTGTGGCCCTTGGTTGCCCTGGTCTCGCGCTTTGAAAACCGGCTCGGGCGGAGGAGTGCGTGATGCGAAACATCATCGAAATCGAGAACGTTACCAAGCACTACGGCGCCTTTGCCGCGCTCAGCGACATAGACCTGGCGATCGGCGAAGGCGAGGTTGTCTGTGTCATCGGCCCGTCCGGGTCCGGCAAATCCACGCTGATCCGGTGCATCAACCTTCTGGAGAGCTATTCCGACAAGGGCAGCATTCGGGTCGACGGCATTCCGGTGCAGCCCGGACCGACACTGGGCCAGGTCCGCGCCGAAGTCGGCATGGTGTTCCAGTCGTTCAATCTTTTCCCGCACATGAGTGTCCTGAAGAACGTGATGCTGGCCCCCATGCGTGTGCGCAGGACACCGGCTGCGGAAGCTGCCACGAAGGCCCGCGAACTCTTGGCCCGCGTCGGCATTGCCGAACAGGCAGACAAGTTTCCCGGCCAACTGTCCGGCGGTCAGCAGCAACGCGTTGCCATTGCCCGCGCACTGGCAATGGAACCCAAGGTGCTCCTGTTCGATGAACCGACCTCGGCGCTCGATCCGGAAATGGTGGGCGAAGTTCTCGACGTCATGCGCCAGCTTGCCGGAACCGGCGTGACCATGGTCGTGGTCACCCACGAAATGGGCTTTGCCCGCCAGGTGGCCGACAGGGTGATCTTCATGGATGGCGGCAGGATCGTGGAAACCGGAACGCCGGCGCAGATTTTCGACACCCCGAAAGAACAAAGAACCCGCAATTTTCTAAGCGCGGTCCTCAACCACTGAATTTTACTGCCTTTGCTGGAGCCAACCATGCCAAACAATGCACAACTGGACATCGCCTGGGTCCGGGATCAATTTCCGGGACTGAAATCGGACTGGGTCTTTTTCGACAATGCCGGCGGATCGCAGATCCTCAACCAGGCAGTCGAGCGGATCAAACAATTCCTGCTCGAAAAAAACGTTCAGATCGGCGGTAGCTACGAAGTTTCGAAGGCCGCGGCGGCAGCTCTCCTGGAAGCGCGCAAGGCCGGCCAGCTTCTGGTCAACGCCTCCCGTCCCGAAGAGATCGTCTTCGGCCATTCCACCACCGTGCTGATGCAGAACCTTGTCGAATCCATGCGCCGCCAGTTGGCGCCGGGGGACGAGGTGATCGTGACCAACGCGGACCATGAATCCAATATCGGCCCCTGGCTGCGGCTAGAGGAATTCGGCATCAAGGTGATCTTCTGGCAGCTCGACAAGGACAGCCTGACCCTGCACCTGGATGATCTCGGCAAACTGATGAACGAACGCACCAGGCTCGTTGCGGTCCACCACGTTTCCAACATCCTGGGTGAAGTTAATCCCGTTCGCGAAATCGCCGATTATGTGCATCACAGAGGTGCCAGACTGTGCGTCGACGCGGTTGCCTATGCGCCGCACCGGGCGATCGACGTGCAGGAACTGAACGTCGATTACTACATCTTCAGCCTGTACAAGACCTTCGGTCCGCACATCGCGATGATGTATGGCAAATACGACCACCTTCTGGAGCTGGACACCCTCTACCACTATTTTTACGGCAAGGACAAAGTCCCGGGAAAACTGGAAGCAGGCAATCCGAATTATGAACTTGCCTATTCGCTGACAGCCATCACAGCCTATCTGCAGGAACTCGGGAAACGATGCGGAGCCCCTGCCTCGTCCGATCCGCGCGCCCTGATCGAGACCGCCTTTTCTGCCATCGCGGCGCAAGAGATTGCCTTGACCCAGCGCTTTCTCGACTGGGCGAAGCAACACCCGGACATCACGATTGTCGGGCGTGACACGGTTGGAAACGGCAACAGGATTGCAACCATCAGCTTCACGGCAAAAGGCTGGGCGCCGGAGGCACTGTGCCGGAAGATCGACGAATACCATGTTGCGATCCGCCATGGTGATTTCCATTCCCGGCGCCTGATCGAAGACCTCGGGCTGGCCGAAGCCGGAGGCGTCGTGCGCCTGTCCATGGTCCATTACAACACGCTTGAAGAAGTCGATCGACTGACCAACGCCCTGGACGAAACCCTCGGTCAAGAAGCGTCCGGAACAGCACCTGTGAAAGCATCGGCATGACGGCACCCTCCTTCGACACAGTGGTGCGCGGTGGCACCATCGTCACCGCTGCCGATGTCTATCAGGCAGACATCGGCATTACGGATGGCAAGATCGTGGCAATCGGGCGTGATCTGCAGGAAGCAGACACGACCATCGACGCGACCGGCTTGCTCGTGATGCCGGGCGGCATCGACAGTCACGTCCATATCGCGCAGCCATCCGGCGAAGGCATTGTCATGGCGGACGATTTCGAAAGCGGAACAAGGTCGGCGCTTCTTGGTGGGAACACGACGGTAATGCCTTTCTGCCTTCAGCAGAAAGGCGACACCCTGCGCGAGGCGTTGAAGGGATATCATGCCCTCGCAGAGGGCAACTGCTTCACCGACATCAGTTTTCACATGATCGTCTCCGACCCGACGCCGCATGTGCTTGGCCAGGAAATGCCGGCACTTGCGGAAGAAGGCTATACGTCGATCAAGGTGTTCATGACCTACGAAGGCCTGCGCCTGCGCGACGACGAAATCCTGGCCACGCTGGACGCGGCCAAACGCTCCAGACAGGTCGTGCTGGTTCATTGCGAAAACGAAGATGCCATTCGCTACCTGATCGGACGGCGTGAAGCAGATGGCGACACCGCCCCGTACCACCACGCCACGTCTCGCCCGATCGCGGCAGAGCGAGAGGCAACACACCGGGCCCTGTCGCTGGCCGAAATCGTCGATACCCCGATCGTCATCGTCCATGTTTCGAACCGCGAAGCGATGGAGGAAATCTCGCGTGCAAGGCTGAGAGGCCAGAAGATCGCCGGTGAAACCTGCCCGCAATACCTCGTTCTGACGGCAGACGATCTGGATCTTGAGGATTTCGAGGGTGCGAAGTTCGTCTGCTCGCCTCCTCCCAGAGACAAGGAAAGCCAGGACGCCTGCTGGTCCGGTCTGGAAAACGGCGTGTTCGACCTTTACTCTTCCGACCACTGCCCGTTCCGGTTTGACGACCCCGTCGGCAAGAAGACCGAGAAGGGAATGCAGTCCTTCAGATGGATCCCGAACGGCATTCCGGGTGTTGCGACCAGACTGCCGATATTGTTCTCCAAAGGCGTCAAGACCGGCCGGATCGACCTCAACCGCTTCGTTGCGCTGACGTCCACCAATCACGCCAAGCTGTATGGTCTCTATCCGCAGAAAGGCACCATCGCGGTCGGTTCGGATGCCGATCTGACCCTGTGGGATCCGGAACTCAGGAAAACCATCACCAACGATGACCTCGGCCATGGCGCCGACTACACGCCTTACGAAGGCATGGAGGTGACCGGATGGCCCGTGAAGGTTCTTCTGCGCGGCGACCTGGTGATGGAAAAAGGTGTGCCCGTTCTTGGCAAGGGCCGGGGCAGATATCTTCCCCGTAAACGAAGCAATCTGATCAACGGCGAAACCAACCTGTAAGTCCTGCCCGGCATCATCCGGCGTGTCGCTGTTGGCGGCTGATGATGCCGGGCCACGAACCGGAAAAAGAAACGCAGACCATTTCACCCGGGCAGGGATCTGGATTGACACCGGCGGTCAGGTCGGCGAGGATTTTCAGATGATCCGAATGTCTGCTTTAGCCTCCCGGCTAAAAAGGCGGCTCCTGCCTGTCGACAGGCCGCCTGATCAGTTAGTGGGTGATCCGGACGCCCCGTATATTTTCCGCTGGCGCTTGTGGCCGAAGAACCCGCTCATCAACGCGTATTTACACAATGTCGTACGGGCTGACGACGAGGCAGCCCTGCACGACCACCCCTGGCCGAGCGTGTCGATCATGCTGGCCGGCACGATCGATGAGACTTTCGCTGCCCGTAAAGGCGAGAAGGTGCGCAAACTGCGTGCCGGAGATGTCGTACTCCGTAAATCCCGCTTCGCGCACCGTCTGTCTCCCGTCCTCACCGAACCGGCCTGGACCCTCTTCATCACGGGGCCGCGCGTGAGGGAATGGGGCTTTCATTGTGCCCAGGGCTGGCGTGACTGGAAGACATTCGTCGAGGCCAGAAAAGGTGGCAAATACAACGGCTGCGACGATCCATAGGATTATTCGGAACGCGTCTCGTCCAGAATGACATCGGTTCCGACGCAACCGGTTGCCCGCTGCAGGATCAGCTCATGAATGCATTGGGCAACATGTGCGGGTGGAAGCCCGGTGCCCCCGGGCTGAAGCTGCAATTGGCCCGGTATGACAGTGTGCAGGGAAATACCCAGCCCCTCCATCTCTGACCGCAGGGCCTGGCCGAACGCGATCATTCCCGCCTTGGCTGCGCTGTAGACAACGGCTTCCCTAACGGGCCGAAGACCGGCGGTAGACGCGATCTGCACGACGACGGCGTTGTTTGAAAGCTTCAACGCCGGAATGGCGGCGTGGGTAAGAAGGATGGCGGACTGAAGACTGGTTTCCAGCACGCGCAGCAGCAGGTCCCGGGAAGATGGTGCGAAGGGCTGGAACCCATATGCCGCCGCACCATGGATCAGGACGTCGAGCCCGCCCATTGCAGTTGCCGCCTGCTGGACAACAGTTTCGGGTGTGGTTTTTGAAGAGAGATTTGCTTCGATGATGTGGGCGGTTCCGCCCCGGGCGTGTATCTCATCCGACAATTGCCGAAGAGACTCCGCACTGCGCCCAACCAGGGCAAACTCGAATTCCGGGCTGGCAAGGCGTTCGATCAACGCTCGCCCAACCCGACCACTTGCGCCTGTCAGCAAAATCCGTGACATGCGTTTATCGGTACTGATTCAACCGGGAAGCCAAAACGGCAGACCCGGTATCAGCGACCTGTGGTTTTATCCTCGTCGCAGCCAAATCCGACCACACGACCTGCTTCTTGCCCCGTCAACTGGCGCGGCGTGGAGCCGGCAAGTGCAACGGTTTCCGACGGATCGACAAACTCGATGTCGGCTTCAACTTCGGTATTGCGCTCGATATTTGCTTTCGCTTCAGACATATCTAGTGCTCCTTGTTTGCAATTTGCAGTTTCAATCCTGCACTCATACCTACTAGATTGTCCAGAGCGAACTCGCGATGTGGTGAATTTTCTAAAAGCGACTTCAGCTGTCAGACGGCGATAGACTGATAAATTGCAACCGGAAACGATCAACAGGAAGACTGCGTGTCGAAGGCAACTGACGGGCTCGAATTTCAACGAAAGCGGCACGTTTTGGCGTGGATGCCGATATCGCGGGTCTGTGCATGACATCGAGACCAGTGCAATTGGCCGTGATCAGCATAGCCGGCTACGGGTTGGCTCTCGTGACGAACCTGCTTCTGTCCAACATGCTCGGGACAGAGCTCTTCGGAGACTATCAGGTTGCATTCGCCCTCTTGTCGCTGCTGGCCTCCCTGTCACTGTCCGGAACGGATATGGTGGCTTCGCGCTACCTGCCCACCATGCGCAAAACGGTGAACCTCGAGGGTATTCGGGCTTACTGTGCCTGGAACCGCAGCCGGATACGCTTCGGCTTTTCAATCATCCTGGCAGTCTATGCAGTGTTTCTGGCAATCGCACTTGCAACACACCTGGCCGATTACAAGCGCTTCGAAGAGTACCATCTGGCTTTTCACAGTATCTGGATTGCCCCGATTGCCGCACTTTCGCTTCTGACCGACCGATATCTCGTCGCCAGCGGGTACCCGCGAACCGGGAGCATCCTGGGCTCGCTGGCCC
Source organism: Labrenzia sp. PO1 (assembly GCF_012273635.1). Classification (NCBI taxonomy): domain Bacteria; kingdom Pseudomonadati; phylum Pseudomonadota; class Alphaproteobacteria; order Hyphomicrobiales; family Stappiaceae; genus Labrenzia; species Labrenzia sp. PO1. Next base: position 1,047,161 of record NZ_JAAXCR010000001.1, read on the forward strand.
TTCATCTTGTGCTGCTTTTCTGTGTCGCCGCGGCAGTGTACGGGCTGCGGCTGTCGGTCTCGAGCAGCAGCGTCATGATCGGTATCCTCGTGGTATCGTTTGTGTTTCTGGGGCTCCTGCATGCCGTCATCTTTCGGACCGTTGAGCCCGAGATATACGGTGCATGGTGGACACGGGCGCGGGGCGCCTCCGCCGAACACCACAGGGCCTGGTCACGGACCAGCAATCGAATGCTGATCATGCGGGTCAATTCACTGATGTTGTGGCACCTCGACCTCTTCATCGTCGAAATCGCCTCGCCGAACGAAGCCGCCACAAGTTTGTATGCGGCAGTCCTGCTGGTGGTTCGCATCATGCAGCTTATCCCGACCACCATATCCTTCATGATCCGCCCGTTGTGCGGCGCTGCCGCCGACGACCGGTCGCAATGTCCCAAATTGCAAAAGGCAATCAACGAGTCGAATGCCGTCGTCCTGGGGGTCTGCTCATTGCTCCTGGCCGGGATGCTAATCAGCGGACATTTCATTCTGAATGCCTTTGGCCCCGGGTTCTCCGACGCAACGACTGCACTCGCGATGGTTGCTGTTGGAGCCTTCATTGAAGCCTTGACGCGGCAGTCCCTCGTGATCCTGCAGACCATGGGTCACGAACAGGTCGCGACCCGCATCTCGACAGTCAGTCTCGTTATCGTGCTCGGGGGCGGGTTCATCGCCACCTACCTCTTTTCATACAACGGCATGGCCGCCGTGACCGGTTTGGTCTTGGCGGGCAAGGGTTTGATATCCTATGCTTTTGCTCGAAGGCGGCTTCCGGAGATCCGTCCTCTGAGCGTCATTTGAAACAACGCGGAGGTGTGATGATGAAGACAGACAATCCATATCAACACTTGATCGAGGCCCTTACCCCACCTTCTGGCGAAATAGATTCATTCATCGAATTGGGCAGCATTCTGCGGTCACTCGATCCGCAACGCATAAACGGCCTGTTGCTGGATCTGCTGCACGTTGTGCGCGAACGCGGCAGCTTACCGGCACAGCGGGAAGGCAACGTCTACCTGTGCCGGACCGATCAGTTCAGCCTGATGCTGCGCTTCAGTGGACAAGGTGGCCGGCAACCGGTCTACACCGCCAACGAGTTTGATGCCTTCGTGTTGAACCTGTCACCAAATGACGTACGGATACCGCGGCTGGAGTGCGGGCTGGATCGCAACAACCTTCATCAGCGCCCTCCCAGCCTCAAGCGCCGGGAAAGCGACCTCGTGCTGAAGGCACATGACGTCTATGACGCCCCGGCGTTCGGCGACATCATCGACATTGCCGCCGCCACGCCGATCGCGCCGTTGTTGATCGTGCATTCCCCGCCACGGGCCCACAGCACCTGGACCTTCGACCGCGAGACACTGGAGCCACTGCAGCAGGTCAGCACCGATCTGCATGCCTCGCGCATGCAGATGGTTCTCCAACTGCTTCAGGCCATGCAACAGATCGATGGACTTGAAGAACCGCTGGCCAAAATGGTGCATTCGAACATGGCAGGTTTTGCACGCTGGGATGCCTTGAAGCTGCTTCATCGCTGTGCGCCACAGCAGGCTCTCACCGCTTTGCACCAAATGGCGCACAGTGACCGCGATGCGTCGCTTCGCGAAGCGGCGCGAGCAACCCTTGCAAGAACGATGGACGGGGATGCGGCATGACCGAGACATATTTTCCCGAAGGGAACGAGACCCTGACGCTTGATCAGTTCGTTGAAAGGCTGGAGGCATCCGGCATCGTTCCGGATCTTCGCGCCTCCCGCTACACTCCGGAAGCAATGTCGCGCGTTGCCGAATGGATGGCTGCATTGGCACGCGATCCAGATGTGCTGCGCGGTCTGCTTGTCGATGGTCTGGCGGATTTTCTGAACTACCAGGTCGACAACGATTTCAAACCGTCAACCTTGATGCTGCACAAGGGCGACGGCTATTCCCTGCGTGCCGTCCTGTGGATGCCGCCAAGCCCTCAACATCCCCCCGAAATCTTTTCCTATTACGAAACCCATGATCACAGCTTCGATTTCTTCACGGTCGGCGCTTTCGGTCCCGGGTACCGCACCCAGTTGTACGACTACGAATACGAGAACGTGCGCGGTGTCCCGGGAGAACTTGTTCCCTTGAGGTTTCAGGAGGAAACCGGGCTGCCACCAGGCAAGGTGATGTACTATTACGGCAGCCGCGATATTCACACGCAGCTCCCGGCGCCCTCGATTTCCGCGTCCATCAACCTGCTCCTGCCCAAGACATATCCGGCGCACCGCCGGCAATACGAGATGACCCTGGAAGAAACGCCGGAAGGTGTCTTCGGCAAGCTTATCGCCGGGAATGTCGATCGACAGGCGCAGGAGCGCGCGTTGTTCGAAACAGCAGCGGCTATGGGCGATACCGATCTTCATGAGGCCTTGCGCGACATTGCAAGACATCATGACACGCCGCAGGTGCGGGCACTGGCCTGGCAATCCCTGTTGCCCAACAGCAAACATCTCGCCGAGGATGTCGGCCTGGTCCGCGACGATGGAGATCCCCATGTTCGCGCCGCCCTTTCGCAGTGGGTGTAGAGCGCTGAGATTTACCAGCCTGGCAATGTGGTGCCTGCGCCGCCTTGCCAGCGACCATCTGAAGGCGTGAAGATTGGGAAGGATCAACTCCCTTTGGATCAGGTCGGAAAGTGTGGTAATCGCCAGCTAAACAACATCGGGAATGCACCATTGAGCGAACTGACCGTAGCGGAAGCAACGAACCGCGTTTATGAATCCCTGCAGGCCGACAACGAAGATATCGACCTGCATATCGCAGCTCTCAAGGAAGCTTTGAAACGCGAGGGCCAGAAGGAAGCCGTTTTTGATCCGGCAAAGCTCGTCCAGAACAACCGGTCGGGACGCAAGCTCATGCAGGCCTACTTTCGCCAGCGCGGCGTGAAGGTCACCTTCGCGGCTGCCTGACACGAAGCTGCCATTGGGCTGCCTGCCTCACTGAACCCTGTATCGATGTTCCGGACGTCCGACCGGGTAATCTCCACTGGAGCCGCCGCCTTGGTTTTGACCTGAAGGCGGCGGCACTGTGCAAAGTCCCCAGACAGGTTTCCACCTCACTCGAAAACAGTACTGCTCTGTTCCTGCTTTCTCAGGTGGGCTTTTTCTGCATGTCGAGCGCCGCTCGTAAACATGTACCGTTTCGCAACCAGGGAAATTGCGAACACAAAGATCAACAGCGGCACCACAATGACCATGAGGGAGCCGAGCCCGTTCGCAAGTTCGCCTTGCGAAAGAAGAAACCATACGAACACCCCGGCGATAGCTACCGAAATGGCCAGTTCAACAAGCGTCATCTGAAAAGCGGCCCGCCAGGCGAAACCGCTGTCGGGGATGATTTCGTACTTTTTGTAATAGTGTCGCCCTGCGTCGCTTGAAGCGCCCAATACGGCACCGATCTGGTTCACCGAACCGCTCACGCTGAAGCCTGTTAGAGTTTCCAGAATGACACTGAAGATAGCCAGGGCGATCAACAGCCCTGTGAACACCAACGCAAATCTCACCAATCCAACACTTTTCTGCACAATGGCCCCCAGGACTTGAAAACACTTTTTTGATAGCGCCGGGACAGGCAAGGCATGCCCCATGCGGTCCCGCCCCGGCATTCCATAGTGGAGAATTCCGGCGACGGCCGTCCGGCTTATAGAAGCTAAATCTTAAGTTGCAATTTCCAGAACCACTTGCATTGACGACAAATGCGTATCCGGCGCTGCATCTTGGGGAGTGTCTCCAACAGGGCACACGTACCTGCCTGAAGTCTGGACCACGTCATCAACCCGACACTTAACTTGGAAAGACGCAGTTTCTTGCTTCTTCGGCTATCGCGTGACGAACCTTTTGCTCGATCTGCTTGCGCTCCGGACCCTTGATACCTTGCTCATCCAGAAACATTGAAAGGATGCCAGTGGCCCTGTTTGCCAGGAAGTCAGCTCTTTCCTGGCTGCCATCAATCGTTGTATCGAAAACAGAAAGCGCTGCGTCCATTGCCGCAGCTTCACGGTCCACGGGCCTGGACACAGTCGTTGCCGGGGTGACATCTGCCGTTGTTGTAGAACCGTTTCCAAGTTCGCCAAAGCGCCTTTCTATCTCTGCATCGAATGCCGCCCAGGTTGCTTCCCGTTCGGCCGGTGTCATTCGATTTTCCGCTTCGGCCCGCGCAAGCAGGTCAACCATGTCCCGCCGCACCTGAACCAGCCCGAATGTTGGCCGGACTGCTTCATCGAAATCCGCAAGGCCCTTTTCCAGCCAAGCCGCTGCATCGAACGGATCACCGGTTTCGGGATCCCTGGCTTTGGCGGAATGCATTTTTTTCCAGAAGCCCAGCAGCCCAGTCATCAAGCAGCCCCATCCATCAACGCCTCAGGAGGTTCAAGTCCGATCTTTTGGTCCCGGATATTCCTGACTTTTCGAAGATATTTCAAAGTCCGGGGAACCTCTCCCAAACATCGAGCAGACCCATGCGTTTTCCTTCGTCGACAAGAGTGCCTGCAGCGGCGAGCTGGCCGTCAGGCATCCGCAGAAGATCATGATAGACGAGGTTGGCGCCCCCAAAGTGGGCAATAGGTTCGAGCTTGTGATTCAGGAATATGACGTAACCCGCGTCGACCCCGTCGCTTGTGTCGCGAAAGGCCACGGAGACCGCGATCGTGCATTTTACCGGATCGAGAGAGTTCGTCCGTTCCTTGCAACTTCCCTCCATGTCCATCAGGTAGCTCGAGCCGCCTTTGGCGCTCACGAACGCCCGGCTGGTAGTTGGACTGGTTACAACAGCATCGTTTCCAGCTTCCTTTGCACGCCGGACATGCACACCGTAAAAGTTCTTCAGTGGCCAGAGACCGTACACGTTGCTGACGGCATCTATCAGACGGGCACGACTGACCGGCCCGCTATCTCCCTCTCGCCTCCAACGCCCGTTCGGGTCTTCCAACTTGGGCGAAAAGATGCTTGCTTGACCGCGCTTGAGAATGTCCTCTCCCTCGACCATTGAGAAATGGGTGGCGGTGTGATCGCCCAGAACAGCGAAGAAGACCTCCCTTCCGCTGACTTGACCGATGGAGACGCTGTCCAGACGTGCGCCTAGTGTTGTTTGCAGCGTGGAAACCCGGCCGTTCTTGACCACGTGCAAGAGCACACCACCGTCATTGGGGGCTTTGGCAACAGTGACCGAAAAACCGCCGGCACTGTCTCCGGCAACTGGCTCCGGACTTGCCTTGGTTCTTTCGCTCGTCAGTAGTTTGCGCTTTTTGTCCAGGTCGAAAAAGTCAATCGGTCCGAATGCTCCGGTAAAGACAGAGTTTCCTTGTTCTGCAGGCCCGGTAATGCCGCGATACTCCCTGTCCTGAGGACGGCCGACTTCTACGATGTTCGTGGTGCGGTTGGTGCTGGGATTAACGATCGTGACGTAGCGGCTCGTGTCACTGTTGCCCAGCATCGATAAGGAGCTAGAGCCTACTGAATTGAGGCCATAGAGCGTATGAATACCCTGGCGGAGATCACCATTTATCCGTTTCGAAGGCAGGAGCCTTTGCGACTTCGCCCATTCGAGAGCAGTGGAAGGTGCTTGTTGCGCAAAGGCATTGGAACCAAACAAAATAAATGCGGCCGCGAAGGCGCCGGATATTCCAATCTTCATGTACTCTCCCACACTTGGTGCAGGCAGAGTCAAGATCGAACCTGACGCTTCGTCAAGTAGCTTTTCCTCAGGAATGGGAGTGGGACGGCAGGAACCTGCTTGCAGTATCGTTCACTGCTAATGACCAGGCTTACAACATAGATTTTGGGTGTGATGCCAAACGTGTATTCCTGGTGGCAGCGGTTCACGCAGGTCAACTAGCAGGGCACGGACACGAACGTCCGGCGACCGTTTCCGTCAACGACCAGGGCGGTCAAGGCACCGCCATGAACTGCTCCCGTATCGATACCTGTAGCAAACGGAAACATAGCCGGCCCTTGCATGAAGGGATTGTGGCCAAAAATGACGTGGCCGAAACGGCCATCATAACTGTCTGCCCAGAATGGATCACCAGCCGTTTCATGCCCTTGAACCAGGAAAGCACCGGTGTCGGCGCTGACAAACCGCGTGCGCAGTATCTTGCGAAAGCTGCGACGGTCCTTGCCTTTCAGGTCAAGCGCTTCGTCCAGGCTGGTTGGAAACGCAAGCATGTCTCCGGGAATACCGCCATGAACGGCAAGAATGTCATGCGCGTCCAACCGAAAAAACGGTACAGCGCTCTCAAGAAAGGCGACATCTTCCGGGGCGAGCTGAGCATTCAGGGACGCCAGTTCGCCGTTTCCAGCTTCCTGCTCCGCCGCAACCGTGGGGCGGACAGCCAGATTGACACGATAGCGCGCATGCAGATCTTCATGATTGCCCTCGATGAGAACGATTTCGAAGGCTGCCTCATTCTTCATTTGGCGGACCATGCGCACAACGCCGGCAGCATCGGGACCCTTGTCCACCAGATCACCCAGAAAGACGACCCTGTCGCCGGCATCGGGAGCAAGCTTTTCAATAAGCGCAGCCAAAGCTTTACTCATGCCATGAATATCGCCAATGAAGATGTGCCTGTTTGCCATGGTCTGACAGGTATAAAACGGCGCGTTTCATTTCAATACCTTGCCTGAACCACGCTCTTGCCGGACCACCGCGTTGTACACAGCCGGCAGCTCCAGGTGCCTCGATTGTCCGATCATACGGTCGGACGCACGCCTGGAACGCCATCTGTCCGAGCACGTTCAGATCAATTGGACGGAAACACTTCAAAACGCCACGAAAATATGTTCATTTTGCCTCGATCTTGAAGCCTTATTTCAGCCCAACAAATACTGATGAATGCATGACATCGAACAACAATAATCGTTTGATATTCTGGGCTGAATTTCCTTTCCGTTTTCTCCGTCGAAGCCAAAAGAGGTTTGGATGACTGTACTCATTACCGGCGGTGCCGGTTATATCGGCTCGCATTGCTGCGTGGCTTTTCTTCAGGCCGGGCACGACATCGTTGTGGTGGACAACATGTCCAACGCGAGCCAGGTCAGTCTCGAGCGGGTAGCGGCCATCACCGGTGCGAAGGTATCTCTGGAAACAGCCGATATCCGGGATCAGTCGCGGATGGAGGAAATCCTCAAGCAGTACCGCTGTACGGCGGTGGTGCATTTTGCCGGCCTGAAAGCGGTTGGTGAATCCACCAAGATCCCCCTCGCCTATTACGACAACAACGTCGTGGGAACTCATCGCCTGCTGTCGGCGATGGCCAATTGCGGCGTGAAGCAAATGATCTTCTCGTCCTCGGCGACCGTTTACGGCGACCCGCAATTCCTGCCCCTGACCGAAGATCACCCGACGAGCGCCGTCAATCCCTACGGCCGCACCAAGCTGATGATCGAGGAAATGCTGCGCGATGTCGCCGCCAGCGACCCCTCCTGGCGCTTCGGCATCCTGCGCTATTTCAACCCGGTCGGCGCGCATGAAAGCGGGCTGGTGGGCGAAGATCCGCAAGGCATCCCGAACAATCTCATGCCGTTCATCACCCAGGTCGCGGACGGTCGCCGGGAGGAGCTTTCGGTATTCGGCAACGACTACGACACGCCGGACGGAACCGGCATCCGTGACTACATCCATGTCATCGATCTGGTCGAAGGCCATCTGAGGGCACATGAAGTGCTCGGATCAGGCTCCGCCCCGTCCAATTGTTTTGCGGTCAATCTTGGCACCGGCAACGGCTACAGCGTGCTGGAGATGGTCAAGGCATTCGAGCGGGCCTCCAACAGACAGATCCGCTACTCAATCGCTCCCCGCCGGGAAGGCGATGTGGCACAGTGTTTCGCAAACACCGAATTTGCGGAAAAACTGCTCAACTGGAAGGCCGAGCGCGGCCTTGAGGACATGTGCCGCGACACCTGGAACTGGGTCTGCAAGAACCCGCGCGGCTACGAAACCGTCGCCTGACCAGGTCTGACGCCTGACATGTTTGAGCCGGCAAGCGAACTTGCCGGCTCAATTCATTGGCAGATGCCACTCGTTTCTAGGCTGAAGTGTTTTGAAACACTCTCACGGTGCGGATGCTGGTTGCAGCTCCGGCAACGTCGCCATCGTTCTTGCCGGCAAAGGGCGCGACCGCATTGCTGAGAAGCAGCAGCGCTGGCGTGTGAGCAAAATCGTTGGGTGCGTCAAAGACTTCCATGTCGTCGACATAGAAACGAAAGCCCTGCCGGGTCCAGAGCATCCCATAGCGGTGAAAGGTGTCGTCCAGCCGAATATGCGCCCGGTAACTTGCGGCAAGCACCTTCTTTTCCGGGCGCCACCGGCGGGCTGAAACCTGAACGATGTTCGGATATTTGACTTCGGCCACATCCAGTTCGAAATGTGTGTCGCCCTCCGTCTCGCGATCGGATATCAGCCAGAAGGCATTGTTGACACCGGCCTCGCGCGCGATGCGCATCTCGCACTCGAAATAGCCGTAAGTCTGGCGGAAGGTCCGGGTCCGAACGTAGCCTCCCGTGAAAGGCCGTTTCGGATCGGCCTGATGGCCGAGTTTGAGGTCAAGTTCGCCTTCCCGCATCACCACGTTTTTCGGGTAGCGCATGGTCGGATGACCGTCCCCTCCGATGCGCATGCGGTCCCAGGTTTGCTGAAACCGGTGGAGGTCGTCGAAATCATCCTGGAAGGTCAGCTGCCAGTCGCCGTCCATCCGCTGCAGAGGGGCAGGCAGGTCGTTCGAGGTCAGAGCCAGCAAGCTGCGGGGCGACGCAAGAAGCGCCGCCCCCGCCATGCCACCGGCTGCCGCGCCGGTCAGAAACCGACGACGGCTCAACACAGGTCCGGGTCGTGTCATGATCCCGCGAACCGGTCAGCTCGCCAGTTTCGCGCCGGCGTCCGGCGATGTCTTCTCGCGAAGCTTCAGTTCCAGGTTCCACGCGCGGCTGCGCAAGGTCTCGATCTCACCGGTCATGAAATCGACCTCGCCCCGGAACCAGTCGGTTACTTCCTCGGTCGTCTGGTCGATCTTCACAAGGTTCGGCTTGACCAGCGGCTGCTCAGGCGGCGAGGCCACCGGTTTTGCGAGCACATGGTTGAGGCCGTTCTCGGTGAGGAAGCGATGGTACTCGGCATAATTCAGCCGGTAGACATGCTGAACCTTGGAGAAGTCGGCGCTCTCGAAGATCTTTTCCAGGTTGATCGGCATGTAGTCTTCGATCTCGACGGAAGGGATCGCGAACAGCGTCGACAATTCGCGAATGCGGGAATCGTAGGTGAAGAACACGGCGGGAATGCCCTGGTGCAGGCCGATGACGTTGCCGTGGAGGCGGAAGCCGACCAGAACATCGACATTGTCCCGCGCATCTGCCGCCCATTCATCAACGTCGAAGAATGCCTGCATCCGCTCGCTCATCAACGCCTCGACATCCTTGTCGCCCTCCAGATTGTACTTTCCGAGGATCGAACGGATATGCTTCTGCTTGGCTTCGCCGGTCTCGAAGATTGCCAGCGTTTCCTCGCGCTCGCCCTGGGAATAGAGGCGATTGGCCGGCCGCTTGGCCACAGCCTCGATGAGCGCCCGTTGCATGCGGTTGGTCTTGGTGGCGTTGGACGCATAGTCGGCGGAAAGATACTTGTTCAGCGTCAGGCCGACACGAGCGTTGGCCGGATCCAGCGGCTTGATCTCGATGGACGGCCTCAGATTGCGGTAGAAGCTCGGGCAGCCGATGATCCGGATGTTCTTGATGCCGATGTCGTTGAAGACCTCGGCGCTGTAGACACCGCGTACGCCGATCGTTTCGCATTTGTCGGCGATGATCTTCCAGGCCTCGATGCTGCCTTTCGGCATTTCCAGCTTCTTGTATTTCGCCGCCTGGGCGCCGACACCCACCGGGACGATCGGTCCCTTGAGCTTCTTCAGGAGCGGAATGACATTGCCGATATCGACCGTCTCTGTGAGGTAGTTGGATCCGCGAATGACGGTGGCGTCATAATCGTCGGTCGGCCAGAGTTTCTCGTCGGCCGCATGGGCGAACTGCACGTTGGTGATCTGGTCGTAGGCAAGCGCCTTCAACATCGCGTCATAGACGAGAACGTCGCCCGTGTTGATCCCGCCGCGTGCAAAGGTCGACAGGGGATCATCGATTTTCAGAAATGCCGACTTGTTGCCCGGCTTGACGGCAGCGCCGCCGTTGAGAACGAAGAGCTTCTTCATGTGAACTGCACCTTTCAAAAATGTGGGCTCGGGCCCTTCGATTACCGGACGGACGTCTGACGTCCGCGTTGCTGCCAGAGCGTTGCTCCGTCAGCGGCACTCCCCCGGACGGTCGTTTCGGATGAACTGGAAATCTGCGCCACCGGCGCCTTGGTTCGGCGGATGCTTTGCAGGCGATCCGGGAACCAGTTGTGCAATTGCCGCAGGAACGGCTGCAGGCTCTTTTCCCAACTGCGCTCTGCACTGCGCTGCGACGCGTTGGTCGATAGGGTTCGAAGCAGCCTCTCCGACTTTGCCAATGTTTCGAGCGCGGTGATCAGATCATGGGTCACCACCCCATCGTCAGAGGAGCGCAGCAACAGGCCATCAACCTTGTTCTCGATCAGCTCGCTTACGGCCCCCACATCGGTGGCGACAGGCACACAGCCAAGACGTTGTGCCTCGATAATCGTGAGCGGCGCACCTTCCCATCTGGACGGCAACACGAAGGCATCGGCCCAGGCCAGCAATCGGCTGAGCCTTCGACTGTCATAGATCGGCGGATCGACGCGGATACCGAGTTCGGCAAACCGCTCCTTCCATGAACCGCCTGCCCCTGCGTCCATGACGTCGGAACCGACAATGCGCCAGTCGATGTCGACACCCTTGCGCTTAAGGGCACGAGCCGCAGCAAAGATCCGCTCGATGCCTTTCTGCCTGTCCAGCCGGCCCAGGAACACAGCTCGCAGACGGCCATCGCGGTCTTGCTGACGGTTGTCCGACAGCCGTTTGGCCTCTTCCGGCGCCATTGGGTAACCGGCGGCATTCGGAATATGAAGCAGCTTGGCAACAGGCACACCCATGCCGTGCAGCCACTCGGCCATGTCCCGCGAGCAGGTCAGCACACTGTCGTAGATGTGCTCATAGGCAAGCGTCAGATAGGGATGGCCCGCCGGACGGCCGAGTTCGGAACTGTCCAGCACATGTACGTAGTTGACGACCTTGACCCCACGCCGGCGAAGTTCGCCGAAAATGGCATTGGCCGGGGCAAGCTGGTTGTTGATCACCACATCAAGGCCGGACAGGAACCCGAGAACCTGTTCGGCCCGCGCGTTTTCGTCATGCCCCATCAGCAACTCGTGGCCGGAGAACATGTTGGGACCACCCCACAGAGGATAGTCGTCGGCCAGAAAGTTGATGGTGTCGAACACCCCGTCGTTGTCGGAGATGTGGTTGTAGACCGGCTTTCCGAACACATAGAGATGGACCTCGCACCCGGCTTTTTTCAGAACCCGGGCAGCCGCGTAGGCAACCTTCTCGACACCGCCGAACGTGGCGATCGGCAACAACAGACCGACCCTGAGGGGCGCGCCCTCACGGCCAAGACGCGGCATGATCGGGGCTGCTCCCGCACTGTGTCGCAGCAGCTCGAAATACTTGCTGCGGTTCGGGAAGTAGGCAGAACGCCAGATCCAGCGTTCACCGGGCCCGTGGCGATAGCCGGACTCGCGCAGGGCCCCCAGCGTGGCCAGAAGGCTGTTGGTGGCAGACAGGGCGGTGCCCTGAATGTCTTCCGCCGAGAACGGCCCACGCACGACGACTTCGGCTATCTTCGGTGCCGGATTGGCCCCTCTCAATGTCCGGATCCAGTCGTCGGACTTGTCCTCGACACATTGCTTCATGATGTCGAGCGAGCACATCCAGCCAAGCGGCTTCTTGGCAAGTTCCTTGCCTTCGCCCAGCTCGTTCACCTCGATCGTCAGCCGGTCCTTGTCGCTTTCGAACCGAAGCGCGACAAAATGATGGGACGCCGACAGGCGCTCGGTCAGCCACAAGACGTTGTGCAGCAGACCGCAGCTTTTCAGCGCGTCCCTGTGTGCCGGCGACATCCACAGCCAGAACGGAGGTACGCCGTAGGTTTCCGGTTCGGCCTGCGCTGCCCAGAAGGTCTTCACGAATTCCTCGATGCTGCGCTTCTTGTGCGCAACGACAGGATCGGTGAAGAGATCGACCAGGTAGGTATCTGCTCCGAATGCGACGAACCGTGGTGCTTCCTCGTGCTCCCAGCCAAGCAGCGTCTCGGTGGAGAACAGCTTCTTGTGCTTGTCCTTGATGTATCCAAGGATGCTGTCACGGGTACGGTTGGAATCGCGCAACATGCTTTCGGCGCGCTGGCGGTACTCGAAGCCGAAGAAGGGATAGTTCGCTCCCTTGAAGCCATGAGAAATTGCCTGCAGCCAGAAATCCCAATCCTCGAAGCCGGACTTCATGCTCTCGTCGAAACGAACCCCGGCGTCGAGGAGGGATCTGGAGACCAGGCTGCCGGCCTCGCAGATATTGTCGAAGGTAACGTGCAGAAGGCGCGAATATTCCGCCGTGTAGTTGCCGTTCCACTCGATCCCGAACTTGTCGATATTGGGATAGACCCAATCCACACCATCACTGGATTTCATGAAGTCGAGAAGAACGCGGATCGCCGACGGTGTGATCCGGTTGTCGGCATCCAGGAAATAGACCGCTTCCAGATCGGAGAAGCTGCGCAAGGCAAAGTCGATGCCGTAGTTACGTGCAGAACTCAGACCGCCGTTGGCCTTCCGCAGGTAATAGACATTGTCGTAGGCGAGCGCATAGGCCCGCCCCGTTTGCCCCGTTTCGGGAAAGGGACAGCCATCGTCAACGATCACGACCGCGATGTTGAACGGCGCCTGCTGGGCCAATGCCGCGTCGATGGCCTCGGTCAGAAGGACCGAGTGCTTGTAGACCGGAATGACGATGGCGACCGTGGCCGAAGCCGTGCCGGAACCGCCGAACTGTGCGTAACGCACATTCGGCAAGCCCGGTCTTGAACCAGTGTGCTGGAGCATGCCGGCCTACCCGCTCACGACAGCGCGGAAGTTGGCGAATTTCGCCCAGGCAAAATCGTTACCGGTCGTTTCGTTCATCCGGGTGGCAAAATAGACATTCTGCCAGACCCCGATCCGCTCGCCTGCAAAGGCGCTCAGATGTGCCGTCTCGCCGTAACTGACGGTTTTCCAGCCGGAAAACGCCTCGCCGACGGACTGTTCACGCTCTCCCTTGAAGAGCGCCTTGGCCGCGCCAAGGTCCTTGGCAACCACAATGGCGAAATCGATATCGGCGGCGCGGCTGTTGTCGATGAACGCCTTGGCAGACATGCGGATCACCTGCGGCGGACAAGCTGCCGGAAGTTGCCCGATGGTCATGCCTTCCGCAGGCGGGTGACAGCCGATGGCGCGTTCCGTCGGCAACGGCATGATCGCTTCGAAATCGAAGGACACCTCATCGGAATTGGCAAGGCTTGCGTGTTCCAGGATGCCCGGGGCGATCGGCATGTCGCGGAAGCCTTCGTCCAGGTTCACCTGTTGCGACTGCGCCGGAATGTAGTTGGCGTGCGGCGGCATGGAAACGCCCGGAATGCCACCCCACACCTGAAGGGCGAGGCTGTTCTTGAGGACCGACAAGCCGTTGGCGGCATCGCGCACATGGAACATTTCCACCGGCTGCAGACCACCGACGGACAGAAGCGGTACCTCGTCCTCGGTCTCTTCAACCTGCATGCGGAATTCCAGCGTTCTGCGCAGGCCCGCAGTCGAGCGCGACAGGCCGAAGATGTTCCAGCCCGTGGACAGATCGCCACTGGAGAAATGCCAGGTATCAACGATCCTCTGGTCCTCCAGCGTCATCAACTGGGCACGCAGCTTGATGTCGGGACGGCTGCCGGTCTGTTCGACATGCACCGCCACTCCGCTGACACCGGAACTGGGCACCGGCAGAATCTGGCTGACACCATCGACGGAGGCACTTGCCAGCACATTCGGATTGAGCGGGTTTTCGGCCGGTTCGTTGCTGAACAGGAGATCCAGCGGCTGCAGACCATGCCGGTTGAGGAACGCTTCAAGCGCGGCAAACCGGTTCTGCAGGTCGTCGTTCAGGCTGCGAAGTGTCTTCAGCTCCTTGCTGGACAGAACCAGGCGCCGTGCACCCGATTTCACATGATCGGCAACCAGCCCGACCATCGAGGAAACAGCCTCCACTTCACCGCCACGACCCCAACCGATAACCGGTGGCAACTGAACCACACCGCGTTGCTGCATCCATTTGTGCAGTTCGTCCTTTGCATCCATTGCAGCCGGATCCACGATCACGGCCAGTGGCAGAAGCGGCGCTTCCGACACCTGGTACCGGCCTGCGCTCTCGTCGGAAAACAGGGCGTAGTCGTCCTCGACACCCTCGAACCAGACCGTCTTGACCGCCTCGAGCAACGGCCCGGGAATGTCCTGCCTTGATACGCCCACGACGATCAAGGTCAGCTCCTTCAGCAGCAGCATCTCACGCGTAGCGTTGTGAACGGGAAACGTGTCTTGTGTAGCCACGACTGTCATGCAAGCCCCCATCTGAACTGTGAAGCGTCCCCCTGCCGGAGATCCGCTTGCTCAACTAATATACATGCACAAGATTTATGTTTGTTTGTGACAATAATGCGGCGCAGCATAGAATTATGTAAATATATTTATCTACTTATTGCTTTACACAAAATATAGATGCATTTCTATCGCAATATTACTCAAATAATACGAATAAAATACTTCAAAATTCGAAATGATATTCTTATCAAGTCACATGAGAGCCACCACCTTCCGCTGTTGCGCCGGCGCACGCTCCCGCATGACATGCGGCACATTGTTTTCGCTCAGGAAGTCACCCATGGCGTAATAGGTGGCCTCATAGGCCCGGTTGAACCGGTCAAAGAGGCCCTGATCCCAATAGTCGCTCAGGCGGAACACCTTCTCGCTGAAGACGTCGAAGCTCGGGATCCGGAACGTCTCCGCAAATTCGCGCGTGCGGCTGTCGTAGGTGAAATAAAGCGCCGGGACGCCATTGGCCAAAGCCATCAGGTTGCCATGGAGGCGATATCCGAGCACCAGGTCGCAGGCTTTGACGCAGGCATCATAGTCCGCAACAACGTCGGAATAGAACATGGAGTTGCGGTAGAGGCACTCGATGTCGTCGTCCAGATACCACTCGCCAACCCAGGCATTCTCCCGAAGCGAGGAGATCGCCTGGTCCTTTTGCGCAGGCGTTCCAAGTACCAGCTTCTTTTCCTCCAGCTCGCCCTGAGCCATCAGAACGGTATCGAAGCGGGCCGCAACCGACTTGATCAGGTCGCGATGGAACGTGAGATACTGCCGGATATCCCTGGCGTATGCCGGCGACACTTCGCGCCGCACGGTCAGGCCGACTTTCCGGATACGGTCGATCTCGGGCAGCGTGATCCTCAGACCGGGGTCGTTGTGGCGAAATGCCGTCGGGCAACCGATGATCCGCGTGTTGGAAATTCCGATGTCTTCCAGCACCTCGGCGGTGTAGGCACCGCGAACACCGACAGATGTCGTCGAACCTGCAATCAGGCGCAGGACATTCTTCGTGGCATCCGACAGCACAAGCTTGCCGTCCACCGGCGCCTGGGCGCCAATTCCGAAAGCCAGTACCGGAAGCCCGAGCCGGCGCAGCACCTGCTCCGCCATTTCCCAGTCCATCTCGCCGTGAATGTAGTTGGACCCGCGCAACACGACATAGTCGAATTCATCCCGCAACCGGTCGACTTCCGCCGGGTTGAATTCGCGGATCGTCAGGGTTTCGAGCCTGTCGTACTTCAGCAGTTTCAGCGAGGAATCGAAAACGAAGGCATCGCCGATATTGTGATAGTGGTTCAGGTTGCGCTGAATGTCCTGATGGCTGTACCAGCGGACATTGTTGTGATCGTAGACTTCGCCGGACGGTATCATCACCAGAACGCGTGTCATTCCATATTCCTTTGTCTTCTCAGGCGCTTTGCTTGAGGGCACCGGGACGAGACGCGAGGCCGCCATCTAGAACCTCGCGATAAAGGGTCACGTGCTCGCCGGCACTTTCGAGATGCGTTTTGGGTGGCCTGATGCCCGTCCGCAGACGCTGCCACAGACCCGGATCGCGCAAGGCCTCGGCCATGCGGTCCGCCAGGTCTTCCGGGCTTGCCGGCCGGGCATGCAGACCGTCGACCTTGTCGCGAACCTTTTCGGCCATGCCACCGATGCCGCTGCAGATAACCGGTCGCCCATGGAAGAACGCTTCCTGGATGATCACAGGTGAGTTCTCCCACCATACGGACGGCATCATCACCCAGTCCGTTTGCCGGATCAGCGACGGCATATCCTTGTTCTGGTAGCTGCCGGCGAAACGCACGCGCGATCCGGCCGCTTCCAGAAGCTCTGAAATTCGACTGCGAAACGCTTCGGGCTGACGTTCCAGATTGCCGCCATGAATGGTCAGCGTGGCATCTTCCCCCCAGATGCTTTCGGGAACTCGCTGGACTGCATCCAGAAGTACATCCACCCCCTTGTAGGGCGTCATCTGGCCGAAGAACGCAAAACGGTTCCGCCGGCCACCGGCTGCCACGGAACGCTGCGCCGCCTGTTCGCTCACGTTCAGGCCGTTTTCGATAACGGTCATCTTGTCCGCCGGCAGCCCCCAGGCGACATAGCGATCCGCCAGGAAACGGCTGGGCGAGATGTAGCCATCGGCAAGCCCGAGCATGGACTTAATGAACTGCCGCCGGCGCAGGAAACTGGCCGGCGAAATCTCCGGAAAGCAACCGTTGCAGGCAATCGGCGTGGCTGCCTCGCAGAGTTTGTGACCACCTGCTTTGACCATTTGCCCATGATGATGGCAGATGGACAGGAACTCGTGGAAAGTCACCAGAATGGTGGCGTCCGGCAAGGCGTCGCGCACCGTGTAGAGTGTCTCTAGCCCGAAGCCGATGAAATGATGGAAATGCACCACGTCCGGACGCAGAGTGCGCACAAACCGCCGCAGGTCCCTGTGCAGGTCTCCGGTGTTGCGGTTGGACACCAGGAACGGGTCGTAGTCGTCAGCGTGAAAAAGCAGCTCGTCATCGGCGTCATCGACCCCCATCAGCGCGGACTGGCCGTGCCGCGGATAGCCGTCACCAACCCGCGCCAGGAAGAACGATTGTGTTCCCGGCAGGGCCTTCAGGCCCTGGTGCAGATTGTAGGAAGCCACTTCCGCTCCGCCGAGCGACAGTGTCGGATGGCCGTGAGAAATGACGAGCACGCGCAGAGCCGCGGCCTTGGAAGGTGTTCTTTCCTCGTGAGCAGCCGTCATCGGATATCCTCTGCCAGGTCAGCAAGAAACGGAGACCAGGTTCGCTCGAAACTGCGGCGATCGAGTTCGGAAACCAGTTTTTTCCAGGACCGCTCTCCCGGGCGACCGTCCTCGGCGTGGATCATCTCCACCTGAGGCACCCAGAGCGAACCGATGCCTGACAGTTTCAGCCGCAGGGCGGCATCGATCCCTTTCTCGTCCGTGCCAAGATATTTCCTTGAAAAGCCCCCCGCATCCGCCAGGGCCGATCTCGGCAGCACACAGCAATCGAACGGTGCCGCGGCAACAGGGCTGACATCCGCGCCATGAAGTGTCCGGCGCGGGTAACCGAGATAATGTTGCTTCAACAGATAGCGGCCATCTTCCGGCTCGATCCAGGCACCGCCCCATCTGATGGTTTCGTCTTCATAGAGCAGCGTGGGCGCTGCAATACAGGTAGCATCCTGTGCCTGAAACGCCGCAAGCAGCGGCTCCAGCCAGCCCGGACCGCGCGGCAACACGCCGGAAGACAGACAAACAACCGTCTCCGCCGGTGAGGCCTCGACGCCCGCCTGAAGCGCATCGAGCGCGTCCTCGACGTGGTCCGCCAGCACCAGGCGGACGGCGAGACCGTAGAAACCGGCAAGTTGCCTGAAGTCTTCAACCTGCTCCAGCGCATCATCCTGCGAGGCAACCAGGACCACCGGCGCGCGCCGCAGCAGCGGATCAAGCGCACACAGCGACAGCAGGACTCGTGATTTCTCGAAATTTCCGTCGAGACCGATCACAACGGCAAAAGCGGCGTTTTCATCCACTGCCCCGAAGTCGATCGTCTCCACGATGACTGGTTCGGGCGCATCATTGGCCTGCAACACCGGCAGAAGATGGCGCTCCAGAAAGTCAGGACGGAATGCCGTTGCCGGATCCAGCCCGGAAAGAAGTCGCCTTAGCGCGGAACGCGGCGAAGCCCTGCCAAGCGCCAGCGGAGCAAAGGCGGACCTGCCATCTTTCAGCACGATCTCCAGATACGTACCCTCGGTGCCGGACATTTCCTCGGCAGGCACATGAACAAGGAACCCGTGCCGTTGCAGTGCATCCGGCCCGTTCAGAAAGGGTGACAACGTTTCGAAAGCGCTTGTTACGTCGGGCCGCAGCTGCGTCGTCCAGCGCGTGTCGAGGCGACAACTCATGCAGCCCGAACGCAGGAAGACCGTCTCGACACGGTCTTCCGGATTGAGCAGCCAGCCCGACAACAGGACGCCGGCCCGATCCAGTGAAGCGCTGAAATCGATACCGACACGAACCGGGACGTCGAGCTCGCTAACCGTTTCCCGGCCATCGAACCGCCGGCCCGCCAGCTCCAGCCGGGCCCTGCCGTCACCCGCGGGGGAGAGCTTCGGCAGAAGGGCCCGTATGTGGGAGGGAAGAGCCCGGGCCGGCGGCATCGTCCTGTGTTCATGAACCTCGACCACGCTCCATCCGGCGCGGCCACGGAAAAAAACCTTGCGAAGTTGCGCGGTATCAAGACCGCCCTCGACCTCGAGCAAACCGGCAAAACCATGTGCCTTGCCACCAGTGTCCTTGCGCTCGAAAAGACTTCCGGCCAGCTGACCGAGTTTCAATGCGCCGTCGAAAACAAACACCCGGTTGGTTCCCACCGGCATGCCCTTGGCCCACCCCTGGAGGTAGATGTCTCCGGCGTCGAAGACACCCAGCACCTCGATGAAACCGTCGCGTCCCGCGACAGCATCGACAAGTCTGGCGGCCGTCTGCATTGCCTGAGGTGTGGTTCCCGCGCCAAGCAATGCCTGGACCAGGCCGTCAACGATATCCGGCACCGATTGAGGTGACAGCTCACCGACACTGTTGAGGAAGCTCTTGAGATCTTCTGCCTGATGCCTGACGCCATAGGGGTAGGCATGCCCCTGGCTGCGGATCGTCACCCGGTCAGGCCGGGTGGCAGAACCTGGCACCGGAGACAGGATTGCGATGAACGGACGCTTTTTTCCCGAAAGGCCGTTTCCGGCTGGCAGGACCGTCACCGTGCAGGGTACGACCATCTTCGGGTCTTCGTTGAGGATAGCCGGCACCCCGCCGGCAAAGGCTTCCCCTACCCCGGCGATCAACAGAGTTTCGCGGTCGAGGTTGACGTAAAGAACCGAATGACCGTCGAGTGGAACCTGCGCCCCTGCGCTCCCCTGCGCCTTCAGCGCGGGTGCCTGCCGCTCCGCTCTCGCGGGCAGCTTCTTCACGCCTTCCAGGGTGACGACAGGCTCCATCGTTGCTTACCTCCAGAGACCGCCTGCGGCGGCAAACAGCATGCCCCCGACAAACCCGAGAAGGATCGCCAGCAGCAGGATATGAACCTTGAGGTTGTTGCGGCTCTTTTCTCCAAGGACCTTCAACCGGTCATCGAACCCCTTCAGCGTCGTATCGAAACGCAGCAGGAAAACTTCCAGTTCCTTGACCTTCTGGGAGAGGTCGCCCTGGCCGTTTTTCAGAAGGGACATGGCTTCGCCAAGTTCGCCCTCGTTCGATGCCAGCGCATCGATCCGCTGTACCGTCTCGCGCAAGACCGCCGTTGCATCACGCTGGCCAACAGCGCTTTGGCGCTGCGCCACGATCAGCCGGTCGACTTTCTCCATCACCACTGCCAGAGGCATGGCGACGGCAGCTTCCGCGGCGCGTTCTTCTGCGCTCGGGCGCGGCAGCTTCAGTTGCGCTTCCCCCTTGGGGGTTTCCGCCACAACAGTCAGACCGCCAGGTGCTGCGGCAACGGCCTGGGGCAACTCGATGTCGAATGCATAATGGCCGTCGCCAATGCCGTTGCGCTTCAAGTCGATGCGCTGGGTTTCGGCAACCTTGCTGAGAACTCGCTCACCGTCGTGGAAGACGTGGATGGTCATGCGGTCGCTCGGGCTCGACGCATCCCAGGCCCAGCCAAGCAGCCGGCCGTTTTCGAATGCATCGACACGCCCCTGAAGCCGCGCGGAAACGGCTTGTTCCTTGGCCTCCGCAACAGCTTGCGGCGGCTTCGCGTCCGATCCGGGTTTTACCTGTTCAAGAGGGGTTACACTCATTCCGTTTTCCTCAGGCAGCAGGTTCACGCGCCGCGGTTTGCCGGTCGGCAAACAGGCGCAGATATTGTTCGGCAACAGCGCTGACGGACAGCGGCTTGCGGATGTTGGCTGCAAGTTTCCGGTACTGCGCGGCATCTCCGGCAGCTGTCGCCATCGCGATTGCCAGGCCGACCGGATCGTTCTTGCGCACATGCAGGCCATCGACGCCGTCCCTGACGGCCTCGGCCATGCCGCCGACACCGCTGGTGATCACCGGCCGTCCGTGCTGCTGTGCTTCGGCAATGACCAGCGGCGCGTTTTCCCACCACAGAGAAGGCACGACGACCCAGTCGACGGGTTCCATGAGACCGGCGACATCATCAGGTTTGTAAGCCCCCAGGCGCTGCACTCTGGGTGCGGTTTCCTCGAACAGCTTCTCGATGCGTTTGACGAATTCCTGGTTCTGGAAGGGAGCACCGCCATGGACCCGCAGCTCGAATTCCATGTCCTTTTCCACCAACAGCTTTGCCGCCTGCAGCAGAACCTCGACACCCTTCCAGGGGGTCAGGTTTCCGAAATAGCCGAACACGGTTTTGGGCGTGTCGTCAGCCGACCGGCTCTTGGCCGGTACCGCGTCCGGCCTGCCATTTCGAATGATCCTGATTTTCTCCGGCGGCAGGCCCCAGCGCACATAGACGTCACGCAGAAACGCGCTTGGAGATACGAACTCGTCGACGGCTTCCAGATGCGTCTTGATGAACCGCTCGCGCAGACGCATGTCGTTCGGCTTTGCTTCGGGCAGGCACTTGCACAGTCCTCCCGACCCAAGCGCGGCACAAGCTTCGTCCGGGCTTTTCATCAGGACGCCGTCGTTGGCGCAGATCGCGTAATAGTCGTGCAGCGTCATAACGATGCGCACGTCGGGCAGCACCCGGCGGATAAGAACCGGCAGTTCGACACCGAACAGCAGCAGATGGTGGATATGGACCACATCCGGCCGAAAGCTTTCCAGCAGTGTCCGCATGTCCGGTACAAAGGCTTGCAGATCGATCTGGCTCATGTTGAACCGGTCGAAATGACCAGCCCACATCAGCAACTCGTCACCACTGTCGCTGATCGCCTGAAAGCTGGTACCCGGATGCGGCTCGCGGTGCAGGTGGTTGGTCGCACCCACAAACAGCGACTGGTGCCCGGCCTTGCGATAGGCCCTTGCCAGGTCAAGCGCGACCGTCTCCGTCCCGCCGGGGTGAAGATCCGGATGATTATGCGCGAAGACAAGGATCCGCATCAGGACACCCCCCGCGACGTTTTCACGGCAACGAAAAAGTCCTGGTAATGCGGAGCCCCGTTGCCGCCGCGCCAGTGCCCGAACCGCTTCAGGGCGATTTCGAATCCGGCCGTCTCCAACGCCCTGTCGAGGAAACCATCATCGAAGGCGACCGCTGCGAGCGGCGCTTGCGGGTTGCCGTACCAGGCAGGCCCCTCGCCGTCGCGTCGGAACACGACACGCGGGATCAAGCCTTCGCCGCGGTCCGGCGCAATCACGAAAGCCGACAGAAACAACCTGCCTCCCAGCTCCATGAGGCGCGAGATTTCGCGAAAATAGGGCAGGATCTCTTCCGACGGCAGATGGGTGACCACCGATGTCATGATGGCAAAATCGAACGAACCGTTGGCGAACGGCAGGGCAATCTCCGTGCCGCGGATATAGCCGTCGGGATTGTAGAGAGCGTTGGCGATATCGAGATGCATGAACCGGAAATTGGGATAGACCGACCCGATGTTGCGCGTGCACCATTGAATGCCCGCCGATGCCGGATCGATACCCACATATCGGGCGGTGTCCGGATCCAGATACTGGGTCAGGGGCACTGCCATCCGGCCAATGCCGCAACCGACATCAAGCACCCGCTCATGCGCGCGCAAGCCCCCAAGGTCGATAAAGTGGCCCAGAAACTCCGTGCCGATGGCAAGATAGTCACCATCTCCGACGAAGTTGTCCTCGCTCGGGGGAACCGGCAGGAACCTGTTACGGCCGATGTAACCTTGCAGGTCTGCAATCCGCTCACTGCCGAGTGGGGATGTGACCAGACTGGTGGCATCCTTGATGAGAACCGGCGAATTCATGCACTCAGCCCTTTTTCACGCCGCTCCGCAGCTTCCATCAGGGCAACGATGTCGTCCTGCCAGCGGGACTGGTGGAGCCAGCGATTGTATTGAGAGGCGACACCGCGCGTGTAATCTTCGTTCTTGCGAATGGAAACACGCTCGAAGTGATAGAGTTCGACGTCGCCCAGATAGTAGATCTTGCGATTCAACTTGCGGAGTTTCAGGCACAGGTCGCTGTCTTCGTAGTCACCGACGATGAAGTCCGTCGTGAACCCTCCCACCGTCTCGAAATCGGCTTTCGACAGAACGAGGCAAGCACCGGTTACCCCCGGCACCTCGCGGGAGGTGCTGGCTTCCGGAAACTGACGCGGGAAACCCTTGTAGTAGTGATGGTTGAACCAGCGGCCCTTGTCGTCCTGGATAAACTTCAACCCGGCATGCTGAATGGCGTTGTCTGCATAGAGCAGCTTGCCGCCTACTGCCGCGACCTGCTCGTCCATCATCAGGCTGGCACACAGCTGTTCGAGCCAGCCGGCCTCGACCGGCACGACATCGGAATTGATCATCGCCAGATAGCGCCCGCGCGCCGCTTCCGCACCTGCATTGCAGGCAAGCGCATAGCCGCCGTTACGTTCCATCACGACGAGCCGAACGGGAAGGCCATAAAGAAGATGGAACCCGGCGAGCAGGTCCTCCACATGGGTTACCTGTTCGGGAGAGTCGAGCACGAAAATCACCTCGGCGTTCTCCGCCAGCCAGCTGTCGGCGGAAAACGCCGCAAGCTGCGCCTTGATGAACTCGAACACCTTGTAAAGCGGGATCACGATCGACACGGTCGGATCGGCAAGCGGTTTGCCGAACAGAACTTCGGACGGTTCACCGACTGATTGCCGGAAACGCGACTGGATATCGGACAAGACATTCGACAGGCAGGTCGCCAGAACCTCGTCGCTCGCATGGCGCGGTGTCACGACGGAAAGCGCCTTCGCTCTCGTGTCGGGGATGTCACCCGGCTGCGGTGGCGGCACCAGCAGTTCCCGCTCACCCGAAGCCAAACGGACTTCGAACCGGGGCTGCAGATTGTGTTGAAGCGCCCTGCCGACCGGCGCAAACGCGACAAAGCGCTTTATCGCATAACCGCCTTGGGTTTCCGGCAGAACGCCATCGAACGTGTGTAGCTCAAGCGCAACCGGACCGGCGTCACCGGCAAGAATATCGAGCCCCTGATAGACACGGGCGGGATCGCGCAGCCAGCCACCGACCAGGACACCGGCTTCGCAGGCGACAGCGGTTTCCACTGCACAGAAGGAGCCGGTTTCTGACAGCAAGCCATGCCGGCGCGCCGGCAAGGGATCGCTCACCTGCAGGTCCCGTATGGCCGCACGCGCCTCATCGGATTTGGCGCCGACGTCCGACACCAGGTAGTCCCGCACTTCCGGCAGCTTGCGCGCATTGGTGGCCCACCATGCACCGACAGTGCGCTTCACGTTGTCGGTAGCCAGTTTCCGGATCGCCAGACCCCAGCTTCCGGACAGCACCAGAAAGCCGTTGGCAGGCGGCTGCGGCATGTCGACGGCACCGAGGAACAATCTGCTCTTGCCGCCATTGTACGGCGTGTTGCACGTTCCGCTATCCAGCCGCAGAACACCCGTATCACCGATCACGACCGCTGTTTTGATGTCGGTGCTGTCGCTGTTGATGAGAGTTTCCAGCAACCGGACGGAACCGATGCTCGCGACAGCATCCACAACCGGCGGCGCATCGTTGACGGAGCGCAGCAGCTCTCTTGCAAAATTGACGAAACTGCGGGAACGCCCCAGCCGGAACATGCCGGACCAGGCGCTCAGGAAAGTCGTGACGAAAACGGCGCAGGCGGCCTGACTGAGCCCGTTGGTCATGGCAAAGGCATCGGCGGCAGGACCAGGCTTTGCGGCGTCGACAGAAAGCGTCGCCTCGGACCCGACCGCGCCGGCGCTCAACTTCAGACTGAGCCTGGTTTTTTCCTTCAGCGAAACAGCCCATACGACTCGCGACCGGCCATCAAGCCGGTTCAGCCGGACACTCGCAATGGAGCCGAAGGACTGACCGCCCTGCTCCACAAGCCGGGGCGCAGCATTTACCTGATGCGCTGGATCCCAGACAAGAAGAAGAACCTCCGGCGTAAGTTGGAAGTAATGCGGGGACTCAAAGTCCGCCTCGGCGTATTTGCCCAGGGTCTCGAGCATCTTTGTCCATCACTGTTCTAAGGCCTGAGTTGCGGACGGCCACAGGCCAAAGGCCGGTACCCGGGCACACGGACGACCGCGTGCCCGGGTGCGGGATCATCAGGAAACGACGATGTAGCCGTCAGGATTGTCCTGAAGATCGTCGGCATCGACGTTGTTGAGCGTGACGGTATCGCCGTTGCCGAGATCGATGACCGTGTTGTTGCCGACCTGGGTCGCCCGTGCGGCGACATCGGCAGCAGAGGAAACGCCGGTATCGTTGATGTTGCTCGAGATCTGCACCAGATCGCCGACCTGGAAATCCATGACGATGTCGTTGCCGCCACCGCCGGAGAACACGAAGACATCGTGGTCGCCACCACCGAACATCAGATCGTTGCCGGCACCGCCGTCAATGATGTCGGTTCCTTCGCCACCGAAAATGATGTCGCCGCCGGCACCGCCTTCGATGTAGTCGGAGCCCGCTCCGCCGAAGATGGTATCGCTGCCTTCACCACCAAGAATGACGTCTTCGCCACCTTGCCCGAAAATCTTGTCGGCACCCTCTCCGCCGACGATCAGATCTCCACCTCGGCCTCCGAAGAGGAAGTCGTCCCCTTCATTGCCGAGCAGAACATCCGATGAGCCCAATCCGAATATGAAATCCTGAGCATTTGTACCTTGCAGGAAATCCTGAAAAGCACTGCCTTCAATCGTGGCCATGTAGCTAACTCCTGAAGTTCGCCTCGTTACATTTGACGCCCCGCGAACCGCGGCACACCGCACTGCACAAACCCCGTATTTTTGCAGCGCGAGAAGTACAATACACAATTACTAATCTCTTCAAAGGGACGAATAGTGAAAAAAATAAGGCAATATTTTGAAGGAGATAAACTAATTCTACTTTTCATTTAATAGTAGTTCGAAAATACAATTCCTTTACGTTTATTTTATTTCGAAATTCAAAATAAAATCAATGAAACCACATGATCCCCCATAGATTGAAATCCAATTTCTGCGATTTTTCAGATGCTTGAAACCGCCCGCACTTCATGCCGAAACAGCACTCAACCGCCTCGCCGGGAAAATGAACGACATGGTAGTTTTGCAACGCACTAATCGCGTTAAAGGTGCAATTTTCGCACTGCACCAGGAAAATGCCCCCACGCTCGGAATGGACCGGGGCTTCGAAAAAGCAACGGGCGGTCAATGCCGCCCGTCGTTAAAAAAATTTGTTGGAGCACAAAAAAATGCGCGTCAGTCTTCCCGGAAAGCTCGATCAAGGCTTTGCGTGATCGGCTCGAGCAGGTAGTCCATTGCCTTGCGAGCACGCCGGATAATCAGGACTTCCGCCGGCATTCCCGGGTAAAGCGTCAAGGCGGGCTTGCCGTCCAGCTCTTCGGAAAGAACCTGTGCGCGCACGACATAAAAGGCCGCCTGCGTCTGGGGATCGACGGTCTGGTCGGCAGCGACATAGGTCACCTCCCCTCCCAGGGGGCTGGTGTTCTGCCGGTCATAGGCAGTCAGCCGGATGCGTGCCTCCGAGCCGACGCGAACGGTATCGATGTCGTTCAGGTTCATCCGAACCTCGACAAGCATCTTCTCGTCTCGCGGAACGATATCCATGATCGCCTTGCCAGGCTCGACCACCCCTCCCGGTGTCCGCATCTCGATGCTGGAGACAATACCGGCCTGAGGGGAATGGACCACCAGCCGGTCGAGGACATCCTGCGACGAGATGATCTGTTCGTTGGTGAGGTTCAGTTCAAGCTGAGCCTCGAGGATCTTTCCGGCAATGTCGCTTTGCCATTCCTGTTCGGCCTGCAACAGGGCAACTTCCGCACCCTGGCGCGCCTTTTCCGCACGCGCCTTCTGGGCCTCCAGCTCACCGCCGTCGCCAATCATCTCGCTCAGTTCCAGCTGAACTTCGCTAAGCATGGCTTTTGACGTGAACCCTTTCTTCTCCAGGCCACTGAGGGCGTCGACACGCTCCTCAAGCAGCTTTCGCCGGTGCCCGGTGGCTTCGATCTGGGCCTGATTGGCCTCGATCTGCGCCACATACTGCTCCATCTCCTTCTGCTGAAAGGCGATCTTGCCCTCGTAGACCTGACGGCGTTTTTCGAACACCCCCTGTTCGGCCGCCACCACTTCGGCGATCAGGGGCTCGCTGCTGTTCTTGAGCTCTTCCGGAAATACGATTTCTTCCGACAGATCCCGCTCGGCCCTGAGCCGGGCCAGCCTTGCCAGCAAACTGGTCCGTTTGCCATGGAGCTGCGCCAGCTCGGCACGTGCGCGCGTGTCGTCCAGCTCCACCAACGGCTGGCCGGCATCCACGAAATCCCCTTCCTGCACGAGCAACCGGCGCAGGATCCCGCCTTCCAGATGACTGATGGTCTTGCGCTTGCTGTCGACAATCACCTTGCCGGTGGCAACCGCCGCACTATCGAGATCGGCGGTAAATCCCCAAAGCAGAAATCCGCCAAAGCCGATCGAAACGGCCAGAGCTGCCGCCAGAAGCGGTTTGCGCAAGCTTGGCGGGCGCGCATCGTCCGCCTTGAGGGCGGCCATCCAATAGGCCTGGCCTGCTTCGGTCGCGGCCTCTGACGAGGGAGTGGCGACCGGTGGCCTTGCCTGCTCGGAACGCTCGCTCATGCCACTTCTCCACTCGTCGGCAGGGCACGGGGTGCGGCAGGTGCCGGCAGGCGCCTGGAAATACTGCTGACGACATCCGTCCGGTCACCGAACTGGCCGATCCGGCCATCTTCCAGCACCAGGATCTTGTCGGCCGCCTCCATGATCGCCGGTCTGTGCGCGATGACGATGACGATGGCGTTGTCTTCCTTTGCCTGCGAAATAGCACGCAGCAGGGCAACCTCCCCTTCCGTATCCAGGTTGGCATTGGGTTCGTCGAGCACGAGCAGGCGCGGCCGTCCGAACAGCGCACGCGCAAGGGCGACACGCTGCTTTTGTCCGCCTGACAAGGTGTAACGGTTGTCACCGACGGGCGTATCGTAGCCGAGTGGCATCCGGCCGATCATCTCGTGAACGCCGGCGGCACGTGCCGCATCGATCACCATCTGAGGATCGGCATCATACATGCGCGAGATGTTGTCCCGAACCGTTCCATCCAGAAGAGACACCGACTGCGGCAGATACCCGACCATCGCGCCAAAGGACGCCCGCTCCCACAGATAGGCGTTGTGTCCATCAAGAAAGACGCCGCCCGTCGTGGGCTGAAGAACACCTACAAGCAGACGGGCCAGGGTCGACTTTCCGGCTGCCGACGGGCCGACAATGCCAAGAACGTCACCGGGTTCGAGCGTGAACGAAATGCCCTTGATAACAGGCACCGGTGCGTTGGGCGGCGCGTAGACCAGCTTGTCGATCTTGAGCGATCCCTGGCTGGGCGGGGTCGGCACGGTCTGGCGAAGCGAGGAGTGGTTCTCCAGAACCTCGCGCACCCGGCCCCAGGCGGTTGAAGCGAACACCCACTGGCGCCAGTTTTCCGTGAGATTGTCGAAAGGGGTCAGCAGGCGCCCCATCAGGATGCTTGCGGCGATCATCGTGCCGGCAGTCACCTCTCCCTTGATGACGAGATCTGCGCCAAGCGCCAGAACCGCGATCTGCATGCCAAACCGGAGGCTTCGCGTCAGCGCGTGGATTGCCTTGCCGCGCCGGCTTCCCATTGCCATCAGTTCCGTGGCATGGAGCTGCCCCTTGCGCCAACGGCGCGTCAGGGCAGGCATCAACCCCATTGCCTCGATCGTCTCTGCGTGGCGAAGCGTGGAGGCGATCGTCGCGACATTCTGCAAGTTGGCGGTGTTCGCTTCCTTCAACAGCGAGCGTGTCGTCATGTCGGACAGGAGGTTGAGCCCGATCAGCGTAATCGCTGAAACAACAGCCAGTAGCCCGTAAAGCGGATGCAGGGCAAACAGCACAATCAGGAACAGCGGCACCCACATGGCTTCCAGCGGCGCGCTGATGGCGTTGCTGGTTATGAAGGTGCGGAGATCGTTCAGGTCCCGCAGCACTTCGGAGGCCATACCGCCCCCCTTCTCCAGCGAGGATTTCACGCCCGCCTCGATTGCCGTCAGGTTGAGACGCCGAACCAGTTCGCTCCCCATCACCTGGAAAATCTGGCTGCGGATAAATTCCAGAATCGCAAAAAGCATCAGCCCGCCACAGGCGATGATCAGCAACATTGTCAGGGTATCGAGGCTCTGACTGTTCAGAACCCGGTCATGAACCTGCAGCATGAACAGCGGAACGATCATCTGCAGCAGCGTGATGAACCCACTCAGAAGCGCCGCTGCGGCGAGACCGGTTGCAAAGGTGACTCGAGCCTCTCTTATGAGACGGAACGGATCGATTGCGTCCGGTGTTGTCTTTTCAACCATTCAAGATTCTCCGAAGCCTCAACCGATAGGTGTGTTCGCACGTGCGAAAAAAAGAGCGATTGCCCAGAAAACGACACATCTTTTCCATAGGAATGACGAAAGCATATAGACTAACTTGGGGTATCTAGTGCCTTTAATTATGGCAATCGATTGGCAAAGAGAAGAAATGCAAAAACAAAACTAATAAATGCATCAATGTGCATAGACAGGGAGCAGAATAGCGATGAAATTATTTCGAATTTAGTTCGAATGTAGGTGGGAGTTTGGGGCAAATGCACAAAGTCTTAGAAGACGCAACAAGGGACATGAATGGGCACGTTTCGCGGACTGAACCTATGGTTGAAGAATCCATCAATCATTCAGCATACGGGGAAAGGGAAAGGATCGCGGCTCCGGCGTCGCAAGCGAACCATTTCGAACTCGTAAGAGTCATCGAACGAATGTATCGGCGCTACCTTGACCGCCTCCGCGTCGATCTGATCCGAATAGGCGCGGACGACATCTCTCCCGCCCATGCCATGTTGCTTTTCACCATCGGTGACGACGACCTGTCCGTGCGGGATCTGATGGACCGCGGTCACTATCTCGGATCGAATGCGTCCTACAGCCTCAAGCAACTTGTCCAGTCCGGCTACGTCGACCGAACGGCTTCGGCACGGGACCGGCGCTCAGCCCGTATCCGTCTGACCGACAAGGGAAAGATGCTTTGCAGAGCCGTGAAGGCAGCCGACGAGGTCAATCAGGACCAGATCGTGCGATCCGAACAGGACCTGAAGGCTCTTGAGGAAACATTCGCACTGCTGCGCAAGCTTGAAGTCCTTTGGGCCACGGACCTTCAACAATCCCCCTTGCGTCTGGACGGCACCCGTTTCTGATCGAAGGTTTGGCACATGCATATCGTGTTCGTGCACCGGCATGGGCCCGGGCAGTTCGTTCATCTTGCCCGACGTCTGATCGCCGATGGCTGGACTGCCACGCTCATATGCGAATCCCTGGACCGGCCGGTGCCGGGCCTGCGTGTGCTGCGCTATGCCGGTGACACCCGGCAGGCGGCCAGCGCAGGTGGACGGCCATCCGTTCCCTACATCGAGGCGGGCCGCAAGGTTGCCGATATCCTGCACAAGCTGGACCTGAACGGCCACAAGCCCGACATTGTTATGGGACATATCGGTTGGGGCGGCATGATGTTCGTCAAGGATGCCCTGCCGGATGTACCTGCCATCGGTTTCTGCGAATATTACTTCCAGCCGCAGGGCGGAGACGTCGGGTTTGCACCTTCCGACGAGATGTCGCTGCAGCAGCGCCAGACCATGAGGCTCCGCAACGCCATCCAGCTGTCCACTCTGGACCAGCTCGATGCCGGCATCAGCCCGACGGCCTGGCAGAAGAGCCGCTATCCCGCAGAATACCGGTCAAAGATCCTCGTGCAGCATGAAGGTATCGACACGACCCGGGCTCGCCCCGACGCGATGGCCGGATTTCGCCTGCCGGACGGTAGGCACCTGACCGCGGGCGATCCGGTGGTCACCTTCGCGGCACGTGACCTGGAACCCTACCGCGGCTTTCCGCAATTCATGCAGGCGGCTGTACTGGTCGCCCGCGAAAATCCGGAAGCCAGGTTCGTTGTTGCCGGTGGCGACGGCGTCAGCTACGGACGCGCACCGTCTCGTGGCGACACATGGCGCAACCGGCTTCTTCAGGAAACCGGCCTTCCACCCGATCGGATCCACTTTCTGGGCCAGATCCCGCACAAGGATCTCCTGAGCCTGTTTCAGGTCTCTGCAGCCCATGTATACCTGACCTACCCGTTCGTGCTGTCCTGGTCATTTCTCGAAGCCATGGCCTGCGAGGCACCTGTCATCGCGTCCAAAACCGCTCCGGTTCAGGAAGTCGTTCGAGACGGGGTCAACGGCAGGCTCGTCGATTTCTGGGACACGAAGGCAATCGCTACCGAAGTTTGTTCGGCGTTGCAGTCTCCGGCAGACCGGCAAGCCATGCGCCGGGCGGCACGCCGGACCGTTGTAGCCAGATACGAGTTGTCAGCCTGCGTCCTGCGCCTGCAGGCGCTCTTGAGCAAGCTGCCGAACCGTTCGGCGCAACGGCAGCCCCGCCTTGGACCAGTCGCCGGAAGGCGCAACGTGGTGACGGAGTGGAACCGGGTATGAAGGGAATTGTTCTTGCCGGCGGCGCCGGGTCCCGCCTGTTTCCCATGACGCTGGCAAGCTCGAAGCAGCTTCTGCCCGTCTACGACAAACCGATGATCTACTACCCGCTGACCACGCTTATGCTCGCCGGCATTCGAGACATTCTGATCATCTGCACACCGCGGGACCTGAGCGCGTTCCAGCGCGTCCTCGGCAAGGGAAACCGCTGGGGTCTGAACCTGTCCTACGCTGTCCAGAAGCACCCTGCAGGCATCGCCCAGGCATTCCTGATCGCGGAAGACTTTCTGGGCGGGGAACCGTCGGCCCTCATTCTGGGTGACAACATCTTCCATGGCACCGGCCTGTCGGAAAAAATGCTGGCGGCCCGGCAAAACGAGACCGGCGCAACCATATTCGCCTATCAGGTTCATGATCCAGAACGATACGGCGTTGTCGGCTTCGACAGCGCTGGCAAGGCTGCCTCAATCGTTGAAAAACCGGTTGCCCCGCAATCGGACTGGGCAGTGACCGGCCTCTATTTCTACGATGCCAGGGTTGTCGAGATCGCCCGGACCCTCACCCCATCCGCCCGCGGCGAACTTGAAATCACCGACATCAACAGGGCCTATCTCGAAAGCGGTGACCTCAGCGTCCAGATGCTGGGCCGGGGCTATGCCTGGCTGGATGCGGGAACGCCGGAATCGCTCCTGGAAGCAGCCTGCTTCATCCAGACTCTGGAATCCCGCCAACGCCTGAAGATTGCCTGTCCTGAAGAGGTCGCATTCTACCAGGGCTGGATCTCAAGAGGTGATCTCGAAGCCCTGGCGAGCGAGATTTCAGGCACGACCTACGGCCGTTACCTGAATTGGATCGCCAGGGAAGCGGCAAAAGCGCAATATGAACCGGCAAGCGCCCTGGCCTCGTGAGAAGCGTCAGAAGCGCGCCGTGATCGAGGCCTGCAGATTGAGGTCCCCGGCTTCCGTTTCTCCTGCGTCCTGCAGGGCAACGCCCGCGATCAGGTTTGCCGTCAGATTGTCTCCAAGAGCATAGTCGAAGCCGGCGCCGACACCGGACAGTGTCGCATTGTCGTCTGTGGCGTGATCGATCCCGAAGCCGATATCGGCAAACAGATAGGCAGACAGACTGTCGTTTGTCAGTGATTGCGGCCAGCTTTCAGGCAGATTGCCGGCAAGCGGCGAGACGGAAGGCAGACGCAATTCGTTCCGCCAGATGACACCGCTGTCCACGCTGGCATCATCGTAGTTATAGCCACGCACAGCATACCGCCCACCAAGCGAGATCCGCTCCGTATCCGGCAGCACCTGCCCGGCGAGCGTACCCGAGAGGGCGCTTACCCAGAAGAACCTGTTCGGAAGAGACGTTGTCCGGCTGATGTCTGCCGCAAGATACGCATAGTCGACCGACTGGACACGCCCGTTGGTAAAGGTCTGCCAGGTGGTTGCCGCATTTCCCTGAAGAACACCTCCCGGATTGGCTTTCACCCTGACATCAAGCGCTGTGCGGCCAAGACGGTCATCGAACGAATTGCTCCAGCCAAGCACCATCTGGAACAGATCCGCGGCACCGTCGGCAACCGCGACGCCATTGAAGAAGGTTGTCCGCTCCAGACGTTTCAGCTCGACGCCCGTGTAGATATCCCCCCAATAGCGCCCCGGCAGGAGATTAGAGACGGCAGACCTGTAGATGATCGGCAATTCGTAGGTGGTGTTTTCAAAGTCGAAAAAACGGTTCGGCGTCTCGCGCGACGCAACCAATGCCGGTGCGATTTCAAGACTTTGCCGGGCCCACGTCGGAATGGTGAGCCTGCCTGCGTGGGACACATAGGAGGGGTAGTCGCCTTCACGCGGAATGACAATTCCCGGATCGCTCCAGATGTCGTCGCTGGCCGTCATCTGGTAGGAAAGCCAAGAGCCGCCCGAAAAGGGAAGACGCACATTGCCACCCAGAAAATACCGGTCGCGTCCTGTGTCCTGCGACCCGGAATTGGACCACCCCGCAAACACCTGCCAGGGCCTGCCTTCATCGATCGTGACTTCGAGGTCGCTGAGCGCAGCATCCTCGCCCGGGCGAAAGACCCCACCCGCCCGCCGGTAGGGGGAGCGGTTCAACCAGCCGAGATCCTCTTCCAGTGCGCGCGCATCAATGCGTCCACCGGGGTTGATCCGCAGCCTTGCGCGGATCTCCTCGGCGTCGCGCTCGTCGAGCCCCTGAACCGTCACGTTGCCCGACTTGAACTCGATCACCCTGACCTGCAGCACCCCGCCGGTTATTTCCTGCGGCGGCAGGGTAACGGATACGAACGGATAGCCGGCATCCTTGTAAACGCGGGCTATGGCAGCCTGGATTTCCCCCGCAAGGGCGAGGGAAAGCGGCTTGCCGAGATACTCCGACAGCACGGCATCCAGTGCAGCCTGATCGAAAGCAGCCGCCGGACCGCCGATGCCCTTTGGAGCTCGGCCTGCCACATCGTCGGACTGACCGATCAGATAAACGCCGGCCAGGTCAACGCCGAGTGGTGACCTGTCGGTCGCACCGAAGTCCTGGGGGGCGACGTCCAGCGAGACCGGCTCTCCGGGTTCGGCAGCAGGCAGATTTCTCTCAAGAGCCTGCTGGGCGAATGAACCTTCGGAAACGAGCGCAAGACCGGCCACCAGGGCTGCAGTTATCGTATGTCTTGTCATGCCGGACTACTCTGCCGCCGCACTGAGCCAGCGACCGAACGAGCGGTTGCAGGGGTGAACGGCACCTTCGCCGCCGACGACGCCCGGCTCGCAGGCGGAGGGGTTGTCTTCAAGTGCCTCGTCGGCATCCGGGTTCTGCAACCGGTTGCGCTCCAGCACCTGCTGGCGGGGATCGGTGGAGGACTGTCCGCTGCCGGAAGAACCAGACGTTTCGGAGGGACTTGTGATCGTCAACGTGCCATCGACGCTGACAATGTCGTAGCCGAACTGATGCGAATAGAAACTGTTCCCAATGGCATAACTTCCGGCCGCGGTTGCCGTGACGGCGGCACCGCCATCGAAACTTCCGAGGAGGCTCGCTCCGGCAGACGACAAGGCATAGGTGAACCCGCCGGAATAGACCGTTCCGTCATATACTTTCGACTTGTCGTCACCCGTTACCGTAATTGCGGTCAGGAACCCTCGCAGGAGCGGGGTCGTCTGCCCCTCGTAGATGCGCCAGGTGTTCGCCGTGCCGCCCTGGTCATCAATTCCAAAGCCGGCTGAAACGAACGTGTCGAGCTGCTGCATGGCACTGCTGGTCACTCCGGAAACATTGGTGACCGAACCGCCAAGCTGATTGCCGACTGCATTGTTCAGCCCGGTAGTCTGTGTATCCCAGACACTGTTGGTAAGCGTGATCGTACCTGCGTCCATTGTGCCGACCAGGCCGCCGCCGTTCACGCTTGCGGCGACGGCACCGGTTGCGTAGGAACGGGTAACGGACGACCCGTCAAGCATCCGCCCGACAAGGCCGCCGATCTCATTGCTGCCAGACACGTCCCCGGTGGCGTAGCTGTCGGAAATGCTGCTGACCGTCAGGCCAACGAGCCCGCCGGCCATGCTGCCGGTGTGGATCACGTCGCCAGTCGCAAAGGACCGTGTGATAGGCGCTCCGAGGGAGTGGGCAACCAGCCCACCGAGACGCGTCGCGATGCTGTCGGAACTTTGCACCGTTCCGGTCGCATAAGAGAGATCTACCGAGCCCGAATCAATGGAGCCGATGAGACCGCCTGCGCCATATGGTGTGGTGGTACCACCCGTGTTGTCGGCAAGGAGCGTGACAGTTCCGCTGGCATGAGATCTGGAAACGTCGACATTTGACACCCGGCCCATCAGTCCACCGATGTCATAACGGCCACTGACGTTGCCGGAAGCGGACGAACGGGTAACCTGTGATGCATCAGAAGTCTGACTGTTGCCGATAAGGCCACCTGCAGCATAGGCCGTGGTGCTGACATCAGCCGAAGAATGTGTGTCGGTAACGGAATACTCCGACGCCATAACACCGGCGACGCCGCCGACATTACCTGCGCCTGTCACCGTGCCGCCAACCGAAACATCCGATACCGAGACCTTGCCACCAACGGCGTTGCCGATCAGCCCGCCAACACCGATCCCTCCCGCGATGTTGACGTTCGTCAGTTTGAGATCATGAATGGAGATATCCTGACCATCGGCTCTAACGACGCCAAACAACCCGATCGTGTTGAAGTTACCTGTCGAGGTCAGGCCATCGATCGTATGGCCGCCACCGTCGAAATTGCCGCGAAGGCTTGTCGACGCAAAGCCGGAACCACCGTTCCATGCCGTTGTTCCCGAAGCGTCGATATCCCGGGTCAGCACATAGTTTACCGGCGTGGTTCCGGAACCCGACTGTATGCCCTGAAGACTGTAGACATCGAAGATCTGGTACGGGTTGGCCTGCGATCCATCACCACCAAGCGCACGCACAAAATGACCGCCCTGGATATCGAAGTCCCGGGCATAAAAGTCCGGCAAACTGCTGCCGACCTGCAGCCAGGCGGTATCGGACTGGAAATCGTCGACATGGATATCACCCGTCGCCGTTGAAGTGACATTCGTGGCGCTGCTCGTCTGGTCCACACGCAGCTTGCCGTTCGCCGCGGTGACGGAGCCGTTGATCTTGATGGAGGCGTTGCTGGCGTCGACGTAGAGAGAAAGCTGGTTGCTGTTAGACCACGCGACATCGCCGTTCACTGTCAGGTCACCGTCATGGGCCCACAGGATGGTGTTGCTGTCGCCGACCGAAAATGTACCATTCGTTGCAACAGTCAGGTTGCCACCGGCGTAAAGATTGTTGTCGAGATTGAAGTTGGACGTCGCATTCAAATTGAAGTCGAGACTGTTGCCATTCTGGTCGGTTCGCACAACCGCCGACGTGTTGCGCAGGAAGTTGAGATCGGTGTCGCTGAACGCGCCGATGGTCGTGTCCAGAGCGGTGACCACGTCCGTCGTGGCCGCTGCACCGGTATTGACGTTGAAAGCATTGCCCCAGATATCGGCTCCGGAGACGCCGGTCGACGTTACTGTATCGGCGAAAGTCGCCGCTTTGGTGCTTTCACCGTCCAGATAGGCCAGTGCCCCTGCGGAATTAAGCGATCCGGCCGTAGTCAGGATGTAATAGTACCCGTTTGCCCCGCTCACAGCGCTGCCGACAAGATTGCCGCCGGAAAGTGCGCTGACATTTGCTCCGGTTTGGGCCGTCGTGCCCGCGTCACTGTAGACGATACCTGAGACCGCCTCGGGTGTGGCGGCATACTCCCACTTGAAATAAGGGAAAAGTCCGCTGCCAGTGCCCCAGATGCTGCTGTCCAGGGTAAAACTGCCCAGGGTCAGGGATCCCTGCATCTGAGAAGTCGTCAGGCCGCTCGTGTTGGTCACGGTAGCGGTATAGGGAGCCGAGTAACCGATCACCTCGGTTTGTCCGGTCGTTTCAGTATCCCAGGCCGAGTCGGTTATCGAAACGCTTGAGTCGGAGACTTCAGCGACCAATGCGGCTGCATACCCTTCAGCCTCTACAAGACCCGTAACAAAGGAGTTCTGAATAACCGTGTTCCTGTCGGCCGTACCGATGAGCCCTCCAGCCGCGGCACCGTTTGTGCCGAGCACCTGACCGGCAAAATACGAATTCGAGATCGTCAGGTCTTCTGCGTACCCAACCAGTCCACCAGCCTCCCGAAAGCTCCCAGACGAGGTGACTGTCGCCGTCGAATAGGAATTTTCGATCCTGTTGTCGTTGTCGTCGGAGGTGCCGACAAGACCACCGACCTGCCCTCCGGTTATCGATCCTGTCGAGCTGGAATTCGAGATTGTCAGCCCTTCACCCATGATCGCGACGAGGCCGCCGGTGGCGCTGCCCCAATCCGTCGTCGTGACGGAAACATCGGCATGAACATTGGTCATGGTCGACTGGTCGATGTTGCCGAAATACCTGGCCACGACGCCTGCGCCCCAGGAATTCGTCTGAACGGTTCCACTGACAGTCACATTCGACATGTTGTGACCGTGATAGTTCCCACCGCCTGTGTCGCCGACCAGAATTGCCGTCTGGTTGTCGCCGGTAACAGACGCGTTCGTGAGTGCAAGGTCCTTTATCTCTAGGTCACGTCCGGAAGTGAAATAGTTGTCTTGCCAATAACTTATGAGTGCGACATTACCTTCGGAAGGCCGGTTGATATAGAGGCCGTCTATCGTATGTCCCTTGCCATCCAGGCTTCCGGAAAAGGAAACAGGGTCAAAGCCAGCACCGTTATTCCAAGATGATGTCGTCGACGCGTCGATATCGTTCGCAAGTTCATAGTAAAGGCTGATATCGCCGGACCCGCCACCACGCCTGTCATGGGTCGTTATCCCTTGCAGGCCATAAACGTCGAATAGCGCATAGGGGTTGGAAAAAGTGCCATCGCCACCCTGCGCCCGGATGAAAGTGCCGAAGCCAACACTCAGTGCGTTCGTGGCAAAGTCTGGCAGGCCCGCGCCGACCTGATCCCAGACACCCCTGGTGAGAGCGAAATTGTCGACATCGACCGCGCCGGCCGCTCCCGTGGAGATTGTGCCGACGGCAGCCGTGCCGCTGTTACCGTAAGCCAGCAGGGTCAGCCCACCGTTCTGGCCGTCGATGGCCGCATTGATCGCGATGTCGTTATAGGCGTTGAGCGTGAGTGTGTTTGTACTCGTCCAGGTGATGCCGGAATTGATGGTGATGTTGCCGTCGCCCGCACTCTGGTTGCCCGGACCGCTTGCCGACGAGTTGGTGGTCTGCAGGCTCACGTTGTTGCTGGCAAGGTTGGAAGAGATCGTTGCCGCCGCCGCCGCATCGACCGTCAGGTCAACCGGGTCGATCAGCCAGAGACCGGTCTGACCGCCTTCAGCCGAGGTGTCGACCGCAATTCCGGAAAAATCGATCGTGTTTCGGGCAGACGTTTCGACAAAGCCGCCTTCACCGCCCACGCCACCCCTGGCGCTCAACGATCCGGAAACACTTGCCGTGTCCTCGGCAAACACCACGATTTCACCACCCTTGACGCCGCTTTCTTCCGCCGAGGCGTCGAGCGTACCGGTGATCGTGATTTCTCCGCCCGTCACCGTGATGGCGCCCCCCTCGGTCGCCGGCTTTGCACCCGGCACCGGAACGTTCTCCGCCAGTCTGCGCGACTTGAGCTTGCCGCTGACCTGGACCTTGCCCGTATTGCCCGCCGTCAGGAATATCCGGCCACCGGAAGTGCTGACACCGGTTGCCTTGACGACACCATCCGTGTTTCCAGCCAGCGCAAAGACATTGCCGCCATTCGCGCGGATTTCAGCGTTGGCCGCCGCGATGGTTCCGGAATTGAGTGCTTCGGTATCGGCTCCGCCAAGCTTGACCGACAACAGGCCGGCTGCATCGGCGACGTCTTTCATGAGGACTTCGTAGCCAGCGGCAAGGGCTGCGGTTCCGTTGGGCGCTTCAAGCGTGCCACGGTTTTCAACGCGGCGCGCAATCAGTGCAATGTCACCCTGCGCAGACCGGATAGTGCCCGCATTTACGACTTCGGCACCGCTCGTGCCGGAAAAGGTCAGGCCGCCGCCATTCAGAAAATCGCTGTCGGTAACGTCCTGCGTCGAAGCGACAAACGAACCACCCGTCGACACAAGCCCGCCACTGCCAACGGCAACTCCGGCGGGATTGACGAGAAATACGCTGCCCGTCGCGCTGAGGTTGCCATCGATACGGCTCGGCACATTGCCCGTGACCCGATTGAGCGTGGCACCGGCGCCGTTGTCGAAATGAACCTGATTGCCGGAGCCGATGGAAAAGCTGCCCCAGTTCACGATACCGGCATCGCTGGATTGCTTCACATCAACCCTTGAACCACCTTGCGTAATGGTTCCGTTGCCATGCGTGAAACTGCCCCCTTGCGGCAGGGCATCGCCTGAAAAGGCTGCGGTGGGGACAAGGGCTGTCGTCAGCAGCAGAAATGCGGCAAGGGAGGCTGTCCGGTTTGAGCCGGAGGGAATGGCAGGCTCAACCGTTGCGCTTGAAACGCCGGTGTTTCGGGTCCTGGACGCCATTTGTATCATTACTCCCGCTGTTGCGTCGTCTTGTGCCCACGACGGTCAACATTGGTGTAAATACAGATGGCGAGTGATCGAATTCCACCTACCAATACTAATCAATTCTGACAGATTCTGACGAGACTTGCTTCCTTTGGGTGACACCTGCCTGAAATCGAAGCTGCCGCAATCAAGGCCTCGAAACTGTTACTTGAACAGGCAGGCCGCTTCCGTCATCACAAGCGCATGCTCGATCTCAAGACCATGTTGCTGCTGGAATTCGCGACAACCGCTTTCAT
Source organism: Labrenzia sp. PO1 (assembly GCF_012273635.1). Taxonomy (NCBI): domain Bacteria; kingdom Pseudomonadati; phylum Pseudomonadota; class Alphaproteobacteria; order Hyphomicrobiales; family Stappiaceae; genus Labrenzia; species Labrenzia sp. PO1. The sequence goes on from NZ_JAAXCR010000001.1 coordinate 1,086,844, forward strand.
GTCAGTTGCCTGGCTTCTCGTCTGGTTCGTCTGGCGCCAGATCTATGAACTGAAGGTCATCGCGGCCGGTTTCTTCGCCATCGCGATTGGATTGTTTCTCTATTTGCAGCGCGGTCCGGACCCATCGCTCATTCGCGTCGTAACGGACAACATGGTGATCAAGTTTGGCCTGGTCCTGTGGGCCGACGGCCTGGCGCGCTTCCTGGGACAACCCCGTTTTGTCGGCATCAGCGCGTTCTGTCTCGCGGCACAGCTCCTGTTCTGGATCTTCGCCGTTATCTACGATCCGACAGACCTCGGCCTGCGCATTCATGCCTCCACTGCCTTCACGGTGGTGATGATGGCACTGATGATCCGGACGCTTTACCGCGACCGCTCCCAACCCCCTTTCCTGCGCTGGATCATGATCTTCCTGCTTGGGGAATATTCCGCCGCAAGTCTGCTGCAGAGCGCACTCGTCTACATTCAGCCATCGACGGTTGCCAATCCGGTGATGACCAACATCAACACATGGTACTTCTTCCAGGGACACATCTTCATCGTCGGCTTTTTCTTCTGTCTGATCTTCATGGTGGGCATGCGCCTGTCCATGGATTTGCGCGACCGCAACGCCGCGCTTGCGCGCGAAGTAACATTGCGACGGCATCTGGAGGGAGAACTGTCCGCCAGTCTTGAAGGGGAGAAGGCGGCCCGTCAGGACCAGCGCCAGTTGATGCGCATGGTCAGCCATGAGTTTCGCACCCCCCTGGCCGCAATCCGCTACGCTAGCGACATGCTCACCCTGATGCTGGAACGACCGCAGCAGGCTGTCGCCCAACGTCTGAAAAGCATCGACGAGGCCGTTTCCCGCATGACGATGCTGATCGATCGTTTTCTTGCAAGCGAGCGGCAGGATGAAGGTGTGCTGAAGATCGAGCAGGTGGATTTCCCGGCCCTTTATGAGGACGTTCAGCGGCACTTCGACCATGCCGGCCTTGGCGAACGCCTCAGACTTCATCCCGTTGCGCCGATGCCGGCATACCGGGGAGATACCGAGATGCTCCGCACGGTGATCGTCAATCTGGTCGACAACGCGCTCAAATACTCACCAAAGGACGCTGAGGTCGAGATCACGATAGGGGCCCAGAACGGTGATATCGTTCTGGAAGTGAAGGACCGCGGGATCGGCATTCCGGATCGGGACCTGGCGCAGATCGGCAACCGTTTCTACAGGGCCTCGAACACTGGCGGAACCGGAGGCAGCGGGCTCGGCCTGCATTCCTGCCGGCAGCTTGTCGGCTATCACCAGGGACATCTGGATTTGAGTGCAAGACAAGGCGGCGGCACGCTCGCCAGGGTTTTCCTGCCGCTTCCCGGATTTGCGCGAGCGGACTCTGAGACCATGCAGGAGGAGGAACCGGCATGAACAGGATTTTGATCGTGGAGGATGAAAGTGCTCTTCGCGCCGACCTGTTGGATTATATGCGTCTCAACGGCTTTCAGGTCAGCGGCGCGGGCGGCGCAGCTGAAATGTGGACCGCGCTGGATGACGCGGACCGACCGGATGTCGTGATCCTGGATGTCTCGCTGCCGGATGGAAACGGCTTCGACCTTGCAGGTGACCTGAGGGCGAAAATCAATTGCGGCATCATCATGCTGACCGCACACGGTGACAGCGAAAGCCGTGTCCGCGGGTTCGACAGCGGCGCGGACATCTATCTCGTCAAGCACACCAGCCTCAGGGAAATACTGGCTGCGGTGCAGAGCCTCATACGCAGACTGTCCGGCGCTTCATCAGAAGGCAACAGCACGGCTGAATGGGTGCTGGACAATGTCTCCTGGAAGCTTCTGCCACCGGACGGCGACGCCATAAAGTTGACCGCAACCGAAAGGATCTTTCTGGAAGCCCTGGTCTCCAATTCCGGCGCTCCTTGCGCCCGGGACGATCTTTCCCGGCTTCTTTCCAATCGCCAGACCCAATTCGACAACCGGCATCTGGATGCCGTCGTCAGCCGCCTCAGGCGCAAGATCCAGGATCAGACCGGGGTGGAATCGCCCATCAAGTCTGTCTATGGCGTCGGATATTCCTTCAGCGCCGCCTGCAAGATGGACAGCTAGCCCGGTTTGTCTCGCTCAGGTTGCCGAGCACACGGCGGAACCCGAAGGGTCTGGCACCATCGCCTTGCATATTTCCGTCGACGTTCGGAATTCTGATATAAGGTGCCTCCAAATGAGGCAATCCGGGATGTCAGGCGCAATCAGTTTTCAGAAAATATCCGTCATGCTGGCCGTCATTGCGATGTCCTGCTTGGCGACACTCCTGCTGTTGACTGCCGCAAACGCGCGGGATCTTCGTGTCCTGACGTCCTTTCCGGACTATTTCACGAAGCCCTTCGTCGATGCGTTTTCGAAGAAGTATCCGGCGATCAACGTTACCGTCCTGAACAAGAACACGGTTGCCTCGGTCGAGGAAATCCTGCTGGAAAACCCGCGCGGCTTCGACCTGTTCTGGTCGTCGTCACCGGAGGCCTTTTCCCTTCTCGAGAAATTCGGCCGCCTGCGGGAACGCTCACAGGACAGCAGCCAGACCTTTGTCGATTTCGCCTATTCCGGTGTCGGCTGGTGCTGGATGGAAGACTTTGAAGGCAGGCCGCCCACAAGCTGGAACGATCTGCTGGACGCACGTTTTCAGGACAGGCTGGCCATGTCCCACCCTGCCCGGTCAGGGTCCACGCACATGCTGCTGGAAGTCATCCTTCAGGACCGCGGCTGGGATCGGGGCTGGCAGTATATCTTCGGCCTGTCCCAGAACCTCAAGACCATCACCGCCCGCAGTTTCAGTGTCATAGAGGGGCTCAAGCGCGGCCGCTTCGATGTTGGTCTGTCGATCGATTTTCTCGCGCTGACGGAAGCCGACGACGGCGTTCGCTTTCAATATGGTCAACCGGTCATGATGGCCCCTGCCCGGATTTCCGTTCTCAACCACGGTTCCGCCCATGAGGAGGCGGGTCTGTTCATCGATTTCATGTTGAGCACACCGGCGCAGGAACTGCTGACACAGCCCGACATCCGCAGGATTCCGGTGGACATCACTGTTCGCGAACAATCCCTGAACCAGTTCCCCAGGGAAGTGCAGGCTGCGCTGAAATTCAGCTGGTCCACCTATGACCCCAATCTTGCCGAAACCCGGTATCAGGCCGTCAACGACCTGTTCGACATCTTCATCACCAGAAATCTGGTTCAGCGCAGAAACCTGTTGCGGCGCCTGGAAACGTTGAGCCGTCAGGCGCCTCCCGATCTCGTCCCTTCGCTGATCAAGATTAAGAAGAAACTCAACCAGCTTCCCGTGTCCGAGATCGATGCCGTGCGCTCGGAACGCTACCGGGACGCACAGGAGGAAGGCGTGAACTCGCTTGTCGGTACGGGCGAGGAATGGAGCCTTGCCACCTGGCGCGTTGCCGCCAGGGAGCAACTGGCGGAAGTCGATGCCATGCTGACGGGGCTCGAGGCAAGCATCCGGAATGGTCTGGCTGTCAATGACTGAGACGGCAAACCGCGGGCGCGGCACGATATGGTTTAGATTGCTGCTGTCCATCCTCACGATTGCCGCGATCACCTGGATCATCCTGGCCATCGGCGTGGTCTTCTTCACTCAGGCACGCAGCGATTTTGGTGAGATCACCGAAAAGAGCATTCCGGAAATCGCCCTGGCCTCCGAACTTTCCGAATATGCGACGCGCCTTGCCGTCATCGCGACCGAGATTGCCGCGCAGACCCGGGAGCGCGAACCGGAAGCCATGCGCGAGGATGTGGAAGCCGCAAGCCAGGGCATCTCGGGCCTTCTGGAAACAAACATCCTGAGCGACACGAAAAACACCGCGAAGATAATCGAGGCGAAGGAAACCTTGAGCGACAAGCTCGGCTCCTTCCTGCAGGTCTCCCGGGATCTGCAGGCGATCAACAGGTCGCTGGAACACTACCAGGTGGAACTGCGCTGGCTGCAGATCGATATCCAGACCGAAGTCGCTGCCCGCATTCAGGACCTGTCCTTCAACATCGACAGCCTGTCGTCCGAAATGGTCCGCTCGCAGTCGCGCACCGATCGGGTCGCGGCTGCCGCGATCATCCGGCAGGAAACCCTTCTTCGCGAACAGATGCAGACAATCGGGTCAAGCACTGCGACGGCGATTACCTTCCTGCTGCAGGCGCTTTACGTCGACACGGCGGAAAAACTCGCGCAGCTCGAAGATCTGAATTTCGACGCGCTTGAAAACCTCCAGGGCATGCTGGCGGAGGTCCCGCAAAAGGCCGACACCGAAACGCTGGTGTCATCGCTGGAGCGGCTGCAGGCCTTCGCCTATGACGAAACGGGTGTCTTTGCAGGATCGCGTGACCGGATCGAGCTGCAGCAACAGGCACTTGGCGACCTCAGCACCGCACAGGCCGCCGTCGCAGATCTTCAGGCAGCCCTGGTCGAACTGGGCAGGGAACGCCGTCTTGCTGCCCTCACCTTCACCAATCAGGCAGCCGAACGGCTGCGCATTGCCTCTCTGCTGCTGGCCGTCGCAACTGTCATCTGCGGCGTCATCTGCGCGGGCATTCTGCTGTTTTATGTCCGCAACCAGATCGTTGCCCGACTGCACCGGCTGGCAGAAGCCCTGATCGAGATCGCTCAGGGCAATCTCTCCACGCCGATCCCCACCCGCGGCAACGACGAGATCGCCCGCATGGGGGCAGCGACGGAGATCTTCAGATCCTCCGTGGTTGAACTGAACAGAACCCACGAAAACCTGCAAAAGGAAATCGTGGAGCGCAAACGCGCCTTCGACCAGTTGAAGCAGACCCAGCGCGAACTTGTTCAGGCCGGCAAGCTGGCGGCTCTCGGCCAGATGTCTGCGGGCATCAGTCACGAACTGAACCAGCCGCTCGCGGCCATGAAGCATCACCTGCACAACCTTCGACTGCTGCTTGCCAAGGGCAAGAGCGAAGCGGTCGAAGCCAAGGTCGACGTCGTTGAAAACCTTGCCGAGCGGATGTCGCGCGTCATCAAGCACCTGAACGGCATAGCCCGCCGTTCGGACTACGCGGTCAAGGACCTGACGCTGGAACAGGCCCTGGAACCTGTCGTTTCGCTGTTCGAGCGGCGCCTGGAGGAAAGCAGCGTCGCGCTCAATGTCTCCGACACTGCCGGCAAGCTAACCCTCCGCGCGGATCCCGTGTTGCTGGAACAGGTCCTGATCAACGTCATAGGCAACTCGGTCGACGCCATCGACATGAAAGCGGCAGGCGGCGGTGAAATCCGCATCGAGGCAGAGCAAACCGGCGGTGACGCGACCATCCTGATTGCCGACAACGGCATCGGCCTTCAGGGGCAATCGGCAACGCAGCTGACCGACCCGTTCGTGACCACCAAGGAAGTCGGCAAGGGTCTCGGTCTTGGATTGACCATCTCCTTCAACATCATGCAGGACATGGACGGGCATCTGGAACTTGCGGAAAACGACCAGGGTGGCGTAACCGTTCAGCTGAGGCTGCCATGCGCGGCACAGAACAAGGTGGGGCAGCTTGAGCACTCGGTTTGAAACGGGCGAAATCGTTCTGGTCGACGATGATGCGGATCTGCTGGAAGCAATGCAGGAAACGCTCGAGCTCGCCGGGTTCAGCGTACGTTGCTACGCCAACGCCAATGTGATTGCCGAGCAGATCCAGCCCAACTGGAACGGCATCGTCATCAGCGATATTCGCATGCCCGGCAGAACCGGCATGGAGTTTCTGCGCCTGATCCAGGAAAATGCCCCCCAGGTCCCCTTCATCGTCATTACGGCACACGGCGACGTGAAGACCGCGATCCAGGCGATGAAGCACAACGCCTATGACTTCATCGAGAAATCCACCGAACCGCAACACCTGATCGACACGGCACGCCGGGCACTTGAAAAGCGCAGGCTGCAACTCGAAAACCTGGCGCTGCGGCGCAAGGTTCAGCGCATCCGCGATCCTCAGGGTGAGCTTATCGGCAGTTCGCAGGTCATGGCTGACCTGCGGTCGACGATTTCGCGCATCGGCCCGCTGAATGTCGATGTGCTTCTGCACGGCGAAACCGGCACCGGCAAGGACCTGACCGCACGCTGTCTGCATCAACTGTCCCCGCGCGCGCCGGGGCCGCTTGTGACGATCAACTGCGGTGCCGTCACGGAGATGGACATCGACCGCGAACTGTTCGGCTTCGAAACCGAAAACGGCTCCTTCCCGGGGCGGATCGAACGGGCGCAGGGCGGAACACTTTATCTGGATGAACTTGATTCCATGCCCAATGCGCTGCAGACGCGGTTTCTGCGTGTACTGGAAGAGCGCAAGATCACCAGGCTGGGCGGCAGCGATGCCGTCCCGGTCGATATCCGCGTCATCGCCGGCGTGAAGACCAACCCTGCCGCCCTCGTTCACGATGGCCGCCTGCGGGGCGATCTCTATCACCGGATGAATGTGGCGACCCTGTCTCTCCCGCCGGTGCGTGAACGCGGCGGGGATGTCATCGAACTGATGGAACACCTTCTGGATCAGGCCTCGGAAAACCACGGCCTGCCGCTTCCGAAACTGTCGCAGCGCCAGAAAAAGCAGTTCCTCACCTATGACTGGCCCGGCAATGTTCGCGAAATTCGCAACATCGCTGCACGACTTGTCATCGGCCTGGAGGCTGACCTGCAGATAGGCAGCGGCCAGCCCATTGAGGTCTCCACAGGCTATGAGGCGGCCATGACCGCCTTCGAAACCGAGCTCTTGCAGAACGCTCTGCTTCAGACCGGTGGCCGCAAGGCAGAAGCCGCCGAACTGCTCGGCATCCCGCGCAAGAGACTTTACCTGCGCCTGAAAAGCTGCGGCCTTGCGGAGGAAGACGGGTCATGATCGACACGTTGAACGTGTCAGTTTTGACCCAAAAATATCAATAATTTCAATAATTTGACTCGAAAATTTCGCCAGTGATAGCGTTTCTTCGCTGAACGAACAAGGGGCTGGATCACCCCCTTGCGTCAGAATGGAGGAGACATAATCCAATGAGGAAATTACTGGGCCTGACGGCACTGGGACTGCTGGTGTCTGCCGGCGTGGCGAATGCTGCCGACAAGGTGGTCGTCGTGACATCCTTTCCGAAGGAACTGACCGATGCATTCGAAGCCGCCTTTGCTGCATCCAACCTGGACTACGAGCTGGAGATCCTGAGCAAGGGAACATCCGCAGCCGTCAAATACATTCAGGAAACCGCCGGAAACAACACGTCCGACCTGATGTGGGCGTCCGCCCCGGATGCGTTCGAAGTGCTCAAGGGCAACGACCTGCTTGCCAAGGTCGAAATCAACGCCGAAGGCATTCCGGAAAAGATCGGCACGTACCCGATCAATGATCCCGACGGCTTCTATTACGGTTTTGCCGCATCCGGTTACGGCATCATGTGGAACACCCGCTATCTGCAGGCCAACGAGCTGGCACCGGCAAAGGAATGGGAAGACCTGGCCAAGCCGGAATATTTCGGTCATGTCGGCATGTCCGCACCGTCCCGCTCCGGCACCACGCACCTGACGGTCGAAACGCTTCTGCAGGGCGCCGGCTGGGAAAAGGGCTGGGCCGACTGGAAGTGGATTTCCGGTAACATGAACACGGTCACCGAGCGCAGCTTCGGTGTGCCGGATGGCGTCAACTCGGGCAACTTCGGCCTCGGCGTCGTTATCGACTTCTTCGGCTTCTCGTCCCGCGCGTCCGGCTTCCCGGTCGACTTCGCCTATCCGTCGGTCACTGCCGTTGTACCTGCCAACATCGGTGTCGTGAAAAACGCTCCGAACCCGGAAGGTGCAAAGGCGTTCATCGAGTTCGTGCTGTCGCCGGAAGGCCAGCAGGTCCTGTTCGATCCGGCCATCATGCGTCTGCCGGTCAACCCGGCCGCTTACGCGACCGCACCGGACGGCATTCCGAACCCGTTCGAAGGCGATGATGTGAAGGCATCGGTCAACTTCGACGCCGACCGCTCGGAAAAGCGCTACAACGTCGTCAATTCCCTGTTCGACGTCATGGTCACCTACCGTCTGACCGAGCTGCGTGAAGCCGTCAGGGCCGTGCAGCTTGCCGAGATTGCGCTTGCCGACAAGGACAATGCGGAAGCCAAGGCACTGATCGCCGAAGCACGCGCACTCATCGACGCTACCCCCATCACCGAGGAAGAAAGTCTCGACCCCTCCTTCGCCGCCGTCTTCCAGCAGAAACGCAAGAAGGAAAGCGACGTCATCGAGGGCCGCCAGGCGGAAGTCGAGCAGCAGTGGGATGCCTTCGTGGTCGAGAACTACGCAAAGGCCAAGGCTCTGGCGGAAAAAGCCGCCAGCCTCTGACGGAAAACCAAAAACAACATCACGTCGAACTTGCCGCACCGCCCGGAACAGGGAAGGTGCGGCCTCTTCCCCGGAGTCCATAGCCGATGACTACGAGCAATGCAGCGACTGCGCCTGCAAGGCAGTGGCGCATATTTCCCGAGCTGTCCGGCACCGCAATTGCGGGCGTCGCGATCGCCATCTTCCTGCTGGCGTTTCTCATCCTTCCCGTCCTGAAGGTGACCTATGTCGCCTTCCAGGATCCCCACACAGGAGCCCTGACGCTCCAGAATTTCGGCGATTTCTTCCGCTCGTCGCTGTTCCGCAGTTCCTTCGTGAACTCCTTCTACGTCTCGGCGATGTCCGTAGTCGTGGCAACGGTTATCGCCCTGCCGCTGGCCTATATCACCACCCGTTTCAACTTCGGTGGAAGCGCGCTGATCCAGAGCATCGGCGTCATCCCGCTGATCATGCCGCCCTTCGTCGGCGCCATCGCGATGCAGCTCCTGTTCGGCCGCAACGGCACGGTCAACCTTCTGCTGTCGCAATACCTTGGCTTCAAGATCCCGTTCATGGAAGGTCTGAACGGCGTCATCTTCGTCCAGTCCCTGCACTATTTCCCGTTCATCCTGATCAACCTGTCGGCGTCGCTCCGCAACATCGACAAGGCAATGGAAGAATCGGCGCAGAACCTCGGCTGCACGGGCCTTCGTCTGTTCCGCCGGATCGTGTTCCCGCTCGCCATGCCCGGTTACATTGCCGGCGCCGCGCTGGTGTTCATCAAGGTCTTTGACGATCTCGGCACCCCGTTGCTGCTCAACGTCAACAACATGCTGGCCCCCCAGGCCTATCTGCGCATTTCCTCCGTCGGCATCAGCGATCCGATGGGCTACGTCATTTCCTTCATCCTGGTTGCCTTCTCGGTCTTTTCGCTGTGGGCGTCCTTCCTGTTCATGCGGGGCAAGGATTACGCCACGGTTCAAAAGGGCGGTGGCGGCCTTGCCCGGCGCGACCTGTCGCGCGGCGAGAAGATCGTTGCCTATGGCGTCGTCGTCTTCATCCTGCTTCTGGTCCTGTCGCCGCATTTCGGTCTGACGCTGCTTGCGTTCGGCACGATCTGGTCGTTCAGCCCGCTGCCGGACGGCTACACGCTGGCCAACTTCGCCACCGTGTTCGAACAGTCCCTGCAATATGTGGTCAACACGCTGATCTATGCAGGCCTTGCCGCCGGCTTCGACATCATCCTGGGAACGGCAATCGCCTACATCGTGCTGCGAACCGGCATCAAGGGCCGCAAGATGCTCGACTACATGGCGACCGCCGCGCTTGCCGTACCCGGCGTCGTGCTCGGCATCGGCTACCTGCGCCTGTTCCACAGCTTCGAGGTGCCGGTCATCGGCAAGCCGCTGGCGTCCTGGTGGGTCATCATCGTGATCGCCCTGACCGTGCGCCGCCTGCCCTATGCGCTCAGGGCCTGCATGGCCGCGCTTCAGCAGGTCAGCCTGTCGCTTGAGGAAGCAGCGGAAAACCTCGGCGCCTCCAAGGGCCGCTCCATCCGCAGGATCGTCGTTCCGCTGATGGCCGGGGGGATCCTCGCCGGTTTCGTCACCAGCTTTGCCACTGCCGCAGTCGAACTGTCAGCAACCATCATGCTGGTTTCCACCAGCGACGACGCTCCGCTCTCCTACGGGATCTACCTCTACATGCAAAGTCCGTCCGGCCGGGGTGCCGGCGCGGCACTCGGCATCCTCGCCGTCGTGATCGTCGGCCTGGGGACATACCTGTCGAACCGCATCATCGAGAAGGACCGGGCCCGCAAGGCCGAAGTCCGCGCATCCCACTGAGCGTTCAATTTCGAGGAAACACTTCCAATGACCAGAAAAGCAGTCGAAATACGGATCGAGGACCTGCATCTCTCCTTCGGCACCACCGAAGTCCTGCGCGGCGTCAACATGACCATCGAACCGGGTGAATTCTACGCCTTCCTTGGCCCGTCCGGCTCCGGCAAGTCCACCCTCCTGCGTGCCATTGCAGGCTTCGGTCCGACACCCAGAGGACGCATTCTCATCGGAGGCCGCGACATTGCCAAGCTTCCGCCCTGGAAACGCAATGTCGGCATGGTGTTCCAGTCCTATGCCCTGTGGCCTCACATGTCGGTTCGTGCCAACGTCGCCTTCGGCCTTGAGGAGCGGAAAGTCGCGCGCAAGGACATCGGTACCCGTGTGGAATCGGCGCTAGAACTCGTCGGGCTCCTGCATCTCGCCGACCGCATGCCTTCCCAGCTTTCCGGCGGCCAGCAGCAGCGCGTGGCTCTTGCCCGCACCGTCGTCGTCGAGCCGGATGTCCTGTTGCTCGACGAGCCGCTGTCGAACCTTGACGCCAGCCTGCGCATCCAGATGCGCCGGGAACTTTTGTCCCTTCAGAGAAAGCTGGGCCTGACGACCATCTTCGTCACCCACGACCAGGAAGAGGCCAACACCACCGCCGACCGGATGGCCGTGCTCGACGGCGGTGTCATCCAGCAGATGGGCACGCCGCAGGAACTCTACGACACGCCGGCAAATCTGTTCGTGGCAAAATTCCTGGGAACCGCAAACATCATCGACGGAACACTTCAGCGTGGCGACGGCGGAAATACCTTCAAGATTGCCTCCGGCGAAGTGCTTCATCTCGGTGCAGGCAGCCCCGACGGTTCTTCGCTCGTGCTGCGGCCGCAGAATATCGAAATCGTCACCGACCAGAACCACCCGGACCTGATTACGGGCAAGGTCAAGCACCGGGAATTTCTCGGCAGCCAGACGCGCTACCTGGTGGAAGCAGCAGGCAGTGAGCTGATCATCGATCAGAAACATGTGGGCGGTGTCGACTGGTACGAACCCGGCATGGAAGTGAAGATGAGCGTCAACACCCGGAACGCCGTGTTGCTCTGACGTTTTTCGGCATCAGGCCTGCACGGGATCGAGCCGGCCTCCTGCCCGGTGCAGGTGTCTTCACGCCATTCAGATCCGGTGCCCGGCCCAACCTCCTCTCACCCTTCTCCCTGCGGGCGGCCGCCACTGCCGGCCGGGAGGAGCTGAAAGCCCAAGGTTCGGGCGCCGGGGCCCGTGAGCGTCAGTTCACGGGCCATCTTTCGCAGTAACACTTGCCAATATGACGCAAGGTCAAGTTTTTGATATCGGAATCGCGATACAGGTCTCGCACCGCGAAGAAAATCGCAACACCTGTCAAGCATTTCAGCGGATCAAGGAAGGTTCCGATGCTCGGTGATATTAGTCAACTTTGGCTAGGCACTTGCCTCACCGATAAAACTGACCTGGTCATAAATAGTTTGGTAACAACTACCACCTAGCTTTCCCGGATTACTCCTGTGGCGGCATGGAGTTCAGTGAACCACTGAAACTCGATTCATGGGGGAAACATGAGAGCCGCCGGCAATCTTCCGATATCGATGAAACTCGCCATCTGCATGGCTGTTTCCGTTCTGCTTACAATGTCCGTTGCGGTCGTCGGCTATGTCGCGACCCGCCAGATGGGCGGGGCAATTCAAACCTCCCAGACAACGGGCTCTGCCCTGATGTCCATGGCCCAGCTTAACCGCCTGAAAGCGCGTTACGTCGAATCCGGCAATCCGGATGACGTCTCCGTGGTGAAGGACAGCATGACCGACATCTCCGCGACGCTGTCCGTACTGCAAGCCGGTGGAGAAGACGTTGCCTCGGCGACCGGCAACATTGCGGCATTCTCGACTGCTTTCGACGCCCTGGTTGCCTCCGAGGAAGAAATCGAACGCAAACGCCTGCAGATGACGACGTCCCTGGAAAACCTGATGGCGATCGGCCACAGCGTTGCCCAGGTGGCAGCGAAACGCGAACAGAAACTGGTCGACGAGCTGCAATCCTTGAGAACAAGCGGGGAAGCAGCCAGTGAACTCGCGCAGGCAGCAACACTTGCCAGCGCCCACTCCATGCAGCTCAAGCTGGATCTGGAGACCCTGTTTCGACATCCGGACGCGGCTCACATGAAGGCCGTCAGCAAGTCCTTCGGCAAGTACTATCTTCTGATCCGCAAGCTGACGTCCTTCGCAACCGTGTCGGAAAACCTGCAGCCCGCGCGTGACCTTGCCGAAGGCGCCAACGCCATGCGCGCCCTGCTCTCTGCTGTACAGAAGGATCCGTCCCAGGCCCTGTCCAGGAGAGACGCTTTGACCAAGGGCTTTGACAGCCTTGCCGGACTGACCGATGCCGTGCGCAATGACCTTGGCCGCACCTTCAAGAGGGCCCACGGCGACATGCTGGCGATCGAGGGACTTGCCCGATCCGCTGTTGCCGAAGCCAAGGCCGGCGACGACTTTGCTGCCGAAGCCCGGGTGTTGTCAGATGCGTTCTGGCAGTTCCAGGTCAACCGGTCGGATCTTACGCGCAAGGCGGTGCTCGACAGTATCGCGGCCCTGCAGATGCAACAGGAGCAGGTGTTGTCCACCATGCTGACGGGAGCCGATGCGGTTGCAGCGCGCACCGCAATCGAAACCCTGGGCAGCGCCTTTGCGAAACTGTCTTCGGCCATGGCAGATTTCCGGGTTGCGCTTGCTGCTGCCGACACTGCCGAGACAAAGTTTGCCGAAGGCATTTCCGCGCTCAACGAAAGGCTGGAAACCAGTGCCGCCAGTACGGAAGCAAGGTCGACACTCATCCTGTTGGCAGTGTCCGCGGTCGGGTTGGTGTTCGGCATTGCGGCGGCAGTTGCACTCTGGTTCACCGTTGCCCGCCCCGTGTCCGTTCTGACAGCTGCGACCCGCCGTCTGGCTGACGGCGAAGTCGATGTCACGATCGACGGTGCGGTCACGCGCGACGAGGTTGGGCAGCTCCGTCAGGCACTCCTGATTTTCCGTGACAGCCTGCTGGAAAACCGCCGCCTCGGCGAAGAACGGTTGCAAAGCCAGTTGGCCAGTGAGGAGCGCCAACAGCATATAGACAGGCTGGTGGCCGGGTTCCGCAATGACATTCAGGACGTCCTGAAGAGCCTGTCCGAAAATGCCGGACAAATGCAGGACACTGCCCAGTCCATGACGGTGATTGCCGAAACGGCATCTTCCCTCACCGGCAACGCCACCGGTTCCTCGAACGAAGCCTCCGGCAACGTTCAGGCCGTCGCGGCTGCCACCGACGAGATGGCTGCCTCGATCGCCGAGATCGCCCGGCAGGTGGAAACGTCAAGCCAGATCGTCAGCAACGCCGCGGACAACGCCAACCGGACCAGCAGCAAGATCACCGGCCTGGCGGAAACCGCACAAAGCATCGAAGGCGTTGTTTCCCTGATCTCCGAGATCGCCGAACAAACCAACCTGCTGGCGCTCAACGCCACCATCGAGGCGGCTCGTGCCGGGGAAGCCGGCAAGGGCTTTGCCGTGGTGGCGGCAGAGGTCAAGTCGCTGGCAACACAGACCGCAAGAGCGACAAACGAAATCGCCTCGCAGATTGCGGCCATGCAGGCGTCCGCATCGGAAACGGTTACGGCCATCGGCGAGATCGTCGCGATCATGCAGGACGTCTCGGAGTGCACCAGCGCGATTGCCGCTCCTGTCGAGCAGCAGGGCTACGCGACAAACGAAATCGCGCGGAATGCCGCCCTCGCCTCCAATCGAACCATGGCGGTCGTCGAAGACATGTCCAGCGTTTCGGACGCGATCGGCGACACCCGGAAATCCGCAAGCGATGTTCTGAATGCCTCCGACGACCTGAACCAGCAGACAGCACGCATTCGGTCGACCGTGACGACATTCCTCAACGAAGTGGCGGCAGCCTGAGATCAAACGCCTGCCGGGCGGGAGCACCGACTGCTGCCCGCCCAGTTTCACCCCCGTAAAACCGGTTCGACCCGAACGGACCGCCAACATGACACTTAAAAAGACAATCCGATGACCCATCCGAAAATCATCTTCATGCGCCACGGCGAAACAGAATGGAACCTGATCGGCCGTGCGCAAGGCCGGCTGGATTCTCCCCTGACCGCAAAGGGACGCGAGCAGGCGACCCTCTTGGGAAAGATCCTCGCCCGCGAACTGGTATCAGCCGAAGGTTACGACCAGATGGTCAGCCCCTTGGGCCGAACTCTGGAAACCTCGCAGTACCTGCAGCAGAACTTCGACTTTTCGCCGGTTGAAACCGACCTGCTCGTCGAAATCGATGTCGGCGGTTTGAGCGGCCTGACAAGGCCCGAGATGTTCGAGAAGTATCCCGAACACATGAACGGCAAGCCCGGCAACACCTGGTATTTTGGCGCGCCGGGTGGCGAGACACTGCAGCAGATGCGTGAGCGCGCCGGAGCCTGGCTTGCAGGCCTGACGGGACCGACAATCGCAGTGGCCCATGGCCAGATCGGCAAGGTTATTCGAGGTATCGTTCTTGGCCTCGATGACACCGGGATCCTCAGCCTCAAGGAACCGCAGGGCGTGGTTCATGTGCTTGAAAACGGACAGGAAACGGTCTGGAGCTAAAGACTGCGGGCGTGCCCCCGTTCTGCACGCCCAGCACCTTCCCCCGCGAAAAATACAAGACCAAAACCGGAAGACAGGACGAACCCGTCACTTTGGCAATGGTCTTCCTCCATTGACGCTGTGGACAGGAAACCGGTGCTGCAGCTATACAAAGGAGAGTATTCAGCAAGAACTGCTTTATTTCATTCACTTAGCGGGGGCTACAAGTGAACTATTTGCTGCCAGCACATATTATTCGTTTAGGCGTCATTTTAACGACCATCGTATTTATTCAAATAATTTCCAGTACAGGATCCGCCTTTGCGGGTAAGCGTGTCGCACTCATCATCGGCAATTCGAATTACGAACATATTCAATCTCTGAAAAACCCTGAAAACGATGCCCTTCTCATGGCAAAAACCTTGGGCGATGCCGGTTTTGAAGTGAGGCAACTCATCGACGGCAACTACAGGGATATGAAGCGGGAACTTCTCGAGTTTGGTCGCACCTTGCGGGATTCGTCGATCGAAGCTGGCCTGATCTACTACGCCGGGCACGGTGTGCAGGTACGCGGGGAGAATTATCTCATCCCGGTGAACGCCCTTCTGGCGGATGAGGACGAGGTCGATCTCGAGGGCATCAACGTCAACGACTTCCTCAAGGTGATGAACTCGTCCAGCAGTCCGGTGAACATCGTCGTACTGGATGCCTGTCGCAACAATCCCTTCAAAGGCTCTTTCCGCTCGGCCACCCGTGGCCTTGCCCCCATCGATGCACCAATGGGCACCCTGATCGCCTATGCGACGTCACCCGGGCAGGTTGCGATGGACGGTTCCGCTGGAAATTCCCCCTACACGGCCGCCCTCAGCCGCGCCATCGAGACCAGTCCCGGCGAGCCGATTGAATCCGTCTTCAAACAGGCCCGGCGCGATGTTCTGGCCGAAACCGCCGACCGGCAGGTGCCTTGGGAAGTCAGCTCGATCACCGGTGATTTCTACTTTTATGAAGACGGTCCGCTGCCAGACGATACCGCCGGAGAAGCCGGCAGCCAGGGCAGCCTCGACGTCGCCTACTGGACCGCCATTCGCGACAATCCTTCCATCTCGGAACTGCGCGCCTATCTCGCCCAGTTTCCAAACGGCCTTTTCGCAGGTGTCGCCGCCAACCGACTGAAGGACCTCGAAGACAAGCCGCAGGTCCAGGCAAGTCTTGTACCGAGCGAAGCCGAGCAACCGATAAACGAAGCTCCGGTCCCGTCCGACCCGAAGGAACTGACGAGGGCCGTCCAGGTGGAACTCAACAGGCTTGGCTGCGACGCAGGTTCGCCAGACGGTGTCTGGGGCCCGAAAAGTGGCCGCGCGCTCGACACCTTGAGGAACGAAGCCAAGCTTCAGCTTGCGTCCTTGTCTCCCAACGCGGCTGTCCTGAAGAAACTTCGGCAGCTCGACGGCAGGATATGTCCGCTGACCTGTTCCGCCCGCTACGTATTGAAGAACAACGAGTGTGTTCTGAAAACCTGCCCGGCCGGACAACTGCTCTCTTCAGCAGGGCAGTGTTACACGAAGTCGAAACCCAGTCCCCAGTCCTCCTCATCCGGAGGCAACTGCTTCACGTTCAACGGCCAGCAATATTGTGACTGACCTGGCAGAGCGGCACACGTGCTCGAGTTTCAGATGATCGGGGCAAGATGGGGTTGATAAAAACTCTGGCAGCCAGCCTGCTTCTTGCGGCCGGCTTTGCAGGAAACGCAAGCGCGGACGACATGTCCGGCAAGACCATAACGATCGACATCACCATGCCGATCTGC
The DNA here is from genome assembly GCF_012273635.1 of Labrenzia sp. PO1. Classification (NCBI taxonomy): domain Bacteria; kingdom Pseudomonadati; phylum Pseudomonadota; class Alphaproteobacteria; order Hyphomicrobiales; family Stappiaceae; genus Labrenzia; species Labrenzia sp. PO1. Next base: position 1,103,456 of record NZ_JAAXCR010000001.1, read on the forward strand.
GGTTTTGCCGACGGCACACAGTCCTGCGTCTGGGAACACAGCGCGTGGTTCTATCTCGCCGCCATCTTCTTCGCCGGGAACGACGACCTGTTCTATTCCTTTTCGTTTCACTCGAACTTCGAAACGGAAGGCGTCCGGATACCAACCGGCACGGGATCAGGTGAGAGGGTCAATAAAACCAAATCTGGCGACCCCATCGTCCATTTCGTGGATGTTGAGCGGCTCTCCGCAAACCGTCTTCATGCAGTCCACACCATGGAAATGGTTGAAGACGGATACATCCGGAAAAACGCATTCACGCTGGAAATGAACGGCAAGGAGTGCCGGATCCTGGAGTTCAGGCAGGAGCACTTCTCCAACACCCAGCTCAAGTACGCCTATGGAAAGCCGACCTCGCTCATTTGCAAGGTTCAGGACGGTCCGCAAACCGATGTCTATGGAAAGTGACGGCATGGACAGCGCACCGGCAAACCCGCAACCACAGCTCCAAACAAATCCATCAACATCGAATTTCAAGATCCTCCAGATGGAGGGCATTTTCCCGGAAGGAGACTTATTGTGAAGAAGATTTTGTTCCTGGCATTGACGACCTCAATGCTGGGTATGGCCGGTTGCCAGTCGACGGCACCGGAAGGCGCCTCCCCGGCCCAGAGTTCCAAATCAGCTCCCGCGACCTTCGATCTCGGCAGCAAGAAGATTTTCCTGAGCTCGAATATCAAGATCGAGCAGAAGGACTATTATTCCAACACCAACAAGGGTTCGTTCACCGAAACCAACAACCGCACAGGCACCACGGCCGTTCTGATCCGCCAGAACGGCGACAATCTGCTGGTCGCCGATCCGGACAACCAGGCGGGAACCGTGTTTGTGAACGGTAAAAGCGTCAAGACCTCCGGCAGCATCTCCGGCAAGGGCAGGACCAACTGCGTCAAGCTGGAAATCGAGGAAGGCTACAAGCGGAATATCTGTTCGCGCTACACCTACAGCAACGGCATCGTCGAAATTTCCGAAGAGGAAAAGGACCCAGCCGAGGACCGCACCACAAAGCGGACCTACAAGTTCGCCTATGACGGCAACAGCTGCCGCTTCATCAGTTTCTCGGAGTTCTCGAACGCCAAGAACGGCTATTGTGACGGACCCTGCCTTGGCTACTACGGCGGCAAGACCAAGTGGCGCTACACAATCAACAGCACATCGACTTCAGGCAACTGCAGCATTCGCTGATTGGACCTGACGCGTTGCCCCGGGCCGCAGCTTTCCGGCTTACGTTTCCCCGGGGCAACCATCCTCACCTGACGGATATGATGGCCGGAGCGCAACGCGGTGAACGCCTATCATTTGCCGCCACTCCCTTCCGGCGTGGCGCGCTTGCCGGATACTTCACCACGCACCCGAAACCCTGACATTTCCCTGATAATTCGCGGCCGTTTTCGTGCCGTGCCGCGTTATCGAAACACGACCAGCCTGTCGCAATCACAAGCCAGCTTTTCCTGACGATTTGAACCACCGTGTCGTGGCGCTTATGCCGCCATGACGCAATTACGCTATTTTGCCTGTCGATCAGTCGCGATACTGCCGCCACGAAACGGAAATCCGGTGCAGTCGCACGGACCGGACGCAGGCGGACTGCGCTCCGGTCGATGAAAAAGGAATGAGACATGTCAGCATTTCCTGACAAGGCACAGATCGTCATCGTCGGTCTCGGCGGTATCGTCGGCGCGTCGATCGCACATCACCTCATCGAACGCGGCTGGACCGACATTGTCGGCATCGACAAGTCCGGCATTCCGACCGACATCGGTTCGACGGCCCATGCGTCCGACTTCTGCTACACCACCAGCCACGACTACCTGTCCGTCTGGACCACCCAGTACTCCATCGACTTCTTCGACAAGATGGGTCACTACGCCCGCGTCGGCGGTCTGGAAGTCGCGCGCACCGGCGACGACACCTGGATGGAGGAAATCAAGCGCAAGGTGACCTCGGGCAAGGCCTTCGGCACCAATGTGCGCCTCGTGACCCCGGCCGAGATCAAGGAAAAGTTTCCGCTGATCGAAGAGGACATGGTCCAGGGCGGCATGTGGGACCCGGATGCAGGTCTCGTCATCCCGCGCTCGCAGACGGTTGCAGGCAAGCTTGTTGATGAAGGCGAGAAGACCGGCAAGCTGAAAGCCTTTGCCAATACCCCGGCCCAGTCCCTTATCGTCGAGGACGGCCACATCAAGGGCGTCAAGACCCACCGCGGCACGATCATGGCTGACCATGTCATCGTTTGCGCCGGTCTGTGGGGCCGCCTGATTGCCGAGATGGTTGGCGAAGACCTGCCGGTAATGCCGGTCGATCATCCGCTGACTTTCTTCGGCCCGTACAACGAATTCGAAGGCACCGGCAAGGACATCGGCTATCCGCTGCTGCGCGACCAGGGCAACTCCGCCTACATGCGCGACACGGGCGATCCCAAGACGGCCGAAGGCGGCCAGATCGAGTGGGGGTACTACGAACCGACCCATCCGCGCATGTGCCACCCGCGCGATCTTCTGGAGAAGGATCAGGCCCGCCTGTCCCCCTCCCAGCGCGATCTGGAAATGGAACAGGTCATGGAGCCGCTCGAGCGCGCCATGGAGCTGACCCCGATCCTGGGTGAGATCGGCTACAACGAAGGCCATTCCTTCAACGGCCTCCTGCAGGTTTCCGCGGCCGGCGGCCCCTCCTGCGGTGAAAGCCAGAAGGTTCGCGGCCTGTGGTACTGCGTTGCGATCTGGGTCAAGGACGGACCTGGCTACGGCAAGCTGCTGGCTGACTGGATCACCGATGGCCGGACTGAAATCGACCATGCGTCCATCGACTATTCGCGCTTCTATTCCCACCAGCTGTCCGAGAAATACATCGAGGACCGCTGCTACGAAGCTGCGCAGAAGATCTATTTCCCGGCGATCCACCCGCGTGAGCCTTACCTGACGAGCCGCAGCGTCAAGCGGTCCCCGTTCTACGACCGCGAGGTTGAACTCGGCGGCCACTTCATGGAACTGGGCGGCTGGGAACGCGCGCATGGGTATGCCGCCAACGAGCATCTGCTGGAAAAATACGGCGACCGGGTTCCGGTTCGTGAAAACGAATGGGACAACCGCCATTTCTGGCGCGTCTCCAACGCCGAGCAGCTCGAACTCAGCGAGAACTGCGGCATCATCAACCTGTCGCACTTCTACATGTTCGACGTCGAAGGCCCGGACCATGTGGAACTGCTGGAGTGGCTGTGTGCCGCGAAGATCGGCGGCGATGCCAACATCGGCAAGGGTATCTACACCCACTTCCTCGATGACGAAGGCAACGTACGTGCCGACCTCACGGTCTTCCGCATGGCAGACCGCTGCCGCATCGTCGACGGTGCGGACGCCGGCCCGCGCGACTATCACTATGTGAAGCGCATCGCCGAGGACAAAGGCTTCGACGTCACGGTGACCGACGTCAGCGAGCAGTACACCACCATCGGCATCTGGGGCCCGAACGCCCGTGAGAACCTGAAGAAAGTGGTTGCCGATCCGGCAGCACTCGATCCTGAAAACTTCCCCTTCGCGGGCATCCGCCAGATCGAAATCGCCGGCAAGTCCGTCATGGCCCTGCGCCTGTCCTATGTCGGTGAACAGGGCTGGGAACTGCACATGAAGTACGAAGACGGCCTGGCTGTCTGGGACGCTCTGCGGTCCACGGGTGTCATCGCGGTCGGCGTCGAAACCTACGCCAACTCGCGCCGCATGGAAAAATCCCTGCGCCTGCAGAACGCCGATCTTCTGACCCAGTACAACCTCCTGGAGGCTGATCTGGCCCGCCCGAAGGTCAAGGAAGCGGATTTCCGCGGCAAGGCAAAGCACGTCGAGTACCGGGAGCGCGACAAGCAGCCGGCCATGCTCTGCACGCTGGTGATGCTTGAAAACACAGATGCAAGCGGTGTCAAACGTTACCCGGTCGGCGCGATGCCGGTGCAGGATCCGGACACGGGCAAGACGCTGGTCGACAGCCTGGGCCGTATTTCCTACACGACCTCGGTCGCCTATGGCCCGACCATCGGCAAGAACATCGCTCTTGCCTACCTGCCGCAGGAGTACTGCCAGGTCGGCCGCAAGCTGAATGTCGAGTATTTCTCGGAAACCTACCCGGTCGAGGTCGCCGGTGTCGGCTATCAGCCGCTCTACGATCCGGAAAACCAGAAACCACGGTCCTGATGACCAAGGCCCGTGACAGGCAACGACTTGCCACGGGCTGACCTCAGATCACAAGAACAAGCTAAAGCCCCATCTCACGACCCCAAAAAGCGCCGCTCGCCGGCGCTTTTTCCTTTCGTGGCACGCGCGGCGGCCGCCTTAACCGCCCCGCATGACAATCCCTTTTTCGACCCATCTGTCGAAAACGCCAAGCACAGCATCCGCAAACGCCTTGTCGTTGATATGCGCCGAAACCTCGGTCGTCTCGATACGGCCCGGGAAGACTGTCCTGACTTCGTCGATGAAGGCCGCCAGCCCCTCCGGATCGTGGGCTTCCTCGCCCTCCTTGTCCCAGGCCTCGATACCGCCAAGCGGCAACAGGAAATGGGTCGGCCCCTTGGCCGCCTCCAGCCGATCGGCGAGTGCATTCGCCCACTGACGGCGCTCCTGCGGGTTGAAGACGGAGCTCTTGATCAGACGATTGTGCTCGTGAAACGGCCTGTCGGCATATTGCGCCGGGATTTCCTGCCAGCCGGCAAAATCCACCAGATCAAGCGCGCCCGGCGCCACGATCTGCGGCGTGCCCAGCCTGCCTGCATTCTGCAGCCGGTCCGGCCCGCTGCTGACTAGCGACCCTGCCAGGAGATTGCCGAATTCCTGCAGGCAGAAATCCATGACGCAGCAGAACGCCCCTTCCCGTGCCAGGCTTTCGAAAGCCATGCCGCCCATGCCGGTGGAATGGAAGACAGCGACTTCATACCCCCGGTCTTCGAGTGCCGGCTTCAGAAGCTTCATATAGGACAGGCAACTGGAGCCAAGCGATGTCATGCCGACCAGCGGCTTTGAGCGATCCGGCATCTGCGCGGCCCTGGCGGCACCCAGCACGGCGCCTGCTGCCTGCGCCAGCGACGACTTGCAGATTTCGTTGAGGCCATAAAGGCCACCGGCCCACAGGATCATCTGGATATCGGGCGCCAGCCGTTCCGGCGGGATCAGAGACGAGAAGCTGACCGTGGACACGATGAATTTCGGTACGCCCATCGGCAGCGCCTGGGCACAATCGAGTGCCAGGTCCGTCCCCATGGTTCCGCCAAGCGCGATCATGCCGTCGATACGGCCTTGCGCATAAAGGTCGGCGACAAGCTTTGCCGCACCCTGCGCCATCACCTGAAAAGCCTTGTTCTCGTCGCCTTGCGCAATCACGTCCTCAATGGACATGCCGCCCGCCTTGGCGACCTCATGCTTGGAAATGCCGGTCGGCATCGCAGGATCACCCAGCACGCTGACATCCATCGTCAGCACCTCGCCACCCTGATCGCGTATGGTCTGCTCAATGAATTCCAGTTCGGCATTCTTGGTGTCGTAGGTCCCGATGGACAGGATTGTCTTGGTCATGGATATCCTCAGAGCTGGATCCAGGCTGTCTTCAGGTCGACATACTTGTCGAGCGCGTGCAGCGACTTGTCGTGGCCGTTGCCGGACTGCTTCATCCCCCCGAGCGGGACGGTCATGTCCGAGCCGCCATAGGTGTTCACATGGATGACACCGGAGCGGACTCCGGAAATCATCCGGTGCGCCCGGCCGAGATCGGACGTCCAGATACCGGCGGCGAGACCATATTCGGTGTCGTTGGCGATCCGGATGGCCTCTTCCTCGTCCTTGAAGGCGGTTACGGCCAGTACGGGCCCGAACACTTCCTTCCGGGCAATCGTATCGCTCGGCTTGACCCCGCTCATGACGGTTGGAGCCATGTAGTAGCCGCCGGTCTCGGTCAGGATCCGCTCACCGCCGGTGCGGCGCTCGGCACCTTCGGCTTCCGCGGCCTCCACGAATTTCAGGTCGGCTTCCAGCTGGGTCAGCGAGTGAACCGCGCCGATCTGGCTGGAAAGATCCAGCGGATCGCCCACCTTGAAAGCTTCGGCTTCCCGGCAGATCGCGGCAACGAAATCGTCGTGAATGTCCTCCTGCACCAGGAGGCGCGAACCGGCGACACAGACCTGGCCGGAATTGCGGAAGATCCCCGCCGCCGACACCTTGGCAGCTTTCGCCAGATCAGCCGCATCATTGAAGACGATGTTGGGGGACTTGCCGCCCAGCTCCAGATAACAGCGCTTCAGGTTGGATCTGGCGGAATATTCAAGAAGCCGCCGCCCTGTCGCACCGGAACCGGTGAAGACCAGGATGTCGACGTCCATGGACAGGGCCAGGGCTTCGCCGACCACGGCGCCGGGGCCGGTCACGACGTTGAAGACACCGTCCGGAACTCCTGCCTCCGACGCCAGTTCGGCAATCCTGAGCAGGCTGAGCGAGGCTGATTCCGCCGGTTTCAGCACGATGGAGTTCCCCATGGCGAGCGCCGGAGCAATCTTCCAGGCGCCGATCATCAGCGGGAAGTTCCAGGGAACGATGGCCCCCACGACACCGACCGGTGCCCGGTGGACAAGCCCCAGCACATTGTCTGCCGTCGGCGCGATCTCGCCATAGATCTTGTCGAGTGCTTCGGCGTAGTACCGGAAGGTCCCGGCCGCGGACAAAGCCTCGGCCTTGAAGGCCATGTTGATCTCGGTGCCGTTGTCGCGCACGCCGAGAACCGCAAGCTCAAGCGCTTTCGTCTCGATCAGATCCGCCAGCTTCAACAATACCTTCTTGCGGTGGGCCGGGGCGGCTTTCGACCAGCGGCCATCCTCGAACGCCTTGCGCGCGCCCTCAACAGCAAGTCTCACATCGGCGGCCGTTCCGCTTGCGATCCTTGTCAGCGTTTTTCCGTCAATGGGGGAAAGCACCTCCAGCGTCGCCCCCTCCCGGGACGCGGCAAAGGCGCCGTTTACAAAATGCCCCTGCTCGGCAACGGGCTGGTTGCGCAAAACGTCGATTGCGGCCTGGTCAAGCATCTTGGTTCCTACCCTTGCTGGGTTGAGGTTTCGGAAGTGTCCTCTTCGCGATCCCGTCGCGCCTTTTGCTCGCGAATGACCGTACGTACGTGCAGGACGAGAATGAGAATGATCGCTGTGAAGAGGATTGCGGCGATCGGCCTGTCGATGAAATCGAGCGGGGAATTCACCCGCGCCATGGCGCTGCGAAGCTTCACCTCCATGATCCCGCCAAGCACCATGCCGAGGATGATCGGCACAATGGGCAGGTTGAGACGCTTCAGCACCAGGCCGAAGACGCCGAAGCCGGCGGCAATCGCGCAGTCGGTCACCGAGTTGCGCAGCGAGAACACGCCGACAAAGGACAGCGTCATGATCATCACGCCCAGGAAACGCGTCGGGATCTGAATGATCTTGAGCAGCAGCCCCGTGGAGGACAGGAGGAAGACCAGGACGATGATATTCAGGAGGATCAGCGCCAGATAGAGCGCGACCACAAAGTCGAGTTGCCCCTGGAACAGCTGAGGCCCCGGGATGACGTTATGAACATAGAATACCGACAGCATCATTGCCGTCAGCGCTTCTCCCGGAATGCCGAGAGCAAGCAAAGGGATCATCGCCGCACCGGGAACCGCATTGTTGGCAGCTTCCGAAGCGATCAGCCCTTCCGGTGATCCCTTGCCGAAAAGGTCCGGGTCCTTCGAGGATTTCTGCGCATAGGTGTAGGACAGGAACTGGGCAGTGAATTCACCCACGCCGGGGATCATGCCCATGAGAACACCGAAGCCGGAAGAAACGGTCGCCACCCGTTTGAACGCGAACAGCTCCTTGAGCCCGGCAAAGAGGTTGCCCTCGACCTTGGCCGATCCGGGTTGATGTTCCTTGTCGACCAGCAGCAGCAACGCTTGCGAGATCGCAAAGAGACCGAGCACCACCACGATGAGATCGACACCGGAGGTGAGCCAGCTCTGGTCGAAGGTGAAGCGCTTCGTGTATTTGGCAGGCTCCAGGCCGATGGTGCTCAGGAAGATGCCGAAACAGGCCAGCATGCCGGCGGCAAAAACCTGTCCGCGGTGCGCAACCACAACCAGGATGATGCCCATCAACGCGGCCAGGAAGATCTCGCGGCTGCCGAAATGCGGTGCGATCATCGCCAGAACCGGCGAGAGGACGATCAGGCACAGGATCGAGAACATGCCGCCGAAGAAAGAAGCCGAATAGGCGAGCGACAGCGCCCGATGCCCCTGCCCCTTCTTGGTCATGGGATAGCCGTCATAGGTGGTCAGCGCATTGACCGCCGTACCCGGTGTGTTGATCAGCACCGCCGGAATGGCGCCGCCATACATGGATGAGCCATAGACGCCGAGCAGCAGCGTCAAGCCGACGATAGGCTCGAAGGAAAAGGTTGCCGGCAGCAGGATTGCGATGGCGACGGCAGCTCCGACACCAGGAATTGCGCCGATGATGACACCACCGATGGAGCCGATCACCAGGGCCGCAAGAACGTCCCATTGGGCAAGCATGGACAGGCTGGAGAGGATCAGTTCCATTCTCGCCTCACAGATAGGTCAGGGCAAAGGCGCGGATGCCGTCAGGCAGCGCCTCGTAGATGTGGCCTGCGGGAACCTTGACCTGCAAAAACGCGCGGAAGATCACCACCACAGAAATGCTGAAGGCAACCGCGGCACCCAGGTTGAGAGGCGTTGCCTCGCCAATCCGGACACACAGAAACAAGGTGAAGGCGAGTGTCGCCGGCAGGTAGCCGATTTGCGGCACCAGGAGCACGTAGATCAGGAAATAGGCCACGAACTCGAACGACTTCAGCCAGAAGCCGACCTCGCGCCATCGACCCGGAATGCGCTTGGAGCAAAGCGAGCCTATGAAATGCAGGCTGGCGAACAGCACCATGCCGCCGATAGCGACTGTGGGCCAGAACCTTGGCTGTGCAAACCACTTGGTCCGCTTGGCCCAGACCGTCTCACCCGGGATCTGCGACAGAAGAAATAGGGAAAATGCCAGGAACAGGATTGCAAACACGATGTCGCCGGGCCGGCGATAGCGTTTGAACAGTTCCTGCAGCGTCTTGATGCGCGCCAAGCCGAACCCTCCTTGGAACCCGAAAGCAACCGGCCGGCGCGAGATGCGCCGGCCGAAATAGTCGCCTTATTGTTCGATCAGCTCGGAGATTTTCTGAAGCGCCGCCGCATCAGCCTCGATCTGCTGTTCGGACTGAACCGGGTCCTGCCAGTAGATCAGGACGCCGGTCTGGCCGATCAGCTCGAGCGCCTGCGGCGACTTGAGCGCAGCTTGCGCAGCTTCGGAAATCTTGATCCGTGCATCTTCGGGAACGTCCTTGTGAACGAACAGCCCATTCCACAGCGCAACCGACAGATCCGGGTTGATTTCCTGCATGGTCTGTACGTTCGGCGTCAGGGACGTCCGTTCCTTGCCGATGCTGGCCAGGATCTTGACCTCGCCGAGGCACGGCTGGATCTGCTGCAGTGTCGTGTTGATGACGTCGACATCGCCGGAGGCCAGCGTGTTGCAGTTCAGCTCGTCAAAAGCTGCTTCGCTGGCAAAGTCGAAGCCGGAGGTCTTGGCGGCAGCGAAGGTGATCTGGGTGGGCGGCAGGAACGAACCGAAATGGCCGAGAGCGATCTCGTTTTCCTTGGCGTAATCAGCCAGCTCCGCCCACGTGGCGTAGGGCGCGTCTGCGCCAGCGGCAATCACGAACGGATAGGTCATGAAAATGCCGATCGGCTCGAACGGGTTCGGCGAAAGTTCGGGAATTCCGATCTGCGGACCACCAATCGGCACGTCGGTAACGAAAGAGCCGACCGTATAACCGTCGGCAGGCGCTGTCGCGACTTCCACTGCACCAGGGAACGGACCACCGCCGCCACCCGGCTTGTTCACGACCGCTGCCGGCACGCCGTACATTTCCTGGAACTTGTCCGCGATCAGACGGGTCAGCACGTCTTCCAGGTCGCCCGGAGGCCACGGAACGATGAACGATACAGGCTTTTCCGGATATTCAGCCAGAGCGGCCGTTGCCGACATCAATGTCGCGGCCGTCAGGGCGATCACTTGCTTCTTCATTTCAACAGTCCCTTTTCTGGTCAGGTGACAGCCGGACTTTGCGCCGGTCTTGGTCATTTTTTATTTGCTTTGTTAATTATTGTGATCTTAAATAATGAGATGTCAACCTTCAATCGAAGCGCTGACCCTTTTGTTTACCTCGCAAAACGGTTCAAATAACAAACCATCGGTTTAAAAATATATTGTTTCAAATGAAACTACATGTCAACATCGTCCCGTCAAATGCCGGAGCTTCAATCCGGCGCCTGCGGGAAAGGAACTGCTGAAGCATGGGCACGATCACAAAAGCGCTGAGCCTGCTGAACCACTTTTCCGCCAGCCGTTCGGAAATCGGCCTGACCGAGTTCCGCAACCTTTCGGGCCAGGACAAGGCAACGGTTCACCGGCATCTGACCGAACTCACAGCCAACGGTTTTCTGGAGCAGAACCCGGGCACCAAAGGCTATCGCCTGGGGCCGGCCATCCTGCGTCTTGCGGCAGTCCGCGAACGACTGTTCCCGGCAAGAAGGCTTGTCGCTCCACTGGTGGAACAGTTGGCTGGAGAACTCGGGGAGCTGGTTCATGTCTCCTTGCGGGAGGGCAATCACCTGTCACCGCTCTATCATCATGACGCACTCATTCACGGCACGCGGGTCTATTTCGACGAAGCTGAATTGCTGCCGCTGCACGCAACTGCCTCCGGTCTCGCCATGCTGGCCTTCGGTCCGATCGATCTGCTGCCGAAGCTTCTGAAGACGAAGCTCAAACCCTCCACCGGCTACACGATCACCGATACCGAGCTATTGAAACAGACAGTCGAACAGGTTCGAAACGACGGTATTGCCTTTATCGACCAGGGATTTGAAGAGCACGTCTCTTCCTTTGCCTCGCCGATCTTCGGCGACTTGCCCGAGGCAGTCGGCACCATTGCCGTTGCCGCCCCCACCGTTCGCATGACCGATGAGCTGAAAGCAAAAATCCGAATTTCCCTGCCGATCGCGGCGACGGAAGTCACTGAAAAACTCGGCGGCGTTGTCCCGGTCGATTTGAGAAGGATCTGGCGCGATGCCGCATGACACGAAGGCTCTGGTGCTCGATTTCGGCGGGGTTGTCACTCGCACGATTTTCGAGACCCACAACCTGACCGAACAGGCTCTCGGGCTCGCCCCCGGCACCCTGACCTGGCGCGGCCCGTTTGATCCGGCAACCGACAGTCTTTGGCAGGCAATGCAGCGGGACGAGATTTCCGAACGCGACTACTGGCACCGGCGCACGCAGGAAATTGCCGAATTGACCGGCAACGAGTGGACGGAAATGGCCCAGTTCGTGAAGGCTGCGCGCGGCGCTGATCCCGATGCCGTCATGCGCCCGGAAGCCCTGGCCGCAATCGACATTGCCCGGCAGGCAGACTGCAAGCTTGCGATCCTGTCCAATGAGCTGGACCTTTTCTACGGTGCGGACTTCAGGAAAAAGCTCGCTTTTCTGGATGATTTCGACGTCATCGTCGATGCCACCTACACCAGGATCCTGAAGCCGGATCCGCGTGCTTATCAGCTGTGCCTGGACGAACTCGGCCTGCCCGCATCCGCCTGCGTCTTTGTCGACGATCAGCTGCGCAACATTCGCGGCGCGGAGACGGCCGGTCTGCAGACGGTTCACTTCGACGTTCTTTCCCCCCGATCTTCCTATGACCAGGCACTTTCGTTGCTCGGCCTGCCAAGTTTACTCCAAGGAGACATGACATGAAGGATTCCAACTTCCTGAAGGAAAACAACGCCCGCCATGTCTGGCATCCGATGGCTCATCCGGCCGACAGCCAGACCAATCTGCCGACGATCCTGACAGGTGGTCGCGATGTTTTCATCACTGATGTTGACGGTCACGAAGTTCTTGATGCCGTCGGCGGGCTGTGGAACGTCAACCTCGGCTACTCCTGCGAACCGGTGAAACAGGCAATCTCCGACCAGCTGAACGCCCTGCCCTATTACTCGATCTTTCGCGGCACATCGAACGACAAGGTGATCGAGCTTTCCTACGAACTTGCCGATTTCTTCGCCCCGGACGGGCTGACGCGCGCCTTCTTCACCTCCGGCGGCTCGGATTCGGTCGAAGTCGCCCTCAAGCTCGCCCGCCAGTATCACCGCATTCGCGGCGAAGCGGGCCGCACCAAGTTTCTCAGCCTTAAGAAAGGCTATCACGGCACCCATTTCGGCGGCGCCAGCGTCAACGGCAACGGCAAGTTCCGCAACGCTTACGAGCCTCTGCTGCCGGGCTGTTTCCACATTCCGGCTCCCTACACCTACCGCAACCCGTTCAACGAGAGCGATCCGGCGAAACTTGCCCAGCTCTGCGCAGCCGCCCTCGAAGACGAGATCGCCTTCCAGGGAGCCGGCACCATTGCCGCCTTCATCATGGAGCCCGTCCTCGGCGCCGGTGGTGTCATGCCTCCCCATCCGAGCTTCATGCCGATGGTGCGCGAGATCTGTGACCGCAACGGCATCCTGCTGATCTCCGACGAGGTCATCACCGCCTTCGGTCGCACCGGCAGCGAGAGCGGTGCACGCCACTGGGGCGTCCAGCCGGACTTCATGTGCACGGCAAAAGCCATCACAAACGGCTATTTCCCGTTCGGCGCGGTGATGATCGCCGGGTATGTGGCCGAAGTCTTTGAAAACGACACCAGCGGGATCGCGTCCATCGATACCGGCTACACCTATTCCGGCCACCCTGTCGGCGCGGCAGCCGCGCTGGCTGCCCTCGCAGAGATCCGACGTTTGAAGGTCCATGAAAACGCCGCCGTACGCGGCAAGGAACTTCTTGGTGGCCTGAAGGGGCTCCAGGAACGTTTCGAGGTGATCGGCGACGTGCGCGGCGAAGGACTGATGTGCGCCATCGAACTCGTCTCCGACCGCGCCAGCAAGAAACCTTCGGCAAAGGATGCCCCGCTGAAACTGCAGCAGGCCGCCTATGAGGACGGCGTCATGATCCGGGTCTCCGGAAACAATGCCATCTTCTCGCCGCCGCTGATCGTGAACTCGGACAACGTGACGAAAATCCTGTCGGCGGTCGAGACCGGACTGAAAGCCGTTTCCGGCTAATCCCTCGGAAGCATCTCAGTAACACGCAAGCCTCAACGGCCGGCACCACCACGTTGCCCTGAAGCCCTCTCAAGACCTCGAGGGCTTCGGATCCTCTAAAGGCCACTTGCCATCAGAAGACCAGCACGCGGCGCGCAAACAGCCAACGGGATTTGCGCGCCCTGGCTCTTTTGTTTGTCCCAACAGCAAGCTGCCCGCCAATTTGAGGTCGAATTTCCCTAACGTTTTCAACCGCTGCGCGACATTTCTGGCCGCCGCGTATCAAGTTTCGAAAAATTCGATCACAAATTCAGGCAGGCAAAACGCTCAATTCTCGAGCCTGAACTCAAATTAGCCAAGTCCGCCTAATTTGTCGGCAATCTGAATAGTTAAATCAAACAAGACAAAATTTTATCTCAAACAGATTTCACCGGGAATTTCGCGACATCGCCTCGAGACATTTCGACGCAAACAGTAAAAATCGAAAAACACGACAAATGCTGCAGCGCAACAATACACGCAAGCACACCACCTTGACTTGCATTTTTCAAATTCAACGAAAACCATCTCCTGAACACAACCCGATGATCTTAATGTATTCATCGATATATCTCATTTAATACTGAAGAATATTCTATAATTATCTTAGAGTTATAAATTAACCAAGACTGTAGTTGCTTTAAAATTGATGCAATTGCACTAGAGCAACGGCATGAAGTTTCCGGTATAAAAGGTTTAATAATTTATTAACCCCCTAAGAAACCAATCGATCGATTTAGATAAAATTCAATTTCAGAGAATGAAACGAGCCAGAACTTAGATCGTCACCACGAATAAAATCCATTTCTACCTGGGAGCAAAAAATGTATTTTGCAGGAAGGGACTTTAACGAAAGTGTTTTATACGGTGGCCAGACAAAAGAACGCCGCAACCGAAGCAATTTAGACTTTCCTTATGCACTGGCCAAACGCTTTGAATTTCTTCTCTTCAGCATCTTTGTTCTGGATGCAAGAAGGAAGAAGATCGAGATTTGCTATACAATTGATGACAATCGTCAAGCCTGGGAAGCTGAACATCTTCTCGGGAACGAAATAGACACGTTCTCCCAAGTAAAAGCCAACTCCTGCACCCCCGTTACACACGACACCGAGATCCTGCATTGCACCGCAACAACACCCGATGGTTTGTCGCGCGATACAACCCTTGAAACCAACCGTGCGGCTGTTCTCATGGTCGAATTGGGAATGGGTTTGCAGCTCTATCTTGCCGCCCACGTTCCAGTCGGCTTTTCAGACAGTCTTTTCCAAGGTGTTGTTGCTTATGCGGATGACATCTTCGGCGGCTTCGAGGCCTATGCCGAGGATCTCGTTTACGGGCGGAACCGCACTGAACTGACAAGCGCGCAATACTGGATCAAACACATCAAGTCTCCAGCGCTTGTGTTCTTCGGCAACGGCTCAGTCCTTGTCAAAAACCCGGCGATGGAAAAGGTGCTGCAGAAAGGCGGCGATCTTCGCCTCATCGACGGCAGGATCCAGGCACCTTTGAGCCTGGCACCGTTCTTTGCCCGCAACTCTCGCGACTTGCCCGTCGATGCCCCGGCAAACACCGGATCAACTCGGCAGGAACGGGCACGGGTCATGAGCATTGCCGGTGGCCCCCGCTACTTTGTGGAGGCCATCCCGTCCCAGGTGTCCGACGAGGAAACCCGGGATCCCGTCAGATCCTATTTCCGCAAGAAGGTCCTGATCACCGCGGACACCGCCTCCAACGAGGTAAGCGCCGAGACGATCAAAGCCGCCACCGGGGTCACGCATCAGCAGGCGCGCATCATCAAGAAAATAATAGACGGCAAAACCGTAAGACAAGCCGCCGAGGAAATCGGGATCAGCTACAACACCGCAAGAAATCACCTTGCGATGGCACAGCAAAGAACCGCAACAAGCTCACAAATAGAGCTCGTCAACTCGGTGACAAAAGCAATTCAAATAGCACCAGACCAATAACGTACAAAGTACAGGAACTTAGGCTATGCTGAACTTACTTTTATACGTATTCGCGACGATAGCGACCATCGCTACATTTTTCATCGTCACGCTGCCGCTTTCGGTTGAAGTTCAACTCTTTCTCGGCCTCTTCGTTCTGGTCGCCATGCAATTCACGAAGGTCTTGCCGGGCACTCTGGGACGCGTCACGTTTCTGACGCTCGGAGGGTTGCTCGTCGGCCGTTACGTTTACTGGCGCGTGACACAGACGGTTCCGCCGATCGAGAACTTTTACGATTTCGTTCCCGGCGTCCTGCTGCTTGTTGCAGAGCTCTTCTGCATCTTGATGTTCTTCCTGTCGGCGCTCATCGTCTCCGACCGTTATGAGCGTCCCCGCAAGGTGCAGAACTCCGACGCCGATGCTCCGACCGTCGACGTGTTCATTCCCAGCTACAACGAGGATCCGGGCCTCGTCGCCTGCACCATCGCCGCCGCCAAGAACATGGACTATCCGAAGGACAAGTTCCGTGTGTTCCTTCTGGACGATGGCGCCACGCTTCAGAAGCTGAATTCCACGGACCAGAAGGCCGCCCTTGCCGCTTATGAGCGCAGCCAGGAATTCAAGCGGATCTGCGAAGATCTCGGTGCGACATATCTTGCTCGTGAACGCAACGAACACGCCAAGGCCGGAAACCTCAACTACGGCCTGTCTCGGTCGGAAGGTGATCTCGTGGTGGTCTTCGACGCCGATCACGCACCGGCACGGGAGTTCCTGCGCGAAACCGTCGCCTACTTCAAGGATCCCGAACTGTTCCTGGTTCAGACACCGCACTTCTTCCTCAATCCGGATCCGATCGAGCGCAATCTGCGCACCTACAACATCATGCCCTCGGAGAACGACATGTTCTACGGCATGATCCAGAAGGGCCTCGACAAATGGGACGCCACCTTCTTCTGCGGCTCCGGCGCCGTCCTGCGGCGTGCAGCCCTCAATGAAGTCGGCGGTTTCTCGGGCGTCTCGATCACGGAAGACTGCGAAACCGCTCTCGAGCTGCATTCGCGCGGCTGGAAGAGCGCCTATGTCGATCGTCCGATGATCGCCGGCCTGCAGCCTGACACTCTCGCCTCGTTCATCGGCCAGCGGTCCCGCTGGTGCCGGGGCATGCTGCAGATCCTCATGCTCAAGAACCCGATGTTCAAGCCGGGCCTGAGCTTCATGCAGCGCGTCGCCTACATGTCCAGCGCCATGTTCTGGCTGTTCCCGTTCCCGCGGCTGGTGTTCCTGCTGGCGCCACTGATGTTCATCCTCTTCAACATGAAGATCTACATCGCCTCGCCGCAGGAATTCCTGGCCTACACGATGACCTACATCCTTGCGGTGGTAACGATCCAGTCCGGCCTCTATGGCAAGCTCAGGTGGCCCTGGATCTCCGAACTCTACGAGTACATCCAGTCAATCTACCTGTTCCCGGCGATCTTCTCCGTGCTGATGAACCCGCGTGCGCCGAAGTTCAACGTCACGACCAAGGGTGAAACACTCGAAGAAGAACAGCTGTCGGTCATCGCATGGCCCTACATCATCGTCTTCGCGGTCATGCTCCTCACGACCGGCGTGCTGGCCTGGCGCCTGCAGAACGACACCGGCCAGACTGCCCTGCTTGGTGTTGTCGGCATCTGGCATGTCTTCAACCTGATCATTGCCGGTGCAGCCCTTGGCGCCATCCTGGAACGGAAAGAAGTCAGAACCGCACCGCGTATCCGGGTCCATCGCAAGGCGACGCTCCGCCTTCGTGACGAGACCATCCCGGTCAATCTGGTGGAATCCAACACCAACGGCCTGCTCCTTCAACTTGAAAGAGCACCAGCTTGGGGGAACGTGCTCGGCGACAACGGCCACCTGACATTCCATCCCCGTCAATCACTGGACCGGTCAGCCGATGCGACGCCGGAACCTGACGCCGCGCTTGCCGAAACAGGCATCAACATTCGTGTCGCCTCCCAGCGGGCCGGCTCGAAGGGAATTCTGATCGGCGCCGCCTATCTCGACACCGTCGCAACGCGAGCAATCGTTTCCAGCGACGTGATGTTTGCCGACCTGACAATACCGAGAGCCCTGCACAACAGGAAGCTGACGGGATCCTCGGTCGTCGCGGGCATGATGCGCCTGACCAGATGGGCACTTTACTACGGCATTCGCGTCCCGGTCCTCGGCCTCATGACAGCTCTGCGGTCCGGCCTGAAACGCAAGCCGGCACCTGTCGAACAGGACCTGCCTGAATCCGTCCTCGCACCTGCAGAATGAGGATTGAAGCAATGAAAACTCTGTATCACCTCAAAGCCGCAACCTGCCTCAAGGCAGCGCTTGTCGCCTCAACCTTGATTGCTCTGCCTGTTTCGGCAGTTGCCCAGCAGCTCGACGTATCGGTGCTCGACACCAAGACCGAAGACCGCAGCACCATCCGCCGACTGACGGCAACCGCCGACCAGCTCCGGATGGAAGGCGAACAGGCAGAAATCCGGCTTGCCGTCTACGCTCCGCGGGACGAGGTCCTTCTCTATCGCAAGCTGCAGGTGGACTACCTGACCGCGGTCTCGACCGCCCCGGAACATTCCAGCATGAGCATCATGGTCAACGGTCAGCCCGTTGGCGACATTGAACTCAACGCAGGCGCTCAAAGCTCCATGCGCAGCTTCGATCTCCCTCCCGGACTGATGGTCGAGGGGTTCAACGAAATCCGGTTTATCGCGAAACACAAGCACCGTGTGGACTGCACGATCCCCGCCACCTATGAACTGTGGACGGTGCTGAACCCGGCAAACACGGGTATCGTGTTCGATCCGGGCCCGGACAACACACCGAAGGTGTCGGCCAGCCTTGAACTGCTGCGCGCGGTCCCGAACGACAAGAGCGGCGCCACCAACATGCGCCTGCTGCAACTTGGTACGGCGAGCGCCGGGAATCTGGACCGGGCCCTGGCAGTTGCACAGACTGTCGCGGCTTTCGGGAAATACCATAACCCGGACATCCAGATCAGGAACGAGCCGGGCAACGATGCCGGCCTGGATATCATAGTCGGCACTCGGGCCGAGCTTTCGCACGCAGGCTTTGCCGTTGGCGACACGGGCTCGGAAATCCCCGGCCTTGCTATCGTCCACCGGCCGGATACGGGCAGGGTTTCCCTGTTTCTCGCGGCAGAGAACCGCCCGGCTCTGGACAAGTCCATCGAGGCCTTCAAACAGGCCCTGCAGGCCAAGCCGATGCTGGGAAGCCGCCGGGGTATTGCTGCATTCGAAAACAAGTTCGGTTACGAGATCGAACCCGGCGAAACGGTTTCCCTGGCAAAGATCGGCGTCAGCAGCAAACGCTTTGACGGCCGGCTTCTCCGGCAGGACTTCTCGATCCGCCTGCCGGACGACTACTTCGTCGGAGACTATGGCAAGGCCAAACTCAGCCTGAACATCGATGCGCTGGCAAACCTGTCCAATGCCAACCGGCTGCAGGTCTTCGCCAATGGTGCCGCACTTGCGTCTGCGGAACTGACGCGTGACGGCATTTCATCCCGCAATCCACTCGATATCCCGCTTGGCGGCTTCTCGCCCGGCTTCAACGACCTGCGCATCGAAGTCTCTTCCCTGACTGAAGATGATGCCAGCTGCGACGTCGCGACCGGCCTCAACGGCGACCGGCTGTCGCTTGATGCGGACACATCGACGATCGAGTTCGATGCACTTGCCAGAATGCGCGTGACACCGAGCCTGTCTCCTTCCGACCTTCTGCCGAAAAATCCTGCAGAAAACCGGCCGACCACCATTCAGGTGCTTGCCGACGACCCGAAAAGCCTGGAGGCCGCTGCACAGCTTGCCGTGGCAACGGCAGCAATCACACAGCAGGTCCGGCCGATCGCCATCACGACGGCCTCCGCCTCGGTCGGCAATCAGCCGGGGCTGATTGTTGCCCCGGTCAATCGCCTGTCGGGCATGGCCAAGGAAGCCTATCTGGACACGCTCGACCCGGAAAGAACGCAGGGCTCGCGCAGTCAGGTGGGCCGCTTTTTCGGGCTGAAGTCTGTTGACGAAAACGACACCAGCCTGATGGCAAGCATCCAGCGATACGCCGGATCCGCCTGGCGCAGCGTCGGCTTCAAGCTCAATTCCGAAGTTCCGTCCGACCGCAGCTTCGCGCTGCAGGGCAACAGCATCCTGATCGCACAACGAACCAAGACGCTGACATCCAAGGAAAGCTGGGTTGCCTTCATGGGAGCCCCGGTCAAGCAGGACACCTGGACCGTCGTGACCGGCCTGACGAGTGACGACATCAAGGCCAGTACGGAAACGATGCTGCGCGAAGGCAGGCTTGCCTGGCTCACCGGCGACACGTCGCTCTATAACGCGACCACCAACCGGTTTGCGTCCGAACGCCTGTCCGATCCGAACTACTTTGCCTCGCTGGCAAACCCGTCCGAGTTCAGGAACAGCCGGCTCGTCGTGGCAGGATTGGTCTCGCACAACATGCTCGACTTCGTCGTGTTCATGCTGGCGTTCTGCCTGATCCTCGGCTTCAGCTACTACGTCTCCCTCAAACGGTCCGGACGCTGACATGCTGAGGCTTTGCATGACAACCGGCATGGCACTTTTCCTGTCGCTTGCTCCCGCTCACGCCGAACCGGTGTTCGGCGCCAGCGCGCGCAGCAAGGAAGCCGTGTCGCTCTGGCTGGGGTCGGCGTGGCGGGACTATACGAGCCGCCACATGACCCCGGAAGGAGCCGTCATTGACGATGCCAATGAAGGCATCAGTCACAGCGAAGGCCAGGGCTACGGCATGGTTCTGGCCGTCGCGGTGGATGACCGCGAGACCTTCAAGCTGATCCGCGACTACACCTACGAGAACCTGCAGGTGCGCAAGGATCACCTGTTTGCCTGGAAGGTGCTGCACACGCCGGAAGGTCCCAATGTCGCCGACACCAACAACGCGACGGACGGGGACCTGCTGATCGCCTGGGCGCTGATCGAGGCCTACAAGAGCTGGGGAGACCCTGAAGACCTTGCCTCGGCAAAGGTCGTTCTGGCGGATATCGCGGCAACGCTCCTTCAGCAAACCGCCCTCGGACCGGTTCTTGTTCCCGGCAGTGAAGGGTTCGTCTCCGGCGATCATCAGACCGTCACGGTCAACCCGTCCTACTGGGTCTATCCGGCCCTGGAAACCATTGCCGAATTCGATACGTCCGCGAACTGGGGCGAGGTTGCGGTTGTCGGAGAGGACGTCCTGGACCTTTCCCAGAGGGCTCCAAGCTACCTGCCACCGGATTGGGTCGATATCGGCGGTCTCAAGCTGGTTCCTTCAGATAAGTTCACACCTGAATTCGGCTACAATGCCATCCGGGTTCCGCTCTATCTCGCGCTGTCCAGAAATGCCCTGCGCGTGAAAAAGGCGGCGGATTTTTCAACACTACGCGGCTTTGCCGATCCCCGCGGCCCATCGGTTACGCAGATCGTCACGGGCGAGCCGAAGAGTGTCATGGGCGGCATCGGTTTTCGCGCAATTGCCGCCCTGACCAGATGTATGGACAAGGCCGAGCCATTCCCGTCCGAACTGCTGCAGATCGGCACAGACGACTATTACTCCACAACACTTCAGATCTTCACGATTCTCGCAATTGCAGAGAGGTATCCGCAATGTCTTTCACCAGAATGGTAATTGCCTCCTTCGCGCTGGCGTTTGCGACCAACGGTTCCCTGGCGCAGTCCGCTCCGTGGGAAGCCGCGCCGCAACAACAACTGCCCGGCGGCTCTCCGTTTGTCCTGCAGGCACCTGAAACCGGTGTTTTGCCGGTCCAGCAGGCCAATGTTTCGCCTTTCGCGCTTTCGGTCACCCAGCCAGGGGCTGCACAGTCCGCCGCCCCGGCAGCCCCCGCGACTGCCAAGGTCGATGAAACGGCTCTGCGCTACTACGCACAGAACGGTGAGATCGGCCGTGTGTCTGCCGAAATCAAGCGGCTGAAGTCTCTTCATCCGGACTGGCAACCGCCGGAAAACATCTACGACCGCAACCGGATCGAGGTGAACGAACAGCCGCTCTGGGATCTCTTCGCCACCGGCCGGACCCAGGAGCTCTACGCCAAGATCCGGGAATACATAAATCTCTACCCGGGTTATGAGCCTTCAGCCGAATTGCGCCGACAGATCATCAATGCCGAAGCGCGAAAGACCCTCATTCAGGCGTCCGAACTGGGCAACGCCCAGGAGGTCATCAAGATCGCGGTGAAGAACTCCGATCTTCTGACCTGCCAGGAAATCGACATTATCTGGCGGACAGCCAGGGCTCTCAACGAGACCGGTCAGGACGTCAAGGCGCTCGAAGCCTACAAGTACATCCTTGCCAACTGCGCCAATGAGGACGAACGCAAGGCCACCGTGCAAAAGGCTGCCGAAGTGCTGCCGCGCAACGCGGTGGAGCAGCTTGTCGCCTACGGCAGAACCGGATTGGACGGCCGCTCGGAATTCAACGAAATCTACCTGGACCTGTTGCGTGGTGAAGTTGGCGAAGGCGCCACCGATCCCGCCATGCTGGTCGACAAATCGGATCTGGACGCACTCGCCAATTCGGCTGCAAAACTCCAGAACCCGAACGATGCCGAACTTCTTGGCTGGTATTACTATTCCCGCGAAGAGTTCAAGACCGCCACCAAATGGTTCCAGACAGCCTACAAGCTTCGCCCCTCGCCAAAGGCCATCGAAGGTATGGTCGTCTCCATGAAGGAAGATGGCGAATACGAGGAAGCCGAGGAACTTGCCTACAAGAACCGGCGCAAGGATCCGCTCATCCTCAAGGCATATCTGGAAGTCGTTTCGATCCAGCTTCTGGAAGGCTATGGCACCGAGATGGATTTCAAGCGCCTGTCGAGATTTGCGAACGTCGTCCAGGATGCGCAATCGCCGATTGCCGCCCAGGTGTTCGGCTGGCACTTCTACAACATGCTTGAACTCGATGAAGCTGAAATCTGGTTTGCCAAATCGATGGAGTTCCAGCCGAACGAATCCGCGGCCGTCGGCCAGATCGTGGTTGCTCAGCGCAAGAAGCAGAAAGCCCGCGAACGACAGTTGATCGCGCAATGGTCAACCAAATTCCCGGCGATCAAGACCCTCGGCGGCGCACAGCTTGCGTCCGCTTCCGAAGAACGCAGCCGCTCCTCTGGCGGATCGCGCTCCTCCGGGTCTTCCTACCTGCGCTCTGCCGAACAGGAGATCAGCACCGGAGATTATGCAGGCGCTCTGCCGTACCTTGAAAGAAACGCAATGAGCGGGCGCGAAAGCCGCAAGGCAAAACTGCTTCGGGCCTGGGCGCTGTATCACACGGGCCGGTCGAAAGAGGCGCACAAGCTCTTCGCGGAAGCCGACAAGGCGGGGTCCACGACCGAAACCCGCCAGGGCAAGTGGTTCTCCGAAAAGAAGATGTACCGCTACAACTAAAACAACTGGTCTCTTCCCGCACGAGACCAGAAGCCCGGGCTCTATTCCAGCTATGCAAGCTGAAGGGAGCCCGGGCCGTTTCCGGCCAATAGCCGGCATCCGGTGCCGGGCCCTCACCGCGATAACCGGCCTCAATCCATAATCTGTCCCAGCCCCAGGCTCAGTCCCTAGCCTCTTACAGCTTCTGGAAATCCTCCAGAATGTCGAGCAGCTGTGTCAGTTTCTCCTTGCCGATGACCTCTTCTATGCGCGCCGCGATTGCCTTGGCGTCATCGAGCTTATCCTCAATGATTGCCTGTCCGGCCGGCGTAATCGCCACCGTTTGCTTGCGCCGGTCCTTCTCGTCCGCCTGACGGGTCACCAACCCCTTTTCCAGAAGCGTCTGAACGATCCTGGTCTGGCTGGGGAGCAGCAGACAGGCCCGCTCTGCCAGGGTCGAGGCATCCTGTGGACCGAATTCTTCCAGCACCCGCAGGATGCGCCACTGCTGTTCGGTGATGCCGCAGTCGGAGAGCATCTCGCGGATCGGGCCCATGACCTTCTCGCGCGCCCGGATCAGCGCAATCGGGATGGAGCGTCTTGTGGACGGCAGCGCCGGGCCGTCAGCGGGTTCAGTGTCGTCGATCATGCAAGGTCCATAGCGAATTGGCAGATTATTAGACACAAAAAGTTTGACAGTTTCGATCTCATATATTTAACATAGCAAATATTGCACTGTTAAGGAAATCCCATGCCGCACATATCGCTGGAATATTCCGCCAATCTGGAACAGCGGGCCGACATAAAGGCCCTGTGCGAGCATCTGCGTGCGCAGGCCGCTACCATCGATGCCCTTCCCATGCCCGGTCTGCGGGTGCGGGCCATCCGGTGCGACCACTATGCAATCGCCGACGGCGACCCGAAACATGCCTTCATCGACATTTCCGTACGCCTTCGCGCCGGACGGCCGGACGACGTCAAGCGCGACGCAGCGGAGCGTCTGTTCAAGGCCGCAAAGGCTTTCCTGGAACCGGTCCTGGCCACCAGTTCGCTCGCGCTATCGCTTGAGATGCGCGACATCGACCCGGACCTTTCGCCCAAGACGGGCACCATTCGCGACCATTTGGGGACTGTCTGACCCATGTCTGACCTTCAGAACAACATCGAAAAACTTGAGACCTACCTCGCAAGGTTCCGGGAGACCGGCGTGCTGAACCAGATCGGCGGCAAGGCCTGCCCCGCAGCCTCCGGCGCGACATTCGAAACCACTTCCCCGGTGGACGACAGCCTGATCTGCAAGGTTGCCAGGGGGGATGCTGCCGATATCGATGCTGCAGCCAGGGCCGCCAAGGAGGCCTTTCCGGCATGGCGCGATTTGGCCGCGACGGAGCGCAAGAAAATCCTTCACAAGATTGCCGACGGCATTGTCGCCCGCGCCGAAGAAATCGCCTTTTGCGAATGCTGGGATACCGGTCAGGCCCTGCGTTTCATGTCGAAGGCCGCCCTGCGCGGCGCCGAGAACTTCCGCTTCTTCGCTGACAAGGCGCCAGGTGCCCGCGACGGCCAGGCCCTGCCATCACCGACCCTCATGAACGTCACGACCCGTCTTCCGATCGGACCGGTCGGCGTGATCACGCCCTGGAACACGCCTTTCATGCTGTCGACCTGGAAGATCGCACCGGCGCTCGCTGCAGGCTGCACCGTGGTCCACAAACCGGCGGAATTTTCTCCAGTCACTGCACGCATCCTGATGGAAATTGCAGAAGAAGCCGGCCTGCCGAAAGGTGTCTGGAACCTGGTCAACGGCCTCGGCGAAGAAGCCGGCAAGGCCCTGACAGAACATCCTGACATCAAGGCCATCGCCTTCGTCGGCGAGAGCCGCACCGGTTCCATGATCATGCGTCAGGGGGCGGAAACCCTGAAGCGGGTGCATTTCGAGCTCGGTGGCAAGAACCCCGTGATCGTTTTCAACGATGCCGATCTCGACCGGGCGCTGGATGCGGCGATCTTCATGATCTATTCGCTCAACGGAGAGCGCTGCACCTCGTCCTCGCGCCTTCTGGTGCAGGACACGATTGCCGATGAATTCGAGGCAAGGCTCATCGAGCGGGTGAACAACATCAAGGTCGGTCATCCCCTCGACCCAAAGACCGAAATTGGCCCGCTGATCCACAAGACCCATTTCGACAAGGTGACCGGCTACTTCGAAACCGCCCGCCAGGACGGCGCAACGATTGCCGCTGGCGGCAGCCGCGTCGGGACGGAAGGCTGCTTCGTGCGCCCAACCCTCTTCACCGGCGCGAACAACTCCATGAAGATCGCCCAGGAAGAAATCTTCGGCCCGGTCCTGACCTCCATCCGCTTCAGTTCGGAAGACGAAGCACTTCAGATCGCCAATGACATTCCCTACGGCCTGACCGGCTACGTCTGGACCAACGACCTGACGCGGGCGCTGAGGTTCACCAACGCTCTGGAAGCGGGCATGATCTGGGTGAACTCGGAAAACGTCCGCCACCTGCCCACCCCCTTCGGCGGCGTCAAGGCCAGTGGCATCGGCCGCGACGGCGGCGACTGGTCGTTCGAATTCTACATGGAGCAGAAACACATCGGCTTTGCGACCGGCCAGCACGCCATCCCGCGCCTTGGTGCGTGAGGAATGTGAACGACATAAGATCGCAGTAACGGGAGGAGACTATGGGAGAAATCGTTCTCGCGGCCAAGGTCACGCATGTGCCGACCATGCTGATGTCGGAACAGCCCGGACCTGTGGAGGGCAAGCGTCAGCCGGCTATCAACGGTCATTACGAAATCGCGCGCCGGGCAAAAGCGCTCGGCGCGACGACGGCGATCGTCTGCGACACGCATTGGGTGATCAACGCAGGCTTTCACATCAATGCCAACAAGCGGTTCGAAGGCCTGTTCACCTCGAACGAATTTCCGCATTTCATCCAGAACCTGCCTTACGCCTACGAGGGCAACCCGGAGATGGGCGACGCCATCGCAAGAGAGGCAACCGAGCGCGGCGCTTTCACGCTCGCCCATCATCTCGACAGCCTGGAACTTGAATACGGCACGCTGGTGCCGATGCGGTTCATGAGCCGGGAACACGACATGAAGGTCGTCTCGGTCGCTGCCTGGTGCACGGTGCACGGCCATGACGAGAGCCGTATCGTCGGCGAAGCGATCCGGGCGGCAGTTGAAACCAGTGACGAGAAGGTGCTGCTGCTTGCCTCGGGCTCCCTGTCTCACAAGATATGGGCCAACAAGGACTACGCCGCCAACAACGGCACTTTCACCATCTCGTCCGAGTTCAACCGGCAGGTCGATCTGCATGTCCTCGACATGTGGCAAAGGGGCGATCATGCCACCTTCCTTAAGATGCTGCCGGAATATGCCGACCATTGCTGCGGCGAAGGCTCCATGCACGACACCGCCATGCTCTACGGCGCGCTCGGCTGGGACAGCTACACCGCCGAATGCGAGGTCGTGACCGACTATTTCCCCAGTTCCGGTACCGGACAGACCAACGTCATCTTCCCGGTCCAATAGGTTTATCGCAGGAGCCTTCCATGCCCATTCCGGCCCCCAATCTCTATCCGCCCTTCAACATCATCCGGCTCAGCCATGTGGAACTGGGCGTCACGGATCTGGCCAAGAGCCGGGCCTTCTATGTCGACACGCTCGGGCTTCAGGTCACGGACGAATCCGATGAGGCGATCTATCTGCGCGCCATGGAAGAACGCGGCCACCATTGCCTTGTCCTGCGCAAATCGGCAGATGCCGCTGCCCGTGATCTCGGCTTCAAGGTGTTCGACGAGGAAAACCTCGACAAGGCCGCGCACTTCTTCAAAGGCAAGGGGTTGCCGGTCGACTGGGTCGAGCGGCCCTATCAGTCGCGCACATTCCGGACCCGCGATCCGCACGGCATTCCGCTGGAGTTCTACGCCAAGATGGACCGCCTGCCGCCGATCCATCAGAAATACGCGCTCTACAAGGGCGTGAAGCCGCTCCGCATCGACCACTTCAACTGCTTCTCGCCGGACGTCGATGCTTCCGTTGCCTTCTACAACGAGCTTGGCTTCCGGGTGACCGAATACACGGAAGACGAGGCAACCGGCCGTCTGTGGGCCGCCTGGACCCACCGCAAGGGCGGCGTCCACGACATTGCCTTCACCAACGGCAAGGGCCCGCGCCTCCACCACACCGCGTTCTGGGTGCCGACCCCGCTCAATATCATCGACCTGCTCGACCTGATGGCAACCACTGGCTGGGTATCCAATATCGAGCGCGGCCCGGGCCGACACGGCATTTCCAACGCCTTCTTCCTCTACATTCGAGACCCGGACGGCCACCGGATCGAGATCTACTGTTCGGATTACCAGACGGTCGATCCGGATCTGGAACCGATCAGGTGGGACCTGAAGGATCCGCAGCGGCAGACCCTTTGGGGCGCACCGGCTCCCAAGAGCTGGTTCGAGGAAGGATCCCTGTTCGAAGGAACCGAAGTTCAAGCCCCCAGCCTTGCCGCACAACCGATTGTTGCGCCATAGGTGAAACAGACAATGGTTGGAAGAATGCGATGAACTGGACTGACTTTGCCGGCTGGGGCCGGAGGGTGGCCGACTGGGCCGCAGACTATCACCAGACCCTGCGGCAGCGGCCTGTCCGCGCCCAGGTGAAGCCGGGCGAAATCCTCAACGCCCTCCCCGAGGCACCTCCCGAACTTGCCGAGGAGATGGAGAAGATCTTCGCGGACTTCGAGAAGATCGTGCTGCCGGGCATGACCCATTGGCAGCACCCGCGCTTTTTTGCCTATTTCCCTGCCAATGCGTCTCCACCGTCAATGCTGGCGGAATATCTCGTTACCGCCATGGCGGCGCAGTGCATGCTATGGCAGACCTCTCCGGCGGCAACCGAGATGGAAACCAGGATGATGGACTGGCTGCGCCAGGCCGTCGGTCTGCCCGGGTCCTTTTCCGGAGTGATCCAGGACAGCGCCTCCACCGCAACTCTGGCCGCCGTCCTGACCATGCGCGAGCGCGCCCTTTCGTGGGATGGCAACAAGGCCGGCCTCAGCGGGCAACCGCGCCTTCGGGTCTATTCCTCCAATGAGGTCCACACCTCCATCGACAGGGCAATCTGGATCTCCGGCATCGGCCAGGACAATCTGGTGCGTATCCCCGTTCTGGGCCCACGCCGCTCCATGGATCCGGACGCGCTGCGTGCGGCCATCGAAGCCGATCTTGCGGCAGGTTTCCGGCCGGCCGGCATCATCGCCTGCACCGGTGGCACCGGCGTTGGCGCGTCGGATGATGTTGGAGCGGTCGTCACGGTCGCGAAAGACTTCGGCCTCTATGTGCATCTTGATGCGGCCTGGGCAGGCGCGGCGATGATCGTCCCCGAGTACCGCGAGCTCTGGGAAGGCGTCGACGGCGTCGATTCCATGGTCTTCAACCTGCACAAATGGCTTGGTGCCCAGTTCGATTGTTCCGCCCATTTTGTTCGCGATCCGGAAGACCTTGTGCGTACTTTGGCGATCCGGCCGGAATATCTGAAAACCCACGGCCACGACGGGATCGTCAATTATTCCGAATGGTCCGTTCCACTCGGCCGCCGTTTCCGGGCCTTGAAGCTCTGGTTCCTGATGCGCTCCTACGGTTTGGAAGGCCTGCGAGGGCGTCTGCGCAACCATGTCGACTGGTCGGCTGCTCTGGCCGAGCGATTGCGCGCAGAACCGGATTTTGAAATCACCTCCGAGCCCGTCCTTTCCCTGTTCAGTTTTCGCTTTGCCCCTGAAAGTGCAAGGGACCTCGACACGCTCAACCAGCGCCTCGTCGATACCATCAACGACGATGGCCGGATCTACCTGACCCAGACCCTGCTGGACGGTGCCAAGGTCGTCCGTTTCCAGGTCGGGCAGTTCGACTGCACACAGGAAGACGTCGCCTTTGCCTTCGACGTCATTACCGAAATTGCCAGAAACATGGAGACCGCATGACCCGGCTCGCAACCTACAGCGCTGACGGACAGGAATTTTACGGAGCCGTCACTGATACCGGCATGATTGCCCTGTCGCCGGACTTTCCGCAGTGGCCGACGCTTTACGACGCCATTCGCGCCGGCGGTCTGCAGGACCTTGTCACTGCCGCAAAGGAGAAACCGGTTACGCATTCCGAGTTCACTTATGAAATGGTGCTGCCGAACGCGCCGCGGATCCTGTGTGTTGGCGTCAACTTTCCCGACCGCAATGCGGAGTACAAGGACGGCAGCACCCAACCGAAATACATGTCCTTGTTCCCCCGCTTTGCCAGCGGGTTCACCGGCCACGACCGGCCGCTGATCCGGCCGCCCGAAAACCACACACTCGATTACGAGGGCGAAGTGGCCATCGTCATCGGCAAGACCGGCCGACGCATCAAGGCGGAAGATGCCTATGATCATATCTGCGCCCTGACCCTGTGCAACGAAGGCACCATCCGCGACTGGGTCCGGCACGCGAAATTCAACGTCACCCAGGGCAAGAACTGGGACTGCTCCGGTTCTATCGGTCCCTGGCTCGTGCCTTTCGAAAAGGCGGAGCAACTGGATGAGGCCCGCATTCAGACCCGCGTCAACGGAGAGTTGCGCCAGGACGATTACCTGAAGCGCATGACATTCCCGATCCGTGAGGAAATCGCCTACATCTCGACTTTCATGACACTTCAGCCCGGCGACATCATCGTCACCGGCACACCGACAGGTGCCGGCGCCCGGTTCGACCCTCCCCGCTATCTGAAACCCGGCGACGTGGTCGAGATCGAGGTCGATGGCATAGGCATCTTGCGGAACGGGGTGGAGGACGAAAAATGAGCCTGAACGAAGCAGACATTTCCAAAGCCGCAAATGATCTCCTGAACGCGGAAAAGACGCTCGAGCAGATCGGTCTTCTCACCTTGCGCCATCCGAACCTCGACATGGACGGGGCCTATGCAATCCAGAAAGAACTTGCCAGGGCGAAGCTTGCCGAAGGCCGCAAGATCATCGGCTGGAAGATCGGCCTGACGTCGAAAGCCATGCAGGACGCGCTCAAGATCGACATTCCGGACAGTGGTGTCCTCTTCGACGACATGCTGTTTGAAACCGGAGCCACTGTCCCCAAGGGTCGGTTCATCCAGCCGCGCATCGAAGCGGAAATTGCCTTTGTCATGAAGGCCTCTCTCGGTGGCGCCAGCGTCACGCGCGAGGACGTACTTGCGGCAACGGATCACGTGTGCCCGAGCCTGGAGATTCTCGATACACGCATCCAGCGCGTCGATCCGGAGACGGGACAGGCTCGCAAGATCTTCGACACCATTGCCGATAACGCCGCCAATGCCGGCCTGGTTCTGGGCAACGAAAAGCATGATCCCGGAGCAATCGACCTCCGTTGGGCCGGCGCCATCGTCACCAGGAACGGTGAAGTGGAGGAGACCGGCCTTGGTGCGGGCGTCCTCAACGATCCGGTCGAGAGCGTCGTTTGGCTGGCGCGCCGCATGGCCGATTACGGACAGACAATCGAAGCCGGACAGATTATTCTGTCCGGATCCTTCATCCGGCCGGTGGAATGCCCGTCCGGTTCGAAGGTCCACGCCGACTTCGGCCCGTTCGGGTCTGTATCCTGCTCCTTCGCCTAATAGGGAAAACCATGCCAGCGCCTCAAAACGCCTTCAAAGCCGCCTTGAATTCCGGTCAGCCGCAGATGGGCTGCTGGGTCGGGCTTGCCGATGCCTACACGGCGGAGATTACCGCGAGTGCCGGCTTCGACTGGCTGTTGATCGATTGCGAACACGCGCCCAACGACCTCAGATCCATGATGGCGCAGCTGAAAGTGGTCGAGGCCTCTGGCAGCAAGCCGGTCGTGCGGGTACCCATTGGCGAGACCTGGATGATCAAGCAGTTCCTGGATGCCGGTGCGCAATCGCTGCTGGTCCCGATGGTGGAAAGCAAGGCGCAGGCAGAAGAGCTCGTCAGTGCAGTACGTTATCCGCCGGTCGGTGTGCGCGGCGTTGGATCCGCGCTTGCCCGCGCGTCCGGCTTTTCCGCCATTCCCGACTATCTGACGACTGCCGACGGTGAAATCTGCCTGCTGGTTCAGGTGGAAAACCGCGCCGGCCTGGCAGACCTCGACGGCATCCTGTCGGTCGACGGCGTTGATGGTGTCTTCATCGGGCCCTCGGATCTGGCCGCCGATATGGGCCACCTCGGTGACCCGATGCATCCTGAAGTCGTTGCCGCGATCCTCGACGCCATGAAACGCATCAAGGCTGCCGGCAAGGCACCGGGTATCCTGACCACCAATCTGGATTTCGCCCGCACCTGTCTGGAGCTCGGCGCAACCTTCGTTGCCACGTCGATCGACGTCACCCTCTATGCCGCGGCCATCCGCGGTGCAGCCCGGCAGGCAAAGGAGTTACTTGGGTCGGTCGAAGGGTGACACTTGCGGGCGCTACCTCCCCGTCGGGTCCCGTCCATATGCTAAGCGAGGCGGGGCCGGAAAACTGGTAACTCCGGAACAAGGTGCCCATCCTTCGAGACGGGCCGGTTGGCCCTCCTCAGGATGAGGCTGTAGGGCTGTGGATTGAAATGTCCTTGGTCGGCTGGATAACAGACTGTCTGCCTGCACAGTATCCAGATCACGACGCCAGACAGATCACGCTATCGGACTGACCAACCCGGAAAGCTGCTTTACCCAAACTGCCCCCACCCACCCCCCTCATCCTGAGGAAGCGCGAAGCGCTGTCTCGAAGGATGGGCCGCGCGAACGAAAAGGAGCCGCCAGTCCATCTGAGGGGACCTGGCGGCTCTTCAAACATGAGGCCGTAGTGGGAACGTGCCGAAAACCTAGCCCAGCACAACCACCTTGGCGCCGACATTGACGCGGTTGTAGAGATCGATGATGTCCTGATGCCACATGCGGATACAGCCGCTGGAAGCATTGGTTCCGATGCTGGAGGGCTGGTTGGTGCTGTGGATGCGGTAGAGCGTATCCTTGTTGCCTTGCCACAGATAAAGCCCGCGTGCGCCGATCGGATTGCTCGGACCGCCGTCCTGCCCGTCACGATATTTTTCCAGTTTCGGATCCCGTTCGATCATCTCGTCCGGCGGAAACCATTTCGGCCACTCCCGCTTGAAGCGGATTTCCGCTTCACCGTTCCAGGCAAAGCCGGCGCGACCGACACCGATGCCATAGCGGATGGCACGACCACCGGGCTGGATCAGGTAGAGATACTTGCTGCCGGGATCGACAACGATTGTGCCGGATGGATATTTGCTCGGATAGAACACCACCTGGCGCAGATATTTCGGGTCGAACTTCTGATACTGGATCGCCGGTATCGAAAACCCGCCATCGGTTCTGGCGGCATAGGCCGTCGCATAATCCGGTGTCCCGTCGGCCAGCGGGGTCAATCCCGCCTGCACGGTTGAACTCTGCTGGCTCTGGCAGGCTGCCAGCAGCAGGGGTAATGCAGCAACAAATGTGCGTCGGCTCATCGTGGAAGCCATATTCGCGTCCTTTCAGCGGCGTGCTCGAACCGTCAAACTTGCAATAATACGGTTCTGACCGGATCAGAAAATTCTAAAGACACATCACGCGATCCAGGAGCGAAAGCAACATATTTATGGTAAACAGTTGATTAAAATTGGGGCTTTTCTGCCGTTAGGTTACACAAACAATCAGGCGCTCAACCTGTTGCGGCAGGCAATCAGGTCCATTCTTGTGACAGGCACCAGCGCTCCACGGCTGCCGATCACATGCGCGGCAAGGGCACAGCCCGCACGAACAGCCTCACGCGTTCTTGCCCGTTCCATGTATTCGACCAGGAACGCCGCATTGAAACTGTCGCCTGCTGCCGTCGTATCGACGACCGTGCTTGCCGGTTCCGGCTGATACTGAAAACTGTCGCCATCGGCCCCGCGCACAAGGATCGGCCCCGCCCCGTTCTTGACCACGACCAGCCGCGCCCCATTGGCGAGATAGCGCGCCGCGGTCGCCGCTTCGTCGGTATCCTTGAAATGGCAGGCTTCATCTTCAAACGACGGCAGCACGATGCCGGCGACGCTGGCCGCCTTCATCGTCCAGCGGCACATTTCGTCACAGGCCGGCCACAGGCGCGGCCGCAGGTTCGGGTCGAAGACGATTTCCGCGCCGCGCCCGGCAGCCGCCTGCAGGGCGGCTAGCAGCCGGTCCCGGGCTGCTTCGGCAAGAATGGCCACGGTGATACCGGAAAAATAGAGCAGGTCTCCTTCCCCGGCTGTCTCCAGTGCTGTGAGATCGTCGGCAAGATGCCGGGCCGCGGACTGCGAGCGCCAGTACTGAAAGCTTCGTTCGCCTTCCCTGAGGAAGATCATGTACATGCCCGGCGCAGCACCTGGCACCCTGGCCATCAGCGGCCTGATTCCTGCAGCTTCGATAAAGTCCGTCAGTTGTCCGGAAAGTGCGTCATCCCCGACAGCACTCAGGTACCCGACATCCAGCTTTTCGGTGTCCGTCAGTTGGCGCGCGTACCAGGCCGTGTTGAACGTATCGCCGGCAAAGCCGACGGCGTAGGTTCCTGACGGTGTCGGTGAAAACTCGACCATGCATTCGCCGATGGCGAGAAACCGCATCGGCATACTCATTCCTCGAAATGGTTCAGGTTCTCGGCGCGGATGCGGCCGAGAATGGTGGCAATCCGGCCCAGGTGTTCGGTCAGCATGGATTCGGCCAGTTTGCCGTCCCGCCTGCGAATGGCCGACATGATACGGAAATGGTCGTCCAGTGCGACTTGCGCGCCGGACGCCAGCGACAGGAACCGCACCCGGTCCATATGCGCTTTCTGCTCGCGGATCAGCGCCCAGACATAGTCGTGGCCCGAGATTTCACAGATCCTCCGGTGAAACGTATCGTCAAGCGTGTGAAACAACTGGCGTTCATTCGCATCCACCGCCGCCTGCTGCTGTGCAAGCAGCTCGTCCAGATCGTCGATCTGTGCGTCCGTGATGACTTCGATGGCGGCTCGCATGCAGGCAACTTCCAGCGCCGTCCGCACGAATTTGGCCTTCAGCACCGCAACTTCCGAGATCTTGGAGATAACCGTTGCCCGTTGGGGCCGGATCAAAAGGAACCCGAGTTGCGACAGCCGGTAGAAGGCATCGCGCACGGGTTGGCGAGACACGCCGAAGGCCTTGGCCACTTCCGCTTCCGACATGCGCGTGCCCGGCGCCAGGTCCAGTGACAGGATCTGCTGGTGCAATTCCTCGAACACCGTATCTGCGACGGTCGGGATCTTGATCGGCTCGAGCACCTTGAGGGCGCTACTTTCTGACATCAGCGTTGTCTCCGTTGACTCGTCTACTCAACTAGCATATCAGTTTACTAGTAGCAACATTAGCCTGCCCAAAGGCGCCACGGGAGAAACGAATGTCACTGGAAAGAGCGGATGCACCGGATATTTCGGAACAGGGCCTTGACCCGCACCGCCTGTTTCCCGCCGATGCGACCTCGCGCAAGATCGCGACGGAGCTTTATGCCACCGTCAAGGATCTGCCGATCGTCAGCCCGCACGGGCACACGGATCCGCGCTGGTATGCCGAAAACGAAGCTTTCCCTGATCCGGCGCAACTGTTCATCGTTCCCGATCACTACGTCTTCCGCATGCTGTTCTCGCAAGGGATCGACCTCAGCCAACTGGGTGTACCGCGCATCGACGGCGGCTTGAGCGAGACCGACAGTCGCAAGATCTGGCGCACCTTTGCCGAAAACTTCCATCTTTTCCGGGCCACACCTTCACGCATGTGGCTGGAGCATTCCTTCCAGGAAGTCTTCGGCTGGACCAAACGGATCTCCGCCAAAACCGCGGATGAAGCCTACGACCACATTGCCGATTGCCTGAGCCGCCCGGAATTCCGGCCGCGTGCGCTGTTCGAGCGCTTCAACATCGAGGTGATCGCAACCACGGAATCACCGCTGGACGACCTGAAATGGCACCGACAGATCCGGGACAGCGGCTGGAAAGGGCGGGTCGTCACGGCTTATCGCCCCGATGCGGTTGTCGACCCGGAGTTCGAGGGATTTAGCGCCAACGTCGAAAAATTCGGCGAGCTCGCCGGTGAAGACACCACCAGCTGGCAGGGTTACCTCAATGCCCACCGGGTGCGCCGGGCCTATTTCAAGTCCTTCGGTGCAACGTCGTCCGATCATGGTCACGCCACCGCGCGCACCGAGAACCTGCCGGCTGCGGATGCTGAAGCCCTGTTCCAAAAGGCCCTGAAAGGCAATTGCTCACCAGTGGAAGCCGACGCATTCCGCGGCCATATGCTGACGGAAATGGCACGAATGAGCCTCGAGGACGGGCTGGTTCTGCAGATTCATCCGGGCAGCTACCGCAATCATTCGTCCGGTATCATGGCAGCCCATGGCCGGGACAAGGGTTTCGACATCCCAACCCACACCGGCTACGTCAAGGCGCTCAAGCCGCTGCTGGACGCGGTCGGTCTGGAAAAGGACCTTTCGATCATTCTCTTCACGCTGGACGAAACGGCCTATTCTCGTGAACTGGCCCCGCTTGCCGGCGTCTATCCGACGCTCAAGCTCGGTCCGGCCTGGTGGTTCTACGACAGCCCGGAAGGCATGCGCCGCTACCGGGAACTGACCACGGAAACCGCGGGTTTCTACAACACAGTCGGTTTCAACGACGACACCCGCGCCTTCTGCTCGATTCCGGCCCGCCACGATGTGGCCCGCCGTGTCGATTGCGCTTACCTCGCATCGCTCGTGACATCCGGGAGGCTGGACGAGGACGAGGCATATGAGGTCGCTCACGACCTCACTTACAGGCTTGCCAAGCAGGCCTATCGGCTCTGACGAGCCAATTTCGGGAGGAGACTATGAAAGTATTGAAGACCCTTGCGGCATCGCTTCTGGCTACCGCCGCGCTCACATCCGCATCGCTTGCATGCGAAGTGACACTGAAATCGTCCGACACCCATCCGGACGGCTATCCGACTGTGGAGGCCGTCAAGCAGATGGGCAAGCTGCTGGAAGAGCGCACTGACGGCCGCATCTGTGTCGAAGTGTTCCATTCCGCGCAGCTTGGCGAGGAAAAGGACACCATCGAACAGACCAAGTTCGGCGTCATCGACCTGAACCGCGTTTCCATGGGCCCGTTCAACAACCTGGTCGAGGAAACCAAGGTTGTCTCGCTGCCTTACATCTTCAAGGGCGTCGATCACATGCACACAGTGATGGACGGTCCGATTGGTGACGAGATCCTGGCGGCGTTCGAACCGCACGGCTATGTCGGCCTTGCCTTTTACGACGGCGGGTCGCGCAGCTTCTACAACAAGGTCAAACCGATCAAATCGATTGAAGATCTTGAAGGCATGAAGGTTCGCGTCATGCAGTCCGACATCTTCGTCGACATGATGTCGGCGCTCGGTGCCAACGCGACGCCGATGCCCTATGGCGAAGTCTATTCGTCCATCCAGACCGGCGTTATCGACGGTGCGGAAAACAACTGGCCGTCCTACGAATCTTCCGGTCACTTCGAAGTTGCCGGCTACTACACTCTGGACGAACACCTGATCGTGCCGGAAGTGCTGGTGATGTCGAAGAAGTCCTGGGACAATCTGTCTCCGGAAGACCAGGCAGCCGTCCGCCAGGCCGCAAAGGACTCGGTCCCCTTCATGCGCGAACAGTGGCAGGCCCGCGAAAAGGCGTCTGAAGAAAAAGTCCGCGCTGCCGGTGTCGAAGTCGTCACGGAAATCGACAAGGAGCCGTTCATGGCAGCCATGGACAGCGTCTACGAGAAGCACGTGACCTCCGAAAATCTGAAGGATCTCGTCGCCCGCATCCGCGCGACCGACTGATCTTCGCAAGCCCGCAGCCGGCAAAGCTGTTTCGCGGTCCATCGACCGCGGAACGGCCCGGCTGGCTGCTGGCCGTTTTTCAGGATCCGCCTTGACCCGGTTCCCTGCTTCAGGATCTCGACGTGCAGCCTCATCTCAAGTTCACCGCGCAGATGTTGCGCCATGTCTCCACGGCAGCGCTCTGGCTTGCCGGAGGCGGCCTCATTCTCATGACCGTGTTCATCACGGCGCAGGTCTTCATGCGCTACGTCATGAACGACAGTCTCGTCTGGTCGGAACCTGCTTCCGTCATCCTGATGGGCTGGTTCATCTTCCTGGGCGCCGCCGTCGGCATCCGTGAAGGTTACCATCTCAGTTTTGACGTCCTGCTCTACTTTCTGCCGCAGGGAGCCAAACTGGTGCTTTACAGCATCTCCGATGCCGTGGTCGCCGCCTTTGGCGCGGGCATGGCCTGGTACGGCGCGGAACTGGCGCTGTCGGCCTGGGATGTAAAACTGCCGTCGCTCGGCGTTTCAGGCGCGGTTGATTTCCTGCCGCTCGTTGGCGGCGGTTGCCTGGTTTTTCTCTTTTCCATCGAACGCCTGATGCGTCGCGCAGCCGGTCTGCCGACCGCACGCTTCGGCGAAGATCCCATCGAAGAGGCTGCTTGATATGGAACCCGTTATCCTCTTCGGCACATTCACGGTCCTGCTCCTGATCGGCACACCCGTTGCCTTCTGCCTGGGCGCAGCGTCGCTGGCCACCGTGCTCTACATGGGCCTGCCGCCCGTCGTCGTCTTCCAGCGTCTGAACTCGGGTGTCTCCGTTTTCGCACTGATGGCGATCCCCTTCTTCATTTTTGCCGGCGAACTGATGGTGCGCGGCGACATTGCCCGAAGGCTGGTGGCGCTCGCCGGGGCCGTGGTCGGGCATATGCGAGGCGGTCTCGGTCAGGTAAACATCACCGCCTCCGTACTCTTCGGCGGCATCTCCGGCTCCGCCGCGGCGGATGCAACCGCCATCGGCGGCCTGATGATCCCGCAGATGAAGGAAAAGGGCTATTCGGTCGAATACGGTGTCAATGTCACCGTGGTCTCCTCGATCATTGCGCTGATGCTGCCGCCCTCGCACAACATGATCATCTATTCGATCTCGGCTGGCGGGCGTCTTTCCATCGCCGACCTGTTCACAGCGGGCATCCTGCCGGGCCTCTTGCTCGCAGTTTCCCTGATGGTCACAGCCTGGTTCGTTGCCCGCCGTGCCGGTTATCCGACGGAACGCTTTCCCGGCCTGTCGGCTCTTGGTGCGATGTTCATCAACGCCATTCCGGGTCTGCTGTTGATCGGCATCATCTTCGGCGGCGTGCGCTCCGGTGTGTTCACGGCTTCCGAAAGCTCCTGCATCGCGGCCGTCTACGCACTGCTGGTGACCACGCTTGCCTACCGCACCATGCACTGGCCGGAATTCGTCGCCGCGACGAAAGCCGCGGTGCGCACCACCGCCATGGTTCTGCTGGTCATAGGCTGTGCGGCTTCCTTCGGCTGGCTGCTGGCCTTCCTGCGCATTCCCGCGGAACTTGTGGCATTCATGAAGGGCATTTCCGAGAACCCGCTGATCATCCTGCTGATGATCAACATCGTGCTGCTCTTCCTCGGCACCTTCATGGACATGTCGCCGCTGATCGTCATCACCACGCCGATCTTCCTGCCGGTTGCCACCGCTTTCGGGGTCGACCCGGTCCATTTCGGTGTGATCCTGGTGCTCAACCTCGGGATCGGCCTGTGCACGCCGCCGGTCGGCACAGTGCTCTTTGTCGGCTGCGCCGTTGGCCGGATATCGGTCTGGGATGCGATCAGGACGATCTGGCCCTTCTATGGTGCCGCCATCTTCACATTGCTCCTGGTGACCTACATCCCGTCCCTGTCGCTGTGGCTGCCATCCCTGTTCCATTGAGGCAAAACCAATGTTCGTGAAAACCTTTCCCGAAGTGACCGCCGACCCGGGCATCCGCCGGCAGGTGCTCTCCGACAGTCCCGACCTGATGGTCGTCGCCTTCCGCTTCCAGCAGGAAGGCGCGGAAGGCAAGCTGCACAATCATCCACACGTACAGTCGACCTATGTCGAAAGCGGCCGTTTCCGCTTCACCATCGACGGCGAGAGCTTCGACGTCAGTCCCGGCGACAGCTTCGTCATCCCCTCCAACGCCCTGCACGGGTGCGTGTGCCTGGAACCGGGGACACTGGTCGACACCTTCACGCCGCGCCGCGACGACTTTCTTTGAACATCGCCTGCACCCAAGGACTTTGCCATGCTGACCGTTGAAACCCGCTACGCCATCGACCCGGACACCGCCAAGACTCTCGACACCACGGGTCTTCGCAAACATTTCCACGCCGCCGGCCTTTTCCAGGATGGCAAGATCAACCTGATCTACACCCATTACGACCGGCTGATCCTGGGCGGCGCTGTCCCCGGAACTGGCGAACTCGTTCTGGATGAAGTGAAGGAAGCCGGCACCCCGTCCCTTCTCGATCGCCGCGAACTCGGCATTCTCAATATCGGCGAGGCCGGCACCGTAAAGGCGGCTGGCGAGACCTATCAGGTCGGCAAGGGAGATGTGCTCTACATCGGCATGGGCTCCGGACCCGTCACCTTCTCCGGCCCGGGCCGCTTCTACATCCTGTCGGCGCCCGCGCACCGGGCCTGCCCAAGCAGGCTGATCACCGTCAAGGACGCGCGCCGGGTGGAACTCGGCTCGGCGGAAACCTCCAACGAGCGCGTCATCCTGCAATTCCTGCATCCGGAAGTCGCCGAAAGCTGCCAGTTGCTTATGGGCTACACCCAGTTTGCGCCCGGCTCGGTCTGGAACACCATGCCGGCCCATGTCCATGACCGGCGCATGGAAGCCTATCTCTATTTCGAGCTTGGCCCGGACCAGCGTGTGTTCCACTTCATGGGCAAGCCGGACGAGACCCGGCACCTGGTGATGGCCAACGA
The DNA here is from genome assembly GCF_012273635.1 of Labrenzia sp. PO1. Taxonomy (NCBI): domain Bacteria; kingdom Pseudomonadati; phylum Pseudomonadota; class Alphaproteobacteria; order Hyphomicrobiales; family Stappiaceae; genus Labrenzia; species Labrenzia sp. PO1. The sequence goes on from NZ_JAAXCR010000001.1 coordinate 1,142,953, forward strand.
GGACGCCGTCGTCTCTCCGCCCTGGTCTATTCATTGCGGCGCCGGCACGGGGGCCTACACGTTCTGCTGGGCCATGGCCGGCGATAATGTCGACTTCACCGACATGGACATGGTCGCCATGGGAGACCTGCGATGAGCCCGTTTTCCCTGGAAGGCAAACGCGCCCTGGTGACAGGCGCCAACACCGGCATCGGCCAGGCCATTGCCATCGCCATGAGCAAGGCAGGCGCCGAAGTTCTGTGCGCGGCCCGGCGCGACTGCGACGAAACGCTGGCCCAGATAACCAGGGGCCGCCATGTGCACCTCGATCTGTCCGACCCGATGGCTGCGATGCCACTGTTCGAGGCGGAACAGATCGACATCCTGGTCAACAATGCGGGCATCATCCGCCGCGGCACGGCGGACAGCTTCAGCGAAGCCGACTGGGACGACGTGATGGACGTCAACCTGAAGTCCGTCTTCTTCACCTGCCAGGCCTTCGGCAACGCTGCCTTCAACGCCGGCCGGACCGGGGCAATCGTCAACATTGCCTCGCTGCTGTCCTTCCAGGGCGGTATCAAGGTCGCGTCCTACACCGCGGCCAAACACGGCGTTGCCGGCATCACCAAACTGCTGGCGAACGAATGGGCGGCGCGGGGCATCAATGTCAACGCCATTGCACCGGGTTACATCGCCACCAACAACACCGAAGCCCTGCGTGACGACCCGGAGCGCAGCCGGCAGATCCTGGAACGCATTCCGGCCGGCCGCTGGGGTGAAGCCAGCGACATTGGAGAAGCCGCGGTCTTTCTCGCTTCACCGGCTGCAAAATACATTCACGGCGCTGTCCTCAATGTGGATGGAGGCTGGCTTGCACGCTGACTTGCCGCGCCTTTCCAGAACAACACCGGCGGCAAAAGCCGGCATCGTTCATCTGGGGCTCGGAGCATTTTTCCGGGCCTTTGGAGCGATCTACATAGAAGAAGCCATGAAGGCCTCTGGCGGCACCGGACAGAACAACTGGGGCATTATCGGCGTCAGCCTGCAAAGCCCGCGCATGCATGACCAGCTGGCTCCGCAGGACTTTGTCTACACAGCGCAGGAACTTGGCCCGGAAGGCGAAACCCTTCGCCAGGTAGAGATCATCCGGGATGTGCTGGTCGCACGGGAAAACCCGGAAGCCGTGCTGGCCGCGATGGCGGATCCGGACGTCAGGATTGTTACCCTGACCGTGACGGAAAAGGGGTATTGCCACGACCCGGCAACCGGCAGACTGAATGCCGATCACCCGGACATCACACACGACCTGAAAGCCGCGCTGCCTGTCTCCGCTCCGGGTTACCTCGTGCGGGCGCTTGCAAGGCGGAAGGCCGCAGGCCTGCCACCCTTCACAGTGCTCACCTGTGACAACCTGCCGGACAATGGCCGTCTGGTCCGCCGGATTGTCCTGGATCTTGCAGGGAAGCTCGATCCGGAACTGGCCGCGTGGATCGAAACCGAAGGCCGTTTCCCGGCAACCATGGTCGACCGCATCGTGCCTGCCACAAAACCCGAGGATATAGACGCCCTGGCCCGCAAGACCGGCCGCTACGATGCAGCCCCTGTGCTGCATGAGCCGTTCCGGCAGTGGGTGGTGGAAGACGACTTTGTCCCGGCTTACGGCGCCGATGCCAGGCCGGACCTAGGTGCCGTAGGTGTCGAGCTTGTTGAGAGCGTAACCGCGTTCGAGCACATGAAGTTGCGTATGCTCAACGGCACGCATTCCTCGCTGGCTTACCTCGGCTATCTCGCCGGGCACGAGACGATTGCCGAAACCGTTGCAGATCCGCTGTTCGCCCGTTTCGTGAAAAACCTGTGGCGCCAGGAAATCATTCCGTCCTTCGAGGCTCCGCCGGGTGTTGATCTGGAAGCCTACGCGGATGCGCTTTTCGAACGCTATGCAAATCCCGGCATCCGGCACCGCACCTGGCAGATCGCCATGGACGGCAGCCAGAAACTGCCTCAGCGCATTCTCGGCACCGTGCGCGACAACCTGACGAACGGTCGAAACTGCCCTGGCCTTTGCCTCGCGATTGCCGCCTGGATGATCTATGTCGGCGGCACCGATCTTAAAGGCAAGCCGATTGACGTGCGCGATCCGCTGAGCGATCGCCTCAAGTCTCTTGTCGGAGAAAGCGATGGCGACGCCGGCAAGGTGGCAGCGCTTCTGGGTGTCACCGAAGTCTTCGAACCCGACCTCGCCGCTGCCATTCTGGCGCCCGTCACCGCCGCCTATGCTGCCTTGAAGGCTGACGGTGTCGGCAAATCAATCGGAACCCTGTCATGATCGAAGGTTGGCGCTGGTATGGCGGCTATGACCGCATCTCGCTTTCTGAAATCGCCCAGACCGGTGCTGTCAGCATCGTCACGGCACTGCACGAAATTCCCTACGGCCAGATCTGGCCTCGCGAAACAATCGCGAACACCAGGACCCGGCTCCACGCTGCCGGTTTCGACTGGACCGTGGTGGAAAGCCTGCCGGTTCACGAAGCCATCAAGCGCGGGGAAGGCGATCTTTCGGAACTCTTCGCCAACTACCGGCAATCGATGGCAAACCTGGCCGCTGAAGGCATAAAGGTCATCTGCTACAACTTCATGCCGTTGCTCGACTGGACCCGGACGGACCTGGCCGCGCCCGTGGCACGTGGCGGTACCTGCCTGCGGTTTTCCGCTGCCAGGATGGCGGCCTTCGAAATCTACATGGTCAAGCGACCCAAGGCGGAAGACGATTATTGCGAACAGGTTCTGGTCGAGGCAAAACGCTGGTTCGATGCCGCAAAACAGCCGGACCTCGACCGCTTGACCCAGGCCATCATGGCGGGTCTGCCCGGGGCCTATGATCGTTACGACCCCAACGGCCTGCGTGAGGCACTGGTTCCCTATCAGGGACTCGACCGGGCGGCTCTCAGACAAAACCACAAGCGCTTCCTGGAGGAAGTGGTCCCGGCGGCAGAAGAGCTTGGCCTGAAACTGGCGGTGCATCCGGATGACCCGCCCCGGGACCTGCTCGGTCTTCCGCGGATCGTCTCGGATGCGGACGACATCGACTGGATCCTGTCGGCAGTGGACAGCCCGTCCAATGGCCTGACGCTGTGCTCGGGCTCTCTTGGCGCCAACCCGAAGAACGATGTCCCTGCAATTGCGGAACGCTTTGCCGACAAGATCCATTTCGCCCATCTGCGCAATGTCGCGAAAGATCCGGATGGCTCGTTCGAGGAAGCAGCGCATCTTGGCGGCGACACCGACATGCCTGCATTGCTCGGCGTTCTTCTTGGCGAAGAAGCCAGACGGCGATACGAGGGCCGGAAAGATGCCGAAATCGTCTTCCGGCCAGATCATGGCCACGAGCTGCTGAGCGATGCCGACCGCGGTGCGCACCCGGGCTATCCCCTGATCGGGCGAATGCGCGGACTGGCGGAACTGCGCGGCGTGATCGCAGGTTTGACGGCTCGCCGCGCTGTCCAGGCCTAGCCGTTACACAGGACGTGCCCGCGGACTTCGTCTTCGGGCACGCCCAGCGCCTTCAGAAGAGACGGATCGATAACGGTTTCGGAGCGGTTCAGCAGATCCTTATTGGCCCGCCCGATTGCCTTGCGCGTGTTCGGGCCGAGCGACCCGTCCGGAGTGCCCACGTCAATACCGCTGTTGTTGAGACCGGCCTGCACCAGCCGCACAAGACCGGCATCATATTCATCGACCTGACCGCAGAACTCCCGAGGCACCTCGGCAAAGGCAAGGCTTGCCGGAATGCGTTTGAAAGATGTCTCGAACGTTCCCATGTTTTCGGCGAACAGCTCGACAAAATAGAGCAGCGCCACCCGGTGATTGTACTCCTTCAGCGCCAGACCAACCTCGGTGTTGTCGATCCCTGCGGCAATGTTCATCAAGGCCGACGCATCCCGGTCGCGAAACTCCGAAAGCTTGCCGTTGGCTTCCAGCTCGAACAGCGCCACTTGCCCGAAGTCGCCGAGCAGACATTTCGAACTGCCATCGCAGACGTAGGACCGCCAGCTGTCGCCATTCGGGCTCTTCACGCCCAGACAGATAAAATTCTGCCCGGTAACATAGGTCAGGAAAGTGCGTTCGTTCGATTGCAGATTGGCCAGCAGGTCCTGCGACACGGTGTTGAAGCGTCCTTGATACAGGCTGGAACAATAGGACAGCATCTGGCTGCGGCTGAGATTTGACAGATCCTGTGGACGTCCAACGACGAAGATCCCTTCGGCAGCCATTTCCGCCAGGGACAAGTGATACATGGACCCGGGTTTCGTGCCGTACATATTGCGCATGAAGCCGATGCCGATACCTGTGCTGAGGAAATAGTCCGTAACCTCGTTGACGCCCCGATTGATCAGCTGAACGACCTGCCCGACCTGCTCCGCGCTGTAGTTGCCCTCAGGAAGCTGGATATAAGGCTGATGAATGCCGAGACGGGCGGTTTCATGAGCAAAACGGCGAGGAAAGAAGAACCCCTCGTATCGCGTGTAGCCCGCCAGAAAGACCAGGGAACAGGCGGACTCGCAGACGGCATTTTCCGGCAGCAGCGTGATGAAGTTCTGCTCCGCGATGTATTTGCCGATTTCCAGCGCCTCGCGCAGGTTGCCGCCCGGGCTGTTGAGCGAAATCACGTTGTTATAGGGGCAGTAGCCGGGCCTCAGGCAGTCCGAAAAGCCGGTGCGTTCCACAAGAGCCTTCAGGTGATCGAGGTCCCCCTTCTGGATCTGTCCCTCGATGGATATGACCTTGCCCGTCTTTAGCCCACCCCAGGCCGGCACGATATGCAGTGTCTCATAGGTATGCGCGCCATCGCCTGCGATGCCGTTTTCGAAATAAGGCAGTGATCCGTCCTTGACGGCACTCTTCGATGTAAAGCCGTCTTCAAGGCCCTTGGCGTGACCGACGGCTTCTGCGCTCACCGTCCCAAGGTCCAGAAGTTGGTAGCCGGCGGCTGATGCAGGATTGCTGTCGAGAAGACGCATTTCCGCAGCATGGGCCACCGAAAAGGCAGGAATACATACAGTCACCGACGCAAGCGTCTGTATTACACTTCGGGCAAAGCCTTTTCCCGCCACCGCCGCTACAGCGTTTCGCAACATGATCAGCCCCTCATTCAACCCGGTTGTCTGCAATTTGATTTTGTAAGGCCGCAAATGTGGCAGGGATGATGGGACAGCGTCAAATACCCAACTGACGCAGTGGCCACTTTCATTTTTTGCCAGCCGTATGGTAGAAACGGATCAATCCGTGAAACGACCACGTAACGGTTCGGGATATTGCCATGAAGCCTTTTGCATTTCTTTTGATTTTTATTTCCCTGGCTCTGCCTGCCGCGGCGCAAAGCACTATCACGCTTGAGGATTTCGATCTTGGCGGCGACACCAAACCCGCAACTTCCGCCTCGCGTGACGCCAGTGCCCCGGCGGAGACCGACATGGAAAAATGCCTGCTTGATCAGGCCGCCTGCAGCAACTCGGAATTCAAGTCAAACACCGCCCTGTCGATGGACGATGTAGTGAACCTCAAGCTTGTCGATCGAGAAGGTGCTGCCTCCACCCCGCCACCAGTCGGCGGCTCTTCGGAAACTGCGTCATCGGCTCCACTGCCGACGATCGACATGGAAATCCTGTTCGACTACAACTCGGCATCGCTGCGTCCGGACCAGGCCGCGAAGATTACCGAACTCTCGCGCATTCTGAGCCAGGACAAGTTCAAGAACTATCGCTTCCTGCTGCTTGGCCATACGGATGCAAAGGGCAGCGCACAGTACAATCTTGCCCTCTCGCAGCAACGCGCCCAGACGGTAGCAGGTTTCGTTGCAGCCTGGGGTGGGCTTTCAGAGCAGCGTGTTCTGGCAAGCGGAATGGGCGCCTCCAGGCTGAAGGACCAGAGCGATCCCTACGGCGAACAGAACCGCCGCGTCCAGCTGGTCCTGCTGCCGGTCAACTGATCCTCACAAGAGGACCTGCCTACACAGTCGCCTCCCCGACGTCCTCCCGGCCAATCGAAGCGCGGGCTGGGATCGGGGATGCACAGACCTTTCGGTCTCAGAGCGCGGGCGCATCTTCGTTGAAAGCGCCCCGCCTCTTCTCCTGCGTCAGTTGATCTTGAACTCGGCAAAATGATAGGCGACCCGTTCCGGGTCGGACCCGATGGTTCCGGACATCTCGTTTTGCGCGAGCTGTCCGTTGATCCGCCTGAGCACTTCCTTCTTCTGCTGATCGGAAAGAGCGGGTCCCATTGAGCAGAAGAAGCCGATGCGGTTCGCCCCCTTCTCGTCCGCTTCTTCCACGACCAGCCCATAGCGCGAGCCGGGCGAGATTTCGTACCGGATTTTGCCGCCGCCGAGTTCAACCGTCTTGAAGTACGAAGTCGGGATCGGCGTCACCCGGTTTGACGGTGTTATGTTAAAGAAATCCGGTGCGCACTGCTGCGGCACATCCGCCAGAACCGAGACTTCCTCGCCGGCACTGACCGAACCGGGATAGACCGCCAGCAGGGTCTGCTGATCATCTGTCTCCGGAGCGGCTGCGTTGGTGCGCTTGAAATAGAATTCCGTCTGCATCTGAGACAGCTGCTGCGGCCGCTGCTCGCCGTCGGTCTCGGCCATCACGTCACGCGTCACCCGCTTCATCAAGACGGAGACTTCCGCATCCGGTGTGGCGACGTGGCGGGCCAGCGCCTTGGCAAAAGGCGAGTTCTGTCCGGCACCATCCTTTGCAACGGAATTCGGCAAGGTGGCAAAAGTGACCAGCATGTCGCCAACGGTGCGGATAGGGGCAAGCCCGCGGGTGATCCCGGCGGACCGCCCGTCGGAGGAGGACTGCGACAACAGATGTTCGGCAAAGGGGTTGTTGCGGCAGGCGTCAAGGAACAGGAGACTGATCGGCACCTCTTCCATCACCTCCATGAACGAACGCAGACTGACCGTTTCCCGTTCGATCGAGGTCGCAGATTTCAGTTGCGCATCCACGGGGATCAGAAAATTCTCACCATCCTTCTGAATGCCATGGCCTGCGAAATAGAGCACCGCCACATCCAGGTCCGGAGCACGATCGGCAAGATCGTCCAGGACCTTGCCAAGACCGTCCTCATCAAGGTCGAAATGAACCGAAACTTCGAATCCGACCGCTTCCAGCGACTTGGCGACAAGATCCGCATCCCGTCCCGGGTTTCCGAGCCGGCCGATCTTCTCGTAGGACGAATTACCGATAACAAGCGCAAAGCGGTTTTCCTCTGCCTGCGCCAGACCGACGGCCATCAGAAAAAGACAGCAGAACCCCGTCAGAAGCTTGACACATCTCGACATTTGACCGCCCGGCACCACTGCAACCTCATCCTTAGAAATCATCAATTTGAAATACCTCATGACGCCCTGACAATTGACTCAAGCGACCCTGCGTGATGTTGTCTTGCGAACAGATTGAAACGCAATAAGGAACGGAGAAGCAACCGGGATTTTACACCGGTGCGTCAGTTGCAACGTCTGCGAGCCCGGAAACAACCGGCCCTCAACCCTTCGCTGCAAAAACCCGCCAGACCGACCTATTTTATAATTTATCATGCAAGAGTTGGAGAGACTTTCCAGCATGCCGCTTATCCGAACTGTTTTACCCGCCCGCCTTATGCACCTGGCGGGCCTTGCCGTCTCCACCGTCATCGCCCTGCCCCTCCTGACCACTGACGCTTCCGCACAACTCGTTTCATGCGAGAGCATTCAGAAGGACTGGCTTGCGATGCCGCTGAGCGCCGGTCACGAAGACCGCGTCAGGATCTACGACCAGGCCTTCAATGACAGCGATTGCGACGGCATGGTGGTGGAAGGCTTCGGCAAGGAAATCATCGATGCCCGGCTCGACGTCATCGCGCCGTTTCAGGATCTTGAAGGCTATACCGGCAACCTTGAAACCCTGAAACAGGACCTGGCCGACCTTCAGGAATTCGGCAGCCACTGGCGTATTTCCTATCTGCTCGGAGAAATTCTGCGCAAGCAGCAGCAAACCCTGCCCGCGTTCCGCGTCTATCAGGAAGCCCTTGGCCTGGTAGACGACACCGAGCTGACCCCTGCGGAACCGGCACATGCCATGATCGCCCGGCTGCGCGACCGCCTGGATGAACTGGCGGTGGTTGTGGCCCAGATTTCAGAGGAACCGGGAGACATCAAGATCCCGGTCACCCGCAGCGGACAGTCGATCTCGCAATACAGCTTTTCCACGCGCGGCTACAAACGCAAGAAGACCCTGGTTCCGATCCAGTTCGTCTACGATCAGGATGTCATGACCAAAGCCGGCAGGACCAGCTTTGAAGACGTGCAGGAAGCTTTGGAAAAGCAGGGCTCCCCGGACATCCAGGTCGTCGGCCATACCGATCCGGTCGGCTCTGATGCCTACAACGTGCAACTGTCCATGAAGCGTGCCGAGGCCGTACGTAGCGCCTTGCTGGCAGCCGGATACTCCGGCTCCATCGAGGTGCTTGGCATGGGTGAAAGCCAGCCTTTCCAGTTCGACGATCCATCCCTCTACACCGAGGACGTGCGCAATCAGGCGCACCGGCGTGTTGAATTCGTCCGGAAATAGGCGGCCCGCATGACCAGATCCATTCTGCCGGCCTCCGCCGCTTTCCTGAAAAAGCGGGTGCCGGGATTTGCCTCTGCCCTCGTGCTTGCAGCGGGCCTTGCCGCGCCGCTTCCCGCATTTGCCGGCAATCTCTACGGCCTCGTCATCGGCATTGACGACTATCAGCACATCACTGACCTCAAGGGCGCCGTCAATGACGCGAGAGATGTTGCCGGAACACTGGAAAAGCTGGAGGCCAGCAAGGTCATCCTGCTGACCGATGCCGACGCCACTCGGGACAACGTCTTTGCCTCGTGGCGGGAGCTGACGGAGCTTGCCGGCCCGGGGGATACGCTGGTGTTTCATTATGCCGGTCACGGTGCCCGGCAGGAAGCGATCCTTCCCGGGCACGAAGAACTCGACAACATGTTCCTGCTGGCGGGCTTCGACGAAACCGGCCCGGGTGTCAACGAGCGCATAATCGACAACGAGGTCGGCCATCTGCTGGCCGAAGAAAAGGAAGCAACCGTCGTCTTCGTCGCCGACAGCTGTTTTGCAGGCGATATGGCCCGGGCAGCCGATTTCCGCGCAGAAGTAAATGTGCGCGTTGCCGATGTTCGGGTCGACAAATCCTCTGACAGGATCGCCGACCGGGTGAGGCAACTTGGCGAAGTTGAGGAAGATGCACTTCAAAATGTCATCTGGCTTTATGCCCAGGACCGCAACAAGGTCACCCAGGAAGTGCGGATCGGCGAAGAGCTGCGCGGTGCGCTCTCCTATGCCTTTTCCCGCGCTCTTGAGGGTGAAGCGGACGGTGACAGCAACAGCGTATTGAACACGGCCGAACTGAAGCGTTACGTCAACAGCTCGGTCAAGCGCCATACCGAACGGCGGCAACGGCCGGAAGTCAATGCCGGATCCAGGGACCTGGAAATCCTGCTGCATGATGCTGCCGGCACGCCTGCCCCGAGCGCCGGACTACCGGAACTGACGCTCTACGCCGCCCCCGGCGAGACAATTCCAGCCCTGTCAGGCATCCGCAAGGTCGACAGCAAGGCAGAGGCCGATCTGATTTACGACGGTGATGGCTCTTCACTGGTCTACAAGACCGGTGACGTGATCGCCTCGTTTCCCGCCCCGCCTTCCGCCGAGGCCCTGCAGGCGACCGTCGACAAATGGCGCTTCCTTGCCTTCCTGATCGGCTTTGCCGAAACTGAAGGTCCGGAACTGGACCTTTCCGACGGCAGCCGGACCTATGTCGAAGGTGAGCAGGTGACATTCTCGATCCGCTCGTCCGGCAACGAAAATGTGGTCCTGTTCAACCTCGCTTCAAACGGGGCAGTTCAACTGGTCGGGCCCGTTCGCAGAGGCAAGCGCGGTCTGGCTGCAGGCAAACTCCGGCCTGGCCGGACTGACAGCTTCCGATCCGCGGTGATCCCGCCTTTCGGCGCCGACCATCTCATCGCCATCACCACGCCGTCCCCCATGCCCGATCTCGTGGATGCGGTTCAGGACGCACAACAAAACAACGATCTCGCCGCCCTGGCCAAGGAAATCGGCCACACGCTCGACGGCCAGTCCTTCGGCCTGGACTGGGTCGGGCTTTATACGCGCGCAAAGGGAGACCTTCAGTGAAAACCGGATACCTCAAGGCATTCGCGGCAACCATGTGCCTGTGCCTGTCCGCCGGCACGGTTCATGCCGCGCAAAAGGCATTGCTGATCGGCGCCGGCGTCTACCCCTATCTGGAACCGGACGCGCAGCTTTCAGGCCCTGCAAACGACGTGCGCCAGATGGCGGATTTCCTCAAGGGCGACTGGGGCTTTGCATCCTCCGATGTCCGCATCCTGGTGGAAGAAGGCGCGGCCAAGAACAACATTCTGGGTTCCATCACCGGTTGGCTCGCCAGTGAAACGCGCCCGGGTGACCGCGTCATCATTTATTATTCCGGTCACGGCTCCCAGGTTCCCGATCGCAACGGCGACGAAGAGGACGGCCTAGATGAAACCTTCGTCCCGACCGATTACGGGCGCAGGGGTGCAAGGGCCGAGGATATGCTCACCGACGACGAGATTGCCTCCGCGCTGTCCACGCTGAAGGGCCGCGAAGTGATCCTGATCGCCGATTCCTGTCATTCAGGTACGGTCAACCGCGATGTCGTGCCGGATCTTGTTTCCAAGGGTCTTGATGCGAAAGCGCGTTACCTGCCGTTCTCGGGCGTTTCCAGGTCCCTGCCGGTGGTGCGTGACGAAGAGCCTCTGGCACGCGAAACCAATGTGCATCTGACCCTGTCCGCTGCCCTGCCACACCAGCTTGCCTGGGAAACCAACGGCTCGGGCATCTTTACCCAGAACCTGATCCGGGGTCTGCGCACGCGCGAGGCCGACCTCAACGGCAATGGCCGTGTCACCACCGCGGAACTTCTGAACTATCTGCGTCCGCGCACCGAGCAATGGTGCCAGCGCGTGGAGGATTGCCGTGATCTGCAGTTCACGCCGAACATGTCACCGCGCAACGAAGCCTTCATTCTGCAACCGGCTTCGGCCGAAGGCCCCGTCCAGACGGTAACCGGAAATACCGCCGACGATGTTTCCGACGTGCTTCCGGAACAATCCTCTCAGGAAATCAAGGTCTCCATCCTGCCCGGCTCCGTACACCAGATCGGTGACGAGGTGCAATTCCAGCTCACCAGCGCGGTCGATGGCTACCTGACCCTTTTCGACCTGACCGTCGAAGACGATCTGGTGCTTCTGTTCCCGACCGATGAGGATCGCTCCGCCGGCAAGACCGGTCGCATCCGTGCCAACTCCGCGCTCACGGTTCCCGACCCGTCCTACGGATTCAGCTTCGAGGCAGAGGCACCGGCGGGCAAGGGCAAGCTGCTGGCGATCGTGACCGAGGATCCGGTGGATCTGGAAAACCTTCTTGCTGCCAACGGTGAATTCGAGCCGATCGGTGACAAGATCGATTTCATGAAGGAACTTTCCGGCCGCCTCAACAAGGTCTGGACCGCGGACAACGCCAATCGCAGCGCCCGTTGGGCGGCCGGTTATCAGGATTATGAAATCCGGCAGTAATACCTTGGAGGCTGGCACATGCAGGCCTCCAACTTCACTTTCAGGCATCGCAAACGAGCACTTTCCCGGACCTCGTTTGGTCAAAATCATCGAGGCGGCCGGCGCCCGCTTCACTCAGCAGTCGACGGTACCCATGTTGCTCAAATCCATCGTTTTCTGTCTTTCGCTGGTTTTCTCGGTTTCGCAGCTTTCTGCCGCCGAGATTACACAGCGTCCCGATCTCGCACCGCGATTGGCACAATTGAAGCCGTTGTATCCGGGCAAAGGGTCTGCCGGCAGCGTGGTCAATGAACTGCAGGGAACGATATTCCTGGTTTCCGGTGTCATCGAAAAAGGCGATCTGGAAAAGCTGAAGGCTGCTCTCGACGGCATCTGGGGCAAATTTATCGTCTTCGACAGCCCCGGCGGCAGCTTTCTGGAAGGCATCCGCATCGGCCAGTATCTGCAATACAACGTCGGCTCGCAGGACCCGGATCTCAACGGTGTCTTCGTTCTCAACGGTAACGAGTGCCTGTCCGCCTGCGCTCTCGCCTTCACCCTGGCAGCTACCCCGCGCAACGCTGTTTATGGTGGCGATATCCGCTTTCTGGAAGCTGGCGCGGCACTCGGATACCACATGGCATTCCTGCCAGAGGAGAAGGCCAACCAGCTTGTGGCCGTCAAGGAAGCCATGAACCTGGCCTATGAAGTGACGCAGACCTACGTCAAGCTGATCAAGGGCGGCATTGCCCCGTCCATCTTGTTGCAGGAAGCCCTGTCCCACCGCACTGCCGACAGCTTCTTTTATCTGGCTGGCGGCATTCGGTCCTATGCGATGGGCCTGACGCCGGTTTCTGCCGGCACGATTGCCGACCCGATCAACAAGAGTGCCCTTTACATGGACACGGTTGGCGCCATGTGCACCCAGCTTTTCCAAGCCGACAATTCAATCAGGAAATCTGAAGTCGAATATGAATTCGGCGCAATTGACGGATCTGGCCCGAACCCGCAGGAAACCAAGCTGGAAGATCTGATCCAAGAGTTGGGGTCACGCCGTATCGCCGCCAGCCATAACGGCGTTGCTTATTGCACCGTAGAACTTTCCGAAGACGGCACCGTCGGCATGCGCATCACCTCCGGTTCGCTACCCTGTGCGAAGGGCGGGTATGACGCCCCCACATGGTGCGCAATGCCGGGGCCTTTCGACGATACCCTGCCGAAAGTGACCAACGCGCTGCTTGCCGACGCAGCCAGTTGCCACGGCGGCACGCTGACGACCGAATACGCCTACTGGACGAGCGACGTCATCGACTATGACATCGGCGAGGAAACACCGACAGCTCTGACGGACTGGAATTCGTGGGAGCGCACCATCGCGCGGGACGTCAACGTTCGCCAGAACCCTTCTCTCGACGCGGCGGCCGTTGGCCGGGTGCAGACCGGCGACAAGGTCAAGATTTCCGATTGCCGTATCGTCTCGGGGCCGCAAGGTGTCTGGTATCAACTGTCCACCGGCGGCTGGATCAGTGCCCGCTTCGTTTCCGAATTCGACCAGTTCACCCGTCCGGCAACAGAAGAAACCATGATAGGCCGATAAGGGCCTTGAACCCGTCAGCTCCTGTCAGGCAAGGCCTCTTCCTGCTTTGCCTTCAGGCTGCGGTTTTCACCTGTTCTGCTGCAGGAGACCCAACGACCGTCTGCTGCCGGGCGTCATAGCTTGTCAGCAGGCGGTCGGCAACACCGGCAGACAGCCAGATGGCGGTCAGGGTGATCCACGCCGTCAGCGCGAAGATGGAAGCTCCCGTGATACCGGCCCCGACGGCACAGCCGCCGGCAAGCATGCCGCCGAACCCCATGAGCGTTGCTCCGGTGAGGTAGCGCGCCATCGACTTGCCGCCTTCGAACCCCTGCAGGGCGAGTTCCCGCGTCACGAAAGCCGCCAGGAACGAGCCTAGAAAGACGCCGGGCACCAAGCCCACATCGAAATCAAGCAGATCGCCCGGTGGTGACAGAACCAGCATCAGGGCATCGGCGGACGGTCCGGTGAAGGTTACGCCTTCCACCTGCACGGGGTCGAAAGCCTGCCGGGCCATGGCGGATGTGAACCACCAGGCCAGGGGAATTGCCAGCCCCGCGCCCGCTGCCGCCACCAGTTGCCAGACCTTCACCCTCGACCGCCAGGCAAAGACAAGCCCCGCCACCAGCCAGAGCGCCGTGAAACCAAGCGTCACGGATGTGCTCAGTCCCAGCATCTCGGTCAGATTGTTGCCGCCGATATCCCCTGTCGTCCAAAGACCTGCAAACCATTCGCGCACCGGTTTCAACAGGCCACGCAGGCTCGCCTGGGCGACGACGGCAAAGACAAGCCCGGACAATAATGCCCGCAGATTGCCGGTGGCCGAAAGCACCAGCAGACGGCTTGCGCATCCGCGCGCCAGCACCATGCCGGTGCCGAACATCAACCCGCCCAGCAAAGCTCCGGAGAGGCTTTGCGGCGACGCCAACTGGCGGGCTTCATTTGCCTGCACTTCGCCCAGGTGGATCAACACTTGCGTGCACAGAACCGCCGCGGAAAAGGTCAGGAGCCAGACAGGCAACCGGTCCTTCGGCGCACCGCGAGAGAATTCCAGGCTGGCAGCGCGCAGGCAAAAGCGGCTTTGCTGGGCAAAGGCGCCAAAAAGGACGCCGACAACCAGCCCGCCGATTGCCAGCAACCAGGGCTCGGAAATTTCGTCCAGAAGAAATGTCAGATCCATGGGCCCCTCCCGGGCACACTGCGTCCTCGATTGCCACCAGCTTGGTGCCCTTTCGCTTCAACGGGCATTGACCTCTCTCAATGAAACATAGATAAATTCAAAAGTTTGAATATGTGGAGGATGCCATGTCCGGGCAATTTCGGAAAGATCTGACGAGACGCAACGTTCTTGCCGGAGGCCTCGCGTTTGCGACCGCGGGTTTTGCCAGCCGGATAACGCCTGCCTTTGCAACCGCGAACCTGACCCTCGGCGCACACGACATCACCGTCTTTTCCGACGGTCATCTGACCCTGCCGATGAACTTCATTTTGCCAGAGCAAAGCGAAGAAGAGATCGCGGCGCTGCTGAAACCCCATGGCCTTGCCACGGACGTTCTGACGCCGGATTGCAACATCACATTGCTCCGCACCGGCGACCGCACAGTCCTCTTCGACGTCGGATCAGGCGCCAATTTCCAGTCGACGGCAGGTGAGTTGCCGGGCCACCTGGCGGAAGCCGGTATCGATCCGTCGGACATCACCGACATTGTCTTCACCCACGCCCACCCGGACCATCTTTGGGGCATCCTGGACGATTTCGACGATCCGCTTTACCCGGAAGCGCAGATCTGGATGCCACAGGCCGAATGGGACTACTGGCGCGCCGACGATACGCTGGCCAAGACGCCGGAGGAGCGCAAGAGTTTCGTGGTCGGGGCACAGGCGCGTTTCGACGTGATCGAAGACCGGGTGAACATGATCAAGCCGGGCCAGGAAGTGCTTCCAGGCGTTGAGGCGGTCGACACGGCGGGCCATACTCCGGGGCACATGTCCTACATGCTGCACGGCGGATCCGAGAGCCTGCTGGTGGTGGGCGACGCGATTTCCAACACGGTGATTTCTTTCGAAAAACCCGGCTGGGCTTCCGGCTCCGATCAGGACCGCGACATGGGCATTGCCACCCGCAAGGCGCTGCTCGACCGCCTGGCGCAAGATGGCTCCCGCGTCATCGGTTACCACTTCCCCCACCCCGGTGGAGGGCACGTGGAACGCACCGGCGATGCCTACAGTTTCGTCGCAGCCTGAACTGCCGGGTGAAAGGTGCCGGTTTTACTCCGCCGCCGAGTGATGGGCACTGCCCTGGTTGCGCTGGAAGGCGGCAAGGACGTTGCCTTCCACAAGCCAGGCAAGCCCGACCCGCGCACCGAGTGCCATGGATACCATCACGATGGGCGCGGAAATCGCCAGCGTGGAAAAGCCGGTAATACCCTGCCCCACCGTGCAGCCCATGGAAAACACCCCGCCGACGCCCATCAGGGTGCCACCCAGAAGATGGCGGCCGAGTTCGCGTGCATCGTCGCACGCTTCCCAGCGGATATCCCGTTTCCACATGGCCGCGACCACGGCGCCGACCAGCGTACCGGCAATCAGACCGACGCCATAGTCTGGCAAGGTCCCCGTATAGGTGATCAGCTGCATGATGGTGTCACCGACCGGTACCACGAAGGATCCGGCTTCGATCTGGATCGGATCGAAGGAGCGTCCAGCAAGGAAGGTTGTCGCCCACCAGCCGAAGGCAATCACGCTGCCGATCGCAACACCGGTTCCGATCTTGCTCCATTGCCGGCGATAGGACGCCGATTTGAAGATCCAGAACAGACCGGCCAAAGCGAGCACGATGGCAACCACACCCTGCAGCTTCATGCCCACCAGGGTCGAGACAATGTCGCCCATGGACTGGCTGCCGCTTGCGGTGAAGGAAACGGCAAGATCATCGACGATCGGCACCCGCACGATGCCGACGATGCCCCTTTGGGCTGCCAGTGCCGACAGGCCGATGACGGTCAGCACCACGAGCGCCCGCAGACTTCCGCCTCCCAGACGCAGAACGGCACCGAAGCCGCAGGTGCCGACAAGCGCCATGCCGATGCCGAACATGAAGCCGCCGAGAATGGCGCCCGTCCAGGCAAATTCCGGTGACAGGTAAAAGGAGGCAGCCGTGTCGGCCATGCCGAAGGCGACGAGCAGCTGTGTGCCGATCAGTGCGGATACGGAAGCAAGCACCCAGGTCCTGAGCGCGCTGCTGTCGCCCGCGTACCAGTGCCTTTCCAAGGCCGACAGCGTACAGAAGTGGTTTGACCTGGCAACGAACCCCAGCACGCACCCCGCGAGCACACCGAGAAGCGGTGTCAGCACCGCCGGATCGAGATTGACCATGCGCGTCCTACCCTCCGCCGGTTATTCCGGCCGCGTTTCCCGTACTCGCTCTTTCGGCGATTTTTCAAACCGTAGCAGGCAGCGAAATTTGCAGCAATCGATCTCGTTGCTGCATCGCACGCCCGTATGTTGCGTTACCTGCGATTATTTTTCAGGTGCACGCACGTCCTTGCAGAACAGCTCGTAAAGGCTCGAAATGATCGAACTCACCTCATCGTTCATGAGGCTGTAGTAGATCATCCGCCCGTCGCGCCGCGACTGCACAAGGCCTTCCAGGCGAAGCCGTGCAAGCTGCTGGGAAACCGCGGCCTGCGGCATTGTCAGGATCTCTTCGAGCTCGGAAACCGACTTTTCGCCTTCAGACAGCAGACACAGGATGACAAGGCGTACTTCGTGCGAAAGGGCCTTGAGCAGATCGCTCGCCTTCCGCGCCTGCTCCATCAGCAGGTCGAGGTCCTTCGCATCCAGGTTCTTGTCAAAGGCCGGCAGTATCATCCGGAACCCACACCCTTTTCAGCATTGCCATTGCAGCGCACAAAACCGCTTTTCAGATTCATGCCTCAACTTCAGCACCGGATCAACAGCATCACTTGCTCGTGTCCGGAAGCTTTCCCAACATATCGGTCAGTAGCGGCCAGAAGAAGTGCTCTCCCGGATAGCCGCGCAGACGGTCGATTTCAACGCCGTCGGCCACCAGAATGAAGGTTGGCGTCATCCGCTCTTTCGGTATGCCGGCCAGGTCCTGCGGCCAGGCGTCGGTAATATCGACGCGGCGCAACGGCGCTTGCCGGCCTTCCGACGTCTTCGGATAGGCGATGCCGATTTCCTCGTTCCAGCGCTTGCACCAGACACACCCCGGCTGCTCAAGCATGACCAGCTCGGCACTCCAGGCGGGCAACGCCTGAAACAGGCCGGAAACCAACACTCCGGCAAGGATCATCGCACGTGTCGCGACGGACATTTTGCAGTCTCCACATTTCTTCCATTGCAATATATAGGAACTTTTGAATATTTTAAAGCAACCGAAGATCGAGTTTCTCTGGGAGGAAATGAATGCTCGATGTTTCTCTGGGCGCTGCCTTTCTGGCAGGTCTGCTTTCATTCATTTCGCCTTGTGTCTTGCCGATTGTGCCGCCCTACCTGTGTTACCTGGCCGGTGTCAGCGTCGATGAACTGAAGGGCGACACGGCCACGGCCGAAACGGGTCGCCGGGTGATTCTGGCGGCGATCGCCTTCGTGCTCGGCTTTTCGCTCGTCTTTGTCGCCCTCGGTGCAACGGCCAGCGTCATCGGCCAGTCGATCGCCCGCTACTACGATATCCTGTCTTATGTTGCAGGCGCGATCATCATCGTCATGGGCCTGCATTTTCTCGGTGTCTTTCGCATCGGGCTCCTGTTCCGCGAAGCCCGCATTCATGTGGAACGCAAGCCCGCGGGTCTGGTTGGAGCCTTCGTCATGGGCCTGGCGTTCGCGTTCGGTTGGACGCCGTGCGTCGGCCCGGTTCTGGCGGCAATCCTGTTCGTTGCCGGATCGTCGGACACCACCTGGCACGGCGCCGGACTGCTTGCGGTCTATGCACTCGGCATCGGTCTGCCTTTCATCCTGGCGGCAGCATTTGCCAGCCGGTTCCTGAAACTGGCCGGCCGTTTCCGCAAACACATGGGCACGGTGGAAAAGATCATGGGCGGCCTCCTGGTGCTCACCGGCCTGCTGTTCATCACCGGGCAAATGTCGGCAATCGCCTTCTGGCTGCTCGAAACTTTCCCGGTTTTCTCACAAATCGGCTGACCGGCCATTTCCGGTCCAGGGAGGACAATGACATGCGTATCTGGAAACAATTGGTGCTGGCAGTCGAGCTATTGGCGGCCCTGACCACAACGGCGCTCGCCGCAACGCTCGGCGACGATGGCCTGCACAAGCAGCCCTGGTTCACCGTAACCTTCCGCGACATAGGCGAAGACATTGAAACCGCGGCAGGAGAAGGCAAGCGCCTTGCAATCATCTTTGAACAACGTGGCTGCATCTATTGCCGCCAGATGCACGAAAAGATCCTCTCCGACCCGGAAGTGACCGACTACATCAAAGAGAACTTCATGGTCGTGCAATACAACATGTTCGGCGACGAGGAAGTGATCGACCTGGACGGCGAAGAACTGACCGAAAAGACCGCCGCGCGCAAATGGGGCTATGTCTTCACACCCACAATCGTGTTCCTGCCGGAAGAGGTTCCAAGCGAGGGAACCGTGTCGGAAGTGGCCGTTGCGACGATGCCTGGCGCCTTCGGCAAGTGGACTTTCCTGAACATGTTTCGCTGGGTTCAGGAAAAAGGCTACGAAGGCGACGAGCATTTCCAGAAGTATCATGCCCGCATAATCAACGAGTTGCGCGAAAAAGGCCGCCTCGACGCGGAATAGGAAGAGCGGATAAAACAGGTTTATGCCGGATACGGCAAAAGGCCTATTGCATAACATATGCAAAAAATCATATCTTTTAATATGAGGAGGACAGGCAGGCTGGGGAATCGGACCTGCCGAAGGAACGCAAACGGCACCACAGCCGGCCGTTCCGCACTGAGGAGGAAAGCCGACACAATGTTCAAGGGCGCGACACATTTCAGCCTGCCGGCGGCCTTTGCCGGCCTAGCCGTCCTGGCCGCTTCCGCAGCGGCCGCCGGAACGGTTGCTCCGGACAGCGTTCCCATCGTCGATATGGAACTGTCCGAATCCCTGACGGGCGTTCAGGGAGACCCGCAGGCCGGACGCGAAGCCTTCGCCGACCGCAAGAAGGGCAACTGCCTGGCTTGCCATGCCAATGCCGATCTCAGCGACCAGCTGTTCCACGGCGAAGTCGGCCCCGTCCTCGACGGTGCCGCCGACCGCTGGAGCGAGGCGCAACTGCGCGCCATCGTGGTCAACAGCAAGGACGTCTTCGGCGAACAGACCATCATGCCCGGTTTCTACACCCTGAAGGTGGGCATCAACGTCGACGAGGAATTCGCCGGCAAAACCATCCTGTCAGCGCAAGAGGTAGAGGACGTCGTCGCCTATCTCATGACGCTGAAAGAGAATTGATCTCGGGTTTCAAGGAGCAAGAGATGAGCTTTACAAGACGCCAGGTGTTTGGTCTCACGATCGGAGCCGCTGCATTCGTGGCCGCCGGATCGCGGGTTTCCTTCGCCGCAACCGACCAGACCGAAGAGGCCATCAAGGCCTTCACCGGCGGAGCAGATCCCAAGGAGGGAACAGTTTCCCTCGACACGCCGGAAATTGCCGAGAACGGCAACACGGTGCCGGTCGGCGTATCCGTCGACAGCCCGATGACGGCAGACAGCTTCGTTGAATCTGTCCTGATCCTGGCCGACGGCAACCCCAACCCGGCTGTTGCCACGTTCCACTTCACCGCCATGAGCGGTGTTGCCGAAGCCAAGACCCGCATCCGGCTCGCCAAGACGCAGAACGTCATCGCGGTCGCCAAGATGAACGATGGCTCCACCTTCATCGACCGCAAGGAAGTGAAAGTCACCATCGGCGGCTGCGGCGGCTAATCCGCAACAGCGCAAGCGGCTTGTCCGCAGGACCGGCACCGGCCTTTAGCCGAAACGCCGCCCGGCAAGCAGATCAGGGATACGAAGGAACCAAATCATGGCAGATCCGAAACCGCGCGTGAAAGTGCCCAAGAAGGCAGCTGCGGGCGAAGTCATCACCATCAAGACGCTTATCAGCCACCCGATGGAATCCGGTCAGCGCAAGGACAAGGAGGGCAACCTCGTTCCGCGCCAGATCATCAACAAGTTCACCTGCGAGTTCAACGGTCAGGTGGTGTTTTCCTGTGACATGGACCCGGCCGTCTCGGCGAACCCCTACATGGAGTTCAGCGCCAAGGTGAATGAAACCGGTACGTTCAAGTTCACCTGGGTCGATGACGACGGCAGCGTCTACGAATCCGAGAACAAGATCACTGTTGAATAGGCGGCGGCCCTGCATCCGCGGCTGTGACGTCCGCACGGACTGAAAAGCCTGGGACAGGGTGCATCGAGAGTGTCGGGACATCGTATCTGCAGTCGGTTGAAGGCAGGATGTTCCAGGGAACGCTCAAATCGGGAGGAGACGATTTGGCCAATAGAACGAAACGCATAGCCACCATGTTCGCAATAACGATGGTCGGCACAAGCGCAAGCCTGGCCGGGGGGCCGGTTGACGAAAAGCTCGTTATCGACGGGGAAGTGGAGATCATGACCCGTGTACCGGCGCCGGAAGGGCACCCGTTCGACGAACTGATCTCGGGCTGGCACTACCGCACGGAAGAAACGCGTGATCTGGAGGCCGACAGCTTCCAGAACCCGGGTATGCTCTATGTGGAGCGCGGCGAGGAAATCTGGAAAACCGTGGACGGTGCTGCTGGCAAGTCCTGCGCCTCCTGCCACGAGGATTCCGAGGAGTTCCTCAAGGGTCTCGGCGCCAGCTATCCCAAGTGGAATGAGGACGCCGGCAAGCCGTTCAACATCGAGCTTCAGATCAACCAGTGCCGTGAACAGAACATGCAGGCAGAGCCCTACAAGTTCGACGCGGCCGATCAGAAGGCTCTGACGACCTACATCAAGCACCAGTCGCTTGGCATGCCGATGAAAGTCGATCTGAGCGAAGGCGAAATGCAGACCTGGTGGGACAAGGGCAAGGAACTCTACTACACCCGCACGGGTCAGCTGAACCTGTCCTGTGCCACCTGCCACGAGAACTACAACGGCAACTACATCCGGGCTGACCATCTCAGCCAGGGCAGCGTCAACGGGTTCCCGACCTATCGTCTGAAGCAGGCGGACCTTGTCTCCCTGCACAACCGCTTCCGCGGATGTATCCGCGATACGCGGGCAGCCTTCCCGGCCGCCTTCTCCGATGAGCTGATGGCTCTGGAGGTCTATGTGACCTGGCGTGGCTCGGGGCTCGGCATCGAAACCCCGGCGGTTCGCCAGTAGGCTGACCGTTTAAACTCCGGCGCGGTCGCAGCCACCGCGCCGGTTTCTTTCCTGTCGCCGGCGAAGTCCCGCCCGGCCAGCAGGCGGAAACAGAGGGCTGAAAACATCAATGTCCCGAACGTGGGATAACCGGGGTGCACGGCGTCGCCGTGCCTCAACGGGAAAACTGTGCAACCGGCCGGGCATCGGCCGTTGGTTTGGAGTAACTGAGGATGTTCTCAAGACGTGAGTTCCTGATGGCGGCAACCGCGACAAGTGCCTTGCTCGGATCGGGCATGGCGGGTTCGTGGTCGCGGCTGATGGCCCAGCAAGCCCTGACGGAAGACCAGCTCCTGGGGATGGACCCGAAAGGCAAGCTCACACTGGTGCATATCACTGACATCCACGCCCAGCTGAAGCCGATCTACTTTCGCGAACCGTCCATCAACCTGGGCATCGGCGACGTTAACGGCAAACCTCCACACGTGACCGGTGCCGATTTCCTGAAGCTCTACAACATCGAAGCCGGGTCGCCGGATGCCTATGCGCTGACCTCGGAAGACTTCGTCTCCCTTGCCAGGAGCTACGGCAAGATGGGCGGCATGGACCGGGTCGCGACCGTGATCAAGCGCATTCGCGCCGAACGCGGCGCCGACAACGTTCTCCTGCTTGATGGTGGCGATACCTGGCAGGGCAGCTACACATCCAACGTCACCCAGGGCGAAGACATGATCACGATCATGAACTCGCTCGAGCCCGACGCCATGACCGGGCACTGGGAATTCACCTACGGCACCGACCGGGTTCAGGAAGTCATCGACAGTCTGCCCTTCGCCTTCCTCGGCTCCAACATCTACGACAACGAATGGGACGAGCCCGCCTTCGAAGCCTGGAAGATGTTCGAACGTGGCGGGTCCAAGGTCGCTGTCATCGGTCAGGCTTTCCCGTATACGCCGATTGCCAACCCGCGCTGGATGATCCCCGGCTGGTCCTTCGGCATCCGCGAGGAAGACATTGCCAAACATGTGACCGAGGCCCGCGACGAGGGCGCTGAAATCGTCGTGCTGCTGTCGCACAACGGCTTTGACGTCGACCGGAAGCTCGCCTCGCGCGTTGACGGCATCGACGTCATCCTGACGGGCCACACGCACGACGCCCTGCCGGAACCGGTCATCGTAAACAACACGCTGGTGATTGCGTCCGGCTCCAACGGCAAGTTTGTCTCCCGGGTCGATCTCGACGTTCAGGACGGCAAGCTGGCCGGGTATGCCTATCGCCTGATCCCGATCTTCTCCGACGTCATCACGCCAGATGCGGACATGGCTGCGCTCATCGATGAGGTTCGTGCGCCTTACGAAGCGGACCTCGCCCGCGTTCTCGGCAAGACCGAGAACCTTCTCTACCGGCGCGGCAACTTCAACGGCACCTTCGACGATCTGATCTGCCAGGCACTTCTGACCGAACGCGACGCCGAAATTGCCCTCTCACCCGGCTTCCGCTGGGGGACATCGCTTCTGCCGGGCCAGGACATCACCTTCGAGGATGTCCATAACGCCTGCGCCATGACCTATCCGGCCGCTTACCGTTCATCGATGACGGGCCAGATGCTGAAGGACATTCTGGAGGATGTCGGCGACAACCTCTTCAACAAGGACCCCTACTACCAGCAGGGTGGTGACATGGTCCGCGTTGGCGGTATGGGCTATACCATCGATCCCGGCAAGGAAATCGGCGAGCGCATCTCGGGCATGACCCTGCTTGCCACCGGAGAAGCCATCGACCCCGCCAGGGAATATGTCGTTTCCGGCTGGGCCTCGGTCAACGAGGGCACGGAAGGCCCGCCCATCTCCGAAGTCGTTGAAGCCTATCTCACAAGCAATCCCGTGGTCAGCCTGCCGGACAACCAGTCCGTCAAGCTGGCAGGATGACGCCTTTTCTTCAGAGATCCTGAGGACACGATCATGACTGACAAAACCAACTCCAAGACGCCGGGTCTTTCCAGGCGTTCCCTCTTGAAAGCAGGCTTCGCCGCAGGCGCTGTTGCAGGCACGGCTGGTGCCGCGCGCGCGGCCGGCGATCCATTGATCACCGAGATACAGGACTGGAACCGGTACCTCGGTGACGGTGTGCAGGCGCGCCCTTATGGCACGCCGTCGGAATACGAGGCCCATGTGGTCCGCCGCGACGTGGAGTGGCTGACGGCCTCCACCGAGAGTTCGGTGAACTTCACACCGCTGCACGAGCTGGACGGCATCATCACGCCCAACGGCCTGTGTTTCGAGCGCCACCACGGCGGCATTGCCGACATCAATCCTGCAGATCATCGGTTGATGATCAACGGTCTGGTCGACAGCCCCCTCGTCTTCACCATGGAAGACCTGAAGCGTTTCCCGCGCGAGAACCGGGTCTACTTCCTGGAATGTGCCGCCAACTCCGGCATGGAGTGGCGCGGCTCCCAGCTCAACGGCTGTCAGTACACCCACGGCATGGTTCACTGCGTGATGTACACCGGCGTGCCGCTGAAACTGATCCTGGAAGAGGCAGGCCTGAAGACCAACGCCAAATGGGTGATGCCGGAAGGCGCCGATGCCTCGGCCATGACCCGGTCCATCCCGATGGAAAAGGCCCTCGACGACTGCCTGGTTGCCTTCAAGATGAACGGTGAGGCTCTGCGCCCGGAACAAGGTTATCCGCTGCGCCTGGTCGTCCCCGGCTGGGAAGGCAACATGTGGGTGAAATGGCTACGCCGGATCGAAGTCGGCGACGAACCGTGGCACCAGCGCGAGGAAACGTCCAAATACACGGACCTTCTGGAGAACGGCAAGGCCCGCCGCTTCACCTGGGTGATGGATCCCAAGTCCGTCATCACCTCGCCGAGCCCGCAGGCCCCGATCACCCACGGCAAGGGACCGATGGTCATCTCCGGCGTCGCCTGGTCCGGAAACGGACGGATCAAGCGGGTCGATGTATCGCTTGACGGCGGCCGCAACTGGAAGACCGCCCGCCTCGACGGCCCAAGCCTGTCGAAAGCCATGCACCGCTTCTACCTGGACATCGACTGGGACGGCTCGGACATGCTGATCCAGTCCCGCGCGATGGACGAGCACGGCTTCTTCCAGCCGACCAAGAACGAGCTGCGTGCCGCCCGCGGCGAAAACTCGATCTACCACAACAACGGCATCCAGACCTGGTATGTCAAAGCAGACGGAATGGTGGAAAATGTCGAAGTTTCTTAAAGCCCTCAGCCTTGGAACCGTGCTCGCCACCCTGCCCCTGCTTGTCGCGACGGCCCAGGCGGGAGATGCAGAAAAAGGCGAGAAGGTCTTCAAGAAATGCGCTGCCTGCCACGCGGTCGGGGAAGGCGCAAAGAACAAGGTCGGTCCGGAACTGAACGAGATTTTCGGCCGTACCGCAGGATCGCTTGAGGACTACAAGTATTCCAAGGCGATGATCGAGGCCGGTGGTGGCGGGCTCGTCTGGGACGAAGCAACGCTGACGACCTATCTGACCAAGCCCAAGGACATGGTCAAAGGCACCAAGATGGCCTTTGCCGGTCTGAAGAAGCAGGAAGACCTGGACAACGTGATTGCCTATCTGGCCACCTTCTCCAGTGCTGCTGCTCCCGCCGACCAGCAGGGCGCCGCAGAACCTGCGGCCACTGAAACGGAAACCGCCAGCGCCGACACGGCAGCGGAGGCTCCAGCCGCACCAGTGTCCGAAGTCCGTGAAGGCGGCATCTTCGGCCTTGGCCGTGTGGCGACGGACGACGAGGTCGCCGCGTGGGACATCGACGTTCGCCCAGACGGCAGCGGCTTGCCGGAAGGCTCCGGTACGGTGGCCGATGGGGAAGTGCTGTTCACGGACAACTGCGCCGTCTGTCACGGCGATTTTGGCGAAGGTGTCGGCCGCTGGCCGGTTTTGGCCGGTGGCCAGGACACCCTGACCGAGGAACGCCCGGAAAAGACCATCGGCTCCTACTGGCCGTATCTGTCCACGGTCTACGACTATGTCCGCCGCGCCATGCCCTACGGCAACGCCCGTTCCCTGTCGGATGACGACGTTTACGCGTTGACGGCCTATCTCCTTTACCTGAACGACATCGTCGAGGACGAGGACTTCGAATTGTCGAAAGACAACTTCCTGGAGATCCGTCTTCCCAACGAGGAAAACTTCATCGCTGACGATCGCGCCGAAGAGCCGCATTATGCTGCCAAGGCCGAACCCTGCATGAGCGACTGCAAGGACAGCGCGGTCGAGATCACCATGCGCGCCCGTATTCTCGACGTGACCCCGGGATCCGTCGACGACGACGAGGCCTCCGGCATGGGAGGCGTCGACTGACATCGTTTTGCGGCAGCGGTCCGTGAAAGAAAGGCCGCCCGCGCAAGGCCGCCGCAGGATATCCTGCGGCGTTAGGAGGAGGAAACGATGGGAATGTTTTCAAGACTGGCAGTGGCCACTTCGGCCCTGCTGATGCTTGGCTCTGCCGTATTGGCAGGCGACGGCATTCACAAACTTGCCCTGCAGATCAGCGACAATGATCCGCAGAAGATGAACACCGTCTTGAACGTCGCGTCCAATGTGGCGCGCCACTACTCTGAAATCGGCGAGGAGGCCGATATCAAGATTGTTGCCTTCAATGCGGGCCTGCACATGTTCCGGGCGGATACGTCCCCCGTTTCGGACCGCATGAAATCCTTCGTGGAAAGCATGCCGAATGTCGCCTTCGAGGCCTGCGACAACACCCGCCAGGCCATGGCCAGGAAGGAAGGCAAGGACATCGAGTTTCTGGAAGGTGTCGAAGTCGTTCCCGCTGGTGCCGTCACTCTGATGGAGCTGGACGAAGACGGCTACACCATCTTGCGGCCCTAGACAGTCACAAGACCCGCCGTGCGGACAGTTGCAAGGTCCGTACGGCTTCGTCCCTTTCGGCATGTAGCCCGCCGGAACGCCCGGCTCTTGTATTTCCGCAATCAATTGTCAGCCGTTCTTGGTCTTTCTTTTGCACGAAGCATTCGCGTCCGGCATCGGACAGACTTGCTTTCCCACACCCTTCTGCCTCAAATGGGAACCAGCAGCAGTTCTAGGCGTTTTGATGGATTGCCAATGGAGATGCCATTTGAATGACCGAAACAGTCCCGTTTCAAACCAATTGCCAAACCTGCCCCCTGAGACGGAAATCCGTATTCCGCTCGCTGGAAGACAAGGAACTGGACTTCATTTCGGATTTCAAGACCGGTGAACTGACGGTCGAAGCCGGAGCAACCATTGTTCAGGAAGAAAACAAGAGCCCGCATCTCTACACCATTCTGGATGGCTGGGCTTTTCGGCACAAGGCTCTGGCGGACGGCCGACGGCAGGTATTGAACTTTGCCCTCCCGGGCGATCTTGTCGGCCTTCAGCTTGCCGTCCTGAACGAGATGCAGCACACGGTCACCGCCCTTACCGACACTACCTTGTGCGTCTTTCAGCGCGACAGGGTCTGGTCGATCTTCAAGGACTACCCGAGCCTGGCCTTTTCAATGACCTGGATCGCAGCGCGTGAGGAACAGATCCTGGACGGGCACATCATCAGCCTCGGTCAACGTTCTGCCCTGGAACGGCTCGCCTATCTCATCCTGCATCTTTACGACCGCGCAGAGACAATCGGCTATGCGAGCAATCAGGCGCTGGATGCACCGTTTTCCCAAAGCCACCTGTCTGATGCGCTTGGCATCACACCGGTTCACACCAGCCGCACGCTCCGCAAGCTTCAGGAAAAGGGGCTGATCAGCTGGGCCAAGGACCGCATCCGGATCCTGGACAGGGATGCTCTGGAAAAACTTGCCTCATACGAGAGCATGGCCGATGAGTGCCGCCCGCTCATCTGAGCGGCGGCCGACATCTTCACGTTTGCTTGAAAGGCATCTTCCAGCGATAACGAGCGCGTCAGATCAGGGCGCCGATCTGGGCTTTTGTGTAGGGCTTGCTCAGGACCACCTGCCCCTCGAACGCCGCGGGCAGCGGGTCGAGATCGCTGTAACCGCTGGCGAAGATGAACTTCGTCCCCTTTTCCAGCAGCTGGCTGGCGAAAGCCAGGCTGGTATCGTCGCCGATCTTCACATCCAGAATGGCAAAGCTGAACAGCTGAGCTGCCAGTGTTTCCGCCGCTTCCGCAAGATTTGCGAGCGTCTGTACCGGCGAGAACCCGAGCTCTTCCAGCATCATCTGCGTATCGAGCGCGATGATCGGGTTGTCTTCGACAACCAAGGCAGCGCCGCGCGTTGCCAGCACGGCAATAGTGGGTTCCATTGTCACGAGGGTTCTCATCGTCAGACTTGTTGACTGTCCGCACGATGACACGAAATCAATCGCTCCGCATTAACATAAGTTATCGCTGCAGTTAATTTTCCACTTCGATCTCAACCTCCTCCTTTATCGAAAAGAGGCGTGAAACCTTTTCTTAACTCGGGAGTTTACTAGGCGGAGGTAGACACCATGTTCACGCATCGCAAACGAATTCCGACCAACGCCCCTACGGCAATCGCCGTTGCCGCCCTTCTGGCTTCCAGCCTGATTGTGGCAGAACCCTTTTTCACCAACGAAGCGGACGCGGAAACCGCTCACAACAGCAACACGCCCGCACCGGTAGAAGTTGAACAGAAGGCCGCTCCCAAAGGCGACCTGAAGGTTGAGCTTGCCGACGTGCATGGCCGCCCGATGCGCTGCGTCTCCGGCACGCGCGTAACCACCTGTACCGGCTGGCCGATTTCCCACGGCATGCTGGCATTCAATACCGAGTAAAGAGTTCATGACGCAAAATCGTTGAAAAGCCGCCTTTTCCAGGCGGCTTTTATTTTTTGCCTTGATCCGTGGCGAACGACACACGACCCCGCCGGGAGGGCCCCACCCGGCAAGCATACTGGCAACTGACAAATTGTCCGTATCACCTGTTGGAACCTGGAACCGGTACCCACCCTCACCCACGGCATCGAACAATTGCAGCCTGGGTGCCACCTTCCATCCACTCCGGAAAGAAGAAACCCGCGACAACGTTGAACCCGCGGGCATTGGAACGCCGGCACGGGTGGCCTTTGTCATGTCCGCGGGTTCGCAGGATTGCGATTGTCAGTGAGATGCGCCGGCCTCGGGCTCAGCTTCGGAACGCCCGGGCTCTTCAGACTGAGCTGTGTTGTTGATGATCTCCAGCACACTGACCACAACCAGCAGCAACGGCACGGCTATGAATCCGCCGATCGGTCCCCACAGCCAGATCCAGAAGGCAATTGCCAGGAAAACCGCAAAGGGGTTCAGCGTCATCGTCCGGCCGAGAACGGTTGGTGTGACGAACTGCGCTTCGATCAGGTTGAGAACCAGATAGGCCAGCGGCGGCGTCAGTATCTCCACCGCCGTGTATCCCGTCGCAAGTCCGATGCCGCTCATCACCAGGACCATTATCGCCGGCCCCAGATAGACGACGTAGTTCAAGACGCCGGCCAGCATTCCCCACAACAGCGGCGAGGGAACATCGAGCAGCCACATGGTCAGCGCCACGGCAACGCCGAGCCCCGCGTTGATGACGCTGATGGAGATGAGATAGGTGGAAAGGCGCGCTTCGATCGTCCGAAACGCGGTCACGATGCAGCGCCTGCCTTCACTGTCGGGAGACAACTGGAGCGCCGCCCTGCGCAGATGCGGGCGTGTCAGCAGAAAGAAATAGAGACTTGCCAGGAACAGGACCACCTGGGCCATGAAGGCCGGTGCGAAATAGAAAACGCTTTCTACAGCGGAATTGTCATCGACACTCACCTGCATGCCGCCCTTCTGGCCCATGGCACTGCGAAGGTCTTCCTGCAGGCTCGCGACAGACGAAAAGAACCCCTGCCAACTGACCAGCTGCGCCTGCAGCCGTGACCAGATGAGCGGAAGCCTGTCGAGCCAGTCCGACAGCGGCACGACGAAAGCCGCCCCGGCGGTCAGGATCAGCGCAATAAACACGAGCACCATCCCCCCTGCGGAGAGCCAGCTCGGCACGCCCAGGCGAGACAATCTTTCCATGGGAAGACCGAAGATCGTGCCGACAACCACCGACAGGAAAACCGGTGCGAAAAACACTTGGGCAAGATCAAGGGAAGCAATCACCACGATGCCACACAGGATGGCCGCCGAGTAGCGGACAACCGGGTCCGATCTGACAGCCTCGCCCACTGTTACGGGGGGAACAAGTCCTGTTACTGCGGGTCGGTCTGGCTGCGCTGTCATCACTGTTTGCTCCGGTGGCCGGCAAGAAGGCGCGGCAATGGGTTAGCCGCGCTCTTCGTCACCTCGTGCCTGCGCTGCCAGAAAGGCCAGACCGCCCAAAGCGGCGGTGATCATCAGGCCTTTTGATTTTGTGAGCTGTGGCAGAACGGAAATGGCAGCAGCCAGGCCCAGGCGCTGCGCGGCCTGACTATGCGCCTTGCGTCTTCGGTCCTTGTGCTTCAGGAAGCTGAGCACCGCCACGAAGACCAGTCCCGTTACGGCCATGAAGACGGCAATCAGCAAAGCCGCCATCGCAGGGCCGAACACCGGCGCCAGAAAGGCGCCGGCTGCCACCACGCCGGCCACATAGGCTGTTGCGAAACAGACTGCCGCAATGCCGCCCAACACGGCATTGCGCTTGGCACGGTGAACCATGCCATTGAAGTCTCGCGAAACAGCCCCGAAGGCCAGCGGTAGGGCGCGCAGGAGCATCAGCGGCGCACCAGCGCTGCAATCAGGAAGCCGACACCGGCGGCAATGCCGATCGACTGCAGCGGACGACGGCGCACTTCAGCAACGAAGGCGCGTTCGTAATTCTGCAGCTCAGCAGACAGGTCGCTCAGGGCGTCCTGGGACAATTTGGTCAGATCCTGCCCTGCTTCGGCGGCCTTGGTCTTGTATTCATCCGTCTTGCCGGCGCCGTACTTCTTCAAGGAGCCGGCGAGAGAGGCAATATCGCCGCGAATGCGTTCGATGTTTTCCTCGATCTCACGAGCGCTAACGGTGTCATTGGCAGGATTGGCGGTCGATGCCGTGGCAGTCTTCGCAGTTGCCATCTTGTCGCTCCTGTTTTCAATCGCGTGAAGCCCTGATGACGGGCGACACGCATCGCGTGAATGGGATCAAGCCCGGAATTCGGACACTTGGACACCGCGCTGAACCAAATTGCGCGGTCTGGCTTGTAAACGGCCTTGCGCTCATTTGGTTCCAGACAACACAGCATGAATTGTTGCAGCGGCGTCTTCACGGCTGCCCGTCAGCCGCGCAAGGCCTCGATCAGATCGGATTTGTTCATTGAAGACCTGCCGCTGATGTCGACCTCCTGCGCCCGTTCATAAAGCGCATCCCTGGTCCAGGTTTCATAAGGTGCGGCCTTGCCACCCTTGCGCGACGGCGCTTGGTGGTCGTTTGCCTGCGCATTGGCAATTCTCGCCGACTTTTCCTTGCTGTAGCCCTTGTCGCGCAGAGCGTCGTAGGTGTCTTCCTTCTTGATGCTGGAGCTGTTTTTGGAAGCCATGGCCGTGTCCTTTCATTTGTTGTTCCGCTGTTTTCAAAACAACCTCAAATGAAAAACGCCGTCTCGTGCGGGATCGTTCCAATATCTCTTCGATGAAAGGACTGGATAGAGATCCTTTTATCGAAGTGATAAAAATGAACTATGCCACCCGGAAGCTCAGACTTATAAAAAATACAAATGCTATTCTTGAAATAATTTCAGATCACATTTTCCATACTGTCAAAAATCGAAATATTTTCAAAAACATGGAACTGAGGACGAGCTGAAGACTTTTCCTATCGAACGTCCGGGCCACGCTCTTGTCAGCAGCACACCCGGACACATCGATCGCCAATCGAAAGCACGAAAGGAAGAACTATGTCGACGTCTCAGGTTCTGAACATCGAAACCCCGAAGGTCGACCCGATCAAGACGGGTGTTTCTGCCGAGGTGCGCGAACAACTGGCGAAGCATCTCTCGGTCATTCTGGCCGAAACCTACATGCTCACGGTGAAATCGCACCTTTATCACTGGAACGTCGTTGGACCGCTGTTCAAGTCGATCCATGACCTCACCGAAGAGCACTATGAAAATCTCTTTGCCGCGACAGACGACCTTGCCGAGCGCATTCGTGCCCTTGGACACCGGGCGCCGGTCAATGTCGACGAAGGCAAATTGAACCTGACCGTCAGCCTGCCGGCCGGCGGCATGCCCAATGCCTTCGAAATGATCGAGGATCTGGTTCGCAGTCATGAAATGATCGCTGCCGAAATGCGCGACATGGCAGCCTACGCCGGCGACAATAGCGACCCGGTGACGGAGGATCTTCTGACCCAGCGCATCACATTCCACGACAAGGCAGCCTGGATGCTGAGGGCCGTCATTACCGAATGACCGTTCCTCACCGGCATCCCGGATAACTTGCAAGACGACAAAGGTCCGTCTGCCGCGAGACGGCAGGCGGCCTTTGGCGTATGCACCAACTCAGTTTCAACCGTGTGATACCATGATCAGCGTATCGAAACGATTTGCCGGGTTCCGGACGCCTGCAAGCGTCCTGGAAGACCGGCACCTGTCGAATGAGCAAAAGCGGACAGCCTTGCTGGCCTGGCGGGCCAGCCTGCGCAAGGCACCTCGGGCAATTTCTCGGGACGGCCGGTCTCCAGCCGAACTGATCGAAGAAATCGACGAGGCCCTGAAGGCGCTTCGCCGCGAAAAGGCTGCGCGCGGAAAAGGTTCGTAAAGCTTCGCTCGTCGCAGGACGTAACGCACCTCTCCCAGCCCTGCCTGCAGTTTACGGCACGGGCGCCCTAAGAACTTGTCTTCCTGACCGGAAACTCGATGACGCAACTCACGCCTTCGGGAGCGAAGTCGATGGTGACATCGCCGTCGAGCGCCGGCCCCACCAAACGCTCAAGCAACATCCGCCCGAAGCCGTTGCGCCTCGGCGGCACCACTTCCGGACCGCCACGTTCCTTCCAGACCAGCCTGATCTTTCCATCTACGGTCGTCCACGACACCGACAATTTCCCCCCGAGCACTGACAAGGCGCCATATTTGGCAGCATTGGTCGTCAGCTCATGCAGGGCAAGGCCAAGGTTCTGCGCCGCATCCGCCGTAATCGAATGCGGATCGCCCTCGATCTCGATCTGCGGGCTTCCCGGGTCGATCGATTGCGCCAGATGCGCCAGCACGAGTTCTTTCAGGTCAGCGCCGTACCAGGACTGCGACACCAGAAGATCATGACTGGCCGCCATCGCCTGAAGCCGTGCGGCAAAACTTTCGACAAAATCCTCGGTGTTGTCCGAACGCGCCGCTGTCTGGCGTGCCATCGCCTGAATGACTGCAAGCAGGTTCTTGGAGCGATGCGTCAGTTCCCGCATGACGAGATGCATCTGGCGTTCGTTTTCCCGCTTGTGGGTCAGGTCGATGGAGATGCCGATCAGGCCGGTGATCCGGCCTTCCTTGTCGCGCGAAGGCTCCATGCGCATGTTGTAGCTGCGATTGACCCCGTTCATGTCCATGTCGAATTCGATGACGGCGCTTTCGCCTGTCTCGAGGACCTTCTTCTTAACCGGAATGAGTTTCAGCTGATCTTCTTCCGGAAACAGCTCATCATCGCTTTTGCCGATGAAGAAATCCGGTTTGAAACCGGGCGACGGATTGACGACATGAATATATTTCAGGTCCAGGTCCTGTTCGAACACGGTTGTAAGCGAACCGTCGAGCGCCTTTTCGAAACGCCGATTTGCCTCCGCGAGTTGACTTGCCAGCGAGGCGAGTCGGATCTCATAGAGATTCTTCTCGGTCATATCGATGGCCGTGCACAGCACACCATCAATTTCACCACTGCTGTCACGTGTCGGATGCACGATCAGGTCCAGCGAAATAGTTCCCGTTTCTTCACTGTCGAGCGCGAAGAAGGTAGATGCCGTCTCGCCGGTTTCCAGCACCTGGCGCTTGACCGGCTCCAGTTCCGCCGCGGTCTCTTCCGGCAGCAGATCCTGATCTGTACACCCGATGACGTCATCGGCTTCCTTGCCGAACCGCGGATTGTGGATCCACGTGTAGCGCAGATCTTTGTCCTGGGTGAAAACGGAGATGTTGGATCCGGTCAACGCGGTCTCGAACCGCTCGTTGATCCGCCTTATCTCCCGCCGCGATCTGCCGACCTTGTCGGAAAGCTGGAGATTTTCAGCCTTCAGAACATCATTGGCCCGCTCCAGATCCTTGAGCGAGGGAATGGCCAGCAGCATCGGCCGGACCCGCCAGACAACCACTGCAGTTGCCACAGAGACAAGGGCTGTTACCAGCTTGATCAGACCCTGTGCACCGTAGATCGGCCACCAGAGCGTTACCAGAGCTGTCAGATGGGTCAGCGCACACGCCAGAATGAAGGCGATGAACAGGTAACCGATCTTGCGGGAATTGCCTTGAATATCCGGACGCTTGCGCAGAAATCCGAAGATCATCAGGGGAATGGCAATATAGGCCAGCGCAATCAGGGCATCGGAGATCGCATGAATGGCCAGGAGATCCGGACGCCAGAGCAGGCAGTATCCATGCGGCATGAAGGCGGCCGCACCAAACAGATAGGACACGATTTCAGACATTTCGAATTTGCTCCGTCATCCGGGCATGTAAACTTTCGCGGCCGTCCCGCATCGGAAAAGCCGCTCCCGCGCCGGTGCGCCAGCAAACAGTCAAAGCTGGCAGCAACCGCAATTCATTCGGAACCTTTGACCTCAGGAACCGTTTTCCAGATGTCAGAAAGACAAGGAGAAAACGACCGATGAATTGGGACCGGATTGAAGGAAACTGGAAAGAATTCAAAGGCAAGGCCATCACCCAATGGGGCAGGCTGACCGACGATGATGTGGATCGTGTTGCCGGCAAACGGACCGAACTCGCAGGTCTGATCCAGCAGAAATACGGCAAGACCCGTGAAGAAGCCGAGCGAGAAATCGATACCTGGATCTCGCGGCACTGATGGAAGAAGGCGGGCAGTGCCCGCCTCTTCCTCCCGCTACGGGATCTGTCGTTATCGCGCACTGAAGGGCAGACGCCGAAAACGGCATCTTGCTTCGCTCTCGAAGAACGAAAGCAGTGGAACACGCCCCCCGTGCTCATCGCGCAGCGCTGCCCTCAGGCAGCTGCCACCTCTTCCGCCCCTTTGAAGAACAGCGCCTGGCTGATCCCCGCCTTCACCGTATTCGGATTGAACGGCTTGGTGATAAGGAACGTCGGCTCCGGCCGTTCGCCTGTCAGAAGACGCTCGGGGAACGAAGTGATGAAGATGACCGGAACGGACATTTCAGCAAGGATATCCTTGACCGCATCGATGCCGGACGATCCGTCGGCAAGCTGGATATCGGCAAGCACAAGACCCGGGGCCTGCGCCTTGGCCGCTGCGATGGCATCGCTCGCTGTCCGGGCAACGCTGGTAACGCCATGGCCGAGCGACTCCACGATCTGGATGAGATCCATGGAAATAAGCGGCTCGTCCTCGATGATCAGCACATCCGTCTTGGTCTGCCTGTCAATTTCCGCGATGGCATCCTGGACGAGCTGGGTCACTTCATTTTCGTTACGCTCGATGATGAGGGCGGTTTCGGGAAGCGAAAACCCTTCCAGTGTGGACAGCAACAGGGTCTGCCGGCTTTCGGCCGCCATGGTCGCCAGCCGCTGCTGAGCGGTCTGCTCGAAGATGGAAACCGTCCCGTCATTCGCGATGGGCGGAACGACGCTCGCGTTCCAAAGGACATGGAAAAGCCGGTACAGACCGATTTTCACGCCATGAGATGTATCGATAATGGTCTGATCTGCCACCAGCGCCTGCAGGCAGGCCCTGACATAGGCATCGCCACTTTTCTGACTTCCCGCCAGTGCTCTTGCATATCTACGCAGATACGGCAGGAGCGGCGCGATTTCTTCCGAAAGGCTCACGGACATAAATTAGTTCCTCAATAGTTGCCGCCTGAAAGCGGTCGACGGGCCCGCGTCGAGCGCACCCATAAGTTGGAAATGCATTCGGCAAAAAAAAGTTCCATACTCGAGGAACTTTTTTTTTGCCGCCGCGTTTACGTCGCAAATCAGCCTATCGTCGAAGACGCAAATATCGGGAATCTGCCATGGCAAGCAAGCTTAACCCAAGTCGGCCCAACGCCGGATTTGGTGTAATAACACCGGCCGCCGGAGCCAAGTCCAAAGAAGACTGGATCGGCAACCAGCTCAAGAAGGTTTACGACGAGGCCCTATCGGAAGACATACCGGATGACATGATGGACCTGCTGTCCGCCTTGGACGACAGAGGCTCTGACGAGGAGGCCGCCGAATGAACGTCGCAAAGTTCAAGCAGGATCTGGTCGACGCCATACCGCGATTGCGCGCCTTTGCCAGATCGATCAGTGGTGACCGCGACCGTGCGGACGATCTGGTCCAGGAAACCCTGGCAAAGGCGATCGCCAACAAAGACAAGTTCACCGAAGGCACCAACCTCACCGCCTGGCTGATTACCATTCTCCGTAACCAGTATTATTCCGTTGGCCGGAAGATGCAGCGCGAGGTTGCCGACCCTGACGGTGAACATGCCGCCAGCCTTGAAAGCAAGCCGCAACAGGCAGGCCACCTGGAACTGAAGGATTTCCTGAGCGCCCTTCAGGTTCTTCCGGACGACCAGCGTGAAGCCCTTATCCTGATCGGTGCCAGCGGCTTTTCCTATGAAGAAGCAGCCGACATCCTCGGCGTGAAGGTCGGCACGGTCAAAAGCCGCGTCTCCCGTGCACGCCTTCGTCTGGATGACCTCATGAACGGGACCGAGAAATTTGAACGGTCCGAAATCGCCGCCGCCGAATCCGCCTCCCTGATCAGGGATGCCCTGTCCGTCTGATCATTCTCGTCTACACCGGAACCTTTCCGCTTCTGCGTCCGTCACAGGCCGGCGCACTGCATCCGGTGTGATCAGGCAAGCCGGTTGGCGCACGACAGCTAACAATGACCGGCAGGGTTCCATCGACGATGGAACCCTGCCGGTTTGAGGGGGAACGGGAATGGATCTGGCCTATCGGGAAAACGCCCGCGAACAAGCCCTCGTCCGTCTGGCCAAGGGCTTTCTGTTCATCCCCGTCTGCATCACACTTCTGGGGGCTGTCCTCGCATTCGCAGCCTTCCTGATCGATGACCTGCAACTCCTGACCGGTGTCTTCGACTTTTTCGGCTACAGCTCCATCAGCATAGATGGTGCCCGCTCGGTCCTGTCGACCATTGCCGGCGCGATGATGTCGGTCATCAGCCTTGTCTATTCCCTGACGCTGGTCGTATTCACACTCGCCGCAGGCAATATTTCGGCCCGCCTGCTGGAAACCTTCGCCAGCAACAGAACCACCCAGATTACCATCGGCCTTCTGGGCGCGACCTTCCTTTATTCCATGCTTGTCCTTTTCGGTGTCGACGACACCAAGGATCTCCGGTTTTCCGTCATCCTCTCGATAATCCTCGCCTCCAGCAGCTTTTTCTGGCTGGTCTATTTCGTCAACGACGTTGCCGGCCGTATCCGGGTCGACGCCGAAATCGGCCGCATTCATGCAGCGTTGCGATCCTCGATCGACGAGCTTCTGGCGCACGAACCGCGTGAAAAGCCGAATGACCGCGAGGAGATACCCGACCTGCCGGTCTGCACCTTCAAAGCCACGCGCAGCGGCTACATCACCTTCATCGACAGCGAACGGCTGATAGACATCGCGAAGTCTCTCGACGGTTTCATCGAAGTGTCCGTCATTCCCGGAACCTACGTCATCGAAGGCATGCCGATCGCAAAGGTGCGCACGGAGGCCGAAGACCCTGATCTGAAGCCCTTGAACGGTACCTTCAAGATCGAAAAGGCCCGGGCTCCCGAAGGGGATATCCAGTTTTCGGTGCACCTGATGGTGGAGATCGCGCTGCGAGCGCTCTCCCCCGGCGTCAACGACAGCTACACCGCGATAAGCGCGATCGATCACCTGTCGGCCTCCGCCGCGCGGATCCTGCAGCGCGGCGCTCCCAGCTCGCTCATTACGGATGACGACGAGACCCCTCGCCTGTGGTTGACGATCCTGGAAGTGCACGATCTCCTGGACACGGCGATCAGTCCGCTCAGGCAGGCTTCAAGAGGCAACATCCTGGTGCTCGACCACCTCATTTGCGCTTTGGAAAAGGCGTCCCTGGTCTGCCGCAAGGAGCACCTGCACCTTGTCTCGAGGCAGCTGTTCAATATAGCCCAGGATGCCGTTTTCTCGATCGAGAGCAGACCGGACAGACACCAAATCGCCCGCCGGCTCTGGACTGCCCGCAATACGCTGCGCATTCAG
The DNA here is from genome assembly GCF_012273635.1 of Labrenzia sp. PO1. Lineage (NCBI taxonomy): Bacteria > Pseudomonadati > Pseudomonadota > Alphaproteobacteria > Hyphomicrobiales > Stappiaceae > Labrenzia > Labrenzia sp. PO1. Next base: position 1,180,822 of record NZ_JAAXCR010000001.1, read on the forward strand.
GCCGAGGCCGGCTAACCACCGGATGCCGGCAAGGCGACTGAATCACCTATTTCATTGAACGAAGAAAGCGTAGTCTTGTCAGGCGTTTGACGTTGCCTGAGCGCCTGTTGGGGAAGGCACAAAAAAGGGCGCCGAAGCGCCCGTTTTGTTCTCGCGTCAGACCCTGCGGCCTCTGATGGCATGTGCCACTGCCGAAATCAGGAACAGCGCAATGGCGACAAAGAAGATCAGTTTGGCAATGGAAACCGCAGTACCGGCAATACCGCCAAAACCAAGTACGGCTGCAACAATAGCAACCACCAAGAACAACAATGCCCAGGAAAGCATAGCAACCTCCGATATTTGAGATACGGAGATGAAACGCCTCGTTTTCGAAATCGTTCCCAATATTTTTGAAATTTATCTCGAAAACTTCAAGACCACCGCAGGGAACCTTCTTCGCGCCCGGCCGTTTCCGTCACAGTCACCAGCATCGGAGATCTGTCATGGAATATGGAATTGTCGGCCTGTTGATCCTCATCCTGGACGTCTACGCGATCATTCAGGTCCTCGGAAGCGGCTCCTCCACCGGGGCAAAGCTGCTTTGGGTTCTCGGGATCCTGATATTCCCGGTCGTCGGCTTCATTGTCTGGCTGCTGGCCGGTCCGAAAAGCGCAGGCAAACTCGCCTGATTTTTTCGCGTCGCGGCTCAACGCCCCCCAGGCGCAGCCGTGACGCCTTCTCCCGGAACTTCCCGAAAGTTCAACCATTTACCTACTGCACTTTCAACTTTTCAGAACACGAAAGGGAGCTGAAATGCTTCGCCATCTACTCGCCACCACCGCAATCGTAGCTGCCATTTCAACGGCGGCTGTTGCCGGTGAGACCGCTGCGATGAAAGACGGCGGTCAGGCCGGTGCAAGTGATGACACCGGCGTATATGAATTCGAACTCCACACCCTTGCGCCGGATACGACCACCGGGATTCTCGCCACCAACATGGTCGGCAAGCCTGTGGTGACCAGCAGAAATGCTGAAGGGGAAGAAATCGGTGACATCAACGACGTGGTCTTCGGCCGCGATGGCTCCGTGCATGCGGTGATTGTCGGTGTCGGCGGTTTCCTCGGCATCGGCGAAAAGGAAGTCGCCCTCGATTTCGCCCGCCTCAACTTCGTGGCTGGTGAGGACAAGCGACTCATCGTCGTCAGTGACGTCTCGCGCCAGGAACTGGAAGCGGCAACCGCCTATGAGCGCCCGGATTACATCCCGTACTGGATGACGACGGAAGGTGCGCGCGAGCAAATGGACAAGGTCACCGAAAACGCCAGGTCCACCTATGAAACAGTTAGGAAAGAGGCCATCGACCCCGCAAGGCAGCAGCTGGATGAAGCCATGTCCACCGGCTGGACCGAGGAAAAGACCGAGGTCGATGCAGCCAGCGTGTCCACGGACGAGCTGATCGATTCAACGGTCTACACCAACCAGGACACAAACATCGGTGAAGTCGCCGAGGTCCTGATCGGCAAGGACGGCAAGGCCCAGGCAGTTGTCATTGATGTCGGCGGTTTCCTTGGCTTCAACGCAAAGCCGGTTGCCGTTGCCTTCAACAGCCTGAAGATGTTCGAAACGGAGAACGGCGACCTTCTGGTCACCGCCCCTTTCACCAAGGAACAGCTTGAGAATGCGCAGACCTATGAGCCTGCCACCTACAAGGCCAATCCGGATGCGGTTCTGCTGAAAGGCTGAACGTCTACCTGAAAGACATCAAGGAAACGGGTCGCTTCGGCGGCCCGTTTTTTTGCGTACCCAGAGGTCGTGGCTCTCCCTGCGAGGAGGAGCAGGCTTCAAGGCAGAAGGACAAAGGAAAACTGGCTCACATCGGAGCTTCTTTCGCGCCGTGGACGGACGGATCACACGCCTGTCCTGATCCGCGCTCCCCCCGTTGTCCGTCACGAGGAGGCCTCCCGGTTTCGGGAGGAACTCATGGACAAGGTCACGAGAAGCCCTCAGGCAAGCCAGTAAACGACGGTGGCGACAGCTGCCAAGGCCACCATCAGCCCCACCAGCGTCACGACGCCGTCGCGCACCAGCAACCCGAGACTCAGGAGCAGTATTGCCGAGCCGGGCAAGGCGACAGCAAAGGGCAGCAGGGTGGCGGGATAGACAAGAAGAGACAGAAATATGCAAAACGCCGCGACGATCCGGCTCGCGGTTTCGCCGGCGAACATGGCCAGGCGTTGCCCGAGGTAACGGTCGGCGCGTTCGGCATAGGGGGTGAGCTTGTCGATGATCGACTTCACCTTCTGCTTGGGAAAACCGCGATTGCGCACGAAAGACGGTAACCAGATCGATGTTCTGCCAAGCACAAGCTGTCCCGCCACCAGAAGCGTCAATGTTGTGAGAACAATCGGCACACCTGGTATGGCCCCGATGGGAGATATCATCACAAGGGCTGGCAGAAACAGAAGAGGTCCCGCCGCACGGCTGCCAGAAGCATTCAACAGGGAGCCGACATCGGCGCGGCCTTCCTTTTCAATTTCGTCTTCCCAGTTTGTAAGAACTTCCTTGATTGTCTCCGACTGACCTGTCGCCATCCAGGTATCCCTCCAGTTCGAATTATCGTCGGACGTCCGCACTCTTTTCAGCCAGATCCGCGTCCGGAAATGCAAAAAGGGCCGGCAAAGCCGACCCTTCTTGACGTTATGTCACTTTGTTCACTTGATCGCTTCCAGTGACATCCGACTGACACCAACCGTGATGTTCGTGCCCGTCTGGCTTTCCACACTGAGCGGGTTCAGCGCAATCGACTTGTCGAAGCCGCCAATAAGGGCATTGGCCTTGATACCCGCACCAAGGCTGGCACCTGCGGTCACGCCAGCGTATTCACCTTCAAGAGCGCCCACCTCCAGGTCGGCGGTCGGTGCAACGACGCCCCATATCAGCGTGGCCGAGTCGGTGGTCCCGATATCAAGCCCGTACTCGCTTACGGTCGCCGTGTAGTAGCTGGCAGGGCCGTCACCGACCCGGTCGAAGGTGCAGTTCATGACGGCCTTGGAACCGACGATGAAATTGGTTTCCTGCTCGACAACGCATGTCAGTTTGCCAACTTCAACGCCAGCAGGCTTGTCCTGGGCCATCACAGGGGTCGCAAGAAGCGTGGCTCCCGTCAGGGTCAGGGCGAGTTTGGTAAACCGTGTCATCAATGTCTCCTTCGTGTATGTGGCCTCCGGATTGCTCCGGTCCGCCTTCATCACGGTGGAAACGTCTGCCCGGTCTGTCAGTTCCAAAATAATTCTGCTCTTGTCCCCTCAGCGCATGGCCATCGGCAGATAAAGCGCAATCTGCGGCAGGGCGATCAGCGCCGCGACCATGGCCAGCATCGCCAACACGTAGGGAATGGCTCCCAGCATCACCTCGGCAATGGATCCGCCGCGCCGCGCACTCTGGACGACGAAGAGATTGAGCCCCACCGGCGGTGTGATCAGCGCCATCTCGATCAGCACGATCATCAGGATGCCGAACCAGACCGGATCATAGCCCAGGCTGATGACGATCGGCACAACGATGGGAATGGTGATGACCATCAGAGACAAGGTCTCGATGAAGAAACCAAGCACGATATACATCGCGACGATCACCAGCAGCGTCTGCAGGGGACCGAAGCCGAGGCCCTCCAGAAAGCCGCGCAATTCCTGGGACAGGCCGGCGGCCGAAAGCGTGAAGTTGAGAAACGACGCCCCGATAACCACCAGCATGATCATCGCCGTGACCCGCACTGTGCCGATCAGCGCTTCGCCGATCATGCGCGTGTTGAGCCCACCGAAAAGAGCGGCAATTGCCAGCGCTCCGGCAACCCCGACAGAGGCTGCTTCGGTTGGTGTTGCCCAGCCCTTGTAGATCGAGCCGATGATGGCACTGAACAGAAGAATGATCGGCAGCAGATCCGCGAGCCCGAGTGCCATTTCCCGCAAGGGGAACGTCCGCCGTGCCCCGCCAAGCTTGGGATTGACCAGGCAAACAAGCGCAGTCACTGCCAGAAAGGCCATCGCCAGCAGGATGCCGGGCAGAAGCCCTGCCAGAAAAAGCTGCGGGATCGAGGTCTGTGTCAGAAAACCGTAGACGATCAGGTTGATCGACGGCGGGATCATGATGCCGAGCGTACCCCCGGCGGCGATCGCACCGGAAAAGAGCTTCTGGTCATAGCCCAGCCGATCAGCCTGCGGCATGGCCACCGTCGCCACTGTGGCAGCCGTTGCCACGGAAGATCCGGACGTGGCCGAGAACATGGTGGCGGTTGCCACATTGGCATGCACCAGCCCGCCTGGCAGCCAGGAGACCCAGCGGTCGAGCGCCGAGTAGGTGCGTGCGGCAATGCCGGTGCGCACCAGGATCTCGCCCAGCAGCACAAAGAACGGAATGGCGATCAGCGCTGCATTTTCCGACGTCGACCAGACCATTGACCCGAGACCGCGTGTCAACGGAAAGGCGCTGAAGAACTGGTCGATACCAAACCCCAGCAGGAACAGCACGATGCCGACGGGAATGGAAAGGCTGAGGAGCCCAAGAAGGCCTACGGAAACGAAGGAAAGCATCAGGCCGTCTCCCCTTCCGGAAAGGCACCGATCGCCTGCTCGGATTTTGCAAATTCACCGCGCAGGACCAGCAGCACACCGGCGACAAAGGTCAGCCATGCGGTGACCGCGAACCACACCCACCCGGCAAACCAGGGCAATTGCACCAGCGCGAGCGGAGTTTCCAGGGGTGTGTTCGCCCTTGAGGAATTGCGCAGTGTCGTTTCCACCACCGGCCAGCACTTCAGCGCGACGATCGAGACGGTCGAGGACAGGGCAAAGATCGACAGAAGATCCAGCACCGCCCGCCATTTTGGCAGTCCAACCGAACGGCGCAGGAAATCGATCCGGATATGCGAAAGTTCGTTCAATCCGAAAGCCATGCCCCAGGCCGTTCCGATGGCCATCACATAGCCGGAGATTTCGTCGGTGCCGCCGAAGGAGGCACCGACACGGCGGAGACAGATATCAATCAGAACAAGACCTGCACAGGTGAGGAACAGAACGCCGACCGAAATCGCTATCGCCCGGTTGATCCTCGACAGGATTGACAGGAGTTTCTCCGCCACCTCGATGTCTCCCGGGCTTAGTTGGTCTTGATCTGCACACCGACGACGGTGCCGACGCTGTCGTTCCAGCGCGCGGCCCAGTCGCCACCGGCCCGCTCTGCCCATTCCGGCAGAACATCCGTTTCCAGGATCTGGCGTGCGCGCTCGATGTCACCGTCGCTGGCTTCGACAAGAACCATGTCCCGCACGTCGCCCGAGGCGCATTCCCCCTTGCCGGTCAGGCAGGCGATGTCATTGCTCAGCGCACCTTCCGCCGATGCCCAGGCGGGGGCTTCGAACTTTTCGGCAATTTCCTTTTCGATCAAAGCCCGGGTCTCGCCGGACAAAGCGTTCCACTTGTCGAGATTGATCGCCGTTACCACCGGGTCCCAGCCGCCAAGCGGGATCGGCAGAAGATGCGTGCTGACTTCCCACCAACCGGCGCTGTAGCCGGAGCCTGCCCCGGTCACCGCACAATCGACGACGCCCTTCTGCAGCGCGCCCGGCACCTCGGAAAAGGCAACCGTAATGCCTTCTGCTCCGAGCGCTTCCAGGAACTTGGCCGTCATGCGGCCGGATGCGCGGATCTTCTTGCCCTTCAGGTCGTCCAGCGAACCGACTTCAGCGTTGCAGAACACCACCTGCGGCGGATAGGGCGCAATCGCAAGCACCTTGGAATTGAAGCGTTTTTCGAAGATCTCCTCGACCATCGGCCGGGCAGCATCGACCGCGGCATGGGCCCTGTCGGCAGACATGGCCACCAGCGGCACATCGAGGCCTTCCAGTTCCGGTGCATCGGCAACTGCATAATCGCCCACCGTCATGCCGACGTCGAAAACACCCTGGCCAAGCAGGCGGAACACTTCGCCAACGCCGAGGTTCATCTGGTTGTGAGTGGTGACGGTTGTGTTGATGGTGCCACCGGATGCCTCAGGCAAGGCGGTCTGCCAGAACGGCGCCTCGTAGTCCTGGTGCAGAGGCAGGCTGGACCAGCTGCCGACGACCGACAGGTCTTCCGCGGCGGCGGCCGAGGACATGGCGGCACCGGCCATGAGGAAAGTCAGAATCTTTTTCATGTGTCCACTCCGTGAAGGTTCGAGCTTACAGCGTCTTTTTTGTTATGATTGGAATTTCAGCGTCATCCGGGATGTCCGTGATCAGCATGTGTCCCGGTTTATGGGTAATCAGCAGCGGCAGGGCAGCGTTCTGGATGATGGCTTGCGGTGTCACTCCGCAAGCCCAAAAGACGGGCGTGAAACCGGCCTCCACCGGCACCGCATCGCCCCAGTCCGGATTGCCGAGATCGGAAATGCCGATGGCCGCCGGATCGCCGATATGGACCGGTGACCCGTGCGCCAGCGGAAAGCGCGCCGAAATGGCAACCGCGTCCCGCACCCGCTCATCCGGGATCATCCGCATGGAAACCACCATTGCACCGCGGAACGGCCCGGCCGGTGTCGTTTCCATGTTCGAGCGGTACATCGGCACGGTGACATTGTTAGAAATGTGCCAGAGGTCGATCCCGGCCTCGATCAGCGCATGTTCGAAGGTGAAGGAACAGCCGAGCGCAAAGGCAACGAAATCGTCTGACCACAAGGCGCTTATGTCCGTCACCGAGCCTTCCAGCCGGCCATCGCGATAGATGTTGTAGGCGGGTACGTCGGTACGAATATCCAGGCAGTGTCCCAGGGTGAACAGGAGGGGGTTTCCCGTGTCCGAAGCACCGATCAGCGGACAGGGTTTGGGATTGCGTTGGCAGAAGCGCATGAAATCCAGCGCATAGGCTTCCGGAATGATCGCCAGATTTGCCTGAAGCAGGTTCTTGCCCAGCCCCGCCGTGTGCGAGCGATAGCTGCCGGACCTTATCTGCGCCCGAAGCGTCTCGATGTTTTCCTGTCGAAGGGTTTCATAAGATTGCAGCACCGGGGCTCTCCTCCATTGGAGAAAGGCTCCCGCATTGCGGTTATAAACTCAAATTGAATGATTTTAGCAGATCTTATAAATGATTTTTATATTCAGAATAGGCGACCGCAACCTCCAGCGCCTTCTTCGCAGCAGCCGCCACGATGTGGCTGCGCGGGTCACCGAGATAGCTCGCCGAAAACCTCAGGGCATCCGGTACCCATCCCGGATCGAACTCGACGATGCTTCCTCCCTCGACATAGGGCCGTGCCAGCGCCCTCGGCAGTGCGGCGACCCCGAGCCCTGCTTCCACCAGCCTGAAACAGGCAGACAGAGACGACGACGGGAACATCTGCACGTCCGGTGCAACCCGTTCGAACAACAGCGTTTTCAGCTCGCGGTAAGGCCGCGTGTGCCGGGCGTAGGTGATTACGGGTTTTTCCCGCAAAAGCGCCTCGGCTTGCGCGCCCTTGGCCGGACTGTCCGCCGCCACATACCAGCCGAGGTCGAAACCGGGCAGCTCGATATTGTCGACCGAATATTCCGAAATCGGTCCCAGCAACAGGGCCAGATCGATTTCCCGGTCGAGCAAACCGGCGCGCAGGTTCACCGAGATATCGACGTTGATTTCCACGATCAGATTGGGAAAGTCGGCCCGCAGCGCGGCAACCAGATCCGGCAGCCAGCACTGTGCAATTGTTTCCGAGGCTCCAATGCGCAGATGGCGGTCAATCCCCTCACGGGAGACTACCGTCTCCTCGACCTTGTCCGACAGACGCTCGAACTGCTCGGCAAATGTCTGAAGCAGCTCGCCGCGCTTGGTCAGCTTCAGCCTGCCGGGAGAGCGTTCAAACAGCTCGGTCCCCAGGGCTTCCTCAAGCCTCTTGATCCGCGTCGTCACCGCCGGCTGCGTCAGGTTCAAACTTCCCGCGGCCTTGTTGACGCCGCCATGGCGGACAACGGCCAGAAAGGCCCTTAGCTGATCGAGATTGAGCGGATGCATGAAACGTCCCGGCGTGATCGGTTTGGGCTACTTTGCGCGAAGCTGCGGACATTGAAAAGGTTTCGGGAACAGACCGGCGTGCAAAAGCAGAACGAGAGAGAACCTCATCCCCGGCCTTTTTGGCGAGATGTTACTGCCCAAGGGGCTCGTGCCCCTTGCCCCTTGCCCCTTGCCCCTTGAAGAAAAGAACTTCGCTGCTGTGCAGGCTCAGGCGCTCAGCGCCAGTTCCGGCCTTTCAAGCACTTTCACCGCAAGCCGCCTGATCCGCTCAGGGTCCGGATGGAGGTCAGCCTTTTCCGCCATGCGTGCCCACAGGACCTTCAACAAGGCCTTGCTCGTCAGTTTCATGAAGTCATGGGCAAGGGCTGTCGGGTCTTCGCTCTGCAACACCTGATCCCTCACCCGGCACCAGTTGGCGACAACCTCGCCCAGTTCCGGGCAAATCTTATCGTTCCGCAGACATTCGGCCCGCAGGAATTCCTCGAATGCCTCGCTTTCCTTGCCCGGCAGCAGACGCGTGACCAGTGCTCTTTCATGAATGGCGTTGGCACCTTCATAAATCGCGGTGATCCGCACATCCCGGTAGCACTGTTCCAGGACGTATTCCTTCAGATAGCCGTACCCGCCGAGCACCTGCATGCCAAGCTCCGTTGCCTGCATGCCGGCTTGCGTGCAGTAAGCCTTGGCGATCGGTGTCAGGAATTCCGCCAGTGCCCGGTTCTCGCCTGCTTCGACCGTGACCAGCGCAAGGTGCGCGATTGCTCGTCCGCCAAGGGCAAGGGCATCGATCTCGTCCAGCATGCGACGTACGTCGGCATGACCATCCAGCGTCACCGGCTTGCCCGCAGCATCCCGGCCCTGCTTGCGTTCCGCCGCATAGGTGCTGGCGATATCCGCAGCGCGGGCGGCATGGGCAACACCCTGCAAGGCCACATCCACGCGGGCATGGTTCATCATCGTGAACATCGCCTTCAGGCCTTCGCCTTCCCGGCCGACCAGTTCGGCGACAGCGCCGTCGAAAGCAAGCTGGCAGGTGGGCGAAGCATGCAGGCCCATCTTTTCCTCGATGCGGGTCACGGTCACCGCGTTGCGGCTGCCGTCCGCGCGGGTGCACGGGCACAGAAACAGCGACAGGCCCTTCACGCCGTCGTCTGACGTGCGCGCCAGCACCAGATGATGGATCTTCTCGCTCATGTCCTGATCGCCGCCAGAGATGAAGATCTTCTCGCCGCTGATTGACCAGCCATCACCAGCCTGCACCGCCCGGCAACGGATGCGGGAAAGATCGGACCCCGCGTCCGGTTCTGTCAGGCACATGGTGGCAAGGGCCTCGCCGGAGGCAAATTGCGGGATCACGCGCGCCTGCTGATCTTCCGTGCCGAAGGCCAGCAGGGTGCGGGCGGCACCCGCAGCAAGGCTCGTCACCATCTGCAGACTGTGGTTGGCGCCGGTGAAGATTTCCGAGGTGATCGCAAGTACGCCGGCATCGAGCCCCTGCCCGCCAAGTGCTTCCGGGATCGTCAATCCCGGCCAGCCCTGCTCCGCATAGGCGGCATAGGCTTCGCGGAACCCGTCCGGCATGCGCACCCGCCCCTCCACCAGCCGGCAACCCTGGCTGTCGCCCGGTTCGTTCAACGGGGCCAACTGCTCTTCTGCAAAGGCAGCAAAATGACCGCCGATCTCGGCGGCAAGATCCGCATCGAAGTCCGGCAGATCGGCTGCCCCGGCAACATGGGTCAGGCAGAACAGGATATCGTCAAGCGGTGCGGTGAAGGGTTTCATGGCTACAGGCTTTCAAAGGAACGGCGATACAGCAGTTGCTGCAATTTCCCCCTCATCCTGAGGAGGGCGCCAACCCGTCTCGAAGGATGGGCGGCAAACTCCGGCGCAAGCGGCCCATCCTTCGAGACGGACCCGAAGGTCCTCCTCAGGATGAGGAAGCAGCCGGACAAAGGCTTCTGGCAAAGAGGCGTCCAAGGCCAAGTTGTTGCTCCCTCACCCCACCCGAAACAAGGACACAAGCACGGCGGAGGCAAGTCGCCGGCCGGTGCCGACGAAGAGAGTATTGTTGACCCAGTCATAACGCGGGTCTCCGGTCTCCAGCCGCGCCGCCGTGCGGAAGTAATAGAGCGCAGGGTCGATATCCTCGCCGCGGGCAAGCGCTTGCAGCACGTCCGGCGGACCATGACGAACCCCCTTGTTGATGATCTCGATCACCGCACCGTCGTCTGTCTCGAAGGCGTAGCGGGTGTCGATGTCGGCCGAACCGTCCGCCAGGATCGTCTGCCAGTCAGCGCCCATGTCCAGCACCATTCCGGACACCTGACCTGTCACCCGGCCACCGACAATCGGGATGATCCGCCGCGCACCCGCCCTGCCCTGCCCTAGTTCGCGGACAGGGCCAAGTTCGACCTCAAGGTCGCAGAAATGGGTGAGCTCCGGAGTGATCATGCCAGCCCCAGCAGCCTAGCCGCATTGCCCTTGATGATGTCCGGCCGCAGCTCGTCCTTGATGGCGATCTTCTCGAAATCCGCCAGCCAGCGCTCCGGTGTGATCATCGGCCAGTCGGAGCCGAACAGCACCTTCTTCTTCAGGATCGAATTGCAGTATTTCACCAGGATTTCCGGGAAATACTTCGGCGACCAGCCGGAGAGGTCGATATAGACATTCGGCTTGTGCTGGGCGACCGCCAGGGCTTCCTCCTGCCAGGGGAAGGAAGGATGCGCGAGGATGATCTTCATGTCGGGAAAATCGACCGCGACATCGTCCATATACATCGGGTTGGAGTATTTCAGCCGCATGCCGTTGCCACCGCGCATGCCGCTGCCGACGCCTGTCTGGCCGGTATGGAACAGCGCAATGGAGCCTTCTTCCGCGATCGCTTCATAGAGCTCGTAGGCCATGCGGTCGTTGGGGTAAAAACCCTGCATCGTCGGGTGGAACTTGAAACCCTTGATGCCGAAATCCCTCATCAGGCGCCGCGCCTCGCGCGCACCCATCTTGCCCTTGTGCGGATCGATGGAGGCGAAGGGGATCAGCACATCGTCGTTTTCGGCGGCAAGTTCCGCCACTTCCTCATTCTTGTAGCGGCGGTAGCCGGTCTCGCGCTCGGCATCGACCGGAAAGATTACCGCCGCAATGTTCTGTTCGCGGTAATGGGCTGCCGTTTCCGGTACGGTCGGCGGATGGCTCCAGGGCGCGCGGAAGTATTTCGCCATCGTGGCCTGCAGGTCGTCATAGCCATCGTCGGAATGACAGCCGCAGGGCTCTTCGGCGTGAGTGTGGATGTCGATGGCGCGAACCTTGGTGATGTCGACCATTTCAAGCGCTCCTCAATCAGAGTGTGACCACAGCAGGGTCATCGTCGGTGTAAAGCCGTTCCAGCAGGGCCTCGCGGCGCGCCAGAACCTTTCGGATGTTCAGATTGCCCTTGGCGGTCATCTCGCCTTCGGGCATGGAAGCTGGCTGAGACAGCACGATGGCGCGGGACACCAGTGTCGAGCTGCCGCTGATCTCGCGGGCGCGCGCCGAAAGCCGGCGGTGGATTTCGCCCTGCAGCAGCTTGCAGCGGAAAGCACCGTCATCATCGTTGAGGTCAAAGCCTTCCCGGGTTAGCTCCGCGACATTCGGGAAGATCATCACCCCGATCTGGTTCCGATCGGCGCCGGTGATGATCAGGTCTGCGGCAAGCGGTGCGAGACGGGACAGCATGTCCAGCTTCAGCTGCGCCGCCCGCACCCAGGTGCCGGACTGCAGCTTGAAGTCTTCCGATATCCGGCCGTCAAAGCGCATGCCCTTGTTTGCGTCTGCCGGATCAAGAAACAGCATCGCATCCCCGGTGATGAAGAACCCTTCTTCATCGAAGGCTGCGGCGGTCTTTTCAGGATCGTTGAGATAGCCGGGCATCACGTTGGGTCCCTTCACGCGGACTTCGCAGCGCATGTCCGCATCGGGTAAAAGCTTGACGGTGACGCCGCTCACCGGAACACCGACAATGCCGGAGTGGGGTGCAGGTTCCTGCTGCATCAGGGCCGAGGGCGCTGTCTCGGTCAGTCCCCAGGAAGACGTCATCAAGGGCACCTCGCCCTTGACCTCCATCGCCATGCGCTCAAATCCGGACCAGACCTCCTGCGGCAGGGAGGCCCCTGCATAGAAGATCAGATCCAGATCCTCGAAGAAGCGCTGACGCAGATCCGCGTCCGCCTCCAGTGCCTTCAGCAGCATGCCGAAGCCAAGCGGCACGTTGAACACCAGCGTACCGGTCTTCAACGACAGGTTCTCCACCGTCCGTTCGAACAGGCCCTTCACCGGCTTGCCGTCGTCAATGTAGAGACTTCCACCGTTGGCCAGCATCATGTTGAAATTATGCGAGCCGCCGAAGACGTGGTTCCAGGGCAGCCAGTCGACGATCACCGGCGGACGCTTGCGCAGGAACGGCATGGAGTCGGCAAGCTGGGCCTGATTCACGCACATCATCCGGTGGGTGGTCAGAACGCCCTTCGGGCTGGAGGTCGAGCCGGAGGTCATCAGGATCTTGCCGACCGTATCCGGCGTGACGGCCGCGAAAGCGCTGTCGACGTCGACGCTGCCGTCTCCCTTCAGAAGATCTTCGAAGGCGGTAACGTTCCGGCTTCCCGGGCGGCTGGCGACAATCTCGACCGACGCAAGATCTTCGAGGTTCAACGCTTCGCCGTATTGGTCGGCATCCACCACATAGGCCATTTTCGGCTTGATGAGGTTGATCGCCTCGCGCAGGCGGCCATGGGCACCGTGAATGAGCGAATACTGCTCGGCCACCGGCACCACCGGCACTCCGACATACTGGGCAGCAAGCGCAAGAATGCCGTGATCGACACCGTTGCCGGACATGATCAGGATCGGCGTATTTGCCCCCATGCCCCTTACCAGGAGCGCGGCACCGATCGCCCGAACCTTTTCCAGGATGCCCGCATAGCTTTCCTCGCGCCAGCCGGCGCCGCTGCGTTCGGCCAGAAACACCCTGTCCGGAGCTTCCCCCGCCCATTGGTGCAGCCAGTCTCCCGTCCGCTCGACCACCGGGCTCAGCGGATAGGTGGACCGCAGCAGAATGCTGCCATCCGGACGGTCTTCCCGCTCGACCGAGTGGCGCAGGAATTCCGTGGTGCGCTTCATGATCGTCTCCTCCCGAAACTTCATGTCAGTCTTCCCGTTGGCGGTTGCTTTCAATCAGTTGCATCACCTTGGTGGCGACACTCAACGCGTCCTTGCTGATACCGTTGAGCAGCATCTTTTCGTGCTCCATGACCGCGGCGATTGCCTTTTCACACAGCCGGCGACCGGCCAGTGTCGCCTTCAAGGCATAGGCCCTGCGGTCACTCGGCAGCCGGTCCCGGATGATCAGGTCACGCCGCTCCAGTTCGTCGACAATCACGACCAGGTTGGGCCGTTCGATATCCATGGCCTCGGCCAGTTGGGATTGTCGCAGGCCCGGGTTGTCGACGATCAGCACAAGGGCGGTATAGGTCAGCATGCGCAGGTCGAACGGCTTCAGGGTGCGGCTCAGGTCCGACTGAATGACGTTGAACGTCCGCTTCATCTGATAGCCGTAAAGCGCGCGCAGGGTCCTGTCGCTGACGTTGACAATTCCGGTCTCGGTCTCCGGTTCCATCGCGGTTTTCCTCATGAGATCACCTGAAGGTCGGGTTGCGCTTTTCCAGGAAGGCGGCAAGGCCTTCCAGCGCGTCCGGGCTGGTCTGTGTAATCGCGGCGCACAGGCTCTCGGTAAAGAGACCGTCCGTCTTAGACATGTCCGCAATGCGCGCCAGCGCCTGGATCATGATGTAGTTGGACAGCGGCGCGTTGGAAGCGATCCGGCTTGCCAGGTCCTGTGCCTTGGCCAGTGCCTCTCCCTCGCCGACGGTGTAATGAGCAAGGCCCAGAGCCAGGCCTTCGTCCGCGTTGTACTTGCGGCCGGTCAGCATCATCTCGGTCATCCGGTCCGCGCCCAGAATGCGGCCCACGCGCACGGAAGCGCCACCACCAACGAAGATGCCCCTGCGGCCTTCCGGCAGCTGGAAGAACGCGGAGGTTTCGGCAACGCGCACATGGGTGGCACTGGCCAGTTCCAGACCGCCGCCGATGACGGCGCCGAACATGGCGGAAACCACCGGCAACCCGCCGAACTGGATCCGGTCCATCACCTGGTGCCAGCCGCGCGAATGGCGCATGGTTCCTTCCGCGTCGCGGGCCACATGCTCGGACAGATCAAGGCCGGAGCAGAAATGCCCGGCCGTGCCGGTGATGACCACCGCCTTCACCTCGGCGGGCGGAGACAGGAAAAAGCCGTCAATGGCCCCAAGCAGCTCGTCGCACATGGCGTTGCGCTTGTCCGGACGGTTCATGGTCAGGGTCGCGACGCTATCGGAAATCTCAATTTTCAGGATCGGTTCTGTCATCGGTGTCTCCTCAGCGCGGCGGCAGACGCACGGCCCCATCCAGGCGGATGGTCGTGCCGTTCAGGAACGGGTTGGTCACGATGTGCCCGGCAAGCAGGGCGAATTCCTCCGGCTCGCCAAGACGTGGCGGGAACGGAATGTTGGCCGTGATCTTGGCTGAGACCTCTTCCGGCAGGCCTTCCATCATCGGCGTTCTGAACAGACCCGGCGCAATGGCCATCACGCGGATGCCGTGCTGGGCAAACTCCCGCGCTGCCGGCAGACACATGGCGGCAATGCCGCCCTTGGACGCCGAATAGGCAGCCTGGCCCAGCTGGCCGTCCTCGAAGGCAACCGACGCCGTATTGACGATCACGCCACGCTCGCCGTTTTCCAGCGGCTCCACGCCCATGAGGCGTCTTGCGGCATGGCTCATGACATTGAACGTGCCGAAGAGATTGACCTTCAGCGTCTTTTCAAAGGTATCGAAGGAGAGCTTGCCTTCCCGGCCGACGATGCGCGCGGCAAAGCCGACGCCGGCGCAGTTGACGACAACACGCGGCGTTTCACCGAAAAACCCGATGGCTTCGTCGAGTGCAGTCCCTACGGCTGCCTCGTCGCTGACGTCGGCCTGAACGGCGAAGCCGCCGATTTCTTCCGCCACAGTGCGGGCCCGGTCGATATCGAAATCGAGGATCGCAACTTTCGCGCCCTGGCTCGCAAAATGACGGGCTGTCGCGGCCCCGAGGCCACTGCCGCCACCTGTCACGAAAGCCGCTTGTCCGGATATCAGCATGGCACAGCCTCTGAATTGGTTTTAGTCATCATTGTTATATCTCATACCTATTTTGATACGCCGAAAGGGCGCACTCCTTCCGGCTGGGTTAGCCAGCCAGAAGGAACAGGGTGATTGACGGAAAGAGGACCAACAGGATCACGCGGACTATGTCGGACGTTACGAACCAGAGAACCGCCTTGTAGGTTTCCTTCATCGGCGTCGACCGATCCATCGCGTTGATGATGAATAGGTTCATGCCGACGGGCGGTGTTATCAGCCCCACCTCGACAACGATCAGCACCAGGATACCGAACCAGATGGCAACGTGTTCCGGGCTCATGCCGAAGTCGAGCACGCTGATCACCGGAAAGAAGATCGGGATGGTCAGAAGGATCATCGACAGGCTGTCCATGAGGCAACCGAAGACCAGGTAGAACAGCAGGATCAGTGTCAGAACGACAAGCGGACTGAAGCCCTGGCCAACGACCCAGCCGGAGAGTTCCTGCGGCAGCTGGCTGAGTGCCAGGAAGCTGTTGTAGAAGCCGGCACCGAGCACGATGAAGAAGATCATCGCCGTACTCATGGCCGTCTGGATCATGCTGTCGACAAAGACCTTCCAGGTCAGGTTACCGGAAATGAGCGCGATGATGCCCGTTCCGGCCGCACCCACGGCAGCGCCCTCGGTCGGGGTAAACCAGCCCAGATAGATGCCACCGACCACGAGCCCGAACACCAGAAGCACAGGCCAGACGTCCATCAGCGCACGCATGCGCTCCGCATAAGGCACCGGCTCACGCGTTCCGGCGGAGCCGGGATTGAGGCGGACATAGATCGAGATGGTGATCATGTAGCCGATGGCCGCCAGAATGCCCGGAATGAAGGCAGCCAGGAACAGCTTGGCGATGTTCTGTTCGGTCAGGATGGCATAGATCACCAGGATGACCGACGGCGGAATGAGAATACCGAGCGTGCCGCCGGCGGCCAGCGTTGCTGTCGAAAAGCCGCCGGAATAGCCGTAGCGGCGCAGTTCCGGCAGGGCGACACGGCTCATGGTGGCGGCGGTTGCCAGTGACGATCCGCAGATGGCGCCAAAGCCCGCGCAGGCCCCGACCGCAGCCATGGCAACACCGCCCTTGCGATGGCCGAGCCAGCTTTCGGCGGCCTTGAAGAGAGACGACGACATGCCCGAGTGGGTCGCGAACTGCCCCATCAGCAGGAACATCGGAATGATCGTCAGCGAGTAGCTGGAGAAGGTGGAATAAGTCTCCGACTTCAGCTTGGCGAGAATGATGTTGGAACTGCCGGTTGCAAGATAGAGACCACCCAGGCCGCAGATCATCATGGCAAGGCCGATCGGCGCCCGCAGGAAGATAAGCAGCAGAAGAACGGGAAACGACAGATAGCCGAGTTCAAGCAGGCTCAATGGACCCCTCCCTCGGCATCGGGCGTGAAACGCCGGCCGGTGATTAGTTCAAGCACCTTGGCGACGGCGCAGTAGAGCGCGACGACGGAGGCAACAGCGGCGGCGGCAAAGCTGAGCGCGAAGGCCCACCAGATCGGAAACTGCAGCAGGAAGGTGGTTTCGTTGTAGCGCATCTTGTCTTCCATGCCGACGAACAGCCGCCAGGTGATCAGGAAGATCAGCAAGCTGAGGAGAACCTCCCACACGACTTCCAGCCACCGGTTCATCCAGCGCGGAAAACTGCCGGCGAAGACGTCCACGGTGGCGTGCCCCCGCTTAAGCTGGCAGATGGGCAGAAAGGCGAAAATGGTGAAGCTGATCCCCGCTTCGACCAGCTCGAAATCGCCGGAAACCGGACCGACACCGGTCGCGATCAGCGCGTTGGCGGCGCTTTCGGACAGCGAGGTCATGAATTCGGAATGACCGAATGTGTTCAGCCCGCGGCCAAGCACGCTGACACAGGTCAGCCCGATCAGCGCTGTCAGAACCAGACCGCCAAGGATCGCCATGAAGCGCGCGAGACGCTCCACCAGAGTGAGCAGCATTTTACGTGTATCCTGTCGAAGGATGCCCTCCGGAACACCTGGTTCCGGAGGACTGCTTCATGACGGTCAGTTGGCCATCAGCGCTTCGGCACGGGCCTGAAGTGCCTTGCCGTCGATGCCCTTGGCATCCATTTCGGCGTACCACTCGTCGATGGTGCCCTGAGCGGCGGCTTCCCACTCGGCAGCCTGCTCGTCCGTCAGCGTGATGATGTTGTTGCCCATCTCCACGGCTGCGGCCCGCGGGCCGGCATCATCGGCCTGCATCTGCTTGCCGGCGAAGGCAGAGAATTCCTCACCGGAGTTTGCGTCGATGATGGCCTTCAGGTCGTCCGGCAGGCTGTCGTACTTGTCCTTGTTCATCCCGAAGATGAAGGACGTGGTGTAGAGCGCCTTGCCCGGGAACTCGGTGTGGTTCTTGACCAGCTCGTTCACCTTCAGCGCGCCGACGACTTCCCACGGAATAACCGTCGCATCGACAACACCCTTGCTGAGCGCTTCCGGAATGGCCGGAACCGGCATGCCGATCGGCGTTGCGCCCAGATTGGAGAACAGCTTGTTGGTGACACGGGTCGGTGCACGCAGCTTGACGCCGTTCAGGTCGGACAGCGCGACGATCGGCTTGCTGGAGTGGATGACACCGGGTCCATGAACCCAGAGGGCCAGCGGCTTGAAGCGCGCGAAGTCCTCATCCATCATCGTTTCTTCGGCAAGCTTCCAGTAGGCACGGGACATGGTCTCCGCATCCGTCATCGTGAACGGAAGCTCGAACACTTCTGCGCGCGGGAAGCGGCCCGGGGTGTAACCGGCAACGGTCCAGACGATATCAACGACACCATCGACGACCTGGTCGATCAGCTCCGGCGGCTTGCCGCCCAGCTGCATGGCCGGATAACGCTCGATCTTGATGCGCCCACCGGATTCCGCTTCGATCTTGTCGGCCCAGGGGTCGAGAACGTTCTTGGGTACATTGGCCTGAGCCGGCAGGAACTGGTGCAGGCGCAGCGTGACTTCCTGCGCAAGTGTGGACGACATGCTCCCGCCAAGTGCGATTGCGGAGACAGTCGCAGCCACAGCCAGTTTGGCAAACTGCTTATGCAAGTTGATCATGGTTTCCTCCCTGTTCGATCAACTTCAAAACCTGACCGGATTCCTCCCTCCGATCAGATGATGATCTATAATAGTTATATTACATAACTTTTTTCAAGCTCTATTTGGCGACCTGGTTCACTCCCTTCGCCTTGAGCTTTGCATGCAGGCGACCAATCGGAAAGTTATACATTCTGGTCAGCTGCAAAAGCATCACAAGATCCCGTAAAATTTGCCGGAGTTTGTGATGGATCAATCCCGAAGGCAAGGGTTTCCGTGAGAAGAATGGACAGAAAACGTCTTTATCATCAACCCTGCCACTTCCTGCAAAGGAAGACCCGCCAGCCGGCATGCCGACAGGCACCTTACCTAACGCAAGGGCATCAAGGCGGTAGTATCAAGCCAACGGGAATTTGTGGAAAGCATGCCGGAGGTCGCAACGTCCCGGGACTTGCGGGTTATCCGAACGCCGGAACACCATTGGTGAGGACACTCGACCAGAGGCCGGTTCAATGGAATGGAAAATCAGGGAAAGCACCGGCAGGCCGTGGGCTCGAAGCCCGGCCTGCCGGTCAGGTGCCGGCCTACGCGGACTTGGAGGTAAGGGCCGGTGAGAGCGTCAGTTGCTCGAACAGCCGGGCGACGGCCTCCGCGCCCGGATCGTTGTGACCGGAGAGGTTCGCCTCCGAGACATAGGATGCCCTGCCCGCGCGCGCCCGCGTGATCCGCGACGTGGCGTCCGCGCCCTGACGGGCTTCGGCAGCAGCCGCCTCGACACCGTTTTCCAGAGCGTTGAGCGCCGGCAGCAGGGCGTCGATCATGGTGCGGTCACCCGGCTGGGCGCCGCCCACCTGCATGATCCGGTCAAGACCCGCTTTCAGCGCTCCAATGGCCCCACGGCCACTGGAGGACGCATCGCCGGCAGCGGCAAAGAAGATCGCCAGCAGGACACCGGAAGACCCGCCCATCGTCTGGCTGAGTTCCAGACCGATGGCGCGATAAAGCTGGGTGAGATCCGCCAGCGGCAACCGGTCGAGCGCCTTCACCAGCGCCCGTGCAGCGGTGGCAAGTGTGCTGCCGGTATCGCCGTCGCCCGACTTGGCATCAAGCGCATTGAGATCGTCCTCGGCCGCGATCAGGATGTCGCAGCAGCGTTCGATGAACTTCCGCGTCTCCGGGTTCTTGGACGGCAGCGGCTGGATCGGCGTCAGACCGTCCGGCAGGGGCAGGACGGAAACCGCGCCAAGCGCAAGACAGCCGGGCCACGCCCAGGGTGCGACCGGCGCCTGCAGCAGGGCTTCTTCCGTCTTGCCGACCGGTAGCAGCGACACCGAGAACCCATGCATGTCGAGCGAGGTCATCATCGCCGCGGGGCCGATGACCCAGCGGATCTGGCTGCCGATGCGCGAAGCCGTGAGCTCTTCCAGAAGCACCGACATTTCAAGAGGTGTCGTGCTGCCCAGGTTGTTCACGATCGCCACATGAGGTCCGGGTGCGAGGTTCGGTGCAAGCCGGTCCACCACCATGGCCATGGCGGCGCGGGCATTCGAATAATCAACCTGTTCGATCCCCGCCTCGCCGTGAATGCCAAGCCCGAGTTCCGCCTTGCCATGGGCAATCCGGTCTTCCTTGGGCGAGCCAGGCACCGTGCAGGTGTCCAGCGACATGCCGATCGAAATCGCACCGCCGATGGTTTTCTTCGCCGCCTCGGTAATGGTTTCAAGATCCGCGCCCTGATCGGCGAGCGCTCCGGCGATCTTGTGCACGAACAGCGTACCGGCGACACCGCGCGCCTGCGGCAGATCCGGCAGGGCAACGTCGTCATCGACAATCACCATGTTGACCTTCAGTCCGAAGGAGCGGGCCCGCTCGGCCGCCAGACCGAAGTTCAGCCGGTCGCCGGTGTAGTTCTTGACGATCAGCAGGCAGCCGGCCTTGCCGGTGACGGCCAGAATGCCCGCCAGCACGGCATCCACGGAGGGCGAGGCAAACACCTCGCCGCAGACGGCCGCCGTGAGCATGCCCTGGCCGACGAAACCTGCATGGCTCGGCTCATGACCAGAGCCGCCTCCGGAGACAAGCGCCACCTTGGATTTGTCCCAGTCGGTGCGCACCACCACCTTGATATGCGGATAACCGTCGAGACGGGCGAGCCGTCCGCCGGCCGTGCGCAGCATGCCGTCAATCGCTTCGGTGACGAGCGTTTCCTTGGTATTGATGAATTGCTTCATGTCCCGTCTCCTCAGGAAATGCGAGCGCCGCTGGCGTCGAAGAAAAGCGGATTTCTTGGTTGAATGGCGAGAGTGTCGCCCGGTTCCAGGGCGGTGTGGCTGTCTGACAGCGTTACGACGGAATGTCCATCCAGAGTTAGATGCAGCCGGGTCTGATCACCCAGATGTTCGACCCGGCGAACTTCCGATACCTTGCCTTCGCCTTGCGCGATATGCTCCGGACGCAGACCGATGGTCTTGGCACCGCTCGGCGCGCCGGCAAAAAGATCGGCCGGCAGCACGTTGATGCGTGGCTGGCCGAGACGCCCGGCGACATAGAGATTGACCGGGTTTTCGTAGATCTCGCGCGGCGATCCGAATTGCACCAGGCGGCCATGATCGAGAACGCCGACGTGCGTTGCCATGGTCATGGCCTCGATCTGGTCATGGGTCACGTAAAGCAACGTCGCCCCCAGGCTTTCCTGGATGCGCTTCAACTCGATGCGCAGGTCCGAACGCAGCTTGGCGTCGAGCGAGGAAAGCGGTTCGTCCATGAGATAGATGGACGGATCGCGCACCAGTGCCCGGCCGATGGACACCCGCTGCATTTCGCCGCCGGAAAGGTTGGTCGCCTTGTTGGCAAGCTTGTGCGAAATGCGCAAGACTTCGGCCACTTCGGCAACCTTGCGGTCGATCTCGTCCGCAGGCGTCTTGAGCAAGGGCGAGCGAAGCGGAAATGCCAGGTTCTCCCGCACGCTCATGTGTGGATAGAGCGAATACTGCTGGAACACCATGGCGACGTTGCGCTGCGCCGGCGTGTCGCCAACCACCGACCGCCCCGCGATGACGACGTCGCCCGCGTCCGGCTGTTCCAGTCCCGCGATCAGACGCAGGATGGTGGTCTTTCCGGCCCCTGTCGGCCCCAGCAGCGTCACGAAGGCGCCGTTGGGGATGTTCATGCTCACCTCATCGACAGCGAGCGTATCGCCGAACCGCTTGGTGAGGCCTGACAGCCTGACTTCAGCCATGAGCAAGCACTCCCTCGTTCAGTTCCGACCGCAGCGCCCGCCCCGACTGATTGTCGAACAGTGTCACCGTTGATCCGTTGAATTCGAGGCCGACAAATTCACCGGCGCGAACTGGCTGGTCTGAGGGAATGCGGGCCTTCAGCTCACCGGAGGCGGTCTTCAACGTGACGATCTGCGTGGTGCCGAGATATTCGGCGGCCAGAACCTCACCCCGGTAGGATCCGCTGTCGTTGAGCGTGATGTGCTCCGGACGAATGCCGAAGACCATGTCGCCTTCAAAGGGTTCAATCAGCCGCGGCACGTCCAGTTCCTCGTGATGCATCATCACCTTGGACGCGCCCGCATGGACCTCGCCGTGAAAGCGCAGGAAGTTCATCGGCGGCGAGCCGATGAAGTCGGCAACGAACATGGTTGCCGGCTTGTCGTAGATATCCTGCGGCGTGCCGAACTGCTCGATGACGCCATGGTTCATGACCACGATCTTGTCGCCCATCTGCATGGCCTCCAGCTGGTCGTGGGTGACATAGACAGTGGTGGCGCCCATGCGGTCATGCAGCGCCCGCAGCTCCTCGGCCATGTGCTCGCGGAACTCCGCATCGAGCGCACCGAGCGGCTCGTCCATCATGAAGGCTTTCGGATCCCGGACGATGGCCCGGCCGAGCGCGACACGCTGTCGATCGCCGCCGGAAAGCCCGCCCACCGGCCGGTCGAGGATCTTCTCGATCCCGAGAATGCGGGCAACTTCCGCCACCTTCTCGGCAACCTGTTGTTTCGGCATGCCCTGGCTGACCAGAGGATAGGAGATGTTCTTGCGCACATTCATGTGCGGGTAGAGGGCGAACATCTGGAAGACGAAGGCGATATCGCGCTGACTCGCCGGCCGTTGGCCGACCTCCTCGCCGTCAATATAGATCTCGCCCGACGTCGGCAGCTCCAGCCCGGCAATCATGCGCAAGGTGGTGGTCTTGCCGCAGCCGGACGGGCCGAGCAGCATGAAGAACTCACCGTCCTCGATCTTGAAGGAAGACGACTGCACGGCAGTGAAGTCGCCGAATTCCTTCCGAAGGTTTCTGATTACGATCTCTGCCAAGACAGTCACTCCGGAAAGTGGCTGACGATGATGAACATGACTGTTCCGGTCAGCGTGACGATGAAGGAATAGGTGTAGGCCCACAGGAAGACCGGCTGCATCAGCATGATCACACCAATGGCGATCAGAAGGGATGCGAGCATTTCCCAGGACCCGCGGCGCAGGCGGACGAGGCCGCTCATGAAATCGCTGATCATTTGCGGACCGCTCCGAAGGTGATGCCGCGCAGGAGATGTTTGCGAAGCAGGATGGTGAAGACCATGACCGGCACAAGGAACAGGGTTGCCCCTGCCGCGACCGCCGGCCAGTCCTGGCCGCCGACGCCGATGATGGTCGGAATGAAGGGGGGAGCCGTCTGTGCCGTACCGGAGGTCAGCAGCACCGCGAAGGCATATTCGTTCCACGAGAAAATCAGGCAGAAGATGGCCGTCGAGGCGATGCCCGTTGCCGCCTGCGGCAACACCACCTTGTAGAACGCCTGGAAGCGGGTGTAGCCGTCGATCAGCGCCGCTTCCTCGTATTCTCGCGGGATCTCGTCGATGAAGCCCTTCAGCAGCCAGACCGCAAGCGAGATATTGACCGCCGTATAGAGCAGGATCATGCCCAGGTGCGTATCCGACAGACCAAAGGTGCGGAACATCAGGAAGATCGGGATCGCGACTGCGATCGGCGGCATCATTCTTGTCGACAGGATGAAGAACAGCAGGTCATCCTTCAGCGGCACCTTGAACCTTGAAAAGGCATAGGCGGCGAGCGTTCCGAGGAACACCGACAGGAAGGTGGAGCCGAAGCCGATGATGACCGAATTCAGGAACCTTTCACCGTAGCGGGAGGGGCCTGCGATCACCATGTCGCGGTTGCGGACGATTTCCTCGTACCAGGTAGCGGGCGGCGGCAGGGCTTGAAGCTGTTCCGGCGACACGCGGGTGCGGGTGGTGAAGAGGTTCACGTAGCCTTCCAGAGACGGCTCGAAGAGCACCTTCGGAGGATAGGCGATGGCATCGACCGGAGACTTGAACCCTGTCGTCAGGATCCAGACCAGCGGCAGCAGGGTGATGACCGCGTAGGCGATGACCAGCGACCCGGCCACCCACTTCTGCCGCGAAGACGGTTCTGTGATGGAATAGCTGCTCATCTTTCCTTCACCTTGTTCAGGGCTTTGACGTAGATCGAGGCGAGGCCGAAGACGGTCACGAACAGGACGATCGCGTAGGCGGAGGCATAGCCGGTGCGCCACTTCTCGAAGGCTTCACGCTTCAGGTTGATGGAGGTGAGTTCGGTCACGGAGCCTGGGCCACCGCCGGTGAGCTGCACCACAAGATCGAACATCTTGAAATTCTCGATGCCGCGGAACAGGACTGCCAGCATGAGGAAGGGCAGCACCATGGGCACAGTGATCGTCCAGAACTGGCGCCACTTGCTGGCCCGATCGATTTCCGCGGCCTCGTAGATATAGTCCGGTATCGATCGCAGGCCTGCCAGACAGATGAGCATCACGAAGGGGGTCCACATCCAGGTATCGACAATCACGATGGCCCAGGGCGCGAGCGCCACGTCGCCGATCATCTGGAAGGATGCCGGATCGACCCCGGTGAAGAAGGACACACCGTAGTTGAAGAGACCGATCTGCGGCTGGTAGAGAAAGGTCCAGAAATTGCCGACAACGGCCGGTGACAACATCATCGGCAGCACGATCAGGGTGGTCCACAGATCGTTGCCCTTGAATTTCCGGTTGATCAGCCAGGCCAGGGTGAAACCGATCAGCACCTGCAGGACGATGGTCCAGAACAGGAAATGCGCGGTCGCCTGCATGGTCAGCCAGATGTCGCCATCGGTCAGGATGCGCTCGTAATTGCGCAGGCCGATGTATTCGACATCGCGGTTGGGCCGATTGGCCCGGAAATTCGTGAAACTGAGATTGATCGTCCAGATCAGCGGGAAGATATTGACCGCAAGCAGCAGGAAAATTGTCGGAGCGACAAAAAGCCAGGCAATCGTACGGTCGGAAAGCCCTCGGATTTTCGCGGCAACGGTGGGCGGCGTTGCCTTTGCTACTCGGTCTATCGGGGTGTCGGACATGAGACGCTCTTCTTGAGAAACGGTTCCGGAAAGCACGGGCCGGGACGGCCGGTCTTTCAGGGTGAGACAGCCCGCCAGAAGGCGGGCCGTCCGCAGAGGCAGGATCAGGATATGGCCGCCAAAAGACCGGCCATCTGCTGAGACAAGGGCAGGTCAAACCCTGACAAGCGCATTGGCATCGTCAGGGTTCACCTGGAGCCGTCAGAGTTTGCCTTCGTCCTCGAAGGTTTCGGTCCAGTCGGCGATCAGCTTGTCGAGCGCTTCCTGTGCGGTGCCCTGGTCGGCAACCACATAGTCATGAAGGCGTTTTTGCATCGCCAGCAGCAGTTCGGCGTAAGCCGGCTCCTGCCAGAAATCCATCACGTTATCCATGGCCAGAAGGAAGTCGGACGCAAACGGCGCACTGTCCGGGAAGCTCGGATCGCTGAGGACGCTGACATGGCAGGAATAGCCGCCGAGATCCCACCACTTCTTCTGAACGCTCGGCTGCGCGAACCACTTGATGTACTCAAGCGCCGCATCCTGCTTGTCGGAATAGGCCACCACGGAGATGCCCTGCCCGCCGAGCGTCGAGGCTTCCCGGTTCTGGCCGGGATTGACGAAGAAGCCGATCTTGTCCCCGCCCACATCCGGGTCGGCATAAAGACCGGGGAAGAAGGCAAACCAGTTCATGGCCATCGCCACCTGCCCCGACTTGAAGGCATCGAGGGACTGTTCCATGTAGCTGTCGGTGTAGCCCGGGGGCGTGCCGGTCTTGTAGAGTTCCTTGTAGAACTCCAGGCCCGCCACGGCTTCGGGCGAGTTGACCGCACCTTCCATGTCGTATTTGCCCGGCGTCATCTCGTATTTGAAGCCGAACGGATAAAGCGCGCTGGTCGCGCCCATGGTGATGCCTTCCGAGCCGCGCTCGGTGAAGATGGACGCGCCGTACCGGGTCTGACCGTCGATCTCGCGCCCCTGGAAGAACTGTGCGACTTCCAGAAGCTCAGCTTGCGTCTTGGGCGGAGCCAGGTCACGGCCGTGCTTCTCCTTGAAGGCAGCCTGAATGTCCGGCATTTCGAACCAGTCCTTGCGATAGAACCAGCCGTTGGCATCGCCCATGGCCGGCAGCGCATAGTAGTTCGGCTCGCCCTTGGGCCAGGTGGAATAGGCATAGACGGTCGCCGGAGCGAAATCGTCCATGCTGATGCCTTCCTTCTCGAAGAAGTCGTTCAGCTTGACGTAATGGCCGTTTTCCGCGCCGCCGCCGATCCACTGGCTGTCGCCAATCAGCAGATCGCACAGCTTGCCGCCGGAGTTCAGCTCGTTCAGCATGCGGTCGGCGAAGTTCGGCCAGGGCACGAATTCGAAGTTCATGGTGTGGCCGTATTCGGCTTCAAATTCCTTCGACAGCTCGACCAGCGCGTTGGCCGGATCCCAGGCCGCCCAGCACAGCGTCAGCTCATCGGCCTGCGCATTGGAAACAGATAGTCCGCTAACCGCAACAATGGCGGTTGCCGCGAGAAGTTTCGCAGTTTTCATGGGTGAAGTCCTCCCGAATGGTCGCGTGCCGGCGCATGCCGGACCGCAGCACTCCTCCAAGTGCAGGCTCACGCTATCTGACATACGTATGTCACGTCAATCAAAAAACTGACATACGTCTTTCTTTTCGAGGTCAATCAGACCTGAACCATGCCGACAGCACAGGACATGATATTGATATTGCTTATTTTTAAGGGACAGAACTCTTGGCCGGAGCGGCCAGCCTCAATAGAGGTTTTCGCGCATGATGATCTCGATCCGGATCTTTTCCTGAGCCTCATAGATGTCCGTGCCGTCGCATTTGGCCCGCAAGACCCGCAGGGCACTGCGCACGAGATGCCCGACATTCTGGGCAATGACGGCGTCAAGTTCGCCATCGGCAAGAGCCTGCCGCGTTACCGGCGTCAGATCGTGAGCGATCACCACAAACCGTCCGGCAACGCCATGCTCACGCAATGCATCCAGCATGGCCGCATTGCCCGACCCCATGGAATAAACCGCCTTCAGCTCCGGATGTGCCTTGAGCGCGTGGTCAAGGGTTTCATGGATCCGGTCCGGATCGTCGTAGAATTCGATCGTCGGCAGGGTTTTCAGTTGCGGAAAGTCCCGCGACAGCACTTCGTCCAGACCGAAGCGGCGCTCGATACTGTCGCGCGCCACCATGGAATTGGTCACCACCAGGATGCTGCCGGTCTCGTTGCGCAAGAACTTGCCCAACAGCGCCCCTGCGGTCTTGCCGGCAGAGAAATTGTCGACACCTGCAAAATAGTGGCACTTCGAGTTCGGCAGGTCCGACACCAGCGCGACGACGTAAACACCTGCACTCTTGATATGCGCGATGGCATCGCGCACCTGCGGTGTTTCCGGAACCATCATGGCAACGCCGTCCAGTTCGGACAGGTCCAGGGTCTTCAGCTTGTCGACAACCGCGTGCGGATCGGCGGCGTCGACCAGCAACACGCTGACGTCGGTCCGGTCCGCCACCTGCGCACCGGACGCTTCTTCGACCGCAGCCACCAGCGTTTCGACGAAATGATTGGGCCCTTCGGGAAGAACGAACACGAATTTGTACTGTCGCTGCCTGGCGAGATTGGCCGCATTGGTATCGCGCACATAGCCGAGCTTGCGAACAGCTTCCTTCACCCGCTCCGCGTTCTTCGGGCGCACATCCGCACGCCCGTTCAAGACCCGGTCGACGGTCGACAGGCTGACCCCGGCCTCGCGGGCGATATCGTGTACGGTTGGCTTGACCATTACGTCTCCCGGACCATCCCGCGTTCTCGTGAACGCAGACAAGATGATCCACCACTTCAACGCCGATCAGCGTCCGGGCGCCCCCGCGGGATCGACCGGATACCCGCTGACCGACAGGGAGACAATGTCGCGCAGCATTCTGACATACGTCAATCAAAAATCCGCTTTACGGCGATTGACGGAAGAAATTTCCCCAAGGATATCAGGTAATTGCAAATCGCGGGCAAGCGTTGCAGAAGCAAGATGGCGCCATTGGCCACGCTTTCCTGCAGCTAATCCGATTCATGGCAACAGGGCAAGCCAGGCCGGTCGTTTCAACCGGCAGCAGCTCAAGAAACAGCAATCAAAGAGCGGACAGACCGGGGTCAGTAGCACCTGCACTGTAGGCACATGCAGGCTCTGCAAGCTGCGCCTTGCCATTTGCGTCCGCAAAGGCCCGAACCATATGCGCAAGCCCTTCCTCTATGCTTGTCTTCGTTTGCCAGCCGAGCAATTGCCGTGCTCTTTCCCCCGACCCGACGAAGCCGTTGACGTCGAAGCTGCGCGGCCCGACATGGTGGATTTCGGCGGCCGTTCCGGCAAGCCGTACGCTGGCTTCGGCAAGTTCGGTCAGGCTGGTACCGACCCCGGAGACGAATTGCACAGGCGGCGGCGCCTTCCGTTCCGCCTCGATGAAAGTGACCATCTTCAGAATACCGTCAACGACATCATCCAGATAATTGAAGTCGAAGACATGATTGCGGCCCTCGACCTGCAATCTGCGTCCTTCGGCGGCGGCTCTTGCGAAGGCGGGAACAACACGGTCCGCATGATCGGAAATCCGGCCATAGACGTTCGAGAACCGCAGGATCGCGGCCTTGACACCGGCCTCCTGGGCTGCCTCCACCAGCTTCTCGCCTGCCAGTTTTGACCGTCCATAGACATTCATCGGGCAGCGTGCAGTGTCTTCATCAGCCGGAAATCGCGTGACCGGCCCATAAGCTTCCCGGCTGCTGCCGAAGAGGACCCAGGGACGGCTCCCGCTACTTGCAGCAGTTGCAAGAACGTTGCGGGTTCCCCCGACATTCACGTCCCGGCACAGCACGGGATTATGCTCGCCCCAAAGCACCCGGGACACTGCTGCCAGGTGAATAACGCCGCCACAGCCCCGCACCGCGTCTTCAACCGCAGCGCCGTTGCGGCTGTCCTGCCCAGCATCGGCAATATCAAACGTGCGGACCGGACGGCCCAGCGCCGTCAGCGTATCCACAAGGGCGGACCCGATAAGGCCGGCACTTCCGGTGACCAGAATGGGATGGGACATGATGTGGTGGGTTCCAGGGTAGCTGCGAAAGCCCGGCCGCCTACCCGCTCGGCCGTTAAATCGCGCCTAGCACGCGCCGTGCCAAAGACGCCCGGCAGCATCACAAAGCTGCCGCGGATCAAAATCTCTCGGCCAATTCCGCCAGACGGCTTCTCCATCAAGCTGCGTTTGCTCGGAGACCCCTCAGCCAATGCCGGCCCATGGCATGGCCGCGCCAGGGCATTTCCTGCCGAGCGCACCACCAGCACCGGGCGAATTTTACCTGGGGACAGCGGCAGATTTTGTCCGACGGAGCCAACAGCCAGCATCCATTCAACAGGAGAAATCAGCGTTTTTCGCAAAAACAGGCACTGGCACGGAAGTTGCTGAGCAGCCTTCGGCCCGCTATGGGGCTTTCTGGAACCTCCTTAAGTGACGACAATCAACGCCACGCCCAGCGCGGCAACCTTCTACGTCTCACCTGCAAGCACGTCGGTGTCTCCGGCCACGGAGGAGCCATCTTCCGATACAACTTCCGGACAAACGGCGACGGGATCTGGAACCAGCACCCTCACCTCGTCCCAGACGCTCGCCAGTTACGATGCGATCACCTACCAGGAAGTCAGCACCGACGACGCGGACCATATCCGCGCGCTGACCACCACCCAGATCCGGCAACTGACGGCGGAGGACCTTGCCGCCTTCTCCGCGAGCGAGTTGCAGGCGCTGACGGCACCCCAGATCGCCGCCCTTTCGGCCACCCAGATCCAGGAACTTTCGGGAACACAGATCGAGGCGTTTTCGCCCGGTCAGGTCAAGAGCTTTGCGACATCCGTCCTTGCCGGGTTTTCCGACAGCCAGTTTTCGCATTTCGGCTCTGACGATATTTCAGCACTGACCAGCCTGCAGGTGAAGGCGCTTTCACTCGCGAGAGTGGCGGGCCTGAGCCTGGAACAGTTTTCCGGCATGGCCAGCACCCAGCTTGGCATGCTGAGCGTGTCGCAATTCCGCAATCTGACCGTGGACCAGGTTGCGGCAATGACGGCGGAACAATCCGGCCAGCTGACGACCACCCACATGGGCAGCCTGACGATGCCGCAGGTGAAGGCGATCAGCGTCGACACGCTGCTGTCGCTCGCCAGCACCCAGTTCCGCGCCCTCAGCAGCCAGAGCATCGCCGCACTGACGACGACCCAGTTCGGCGCCCTGACCGCCACCCATATCGGCACGCTGTCGACCACCCAGGTGAAAGGGCTGACACTGCCGGAAATATCCGCGCTGACGTCCTCCCAGCTAGCCGGGCTCACGGCCCAGCAGGTCTCCGTGCTGTCGACCAGGCAGGTTCAGTCCTTCTCCGAGGACCAGATCCAGACCTTCAGCCCCGGGCAGATCAGGTTTTTTTCCGGAACCTCCATCGGCACCATGACGACCACGCAGATCGGTGCGCTGACGGCTCCCCAGATCGCAAATTTCAGCAAGGCCCAAATCCAGGGCCTTACCCAGACCCAGACGCGTTACCTGAACGAGACCCAGCTCGGCGCGCTGAACTTCTCACAGATCGGTCAATTGACCCGGACGGCGGTGGCTGCCCTCGGGGCTCAGCAGGTCGCCTCCCTGACGGCAGACCAGTTCGCGTCTTTCTCGGCAACGCAGATCACCTCGCTCAACAACGAGGTCATTTCCGGCCTCAGCGAGACACGCATCGCCAGTCTGACCACGACACAATTCCAGGGACTGACCGCCGGCGACCTGTCGCTGTTTTCCGAAGACCAGTTCAAGGCGCTGACAGAGACCCAACTGACCTCGATCACCGCGACCCAGGGCAAGGCGCTGAAGGAAACCCAGATCGCGCTTCTTACCGGCACACGCCTGAGTGCCCTGTCCAGTTTCGTGATCGCTGGGTTCAACGAGACCCAGTTCGACTCCCTGTCGACCGACCAGATCGGCGCCTTGAGCGTCAACCAGGTGCGCGGCATCGGCACCACGATGATCGCCGCACTGGATGAAACCCAGATCGGCGCTCTCGGTTCACTGCAGGTCCGCTCGCTGACCGCTCCCCAGATGCGGGCCTTTTCCGCCGGACAGCTCCGAACTTTCAGCACCGAGCAGATCGGCTCGATGGGCTATGCTCAGGCGCTAGCCCTGAATGGCACGACAATCCGCCAGCTCAGCAGCGACCAGATCGCCGCCTTCAACAGCACCGCCATCAAGGGCTTTTCCACCACCACGATTGCCGCGCTCGGACCGGAGCAGATGGAAGCGCTGTCGAGCAGCTTCCTGTCGAACCTGTCGACCAGCCAGTTGCGAAGCCTGACCGAAACCGCCTTCGCAAGCCTGAGTGCCGAGCAGTTTGCGGCGCTCGGCAACACGCAACTTGCCGATCTTGCCCCGGCGCAGATCCGCGGTTTGAGTGAAAGCCATATCGCGACCCTGACGCCAGACAGGCTGGAAAGCCTGACTGCCACTGCCCTGTCGGGCCTGACCGGCTCCCAGATCGGGTTCTTCTCGACGAGCCAGCTCAGCCAGCTTGCCCCGACCCAGATTGCCGGTCTCTCGGGCCAGGCAATCGCCGCCCTTGGAACGGACCAGCTTGCTTCGCTATCGGTTGCGCAAGTCGCGGCTCTCACCGGCGCACAGGTGAAAAGCCTGACCGCATCGGCGGTTTCATCGCTGTCGTCCGATCAGTTCCAGGCGTTGTCCACGACCCAGATTGCAGCCCTTGCCGGCAACACCGCCGGCCTGACGGATGCTCAGGTTTCCGCCCTGCAGGGCGAGCGCCTGAACGCCCTTTCGGCAGCCGGCATTTCTTCCCTCGGCTCCGGCCAGATCGCGGCTCTGACACCGGACCAGATTGCGGCGCTGAGCAACACACAGGTTTCAGCTCTTTCCAGCACCGCCGTCGGCCAATTGAGTACGGTGCAATTCGATGCCTTCACGACAACGCAGATCACATCCCTTGTCGCCAATCAGGCCAAGGGCCTGACCCGGGACCAGATTGCGTCCCTGTCGACAACACAGGTGGCAAGCCTTGCACCTGCCGCACTAGGCGCCCTCGACAGCACCCAGACCGAAGTGCTCTCTTCGACCCAGGCGGCCGCGTTGTCTGCCAAACAGATCGGCTCGCTGTCGGCCTCCGGGCTTGCCGGCCTGAACAGCGACGTTGTTGCGGGGCTTGAGAAAACCCAGATTGCCGGACTGACAGCCACACAGACCGCATCTCTCGGTGCGACCCAGATCGCCGCGTTGTCCGCGGACCAGCTGGCCCAGTTCAGCTCCGTGCAATTGCGTGCCCTGACCCAGACGCAGATGGCGGCGGTGACGGCGACCAAGCTCGGCTCTCTGTCGAACGCGCAATTTGGCGAACTGACGGCAGCCGCGATCGGTGGCCTGCGTGAAGAGACCATCGCCGCCCTGACGACGACACAACTCGGCTCCCTGACAACAACACAGATGAAAGGCCTGACCGACGATCAGGTCGATGCGCTGTCGTCCGAGCAGATCCTGGCGCTGAGCGACAAGCAGATCGGCGCATTGTCTGCAACAGGTCTTGCAGGTCTTTCCGCCTCCGACGTGTCGGGCCTGACAACAGCCCAGTTGAACGGCCTGACAGGCGTTCAGTTGAAGGCCTTGAACGCAACCCAGTTCGAAGCGCTGGTGCCGGGTCAGATCGCGGCGCTGACAGCAACCCAGATCGCCAGTTTCAACGCGGCGCAGGTGACCCGCCTGACAACGGCACAGGTGGAAGCGCTGACCACCACCCAAACCGCAGCCCTTTCGGCCACCGGGATCAAGGGCCTGACACGAACCGCAATTGCAACCTTGAGCGATGCCCAGCTGGCCGCCTTGACGGGCACGGCGATGGCGGGCCTGGCCACCACGCAGATCCAGTCTTTCAGCACCGGCCAGATATCCGCCCTGTCGGCAACACAGGTGAAAAGCCTCAGCGCCGGAACGATCGGTGCGCTCAAGGCCACTCAGGCAGCCGCCCTTACCAACGAACAGCTTGCGGCCCTGAGCACCACACAAATTGCGGGCCTGGGTGATGAAGCCCTTGAAGCCTTTTCGAGTGAGCAGATCTCGGCGCTGTCACGGGCGCAGATCAGCAGTCTGAGCACCGCGGCGCTGACCGGACTAACCACCACACAGACCGCCTCCCTCTCCACATCACAGATCAGCGCGCTCACGAGAACGCAGATCGGATCGCTGTCGGCTGATCAGATCGGCGCTTTCACGACCAGCCAGATTGCCGGGCTGACGACCACCCAGGTCAGCGCCATATCCGGAGACGCTGCTGCAGGCCTGAGCCCGGCGACCACCGCCTCCCTGTCGACAACACAACTGAACGCGCTTTCAGCCGCAGCCTGGAAGGGCCTTGCCCCGGCAGCTGTTTCCGCCCTTTCGACCAGCCAGATATCCAGCCTCGCTGCAATCACCATCGGCCTTCTGAACGGCGATCAGGTCGGAGCGCTATCGACCACGCAGATCGAGAGCCTGTCGAAAACGCAGATGCAGCGGCTTTCCGCCGAAGGTCTCGGCGCCATGAGTGCCGGGCAACTGGGTGCTCTTACCGACAGGCAGATCTCCGGCTTGTCTTCGAAGGCCCTTGCAGGTCTGACCCCGATCCAGGCAGACCAGCTTGGCGCAGGCAAACTGCTGTCGCTGACCTCCGAGCAGATATCAGGGCTCTCCACGAGCGTCATTTCAAGCCTGGCGCCGGGCACGATCGCCAGCCTCAGCACGCATCAGGTAAAGGCCCTCACGGCAAGGCAGACAGGTGCCCTGACAACTGAGCAGACCGCCGCCCTCACCGGAAATCAGATCGCTGCCATGTCGACAGCCGGTATCGGCGGACTTTCGTCCACGGTCCTCTCGAGCCTTTCGCAGGAACAGATCTCCCGGTTCGATCCGGATCAGGTCGCCGCGCTTGCTCCCGGCGCCCTGGCAGGAAGCGGCACTGCCGTGCTTTCCAGATTGTCCAGGGAGCAGTTTTCCGCATTGACCGCCGGTCAGCTCGCAGCTCTCAAACCAGCGCAGATCGCGTCCCTTGAAAGCGCAACGATAGCCGGACTGGCAACGACACAGATTGCGGGGTTGTCTGCAGCGCAAGTCGGCGCTCTCACCCAGGATCAGATCGGAGCGCTTGGCACACGTCAGGTTGCGGCGCTGACACCTTCCGGCCTGTCCGGTCTGGGGGCCGATCAATTCTCATGGTTGTCAGCCGGCCAGCTCGCCATGTTCAGCGGAAAGCATGTTGCCGGGCTTTCGACAACCACGATTGCCGCACTCGATGCAACGAGCCTTGCAGCTTTCTCCGGCGGACAATGGGCGAGCATGACCGCCACCCAGGCTGCAGCCTTGACGGCAACGCAGATCGGCACACTGACGCCATTGCGGGTCTCTCAATTGTCGCTGATCGAGATGGGGGGCCTTTCCAGCTCGGCAGCCGGTGCCCTGTCCGCCCCTCAACTAGGCGCGCTGACAACAGGACAGGTTTCGGCCCTGTCCCAAAATGCTGTTTCCGGCCTGAGTGCGGCACAAATCAGTGCGCTGTCGGAAGACCAACTCACAGCTCTGACGACCAGCCAGATCGAGGGATTGTCCGGAGCAGCGCTTGCCGGGCTTTCGCCAACGACGCTTGCCACCTTCACCGACCCGCAATTCGGCGCACTGTCGGCGACTGCGATCAGCGGACTGAACACCGGCCAGATCGCCTCCCTTTCCAGCACACGCATTGGCCTTTTGACGCCAGCCGCTGCCGGCGGCCTGACCGGGGCGCAGGTCGCCTCCCTGACCACCGACCAGTTGGCCGCGCTCAAGCCCGCACAGATTACGGCCCTTTCGGCCAGCGGCATCAAGGGACTGACGGCAGCGCAGCTCTCGCAGTTCAACTCAGGTCAGCTTGGCGCCCTCGGTTCGACCGGACTGGAGGCCCTGACTGCCACCGCCATTGCCGGCCTGACGCTGTCGCAACTGAGCTCGCTCTCCACCTCGCAGATGGAATATCTGTCGGCGTCGGCGATCTCCGGTCTGAGCGCGGACCAGATCGGCGGTCTGGCGACAACACAACTTCTCGCTCTTGCCAGAGAGGCGGTCTCCGGCCTGACGGCAACCCAGATTGGCGCCTTGTCTGCAGACCAGTTCACCGCCTTCACCTCGACCATGATCGGTGCCCTTTTGCCGTCGACGATTGCGGGGCTTTCGGAAAACCAGATAGAAGCCCTGACCCTGACCCAGATCAGCGGCCTGAGCGCTGCGCAGGTCGGATCCATTTCCACCAGCGCGCTGGCCGGTCTTTCTCCGGATGAAATCGCCGAAATGAGCGCGTCACAACTTGCCGGTCTCGTGCGTGTGCAGTTGCGCGCCCTGTCAAACGCGCAATTCACGGCTTTGACCCCATCCCAGATCGCCTCCCTCAGCGCAAACCAGGTTTCCAACCTGACCAGCAGTGAAATCTCGTTCCTGTCCTCTACCCAGTTCGGAGCATTGACCTCGCGCCAGGTCGGGGCGCTGACGGTCACGCAGCTGGGTGCCCTGGCGCCGGAGCGCATCGGAGCCATGTCTTACGCCCAGCTGTCCGGCCTCACCGGAACCCAGATCCGTTCGCTCAGCGTGCAGGCGATCGCTGCCCTCGGCCCGCAGTCGATCGAAGCGCTCGACGCTGACCAGATCGGACACTTCACAGAGACACAGATCGCGACCATGACACCTGAGCAAATCGCCGCCATGGCTGTAGCGGTCTCCTGATCCTTGCGCCATCATTCCGACTCACCAGACACACCCAGGACCGCCACGAATGGCAAATGAAACCAGCCTGTCGATCGTTGAACTCATCGGCGCGGCCGAGGCCCTGAAAGGCAACGGCTCCTTTGGTGCCGCGGAAGTTCTCTATGGCACCTGGGTGGCACAGAACCCGGATGACCCACTGCTGTATGCAGTGCTTTTCAACCAGTCTGTGCTGTTTTCCGAAACCGGCAAGCTGGCAGCTGCGCGCGAGACCCTGGAGCGCGCGCTGAACCTCAATCCGAGCTTTCATGCGGCCCATATCAACCTCGGTCGTGTTCTGGAACAGCAGGGGGATATCGGCGCGGCGGTTGGCCAGTGGAACACAGTGCTGGAACAGACCCTTGCGGTGACGCCGGCTTCACTCTCTGTTCGGCTGACGGCCCTCAACCAGATCGCCCGCACACTGGAAGCCGCCAACCAGGATGTTCTAGCCGAAAGCATGCTGCGCCAGAGCCTGGAACTCGACCCGCACCAACGGGAAGTCGCGCAGCATTTCATTGCCCTTCGGCAGCGCCAGTGCGAGTGGCCGGTGGTGCAGCCGCTGGAACGGGTGACGCCTTCACAGCAGGTGCGGGCCATGTCGCCCCTTTCGGCCGCGGCCTTCAGCGACGACCCGCTGTTTCAGCTTGGCCTTTGCGCCGACTACAGCCGCCAGGACGTCGGAACGCCCTCCGCCCCCATGAAGGCATGGCCAAAGGCCATGGAGCACGACGGCCCGCTGCGGATCGGTTACCTGTCGTCCGATCTTCGCGAACATGCCGTCGGCCACCTGATGGCGGAAGTGTTCGGCCTGCATGAGCGAACCAAGGTCGAGGTCTTCGCCTATGATTGCGGCCCGACAGCGGATGATCCGCTCAGCCGGAATTTCCGGGAAACCACCGACAACTGGCGCACCATTTCCGGCATCGACGACGAAGCTGCCGCGCGGTTGATCGCCGAAGACGGCATCCAGATCCTGATCGACGTAAACGGCTATACCCGGGAAGGCCGCACGCGGCTGGTCGCACTGCGTCCAGCTCCGGTCATCGTCAACTGGCTCGGTTTTCCGGGCACAACGGCCAGTCCGTTCCATCACTATATCGTCGCCGACGACATCATCATTCCGCAGGACCACGAGATCTATTATTCCGAAGAGGTTCTGCGCCTGCCCTGCTACCAGCCGAACAACCGCAAGCGCGTCGTTTCCGAGCGCATCTGGCAACGCTCCGATTTCGGACTGCCGGAAGACGGCACGGTGTTCTGCTGCTTCAACGGCAGCCACAAGATCACAAGGTTCTGCCTGAACCGCTGGTTCGCCATCCTGAAGAAGGTACCGGGAAGCGTTCTCTGGCTGCTGACCGGCGGAACGGAAACCGACCAGCGTCTCAAGGCTTGTGCCGAAGCGGCAGGCATTGCTCCGGACAGGCTCGTTTTTGCCGGGAAGATGACCAACCCCGACCATCTGGCACGTTATCCGCTTGCCGACCTCTTCCTCGACACCACCCCCTATGGCGCCCATACCACCGCCTCCGATGCCCTCTGGATGGGCGTGCCGGTCCTCACGATTACCGGAAAATGTTTCGCCGCACGGGTCTGTGCGAGCCTGGTCACCGCCGCTGGTCTTCAGGAGCTCGTCTGTCTGACGCCGGAGGATTACGTGAAGCGCGCAGCAGACCTCGGCAAGGACCGCCAAGCACTGCGGGATCTTCGTCAACGCCTGACCGAGAGCCGGGACGACTGCCTCCTCTTCGACACGCCGCTTCTGGTTTCGAAACTGGAAGGTCTTTATGCTGAAATGTGGCAGGCATGCCGCAGCAATACGCTGCCAAAACCCGATCTCAGCGATCTGGACGCCTTCCTCGAAGTTGCCACCGGCATAGACCACGAAACGACAGACATGCTGGCCGTGGCCGATTATCCCGCCGCCTGGCGCGATCTTCTCATCGCACGGCACGAGGCAAGGCCATTGTTCAGCCGCCGGTTTCTGGACTTTACCGGGGCCTGACCAACATCAGCCTCGGGAACGAGTGGGGTGTTCAGGCTTGGACGAGCGCGCCAAGTCGTTCCACGGTGAGGTTCACCTGTTCATCCGCCAGGCCAGGATGTATGGGCAGACACAGGATCCTGCTTGCCAGCATGGACGCAGTTTCGAGGCGACCAGACCGGCGGCAATGCTGCAGAACCGGCTGGTCGTGCAGCGGAACGGGATAATGAACTGCCGTTTCTATGCCTGCCTCGCGTAAACCTCTGGAAAGCGCTTCGCGATCCTCCAGAACGACGGCATATTGCGAACGGGCACTGCCTGCCATGTCCGGACTGCGGACATAATCCAAACGACCAGTCTCCCGGAGTGGTTCGAGGAGCCTGTCGTATAGCTCACCGATATTGCGGCGGCGATCCAACGCCTTGCTGAACCGGTCGAGCCGCGCCAGCAGGGCAGCGGCGGCGATCGAACTCATCCTGCCGTTCATCCCCAGCCGCAGGTGATGGTACTTGCCGCCTTGTCCATGGTCACGGATCTCGCGAAGCGCGCTGGCGAGCGCCTCATCATTGGTGAAGACCGCTCCGCCGTCCCCAGCCCCACCGAGCACCTTCGTCGGAAAAAAACTGGTGCATCCGAGCCCCGCCAGATTGCCGCTCCGTCTGTCTTCCAACCCCGCCCCCAGGCTCTGGGCAGCGTCTTCGATCACCGGGATTCCGTGCCTTGCAGCAATCGAATTGATGGCTTCGAAGTTGGCAGGCAGTCCAAAAAGCGAGACCGCGACGATGGCCTTTGTGCGACTGGAAATCGCTGTTTCCAGTTCATCCGGGTCAAGCAAGCCGGACGGGTGCAGGACGTCCACCAGAACCGGCTCCGCACCGAGCACAAGAGCGCTTTCCGCCGGCGCGATGAAGGTAAAGTCCGGAACAATGACTTCATCACCCGGCCCAATGCCGAGAGCCATCATGGCCATTTGCAAGGCCGTCGTTCCCGAAGCACAGGCGACTGCAAACCTTGCACCAGTTATCCCGGCAAGTTTTTGTTCCAGCTCGGCAATTTCCGGACCGCCGACAAAACGCCCATGTGAGAACACCCTGTCGATACCTTCCAGAGCATTGGCCCGGACAGGTTGCCATTCGCCAACCACATCGGCGAAGGGAACAATCACCTTCACGCCGCACCTTCCGGTAGCTTGGAGGTCTCGAATGCGCATCGTCTGATTGCGTCCGACAGTCGAAGTACAGCGAGCGCCTCTTCAGCTGTCGCCAGCTCAGCCGCGTCACCTGCTCTGCTCATGACAAAAACTTCAGCCTGCCGCGTCAGTGGGTCCGGCCGCCCGTCGGGCGACAATGCAAGAAGGTCGAAACAGCGCGTTTCATCTCCGTCCAGCCAGACGTCAAGGCTGCGCTTCCGTTCGCTGGCTCCATGGACCGCAGCAAGCTCATAGGATGTGTCGCCAAAACCGAGACGGCAGCAGACATAATCCAGGCAGCCAGCCGTCCTGCGGCTCTCCAGCACCGTTATCTCGCAGTCACTTGTTCCCTCGAGTTTCACGATCCAGTCCAGATCATGCACCATCAGGTCGGCGATCACGTCCGGGCCGCCGGCAACGCTTTGCATCCGGGACAGCCGTTGCACGCGCACCTTGCCTGAGCGCTTGCGCAAGGCGGCCATCGTGCTTTCGATGGCCGGGTTGAAACGTTCGACCTGCGCGACCGATAGCCTGGCGCCGCCGGTGCGGGCCGCGGCAATCATCGTCTCTATTTCTCCCGGGCACAGCGACAAAGGTTTTTCGACAAGGCAATCGATGCCGCGTGCGAGCAACGGAACGGCAGCCTCGGCATGCCTTTCGACAGGAACCGCAATAACGGCAGCTGCAAAGTCGTTGGCGAGACCATCGATCGATCGCGCGAACGGGATCCCGTTTGCAGCAATCTCTTTGCCCTCGTCTTCATCGACGATACCGACAAGAGAAACGCCGGGCATTTTGGACAGGCATTCCATATGGAGCTGGCCCATTCTGCCAAGGCCAACCAGCAGCACGCGCAATGTTTCCTCGGAGACAATTTCGGCAAGATGCAGGGTCACGATTTCGGCTTCCTGAAGGATGCTATCTGCCGGCGGCACCGCTTGAGAACCTGCTTCTCAAACCCCTGCCAGGCCATCCGGACAGCCAATCCTGGAAATCTGTGTCTTTCCAGTTCCCTCTTCCGACCCTGCAATTCCCTCCTCAGGCCCTGCACTTCTCTCTCCAGTTCAGCGATCCTCGCCTTGTGTCGCGCATCATCGTTGGCAGCGACTGCCGTCTTCCGCTCCATCTGAGCTTTCGCCGCCCTGAGGTCTGCCTCGGCCAGGTTTTTGCAATGTTCCGCCTGTTCCTTTGCCTTCACCCGCGGTGCAAGCTGACTGACATAGCGCGATGCGGAGGTCAGTCTCTCGCCATCGTGCAGCGTCCCGGCAACGTCACTCCAGCGTTCGATGGTCCTGTAGTAGATTTCCAGCCATCGATCCACGGCTGCTTCCAGGCCGGCGTTCGCCCTGATCCACTGTGTCACCGCGCGCGCATCCGGTGCGTCGTAACGCTCCAGTTCACGCTCGATCTTGTCCTGATGCAAAAGCTGGTTCTGCAAGGTTCGGATGCCGAAATTCAATCCGCGCATGCTTTGCAGATTGGAGGAACTGACAAGCCCGCCAAGTTGACCGTAATCCATGACGACAACGGCACATCCGGACGCCATTGCCTCGATTGCAGCGCGCGCCTTTGCAAAGACAACGTCATAGTCCGCCAGGATGGTCTCCGGATGTGCGGCGGAGCGGCCGGAGTTCTGTCCAACGATATCGACGCGCTCGATGCCCATGCGGGTGCAGGCGTCACGTATCGCCTTCGGGACCTGAGCCGCAGAATTGCTGAAGACAAGCGCGGACTTCGGCTTGTCCGGAAGGTCCCGCACCTTTCTGAAGCGGTCGAGATCGACAAAATTATGCAGAACCGAGATCTGGTCAGCCGGTACGCCCGCACTGGTCAGAAGACGTTCCCGGCACAGGTCATCAACCGCGACATAGTGCAGGATGTTCGGGAAGACCGGTGGCCATTCCTGCCAGGGAATCCAGCCGTGACAGGTATAGGTGACCGGCACTTGCGGAAAACGAAGCGCGGCCGTCATCGTTTCCAGATGATGCTGCCCGTGGATCACATCGGGCACCGCGGACAGGTCCCGCAGGTCGTCAACGACAGGAATGGTCGCCGCTCGGAGACGGTCGGCAACCGGGCCAAGGCTCTGGCTGTAAGCAACCGGGAAGTGCCCGCGCCGCATGAGGGACAGCGCCAGATCCCTGAGATAAAGCTCAGACCCGGCTGGTTGATCCAGC
This sequence comes from Labrenzia sp. PO1, assembly GCF_012273635.1. Lineage (NCBI taxonomy): Bacteria > Pseudomonadati > Pseudomonadota > Alphaproteobacteria > Hyphomicrobiales > Stappiaceae > Labrenzia > Labrenzia sp. PO1. The sequence continues at coordinate 1,221,685 of NZ_JAAXCR010000001.1, forward strand.
GTGTTGTTGGTCATCAGGATCCGGAGCGGACGACGGTCAGCCTGCATGACGCGTCATCCCGAGCGCTTCGCGAACCTGCGAGGCAGAGGCAAACCGCTTGCCAAGGAGCGTGCAGAGTTCGCTTACCCGGCTAACCAGTTTCTCGTTTGTAGCCGGTTGCGTTCTGTCCGCATCAAGCCACAGAAAATCCTCCAGACCGGTTCGCACACCGTTTCCGAACAAGAGCCCCAGCGTGTTGGCGGCAAGCTGGCTTTCGCCGATCCCGCCTGCACACCAGACGGATTCTGGAGGCAGATCCTGCGTGATCGCCGCCAGATGCAAGGGCGTTACCTGTGCACTGCTGAGATTTCCGAGCAGCACGTTGAAATAGAAGGGAGGCTTCAATATCCCCCGGTCTGCAAGATACCTGGCGTAGTTCACCATGCCCGCATCGAAGACCTCCAGCTCGGGACGAATGCCGCGGTCTTCCATGGTCTTTGCAAGGCGGACAACCATGTCCGGTGCATTGATACTTTCGGTGCGGGCAAAATTCAGCGAGGACAGCGTGAGGCTGGCCATGTCGGGCCTGAGGTCCCCTGTCAGCAGCAAGGGGTCTGAACGTTGTTCGAACTCCGGGAAGTTCCGACCGCTGAGGGACACGCAGATGATCACATCCGGGTGCGTTTCCCGGATACCTGCAATGATCCGCCCGTATATGTCTTTCCGGAATGTTGGCCGGCCATCCTCGTCTCTTGCATGAATGTGCAGGATCGTCGCGCCAAGGTCCGCACACAGGCGGCAGTCGGCGATGATCTCGTCCGGCGACAGCGGCACGGCCGACGACATGGCACGGGTCGGCACCATTCCCGTGGGTGCAAGGTTCAGGATCAGGTCCTTCATGGGGATTTCTGAGCTTGCCTGTCCTGTCCGTCAGATCTGACACGAGCCGGATTACCAACCACGAGAGCACCCGGAGGAACGTCTCTGGTCACAACACTGCCGGCACCGACAACTGCATTTGCTCCGACACGAACACCCGGAAGAATGCGGCTGCCACCACCGATCTTCGCTCCGCGCTCGATATAAGGATAGACCATCGGTCCGCCTTTCAGCTTGTCGTTGAGCGTAACGACTTGCGGGCCGATGAAGACGTCATCTTCAACAGTAACCCCACGTGTAATATGGCAGCCGGTCTGAATGGAAACGTTATCGCCAATGACACATTCGCAAATATTGCAATGCGACCCGATAGTAGTTCCAGAACCAATGCTTGCATTCTTGTGAATTATCGTCATGGAGCCGACACGTGTACCGGGTCCTATTGTGACGTTTTCCTGCACCTCCGTGAGTGAGGCATTGTAAAAAAGCACGTCGGGAAAACGTTCTTCTGGCGTTTCGGATTGGCTCATGTGATTTGACGGGGCTGTTGTTGTTGTTTTTGAAGATCAGGTCTGCGGAACAATGGCATAGCCGTTGACGACGTGAAAGGTCAAAAGCTTTCAAATACGCCTTTGCCGCAGGTGCTGTTTCGCGGTAGTCCACATGCCCGTTCCCGTCCTGTTACGACAGGACAAACACCACGAACCGCGAGACCTGACACCTTCACACGGAACCTGTTGCGGGCAGACAGACAAGGCAATGAAGACAGCATCGGATCAGCAAAAAACAAACGTCCAGCGCCTTGGCGAGAAGATGGCGCTCGACCACGGATTTCTTGGCGTGCCGACCCGGACCTTCGATGAAGGTGGCAGACGTCAATTCGCAGAGCTCCTGCGCGAAGGCTTGTCGCCCGAAACGAGCGTTCTGGAAATCGGCTGCGGTTGTCTGCGGACCGCCTACTGGCTGATTCCCTTTCTTGGAGAGCAAAACTACTGCGGTATCGAACCGCACCGCGACAGGGTGCGTTGGGGACTTGATCTGTTGTTTGATGATCAGGTCCTACGACAAAGACAGCCGCGTTTCGACCACAATGCCGAATTCGACCTGTCCGTGTTCGGTAAAAAGTTCGACATGGTTCTGGCGGGGTCCATCTGGACTCATTGCAGCAAGTCTCATATCCGCACGATGCTGGAGGGTTTTCTCCAGAACTCGAACGAGAATGCGGTTTTCCTCGTTTCCTACCTCCCTGCGAGGTCCCCGGAAGAGGACTACAACGGCACAGCATGGGTCGGCACCAGCCATGTTTCCGATGAACCGGGGATCGTTCGCCACAGCAAGTCCTGGATCGACACCGAGTGCACCAGTCTTGGACTTCGTGTGGATTTTCTCGACCGGAAGGCCTTCGACGGACAACTCTGGCTGCGGGTACAACGGGCATCCAGCATCGGCTTTCCCGGCCGTCTTCAAGACTGAGCCGCTTCACGCCGTCCACGAAACACGCCGCAAGCATGTGGAACCATGACGTTTCGGCAAGCGCGTTGTAATTGTATTTCCAAGAAGACTTGCTAAATAAGAATCACTTTGAAAAAAATTTATCCGGAAGGGGCCCATGGCGGATTTCAGCGCTCAGATTGAAAAGTCGAAAAAGGAAGTTGCCGCTGCGAGGCAGAAGATCGACGAGCTGACCTCGAAGATCGAAACCGCGAAGTCCAAGCTGGACACCGGGCAGGACATTTCCATCGACATCGAGAACGCGTCCCTGGACGATGTTCACAAGCACACCGAGCTCATGGGCGCCAACATCGCCGAGCTCATCATGGGTCTTGACGATGTCACCGCGACCTTCTCCAAGGACTTCGATGCCATGCGCACGAAGACCGGATGGGAAAGCTTCATCGGCATCTTTTCCAAGCAGCGCTCCGACAGCATCCGCCAGGAACGCATGCGCTCCGCCAGCATCGACGACAAGCTTCAGGACCTGATCACCAAGTCCAACGTCATCGGACAGCTGCTGCAGGAGCAGCTCAACACGCTGAACGAACATTCCAAGCGCGTGGAAACCAACCTCAGCGAAACACTGAGCCAGCGCGAACAGACAGTCGGCACCCTGGAAGAAATCAAGGCCAAGCTTGTGGCCATGGATCCGGATGTGATTGCTCTGGAAAACAAGATTTCCGTGGAAACCGATGCCTCCGAGCGCACCAAGCTGGAGAGCCAGCTGGCGGAGATGAATGCCGAATACAACCGCCTGGCCCAGGAAGAGCAGGTCAAGCTGGCCGAGAGCCAGACGCTGGAACGCTACATCGAAAAGGGCAAGACCTGGGTCGACAGCCTTCAGAACCAGGCGGCCACCCAGATGGTGCTGATCAACAAGCTGCAGACGGACACAAAGCAGCGCGTCGTGCTTTACGATGCGCTTGTGAAGTCTCTCAAGACGGCCCAGCAGCAGGATATCGCCCACAAGATCAACGAGATCGGCGTGGCCACCGACAAGGAAGCCCAGTCCGCCATGGCCGCCATCGGCTCGGCAACCAACCAGCGCATGGCCGACATGATGGAAGCCCATGAGGACCACATGGTGTTCGCCCGCAAGGTGCTGGAGGAAAAGGCCAAGTCGGACGAGCGTTTCGCGCGCCGGTTCCAGCAGATCGTCGAGAAGCACGACAAGAACACGTACGGGGCCTGAGGGTCTGAACCGTGGATCTGACCCTGGACCACAGAACCCTGGAAGAAGCGCATGAAACACGGCGCTACTTCGCCAAGTTCGAGCGGATCATCTCGCATTTGCAAGGGGTGGCGGAAAGCGTCATCAACGAGAACACCGCGCTCGCTTCGGAAATACCGGTTCTGAAAGAGTACCTGGAAGCGCTGTCGGGAACCTTCACGGCGCTTTCCTACAAATATCTGCTGGCGGGCCGCGTGTCGGACATGCTGCCCTCGCTTTTGAACATCGACCGTCAGGACAGCGGCTTCCCGATCTATCAGGAGCTGCTGCAGATGGCGAACGACGCCATGCAGGCGGACAAGCATTTACGGTCGCTGCCGGCAATGCGCGAACTCAAGCTGGAGATGGTCAACCATATCCTGCGTGAACAATCCTCGCCGACCAACCTGCAGTTTGCCGCCTCCCAGCGCCAGTATTACGAAGAGCTCGCCAAGGGCGACCTGTTCTGGGCACGGAACGATCCACGTCTGGCCTGGATGGGCAACGTCGTCGACAACCGCCGCCTCTACAGGGTGCATTGGGCCGTCTATGACAGTCAGCAGAACATTCCGCTGATCTACATTCTCGACCTGGAAGACAGCGGCAAGTGGCCTCTGGCCAAGGACGAGCGCCGTTGGCCGCGCGTCCAGAGCCATCTGACCGCGCAATCCTCGGCGTCCCTGAAGCTGGTGACAATCGCCCGCGGCTTCGACCGCGACTTCGATGACCTGCATCCCAAGCGCCTGCGCCGGTTCTTTCTGGGGCCGATGTACAGCCACACCTTTACCCAACAGTCCGGTCCGCTGCGCGACGTCCTGGCCGAAGCCGCCGGTCGTCCTGGAGAAGACTGGGCTCTGGCCTGGACGACCGAAACCCTGGTCGCCTCCGGCTCCGAGTTCGAATCCGCAGGCTTCTTTTCGTCTGTCGAGCGGCAGATCTACCAACTCGATCCGCTGTCGGCGCACAATCCGGCTTCACAGGAAGTCGCTGGCCATACACACCAGCAGCGATCGCTGATCCTGCCGCAGCGGCCTTATCAAATTCTGGAAGAGCGAAACCCGCCGGGCTTTGCCAATATCCGCAAGTATGTCGTCAGCCCTTCGGGTAAGATCCTCAGTTACAAATAGGTTTTTCGCGTGACCCTTTCCAACGACCTCATGGAACTGAAAGAAGACAAGATCCGCGAGAAATACGCCTTTGCGGAAGCAATGCTCCAGGGCTTCGACCACACCCCGCGGATCGCCAAGAAGTCGGATGCGCCCGTTGCACAGGACCGTTCGCCCGGCCTTGGCGCCCGCCGGCGGTTCCGCTCCACGACGCCCGGCCTCGTCACCCGCTCCACGGCCCGACCCGAAGGTGTGCAGCTTTCAAACCGCATTCTGGAATGCGACGACGATGCGCTGACCACCCCGCTTCAGGCGAGCGTTCTGCAATCCCTGCGCCGGGCGCTGGCTGTCGCCCAGGTGGCGTCCGACCAGTTTGCCGACCAGACCGGCCTTGCCGAGCTAAAGCGCGCCAACCTTGCCGGAACGCTGGACGCCTCGCAGAAGATGCGTTTCCAGGATCTTCTGTCGGCAACGGCCATGATTGCGCTGCACGTCTTTGCCAACATGACGGACTTCCTCCTGTCGGGGCTCTCGGCCGAAACCGGTGAAACCGAAGTCCAGTGCGGCGACGTCGAGGAAATCCTTTTCGACAACGACCAGCTCGCCCTTCATGGTGTTCTCTGGGAGCTGGACCAGGAAATTGCCGCCGCCGCGATTGAAACCGATGCCCAGTTGATCGGCCTGGTGACGTCCTTCTGCGAACAGCTGATGGAAAAGGTGACACTACGCGCGGAAGGCGTCAGCGTGCTGCAGGCGTTCTCGGAAAGCCGTTACCGCGTGGAAGCGGACAATTTCGAGATTACCGGCTTCACGCCTTCCGCACGCGCGCACTCGACCACGCTCGCCATGGCGTTCAAGAAGCCGGAAGAAGTCGTCGGCAACCACATCGCCAAATACCAGGCGATGAAGCTTGCCAAGATGCTGATGGCCTACGATTTCGACCGCAAGCTCAACCCGTTCGCGGAACTCGGCGGCTTTATCTTCACCTTCATGGGCGACGGCAAGCCGGGCACCGGCAAGACAACCCTGATCCAGATGATGGCCGGCATGGTCAACGACTATTGTCAGGTCGCCGGCTATCCGTTCCGCTACCAGAACCTGTCCACGGAGAGCATCGACAGCTACCAGGGCAAGTCTGCCCAGAATGCCAAGGCCTTCATCCGCAATGTCACCGACCCGAATGTGATCGGTTTCGGCACCATCGACGACATAGACCAGCTTGCCGGCAAGCGCGGCGATCGCCAGTCCTCCGCCGGCCAGCTCGAAATTACAGCGGTCCTGATGGAGAGCTTTGCCGGTGCCAACACTGTGGTGCGCGGCAACTGCACGTTCGGCATGTTCTCCAACTATCCGGAGAACGTCGATGACGCCCTGCGTCAGCGCGCCGGCGCCCGCTTTCTGGTCGACGGCCCGCAAAGCCGCGAGGACTACATCGACATCCTGCATCTGCTGATGGGCAAGAACCACTCGATTCCAGTCGGCGACCATGATCTTTTCGAGGCCCAGGCTCTGAAGAAGGCCGTTGCGGCGTCCTACGAGCGTCACTCCCGGCCACAGGAAGATGCGCTGACAAAGGTGTTCGACAAGGTGCGAGCTGAAATCGGTGACCTGGACACGATCGCCAAGCTCGGGACCTACCTGAAGGCCATCCAGCAAGCGGACGAACGTTTCACCGGCCGGGCGATCAAGAACATCACCGATGCCGTGAAAGTGCGGGCGATGGACTTCGAATTGCCGGATGCCTGGATGGAAGATCCGGAACTGTTCCTGTTCAAGGACTACGAGACCAAGAAGGCGATGATCGCCGACCTGGCGCAGCCGATTACCGTCGACATGGTCATCCAGGAAATCAACCGCTACGCGGACAGCGAATTCCGCTATGCGGACAAGTCGGACGAGGTTGCCATCGAGAATGCCGTGCGCGAGATGCAGCGCATGGAAGAAGCCAAGCGCCGCTACATGGAAATCACGCGCACATGATGAGGCTCGTCAAACATGGCTTGATGTTCGGCAACCTCTACGAGGTCTCCGCACCGTCCATGGTGGCCCGCTACAACCGCGCGCTGGAACACCTGACCGGCAAGCGAACGGCGCTCGACGCCTTTCACGTCGACATCTCCGGATTTTCCCCGGAGATCGGCGATGAACTGGACGACATCCACTACCTCAATCCGCACGGTTGCAATCGGCAGTTCATTCTGCTGTCGATCGAACAGAAGACCGCACCGCTGCTGAACGCGCGGTTCTCCACGTCGCGTTCGATCCTGAAACGCTTCATCGAGGACAATGAGGAACAGCTCTTTGCGCTGTCGATCCGCGATTGCGTCGTCGGTGAACTGGTCAACTCGATCTATTCCATCACCTCGCCGCAGGACCTGTTTTATATCAGGGCGATCGAAGTGGAGGCGGACACCGTCGGCGGGCATTCCGAAGCAGGTGATGAACTGGCCGACAAGATCGAAGCGTTCATGAGCGAGCCCGACGGCTGGTGGGACGATGTGCTAATCGCGGACATGATCGAGCTTTCCAAGCACACCGGCGACATCATCCGCACCCCCTTGGCGATCAGTTCGAAAAGCTATGAGCAGGGAAATTTCCATACCTCCCATTTCGGCGGCCTCTACATCTTTCGCGATGTGAAGGAAACCGCATGCATCGCCTCCAGGCGCATGGACATTGTCGTCGACCTGCCCGTGAAGCACCTCTTCAGCCTGGAAGACCGCTACGAGGTGGCCGATTTCCTCAATCGAAACCAGTTGGTGGAGCCTATCCTCGATGCAGGCGGCAGCGTCGCCAAGAGCCTTTTGAAACAGAAACTGGACTTCATCGTCATCGACACGGCCGCCAGCCAGGGCGAGGATCTGTCGGACGTCTCGCGGCGCGACCTGCGCGCTTTGAGACGCAAGTATCACCAGCAGCTCCCCGCGGAATATCACGCCCTTAACGACATCGTGCACAGGCTGGAGCTGAAAGACGACAAGCTGTGGGTCGAACCGGAAAACGCAGCCTATTTCTACCTGCTTCGCTCGCGCAATCACCGCGACAAGAACCTGGTCAACATGCTGCTGTCCGAATTGACACCGCTTGACTTCCGCCAGCTTTTCATTTGTCACAAGGACGCATTCTACGGTCATTACCGAAGCTGGAGCGAAGCCAAGAAGAACTACGCGGTCCAGTTCCTTGCGGAAGAATATATGGTCGACAAGGTCGGCACGCGGCTGGAGCTGTTCGGACCGGAGGCCGCCATGGCGGAAGAAGACCAGGCCGACTACGGCTTTGGCAGGAACATGGGGCCGTGGGGTGCAATCCCCGGGGAACAAGACGGCGAGGATGGGGCACAATGAAGTGGATCAAATGGATAATCGGCATTCCGTTCCTGCTGATCCTTGTCGCCTTCCTCCACTACACGCTGCCGGGACGTGATGTGGTTCGCATCGTCGGCACCGACGTCAAGCGCATGGACATCGGCGCTTCGTCGTTCTTCTGGGCCGCCCCCGATGCAGGTACCAACAAGAACTGGACACGGGACGTCCGCTTCATCAACACGGTCTGGCCGAACGGCAAGCCAAGGGTCTACCGCAACGAAGACACCGATTGGGGCTGGCCGCCCTATTTCAAGTTCGACAGCAGCAACATCACCGCCCAGGCGCAGGATCTGGCCAAGAAAAGCGATGATGTCTGGATCGCCGTCACCCACTATGGCTGGCGTGTGGAGCTGTTCACGATCTTTCCCAATGCCATCAGCATCGAGGTTGTCTCCGGGCCGGATGTCTTCCTGATCCCCTGGTTCAATATCCTGTTCGTCGTGGTGCTTGTCGCCCTCGCCTATCTGATCATCAAGACCGTCAACGCCTTCAAGAAACGCCGGATCGACCCGGTGGTCGACGGTATCGACGACTTCATGGACGATGTCGGCGATAGCGCCGAGCAGGCCCGCGCCAGCGCCCATCGTCGCGCGAGCGAAGCCACGAGCGGCTTCCGCCGATGGCTGAAGCGCTGGTTCGGTTGACGAGACCGGAACGGCGTGCCTCTCTGTCGGCCGTGCTCTCTGCACCGCCCTCATCCTGAGGAGGACCGCCAGGTCCGTCTCGAAGGATGGGCTTCATACTCCTGAGCAAGCGGCCCATCCTTCGAGACGGCGCTTGCGCGCCTCCTCAGGATGAGGTCGCTCGTTTTAACTTTCCAATCGGCAGGAACCCCGAGTTTGAATCAGCCAATCGACCTAGTCATCTTCGACTGCGACGGTGTTCTCATCGACAGCGAAGTCATCAGCGCGCGCATGCTGGTGGCAGAACTGGCGACGCGGAACGTCCACATCACCATGGACTACGTCGCTCACCATTTCCTGGGTCGAAGCTATCCGGTTGTCCTGCAGCAGATCCGCAAGGAATTCGGTGTCGACCTGCCGCCGGAATTCGAAACCGCCTACCGGGCAAGCCTTCTCAGCGCCTTTGAAGCGGAGCTCAGACCGATCGACGGCGTGCGGGAGGTGATCGAGAACCTTGGCGTGGACTATTGCCTTGCGACCAGTTCCAGCCCGCCGCGACTCGCCAGATCGCTGGAGATAACCGGGCTGACGGATCTCTTTGCCGGCCGGACCACCACGGCTTCCGAAGTCGCTCACGGCAAACCCGCGCCCGACCTGTTCCTCCTTGCGGCGGAAAAACATGGCGTCGCACCGGAGCGCTGCCTGGTGATCGAGGACAGCGAAAACGGCATCAAGGCAGGGCTTGCCGCCGGTATGGAAGTCTACCGATTCATTGGCGGTTCGCACCTTTCCGGCCTTCTGAATTCGGCCACTGCCACTGCAGGGGCCGCGCAACTGTTTGCATCTTTCGGCGAATTCTTTCAGCTTAGGCCGGATCTGAAGAACAACGGCAACTAAGATGAAACAGAAAATTCCTGCCGAGGCATCCCGTCTCGATGACGCCGCCCGCGCCGGCTGGTTATACTATGTTGCCGGCAACACCCAGGACGAGATCGCCCGCAAGCTCGGCGTGTCCCGCCAATCGGCACAGCGGCTGGTTTCGCTTGCAGTCAGTGAACGGCTGATCAAGGTGCGGCTCGACCACCCGATCGCCAACTGCATGGAACTGAGCACCCGCCTGACGGAACGCTTCGGACTGCAGAGCTGCGAAGTGGTTCCCAGCGACCCGGATGCCCCGTCCTCCACGGTCGGCATTGCCCAGGCGGCCGCCACCGAGATGGAACGTCATTTCCGCTCCCAGAAACCCAAGATCATCGCCTACGGCACGGGCCGCACCTTGCGCGCTTCGGTGGATCAACTGCCGATGATGGACTGTCCGCAGCACCGCATCGTCTCGCTTCTGGGCAACATGATGTCGGACGGCTCGGCCTCGGCCTACAACGTCATCATCCGGCTTGCCGACCGCATCAATGCCCGGCACTACCCGATGCCTCTGCCCGTCTTCGCCCGCTCCCGCGAGGAACTGCAACTGCTGCATAACCAGGAAGCGGTGCACAATATCCTCGATCTCATCCGGCAGGCGGACGTTACTTTCGTGGGTATCGGCAACATGGGACCGACTGCACCACTGACGGTCGACGGATTCGTCAGTCACGACGAAATGCGCGCACTGGAGAAAGCCGGTGCCATCGGCGAGATTACGAGCTGGGTCTACGACCGAAAAGGCGCGCTGGTCGAAGGACTTACCAATGACCTGGTAGCCAGTGCTCCCCTGCTGCCGGCCGGAGAGAAACCGGTTTACGGAATTGCGGCGGGCGACGGCAAGGTGCCGGCCATGCTGGGAGCGTTGAACGGTAAATTTGTCAATTGCCTGATCACCAACGAGACGACAGCTGAGCAATTGCTCAAGCTCTGAGCGATTTCCCAATATAAATAACTATATGAACTTTAAAGGCTTTTCGCAGTGCAGCGAGAAGCCTTTTTTATTTTAGGCGATTCACATCTTGACTCGGGGTGCGAATTGGAGCGAATATTTGCCCGCAAGAATGGCAAATGCCCAATCTCGCTTGGGAGGAAAATATGGCATTTCATACCCGTGCGCTCCTCAGCGCATGTGCAATGGCGGCTCTGTGCGCATCCGCATCTGCAGAAACAATCACCATCGCGACCGTGAACAACGGCGACATGATCCGCATGCAGGGTCTGACGAAGGACTTCACCGACAAGAACCCTGACATCGAAGTCAAATGGCTGACCATGGAGGAGAACGTTCTCCGCCAGCGCGTCACCACTGACGTCGCCACCAAGGGCGGTCAGTTCGACGTCATGACCATCGGCACCTATGAAGTTCCGATCTGGGGCAAGCAGGGCTGGCTCGTTTCCCTGAACGACCTGCCGGAAAGCTACGACGCGGACGACATCCTGCCGGCCATCCGTGGCGGCCTGACCGTTGACGGCGAGCTCTTTGCAGCACCGTTCTACGGCGAAAGCTCCATGGTCATGTACCGCAAGGACCTGATGGAAAAAGCCGGCCTGGAAATGCCGGAAGCCCCGACCTGGGACTTTATCGTCGAAGCCGCCAAGGCAATGACGGACAAGGAAAACGAAGTCTACGGCATCTGCCTGCGCGGCAAGGCCGGCTGGGGTGAAAACATGGCGTTCCTGACGGCCATGGCGAACTCTTACGGCGCCCGCTGGTTCGACATGGACTGGAAGCCGCAGTTCGACACACCGCAGTGGAAAGAAGCTCTTACCACCTATCTCGACGTGATGAACGAAGCAGGACCTCCGGGTGCTTCTTCCAACGGCTTCAACGAAAACCTGGCCCTGTTCCAGACCGGCAAGTGCGGCATGTGGATCGACGCTACCGTGGCGGCCTCCTTCGTGACCAACCCGAAGGACAGCCAGGTTGCTGACAAGGTCGGCTTTGCTCTGGCGCCGGACAAGGGCCTCGGCAAACGCGGTAACTGGCTCTGGGCATGGTCGCTGGCCATTCCGGCCGGCACCCAGAAGGAAGCTGCTGCGAAGAAGTTCATCGAGTGGGCGACTTCCAAGGAATACCTGGAGCTGGTTGCAGCCGAAGAAGGCTGGGCGAACGTTCCCCCGGGAACCCGTACGTCTCTCTATGAGAACCCGGAGTACCAGAAAGTTCCGTTCGCAAAGATGACGCTGGACAGCATCAACTCCGCTGATCCGCAGAATCCGACCGTCGATCCGGTTCCGTATGTCGGCGTGCAGTTCGTCGCCATTCCGGAATTCCAGGGCATGGCAACCGTTGTCGGCCAGGCATTCTCGGCAGCTCTTGCCGGCTCGATGGATGCGGACGCTGCACTGGCTGCTGCCCAGGCGACCGCTGAACGCGAAATGAAGAAGGCCGGTTACCTCAAGTAGAAGCCTTCGCGGACCGGCGGGTGCCTGCCCGTCCCGCCGGTCTCCTCCTTTCTGTTCCGCGTGAGCTCTGGCTCTGACCGAGCAAAGGTCGCATCATGGCTACCCAACATTCACGGGCGGCGGCCCGTTTGATGATCTCTCCGGCAGTTCTGCTGCTGCTGGGTTGGATGATCATCCCGCTCTCGATGACCCTCTATTTCTCTTTCCTGCGCTACAACCTGCTCATTCCGGGAATGGAAGAGTGGACTGGCTGGACCAACTACGAGTTCTTCCTCACCGATCCGGCTTTCTTTGCAGCGCTGAAGAACACCCTGCTGCTCGTTGGCGGCGTCCTTCTCATCACCATTGTCGGCGGCGTGCTGCTGGCCCTGTTGCTCGACCAGCCCTTCTGGGGCCAGGGGATCGTGCGCATTCTGGTGATTGCCCCGTTCTTCGTCATGCCGACCGTTTCCGCGCTGGTGTGGAAGAACATGTTCATGAACCCGGTCAACGGCCTGTTCGCATACTTTGCGAAGTTTCTGGGGCTGCAACCGTTCGACTTTCTTTCGCATGCACCGCTGTTTTCGATCATCCTGATCGTCGCCTGGCAGTGGTTGCCCTTTGCGACGCTCATTCTGCTTACCGCCCTGCAATCGCTTGACAGCGAACAGCTGGAAGCGGCCGAAATGGACGGCGCCAATTTCCTGAACCGCTTCGTGTTCATCATGGTGCCGCACCTGGCCCGTTCGATCACCGTCGTGATCCTGATCCAGACGATCTTCCTGCTGTCGGTCTTCGCGGAAATTCTCGTCACCACCAATGGCGGTCCGGGCTATGCCTCGACCAACCTCACCTACCTGATCTACGCCCAGTCGCTGCTGCAGTTCGACGTCGGCGGCGGATCGGCCGGCGGTGTGGTCGCCATTATCCTCGCCAACATCGTTGCGATCTTCCTGATGCGGATGATCGGCAAGAACCTGGAGGCCTGACCCATGGCGCGCGCAGTCTCCAACCGCCGCAAGGCTCTCGTCACCGTATGTGCGTGGGCCGTCGGCATCGCCATCTTCTTCCCGATCCTGTGGACCGTGCTGACCAGCTTCAAGACGGAAGCGGAAGCCATTGCGTCTCCTCCTAGCTTCCTGTTTTTCGACTGGACGCTGGAAAACTACAGCACGGTCCAGGAGCGTTCGGACTATTTCCGGCACTTCTCCAACTCGGTCATCATTTCCTTCGGCTCCACCCTTCTGGGTCTGCTGATCGCGATACCGGCGGCCTGGTCAATGGCCTTCGTGCCGGGCAAGCGCACCAAGGACGTCCTGATGTGGATGCTGTCCACCAAGATGCTTCCGCCGGTGGGCGTGCTGATCCCGATCTATCTCCTGTTCCGGGATACCGGCCTCCTCGACACGCGTGTCGGCCTCGTGATGGTGCTTACCCTCATCAACCTGCCGATCATCGTCTGGATGCTGTTCACCTACTTCCGCGAAATTCCGGGCGAGATCCTGGAAGCCGCGCGGATGGACGGTGCGGAGCTGTGGTCCGAGATCATCTACGTGCTGACACCCATGGCGGTGCCCGGCATTGCCTCGACCCTGCTGCTGAACATCATCCTGTCCTGGAACGAAGCGTTCTGGACCTTGAACCTGACGGCGGTCGACGCCGCCCCCCTCACCGCTTTCATTGCCAGCTATTCCAGCCCGGAAGGCCTGTTCTACGCAAAACTGAGCGCTGCCTCGACGATGGCGATCGCCCCGATCCTCATCATCGGCTGGTTCAGCCAGAAGCAGCTCGTACGCGGCCTGACCTTCGGCGCGGTTAAATAGGAGACCTGAACATGGGTCAGATAACCCTCAAGCAGATTACCAAGAGCTTCGGCGACGTTCAGGTTATCCCGCCGCTGGACCTGCAGATCGACGACGGCGAGTTCGTGGTGTTCGTCGGTCCGTCCGGCTGCGGCAAGTCCACACTCCTGCGTCTCATTGCAGGCCTGGAGGATGTCTCTTCCGGTGACATCACCATCGACGGCAAGAACGCCACCGAAGTGCCGCCCGCAAAACGTGGCCTTGCCATGGTGTTCCAGTCCTACGCGCTCTATCCGCACATGTCGGTGCGCAAGAACATCGCCTTCCCCCTGCGCATGGCAGGCATCGACAAGGCTGCGCAGGACGCCAAGGTGACCGCCGCTGCCAAGGTGCTGAACCTGACGGATTACCTGGACCGTCGCCCGGGTCAGCTTTCCGGCGGTCAGCGCCAGCGTGTTGCCATCGGCCGTGCCATCGTGCGCGAACCGGCCGCCTTCCTGTTCGACGAACCCCTGTCGAACCTGGATGCGGCGCTGCGTGTCAACATGCGGCTCGAGATCTCCGAACTGCACCAGTCCCTCAAGACGACCATGATCTACGTGACCCACGACCAGGTGGAAGCCATGACCATGGCCGACAAGATCGTGGTGCTGCAGGCAGGCAAGATCGAGCAGGTCGGCTCGCCGCTGGAGCTTTATCATACGCCGCGCAACAAGTTCGTAGCCGGTTTCATCGGCTCGCCGAAGATGAACTTCCTGATGGGGTCCTTCGCCACCGAATACGATGCCGCCACGATCGGCATCCGCCCGGAGCATCTGACCGTCTCGCAAAGCGACGGCAAATGGGTCGGAAAGGTCGGTGTCTCGGAACATCTCGGCTCCGACACCTTCCTTTATGTCGATATGGAGGGCGTCGACGAACCGATCACCGTGCGCTCGTCCGGTGAGATCGGGTTCCGTCATGGCGACACCGTTCACCTGACCCCGGCTCCTGACAAGATCCACCGCTTCGACAACCAGGGCCTGAGGATTGCATGAGCCGACTTGAAGGAAAATCCGCGCTGATCACGGGTTCGGCCCGGGGCATCGGCAAGGCCTTTGCCGCGCGGTTTGCAGAGGAAGGCGCCCGGGTGGCGATTGCCGATATCAACCTGGCCGGCGCAGAAGCGGCGGCCAGTGAAATCGGCCCGAATGCCTATGCCGTTCAGTTGGACGTCACCGATCAGTCGTCGATCGATGCTGCCATCGCCGCCGTGGAACAGAAGACCGGCGGGCTCGACATCCTGGTCAACAACGCGGCTCTGTTCGATCTGGCACCGATTGTCGAGATCACCCGCGACAGCTACCAGCGCCTGTTCGACATCAACGTTTCCGGAACCCTGTTCATGATGCAGGCCGCGGCAAAATCGATGATCAGGCGTGGTCAGGGCGGCAAGATCATAAACATGGCCAGCCAGGCAGGCCGGCGCGGTGAAGCGCTGGTGGGCATCTATTGCGCCACCAAGGCAGCGGTCATCAGCCTGACCCAGTCGGCAGGTCTCAACCTGATCGAACACGGCATCAACGTGAATGCCATCGCCCCCGGCGTCGTCGACGGCGAGCACTGGGACCATGTGGATTCGATGTTCGCGAAATACGAAGGCCTGCAGCCCGGTGAAAAGAAGGCAGCGGTCGGAGCCGCGGTGCCTTTCGGCCGCATGGGCACCGCCGAAGATCTCACCGGCATGGCTGTTTTCCTGGCGTCGAAAGACGCGGATTACATCGTATCGCAGACTTACAACGTCGATGGCGGCAACTGGATGAGCTGACCAATGACCCAGAACCTAAGTGAAACTGTGCTCTCTTCTCTTCCTGAAACCGTCAAGGCACCGGCGTATCGCCGGTCGGACCTGACCCCCGGCATCCTTCACATCGGCGTCGGCAACTTCCATCGCGCGCATCAGGCCATCTACCTGAGCAAGCTGTTCGATCTCGGCGAAGGCCGTGACTGGGCCATCGTCGGCGCGGGCCTCAAGCCCTACGACAAGACCATGCGTGAACGCCTCCAAGCCCAGGACTGGCTGACGACCGTGGTCGAGCTCGACCCGGAAGGCCTCAGCGCGCAGGTCTGTGGCGCCATGATCGACTTCGTCGACGTGGATCCCAAGGCGCTGATCGCTCGCCTTGGCGAACCAGATATCCGCATTGTCTCGCTGACGATCACCGAAGGCGGCTATTTCGTCGACCCGAACACCGGTGGCTTCGACGTCAATCATCCGGAAATCCAGGCGGATCTCGCCTCTCCGGATGCGCCACAGACCGTGTTCGGCGTGCTCGTTGCCGCCCTGCTGGCCCGCCGCGACAAAGGCCTTGAACCCTTTACCGTGATGTCTTGCGACAACCTGCCCGAAAACGGCCATATGGCCAAACAGGCCGTTGCCGGTTTCGCCAAGGCCTTGTCGCCGGAAGCCGGAAGCTGGATTGCCGACAACGTCGCCTTTCCAAACGGCATGGTGGACTGCATCACCCCCGCGACCGGCGACCGCGAACGCGGCCTGGTTCAGGAACGCTTCGGCCTGACCGATGCCGCCCCTGTCGTCTGCGAACCCTTCCGCCAATGGGTGCTGGAGGATCATTTCCCGGCCGGTCGCCCGGCGCTGGAAAAGGTCGGCGTCGAATTCGTCGAGGACGTCGCTCCATACGAGCTGATGAAATTGCGCATTCTCAACGGCGGTCATGCGACCATCGCCTATCCGGGTGCGCTGCTGGGACATTACTTCGTCCATGACGCCATGGCCGATCCACTGATCTGCGCTTTCCTGAAAAAGCTGGAAGAAGACGAGATCCTGCCGACCGTTCCGGAAATTCCGGGGGTCAGCTTCGAGACCTATCTCACCACCGTGATGGACCGGTTCTCCAATCCGGCAGTGGGAGACACGATCCCCCGTCTCTGCCTTGACGGCTCCAACCGCCAGCCGAAGTTTATCCTGCCTTCTATCCAGGACCGCCTCGACAAGGGGTTGCCGGTGGCTGGCCTTGCCCTCGAAACGGCTCTTTGGTGCCGTTACTGCCTCGGTCACAACGAGGCTGGAGAACCGCATGTCATCGAGGACAACAACGCCGACATCCTGAAGGCCTGGGCACAAGGCGTTTACGCCGACAAGCCTGCGCGCATCGAAATGCCGGAGCTATTCGGTGGGCTCGCTTCCGACGAAACCTTCCTGAAGGCCTTCAGCTACGCCGCAGGCATGATCGCTGAAGATGGGGTGGCCGCAACGCTGAAAGCCTACCTCGACGGCCGCTTCGACAAAGGCGCGGCCACCCTCAAGGCGAACGCCCACTAGGAAACGAGGGATCACACTCGCGCCACCGTGTGCGCAATGTGATCCCATTTGCCTTTCAATTTGCCCTGTCCCGCTTACCTTGATGTCACTGACAGACGAGGATTTGACCTTCGCCTGCACGACGGAAAGCGGTAAGGCGGGATTACGGGCATGAGACAATTGAACAGACGGGACCTTCTGGCCGGCAGTGCGGCAATGGCATTGCTGCCGGGAACGGTGTTTGCGGCAGGCAACGACTTCTTCCGACTTGGTCTGGCCGAACCGGCCTTCGAAATCGAACCGAAACTCGACCTTCCCGATCTTGATGGCACCGTCCACACGCTTGCCGACTATTCCGGAAAGATCCTGCTTGTATCGTTCTGGGCGACATGGTGCCCGCCCTGTCGAAAGGAAATGCCGGGTCTGGCGCGTCTCAACCGGGAACTCGGCCCCGAAGGCTTTGCAGTGCTCGCCGTCAACGTAGGTGACCGGCAGGACCGGATCGAAGGTTTTCTGGACGAGATCGACCATGATGGTCTCACCGTCCTGATGGACACGGACAAGGCCATGCCGAGTACCTGGTTCCTGCGCGGTTTGCCGGTGACCTACGTCCTCGATGGCACCGGCAAGGTTGCCCTCGCCGCCATTGGCGACCGGGTGTGGGATTCAGAGGAAATGATCTCCGCGCTGCGCAGTTTGAAGACCACCTGACCACGTCGAACATCAGCAGCAAGTAAGACCCTCAGCCGTTGTCCATCGGCACGATGACAGGCCGTCCTCCACCCGGACGTGTCAGGATTTCCAGCGGAAAGTCATAGGCTTTCGACAACAACTCCGCCTGCATGACCTCGTCCCGCGTACCGAAGGCAAGACGGCGGCCACCCTGCATGACCAGCACCCGGTCGGCAAAGGCAGCGGTCAGGTTGAGGTCGTGCATCACGGCGACGACGCCGCCACCACGCTTGGCGTAATCAGCTGCAAGCTGCATGATCTGGACCTGGTGCTTGATGTCGAGACTGGAGACCGGTTCGTCCAGGAACAACCAATGCGGCAGGCCTTCTTGCGGAAGCGGGTCCCAGACCTGACACAACACCCGTGCGAGCTGCACCCGTTGCTGCTCGCCGCCGGACAGCTCCTGATAACTTCGCCCTTCGAACCCCGACAGGCCAACTTTCGCAAGGGCTTCGGCGATGCGCCGGGCACGGAAGCTCCGCTCCCGGCGGCTGGAGGTCAGGCCGAGACCGACCACTTCAGCCACGTTCAGCGGAAAGGAAATCTGACTTGCCTGCGGCAGCACCCCGCGCATGGCGGCAAGCACTTCCGGTGACAGGCCACCAACCTCCAGCCCTGCCAGCGTTATCCCGCCGGAATAAGGCAGTTCACCGGTCATTGCCTTCATCAAGGTCGTCTTGCCGGAACCGCTTGGCCCGATGATCGCCAGCACTTCCCCAGCCTTTGCGTGAAAGGAAAGGTCCTGCACGATCCGGGTCTTGCCTGCCGAAACAGACACCTGCTCGACAACAAGATCGGGTGCCAGCGCCGTGCCATTTTCAATTGTCCTGTGCAACATGACCACACCCTAAAGACCTGTGAGGCCGCGCTTGCGCAGCAGGATCCAGAGGAAGAAGGGCGCACCGGCAAAGGCGGTGATGATACCGATGGGCATTTCCGCCGGTGCCACGATGGTGCGCGCCAGCGTATCGGCGGCTATCAGCAGGCAGGCGCCAAGAAGCGCTGCGGCCGGCAGCATGTAGCGATGGTCGGGACCGATTGTGAGACGAAGCAAATGCGGCACGACGATGCCGACAAAACCGATGCCGCCGCTGACAGCCACGGAGGCGCCGGTTGCCGCCGCCACCAGCAGGATGCTGAGGTTCTTGAGCCGCTGCACCTTGATGCCGATGTGCGAGGCGGCGGCTTCGCCAAGCGTCAGACCGTTGAGACCGCGTGCCAGGAACGGTACGCAGACCAGCATGGTGAGAATGATTGGCGCGGCAGAAGCAACCTTCTGCCAGTTGGATCCCGCGAGCGACCCAAGTCCCCAGAACTGCAGGTCGCGCAGTTCCTGGTCATCGGCCACATAGACCAATAGCCCTGTCATCGCACCGGTGAGCGCACCGAGCGCAATGCCCGCCAGCAGCAATGTCGCAACTGACGTGATGCCTCCGCGCGTGCCGATCCTGTAAAGAAGCAGCGTCGTGACGAGGCCGCCGGCAAAGGCTGCCAGTGGGACCGCATAGATACCCAGAAGCGCCATCACTGGCGCCAGTACGGTATTTCCGAGAACGATGAACGCGGCTGCGCCAAGTCCCGCCCCGGCGGAAACGCCGACAATGCCCGGATCTGCAAGCGGGTTTCGGAACAGCCCCTGCATCACGGCACCGGACACCGCCAGGGCCGCTCCGATGAGCGCTCCCAGCGTCACCCGGGGCAGGCGGATATCCATGAGCACGATCCAGTCCCTTGCCGAAACGCCCTGCGGCACGCCCTCTCCCGCTCCTGAGAAATAGGACGGCACATGCGGCAGGAGCTCCAGAACCGGGATCGAGATCGGGCCGATGGCAAGGCTTCCCAGAACGACGAGACATGCCAGCACAACGAGCAGCACAATGACGGCCCGCGCGAGCGGAGCCCTGTCTCCGCGCTGCAGGTCGGCAAACCCAAGGAGAGAGGAAATCCGTCCCCTTCTGGCGGGCAAGGCCGTATCGCTCATCAGTGCCATCAGCTTGCCGTATCCGCCAGACGGGTCGACAATTCACGGACGGCTTCTGCGGTGCGCGGACCGAACCCCAGCAGGAGCTGCCCGTTCATGCGGACAAGTCGCTTGTTCTTCCCTGCCGGCGTTTGCGCCACGGCCGGATGATCGAACACCGCATCACCGCTCGTTGCGTCTTCGCCGTCGCCGTGGCGATCCATCATCAGCACGACGTCCGGTGCCGCACTGACGATCGCCTCGTCGCTGAGGATCTTGTAGCCGGAAAAGCCGGACGTCGCGTTTTCTGCACCGGCAAGCGCAAGTATGCCGTTGGCGGCCGTATCCGATCCGGCGGCGAGGATACGCCCGCCTTTTGTCGACAGGACGAAGAGGACACGAACGCCAGACGTCCGGCTTTCAGCGGCACGTTGCGCCTCTGCCAGATCCTGTTCAAGCTTGCCCGCAAGAGCATCGGCTTTCGCCTCGACGCCGAGCACGTCACCAACGACACGCACCTTCTTGATGATGCCTTCGGCGGTATATGCCTCCGGCACATCCGCCATCGCCACACCGGACTTGCGCAACACGTCGACCGTTTCCTGCGGCCCGCTGCCTTCCAGCATCAGGATCAGCTCCGGGTTGACGGAGAGCACACCTTCCGGGGACAGCGCGCGCATGTACCCGACATCCGGAAGGCTTGCCGCTTCCACCGGGAAAATGCTGGTGCTGTCACGGGCAATCAGCCTCTTGTCTTCGCCCAGGGCGTAGACGATCTCCGTCACCGAACCGCCGATGGCAACAACATTGCTGCTGTCCGGACTGCCCGTGCCTTCCGCAAACAGTGGTTGGCCGGGCAGGACCAGGGCTGCAACGGTCAGCGCGACAGCCGCCGAGACGCCGGAAAAACGCGAAAGAGACCCGATCATTCCGCTGCCCCCAGCTTTACCGCCCGATCCAGTTTCGGCAGATTTTCGGCAAGGCCGCGCCAATCGGACCGTTCCTGGTTGCCCTCACCACGCACACCGAAGAACTGGATGATCTGCTGTCCGTCGCTGTCATAAGCTTCCACCGACGTGACATGGCCGACATCCGCCGGTTTGCGCACGGCCCAGACCTCGTGGATGTGGTCGGTCCGCAGATGCAGATGGAAGGTCGGGTCCATCACGTTGATCCATGGACCCCGGTCCATCACCGTTGCCACCGCCCCGGAGTGGATCTGAATGCAACCGCGATTGCCGACAAAACACATGATCGGGATGTTTTCCGACGCTGCAAGGCGCAACAAGGCCGGCACCGCCCCACGATCGAGCGGCCAGGCCCAGGCATCGCCCGCCAGTTCAAAGGCGCTGACCCGGTCGAGGTCCAGATCCTTCAAAAGTCCGTGGAACTGATGCGGATCGGTCATCGCCTGCCAGCGGTCGCGCAGCACCGCTTCAGCTCCTTCGGATGCCTGTTTTCGGCTGAACGGTTTTGCTTCGCTTACTTGCGGCAACACATCCGGCGTCTGGTCGTCCAGCACGAGCTTTTCAACCAGAGTGTTCCACGCATCCAGGTCCGTTTCCGCACGGGTGTGGATCTTCATCACCGCATCACCATGGGCATCGAAGAACTGCAGTGACCGGCGGATATCGTTGCCGTCAGCCTTTTCGACCGCAAAGCCATGCACCCAATTGGCCGGAAACATGCGCGTGTCGATCTGCTCGCCCAGCATCAGGGCCGCCCGCTTGCCGTTCACGAATTTCTCGAACGGTCCGATCTTCTCGTGCACTGCGCTCTCGTTGCGCGTCAGTGCCATGACCGTGCCGACGGTCTGCAACCCGGGAAACAGATCCTCGAAACGCGGCGCGATGCGGCGCACGCCATGCCCTACGAAGCTGGCGACCAGCTCCGCTTCCGTAATGCCGAGTATCTGCGCCAGATCCCGCTCCCGCATCTTCGGATTGTCCGCGCGTGCCGCCCGGATGTCGGCTGCGCTCTGCCTGGTTTCAGAGGAGATCTGATCGGCATTCATGTGTTCTGTCCCCAATCGCTATGGTCTTCCTGCAGCCCGCGCTCAGTTTCCCGCCTCATCATCCCGTAACGTAAATTACTGAGATTATTAGGAATTTTTGAATCATTCCAAAGAGACGCTTTTCCTCGGCGACCGCAATCTAATACTTGACTCCTATATTCATATTTCATTAGGAACACAATACCTGAGTCACTGACTCATGTTTAAAACGCTGTGTGAGAGGCAGCGAAAAGGACGCGAACAACGCGCACTCTTGGAGAATTTTTATGGGGCTCAAGAAGACCGGTAACACCCGCTTGATGGGTGGTGTTGCCCTTTGGGTTTTGGCTTTTAATTGCGGGGCGGTTGCACAGGATGCAGTAGCGGATGCAGCACCGGCGACACCCGTTGCCGGACAGGATCAACCGGTGTCGCAGCTACAACAGATCGTGATCAGCGCCGGCGTGCCCAAAGTCGCGATCGACACTCCTCAGGCCGTCACCGTGCTGGACCAGGAAGCCATCGACGACCTGCAACCGCGCTCGATCGGAGACGTCTTCCAGGAGATCCCGGGCGTCACGCCGATCGGCAGTAACTCGATCCTCGGCGAAAGCATCAATATCCGCGGTATCGGTGAAGCTCTTTCCGGCGACGAGACCCGGATCATCATGCAGGTAGACGGGGTCAACAAGTTTTTCGAACAGTACCGGATGGGGTCGTTCTTCTCCGATCCGGAACTCTATAAACAGATCGAAGTCCTGCGTGGACCGGCATCATCGACCCTTTATGGCGCCGGTGCGATGGGCGGTGTGATCACCTTCACCACAAAGGATGCCAGCGATTTCCTCGATCCGGGTGACCTGATCGGCGGCCGGCTGAAAACCTCCTGGGATTCGAACGGCAACGGCTGGCTGGGCAGCGCGATCGTCGCGGCGGAACCGGTCAAGAACCTCGAGTTGCTCGGCGCGCTCAACTATCGGCAGTCTCAGGACATTACGGATGGCC
This sequence comes from Labrenzia sp. PO1, assembly GCF_012273635.1. Classification (NCBI taxonomy): domain Bacteria; kingdom Pseudomonadati; phylum Pseudomonadota; class Alphaproteobacteria; order Hyphomicrobiales; family Stappiaceae; genus Labrenzia; species Labrenzia sp. PO1. The sequence continues at coordinate 1,244,443 of NZ_JAAXCR010000001.1, forward strand.
AGGGCAACGAGGTCCCGGACACGGATTTCAACTCCATCAACGGTCTGATCAAGGCCCGTTACACCTTCGGGGAAAATGAAGACCAGTCCGTTTTCGCAAGTTACCAGAACTGGTCGAGTGACGAGGACGACCAGAACTACGACCAGATTGCCTGGGGTCCGGACTTTGGCGATGTCGACCGCACAGTGACGGATCAGACCGCGATCGTCGGTTATGCAAACGGGTTTTCAGGAAACGATCTGCTTGATGTGAAGGCCCAGTTCAGCTGGTCCGACACGCGGGTCGAGCAGAAGAACCAGGATCAGATCTGCGCCCAGTTCGCCCCGGCGCCCGCGCCGCCGACCTGCTATTACCCGTTTGGCTTCAATTCCGAATACTCCTACGAGACCTGGCAGGGCAAGGCCGACAACGTCGCAACGTTCCAGCTGGGCGAAGACTGGATGGCCTATGTCACGACCGGCATCGACGGCCAGTACCAGGAACGCCGCAATCCGCGTGATTTCGGCACGTATGTGCGCAGTGGTTCAGGGACTCACCCGGAAGGCGAAACGGTCAACGTCGGCGGCTATGCGCAGGCCGAACTGGTGTGGAACGACCGCATCACCCTCATTCCCGGCATGCGGATCGACTACAGCAACGTGTCTGTCGGCAGCTACGTGGACGGCAGCGGCAACACCATCAACCTGAACGAGGAAAAGAGCGCCGTCGGCTACTCGCCAAAGCTTGCAGCCATGATCAAGATGTCCGAATGGCTCGGCGTCTTCGGCTCCGTCGCACACACCGAGCGTCTGCCGTCCCTCGACGAGGTGTTTTCGAACTACGTCGTCAACGATCTCGACAAGGAACTGTCGAACAACTTCGAGGCCGGTGTCACCTTTTCTTTCGATGACCTGATCATGGGTGGTGACGCTTTCCGCCTGAAGGGAACGGCGTTCCGCAACAACGTCACCAACTACTACGCCAGCTACTGGAACGGTTCGACAGTGGTGACGGAAATCATTCCGAAAGCCCGTTACGAAGGGCTTGAGCTGGAAGCCTCCTACTGGACCGAAAGCATTTACGGGTCTCTCGGCGCCTCGCTGATCCGGGGCAACAACGTCAGCACCGGCGGCTACATGAATGCCGTCCCCGCCGACAGCGCCTTCCTCAAGATCGGCTACGTCTACCGTCCGTGGAACCTCGACTTCGGCTGGAAGGGCGACTTCTACGCCGCCCAGGACCGTGTAGGCGTAGACGAACAGGAAACCGCTGGCTACGTGCTGCATAACCTTTATGCGGCATGGAAACCGACCGACGGTTTCATGGCGGACAGTGAGGTCCGGTTCAACGTCGACAACGTGTTCGACAAGTCGTACCGGAACCATCTGAGCGAAGACGAAGGTGCAGGCCGCAGCTTCAAGCTGAGCTTCGCCAAGAAGTTCTGATCCATGACCCGCCGCCTGTCCCCGCGGGCGGCGGGTTTCAAGCCCGGTTGCGGCTGACGACTGCGAATCGAAAAGCGCTCCCTTTCCCTTCTGGAAACGCTTTCATCAAAGTGACATCGACACCCTGTATTCAGTGTTGGAAACGTTTCCAAGACTGAAGGAGCCAAGGGTGAGATCGCGTCCGCCGACGATCAAGGATGTTGCCGAGCAGGCCGGTTGCGGCATTGCAACGGTGAGCCGCGTCCTCAACGGCACCGGCTCCGCCAGCGCCGACACCCGCCGGAAGGTTCTTTCGGCAGCAAAAGCACTCGGCTTCGAATTCAGCGCGCTTGGCCGATCCCTGCAAAGCAGCTCGACAAAGACACTCGGCTGCATCGTCCCTTCTCTCGCCAATCCCGTGTTTGCCGAAGTCGTCCAGGCTGCCCAGCAGGAAGCCCACCGCGAAGGCTATCAGCTCATTCTGGCATGTTCGGAATACGACGAAGTGCTGGAGCTTCAGGCCGCACGCACCCTGATTGCCAAACAGGTCGACGGCCTGGTCCTGACGGTCAACAATGCCGCCGACAGCGAGGCACTGGGGCTGATCCGGGATCGAAACCTTCCCTGCTGCCTCGTCTATAACCGCTCCTCTTTCGGCTTGCCCGCGTGGGCTGTCGACAACCGCGCCGCCGCGCGTGAAGTCGCAAGGGCTTTTCACAGCCAGGGACACATTCAAACCGGTTTTCTGGCCCTGCGGTTCCACCGCTCCGACCGCTCGCGTGAGCGCTACGAAGGCTTTGCCGCTGCATGCCGTGAGTTTGGCATGGCAGACCCGCTTCTTCTGGAAATCGAGGAGCAGGACGGCACCCTTCTGGAATTGCTCGGCACGCTTCTGGCGGAGCATCAGGCCCTGACCGGAATTTTCGCATCCAACGACTTTCTCGCCCTTGCCGCCATGAAGGCCGCACGGGCCCTTGGCAAACGCATTCCCGACGATCTGTCGCTGGTCGGCTTCGACGGTATTTCCACCGGCCTGCTGGTCGACCCACATCTGGCGACCGTCGAAACAGATCCGCGCACCATGGGTCAGGGCGCCGTCAATTCCGTGCTGGCAAGGCTGCTGGACCGGCCCACCCCCGACCTGCCGTCCGCAGCCGCCACATTCAGTTTCCGCGCGGGAGGCAGCCTTGGCCCTCCCGTTCCCGGAAAAGCCGATGGCAGAGAAGCTGCCACTTCCCTGCCATCCAATGAGTAACCCCGAGACCTGCTTGAGATCGCTTCAGGAGTCACTGACATGAAACGTACACTTTTCGCATTGGCCATGACAATGGCGGCCGTCGTGCCGGCAAAGGCCGAAGATGCCGTTTGCTACAACTGCCCTCCGCAATGGGCCGACTGGGCATCGATGCTGGAAGCCATCAATGAGAAGCTCGGCATTGCCATGCCGCATGACAACAAGAATTCCGGCCAGACCCTCAGCCAGCTTCTGGCCGAGAAGGCCGCGCCGGTCGCCGACGTTGCCTATTACGGCGTGACCACTGGCATCAAGGCCGGCAACGAAGGTGTCGTCACCGCCTATAAGCCGGCCGGTTTCGATGACATCCCCGAAGGCCTGAAGGACCCGGAAGGCAAGTGGTTTGCCGTTCACTACGGCACCCTCGGCATGTTCGTGAATGTCGACGCGCTCGGCGACGCTCCGGTGCCGCAGTGCTTCGCCGATCTGAAAAAGCCGGAATATCGCGGCATGGTCGGCTACCTTGATCCGTCTTCCGCCTTTGTCGGCTATGCAGGTGCGGTTGCCGTCAATCTGGCCTTCGGCGGCGATCTGGAGAACTTCGATCCGGCTATCAGCTACTTCAAGGAACTGGCGGAAAACGATCCGATCGTTCCCAAGCAGACCTCTTTCGCGCGCGTCGTTTCCGGCGAAATCCCGATCCTCTTCGACTATGACTTCAACGCCTATCGCGGCAAATACGAAGAAGACGGCAACTTCGAATTCGTGCTGCCGTGCGAAGGTTCCGTGCGTGTTCCCTACGTGATGAGCCTGGTGGCAGGCGCACCGCATGAGGAAGCCGGCAAGAAGGTTCTGGACTTCATCCTGTCCGACGAAGGCCAGGCCATCTGGACCAATGCCTACCTGCAGCCGTCCCGCCCGGTGGAACTGCCGGCTGAAGTCGCCGCGAAGTTCCTGCCTGCAAGCGATTACGAGCGTGCGGTTGCCGTCGATTATGCCCACATGGAACGCGCCCAGGCCGGTTTCGGCGAGCGTTACCTGAACGAAGTCAAATAACATCCTGACCCGGCGGGCCGGAGCGCATTGGCGTTCCGGCCTGTTTTTCCGAAGGCATTCTTCATGTCCGACAGAACATTCGTGACCGCCTGCCTTGTACCGCTGGCGGTATTCGCCCTCGCTTTTCTGGCTCTGCCGCTGGTGCGCCTGGTTCAGGCTTCCTTTGAATCGGAAGCCGGCTGGCACATCTACCTGCAGATCCTGCAAACGCCTCGATATCTTGAAACCCTGGTCAACACGGTGCTGGTGTCGCTGGCGGTCAGCCTTGCCGCGCTCGCTCTGGCAACCACCGCCGGCCTGTTCCTGGCGCGAAACCGGTTCTTCGGACGCGGCCTGCTGCTTTCCGTCCTGACGCTGCCGCTGGCCTTTCCGGGCGTCGTCATCGGCTTCCTGATCATCCTCCTGGGGGGACGTCAGGGGCTGTTCAACCAGCTATTGCCCGGGCACATCGTGTTTGCCTATTCGCTGATCGGCCTCTTTCTCGGCTATCTCTATTTTTCCATCCCGCGCGTCCTGCTGACGGTGATGGCCGCCGTTGAAAAACTCGACCCCGCACTGGAAGAAGCCGCCCGCACCCTCGGCGCATCGCCGTGGCGCATTGTCATCGACGTGATCCTGCCCGGTCTTGCCCCGTCCCTCGTAGCCGCCGGTGCAATCGCCTTCGCCACCGCCATGGGAGCCTTCGGAACCGCCTTCACGCTGGCCACCAATATCGATGTCCTGCCGATGGTGATCTATACCGAATTCACCCTGTCGGCGAACATCGCCATGGCGTCAGCCCTGTCCGTTCTGCTGGGCCTTGTGACCTGGGCCCTGCTTTACATCGCCCGCAGTTTCGCGGGAACGACGGTTGCGGCGGGAGGCTGACATGAAAAGATCCCTCGCCTGGTGGCTGCAGTGCGCAGTCACGCTTGTTATCGCCGCCTTTCTGCTGGTCCCGGCCATCCAGTCGATCCTGGCCGGGGTAACAGCCAACTACTTCCGCGGTCTTTCCTCGGGCCTGACCCTGAAATGGATCGGGCGGGTCTGGGAGTTATATTCCGCCAGCATCTTCCTGTCACTCTGGCTCGCGATAGCCTGCCTTGCCGTCACACTGGTGATCGGCGTTCCGGCGGCGTACGCCCTTGCCAGAAATCCCGGACGCCTGTCGCGCCTGCTGGAAGAGTTCATCTCCTTGCCGCTCGCCATTCCCGGCCTCGCACTGGCGCTCGCGCTCTTGCAGCTCTACGGAACCTTGTCCGGGTTCCGCACGTCCTGGACCTTCATCCTCGTCGGCCATGTTCTCTACACGCTGCCGTTCATGGTGCGATCGGTCCTGGCCGTCCTGATGGCCATGGATTTCCGCAGCCTGGAAGAAAGCGCGGCGACACTTGGCGCGTCTGCCTTCACGCGGTTTCGAACGGTGATCATCCCCAATGCCATGCCGGGCATCCTGGCTGGTGCCCTGACCGTGGTGACGCTCTCCATAGGCGAATTCAACCTCACCTGGATGTTGCACACGCCTTATCTGAAAACCCTGCCCGTCGGCCTTGCCGACAGCTATGCCTCCATGCGGCTGGAGGTTGCCTCCGCCTATACGCTCGTCTTCTTCGCGATGATCGTGCCGCTGTTGATGGCCATGCAATGGGCCTCCGCCAGAGCGCAAAGGATCGCTCAATGACCCTGACAATCGAAAACGCCGCCAAGACCTTTGCCGATGGCACGCGGGCTCTCTGCCCGACCAACCTGACCGTCGGTCCCGGCGAAATCCTGTCGCTGCTCGGTCCCTCTGGCTGTGGCAAGACGACCCTGCTGCGCATCATTGCCGGACTGGAGCGCCCCGATGCGGGCAGCCGGATCCGGTTCGACGAAACCGACGTGACCGGACTTGCCGTGGAACATCGCAATGTCGGCATGGTGTTTCAGTCCTATGCGCTCTTTCCCAACATGAGCGTGCGCGCGAATGTCGGCTACGGCCTGAAGGTTAGAAAAGTGCCGGCGGAAGAACGCCGGCAACGTGTGGACGAGGTGCTGAGCCTGTGCCGCCTTACCGACTACGCCGACCGCCCGACAAATGCCCTGTCTGGCGGGCAGCGCCAACGGGTGGCCCTGGCCCGTGCCGTCGCACCGCGCCCCAGGATCCTGCTGCTGGACGAACCCCTGTCCGCGCTGGACGCCGCCTTGCGCGACAACCTGCGTGACGAACTGGCCGCCATGCTGCGGCAATTCCGGATCACGGCTGTTTTCGTCACCCACGACCAGAGCGAGGCGATGGCGATCGCGGACCGGATCGCGGTGATGTCGAACGGAACCATGCTTCAGGTCGGCCGGCCAGAAGAGCTGTACCACACTCCGGCCAATGCCTTCGTCGCCCGGTTCATCGGCAACGCCATGCCATTGACCGGACACATGGAAAACGATGTACTGCAGCTGCCTGGCGGACAGTTGAAGCTTCCCGCTGGCGCCGCCGGCAAAACAGCTTACATACGGTCGGAAAACGTCCGGCTAGACCAGACAGGATCCTTGTCGGGAACAGTGGAAACCGTCACGTTCTCCGGCGGTCATTTCCGTCTCGCCGTGGGCGGCGTCCTTCCGGATGCCGGCCTTCTCTATCTTCAGCACCCGGGCAGGACAGCCCCTGAAACCGGCAGCACCGTGCGCCTCACCATTGATCCCTCCGACCTCATCTTCCTTGCAGACCAGACATCGACCCATTCATGACCAAGATCATTCAGATTTCAGACACCCACATTGTTCCTGAAGGAGCACTCGCCTACGGACAGGTCGACACGGCCGCGGCCCTTGCCGAAACGGTCGCCACAATCAACCGTCTGCTGCCGCAGATCGGTCCAGTCGACCTCGTGATCGTTACCGGCGACCTGACCGAACATGGAACGCCGGAAGAATACGACCGGTTCAAGATGCTGATGGCGGACCTCGACCTGCCCTACAGGGTGCTGCCGGGAAACCACGACCGGCGCGAGCCGATGCGGGAGAATTTCGCAGACGCACTGTGGATGCCCCGCACCGGCCCCCTGGACTGGCAGATCGATTTTGAAGACTTTGCCGTTGTCGGGCTCGACAGCCTTACCGAAAGCGCAGCGCATGGCACACTTGAACCGGCAACCCTGTCCTTCCTGACGGACGCGCTCTCCGGTCTTGGCGACAAACCCGCGATAGTCGGTTTTCATCACCCTCCCTTTGCCGTGGGGATCAAGGCCATGGACGCGCAGAACCTGCACGACGCAGACAGCCTGGGCACCGCCCTCTCCCTTCATTCCGGGCAGGTTCGGCTTGTCTGCGGCCATCTGCACCGCTCCATCGCCGGCCTCTTTTCCGGCAGTCTGTGTCAGGTCTGCCCCGGCACCTCGCATGCGGTCACGCTGGACCAGCGCACCAACGCCGGCAACAGCCTGACCAAGGAACCTGGCGGGATGCTGCTTCACGAATGGCGAGACGATGGTTTCCTGACGCACCTCATTCCGGTCGGCGCCTTTCCGGGGCCTTATCCCTTCCTGGGCGTTTCCTGAGATCCTGAAAAGAGCGTCGTGCAACGCGCCTGCCGGCGCCTCATGGCCCGGGAAACGTCGACCGCCAGCGGCGCAAAAAGGTTTCCCGGGTCAGGGCATCCAGTGCGACCATGAGCGCAGGGGAAAGACCGATCGGCCGCAGGGCTGTCGAACTCAGGACCTCGCCTTCATTGCCATCCTCCGTTTCCAGAAGCGGGCTGATCAGCAGTGCGGTCCGAAGTGCAAGCGTGCCTTCCGAGGACAAGAGGAAATCCAGGAACGCCTCGGCCTCGGCTTCGTTGCTTGCCTGCTTCGGGATCATGAAGGTGCGCGACAGGACCAGTGTGTAGTCAGACGGCAGCACGATGCCGATCCTGTCGTCGTTCAGCTGATAGCCCTGGGCGTAGGAGCCAAGCACGTTGTAGGCGATCAGGTAGCGCCCCTCGGCAACACCCTTGATGATGTCGACCGAGCAACAGGTGGAAATCGCCTGTGAGCGGCCGAAGGATTCCTGAAGCGCGCCGAAGGTGGTTGCTTCCTGCGCGTCGGCAAAAGCAAACAGATACCCAAGCCCCGACTGCTCGATGTCATAGGTCGCGACTCGCCCGGCATAGGGAGTGCCGGAAGGCCGAAGGAGATCGAGCAGGTCGAAGCGGGTCTGCGGAATATCCTCCACGGGCACCAGCTCGCGGTTATAGACGATCACCGCGGGCTCTCGGGTGATGCCCCACAATTCGTCGCGCCAGCGAAGGGCCTCCGGCAACTGTTCGGTCAACCGTGAGCGGTAGGACGCTGCGCAGGCTTCGTTGACCAGCTGCACCATCTGGTGAACACCGGAGCTGATGACAATGTCGGCGCCTGGAACGCCGTCGCGGCAGTCCCGGCGGGTCAGGCGGTAGAGCTCGTTCGATCCCCATTGCTCGTAGCGCACCTGCAGCCCAGACCGGGTGCGCAGGAAGCTTTCGACCACGGGACCGAAGATGGAAATATCCGTCGTGGAGCGCACCACCAGCACACGGTTGGTGGTCTCCGGTCCGAAATTTTCCACCAGCTCCTGGGCCGACACGGCCTGGCCGGTGGCAAGCAGCATCACGACTGCAGCCAGGCACTTCAGCAGATAGGCGAGCCGCTTCATGTCCGCCCCTCCGGTACGGCTGCAAACACAAGGGCTGCACGAAAACGCGCCCCACCCGTCTTTTCCAGACGCAATTCGCCATCGTAGGAAAGGGCGACGGAATGCGCGATCGCAAGACCGAGGCCGGAACTGCTTTGCCGCGACAGCGCGCCCTTGTTGAAACGGGACCCCAGTTCGGCAAGAACCCCGTCCACCGGTCCACCGCCCGCATCTTCCACCCAGATACTGGCCCGCCCACCTTGCAGCGAAGCCCCGATCCGCACCGGTGAGCGGCCGTATTTGAGCGCGTTGTTCAGGAGGTTCTTCAAGGCTTCCTTCAGCGATTGCACATCCGCCAGCACTTCGACAGGGTCTTCGCCGATCTCCAGGATCACGTCGAATTCCGGATTGAGAACAGCATGATCGCCTTCCTCGAAAACGTCGAGGGTAATATCGCGCAAGTCCACCTTCTCCCGTCTGGCGCTGTCGCCTCGGTGGATCACCAGTGCCTGGCTCAGAAGCTGGTCGAGCAGACGGCCGAGGCTTGCCGTTCGGGTCTGTATCCTCTCGACGATCTTTTCCTTGCGGGAAAGTTCCGCTTCGTCGGTGAAGAGATCCGCCTGGGCCCTGAGGGCAGCGACAGGCGTCCTGAGCTGATGCGCGGTGTCGGAGATCAGATGCCGCATGGAATTCATCTGCCGGTCGAGCCGGGCCATGAAGCCGTTGAGGGCATTGATCATCACCGCCGTTTCCCGCGGCACCGACGTGTCGAGCGGTGTCAGGTCGTGGGGGTCCCGTGCCGAGAGACCGCCGGCGATCCGTTCCAGCGGCTGCAGCACCGAGCGGACGACGACGACCGACAACAGCACCATTGCCAGGCCGGAGGCTGCAAGCACGTAGAGCGCCTTGCGGGTGATGTCATAGGCCATGTCGTTACGCGCCCGCAGGGTCTGGCCGACAACCACCTTGATCGTGCCGTTGAGCGTACGCTCGGCAAACCGGCGCGAGACCACCGCAAAACGGGCTGGCTCTCCAAAGAACGAACCGTCGAAAAACCCTTCCCGGAAATCGCGCCGACCTGTCGGCAGGGTGATTTCATCATAGCCGGTCAGCGTCGCACCCTCCGGGCCGATAATGCGATAGCCGATCCTGTCGTCGGGGGCGAGCGCCAGCAACTCGAACGCCGAAACCGGCAACTCGATGACGGGCCTGTCGTCCTGAACGGTGATCGACGAAGCAATGCCTGTCGCCGCGCCCAGGAGCAACCGGTCGTAGGCGCTTCTGGCCGCTTCCCGGCCATAGGCGAATGCCGCGATGGAAACGATCACCCCGCCGAAGATCAGCAGAAAGGCAATCCCGAAGGCAACACGTGCGGTGAGCGAGGTCGACGCCAGCCTGCGGATGAGATCAGTCATCGACTTCCAGCTTGTAACCAAGCCCTCTCTGGGTCTCGATCCTGACAGATCCGCCCGAGAGTTTCTTGCGCAGCCGCGCAACATAAAGCTCCAGCGCGTTCATGCTGACGTCGGTGTCCTGGAAACTGAATACCCCTTCGAACAGACGTTCCTTGCTGACGGTCTTGCCGCGATTGCGGACCAGGATCTCCAGCAGCGAGAATTCGCGCCGGGTCAGATTGATCGGGCTGTCGCCCTGACGCACGACCCGCGCGGAAGCATTGAACGTAAGGCTGCCAAGCGTCAGTTCCTCGGCTTTGTCGCCTTGTTCGCGGCGATAGAGTGCGCGGATGCGGGCTTCAAGTTCGCGGTGGTCGAACGGCTTGACCAGGTAATCATCCGCCCCGGAATTGAGCGAGGATACTCTGTCGTCGACGGAAAATTCCGCCGTCAGCATCAGCACCGGCGTGCGCTCGCCCCGAGACCTGATCTCTTTCAGCAGCTCGGTGCCCAGGCCATCCGGCAAATTGATATCAAGAACAATCACGTCGTAATGCTGAACGTTGACGCAGGCCCTCGCCTCTTCCAGCGACTTTGCCAGATCGCAGGCAATGCCAGACCGGTCCAGCCGGATCATGATCGCCTCCGCCATATCAAACGTGTCTTCAACGAGCAAAAGACGCAAAGATTCGTTCCTCCCGCCTCCAGTCTTGCCCCGCAATTTCGCTGCTTGCAAGCAATGTGCCCCCTGGTGACAGGTTGATGACAGGGTTTGGCGCTAGGCTCTCCTCACGTCCGTTGGGAGGACCCGCCTTAACGCGGCACAACGGATACCAGGGGCTCACCAAAAGCCTTGCACATGTGGAGGAAACACAACATGGCATTCAAAACGACCCGCCTTCTGCTGGCGGCCGCATTCCTTGGCGCATCCGCTTTCGGCGCAACAGCTGCCGATTTCACGCCGGAAAACCCGGAGTGCATCGCACCGGCCAACCCGGGTGGTGGCTGGGACTTCACCTGCCGCCAGGTCGGCAAGACCCTTCAGGACCTGAAGCTTCTCGACAAGACCATGCAGGTTGTGAACCTGGCTGGTGGCGGCGGCGGCGTGGCCTATGCTGAAGTCGTCAACAAGCGCGGCGACGACAACGACCTGATCGTTGCAGCTTCCTCGGCAACCGCAACCCGCCTTGCCCAGGGTGCCTTCCCGGGCAACACCATGGACCAGGTTCGCTGGGTGGCTTCCGTTGGCGCTGACTACGGCGTGATCGCCGTTGCGGCCGACAGCCCGATCAACACCCTGCCGGAACTTCTCGACCAGATGAAATCCGACCCGACGTCCGTATCCGTTGCCGGCGGTTCCGCTGTTGGTGGCTGGGATCACCTGAAGGTTCTGATCGCTGCAAACGCTTACGGCATCGAAGACGTCCGCACCGTGAAATACATCGCTTTCGACGGTGGTGGTGAAGCCGTGACCCAGCTTCTGGCCGGTTCCGTCCAGGCTTTCACCGGTGACATTTCCGAAGCCAAGGGCTTTGTCGACAGTGGCGACATCAAGGTGATCGCTGTTCTGGCACCTGAGCGTCTGTCCGGCGAATTCGCCGACTTCCCGACGGCAAAAGAACAGGGTGTCGACGCGATCGGCGCAAACTGGCGCGGTTTCTACGCACCGGGCAACATGTCCGACGACGCCTATAACGCATGGGTGTCCAAGATCTCCGATCTGTACGCAAGTGAAGAATGGAAAGGCATCATGGCTGCAAACGGTCTGGCTCCGCTCGACCTGCAGGGTGCCGAGTTCCAGGAATTCGTTGCCAACTCGGTTCAGCAGATCCAGAACATCTCCAAAGAAATCGGCATCATCAAATAAGAATGCCGTCAGTCCGACTGGAGGGGGCGCAGTCCATGTGCCCCCTTCTTTTTCAGGACGCGTCCGAACGCGGGCAATATCCGGTTTTCCGCACGCAGCTTTGAGACTGACAGCGTAACGCCGGAAGTATGTCTGCCTGATCATTGTCCGCCCGATTGGGCAAAGTGGATTGTCGGCGGACACAGTGGCACACTTCGGGTGCCAACAAACAACAGAACACATAAGGGGCGGCCGCCGGACTTGGGGAGGAGCCGCTATTAGGAAGGTATCCATGAGCGACCGCATCTTTGGCGCGGTCGGGCTACTTCTCGCGCTGGGATATGCCTGGGCCGCTCTTGTCATCGAAGAAAGCTTTCTGTCCGACGCCGTCGGCCCGAAGGCGTTCCCCCTGATCATCGCATCCGTGTTGGGTCTGTCGTCGCTGGCGATTTTCCTGAAACCCGACGTCGCCCCGGAATGGCCGTCGCTGCCGCGTCTTCTTGAAGTCGCCATGGCAGTGCTGGCGATGATCCTCTACGCGATACTCCTGCCGGAAGCCGGCTTCATCATCGCGACAGCCATTGCCGCTGCCTATCTGACCTGGCGCCTCGGCTCTTCACCGATCGGCTCGCTTATCACCGGCTGCCTGACTTCGCTCGGCATCTATGCGGTCTTCCACCTCGTTCTTGGCCTGTCCCTGGCCAAGGGCCCGTTCGGCTTTTAACGGAGCATCGCCATGGAAACTCTCTCTTCACTGGCCGACGGCTTCATCATCGCGCTGACCTGGCAGAACCTGCTGCTGGCCCTGCTCGGCTGTTTTCTCGGCACCATCATGGGCGCCCTGCCGGGCCTCGGCCCGTCCAATGGCGTCGCTATCCTCATCCCGCTTGCCTTCACGCTCGGTCTTGGCGCTACGCCGTCATTGATCCTGCTGACGTCGGTCTATTACGGCGCCATGTACGGCGGGCGTATCTCGTCGATCCTCTTGAACATTCCCGGTGACGAACCGGCGATGATGACCTGTCTCGACGGTTACCCGATGGCCCAGCAGGGCCGCGCAGGCGAGGCCCTCTCGCTGTCGGGCGTTGCCTCCTTCGTTGGTGCCTTCCTGGCCACCTGGGGCCTGATCCTGCTGGCACCGCAGCTGGTCAAGATCGCGCTTCTGTTCGGTCCGGCGGAATATTTCGCCCTGTTCACCCTGGCCTTCGCCACGCTGGGCGGCGTTGCCTCGACCAACCAGGCCAAGACCGCCTTCGCAGCCGCGCTCGGCATTGGCCTTGCCACCGTCGGTGTCGACACCCAGACAGGCGTGCCGCGCTTCACCTTCGGCGAAGTGCACCTCTACGACGGAATCGACTTCCTGGTTGCCATCGTCGGCCTGTTTGCACTGTCCGAGGTCTTCCTGTTCCTGGAACACCGTCACGGCAATGCCGACGCCAACTCCAGCAAGATTTCCGTCGGCCGGCTGATGCCCAGCTTCTCGCTGCTGAAGTCCTGCACCCCGACCATGCTGCGCACCAGTCTGCTCGGCTTCATTGCCGGCGTTCTGCCTGGTGCCGGCGCGTCGCTCGGCTCGTTCATCTCCTATACGTTCGAGAAGAAACTGGTCGACAAGGAAGGCACCTTCGGCAAGGGCGACCCGCGCGGTGTCGCCGCGCCTGAAGCCGGCAACAACGCCGCCGCGGGTGGTGCGCTGGTGCCGATGCTCGCCCTCGGCGTTCCCGGTTCCGGGACCACGGCCGTGCTGCTGGCGGTTCTGCTGGCGCTCAACATCACCCCGGGCCCGCTGCTGTTCACTCAGCAGCCGGATGTGGTCTGGGGTCTGATCGCGGCCCTGTTCATTGCCAACTTCATGCTGCTGGCCATGAACATCCCGATGATCGGTCTCTTCACCCGCGTCCTGTTGATCCCGCCGCGAATCCTCATGCCCATCGTCGCCATGGTCAGCTTCGTCGGCATCTACGGCATCTCCGGCTCCTCCTTCGATCTTCTGGTCATGGTCGGCTTCGGTGTGCTGGGCTGGGTGCTGCGCAAGCTGGACGTGCCGCTGGTCCCGATCATCCTTGGCACGCTGCTCGGCAACGCCATGGAAAACAACCTGCGCCGCGCAATCACCATCAGCAACGGCGACTGGTTCACCCTGATCGACAGCCCGCTTTCGCTGACCCTGTGGAGCATGGCCATCATCGGCTTCGTCCTGCCGATCATCTTCGGCAAGGTCCTGAAGGCCCGCATGCGTCACATGAAGAAGGACGAAGAGGGCTCGGTCATCGACTGATCGCTGCCAACACCGCAAGAAACGAAAACGCCCTCTCCTTCCGGATGAGGGCGTTTTTTGTTTGCGGACGTCTCACCGCCGCCATTCCCGATTATCCGAAGCGAAGCTGCCACCCAGCGGGGAACCAACATGCAAGGCGCCAGTCAAAAATGCTTCAGACTTGAGAAGACGAACTCAGCTAAACCACCAGCGCTCCGTAGCGCGCAGACCGTCGAGCGGCCAGTTTGCGGCGACTTTTTCCGGATGACTGACCTTGTCGCTGAGTGCCATCACGTAGCTTGCGAACATGGGGATGATGGTGCCGCCATCGGTCCTGACGATGTTCTGCATCTCGCGATACATATCCGCGCGCTTTGCTTCGTCGAGTTCGGACCGCGCTTCGCTCAGAAGCCGGTTGAAGCGCTCGTTGTCCCAATAGGTATCGTTCCACGGCGCCCCGGCAGCGTAGGCGAGCGTGAAGGTCGCGTCCTCGGTCGGGCGTCCGGTCCAGTAGACCGCGCAGAACGGCTTCTTCATCCAGACATCGGACCAGTAACCGTCATTGGGCTCGCGCACCGGCTGAATGTTGATACCGGCCGCCTCTGCTTTGCTTGAATAGAGCACTGCTGCATCGACAGCGCCGCCAAAAGCAGCGTCGGAGGCGGAGAGTTGCAGATCCAGTGAGCTGAGGCCCGCCTGTTTCAGATAATATTTCGCCTTGTCCGGATCATAACTGGTCTGCTCAAGATCAGCTGCGTAAAAGCGGTTGGCCGGGCTGATCGGGTGGTCGTTGCCAACCGAGCCATAGCCAAAGAGGATCTTGTCGACGAGTTCCTGCCGGTCGATGGCGTATTTCAAGGCCATGCGGACATTGTTGTCGTTGAAGGGCGCTGCCCGTGTGTCCATGGCGAACGTATAGTGCTGACCACCGGTCGCCGAGACGATCTGGACACCCGGAGCGCGCTGGAACAGATGCACCGTTTTCAGATCCACCTGGTCCACGACGTCGACATTTCCGGTCATCAGTGCAGCCTGCCGCGCTGCCGGATCAACAATGGCCATCAGGACAACCGCATCGAAATGGGCACGGTCCGATTTCCAGTAATTCGGATTGCGCGTGAGCTCGGCGATGTAGCCGGGTTTGAAGTTGGTGACTTTGTACGGACCGCACCCGTCACCGCTGGTGGGATCGATCTTGCCATCCGAAGACTTCAGGATCGGCATATGGTAGTCGCTCACCACATAAGGGAAATCGGCGTTGCCTGCATCCAGTGTGAAAACGACGGTATCGCCGTCGCTGGCAATGTCGGTAACCGGTGCAAGGAAGGGCTTGGCAGCCGAACTGCTGTCCGCGCCGCGGTGATAGTTGATCGAGGCGACGACATCATCAGGTGTCACGGTACCGCCGCTGTGGAACTCGACACCGCTGCGGATCTTGAACGTCCAGACCTTTGCATCGGGAGATGACGTCCAGCTTTCCGCCACTTCCCCGACGAGGGATCCGTCCGAGGCGATCTCCACCAGGTAGCCGTTGCGGGCAAAGGCGAAGACCTGCGAATAGGTGTTGTCCCAAACTGCCGGATCGTACGTGTCGTTGGTATTGCCCGAGGCAATCCCGAAGCGGATCGTTCCGCCTTTTTTGGGCTGGGCAACGGCCGGCCCGATACCAAGAGACGATACGAGAGCCGTGGCGCCAAGCGCAGCAGTTCCCCCGAGAACGCTTCGCCGCGAGACTGCCAGTCGGTTTTGCGGCGTAAAGGCCTCTCCCATTCCATGGTTCTCCTTGATGAGCGTGATAGGTTTCAGTTCAACTTGTTGGCCGGTGCGGACGGCCAGTCGCGATAACCGGAATTTCGGCAAATTCCGCCCGCCCGGCCCGGCGGTGTCACCATCGGGCCTTGCATGATCTTGTTTCGAGTGTCCGCTGCCTTGCGTCCGCAGCCTCGGGCCGTGCCGGTGCCTAGCTGGCGTAGTTCGAGCCTTCGTCGTCCAGAATGGCTTTCAATTCGGCGAAGTGGTCGTGCCCAAGGCCCGGATAATTTTCAATTTCCTGCGCGGTCTTCTCGGCAATCTCAGGGCTGAGAACGCGCAGTGGTTTTCCGGTCTGCAGTGCCCGGATGTAGGTCTCCGCAGCACGTTCGAAATGATAAAGGCGGTCAAAGGCTTCCGCGACAGTGCTGGCGACGACCAGAACGCCGTGGTTGCCCATGATCAGCACCTTGAACTTCGGGTCGCGAAGCAACATCGCGCAGCGTTCGCCTTCTTCCTCGAAAGCAAGTCCGCCATAGTTCTCGTCAATTGCAAAGCGGCCATAAAAAGTCGCGGTGTTCTGGTCGATCGGCGGCAGAGTGCTGTCGGCAAGGCAGGCCAGAACCGTGGCATGGACCGAATGCACATGCATGACGCAGCGCGCATGTGGGCATTGCCGGTGGATGGCGCCATGCAATCCCCAGGCAGTCGGGTCCGGAGCGTTTGGATGTTCCAGCGTTTGCGGGTCATTTGCATCCAGCAAAATCAGGTCGGATGCCCTGATCCGGCTGAAATGCCGCTGGCGGGGGTTCACCAGAAAAGCCGTGCCTTCGTCATTGACGGCAAGGCTGAAATGATTGGCGACAGCTTCGTGCATTCCAAGACGCTCGGTCCAGCGGAATGCTGCCGCCAGGTCGATCCGCTCCGCCCAGTGGGTGATGTTCGAATGTTCTGCAACACGCAGCATGCACTGTCTCCCTCGCTTTCTCTTTGACGCTAGGGAGCGCTTTCAACATTGACAAACAATATATTCGATGGCGTTGCATTAATAAAATTAATACGCATTATGTCAGTTGATGAATGAGTGAGGTGCACGCATGAAGACGGTTGGATTGCCTCCGCTGGCCTGGTTGCGGGCATTCGAGGCAACTGCGCGCCATCTCAGCTTCACCCGAGCCTCGCAGGAATTGAACCTGACCCAGTCCGCGGTCAGCCAGCATGTACGCAGCCTCGAGACCTTGCTCGGTTGCAATCTGTTTGTGCGCAAGACGCGTGCCCTGGAACTGACGCTCGAAGGGGAAACCTATCTGCCGAGCCTGCGTGAAGCCTTCGACCTGATCACCAGGAGCACGCAGCTTGTCACCGGCAGTGACCTGGGGCGCAATCTGACGCTTCAGTGCAATCTGGCCTTTTCCGTCTATTGGCTGGCCCCGCGCCTTCGCCGGCTTTACGAAGAATTTCCCTGGCTGACGCTCAACATAGTGACATCGATCTGGGACACCGAAAAGCGCGCGGCCGATGCCTCCCTGGAAATCCGCTTCGCCCGTCCGGAGGACATGCCGACCGCCGCCATTCGGCTTGCAGAGGAAAAATGCTATCCGGTCTGCTCACCCGACCTGCCTCAAGAAGAGCGCTCACTGGAGAGCGGCAGGCTGTTCGACTGCGCGGGCATCACCGGCTCCTGGTCCGGTTGGATGAACTCGCAAGGCAGGTCCTTTGCAAGGGAAGCCGAAGTCAATCTGGCGTCGACCTATGTAATCGCGATTTCGGCAGCCTTGAACGGTGCGGGCCTCGTCCTCGCACACGACACGCTCGTCGGTGACCTCCTCCGAAGCGGTGACCTTGTTCGTCCCTTTGAACATCAGGCGCCCCTGAGTGAAGCCTACTTCGTCCGGACCCCGCCACCTTACGCGGAAACGCCTGCCTCCAAGGTGTTTTTGGACTGGATCCAGAAAGAGCGGGCTTCTGCGCGCTGATCTGCAATCCAGCCTGCCAGCAAAGCAAAGGCGCTTTCACAAGAGCGCAATAGTCTGAGTTTTTGAAAACGGCCACGCGCCCAAGGCAAGTGGATATCTGGGTTCCGGATCTTACCGCATAGCCACGCCGCGGGCCGCCAGGAATACCGGTGGAGGGGGCATCATACCCTCCCCCTGAGCCCTCAAAAACGGCCAAAACCTCTCCCCCAAGCCCAAAACCGCCGCCTTCAAGTCAAGTGACATGCAGCACAAGTGCGACCCGCAGGACGCGTGATATCCAGCCTCTCAACGAGAACTCAAGTGATACCGAAAAAGAGGTGTAAATCTGATGCACGTTCAAATCAGAAAACCGAAGAACCCCATCCCCAGGAACTACTTTCCCCACAACCGTGTGGAACAAAAGCGCGACGGCGTCTGGGTGAGGTGCGGGGTCGTTATGCCTGTCGGCGCCGGCGACAGCTGGGAGACGATCGGCAAGTTCTGCGACGGCATCCCTGCCGAAGAAGTGGCCTATGCCAACTTCGAGACCTACGACCCCGCCGAGATCAACTGGTACCTGAGAGAATATGTCGGCTGCCACAAGCCTGGCCCTCGTGGGTTCAACTTCATGTTCGATGGCGCCAAGCCTGGTCTTATCCTTGCTCCGTTCCGGGATGCGCTGATCGGCGATGTGGTGGAACGCGCGCACAGGCAGGAGGAGCGCCGTCAGCGCCGCACCATCCTCGATCGACGATGGGACAACCGCAATATCGACATTCCGGAGGGTGAAAAACTCGTCGTCCAGGCACGCGAAATGATTTACCGGCGCGTCCAGAACCACGTCCCGAACTCGCAGGATTTCGATCTGCAAAAGGAATTGACGGGATTTCTCGTGGGCGAGGCGATTGACGGTGGCGGTGGCCTCCTGACGCCGCACAAGGCGCTCTTGAAGACCTTGCTCAAGCCCCTCAAGGAACTCCATCCGGAAAACGAGCGGGTTCGAAAGCTGCGCAAGAAGTATTATGAAGGGTTCGCAAACGGCGTGGCGGCGGCGCTCTTTCCAGGGCACGACTACGCGCTTCACGACAAGGTCCCGGGAGAGAGGTTCTTCTACAATGCCGGTCTCGAGCATGGTCGCCAGATGAGCGGTCTGCAACGTTACCAGTTCGTGATGGGTCTGATGGAACGCGCACGCCGTTATGGTCTGCGGGGAGGCAACCCTATCTATCAGCAGAAAGCCAACTTCTCGAAGGGTTTTGGCGGACGCGCCGTTGCGTTCTATCTCGCACGGGAATTGTCTTCCAGCCGTTTGCTGGAACGCAATATCCACGAGACACCGCTCAAGGAAGACATTGTGGATGCAGTAAAGGACACCCTCACGGACAAAGCCAAGGAAGCTGTCGGTATCCCGTCCTTCTAAGACGGGCTACTGCTGGCCTTAGGCGACTGCTCAGGACGTGCAGAAGGCGGCGCCGATCAAAAAGCGAGCACAGAAATATTCATCTTGTGCGTGTTGAGGGGTGCGCAGCGCCCCTCCCTCACTTCCTACGGAGACCCTGTCGGTTACTTCTCGGCCGCCAGGCTTTCCCAAACCTGCCACGCCTCGTCGAACGCCGGAGTTCCGCCTTCCGACTGGATATAGGCGCGGACATAGGCCTGACGGTCTGCAAATTGTTTGGGAATGGTGAGGGTATATTCCGGGCCGCCCATGCCGCCTTCGACTGTCGTCAAGATGTGCGGGGCGGGATCGGTCCCTTCGGTGTCGACCCCGCCGGCGACCGGCTGCGGCGCGGTAGTCCAAATGGTGATTTCATCGACTTCGCGCAGAGCCTGTTCCGGCAAAAGCAGAATGTGATCGGCACCTGTTTCGACCTTGCGTCCTTCGGGTACGCCAAACTGCAGGCCGTCGACAACTTCAGTCTTCATCTCAATCACTCTTTGCTGCTCGTCATTGCAGGACGCCAGAATAAACGGAACCAGAAAGGGAAATATTTTCAGCCACTTCACCATGATATCTTGGCGCCTGACATGTCGAAATGAGCTTCACCGACAAAGCTTCCCCAACCGGTCACCCTGTCGTCCCACGGCCGTGAGGTGTATTCGGACCCAAGCGCCGCAACGTTGTCCGCAGGCCAGTTCCTGGCATGCTGCGCATAGGCGGCAAAATTGATGCCGGGAAACGCAGCGGCGGTTCTTGGCAAGTCCGTTTTTGTCTTTTTGCCGACGAGATTGGCAACATACCTGATGTATTTCGCAACAGCGAAGATATTGAACTCGTCGCACGTCAGAAGCGTCGCGATCTGCGCGCCGTCGAGACCTTGCCTCCGTTTGTGTTCCAGCAGCCCGGAGAACAGATCCGTACGCGCGACAGTGTCGTCACGCACCTGACCAAGGCCTACAGAGGTTGTGCGCCTTGAGACCGAATGCGTCGCCGCGGTGTAGTCGAGCATGTCCTCGTTTTGAGATTGATCACGCTGTTCCGCCAAGACGATCGCTCCTATGACTTCCGGCGTCAGATTATAGGTTTTTGCAGCAGCGTTCATCACGGCTCCCCGGGACGGGCGACCGTTCAGGTAAATCGGCTCAAACAATGTGGAGATCGGCAAACTCGTAATGCGCGCGGCCTGCCGAAGACGTTCACTGGCGGAACTGGGAACAGTCAGACCATTCCAGAGCGGATTGGAGTAGCTGCGCGACACGGGACCGGATGCGCCAGGATCACCTTGCGGATTTGTCTTCTGCTCATAAAGGATGCGTGCCTGGTCAAACGCAGAAACGCGGTGATTGAAGATGTCGCGTCCCGTTGCACCGCTGCCTGAGAAAGACGCGGATGCACTTGAGGGAATAGTCGCACTGGTGATGGGTTTCTTGGTGCTGATCGAAAGCAAGCCGTACTTGCGCATGCTGTCGGCAAGATCGTTTGCAAGCCCGAACACCTTTGCCGGATTGCCAAATTGCGCGTTGAGGATTGCTGCATCCCGGTCGAAAAAGAAGAAACCAGCCAGGTTGTTTTCGATACTGGAAACTGAGACAGGCCCGGCTTTCGCTGCCATCAGCATTACCGCGTCGTAAAGCGAAGGAGCACTTTGCTGATTGAAGTACCTTGTAAAAAAATCTCTCAGAACTTTCCCGGTCTGAAATTGCGTGATTGTTGCGTCGAACCTCGTGTCACGTTCAAGAAGTTCCAGAGCTTTTGCCCGCTCCCCGTCGGTAACCCATCGGAAGACATCTCCCAGTTCCAGGAGTTTGATGACCTCATCGCCTACAACGGTCATGATTTTCTTCAACCCCTCTATTGCTCGGGCTGGTCAGGACAGAAATTGTTTTCCAATCCGAAAATTAAAATAAATCAACTAGTTAACAAACTTTCAGAATTCAACCCTAATTGATTGCCGACGCAGTTACAACTCTAAGGGGCGCAATCGCAATGAGCGGGGCCATGCCCGGCCGGTATTTGAACAACCTTGCTGGAGAGGTCGGAAAACGCCCCTCCCCGTTCAGATCTCCGTCCGCATCCGGTAGCCCGGGGCGAAGATCAGGCGGACGTGGGTGATCGGCAGGGGGCCGGTCCAGGTGATGCGTTCCATGGCGAAGAGGGCTGCGCCCGTGGAAGCATCCAGTTTGCGCGAGAGGGTCTTGTCGGCATTGACGGCGAAGAAGGAAATATCGCCGTGGCTGTAGGGCGCGTTGTGCACCAGCCACTCGTTGGCGCTGACGTCCTCGAACGTCATGTCACGCGCCGCCGGAGCCGCTTCCAGGTTGATGTAGCGTTCCTCGAAGGCATAGGGCCGGTCGTCGGCAAAGTGCAGCGTCTTTAAAAACAGGACATCCGCGCCGAGCGTCACCTGGAACGCGCCGTGCAACATGGGTGGCAGGGGCCGGAGATCCTTTTCCAGAAGGCTGTGCCGGTAGGTGCGGCCAAGCGCTTCGACTTCCTCGCGCAGGATCGGAATGGTGAGCGTCGCGCGCTGAGGCGGGTTGAGCGCAACACGCGTTCCCGCCCGGCGCTTGCGCACCACAAGCCCGCTTTCGGCAAGGTCCCGGAGAGCACGGTTGACGGTGGTGCGGGCGCAGCCGAACTCTTCCGCAAGATCGGCCTCATGGGGGATCTGCTCCCCCGGCTGCCAGATCCGGTCATGGATCCGCCGAAGGAGTTCTTCGCGAATGCCCGTCCAGGAATTTGTGTCCGCAAGCGCCAAGTCGTCTTACCCGTTCAAGTCGTTCTTCACAGTCTGGCGCGCAACGAGGCCATGGTGGCCCGGTATTTCGCGCGGATCGCGTTGCCTTTTACATGGTTTCCGCCGGAAACAACATGCCGGCCGGCGGACCAGACCTCAGCGACCATCCGGTCGTCACCGGCAAAGATCCAGGCATCGAGAATTTCGTCGCCTTCCCGGCCTTCCAGGTCGATGGCGATGCCATCCAGTGCGACGAGATCGGCAAGCGACCCTTCCGATATCCTGCCCGCTGCACGCCCCGCCGCCTGAGCACCACCGGCCACGACGCCGTCGAAGAGGACCCGACCGGTGGACTTTTCCTTCGTTGCAACAGAAGCCCGGCAGGTATCGCGCAGGCGCTGGGAATATTCCAGCGTGCGCAGCTCTTCGGAGAGCGCGATGCGGATGTTGGAATCCGAGCCGACGCCGAAGCGGCCGCCCGCGGCCAGGTAATCGACGCCGTCGAAGATCCCGTCGCCGAGGCTGGATTCGGTGATCGGACAAAGCCCCGCGACGGCCCCGGTCGCAGCAAGACCGGCGGTCTCCTGCGAGGTCATCTGCGTGCAGTGGATCAGGCACCAGTTTTCTGAAACCGCGTGGTTGGCAAGCAGCCATTCCACCGGGCGCTGCCCCGTGGCCGCCAGAACCTCGTCCACTTCCGGGATCTGCTCGGCAAGATGCATGTGCAGCGGGTTGCCGCCGGCAAGGGCAACGGCCTTCTTCAGACTGTCGGCATCAACCGCCCTCAGTGAATGCGGGGCAACGCCGATAACCGCATCATCCGGCAGGGACTTGAGCGCCTGGGACGCAAGCTCGTGCAGTTTCTGGAAACGGTCGAAGTCGTTGCCAAAGCGAATCTGTCCGGCAGCCAATGGGCGCCCGTCACAGCCGCCGAATTGGTAATGAACCGGCAGATGCGTGAGGCCGATGCCTGTATCGGAAGCAGCCGCCATGATGCGGTCCGACATTTCCGCCAGGTTGGCGTAGGGCGCACCGCCCGGCTGGTGATGCAGATAGTGGAACTCGCCAACGGCGGCATAACCCGCCTCCAGCATTTCCATCTGCACGAAGGCGGCAATCGCCTCCACGTCTTCCGGCGTCAGGGCGTCCAGAAAGCGGAACATGATCTGGCGCCAGGTCCAGAAACTGTCGCGGCTTTCGCTACCGCGCCGCTCGCTCATGCCCGCCATGGCCCGCTGGAAGGCGTGGCTGTGCAGGTTGACCGGGGCCGGCAGAAGAATGCCGACGCGTTCGCCGATTGGCTGCGCATCTCTTTCAACCGAGGCGATCCGGCCGTCCGGACCGATCGAGACAGCGACATTTTCCGCCCAGCCGTCGGCCAGAAGCGCCTTTTCCGCAAAAACCGTCGCGCCAGAAACTGTCGACATGCCGTCTTTTCCTCCGTTGACACGTTAATATGTGCATGCATATTATCTTATATCGCAATCTAATCAAGCCGGAGATGGACGTGCTGAAACGCCTCCTCACAAACGCCAAGCTGGCAACGCTCACCGCCAACGGAGAGCCGTACGGCCTGATTGAGGACGGTGCGCTGGTGATCGAAGGTGGCCGGATCGCCTGGATCGGCAAGGCCGCAGACCTGCCGTCTCATTATGCGTCGCTCAGCGCGGATGATATCGGCGGACGGCTGGTGACCCCGGGCCTGATCGACTGTCATACCCATGTTGTTTTCGGCGGCGACCGGGCGCGTGAATTCGAAATGCGCCTTCAAGGTGCAACGTACGAGGAAGTTGCCCGTGCCGGTGGCGGCATCGTTTCCACGGTCAAGGCAACGCGCGCAGCCAGCGAAAAGCAGCTGCTGGAAGCAGCCCTGCCGCGTGTCGATGCCCTGATCGCCGAGGGCGTCACCGCCATCGAGATCAAGTCCGGCTATGGCCTCGACCGGGAAACGGAGCTGCGCATGCTGCGCACCGCCCGCAAGATCGGCAAGCTGCGACCGATCACCGTCAAGACCAGCTTCCTGGGCGCCCATGCCATTCCGGCCGAATACAAGGACAAGGCCGACCTCTATCTGGAAAAGGTCTGCCTGCCGACGCTGGAAGCGGCTCATGCCGAGGGACTGGTGGATGCCGTGGACGGTTTTTGCGAAGGCATCGCCTTTTCGCCGGAACAGATCGGCAAGGTGTTTGACAAGGCCAAGCAAATTGGTCTGCCGGTGAAGCTGCATGCAGAGCAACTGTCCAACCTGAACGGCGCGGCCCTGGCCGCATCCTATGGAGCTCTTTCCGCCGACCATCTGGAATACCTGGATGAAGCCGGCGTCAAGGCGATGGCCGAAAGCGGGTCTGTTGCCGTGCTTTTGCCGGGCGCTTTCTACACCTTGCGCGAAACGCAGTTCCCGCCGCTTGATCTTTTGCGCAAGCACAATGTGCCCGTCGCGCTGGCAACGGACTGCAATCCGGGTTCATCCCCCCTCGCCTCGTTGCTCCTGACCATGAACATGGGCTGCACCTTGTTCCGCATGACACCGGAAGAAGCGCTGGCCGGCGTCACCCGCGAAGCGGCGAAGGCGCTTGGTCTGGACGATCAGGGCACGCTGGCGCCCGGCAAACGGGCGGATCTGGCTGTCTGGAACGTCAGCCACCCGGCGGAGCTTTCCTACCGGATCGGCTTCAATTCCCTCTTCAAACGCATTTTCGGAGGCTCTGAATGAGCGCCCTTACCCTGACACCGGGCTCCGTGACCCTGGCGGATCTGGAACGCATCTACCGGGAAGAGCTGCCAGTGCGCATCGACCGCGCAGCGGAAGCCGCGATCAACCTTGCGTCCGAACGAGTTGCCAAGGCGGCCCGGGGCAGCGAGGCCGTTTACGGCGTCAACACCGGCTTCGGCAAGCTGGCCAGCGTCAAGATCGCCCCCGAGGACACTGCAACCCTGCAGCGGAACCTGATCCTTTCCCATTGTTGCGGCGTCGGCGAACCGCTCGACAAGACCACCACCCGCCTGATGATGGTGCTGAAGCTGCTCTCGCTTGGCCGTGGCGCCTCTGGTGTCCGCTTCGAAGTGATGAAGCTGATCGAGGATTGCCTGGAAAGAAACGTCACGCCGATGGTTCCCTCGCAAGGGTCTGTCGGTGCATCCGGCGATCTTGCGCCGCTGGCCCATATGACGGCCGTTCTGATCGGCGAAGGTGAAGCTGATTTCGGCGGCACGCGCATGCCCGGTGGTGAAGCCCTTGCCAAGGCGGGCCTGACCCCGGTCGTGCTTGGCCCCAAGGAAGGCCTTGGGCTGATTAATGGCACGCAGTTTTCGACCGCCTGTGCGCTCACCGGCCTGTTCGACGCCTGGCGTCTGGCCGAAGCGACCCTGATGACTGCCAGCCTTTCCACCGACGCCATCATGGGCTCGACCGCACCGCTCCTGCCGGAAATCCACGAGCTGCGCGGCCATCGCGGCCAGATCGAAGTGGCAAGGGCCATGCGCGCAATCATGGACGGCTCGGAAATCCGCGAAAGCCACCGCGAGGGCGACACCCGCGTGCAGGACCCTTACTGCATCCGCTGCCAGCCGCAGGTTGCCGGTGCCTGTGTCGATCTGCTCCGCATGGCGGCCCGCACGCTCGAAATCGAAGCCAATGCGGCAACCGACAATCCGCTGGTACTGATCGATGCCGACCGGATCGTTTCCGGTGGCAATTTCCATGCCGAACCGGTTGCCTTTGCTGCCGACCAGATTGCACTGGCCATTGCCGAACTCGGTGCGATTTCCCAGCGCCGTGTCGCGCTCATGGTCGACCCGACGCTTTCCTTCGACCTGCCGCCGTTCCTCGCCAAGGATCCGGGCCTGAACTCGGGCATGATGATCGCGGAAGTGACGACCGCCGCCCTGATGAGCGAGAACAAGCATCTCGCCAATCCGTGCTCGACCGATTCCACGCCGACCAGTGCCAACCAGGAAGACCATGTTTCCATGGCCGCCCACGGTGCTCGTCGTCTTGCCCGCATGAACGCCAACCTCAGCCAGATCCTGGGTGTGGAACTTCTGTGTGCCGCCGAAGGCATCGAGCACCGCGCCCCGCTGAACACCAGCGCTTCGCTGCAGACGGTCATGGGCGCTCTTCGCGGTGTCGTCCCCTCCCTGGAAAAGGACCGCTACATGGCACCGGACCTGGAAACGGCAGCCGGCCTGATCCGCAGCCGCAAGCTGGTTTCGGCGATTTCCGCCGGCCACATGATCACGCTGGGAGATGCCCATGCAGCCGGTTGACGTCTTCCGCGGTGATGGCCCGGTCGTTCTTGGCGTGCCTCATGCAGGCACATTCGTTCCGGACGACATCAAGGCAAGGTTCAACGACACCGGCCTGAAACTGGCCGACACCGACTGGCATGTGGACCGGCTTTATTCCGATCTCCTGCCCGGTGCGACCATGGTGAAGGCGAACTTCCATCGTTATGTGATCGACGCCAATCGCGATCCGGAAGGCGTCAGCCTTTATCCGGGCCAGAACACCACAACGCTCTGCCCGACCACCGATTTCGATGGACGCCCCATCTACCAATCCGGCATGGAACCGCAGACCGGTGAAATCGAGGCCCGGCGTCTTGCCTGGCATGCTCCCTATCACGCTGCCCTTCAGGCGGAAATGGAACGGGTCCGCGCCAAACACGGCGTTGCCATTCTCTACGATTGCCACTCGATCCGCTCCGTAGTGCCGTTCCTGTTCGAAGGCACGCTGCCCGATTTCAACACGGGCACCAACAACGGCACGACCTGCGCCAGCGCCATCGAGGCTGCCGTCGTCGCCTGCACCCAGGCAGCGGAAGGTTACACGTCGATCCTAAACGGCCGCTTCAAGGGTGGTTGGACGACACGGCATTACGGCCGACCGGCCGAAGGCTTTCACGCCATTCAGATGGAGCTCGCCCAGAAGACCCATCTTGCCACCGAAGACACGCCCTTTGCCTATGACGAGGCCAAGGCCGACCGGCTTCGGACCCATCTGAAAGACATCCTGAGCGCGCTGGAAAACCTCGCGCCCTCCTTATTCCAGAACAACACCCAGGGAGCGAACAATGACTGATCGCCGCCACAACGCCCGCGACGTATTCCCGCCCACCGGCACCGAGCTCAACACCAAGTCCTGGCTGACCGAAGCCCCGCTGCGCATGCTGATGAACAACCTTCATCCGGATGTGGCGGAAAACCCGCATGAGCTGGTCGTCTATGGCGGCATCGGCCGCGCGGCACGCACCTGGGACGATTTCGACCGCATCGTCGCAAGCCTCAAGACCCTTGAGGAAGACGAGACGCTGCTGGTGCAGTCCGGCAAGCCGGTCGGTGTTTTCAAGACCCACAAGGATGCCCCACGCGTTCTGATCGCCAACTCCAACCTGGTGCCGAACTGGGCCAACTGGGACCATTTCCACGAGCTGGATAAGAAGGGCCTGGCCATGTATGGCCAGATGACCGCCGGTTCCTGGATCTACATCGGCACACAGGGCATCGTGCAGGGCACCTATGAGACCTTCATGGAAGCCGGACGCCAGCACTACGAAGGCAACCTGAAGGGCCGCTGGATCCTGACCGGTGGTCTCGGCGGCATGGGCGGTGCCCAGCCGCTTGCAGCCGTCATGGCCGGGGCCTGCTGCCTTGCGGTGGAGTGTGACGAGAAGAGCGCCGACTTCCGCCTGCGCACCCGCTACGTCGACGAAAAGACCCACTCCCTCGACGAGGCGCTGGCACTGATCGACCGCTGGACCAAGGCAGGCGAAGCCAAGTCCGTGGCGCTGATCGGCAACGCCGCCGATGTCTTCTCCGAACTGGTGAAGCGCGGCGTGAAGCCGGACATCGTCACCGACCAGACCTCCGCCCATGACCCGGTCAACGGTTACCTGCCCCAGGGCTGGACCGTCGCCGAATGGCGCGCCAAGGCCGAGACCGATCCGAAGGCGGTGGAAAAAGCCGCTCGTGCGTCCATGAAGGTGCATGTCGCCGCCATGGTCGACTTCTGGAACATGGGTGTGCCGACACTCGATTACGGCAACAACATCCGCCAGGTTGCCATGGAAGAAGGCCTGGAAAACGCCTTTGCCTTCCCGGGTTTCGTGCCCGCCTATATTCGTCCGCTGTTCTGCCGCGGCATCGGCCCGTTCCGCTGGTGCGCGCTTTCCGGCGATCCGGAAGACATCTACAAGACCGACGCCAAGGTGAAGGAACTGATCCCGGACGACCAGCACCTGCACAACTGGCTGGACATGGCGCGCGAGCGCATTTCCTTCCAGGGCCTGCCGGCCCGCATCTGCTGGGTGGGCCTTGGGCAACGCCACCGCCTCGGCCTTGCCTTCAACGAAATGGTCCGCAACGGCGAACTGAAAGCGCCGATCGTGATCGGCCGCGACCACCTCGACAGTGGTTCGGTTGCATCGCCCAACCGCGAGACCGAAGCCATGAAGGACGGCTCCGATGCCGTGTCCGACTGGCCGCTTCTGAATGCCCTGCTCAACACCGCTTCCGGCGCGACCTGGGTGTCGCTCCACCATGGCGGCGGCGTCGGCATGGGCTTTTCCCAGCACTCGGGTATGGTCATCTGCTGCGACGGCACGGAAGATGCCGATCGGCGAATCGGTCGGGTGCTCTGGAACGATCCGGCAACGGGCGTGATGCGTCACGCGGATGCCGGCTACGAGATCGCGCTGGACTGCGCGAAAGAACAGGGGCTTAACCTGCCGGCTATTCTGGGTCGTCCCGCGTCCTGATGGACGCAGAAAGATGACCCAGCAACTATAATGCAATCAACTTTCTGCTTTCATGGTCCAACATGAAAGCAGGTTGATCTTGGGGAAACAATCAAGCACGGCGGGACACTCCGATCCATTCCTTTGACTGAGGGGTAATACCATGAAAAGACGTGATTTTCTAAAAGCCGGCGCCACCGGCACAGCCGCAGTTGCGGCCTCCACCCTGGCTGCACCTGCCATTGCGCAGGATGTGCACCAGTGGCGCATGGTCACCGCATGGCCGAAAAACCTGCCGGGACCGGGCGTCGCTGCCCAGATGCTGGCGGACCGCATCACCGCATTGTCCGGTGGTCGCATCGAGGTGAAGCTCTTTGCCGCCGGCGAAATCGTTCCGGGCAACGGTGTGTTCGATGCCGTCGGCCAGGGCACTGCCGAGCTGTACCATGCTGTACCCGCCTATTGGGGTTCCAAGTCCAAGGGCATCCTGCTGTTCGGGTCGCAGCCTTTCGGTCTGACAGCTCCCGAACAAGCCGGCTGGATGATCCACGGTGGCGGCCAGGCTCTCTATGACGAAATCTATGCCCGCTTCAACCTGAAGCCGTTCCTGTGCGGCAACTCCGGACCGCAGTGGGCTGGCTGGTTCCGCAACGAGATCAACAGCGCCGACGACCTGAAAGGCCTGAAGTTCCGGTCCACCGGTCTTGCCTCCGAAATGTGTTCCAAGCTCGGCATGGCGGTTCAGGCCATGAGCGGCCCGGCCATGTTCCAGGCGCTTCAGTCCGGCGCGCTTGATGCGGGCGAGTTCATCGGTCCGTGGACAGACAGCGCGCTCGGCTACTACCAGATCGCCAAGAACTACTACTGGCCGGGTGTCGGCGAGCCGTCTTCCGCTGAAGAATGTGCCGTCAACCTGGAAGCCTACAACGCTCTGCCGGACGACCTGAAGGAAGCCGTGCAGCGTGCCTGCGCCAGCCTCTACAACGACGTTCTGACGGAATACAACACCAAGCACGCCCAGGCACTGACCCAGCTGGTCAACGATCACGGTGTGATGGTGAAGAAGCTTCCGGACGACGTCATCGTCGCAATGGGCAATGCCGCCGGTGAGGTGATCGCCGAACTGCGTGCGGACGAAGACGAGCTGGTGAAACGCATCACCGAAAGCTTCCTCGCCTACCGCAAGCTGATGCGCGAGTACATGCCCTATGCCGACAACGGCCAGATGAACGCGCGTATGCTCGACTACAACTACGACTGATCGGGTTGACGTCTCACATCGGGGAAATCTGTTTTCCCCGATGTGATGGCGTTTTATCACTCTGTCTGTCGTTGTCCCATGGCGAGCCCTGGGATCCATTTCGGTTCCTCTTCGCGTCAGAATTCGCTTCGGGGAAACGGCATGCCCTGCAGGGTCAAGTCCTATAAGGATATTGAGGTTTGGGCATCTGTTTTAAGCCGCTTGGCAAGATGGACGGCAGGGGACAAGTGGCGCCTCTATAGAAATGGAACGGCAATGCCCTCCACTTGTCATCCCCGCGTAGGCGGGGATCCAGTAGTCACCGGCGCCCATGCTTTTTACAGGGGCTGCGGCGCACTGGATCCCGGATCTGCGCTCCGCTCCGTCCGGGATGACAAGCGTCGGGATGCCCGATCTCAAGTTCAGGCAGGCAGAAAGCCTTAAGGGGCAAAAGAACCGGAAAGCTACTTTGATGGAAAAACTGGCGGGCGCGCTGGAGCGTGTCAATTCGGTAATAGGCAACACGCTGTGCTGGGCGGCGCTTCTGATGTTGCTGCTGCAATTCACGATCGTGTTGCTTCGCTATGTCTTTGGCTACAGCTTCATCTTTCTCGATGAGGGCGTGCTGTATTTCCACGCGGCGATCTTCATGCTTGGCGCCGGGTACACTTTCCTCGTCAATGCCCATGTCCGTGTCGACATCTTCTATGCCAGGAACAGCGAGCGCGCGCAGGCGTGGATCGATATCTTCGGCCATCTGTTCCTGCTGACACCGGCCCTCGTCGTGCTGATCTGGTTCTCCTGGCCGTCCGTGCGCGGCAGCTGGGCCATTCTGGAAGGGCCGATTTCCGTTGGCGGTATCCCTGCCTCCTTCCTCCTGAAATCCCTCATTCCCGCCTATTGCGTGCTGCTGCTGATCCAGGGTGTGGCCGCCTTCATCCGCGATGTTCAGAAGCTGAAAGGCGTCAGTGCATGAGCTTGCCTCTCGATCTCATCATGTTCGGCGCGCTGATCGCCTTCATTCTGCTCGGCTATCCCGTTGCCTTCACCATTGCGGGCGTTGCCACGGGCTTTGCCCTGCTCGGCTGGATGATGGGCGACTTCAACATTCAGCTCATGGGCGCCATGGGCCAGCGTTTCTTCGGTGTGCTCACCAACCCGGTCCTGACCGCGATCCCGCTGTTCGTCCTGATGGGCGTCATTCTGGAAAAGAGCCGCATCGCAGAGGATCTGCTGGAAACAATGGGCCGGCTCTTCGGCCGCATGAGAGGTGGTCTCGGTGTTTCGGTGATGCTGGTCGGCGCCCTGCTCGCCGCGTCCACAGGCATTGTCGGTGCAACGGTGGTTGCCATGGGCCTGATCGCCCTGCCCACAATGCTGCGCAATGGCTATGACCCCAAACTTGCCTCCGGCATGGTCTGTACTGCCGGAACGCTCGGCCAGATCATCCCACCGTCGACTCTGCTGATCATCCTGGCCGACGTCATGTCCAATGCCTTCCAGCAGGCGCAATACGCGCAGGGCAAGTTCACCATCGAGACGATCTCGGTCGGCCAGACTTTTGCAGCCGCCATGATCCCCGGTCTGCTGCTCGTCGCCGTCTACTGCGCCTACATTGTCGGCCGGGCTTACCTGTTCCCGAACGACGCGCCAGCGATGTCGGAACATGTCGACCAGCCGTCAGGCCGGGAGATTGCTGCCGCCATCGTGCCGCCAATCCTGTTGATCGTTGCAGTGCTCGGTTCCATCCTCGGCGGCATCGCCTCGCCCAACGAGGCAGCTTCCGTCGGTGCCGTGGGCGCGATCCTGCTGGCAGGCCGCCGTCTCGGAGTGTCCTCAAAGCTCATCGTGCTGGCGACAGCTGCGCTCCTGACGCTTGCAATCGCCGCATCGATCCTACCGATACGCCTGCAACGCTCCGATGTCACGGCCGGTGGCTACGTTATCGCCGCTGTCTATGCGGGGATGGCGCTGTTTTCCCTGGGCGTCGTTCTGCACATCCTGAGGAAGGCTTTCGCGGACGGGCTCCTGAAAGCTTCCATGCTGTCCACGCTGACGGTCACCTCGATGATCTTCGCAACCATCCTGATGGCCAGCTTCTTCTCGCTGGTTTTCGTCGGTCTTGGGGGGGAAGACCGGGTCCACGACATCCTTCAGGAAATGCCGGGCGGTCCGACAGGCGCACTGATCTTCGCGATGCTGTTCGTCTTCGTGCTGGGCTTCTTCCTCGATTTCGTCGAGATCTCGGTGATCCTGCTGCCGGTTCTGATCCCGCCCCTGATCCTGATGGGCATCGACCCAATCTGGCTGACTGTCCTGATCGCGATCAACCTGCAGACCTCGTTCCTGACCCCTCCCTTCGGCTTCTCGCTGTTCTATCTGAGAGGCGCGGCACCGAAGGAAATCACAACGGGCCAGATCTACCGCGGCGTCGTTCCCTTTATCATCCTGCAGATCGTCGCCGTCGCCATCCTCTGGACCTTCCCGATGTTCGCCACCTGGCTGCCCCGCTGGCTGTATTGAGGAGTTTCTCGGCAAGCCGATAAAATTCACTATCTACCTAAAAAAGCCACAGCACCTTCCGCTGTGGCTTTTTTGTGCGTGTCCATGTCGTACATGAGTTTCATTCTTTGGCATTTTACGTTATTTTTTCCCATAGAGAGGGAGAAATGACAGGAATGGACAGTTTCTGGGGGGCGTTTGCTGGAGCCCTTGGCCTGGTCATCGCGCTGGATCCGGATTTGATGGAAATCATCGGCCTGTCCATGCGGGTCACGCTTACGGCTGTCGTTCTCGCCTGCGTTATCGGCCTGCCCCTCGGCGCGGCGGTCGGCACTTTCAATTTCCCCGGAAGAACGCTCGTCGCCGTCATCTTGAACGCGCTGATGGGCCTGCCCCCTGTCGTGGTCGGCCTGCTTGTCTATCTCGTCCTGTCGGCATCCGGACCGCTCGGGCCGCTGCGCCTGCTCTACACGCCGACTGCCATGATTATCGCGCAGATGGTACTGGTAACGCCCATTGTCGCCGCGCTGACACGCCAGGTAATCGAAGACCTCAACAGGGAATATTCCGAGCAATTCGCATCGCTCGGCGTCGGCCGATTTGATCGTCTGACAGCCATGCTCTGGGATGCCCGCTACAGCCTGCTGACAGTCGCATTGGCCGGTTTCGGCCGTGCGGTTGCCGAAGTCGGAGCGGTTATCATTGTCGGTGGCAACATCAACCATGTTACCCGTGTGATGACCACGACCATCGCTTTGGAAACATCCAAGGGCAACCTCCAGCTTGCCTTGGCGCTCGGCGTGATCCTGCTGATGATCGCCTTTGCCGTGAATGCCGGTGTCATGGCCCTTCGTGCCTCAGCTGCGAGGGCCGCCTATGCGTGACGCAGCTTTCGACACACCAGGCACTGCCTCCACGATGTCGCGCCGTAGCCCGGCAATGCACGACCCGTTGCTGGATGTCAGAAGTCTCGGCTTTTCGGCGGGCGGCGAAAAACTTCTGCACGACGTCGATGTTGCCATCCGGCGCGGTTCACGCACGCTCATCATGGGCCCGAACGGAGCCGGCAAGAGCCTCTTGCTGCGATTGATGCACGGTCTGCTTCAGCCGCAGGAAGGCGCTATCCTGTGGGAAGGCGGCCGGATGGACGCCACCGCCCGACGCGCGCAGGCTATGGTCTTCCAGCGTCCCGTGTTGCTGCGCCGCTCGGTTATCGCCAATCTCAAGTTCGCACTGAGCGTTCGCGGCCTGCGGGGCAGCGAACGCGCCGACAAGGTCAAGGCCGCGCTGGAAACGGCGGGCCTCAGTCATCTGGCCAGGCGCCCGGCCCGCGTCTTGTCCGGCGGCGAGCAGCAGCGCCTGTCCCTGGTGCGCGCTCTTGCCTGCGATCCCGAACTCCTGTTTCTCGACGAACCTACTGCCAATCTCGACCCGGCTTCCACTGCCGCGATCGAGTCCCTGGTACTGGAAGCCAACGCCCGCGGTGTCACCGTTGTTCTGGTGACCCATGATGCAGGCCAGGCAAAACGCCTCGGTGAAGACCTCGTTTTTCTGCAGAACGGCACCGTGGTCGAGACAGGCCCTGTCGAAAAAGTGCTGGCCAACCCCAGAAGCGAACCCGTTCGCGCCTGGCGGGACGGCAGGCTTTACCTTGGACCCAACACCCAATCCCTGAATGATTACCCCGGGAGGAAAAATTGATCAGAAGAGCATTTCTGGCGCTTGCCGCCGCCGTCCTGACGACCGTATTTGCCGGTCAGCCGAGTTTTGCGGAAGACAAGTTCATTGTCGTCCAGTCGACCACCTCAACCCAGAATTCGGGCCTGTTCGACTATCTCCTGCCCATCTTCCAGGAAAAGACCGGCATTGAGGTCCGCGTGGTTGCCGTTGGCACAGGCCAGGCCATCAAGAACGCCGCCAATGGCGATGGCGATGTCCTGTTCGTTCACTCCAAACCGTCCGAAGAAAAATTCGTTGCAGACGGTCTCGGCGTTTCCCGTTCCGACGTCATGTACAACGATTTTGTCATCGTCGGCCCGGCAAACGACCCTGCAGGCGTCGCCGGCTCGAAAGATGTCGTTGAGTCCCTGAAGAAAATCGCCGATGCGAAGGCCCCATTTGCCTCTCGCGGCGATGACAGCGGCACCCACAAGGCGGAGCTTCGCCTGTGGAAGGCCGCCGGCATCGACCCGAGCGAAGGCTCGGGCGACTGGTACCGTGAAACCGGCTCCGGCATGGGCGCTACCCTCAACACCGGCACCGGCATGGGCGCTTACGTCATGACCGATCGTGCCACATGGATCTCCTTCGGCAACAAGGGCGACTACAAGGTTGCCGTTGAAGGCGACCCGATCCTGTTCAACCAGTACGGCATCATTCTGGTGAACCCGGAAGTTCATGCCCATGTGAAGGCCGATCTTGGCCAGCAGTTCGTTGACTGGGTGCTGTCCAAGGAAGGCCAGCAGGCTATCGCCGACTACAAGGTCGACGGCCAGCAGCTGTTCTTCCCGAATTCGGACAAGGGCTCAAGCTGAGCCCGTCTGACCGTCTTCTCGCTTTCCGAGTGAGTGGAGCCAGATAGCAATCTGTGTCGCATGCTCCGCTCAAACCTTCCCCCTTCTCACGCGAGGAGGGGGATTTTTTTTGACCTGCTCAAAGGCAACTGGACTTGCGTGGAGTTTCAAGCCCCCCGGGGCGGACGGCAAGTACGCCGCACACAGGCACCGCTCATGAGCTATCAAAAGCCCATGTGGAAAAGAATTACCGGCAGGTGCTGCCTGTTTCCGTCGAATTGCGGGTAATCGTTATTCCCCCAAGCGCACGGACGGGCTGGACGTGAAGTCGGCGCTGGAAAACCGCAGGTGCTCCAGAACCTGGTTGGCGCCGATGGCAATCACGATAATGGCGGCAAACGCGATGAGCATTGTTTTCATTGTGTATCTCCTTCGGATGGCGCCGTCGCCGATTTCAGATAGTCGATCAGGTCGTCACGGTCTTGCTGTTCCACAATCCGCTGCATCGGCATCTTCGACCCGGGAATATAGTGATCCGGGCCGTCCAGGAACAGTTGATCGATCGTCGTTTCCGACCAGACAATATCAGATCCTGACAGGGTCGCCGAATAGGGGTAGTCCGGAATAGTGCCCGCACGCCGGCCGAAGATGTTGTGAAGCGTCGGCCCGGCCTTGCGCGCGGTATCGCCGGTCAGGGCGTGGCAGATCGAGCATTTGCGCGCGAACTGCCGTTCGCCGTTGGACATTTCTTCCGGTTTCTTGAGGAATTGCGGTGTCTCGGTTGCCATCGGATCGAATGTTGCAAGATCCGCAAGGGGCCATGAATAGACGATGTTCTCGATGCCGCCCGCATGCAACACATCGCCGTCCTTCGAAAAGGCAAGCGCCCAGATCGGACCTTTCAGTGCAGCCCGGAAGTCCGTTTCAAGCGCCCAGGACGTCGTGTCGAACACGGTGATATATCCATGACCGTCACCGGTCGCCAGACGTGAGCCATCCGGACTGACCGCCATGGCCAGTATGGGCCGGCGCTCGAAAGTGAAGTCATGCAGCCGTTCGCCGGTTTCGATATCGACGATCCGCGTCACTCCGTCCTGGGAGCCGTAGGCAATCCAGCTCTCCCGGTCACCCTCACCGCCAATGGCAATGACATTGATGCCGAAACCGTTGCGATCAACGACCCGCTTTTCACTTTGCGTTGCCAGATCCCAGAGCTTTATCGACCCGTCGACCGACGCTGAATAAAGCTGGCGTCCGTCCCTTGAAAACGCGACCGCATTCACCCCGGCTGCATGTCCGGCAAGATAAGCCGGCTCGCCGCCGGCAACCGGCCACAGCCCCACACGTGCATCCCAGCTTGCGCTGGCAATCGTCGTCTTGTCGGGGGAAACCGCAAGCCCCATGATCTTGGCCGTGTGCCCTTCCAGAACCCGGTTCGAGTTATCGCGGGTGTTCCAGAGAATAAGCTCGTTGTCGTCTCCGCCGGACACCAGATGGCTGCCGTCCAGAAACTGAACCACCTTGACCGCCGCCGCATGGCCCTCAAGCCATTGCGGCACCCGGTCTTTCCAGATGCCGACCGAATTGTCGAAGCTGGCAGTTGCCACCTGACCGGTCTCAAGGGAAACGTCGATATCCATGACCGGACCGCCGTGGCCCTTCAGGGTCTGGAAATCGGCGCTACCGGCTGCGGAGACCAGCGTCAGAAGGAAGCCGGCAGCGGGCCCGAAGACCCGTGCAAGCAACCATACGGGATCCGGCTGAAACGGCATGTCACGCCGGGCCTATTCGGCGGGAACCGCGCTGTCGCCGCCTGAATGTTTGGCGGCTTCGCGCTTTTCAGCTTCTTCGACTTCCTTCACCCAGAGGCCGTGGTGCTCCTTCGCCCACTGCAGTTCAACCTCGCCGGAGCCCATGGCGTCATAGGCGCCTTCCATGCCGATGGAACCGATGTAGATATGCGCCAGGATCAGCGCCATCATCACGAACGCCACAATGGCGTGCCACAGCTGCGCAAATTGCATTTCCTCATGCGGTGCAAGCGCGGTAGGCAATGTACCGAGACCCACCAGCTGCGGCAGGCCGAGTGCGTTGAGCTTTTCGAAGGTGACCGCAAACATTGGCATTTCGAACGGGAACAGCAGCGACAGCCCGGAAACGGAAATCGACGCGCCCAGCACGATCACCCCCCAGAACACCAGCTTCTGACCGAAGTTGAATTTCTTGGCCGGCGGGTGCACGCCCTTCTTGAAAAGCCCGCCACCCACGGCGATCCATTTTACATCCGTCTTGTTCGGGATGTTGTGTGCCACCCACATCACGAACACCATGATCAGGCCAAGCATGAAGGCCCAGGCGACGTTGTTGTGGATCCACTTTGAGAAATGCGCGACGGGCGCGAAGGCGTCCTTGCCGATCATGGGGATGATCACAAAGCGCCCGAAAAGCGTCAACAGGCCGGTTATGCCAAGCAGGACGAAGGATCCCGCAAGCAGCCAGTGCCCGAAGCGCTCGATCGCCTTGAAGCGGGTGATGGTGCGGCCGGTCTTCTCGCCATCAATGCGAATACGGCCGCGAATGAGATAGAAAAGGGCCAGCAGCACGATGGTCCCGCCGAGCAGCCAGGCGCCGTAAGTGGCAAGTGGTCCCTTGCGCCATTCAAGCCAGCGCATGCCGCCATCCTGCATCAGAACGGTTGCTGCAAATCCACCGGAAGAGACTGTCACGTCCGCGGAGCCGTACCGCAGTGCCCGCCAGAGTTCCGGATCGGAGACACCGCCAAGTGTCCCGAGCTGTGAGGAAATCGACGCCGCGTCGTCAGGATCACCGGTGTTGTTGCGGCGGAAGTCGTAGTCGACCTTCTCGCCACGCTGGCGTTTCATGATGTCTTCAAGCGTCTGCGCACCACCGGTCGCCGACCGGTCGGCGGACGTATCCTGTGCAAACCCTGTCCCCAGACCCGCACCAAGAAAGGCCAGAAGAACAAGCAAAGCCATAGTCACGCGTTTCATGACCGCAAACCTCATTGTCGATTACAACCGGAGACGAGCGGGGCGGCTGTAAAGCCGCCCCGCCTACGTTTCTTTCAGGCATCTACCCAAGCGTGACGGGCAGTCCGGCGTGCCGGTCTGCCCTCACCCCGCAAGGGATCAGCCGCCTTTCTGGCCGTAAGCGGTACCCCAGCCCCAGGCACCCGAGCCAAAGCCGCGGGCAACCACACGTTCGCGGTAGATGGCCGACACGACGTCGCCATCGCCCGCGAGCAGGGCCTTGGTGGAGCACATTTCCGCGCAGAGCGGCAACTTGCCTTCCGCGATACGGTTGCGGCCGTATTTCGCGAACTCTGCAGTGGAGTTGTTTTCTTCCGGACCACCTGCACAGAAGGTGCATTTGTCCATCTTGCCGCGCGATCCGAAATTGCCCGCTTGCGGGAATTGCGGTGCGCCGAACGGACAGGCGTAGAAGCAGTAGCCGCAGCCAATGCACAGGTCCTTCGAGTGAAGCACCACGCCTTCTTCGGTCTGGTAGAAACAGTCCACCGGGCACACCGCCATGCAGGGTGCGTCCGAGCAGTGCATGCAGGCCACGGAGATCGACCGTTCGCCCGGTTTGCCATCATTGATGGTCACAACACGTCGGCGGTTGATGCCCCACGGCACCTCGTGCTCGTTCTTGCAGGCCGTGACGCAGGCATTGCACTCAATGCAGCGTTCGGCGTCGCAAAGGAACTTTGATCTTGCCATTTGTCGTCCTCCTTACGCTGCCGAGATCTTGCAGAGAGTAGCCTTGGTCTCTTGCATCTGGGTCACCGAGTCATACCCGTAGGTCTGAGCGGTGTTACAGCTTTCCCCAAGCACATAGGGGTCTGCACCCTTCGGATACTTCGACCTCAGGTCCTCGCCCTGGTAATGACCACCGAAGTGGAACGGCATGAAGGCAACGCCTTCGCCGACACGTTCGGTAACCATCGCCATGACCTTGACCTTGCCGCCCTCCGGGCCTTCGACCCAGACCTGTGCGCCGTCACGCACCCCGAGATTGTTGGCATCCCGCGGATTGATTTCGACGAACATGTTCTGCTGGAGTTCAGCCAGCCAGGGGTTCGACCGGGTTTCGTCCCCGCCGCCCTCGTATTCGACCAGACGGCCGGATGTGAGGATGATCGGGAAGTCCTTGGAGAAGTCGTTCTTCTGGATCGACGCATAGAGTGTCGGAACACGCCAGAACGACTTGTCGGCATAGGTCGGATAGTCCGCGACCAGATCCCGCCGGTTGGTGTAGAGCGGCTCGCGATGCAGCGGCACCGGATCCGGGAAGGTCCACACAACGGCACGCGCCTTGGCGTTGCCGAACGGGGCACAGCCATGGGCGATCGCCACGCGCTGGATACCGCCCGAAAGGTCGGTTTTCCAGTTCACGGTGCCGATCTTGTCCGCAGCGCCGGCAACAGTCTCGATCGACTGACGCTCTTCGGCCGTCAGGTCACCATCCCAGCCGAGGTCGATCAGCATCTGCATGGTGAACTCGGGATAGCCGTCCTGAATGTCCGCACCGGGGTTGGAGACGCCTTCCGCCAGAAGGTTCTGGCCATCACGCTCCACGCCGTAACGGGCACGGAAGCACAGGCCGCCTTCAGCGACCGGCATGGACATGTCGTAGAGATTTGCCGTTCCCGGGTGTTTCATCTCTGCGGTGCCCCAGCACGGCCACGGCATGCCGTAGAACTCGCCGTCGTTGGGACCACCGACTGCACGCAGCGTGGTGCGGTCGAAGGTGTGCTGGTTCTCCATGTGCGACTTGATACGCTCAGGCGACTGGCCGGTGTAGCCCACCGTCCACATGCCGCGGTTGAACTCGCGTGTCAGGTCCTCGATGTTCGGCTCGTCCCCGTCCATGCCGATGTTGCGGAAGAGACGGTCGTCGAAACCGAACTTCTTGGCGAACATGGCGATGATCGTGTGGTCGGGCTTGGATTCAAACAGCGGTGCAATCACCTGTTCGCGCCACTGCAGCGACCGGTTGGAAGCGGTCACCGAACCACGGGTCTCGAACTGGGTCGAGGCCGGCAGCAGATAACAGCCGTCGGTGCGGTCGTGCAGGATTGCCGAAACGGTCGGATAGGGATCAACCACGACCAGAAGGTCGAGCTTTTCCATAGCCTGTTTCATTTCCGGCAGACGGGTCTGGGAGTTCGGGGCATGGCCCCACAGCACCATCGCACGGGTGTTGTCCGGCTGTTCCAGGTTTTCCTTGGCTTCAAGGACACCATCGATCCAGCGGCTGACCGGGATACCGGTCAGGTTCATCATGGCCTTGTCCTTGCCGTCCGCACCCTTGATGGTGCCGAAGCGGCCTTTCAGCCAATCCAGATCTTCTTCCCACACACGAGCCCAGTGAGCCCAGGAGCCGGCGGTCAGGCCGTAATAGCCCGGCAGCGTGTCGGCGAGAACGCCGAGGTCGGTCGCTCCCTGCACGTTGTCGTGGCCACGGAAGATGTTGGTGCCGCCACCGGCGGTGCCCATGTTGCCGAGCGCCAGCTGCAGGATGCAGTAGGCACGGGTGTTGTTGTT
Source organism: Labrenzia sp. PO1 (assembly GCF_012273635.1). Classification (NCBI taxonomy): domain Bacteria; kingdom Pseudomonadati; phylum Pseudomonadota; class Alphaproteobacteria; order Hyphomicrobiales; family Stappiaceae; genus Labrenzia; species Labrenzia sp. PO1. The sequence goes on from NZ_JAAXCR010000001.1 coordinate 1,284,676, forward strand.
GCCGTTGGTGTGCTGGGTGCCGCCCATGCACCAGATCACGGTGCCCGGACGGTTGTTGGCAAGCGTCCGCGCCACGCGCTTCAGCTGGCTTTCCGGCGTACCGGTGACACGCTCGACTTCATCGGGCGTCCATTTGGCAACTTCTTCGCGGATCTGGTCCATACCCCACACACGGGTGCGGATGAACTCCTTGTCTTCCCAGCCGTTTTCGAAGATGTGCCACAGAATGCCCCAGATGAGGGCAACGTCCGAACCCGGACGGAAGCGCACATATTCGTCGGCATGGGCCGCGGTGCGGGTGAACCGCGGATCGCAGACGATCAGCGGAGCGTTGTTCTGTTCCTTGGCGCGCAGCACGTGCAGCAGGGAGACGGGGTGTGCCTCCGCCGGATTGCCGCCGATGATGAAGATCGCCTTGGAATTGTGGATGTCGTTGTAGCTGTTGGTCATGGCGCCGTAGCCCCATGTGTTCGCTACGCCGGCAACCGTCGTGGAGTGGCAGATGCGGGCCTGGTGGTCGACGTTGTTCGTTCCCCAGTAGCCTGCAAACTTGCGGAAGAGATAAGCCTGCTCGTTACTGTGCTTGGCCGAGCCGAGCCAGTAGACGCTGTCCGGACCGCTTTCTTCGCGGATCTGCAGCATCTTGTCGCCGATCTCGTTGATCGCCTCGTCCCAGCTGATCCGCTTCCACTCTCCGCCTTCCTTTTTCATCGGATATTTCAGGCGGCGCTCGCCATGAGCGTGTTCGCGGACGGAAGCTCCCTTGGCGCAGTGGGCACCCAGGTTGAACGGGCTGTCCCAACCGGGCTCCTGCCCGATCCAGACTCCGCTGGAAACTTCGGCGATAACGGTACAGCCAACGGAACAGTGCGTGCAGATCGACTTGACGGTCTTCACGGCATCGCCGGTGGATTGTGCCTTGGCTTTGGTGACCGTTCCTCCGGTCACGGTAATGGCGGCCAGGCCGCCTGCGGCAAGACCGGATCCCTTAAGGAACGTACGGCGGTCTACCGACTTGTGTGCAGCGTCTTTCAGGATACTTGCACCTTGGGGGCGTCGCGCAACCCCATTGGTCTTTTTCCTAAGCATATTGCCCTACCTTGCTTGTATCAGAACCTGATACGGCTGGGTTATTTGTGAACCGGCGTCCGGGCGTCACGCAACCATGGCCGGGGAAGTCTCACAGGGTCCAGTTAGAACCGGGCGCTGTCGTAGTAGGCACGGGTATGAACCGTGTCCTGCATCTTGTCGGAAGCCAGATCGGGCTCAGCCGCTTCAGCGGTGGTTCCGGCGGTTACCGTGGTCACGGCAACCGGGGCAGAAATCGCCGCCAGCTTCAGGAAGTCCCGGCGGCCTGTACCCTCTTCGGGGCTTGCCGTTTCGGGTCGTTTCATTGTCGCATTCCTCCTCTCGCAGATGGATGGCCAAGCCACCCCATTTCAGATGCAACCGTCAGTTCGAGATCATGTCGAAGCCCTGTGCCTCGATTTCCATGAACTGGCGCCCCAACGATCCGACAGCACCGTAGAACACCGATGTTCCGGCCGCTTCCAGATCAGTGAAGAAATGTATCGCCCAGGGTTCCACGTGGGCGTTGAAGAAACTCTTCTGTTCGCTGAGAGATGTCACCTTGCCGAAACGCCCGAGGATCATCCCCGCCATCATCTCCATCAGCGATGCGATATTGTCTTCCGGTTCGTGCTTGTCTTCAGCGCGCTCGATCCCGCGCTCCGCCATGTCCTGGCGCAGCTTTGCGAGAGGCTTTTCGTTGAGGAACCCTGTCAGATAATAGCTGGCGTATGGCAGCAGCTCACCGCGCCCGAGACCGACGAAAAGGGCATTGAATTCACGCTCGGCCGTCGCCGGCGTCGTCACTGCCGCAATTCTGGCAAGCACATTGAGAGCATTGCCCAGGGGCGTGTCACCACCCTGCAGGCCTGCAATCTGCTCGAGCAATTCGGCTCCGGCCGGGCGCGCAAGCACCAGTGCCAGAAAGTCGTACAATTCGGACCGGGCCTGATCTTCCGGTTCGATAATGAATTCCCTCGCCACAACGGCCATTCGAGCCTTTTCCTCCCACACACACGGTGCTTTTCTGGCGCAAAAACTTCTTAGACTTTAGTATTAATCAAAGTCGAAACGCATTCGGCGCCGTTTCGGCAGGCGCTCTTCTTCGGTTTCGACCAGTGCTGTTTCATCAGACACAATAGTTCCAATTTCACTAATTTGCACCTTCTCGTCTCTTTGCGTCAATCGAATAGATGTTTTTCCATTTTCGACATAAGTATGCTGCGCTGCAGCAAGTTGTTCCGATTGCGGCGCAGCAGAATCACTTTGCCCGGAAAGTACTTCACCTTCTCCGGCCAGCGTAGCGTCCGAGTTTTCGTCCGGCTCCGTTTCAGAGATTTTTTTCAAGAATCCACGACCAACTTCATAGGCGGTCTTCACCACCTGACCGGCGGTCGATGCATCGGTAAAATCATCGTCATAATCGTTCAGGCCATCGAGGTTGGCGAGAACGGGATTGGACAGCCACAAACGGCGCAATGCCCTCCGGCGCAGGCGCTCCGGCACGGTCTTGGCCAGGAACTTCGTGAAATCGTCGTCCTTCTGCAGGCTGTCGGGATCAGGCAGTCCAAGTTCTTCCAGGATTTCCGCATCGGTCTTTTCTTCCAGCTCGACCCGTTTCGCGGTTTCAAGCTCAGCGTCCCGGCGCTCGACCTCCGCGGCTTCGGCCTCACGAACCGCAGCCTTGCGCCTTGACCAGAAATCCATTGGCTTGTCGTCGCCGGAGTTCACTGCAGTGTGTCCTTCTTGCGGGTGCCGGGCGCCCGGTAAACGTCGGCAAGCTGCCGGATGCGTGGATCACCGATGCCTTCTTCCTCCAGGTCGATCCGGTGCTTGTCACGCTGGCGCTTGTAGAAGATTTCCTCTTCGTGGTGCATGTCAATGAATTCCCGGACCCAGGCAATCAGCCCTGGCGGCATTGGCACCTTCTCGACAAAGACCTCGGCGGAATCCGCGTAATCCAGGCCTTCATGGGCAGATGCTGTCATGTGCAGCACCTCAATGGGGATCGCCGGAGCCAGCTCCGGGGCAGCCCGCATCACAACGTAGACGGAGGGAACCTTGTCGGACAGGGCAATCAGATAGGCTTCGGTCTGGGTGTGATGCAGCTCCAGGCTCAAGGTCGTCGCATGGTATTCGATCGCATCGCCTTCGGCCCGCAGCATTTTCCAGTCCGCAGGCGCGGCTCCCGGCAGCAGGGACACCGGCAACCAGGTCCACTTCTGCCAGCGCGTTACGCCAGGCAGCCTGCGCACCACAACCCCGACCGGCATGACGCGCGTTCTTTCCCTAGTCACGAACCACCTACCTCCCCGTCCGCCGGTTCAATCCGACTCTGTTTTGATGTTACGTAAAATGCTGTAGCAAGCGACATAAATTTCAAGCCCCGCAGAAGTCGAACTTGACGCGCGCCTTTCAGCGCCCTTGTTATGGGGTTCGGTATTGTCTGACAAATCACAAGAGAATCGGTTTCGGACGATCCGGGGGAGAGGACGCGCACACAATGACGCAACCAAGGCTTCTGCTTTGCGATTGCCTGAATACACAGGCTATTGACGCCGGGCTTATCGAACAGGCAACGGGACTGACCTGTTCGAAAATCCACACGCAACTTTGCCGCGGCGAAGCAGCACAGGCTGCCGAAGCGCTTCAGGCGGGCAATGTCATCATTGCATGTCAGCAGGAACGCCAGGCATTCGAGGATCTGGCCGCAGACCTTGAAGCGGACGAACCTCTTTTTGTCGATCTGCGCGACCGCGCCGGTTGGACCGCCGACACCCGCAGCACGTCTCCCAAGATGGCCGCGCTGCTCGCCGAATCGATCTTGCCGACACCCGGTGCAAAGGTCGTGGACGTAACCTCGGAGGGCACCTGCCTCATCCTTGGCGACAGCGAAGCTGCGCTTATCGCGGCAGACCATCTTTGCGAGCTCCTGAGCGTTACAGTCATTCTCGACCCTGCCGACGAATTGCCTCTTGCCGACGACCGGCGGTTCGACATCGTGCGCGGCCGGGTAACAACAGCAACCGGTGCGCTTGGCCACTTCAAGGTCGGTTTCGATGCCCTGCAGGAGCGCATTCCCGGCGGGCGGGGCGCGTTCAACTGGACAGATCCCAAGAGCGGCGGGCGCACGGAATGCGACATCGTTCTGGACCTCCGCCGGGGGCAGCCGCTCTTTCCCGCACCGGAAAAACGGGAAGGCTACCTGCGGGCGGACCCGGGCAATACGGGCGCGTTCACCAAGGTGCTCCTGGATGCCTCTCAACTTGTCGGCACCTTCGAAAAGCCACTCTACGTTCGTCTGGACGAGCAGCTCTGCGCTCACTCCAGGGCCCGCAAAACAGGCTGCACGCGCTGTCTGGATCTTTGCCCAACCGGTGCCATCAGCCCTGGCGGCGACAGTGTTGCGGTCGATACGATGGTCTGCGCCGGCTGTGGAAGCTGTTCGGCGGTCTGTCCGTCCGGTGCCATCAGCTACGACGCTCCTCCCGTCAGTCAAACCTTCCAGCGCCTGCAAACGCTGGCGGCAACCTGGCGAAAGCTCAGCTCCGACGCACCGCGCCTGCTCGTTCACGACAGCAGCCACGGAGCAGAGCTGATCCGCCTGGGCGCGCGCTACGGCAAGGGCTTGCCGGCAGATGTCATTCCGCTGGAGATGGAAGCCATCGCCAGCTTCGGCCATACGGAAAGCCTGGCAGCACTTGCCTGCGGCTTCGCCGACGTGACCGTGTTGCTATCACCAGCCACGGAAAAGGAAGGCATGCCCTTCCAGGCAGAACTCTCCAATGCGATCGCCGGCGAAGACCGCGTCTGCCTCATCACCCCGTCAGATCCGGACGAGCTGGAAGAAATCCTCTACCGCGAACAGTCTCCGGTGACCGCGAAGCAGCCGATCCTTCCTATCGGCTCCCGCCGGCAAATCACGCGCCTTGCCGCCAAAATGCTCAACGAGCCAGGCAAGGTCATCCCGCTTCCGGAAGGAGCCCCCTATGGCTCGGTTGTCCTCGACCAGGACGCCTGCACGCTGTGCCTGTCCTGCGTGTCGCTTTGCCCGTCCGGCGCCCTGAAGGAAAATCCCGATGCACCGCAGCTGCGCTTTCAGGAGGATGCCTGCCTTCAGTGCGGCATCTGCACGACAATCTGCCCGGAAAAGGCCCTGACACTGGATCCGAGGCTTGATCTTTCGGACGACGCATTGCGCGCCAGGGTGCTGAAGGAAGAAGAGCCGTTCAACTGTGTTGAATGCGGCAAGCCATTCGGTGTCCGGTCAACAGTGATGAGACTGACGGAAAAGCTCGCCGGCAAACACGCCATGTTCCAGGACAACAAGGCCATACAGCTCATACAGATGTGCGACGACTGCCGGGTGAACGCCGTCTACCATTCGGAAAACAACCCGTTCGCCTCCGCCGAGCGCCCACGTGTTCGCACGACGGACGACTACATCAGCAAGCGGCGCGATCATTGAACCGCATGAGACAAGATCACTGGTACTGTATGGGGGCTCCGAGGTCGGCCGGCGGAATGCGGGAAACGAACGCAAGGATCGCTTCGAGTTCTTCAAGCGTCATCTGCACCGGCACGATTGGCGATGGCCGGCTAATGTCGAAGGGTTCGGTAACGCCGTCGATCACCGTGAAAGCGGGATGCGGATTGAGGGCAAAAAACGCCTCAAACCGCATTTGCCAGTCGGAGAAACTGCGCATCACCGCGAAGGAAGGCGATGAACCGATGGTCGTAAGGCGCGTCGCCTCGTTGACCATATGGCACCGTCCGCAATGGAGAACGGCCAGTTCCTCACCCCGGATCGCATCGCCGGACAGGACGACCGGACCGTCGTCCTCCACCTGTTCGAGCGCTGCGGTGAACACCTGCTTGCCGTCCTCCTCGAAAGCATCAACCGTGCGCCTGCCGATATCCCCGGTCAGCCAGTCCCGAAAGCGGATCGCGTGTTCGTTTGTTTCCTCATGGGTCATGAGGAACCAGGTCTTGCCAAGTCCGGAGAACACGGCAACCCCGGAAGCGCCTTCCGAAAGACTGAGTTCGGAGGATTCCGTGTCACCCACGATTTCGATGCGGATCCCGGTCTTGAGCGAAAAACGTGGCAGCAGATACTGGAGGAAGCCGGTTTCCGCAATCGCGTTCGGCACGCCCATCCGGAAAGACCGCGATTGCGCGATCCCCGGTTTATGGAACAGGATGCCGGCCGACAGGGCAACGGCAAGAAATATCAAGGCACGGCAGCCCACGCGCTCCTCCCTCACGTTGCTGGCCAGATCCGCTAGGGTAGGTTTCAATCGGGCGAGCCGTCAATGTGCGCCGCATTCAACAGGAGAATAAGATGAGCGAAGATTTCAACATGTCCATGCGCAAGTTCCTGAAGCAGGTCGGTGTGACCTCGCAGCAGGCCATCGAAAATGCGGTGCGCGAAGCAGGCCCGAATGCGGGAAAATCCTTCAAGGTGAAAGCTGTCGTAACGATCGAGGAACTCGGTCTCGAGCACGTGGTCACCGGCGAAATCGAGGGGCAGGACTAACGTGTCACTGACGCGCGAAACCGCCCTGTCGGTTCTGAAGACGATCAAGGATCCGGCCTCCGGCGAGGACATTGCCGCCTCGGGCATGATGCGGGCACTGCAAGTCAATGGCGGTACGGTCCGCTTCGTTCTGGAGATCGACCCGCGGCGCATGGCCGAGATGGAAGTTCTGAAAAGCGAAGCGGAAACGAAGCTCGAAGCGCTGGAAGGCTGCGAAAGCGTTCAGGTGATCCTGACGTCCCATGCGGACCAGCCGACCGCACAGGCCGCCAAACCCGCAGCGCCCAAACCGTCCGAACCGCAGCCGATCCGGGCGAAACCGGCAGCACCGGGCGCAACCGGGCCGCAGAAGGTGCCTGGCATCGACCGGGTGATCGCGGTTGCCTCGGGCAAGGGCGGCGTCGGCAAGTCGACCGTGGCTGCCAATCTTGCTTGTGCGCTGGCCGCCGAAGGTCGCAAGGTGGGTCTGCTGGATGCCGACGTCTATGGTCCGTCGCAGCCCAAGATGCTTGGCATCTCCGGCCGGCCGACCTCGCCAGATGGCCAGATGATCCTGCCGCTGCGCAACCACGGCGTCACCATGATGTCCATCGGCCTGATGACATCTGGCGACGAGGCAGTTGCCTGGCGCGGGCCGATGCTGATGGGTGCTCTGCAGCAGATGATGACCCAGGTGCAATGGGGCGCGCTCGATGCGCTGATCGTCGATCTGCCGCCCGGCACCGGCGATGTCCAGATGACACTTTGCCAGAAGTTCGCCGTCGACGGCGCCATCATCGTTTCGACACCGCAGGACGTTGCCCTGATCGATGCCCGCAAGGGCATCAGCATGTTCGAGCAGATGCAGGTTCCGCTTATCGGCATGATCGAGAACATGTCGACCCACATCTGCTCCAACTGCGGTCATGAGGAACACGTCTTTGGCCATGGCGGCGTTGCTGCGGAAGCGGAAAAGCTCGGTGTTCCCCTGTTGGCCGAAGTGCCGCTGCATCTCAACATCCGCCTTGCCGGCGATGGCGGCACGCCGATTTCGATCAAGACACCTGAAGCGCCGGAAGCTTCCGTGTTCCGTCAGCTCGCCCGAACTTTGATCGCGGAGGGCAATGCATGAGCGAAGTGCAGTTTCCGCCGCTTTTTCAGGGCGAGGCGCTGACCGGACAGGCAGACCCCTTCGAACGTGCATTGGCGCTTGCCATCACCGGCACGGATCCTGGAACAGTCATCTATAACCTTGGCGGGGAACGTCTGCGGGCGGCTCTGATCTTTGCGCCGGAAGTCCCGCTGGAGGAGGCCATGGCCATCCTGCCCGTGTGCGGTCTCGGTTTTCAGGCAGCGCTCGGCACGCTCGCCCCGCCGGAGGTGGCAGTCCACCTGGAATGGGATGGCCGGATCCGCGTCAACGGCGCGGTCTGCGGGCGCATGCGCGTCAAGGCGTCTACGCAGGATCCCGAGGCAACCCCGGACTGGCTGATCCTCGGCCTGGAACTCAGCATGACAAGCCGGAAATCAAACCCCGGCAAGGATCCTGACCGAACCTGGTTGTCCGAAGAAGGCTGCGGCGAGATTACCCCCGACCAGCTTCTGGAGTGCTGGGTGCGCCATAGCCTTTACTGGCTCAATCGCTGGCTGGACGACGGCCCGCGCCCCGTCCATTCCGACTGGCGCGGTCTTGTTCCGACGCTGGGTGAAACGGTGGAGGTTGACGGAACCTCCGGCACTTTCGTCGGTGTCGATGAAAATTTTGGTATGTTGCTGAGAACGGGTGAGGACACGACCTTGATCCCGCTTTCCAGCCGTCTTGAGGGATAACCGGATGAAACTCGCTCGTGCCATTCACCTGGATGACAGCGACCGCAACGTCTTCTTTTCCCCGGCTCGTACCGGCGAATGGTGCCTGTCCGGCGGCTTCGAGTTTTCCGACTGGACCGAAGCCGACCTGACCGGCAAGGCACGTCAGGCCTTTGCCAACGGCTGGCTGGGGCTGGAAACCTTCGGCAGAGCAACCTTCGTTGCCGTCACCCCAATCGAAGAGACCGAGCTTGCCACCCTCGCAGAGCGGCTTGCTCAGCATTTTGTCGACATTTACGGCGCACCTTCCGTGGAGGCGGCGCTTGGTGTTGCCCATCAGGAGCTGGCCTATATGGCAGAGCTTTGCGAGGAGCATCCGGAAAACACGCTGATCGCCGTTCAGCGCGACCTGACCGAAGACGGTGTGCGGGAAGCCTTCAGAACCATTGCCGCTCCGGAAGCGAAACTGGATATGGTCGCAGTCCACGGCGACATCGAATAGCATCCGACCTGCCGGCCGGATGCCGTTCTGGTGCCGGCCACTTGCTTGTCTGCTCAAGACACGGTTGCTTAACCAAGAAGTTTCAACAAACCCGCATTACACGTCGTTAAGTTGATCTCTCAGGTGCGTTTCGCGCATCATGCATATGCTTGTTTTGATTTCAGTATCTCCCCAAGGAATTTGCATATGCCCCGGCACACACTCTCCCGCCGTCTGTTTCTCGGCACTGCGACCGCTGCACTGACTACACTGCCGCTGCGTGGGTTTGCGCAGGAGCTTTCTCCTGCCCAGACACCAGGTGTTGAAGCCTCGCCCGAGCAGATTGCAAAGGCAGTTGCCGAGCTTGACGCAATCGTGGCCGACGTGATGACGCGCAGCAAAATCCCGGGACTGGCCGTTGCCGCCGTTCATCGGGGCGAAACCGTCTATTCCAAGGGCTTCGGCGTGCGCCGACTTGGCGGACCGGAAACCATCACACCGGACACCGTGTTTCAGCTTGCGTCCCTCTCCAAACCGGTGGGCGCGACCGTCGTTGCGAGCCAGGTCAGCAAGGGCGTCGTCGGCTGGGACAGCCGGATGCGCGAACTGTTGCCCTGGTTCGAATTGTCCGATCCCGACCGCACCGAAAAGCTGACCATAGGTGACCTCTACAGCCATCGTTCCGGTCTGCCGGACCACGCAGGCGACGATCTGGAAGATCTGGGTTACGACCGCAAGGAAATCCTGCAGAGATTGAAGCTTCTGCCGCTGGCACCTTTCCGGATTTCCTATGCCTATACCAACTTCGGCCTGACTGCCGCCGCGGAGGCCGTTGCCGAGGCTGCCGGCACCGACTGGAGCAGCCTTTCGGAAGACGCGCTTTACAGGCCACTCGGCATGACGTCGACCAGCTCACGCTTTGCCGACTACATGGCAGCAAGCAACCGCGCCATACCACACAGCCGAGACGGCGACGGCTTTGCTCCGCTTTACCAGCGCAAGCCCGATGCCCAGTCGCCGGCAGGTGGCGTCAGTTCGACCGTCAACGATCTGGCCATCTGGCTGAAGATGCTGCTTGCAGACGGCGCCCACGCGGGAACTCCGCTTATCGCACCCGAGGCGCTTCTGCCGGCCATCAGCCCGCAAAGTTTTTCGGATCGCCCCCACAGCCCCGACGCCAGGTCCGGCTTTTACGGTTACGGTTTCAATGTCGGCACTGATCCGTCCGGCCGTGTCCGGATCGGCCATTCCGGCGCGTTCCTGCTGGGCGCGGGCACTTGCTTTGCGATGATCCCCTCGCTCGGCCTGGGCATAGTCGTCCTCACCAATGCAGCCCCTGTCGGGGCAGCTGAAGCCATCACGGCCTCTTTCACCGACCTGGCACAGCTCGGCCACATCACCCGGGACTGGTACGGCGGATATTCGAGCAGGTTCGAAGGCTTCTACACCAAACGTGGCAGCACTGTCGGTCAGGACCGCCCGGCAGATGCCGGCCCGACGCCTCCGCAAAACCTTCTCACCGGCACCTATTCCAACCCGTATTTAGGCAAGGTCGAGATCAAGGCAGACGGCGACAAGCTGGTGCTGATGGCAGGACCGAAACAGATCCCCTTCCCGCTGAAGCCCTGGAACGGGCCGGTAATGGTGTTCGATTTCGTCACCGAGAACGCGCCCGACGGATCCCGTTCGACGCTGGTCTTTGGCGATGTATCATCCGGTCCGGCCAAGTCGCTCGAGATCGAACTCTTCAGCGAGACGGGACCAGCGCTGTTCGAACGGGTCTGACGTCACACCGGCGCAGCGGGTTTCACAGGTGAAACTCGCCCGTCAACCTCAAGGCCGCATACCCACCGACAGAAACACCGGTGACTTCGCCGCCAGCCGTGTTCAGCACGGTTCTGACGATGCTTGAACGGCCCATCTCGAAGCCCTGCTCTGCGACCAGGACCGCCTGTCCGCCATTGCCAGGCAGAAGTTTTTGCGCCCGGAACAAGTGGCAGGCCAGCGCACCGTTGGTGGTACCGCTCGCCGCCTCTTCCGGATCGCCGACACCGTGGCAGAGATCCCGCAGGCGAACCTTAGCCTTGCCCAGACCACGCCCTGTCCGGCACCAGATGCCCATCGTGTCGATCGAGCGTTCCTGGCTGAAACGGCGCAGCCCGTCATCATCCGGACGAAGGGTTGCCAGAGCATCGGTATCTGCCACTTCGATGAAAACATGCCGAAGGGCTGTCGAGGACGCCGCAACGCTGAGAACACCAGCCGGTTCCATGCCGAGCAGCGGAGCTATCTCGTCCGCGGTTGCCTCGTTCAATCCGAACTTCGGCAAAGGCTGGTGCATGGTGATGGCAGCGTCCGAGGCGACATCAACACCGATTTCCCCCGCGGGTGTTTCCTGAACATAGCTTCCAGGCCCAATCCGCCCGTCGGCCAGCAACGCTGCAAAAATCGCAACGGTAACATGGCCGCACATATCCATTTCCGCCCGGGTCGAGTGAAAGCGGACCTCGATCCTCTTGTCGGACTTCTGGCGGACAAAACCCGTCGTCGGGGCACCGATATCCGCAGCGATCCGCTGACGCGCGTCCGGCCACAGCGGCGTATCCTCAAAAACAACGCCGCCGATGTTGCCGCCTCGCTCATCGGCAGCAAAAGCGGCATAGAGGCGGACGGGCAACTTATCCATTTCGGCATTCTCACATTGTCGGCATTGCGAAGAGGGCGCATCCGATCATGCAAGAGGAAGTGTAGCAACAGCGCCGTCGCGTTATCGAAAGATTGGAAACAGCCGCTGCGAGGCGTCAATTTTTCATCACGAATTCGTCACGCAGGACCCTCGCCATTTTATTTCCATGTGATCGCATTCAGAGCCAAGTATCTGCCAGCAGAAGAGACAATCTCAGGAAAGTGATCCCGTCATGAATACGACTTCCAGCCAGGCCCAGACTGCCGGCACCCTGCCCGCCCTGAGTTTTCATACGCTCGGTCTGATGTTCATCTCGGGCTTCTTTGCAACCAACGCGTTCGACCTCTGGGGCCAGATCATCAGTCCGGCTTTGGGTTTCGCGACCCTTTCACCGCACGGCCTCGCAAAAAGCCTGCTTGGCAGCCTGGGTCTTCCGAACGGTGACTTCGGCGGATATTTCGTCCATTTCTACGCCGTCGGACTGATCGGCTACCCTGTCGGCTGGATGTTCATCTTCGCGCCGTTGTGGCAGCGCGTGGTCGGCAACACCCACTGGCTCCTGCCGTCGGCAATTTACGGTTTCGGTCTCTGGGTCTTCGCCATCGGCGGCATCACATCGGTCGCCGGCCTGCCCTTCTTCCTGAACTTCAGTGGCATCGTCTGGGTCGCCCTCGTTGGCCATGTTCTCTACGGCATCGTGCTTGTGGCAGTGCTGAAGCTGATCGAACGCAGCCAGGGCGCTTCCTCCTGACACCTTGAGACGACTGGCAGTCTCCCACGCCCGAAAGCGCGGGAGGCTGCAGTCCTCATGTGAAGAAACCTCGATCGCGTCCCCGGCCAGGCCGTCAGTTCACCGCCTTCAAATCTGCCCGGAAAGCGTCAACAATCATCTTGGCCATCTGGTCGTGCAGCTCGGCACGAGACCTGCCGCCACCATCGGTGCACAGGCTGTCCGTCTCGCCGATGGATTTCATGAACGCAATCGCGTCTTCCTTGCACACGGGCAGGAAGCTGAAATGAACGGCATCCTCGATGTGATCCAGATCGGCGTCTGGCGCAGCAGCGGCCAGATGCGCAGAACGCACACCGACATCGATCTGCCCTGCCACCCCAAGATTGAGGAAATGCAGCGGCACACCGATGCCCGCGAAGCTTTGCTCCTGAAAAGCAGCCGACAGCGCCGGATCGACAGCGATAACAGACTTGACCCGGGCATCATGGCTCTTTTGTTCGAAAAGAGCCTTGTCGACCGTCCGCAGATCAAGCGGCTCGACCTTGATTTCCTCCCTGTCGACAAACGCCCTGCCGCCCATGAACCATTGGCAGTCCGGCATCTGCGGATTGGTGTCGCAATAGTCGACATAAGCCTCCAGGCTTGCCGTTGCACCCACGCTTTCCAGAACGGCAGCGCCGCCAAGGGAAAAACCGAGCGCCCCGATATTTCCTCGATCGATTGACGCCGACCAGTCCGGATCGGCAAGCAACTCATCGATCACCATGGAAAGGTCGTTCGTTCTTTGCCAGAGCTTCGGCGTATCTTCCGGCGTGGAATCGCCGCTGGTGGTGCCGGGGTGATTTGCACCGGCGACAATAAAGCCTTCGCTGGCAAGTTCGCTCGCGATCCAGGCCATCTTTTCGACTGACGCTCCCGACCCGTGCGAGAGCACGACCAGCGGATACATCCCTTCCGCCCTTGCGGCATCGGCCAATGCTGGCGTGCCTTCGAAGATCCTGTCATCGCCGATCAGCACCGGCTCCCCGCCCGGCCTGGCCGGGTACCAGACCAGAACAGTGAGATCCTCGCCTCTGGCTTTCGAATTTACCGAGATCTCGCGAACACCCACCGGTTCCTGGGCCTTGGCTGGTGTGGTTACGGCCAGCGTAAGAACCAGCGGCAAGAAAAGAGATTGAATTTTCATGAGGGGTCTTTCAGTCAGTGGAGCAATGACCGAATTCTTGCTAAGGCCGTGATGGAAAGCGTCCTCTTTCACGATTCAGTCATGCCGGATCGCGATAAAGGTCCCCGCCATCGCCCCATCGAGGTGCCTTGCCCGTGCTGTTTGTTCCCCTGCCCTTCGTCAACGCGTTGCTTCTGGCGCTTGTCTTTGTGTTCCTGAAGAAAAGCAACGGAGCAACAGCCACACGCGCCTTCCTGATGCTGATTGCCCTGTGCTGCCTGCAATCCATCGTCCTGGGCCTGCGCTGGGGATATAACGTCGACGCTTTGCGCTTCGTGCAGCCGCTGCTGGCCGCTCTGCTGCCCCCTCTTGCCTATGAGAGCTTTCGCGGTCTCGTCGACCAGGCCGCGCCCGGACGGTTTCGCATGGCAGCGGCGCCACTGGCCGCACTCGTCATTCTGGGTCTGATGCTTGCGGCGCCTATCTTGCTGGATAGTGCCCTGGTGCTGCTGTTCCTGGCCTATGCCGTGGCCCTGGCACGGATCGCCTGGCGCGGACCGGACGGCCTCGGACTTGCCCGTCTGGACGAAGCTGCCGCTGCCCACCGGGCCCTGTGGCTGGCCGCCTTCTGCCTGTGCCTGTCCGCCCTGTTCGATCTGGTGATCCTTTTCGATTTCGAACGCTCGGGCGGCAGCCATGCAGCCATTCTGGTCAGTAACGCAAATATAGTCAGCCTGCTGCTGATCGGTCTTGCCGCCCGCACGGCAGGCCATGCCCAGACGGAGACAAACACCGAGCCGGAACCCGCGGCCCAGACCGCCACCTCCGAAGACGCGGAAATCGTCGCGCGAGTAGACGCCCTGATGATGGCACAGCACCTTCATCGCGACGACACGCTCAACCTCTCAAGGCTGGCTCGCCGTGCCGGTCTGCCCGCCCGTCAGCTCTCGCAGGCCATCAACCGGGTGCGCGACATGAATGTCTCACGCTATGTGAATGATTTCAGGATCAAGGATGTCTGCACGCTGCTGCGCCAGGACGGCATCACGGTGACCGAGGCCATGTACCGGGCAGGGTTTTCGACCAAGTCGAATTTCAACCGCGAATTCCTGCGGGTGACTGGCATGACGCCAGATCAGTGGCGGAAGGCGGAGAGCAGCGATCTCGAACAGAAAGACCGAATGGCGCGCTGAGCGCCAGCAATGCACGCACCACCAACCTCATCCTGGGAACGATCAGAGCGACCTGAAGTGCAAAGGCTCTGAGTGCGTGATCCGCGACGCAGCGAAGCAAAGACCCGGGATCGGAGAGCGTCAAAGCTGTCCGCGAACAGTTCTGGTCCATCTGCAGGCCCCGCGGCACACCGGCCCGGCTTGGCTACGCTTGGCCGTGATTGCGAAAGATGGCCTGAAAAACAAAAAAAGGCGCACCGGTATCCGGTGCGCCTTCGAGGTCAAGGGGTCTTGCTTCAGACGGTACCCTGCTGAGCCTTGTCGAAGATGTCCAATGCGCCTTCCTTGGTCAGCGGAACCGGGTTGCCGCCTGCGGTCGGGTCGACAATCGCCATTTCGGCAATCAGGTCGCGCTTGCTGTCATCGACATTGAGACCGGCCAGCGTGTGCGGTACGCCGAGGTCTTCACGCAGTTTCAGGATCGCATCGAGCACACCCTGATAACCGCCGGCGATGCCAAGGAAACCGGCAAGCCGCTCGAATTTCTGTTCGATGGCGGGTTTGTTGAACTGCAGCACGTACGGCATGAAGACCGCGTTGGTCATGCCGTGGTGAGTGTCATAAAGCGCACCGACCGGATGAGACAGCGAGTGGATCGCTCCGAGGCCCTTCTGGAAGGCAACAGCACCCATGGCGGCGGCGCTCATCAGGTGACCACGTGCTTCAAGATCGGACGCATCCGCAGCAACTTTCGGCAGGTTTTCAAACACCAGCCGCATGCCTTCAAGCGCGATGCCTTCGGACATCGGGTGATACATCGGTGCGGAATAGGCTTCCAGGCAATGTGCCAGAGCGTCCATACCGGTGCCGACGGTGATGAAGCGCGGCATGCCGACGGTCAGTTCCGGATCGCAGATCACGATGGCCGGCAGCATTTTCGGATGAAAGATAACCTTCTTGGTGTGCGTCGCTTCGTTGGTGACAACACCCGCGCGGCCAACTTCCGAGCCGGTTCCGGCAGTGGTCGGCACCGCGACGATCGGCGCAATACCGGCCGGATCTGCACGGGTCCACCAGTCGCCGATATCTTCAAAGTCCCAAATTGGCCGGGTCTGGCCGGACATGAAGGCGATCAGCTTGCCTGCATCGAGGCCCGAACCGCCTCCAAAAGCGATGACACCATCATGTCCACCGGCCTTGTAGGCGGCGACACCGGCAGCAATGTTGCTGTCGACCGGGTTCGGCTTGACGTCGGAAAAGACCGCAGCCTTAAGGCCGGCAGCTTCCAGGCTTGCAATCGCCTCTGCGACCATCGGCAGGCCGGCAAGGCCCGGGTCGGTGACCAGCAGCGGATTGGCCATGCCGGTGGCCTTGACCGCATCGGGAAGTTCCTTGATGCGGCCGGCACCGAAGCGAACGGAGGTCGGATAGGACCAATTGACGGAAGGAAGTGAGCTCATGGGTGTCTCGTTGTCTTGAAACTCAGGGTTCTGGTCGCTGCCACACCGACAAGGGAGGCAGTTACAAGTCTCGGCATTGCCTCTTGCACCCCTCTCCCCCTTGCGGGGGAGATGTCAGCGAAGCTGACAGAGGGGGGTGACTGGGCTCTGCGTGTATTCCGGTGCCTAGTTTGCCGAGGGGGTGGCACCCCCCCTCTGTCTCCTTGCGGAGACATCCCCCCCCTCAAGGGGGGAGAGGGGAGCAAGCTCAATCACCCTGCCCGATTTGGGACTAGGAAACTGGGCTTGCTCGGTCGTTTGTCAGACCGGCCTCAATGTTCCAGACGGAAGTGGAACGACTTCGGCCGGGTCAGGTTGTGGAAGCCGATTTCGGAAAGAGCCGCGCCCTTGCCGGTGTCCTTGACGCCGGTCCAGACCAGGGCCGGGTCGAGATAGTCGCAGCGGTTCATGAACACGGTGCCGGTCTCGATCTTGTCGCCGATCTCGGCAGCGGCCTGAACGTCTTCGGTCCAGATCGATGCGGTGAGGCCATAGGGGCTGTCGTTCATGAACTGCAGCGCTTCCTCGTCGTCCTTCACCTTCATGATGCCGACGACCGGGCCGAAGCTTTCTTCGCGCATCACGGACATCTGGTGATTGACGTCCGTCAGCACCTGCGGCGCCAGGTAGGGCGTGCCTTCCTTGTCGGCTTCGAACTTGGAGGTATCGATGTGCGCCTTCGCGCCCTTGCGCAGAGCTTCTTGCGTCTGCTCGCGGATCCAGGCGGCAAAACGCGCCTGGGCCATCGGGCCGAGAGTGGTCGCTTCATCCAGCGGATTGCCCAGCTTGTACTGGCTGGTCAGATCGACAAAGCCTTCGACGAAGCGGTCGTAGAGGCTTTCATGCACATAGACGCGCTCGATGCCGCAGCAGCACTGGCCAGCGTTGTAGAATGCACCATCGACCAGGTTCTCAACCGCATAGTTCAGGTCTGCATCAGCCCGCACATATGCCGGGTCCTTGCCGCCCAGTTCCAGGCCAAGCGTCGCGAAGGTACCGGCCAGCGCCTTTTCGATGGCACGTCCGCCGCCGACGGAACCTGTGAAGTTGACATGGTCGATCAGACCGGAACCGAGCAGTTTTTCCGTACCCTGGTGGGTCAGGACGATGTTCTGGAAAACGCCCTTCGGCAGACCGGCAATCTCGAAGGCCTTGGCAAGGCGCTCACCGACCAGAAGGGTCTGCGCGGCATGCTTCAGCACGACCACGTTGCCTGCCATCAGTGCCGGCATGATGGTATTGATCGCCGTCATGAACGGATAGTTCCACGGCGCGATCACCATGACGATGCCGAGCGGCACGCGGCGCAGGTAGCGCTTGAAGCCCGCCTTGTCGGTGCGCTCCACATCGGCCAGCGCTTCAGCAGCGATCTTCGCGCAATATTCGGTGCGCTCGATGGTGCCGCCGAGTTCGCCACCGAAACGGATCGGCCGGCCCATCTGCCAGGCCAGTTCGGGCACGACTTCTTCGTTCATCGCCTTCAGCGCTTCCAGCGCCTTGAGGCAATAGGCAACGCGTTCGGCAACCGGCACGGCAGCCCAGCTTGCCTGTGCGGTTCGTGCGGTGGAAACCACCCGGTCGACCGCGGCGTCGTCCAGCGCCGTGCGTTCGGCATAGACCGAACCGTCGATGGGGGAAATCAGCTTGATGACATCTGACATTTTGAACCTCTCAGAACCGCCTCTACGGACGGTTTGTTGAAAGTGGTTGGCTCCGATTTCTTGTTTTTCAGCACCCGCCTCCCTCATCCTGAGGAAGCGCGCGAGCGCTGTCTCGAAGGATGGGCCGCTTGTCCGGTGTGCCGCCCATCCTTCGAGACGGACCTAGCAGTCCTCCTCAGGATGAGGGGTAACCAAGCAGCTTGCCTTCTAGTGCTTCATCGCCTCTTACGCCCGCTCGAAGCCGCGGGCAATCTCGTAATCGGTGACCACGCGGTCGAACTCCTCCAGCTCCCATTCGGCGGCGCGGGAATAGTGGTCGATCACCTGGTCGGAGAACGCTTCACGCAAGAACTTCGACTTGCGCAGGGTCTCGCGGGCCTCGCGCAGAGTGTGCGGAATTTCCCTCGCCTTCCTGGCGTCGTAGACGTCGCCGGTGGTCGGTGCGTCGAGTTCCAGCTTCTCTTCCATGCCCTTGATGCCGGCAGCGATCTGAACCGCCAGTGCCAGATAGGGATTGAGGTCGGAACCGCCGATGCGGCACTCGACGCGAAGGCCCTTGGTCCCTTCACCGCAGAGCCGGAAGCCGGCGGTGCGGTTGTCGACCGACCACACAGTCTTGGTCGGCGCGAAGGTGCCCTTCTGGAAGCGCTTGTAGCTGTTGATGTAGGGCGCCAGGAAATAGGTATAGTCCGGCGCATACTTGATGAGCCCGGCCATGTAGTGGCGCATGGTCTCGGACATGCCGTATTCGCCCTTGGCATCCACGAAGACGTTGTTGCCGTCCTTGTCAAACAGCGACTGGTGCACATGGGACGAAGACCCGACGCGGGAATGATGCCACTTGGCAAGGAACGACGCGGAACGCCCTTTTGCCCAGGCAATTTCCTTCACCGCATGCTTGGCGATGGTGTGATATTCGGCCGTGTCGAGTGCCGGTGCATACTTGATGTTGAGCTCTTCCTGCCCGGCTTCGGCCTCACCCTTGGTGTTCTCGACCGGGATGCCGGCGGCATAGAGGTGATTGCGCACCGGGCGCATCACATCCTCTTCCTTGGTGGTCTGCAGGATGTGGTAATCTTCGTTGTAACCGGAAATCGGCTCCAGATCGCGGTAGCCGCCCTTGCGCATATCCTCAAAGCTTTTCTCGAACAGGAAGAATTCCAGTTCGGTCGCCATGATCGGAGTCAGTCCGAGTTCCTCCAGACGCGCGACTTGCGATTTTAGCATGGCGCGCGGGGAATGCGGCACTTCCTTGTGGGTGTGGTGATCGAGGATATCGCACATCACCATGGCCGTGCCTTCCAGCCACGGCACCCGCCGCAGGGAGGAAAGATCCGGTTTCATGACATAGTCGCCGTACCCGCCGGACCAGCTCGTCGCCGCATAGCCTTCGACCGTGTACATCTCCAGGTCGGTTGCCAGCAGATAGTTGCAGCAATGGGTCTCGTGATAGGCACTGTCGACGAAATGCTGGGCGTGGAAACGCTTGCCCATCAGCCGTCCCTGCATGTCGACGATACAGGTCAGCACCGTGTCGATCTCGCCGGATGAGACGAGAGACTTCAGTGCATCAAAGGTCAGGTTGCCAGGCATTTTACGGTTGTTCCAGGTTGAGCGGTCGAGAATTGAATTCCGGAAAATCCCGGTCCGGAGGGGTCGCTCCGGACCGGCAGATCTGACCGTGCCTGCCGATGGCCGGCACGGTCCGGGTTTCTATCAGGAATAGCGGTAAGGCCGGCCGGCCTTCTTCATGTCCTGATTGTACTTCTTGAATATCTCCACGACCTTTGCCTTGGTCGGGGATTCAGCTGCGATCTCGTCCCAGAAGGCCATCGCGGCTTCTTCAACCGTTGCCCATTCGGCGTCCGGAATGGAGGTCAGCTCCATCTTGGTGCCGTTGACGCGCAGGTTGGCTTCACCGCCCCAGTACCACCACTGGCGATAGTAGTGCGACGCATCCATGGCAAGCTGCAGCATGGTCTTCAGGTGATCGGGAAGCTCGTTCCAGCGTTCCTGGTTGGCGAAGAACGAACCAGCCCACGCACCCGAGATGTTGTTGGTGAGGAAGTAGTTGGTCACATCCGCCCAGCCGACGGTGTAATCCTCGGTGATGCCCGACCAGGCAATGCCGTCGAGTTCGCCGGTCTGAACGGCAACCTCGATGTCTTCCCACGGCAGGGTGACCGGCACGACGCCAAACTGGCTCATGAAACGGCCGGCTGTCGGGAAGGTGAAGACGCGCTTGCCTTCAAGATCCTTCAGAGAACGGATCGGGTCCTTGGTGGCAAAGTGGCACGGATCCCAGGAACCTGCGGAAATGTGCTTCACGCCAACCTTGGCATATTCCTCTTCCCAGATTTCCTTCAGGCCGTACTGGTTGAACAGCACCGGCACGTCGAGGGAATAACGGGAAGCGAACGGGAAGTAGCCGCCGAAGACGGTGACTTCGGTCGGGGACGCCATGCTGTCGTCGTCCGACTGAACGGCATCGATCGTGCCCTGCTGCATGGCGCGAAACAGTTCGCCCGTCGGCACCAGCTGGTCGGCGGTGTAGAGCTCGATCACCATCTCGCCGTTGGCGGCCTTGTTGAAGGCATCGATATGCGGCTTGATCACGTGTTCGGCGAGCGCCGGACCGGCATAGGTCTGGAGGCGCCATTTGATCTGCGACTGGCCATGCACGGCCGGAGCCGCAAGGGTGGTCGCTCCGGCGGCGGCGGCAGTGCCGATACCGGCTTTTTTCAGAAACTCACGTCTGTTGGTCATCTCAAGTTCCCCTAAGTTTCACATTCAGCTAAAGCGGTGCGGCCGTTTTCCGGCTCTCGTAAGTCCGCGGTCCAACTCCGTTTTTCCTCCGGACGTTGTCTTCTTGTCCCGTTCCTCGCTACCTGCCGTAAACCAGATCCGGCAACCACAGGGCAATTTGCGGGAAAACCATGACGAGGACGAGCGCCAGGACCATCACCGCGACAAACGGCGTAATCGAACCGTAGATGTCGCGCATGCTGATTTCCTTGGGCGCCATCGCCCGCATCAAGAATAGATTGTAGCCAAAGGGCGGTGTCATGTAGGCGATCTGCGTGGTGATCGTGTAGAGCACCCCGTACCAGATCAGAACTTCGCCCGCCGGCATTCCCAGATCAAGGCTTGCGACCAGAGGCACGTAAAGCGGTGCCACGATGACCAGCATCGCCGTATCGTCCAGGAAGGTGCCCATCACCAGGAAGGACAGCTGCATCAGGATCAGGATCATCCACGGCGACAGGCCGAGCTGTTCGGTGAAGAGGCTCTCGATGGCCTTGACCGCGCCCAGACCGTCAAACACCGCGCCAAACCCGAGGGCGGCAAGGATGATCCACATGAACATGCACGAAATCCCGAGCGTGTTCTTCAGGCAAAGCTTCAGGATATCCCAGGTCATCCGGCGACGGATGATGGCAGCCACCAGGGCGGCCAGAGCACCAATGGCCGAGCTTTCCACCAGGCTGGTGTAGCCCTTGACGAACGGTACCATCATCACCGCAAAGATGATGATCGGTAGGATGCCTGCCAGAAGCAGATGATATTTCTCGTCCTTGGAGGCGTCGCGCTCTTCTTTCGTCAACGCAGGGCCGAGTTCAGGTTGGATCTTGCAGCGGATCGCGATGTAGACGACGAACATGGCTGCCATCATCAGACCAGGAACGACCCCCGCCAGCCAGAGCTGGCCGACAGGAGCGCGCGCGATCATCGCATAAAGCACCAGCACCACGGACGGTGGCACCAGAATGCCAAGCGACGACCCGGCCTGGATTACCCCCGTGACCATCCGTTTGTCGTATTTTCGTTTCAGGAGTTCCGGCAACGCGATGGTCGCACCGATGGCCATGCCGGCAACCGACAGACCGTTCATGGCGGAAATCAGGACCATCAGCAGGATCGTGCCAATAGCCAGACCGCCATTGAGCGGGCCCATCCACACGTGGAACATCTTGTAGAGGTCGTCGGCGATCTTGGTTTCCGACAGCACATAGCCCATGAAGATGAACATCGGCAGCGTCAGCAGCGGATACCACTTCATCAGCTTCATGGCCGCGGAGAACGGAATGTCGCCACCGCCAGTGCCCCAAAGGGCCAGAGCGGCGATTGCGGCAATGCCACCGATGGCGCCGAAAACGCGCTGCCCCGTCAGGAGCATCAGCATCATCGACGAGAACATCAGGAGAGCGATCATCTCGTATGACATCAGAGCGTCTCTCCCTTGATCAGGGCGATATCCTTGATGAATTCCGAGACGGCCTGCAGCAGCATCAAAACAAATCCAATGATCATTATGAGTTTGACCGGCCAGAGATAGGGCCGCCAGGCCGTCGGGCTACGCTCGATATAGCCGAGCTTTTCAGCCGCCGCGTCAGGACCACCGGTGATGAAGGAAACGAACAGGTCCCACCAGAAGCTGAGCGAGTCCTTGCCGAAATAGCCAAGCGAGTACGCCGTGGAATTCAACGCGCCATAGAGCAGCACACCGAGATAGAACATCAGCAGCAGCACCGTGAAGGCATCGAACCAGGCCTTCTTCTTGGCGCTCCACTCGGCATAGAACAGATCCATGCGCACATTGGAGCCGAGCTGTATGGAATAGGGCCCGCCCAGAATGTAATAGGCAACCATCGCGAACTGGGCGACTTCCAGTGTCCAGAGCGATGGATTGAAGAAGGTCTTGGAGATCGACGACCACAGAAGGATCGCCGCCATGACGAAGACCCCCCACATGATTATCTTGCCGAGACCCCGATTGAAGCCGTCGACGATGCAGATATAGACGCGGGCAGCCTTAAGCATGGGCTTCTCCCTGCGTCTGCCCGCCAACGGCTTGCGCGGCGTGCTCCAGCAGGGGCGCCAGAAGATCGCTCCACTGCGCTTCTTCTGCCGAGGTCTTCACTTCGTCGTTGCGGATTTCAATCATCAGGCAAGGCAGCTTGCGATCCTCGCCGTGCCGGCGGATTGTATAATAGACACCATCGGACGGAGCGTACGGCTCGTTGTCTCCAACGGTCAGACCACCCTTGGCCTTCAGGCCCTCCAGGACCGGATCGGCAAGACGCCGGTCCTTGTCGTAGATGAGGCCGATTTCCCAGGGACGGGACTGGCCCTTGTAAACCGGTGTGAACGAATGGATGGAGACCACCGCTGTCGGCAGCCCGCGCTCGAGACGCTGGCTGATCACATTGTCGATGGCGTCGTGAAACGGCCGGTGCGCAAGGTCCAGACGGAAGGTCTTCTCATCGGCCGACAGGTCCTGGTTGCCCGCAATCTTGGTGGTTTCGCTGAGGCACGGGATCAGGTCAGGCCGGTTTTCCTCGCGATTGCAGTCGATGATCAGGCGCGACACAGTGGTATGGACCAGCGGCGCATCAAGGCTCTTGGCCAACCCCCTGGCAACGCCGAGCGCTCCCGGGTCCCACGCGATATGCGCAATCTTGTCCGCATCGGTAATACCGAGCGATGTATCGTAGGGGGGTGGAAAGAAGTTGGAAGCGTGATCGCAGACAAAAACGAAAGGCCCCGCTCCCTCCGCATTTTCAACGGCGACAGCCCGAGTCATTCCTCCGGTCTGGGGATTCGAACCCATTCCCTACTCCCTGAAAGATCGGCCCTGCATTTTGTAATGTTTATTACAGGATTGCCGACTTAACTAACTTCTGTAATATTTGATACGCAGATTGCAGCGGCTGTCAAATGAAATTCAGTGCCGCGGACCGTCATAAAGGCCGACGACCATGGAACGTCCTCTTCTGGAAGATATTCGCGACCGTCTGGACGAATTCACCGCCACGGAAAAGAAGGCGGCGCATGCGTTGTTGGCCAATTACCCGATGCAGGGACTGGGCACCGTCGCCCAGTTTGCAGAGGCCGCGGGGGTCAGTTCCCCCACCATCCTGCGCTTCGTCGGCCGCCTGGGCTTTCCCGGCTTCGCCGAGTTTCAGCGCAAACTCCGCGGCGAACTGGAAAGCCAGCTGAATTCGCCACTCGCCCGCAGTGCCAACATGGAAGACGACCCGGTCGGCGACCCCCATGTCAGCCAGCTTCTGGAAAACGTGCGCGAGACCTTTGCCCATCTGCCGAAAGGCGAACTCACCGGCCTCGTCAAGCTGCTGTCGGACGAACGCAAGCATGTGCACCTGATCGGGGGCCGCTTTACCGATGGCCTTGCCCGTTACATGGCGGCGCATTTGCGGATCGTGCGAGCCAACGTCAATCACGTCGCCGGCCAGCAGGGCAACTGGCTGGACCAGCTCATCGGCATCGGTCCGAAGGACGTGGTCGTCGTTTTCGATATCCGGCGCTACCAGGCTGAAATCATCCAGTTTGCCGAAGCCGCCGCCCGACAGGGTGCGACCGTGGCCCTTGTCACCGATAGCTGGATGTCACCGGTCGGCCGCATCGCAACCTTCGTTCTGCCTGCCCGCGTCGCGGTCCCTTCCCCATGGGACTCCTCGCTGGCGCTCATGGCGATTGCCGAAGTGCTCATCACCGGCGTCACCCGTGAGAACCAGAAGCGGGCCCAGGAGCGCATGCGCGCACTGGAGAAATTGCGCAACGACATCGACCCCTCGACAGAAGGTCGCGCCATGGGGCCGGATATCTGAGCGGCCTGGAACCACTTGAAACCGTGAACAGTCGAAGATCGGTTCGCTCGCGGTGAGCGACTCACCTATACTCGCCCCATCACGGCCCTGCTGAAAGCCGAAGCGGGCCCCTGACAGAAGCTGCGCCAGCCGGTCTGGCAGGTCCCGAACCGGCAGGCCTGAACAGGGAGCGAGATCCATCGCAAGTGACGCGCCCCTAAAAGGTGCCGTGTTTCGGCCCGTCATCCGCTCAACACCAAGAGCCTTTATCCGCCGGGGTGACCGGCTGCTGGTGCAAGACAAGCGACACCCCGTCAAAGGCCGGTACTTCACTCTGCCCGGCGGCAAGCAGGACCCGGGCGAAACGCTTGAAGCCTGCCTGAAGCGCGAATGCGTGGAAGAAATCGGTGCCGCAATCACCGTGTCGCACCTGATGCATGTGGCGGAAGTTCATCGGCGCAAACAGGCCGCAAGAGAATATCAGCACCAGCTCGATTTCATTTTCGCCTGCAGCGTTGCCGAAGACTACCAACCGGTATTGGGACCACGCCCGGACCCGCATCAGGTCGGGACACGCTGGATAGGTTTCGACGAAGCTCAACAGCTACGTCCGCTTTATGTCACAAAACTGTTTTCACTTGGCTGTACGCGGGAGCCCGAAGTCTATCTCGGACCCCATAATGATTAATGCCCCAAAGACCATTCGGGAAAATCTCCGTTTTCTGTGCGCGGAAATCGATGGTCAGCTCATACAGCTTGAAGCCTTCTTCAAGGAACCGACGGCAGCGACGGCACGCCGGATCATGGACCGTGCCGGATACGCCCATAACCTGAAGAGCCGGATTCTTGCGGCCTGTGTCCAGCAGATGGCCGGAGCCAGAAAGAACGATCGCAAACATCTTACCCTGCGCAGCCTTGAGTTTGTCGCCACCGATCTTCAGCGCATCGCCAACCTGGTGCGCCAATCCTTGCGCCATGCAGAGCGCATCGAAACCTTTGTAACGCTCGAACCTGAACGTTATCCCGCGATCGTCAGTCGTGTCCGGCAAGGCGTTGCCCGCATCGAGGACGCCCTTCTCAGCAGGGACAGTGAAAAGGCCATAGAGATCGGCCAGCTCCAGAACAAGATCGAGGCTGACTACCGCAAGCTCTTCAAGGCCTACACACGCGACATGCGCAACCCGGACCGGCTGCCGGCCGACATCGCCAACAGCCTGCTGGTCGCCAGCGAATTCCAGCGCATGGGCGAATCCCTGCGGGCCATAAGCGAAGCGCTGATTTCCGCCAACATCGGACAGGCAGTCAATTTCGAACGCTATTTCGCCCTGCAAGGCCTGATGTCGGACCTGGACACGGCCAGCGACGATGTCACCATCGAAACGATTGCCGAAACCAGGTCGGGAAGCTCCATCTCCGCCATCAAGGACAAGAAGACCGAAACGGTTACGGCCGTTTTCAAGGATGGCGACAAGAGCAAGGTCAAGGAAGAGCGCCAGGGCGTGAAAAGCTGGCATTCCATCTATCCAGGCCTTGCCCCGAAAATCCTTTCCTACCGCAAACGCGACCAGTCGGCAGCGCTCCTGATCGAACATTTGCCTGGCCTGACCTTCGAGCACATCGTCCTGAACGAAGGCGACGCCCTGCGCAACCAGGCACTTGCCAGTCTTTCCCGCACGCTGAAAGACGTCTGGAAGCAGACGCGGACTGCAGAACCGGCGGATCTCGGCAGCATGCAGCAACTTGGCAAACGCCTTGGAGACGTCCGCAGGGTTCACCCGGAATTCAAGGAAACCGGCATCCATTTCGCGGGAGAGACCCTTCCCTCGCTCGACGCCCTGATCACCCAGGCAGCCGACCGCGAGGCAAGGGTAACCGCTCCCTTTTCCGTCTATATCCACGGTGACTTCAACGTCGACAACATCATCTACGACCCCGGCGAGAACCGGATCCACTTCGTCGATCTGCATCGCTCCCGCTACATGGACTACGTTCAGGACGTGTCCGTGTTCATGGTTTCGAACTACCGGCTTCAGGTGCTCGACAGGGAAACACGTCGGCGGATCAGCGATGTCTCTCTCGCATTCTACAAATCCGTAAGAGCCTTCGCCCGCAAGCAGGGTGACGACACGTTCGAATATCGGCTTGCCCTTGGCCTTGCCCGGTCCTTTGCCACGTCGACGCGGTTCATTCTGGACAAGTCCCAT
Organism: Labrenzia sp. PO1; assembly: GCF_012273635.1. Taxonomy (NCBI): domain Bacteria; kingdom Pseudomonadati; phylum Pseudomonadota; class Alphaproteobacteria; order Hyphomicrobiales; family Stappiaceae; genus Labrenzia; species Labrenzia sp. PO1. The sequence continues at coordinate 1,311,277 of NZ_JAAXCR010000001.1, forward strand.
GCCCGGCGCATGTGGCTGCGTGCCCGCTACCTGATCGAACAGGCCCTTGCCTGCCCGCCTGGCGCCGAGGCCCGGTTCCGCCTGCAAATGAAGGAGATCTTCGTTGACTGACCTCAGGATCGGCGTTGTCGGCATACCCGGCAAATGGTCGACGGAAGTTCTGGCGGACGCCCTGGAAGCACAAACAGGTTTTCGCTGCGTGGTCGACATGGCCGACGTCGTTCTGGATCTGGAAGCCAGGGCGCTGATGGCTGGGCAGATCGATCTTTGCAGCCTCGACGGCATCGTGGCCAAGAAGATCAGCCAGACCTACAGCCCCGCAACGCTGGACCGGCTGGAGATGTTGCGCCTTGCCGAGGCCAGCGGCACCAAGGTCTTTTCCAGCACAAGGTCCATTCTCGGCCTGGTCAACCGGCTGAGCTGCACCGTGACCCTGGCCAATGCAGGCATTCCCATGCCAGCCACCTGCGTGAGCGAAAGCGAAGACGAAGCACTGGCCGCCGTCCTGCGGTTCGGCAGTGCGGTGTTCAAGCCCCTGTTTTCGACAAAGGCCCGCGGCATGACGCTGATGGATGCCACTGAAGGCGAAGCAGCCCTCCGGCACAAGATTGCCGCGTTCAAGGCCGACAATCCGGTGATGTACCTGCAGAAGAAGGTCAATCTTTCCGGCAGGGACCTCGGCATGGTTTTCCTCGGCGGGTCCTATCTCGGCACCTATGCCCGCGTTGCCCAGACAAACAGCTGGAACACGACCATCCTTCACGGCGGCAAATACGAACCGTTCGAACCTGATGCCGACCTGATCGAACTGGCGCGCCGCGCGCAGGAACCGTTCGATCTCGACTTCACCACCGTGGATGTCGGCCTGACGGACAACGGACCGGTCGTGTTTGAGGTCTCGGCCTTCGGTGGTTTCAAGGGAGCTCTGGAAGGCGCCGGCATCGACGCTGCCAAGCTTTACGCCAACCATGTAATTGAAAAGGTGCGCGGATGACCGGCATAACCGTCCAGGACGTTGTGGACGCTCTTTCCCCGGCTCGGGAAACGCGAAACTGCGATCCGGTGTGCCTCACGGTCGGCGGCCATGTGGTCGAGGTAAGATGCACCTCTTCGGCGCTTCTGGCCGAATTGCTGCGCTATTTCCAGCATGTGATTTCCGCGCCGAGCGAACCGGACAGGATCGTCCATGTGCTCGGATCCATGGAACTGCCCTTCGACCCGGAGTACACCGACTGGGAGCGGGAAACGGGAAAGTCCGGCCGCAAGGATGCGGTCTGCGACCTTGAAAACGGGCGCCTGATCCTGAAGGTCCGCACGGGTCTGCAGTTCCTGCAATCCCCCGACTGGGCGATCGCCTTTGGCCCTACGGACGATCACCCCAACCAGGTGATCAACTTCATCAACACCCAGTTTCTCAATCACTTCCAGCGGCAGGGGTGGGTCGCCTGTCATGCAGCGGCTGTCCGCACCCCCAACAGGGGGCTTGCGATATCGGGCCTTTCCGGCGGCGGCAAGTCCACCTCGATGTTGCGCCTGATGGAGCTCACCGGCACGCAGTATGTCACCAACGACCGCCTTCTCGTGCGCAATGCCGGCAACAGTACCGATGCGCTCGGCATTCCGAAGCTGCCGCGCATCAACCCGGGCACCATCGTCACCAATGCACGGCTGACCGGTCTTATCGACGAGGAGCGCGAGGAGGAACTGCGCAACCTGGAACCGGACGAACTCTGGCACCTGGAAGAAAAATACGACCTCTTCATCGATGACATCTATGGTCCCGGGCGCATTTCCCACGATGCGCGCCTGACAGATTTCTGGGTGTTGAACTGGTCCCGCGACAGCGCCGACGCGACCGAAGTAAGCAAGACGGATCTGAAGGACCGGCCGGATCTTCTGTCGGCGATCATGAAGAACCCCGGCCCGTTCTACCAGACGCCGCAAGGCCCGTTCTGGCCGATGAAAACACCGCTCGACACAGAGGCCTATCTGGGGGCGCTCGAAGGTGTTCAGGTGTGGGAAGTGAAGGGACTGATCGATTTCGACGCCCTGTTTGAAGCCGGTGCAGAGCTGCTGGGACAAACGCCATGACAGACCGCTTCGCCATCCTGGTGCGTCATGGCGCTTACAATCAAAAACCGGACACGCCGAGTGCCCTGCAGCCCTATGGCCTGACCGATGCTGGCAAGGTGCAGGCACAAGAACTTGGCGCCGAGATTGCAGACATCGCGCGGCAGGAAGGCATCCGGCTGGCACCGGAGATCTTGTGTTCACGCCAGCTCAGAGCCTGGCAGACGGCAGCGCTTCTTGGCCAGTCGCTTGGTGAAGTCCTCGGATCGGACTTCACGATCACCGAGGATGAAGCTCTCGCCGAACGCAGTGTCGGTGCCCTTGCCAACCTGACCTTGCGGGAAATCGAGCAGGTGATAGCAGACGATCCACGCACCGCCTCGCTGCCGGGCGACTGGAAGTCGAACAGCCACCACAGACTGCCGGTCCAGGGCGCTGAGAGCCTGATGGAAGCCGGACAGCGGGTGGCTGCGTTCATGGATCAGAAGATGACAGATCTGGATGACGAGGCAGGGCCTAATGCCCGGATCTTCGTCGGACACGGCGCTTCCATACGCCATGCCGCCCACTGCCTCGGCGTTCTGTCGTTCGACCAGATCCGCCAGCTCAGCATGCACCACGCCCGTGCCCTAGTCCTGAAACTGGACGAGAACGGCACCTGGACGCACCACGGCGGCGACTGGAAACAGCGCCAGCCTCTTGAAACCGCAACGGATTGAACCGGATTGCTGCCATGATGACCCATCTGCCACTGACCCCGCTTCTGCCGCCGATGGACCAGGCGGAAGCCATTGATCTCGGCCTGCCCGAAAGTTGTGTCCCCTGGCCACTGGCGCCCATCGGGAATCTGCGCCTCGGCCAGTTCACCACCGAAAGCACCCTTCCCGGTGTTGTCGGCAGCCTTGCCCGGGCAAATGCTCTTGGCCCCTGGGACTGGCCGGAAAAGCCGGTGATCTTCATTTCCGACCTGCATGCGGATGCGGAAAGCCTGTTGAGATCCCTGACGGCGGCACGGGCAATCCAGCGCAATGGAGATGGTCTGAGCGACTTTCACCTGACGCCCTTCGGCCGAAGCTGCCAGTTCATCATCGGTGGCGATTGCCTGGACAAGGGCCCCAGCAATCTGGACCTTCTCGACAGCCTCAGCGCCCTTCTGAAAACCGGCGCCGATGTCGTCATCCTCGCCGGCAACCACGACCTGCGGCTTTACCTCGGTCTCGAAGCCCTGACGGTCAAGCGCAGCTCGCTCAACGCCCATATGTTCGTTCGCATGGGCAAGAAGGTGATGCCGCTCTTGAAGGAAGTACACGAGCGGTATGTCGGCAGCTCGGCCAACCTCGCCATGCTGCCCGACGAGGAAACCTGCCTATCGCTGATGGTTCCGGGAAAGAAGTGGACCAGACAATTTCCGAAGGCAGCCTCACGCTATCTGAGTGACGCGGCCATCCGCAAGGAAATGCAGCGGCTCAAGAAGAAGGCGGACAAGTTCGCGGAACACGCCGCCGAAGTCGGCCTTACCATTCGTCAGCTGTATGCTGCCGCGCTCAAATGCCGGGAACTCTTCGTTGAACCCGGCGGACGCTACGCCTGGTTCTTTCAAAGCCTCAAGGCCGTGCATCAGAGCGGATCGTTGCTGTTCGTGCATGCCGGTATCGATGATCACATGGCGTCCCAGATTTCGGCAAAAGGTGTGGCCCACGTCAATCGCCGCTTTCGGAAGGAAAGCCGGAAGGATCCCTTCGTGTTCTACTCCGGCACCATCGCCAATCTGATGCGCACGAAATACCGGGATGTGGACCATCCCCTGACCGAAACCGGCGTAGACGATCTCCATCTTGCCGGCATCAGGATGCTGGTACAGGGGCACGTCAACAGGCACAGCGGACAGGAGCTGACGTCCAAGCACGGCCTCTTGCATCTGGAAGCGGACATCACGCTCGACCGGCATTCCAGAAGCTCCGAAGGCCTTGAAGGCATTGGCACCGGCGCCACGATCATCTGCCCGGATGGCAACATCGTCGGCATCAGCCGGGATTATCCCCACGCCAAGCTGTTCAATCCGGCGCACATTCTCCAGCAACACGGATTGTCGTCATGATGGAACGCAAGGGCCGTTTCCGGCACCAGTCCCTGCAGGACAGGAAATCGATCCAGAAACTGCTCGACGCCGTCAAGCGTGGCATCGCCAAGGGCGAGCTGCAATTCGGTGACGACACCGGCGAGATTACCCTGCACCCGAAAGGTCTGCTGGCCATCAGGGTGACAGCCACCACGGAAGACGACCAGTCCCGCCTGGACCTGCGCATCACATGGGCCAATGATGGCCAGGACAAGAAGGACAATGGCAAGCTGAAGGTAAAGGGCGGATAGGGACAAGCTCCACCAATCTTCTTACCCCCTCACCCTCATTCCGGACCAGGAAGGCGCAGCCGCCCGCAGATCCGGAACCCGGTCATGAGTCGCGCTGCGAGCGCGTCCTCTCAAGTCCCTGGCTGAGAAAACAAAGCAGCCTCTTCTGGAGGAACACAAAGGCCGGTGTGTACCGGATCCCGTCCTGGCTGCGCCAAACCGGGATGACAAGCATCGGATTGGGAAAAAGCCTTGGGGCCAATGCGGCCCTCAGCAGATGCGCGGCAGTTGCTCGCCCGAGAGCCAGTCGACAACACGGGAGCCGCCGAAGCCGGTCTTCATGACCACCATGCAATCGGTGTCCTCCACGATTTCGCCGATCTTCGCAGCGTTCTGACCCAGCGGGTGAGCCTTCATGATCTCCAGCAACCGGTCTGCATCAGACGCCTCGCAGATGCAGATCAGCTTGCCTTCATTGGCGACATAAAGCGGGTCGAGACCGAGCAGCTCGCAGGCCCCTTCCACATCCGGGCGAACAGGGATCTCACCCTCGTCGAGCATCACGCCAACCTTCGAAGCATGAGCGATTTCGTTCAGCGCAGCTGCCAGTCCCCCCCTGGTCGGATCCCGCAGAACCGAAATGCCCGGCACCGCGTCGACCATCGAACCGACGAGGCCATGCAGCGCTGCACTGTCGGACTGGATTTCGGTTTCGAAGGTCAGGTTTTCCCGTTTCGACAGGATGGCAACACCATGATCGCCAATAGTGCCGGACAGGAGAACTGCCTGACCTGGCTTGGCCGCAGCGGGAGAAATCGAAACGCCTTCCGGCAGAACGCCAACACCGGTCGTTGTGATGAAGACCCCGTCGCCCTTCCCCTTTTCAACCACCTTGGTATCGCCGGAAACCACCGGCACTCCGGCTTCACGGGCAGCGCGCGCCATGGATATGACAATGCGTTCCAGATCTGCCAGCGGGAACCCTTCTTCCAGTATGAAGCTCGCGGTGAGCGACACCGGCCTCGCACCGGCCATGGCTACATCGTTCAAGGTGCCATGGACCGACAGCGATCCGATATCGCCACCTGGAAAGAACAGCGGCGAGATCACATGGGCATCGGTCGACATGACAAGACGACCTGGCGGCACTTCAAGCACCGCCGCATCATGGCCCTGGTCCAGGATTGTATTTTTCAGATGCCGGTGAAACAGGTCCTCGATCAGGACGGCCATGGCCCGGCCGCCGCCGCCATGGGTCATGTCGACAGCGCCGGTACGGAATTTTGCCTGCGGATCGATGCTGGTCACGCCGCGGCTCCCTTGGCGGCGGCAATCGCCTCGCGCTTGCGGCCATAGGTCCAGTATGCGGCGCAGGCACCTTCAGAGGAAACCATGCAGGCCCCCATAGGATTGTCCGGCGTGCAAACCGTGCCGAACAGCTTGCATTCCGTGGGCTTCTTCACTCCGCGCAGGATCGCGGGACATTCGCAGGATTTGACTTCGCGCGACTCCTTCGGGCTGAGTGCAAAACGCTCTTCGGCATCGAAGTCGACATAGGCTTCTCGGATTTTCAGGGCACTGTCAGGAACATAGCCCAGCCCGCGCCATTCAAAGGTCCGGCGCAACTCCAAAACGTCGTCAACCAGCCGTTGGGCCTTGCGATTGCCTTCCTTCGTGACGACCCGGGTGTACTGGTTTTCCACTTCATGCCGGCCTTCGTTGATCTGGCGGATCAGCATCAGGGTCGACTGCATCACGTCGAGCGGCTCAAAGCCGGCAATGACGACGGGTTTCCTGAAGTCCCGCGCTGCCGGTTGGTACGGCGCCCAACCGATGACCGAACTGACGTGAGAAGGCCCAAGGAAACCGTCAATCTTAACCGGCGGCTCCCCTGGCTCTGCCGGAGCGTTGACGATATGGGCGATGGCAGGCGGTGTCAGAACGTGATTGCAGAAGACGGAGAAATTCTTCAGGCCTTCCGCCTTTGCCTGCAGGATCGCGACCGCCGTTGGCGGCGTCGTCGTCTCGAAGCCGATGGCGAAAAAGACCACCTGCCGTTGCGGATTTTCGCGCGCAATCCGCAGCGCATCCTGGGTCGAATAGACCATCCGGATATCGGCGCCTTCGGCCTTGGCCCGGATCAGGCTCTTCTGCTTGGTGCCCGGCACCCGCATCATGTCGCCATAGGTGGTCAGGATAACATTCGACTTCAGTGCCAGCTCGATCGCATCATCGAGACGCCGTACCGGCAAGACACAGACCGGGCAGCCCGGCCCATGCACATACTCGACATTTTGCGGAACCAGATCCTGCACTCCGTAACGGAAAATGGCGTGAGTATGCCCACCGCAAAATTCCATCAGATGGTAACGCCGGTCCGGATCAGCTTCCTGCCGGATTGCAAGGGCAAGCTTTTGCGCCAGTTTGCCGTCCCGAAATTCCTTGATGTATTTCATGCGCCCGTCCCCACCACCGGCTCGCCCGCCATCTCCTCCAGCTCCACGGCAAGAACACCGGCTTCCGCCATAAGCTGAAGGGTCCGTTCGGCTTCCTCCTCGCTGAGCTTGTGCAGGGCATAGCCGACATGGACGAGCACATAGTCGCCAACGGCCACCTCCTCCAGGAGAGCTGTCGAGACCGGTTTCCGGATCCCTTCCAGAGCGACGGTTGCCATGTCGTCGCTATCGACGGAAACCACCCTTGCGGGAATGGCGAGACACATGACGGAGAACTCCTATTCCGCAGCAAGACCGCGTGCGTGCGCTGCCTGCGTCTTCAAGGCACCGTCCAGCCAGACTAGCCAGCCTTCCAGGCCACCGCCAGTGCGCGCCGACACTTGTAGGACCTGGATCTTGTGATTGACCCGTCGTGCATTCCTGATCGCCGCGCCGACGCAAAAATCGACATGCGGCAGAAGGTCGGTCTTGTTGAGGATCATCAGGTCGGCGTTGGCGAAGATATCGGGGTATTTCAGCGGCTTGTCCTCGCCTTCAGTCACCGAAAGGATCACCACCTTGAGGGCTTCACCGAGATCGAATGCCGCAGGACAGACCAGGTTGCCGACATTCTCGATGAAAAGCACGCTGCCTTCGTCCAGCGGCAACTTCTCCAAGGCATGACCGACCATATGTGCATCCAGATGGCACCCCTTGCCGGTGTTGATCTGAATGGCAGGTACTCCCGTTTCCCGGATCCGCTCGGCATCGTTTGACGTCTGCTGATCACCTTCGATGACCGCAGCCGGGATCCTGCCCGCCATCCGCTTCAAGGTTTCGACAAGCAGCGTTGTCTTGCCGGAGCCGGGGCTTGAAACAAGATTGAGTGCCAGAACGCCTTTTGCGGCCAGCAAGGCACGATTGTTGTCCGCATAGGAATTGTTCTTGCCCAGAATATCGGTTTCGATCTGGATCAGCCGTGCCTGGCTCATGCCCGGAACGGAAACGCCGGCTTCCCCTTCGCCGAAATGGACATGACCTGCGTCATGTGAATGGGCGTGTCCATGGTGATGCTCATGGTCATGTTCGTGAGACCCGCTGCAACCGCATACCGTACACATCACACCACCTCCAGTTCCCGGATCTTCAGCTCTTCCCCGCTGACAACCTGCAGGGCTTCCGAACCACATTCCGGGCAGCAATCGAACCGTGTGTTCAGCTGCACGGTCTTGAAACAGGAAAGACATAGCGCCTCGGCTGAAGGCCTGGAAATTTCCAGAATGGCGCCTTCGGCGAGTGAGCCCCGCATGACGACGTCGAATCCGAATTTCAGCGCCTCTGGTTCGACGCAAGACAGCGGTCCGATGTCGACCGCGACCCGCTTCACCCGGGTAAAGCTATCCTTCGCCGCCTGATCCTTCAAAATGTCGAGTATGCTCTCGCAAAGTGACATTTCATGCATGGGCTGCCTCCCTCTGCTGATCTGCCTTTTGCAGCCACTCCAGCAAGAAAGCCTCGGCTGCAGCCAGATTGGCAGCTGCCTTGTCGGACAGCCCTTCCTTTACCTCACCGAATTCATAGCCGGAGATACCAAGCACGAAGGCTTTCGGTCGGGCGCCATAAAGGGTATCGCAAAGAGCCAGAACAGTCTGCGGAATCAGACTGTGGCTGCCAAGCACTTCCGGTGCACCCGGCGCGATTTCCCGGAACGAATAAGGTCCCGCGGCACCGATCTCCGCGTCAACGAAGATCACCACATCGTGCTCTGAGACCGCCAGCGCATGTTCGGCGACGAGCTGATAATCGGTATCGACCTCCAACCCCGGCAATCCGCGCACGGCGATAGCCTCGGACAAGGCCGGCCCAAGCCCGTCATCGCCCCGCCCGGGATTGCCATATCCGATCAGAAGCATGAAGACGTCCTCTCTTCAGAGTTCCTACAAAAACCCTTTCCAGCGTCATCCCGGCCAAGCGCAGCGCGAGCCGGGATCGGGGAGGCACAGATTTCTCGGCAATTCATTTCCCGAAAGAGAGTATCGAACTCGCCGATCCCGGATCTCCGCTTTGCTGCGTCCGGGTGGACGATCTGAGAGGCTGTCATATCGTCGAACCTCCCACGCTCACACACACTGCGTCCGGCTGTCGACCAACGCGCCATCCGCATTGAACAGCTCTACCTGCAGCGGCATCTGACCGAGAGCGTGGGTGGCACACGAAAGGCATGGATCATAGGCGCGGATCGCGACTTCGACATGGTTGAGCATGCCCTCGGTGATCTGCTCCTTGCCGGAAAGATGCTTGACCGCAACATCCTTCACCGCGCGGTTCATGCCCTCGTTGTTATGGGTCGTGGAGACGATCAGGTTGCAATAGGTAACCTGGTCATGTTCATCGACCTTGTAATGGTGGATGAGGTTGCCACGCGGAGCCTCGATCACGCCGATGCCTTCCTCGCGCCGGTCCCCCTTGGCAATCAGATCCGTTCCTTGCAGATCCGGGTCGTTCAGAAGCTCCCGGATCTTCTCCACGCAATGCAGAACCTCGATCATCCGCGCCCAGTGATTGGCCAGCGTGGAATTGTTCGGCGTACCGCACGTCACGGCCTTGAGGTCTTTCAGGGCTGCATCGGCGAGAGGCGTGTCGATGAAGGCAGCCGTGTTCATGCGTGCCAATGGCCCGACCCGATACCAGCCGACATCCGGACCAAGCGTCGTGATGAAAGGGAATTTCATGTACGACCAAGAGCGCACGTCCTCGACAATCAGCTCGTGATATTTCGTGTAAGGCACCTGATCGAAGATCATGTCTCCGGTGGAGCTGAGAGCCCGCAGGTTGCCGTGATAGAGATCAAGCGCCCCGTCGCTCTCGCGCACCAGTGACATGTAGTTGGAGGGGAACGAACCGAACTCGGCGACCAGGTCTTCATGCTCCAGTGTGTAGTTCCTGGCGAGTTTCACCGCATCCAGGGACCATTCGATCATCTGGTCCACCGAGGCAAGAAAATGATCCCGCCGTTCAATGGGCAGGTTTCGGTTGATACCACCGGGAATGGCGCCGGTGCCGTGCACCTTCTTGCCTGCCGTCGCCTCGATGATTTCCTGCCCGTATTTGCGCATCAGGACGGCGCGCTTGCCGAGTTCCGGATTCTCCTTGATCACCTCGAAGATGTTGCGCTTTTCCGCAGGCGCACCGAAGCCGAACAGAAGATCGGGCGCTGCCAGGTGGAAGAAGTGCAGCACGTGGGACTGCATCACCTGGCCGTAATGCATCAGCCGGCGCATCTTTTCCGCCGTCGGCGTCAACTGGTCGACACCGGCGATCATGTCCATGGCTTTCGCTGCCGCCAGATGGTGGCTGACAGGGCAAATGCCGCAAAGCCGCTGCACGATCACCGGCACTTCCCACATCAGCCGGCCTCGGATGAACCGCTCGAAGCCGCGAAATTCGACAATGTGCAGCCGGGCTTCATCCACTTCGTTTTCCGCATTGAGGTGGATCGTCACCTTGCCGTGGCCTTCCACGCGGGTAACGGGAGAGATTTCAATCAGTCTGGGTTCAGTCATCGCCATCACCCTCAGTCGAACTTGATCATTTCACGCTCGAAGCCCCGGAACTTGCCGGTCAGCAGCTTGGAAAGCGTGTCGAAGATGATGTCCCCACTGGGTGCACAGCCGGGGATCTGGTAGTCGATCTCCACCACCTGGGAACACGGATAAACCTCGTCCAGAAGCAGCGGGAGAGCCGGGTCGTTGGGCACGTTGTGGGTCGTGTTGCGGATGTACTTGCCGGTGATATAGGCCTCGTCCAGACACTCGCGCAGCGGCGCATCGGAATGCATGATCGCGTTGCGCATGGCCGGCAGCCCACCCATGATCGCGCATTGGCCGAGCGCGATCAGCACATCGCAGTTGCGCCGGAAGTCATGCAGCACATGCACATTTTCCTCGTTGCAGCAGCCGCCCTCGATGATGCCGATGTCGCACCGCTGGGTGAAGCGCTTCTTGTCGGTAAGCGGCGAGCGGTCGACGTCGACAAGCTGCATCAGTTCGATCAGGCGCTCGTCGATATCCAGGATCGCCATGTGACAGCCGAAACAGCCGGCAAGAGAAGCGGTCGCGATCCGGGCCTTGGGCAGCTCGCTCATTTGCGCTTCTCCTCGATGTCGTGACCGATCAGGCCATGATCGAATTCCCGCTCGCCGATGGGAACGGCGAAACCGACGCGCTTGCGGATGATGCAGCCGACCGGGCAGACCTCCGCCGAAATCGCGTGATCGGTCACCTCCGCATCGGTATCGGCAAGGTTCTCGCCGTTGACCGCGACCCGACGATGAATGCCCCGTCCGACATAACCGAAGATGCCCTTGCCATCGACGTCCTGAGACGCGCGGATGCAGCGTCCGCAGGAAATGCAGCGGTTGGTGTCCAGCGCGATGTCGGGATGGGAAGCATCCAGCGCCCGGCACGGTTCCAGATAGGGAAACCTGGTGGCTTCCGTCATGTCCAGCCTGTAGGCCATCGCCTGAAGCTCGCAATTGCCACTGGCCTCGCAGATCGGGCAAAGGTGATTGCCCTCATGAAACAGCATTTCCACCAGGTCGCGGCGCATCTTGGTCAGGCGCGGTGTCTCGTTTTCCACCGCCTGCCCCGGCGCCGCCGGCTGGGTGCAGGCGGCAACGCTGCGCCCGCCCGCCTTCACCGTGCAGACCCGGCAACTGCCCTGATGGCGCAGGCCTTCGTGATCGCACAGGCGCGGGATATAGACCCCGGCTTCGTCGGCCGCTTCCATGATGGTCTGGCCCGCGTAGGCGGTGATCTCCACCCCGTCGATGGTGAAGGTGAAGCCAGTCTCTCTCTTCGTGCCGCTCATTGGGTGAAATCCTTGTCGAAGATATAGGAGCGGCGCTTGGCGATCTTGCGTGCCCCGTCGATGGCCGACTGGATGTCGAACGTATCGCGGATGCCGTCCTTGCTCGGCTTGATCACCGCCGAATAGACCAGCGGAAAGTTCTTCAAGGTGGTGAGAACCGGGTTGGGAGACGTCATGCCGAGACCGCAGCGGCTGGTCTCGATGATCGTACCGGAGAGGTCCTTGAGGTAGTCGATGTCCTCCGGGTTCGCGAGCCCCTTGCGGAACTTCTGGATCGCCTTCTGCAGGAAGACATTGCCGACCCGGCAAGGCGTGCAGTAGCCGCAGCTCTCATGCACGAAGAAGGACATGTAGTATTCGACGATTTCCAGAACGTTGCGCTCGCCGTTGAAGACAATGACCGCCCCGCCGGTCGCAAGGTCGTCGAACGTCAGTTTGCGGTGAAAGCTGTCGCGGGCGATCATCGTGCCGCTCGGTCCGCCAACCTGAACCGCGGCGGCATCCTCGCCGCCGACCATCGCCAGCAGTTCCCGGACCGTGTGTCCGTAAGGCAGTTCATAGATACCCGGGTTCAGGCAATCGCCACAGACGGAGAAGAGCTTGGTGCCGTGCGAGCCTTCCATGCCCATGGCATTGAACCATGCCGCCCCCTTGTCGAGAATGCGCGCGGCATGACAGAAGGTCTCCACGTTGTTGACCACCGTCGGATACCCGAGATAGCCGCGGTTAACCGGGAACGGCGGCCGCGTCTTGGGTTCGCCCGGCAGACCCTCGCAGGAGCTGATAAGCGCACCTTCCTCGCCACAGATGTAGGCGCCCGCGCCAAGCTGCAGGCGGATATCGAAATCAAAGCCCTTAACGCCCAGAATGTCCTTGCCGAGAAGACCGCGCCGGCGTCGTTCTTCCAGAACCTGAAGCAGAAGCTCGCGCAGATAGACATATTCGCCGCGCAGATAAAGGATACCCTCGCGCGCACCGACAGCCCTTGCCGCTATAGTCATGCCTTCGATCAGGAGATGCGGCCGTTCGGTCAGGAGAACGCGGTCCTTGAAAGTGCCCGGTTCGCCTTCATCGGCATTGCAGATGACGAAGTGCTTCTCGGCACGTTCACTGGCCGCGAACCGCCACTTGCGGCCGGTGGTAAAGCCTGCACCGCCACAGCCGCGCAACCCGCTTTCCTCGATCGCGGAGATGATCTGCGTCGGGGTTATCGTGGCCGCCTTGGCAAGCCCGGCGTCTTCTGGAACAGGCCCCAACAGCACTTCACCCGCATGGCGGATGTTGTTGTCGACCATATGCAAGGCGCGTTCGGAAGGTGTCAGCGCCTCGAACCTTTCGCTGATCAACTGCTCCGGGCTTCGGCCCGCCTTCAGCGCCTGCGCAGCGCTGCGCGCGGTCTCCGGCGTCAGTTTCGTCAGGACGATGTCGTTGACCATCGCGGCCGGTGCCTGATCGCACATGCCGATGCAAGGAGTGTATTCCAGCGAAAACGCACCGTCGTTGCTGGTTTCGCCGATTTTGAGCCCAAGCTCCTCTTCAAAAACACAGGCAACCTCTGACACCCCGGAGAACCGGTCAACGATATCGTCACACAGCCGAATGGTGACCCTGCCTTTCGGCGCCAGGGAGAGGAAGGAATAGAAGCTGGCAACGCCCTCCACCTCGATCCGGGTGAGACCGGTAGCGGCGGCAATATGGTCCATGGTGGCCGGGGCGATGCAGCGGTAGCGGTCCTGCACCTCGCGCAGGATGTCGAGCATTCGGTGCTTGTCGTTGCCAAATTGCGCGCAGATCGCTTCGATCTCTTCGGCAGGAACAGGCGCGGTTCCGCAGATGGCCGTGGAGACCCCGTTCCCGGTCTTGTGCCCGTTGTCCATGGCCCCTCCCTCCTGATACCCAAAGCAGATTGCACCCGCGTAGGCGATGACCGTTCCGTCCGGCGCGATTGGCTGGTGTTGCGCCCTGCCGCTAAATCGATTTGAGATCAAACCGGACTGCAGCACATGATGGCAACGACCCGCAATACACTTGTGAAATTTCCGAGTAGTTCCACGCTTCCAGACTTGCAGGAAAACGTCTTTGAGGAAGATCAACCTGCTTAAAATCGGGGCAGATGGTACCTGATGGCCTATCAGTCGATCCTGCTGAATAAGGCGCGTTCAAGGACCTTCAGTCAGGGCAAAAAATCAGTCATCGAAGGTTCAGGGCGCTTGCAAATTTGCCGCGATCACCGCCTGACCGAGCGCAAGGCCGCCATCGTTGGCGGGCACACTTTTGTGGTTGAGAACGGTGTAGCCATCGGCTTCCAGCTTCTCGGTCAGGCCGTCGCGCAAGAAGGCGTTCTGGAAAACGCCACCGGAAAGAACGACCTTGCCGGATGGTCTTGCGCCCGCAGCCGACAGGCCGCGCGCAAGGCCGTCGATCAGGCCCTGGTGAAAGCGCGCGGAGATAGTCTCATGCTTCACCCCCGATTTGAGATCGCCAAGAAGCGCAGGCCAGACCTTGTCGAACGACAGCAATACGGTCTCCGACGTCGTCACCTCCACCGGATATCCTTCCTTGCCAGCCACGGAGCCTCGCGCCAGTACCTCCAGCTGCATCGCAGCCTCACCTTCGAAACCTTGCTTGTCCGGACAAATATCAAGCGCGGCAGCCACCGCATCAAACAGTCGCCCGGCAGAGGACGTCATCGGTGCGTTGACACCTTTCTGCATCATCTGACCAAGCAGCTTTGCCTGATGGCCGGCAAACCTGGTTTCCAGACCGGTTCCCACCAGGTTGGCGCGGTAGTTCACTCCAAAGGCAGTAAACAATTGCGCTGCCAGATTGCGCCACGGCTCCCGGTTTGCAGCCTCTCCTCCCGGCAACGGCACTTGCCGGAAATGGCCACGCCGCACGAAGCCGCCGTAGCCTCCCTGCAGGATTTCACCGCCCCAAACCGTCCCGTCCGCACCCCAGCCTAGCCCGTCCAGAACAACGGCATGAACGTTCCCGGTCATCGCCTTGTCTTGCCCCTGGTCAGCCAGACAGGCCGCAAGATGCGCATGGTGATGCTGCACCCGAACCAGCGGCAGGCCACGCTCCTGAGCAAAGTCTTCGCCGGTCCGCGTCGACAGATATTGCGGATGTGCATCGACGGCGACAATATCAGGTTCGAACTGGTAGAGGTCCAGATAGAGCCTCAGCATCTTCTTGTAGTCCGCAAGGGTCGGCGCGTTTTCAAGATCGCCGATATGCTGCGACAGGACTGCATTGCGGCCGTCGAGAAGGCAGAAGGTCGCCTTCAGCTCTCCCCCAAAAGCAAGAACCTTCGGCGCCCCCTCGAAAGAAATGGGCAGACGGATCGGCGACGGAGCGTATCCGCGCGCGCGGCGCAGGATGGAAACGCCGGATCGATCCTGACGAACGACGCTGTCATCCAGCCGGTTGACCACGTCGCGGTTGTGCATCAGGAACCCGTCGACAATGCCTGCAAGGTTGTGCCGGGCACATTCGTTTTGTGTTTCCTGCGGGTTCTCGGAAAGATTTCCGGAGGTCAGCACGATCGGCCCCTTCAGCTCGGCCATCAGCAGATGGTGCAAGGGGGTGTTCGGCAGCATGACACCCAGGCGGTCGAACGGACCGGCGATACCGGACGCCAGTGGTGCGCCCGCTTTCTTGAGTAGAACGATCGGTGCCGCCGGGCTTTCCAGCAGCGCCACCTCTTTTGCATCAGCCAAGGCGAAGTCCCGGATCTGGTCCAGATCCCGCGCCATAAGGGCGAGTGGCTTCACCGGACGGTGCTTGCGCAACCTCAGCTTTTCAATGGCGCTCTGATTGCCTGCATCGACCGCTATCTGAAACCCGCCAAGACCCTTGATCGCCAGAATGGCACCGCGCCCGAGCCGCTCGGCGGCAAGGACGACAGGATCGCCATCAACAGCTCGTCCGTCTTTGTCTTCAAACCAGAGTTTCGGCCCACACTGCGGACAGGCAATCGGTTGGGCATGGAAGCGTCGGTCAGCCGGGTCTTCATATTCGATGCGGCACGCCCGGCACATTTCGAAGGCCGCCATGGCTGTCGAGGCCCGGTCATAAGGAATGTGCCGTAGAATGGACAGGCGTGGTCCGCAATGGGTGCAATTGGCAAAGGCATAGCGGTAACGCCGGTCGGCCGGGTTGCGGATGTCGGCCAGGCAGGCCGGACACGTTGCGGCGTCCGGCACCACGCCAGTGGCGACCTTGCCTTCTTCACTCGGCAGAATTCTGAAATCTCCGGCATCGGGCGCACCTGCCAGATCGGACACAACAATCTGGTCGATACGTGCCAGCAGTGGCGCGTCCGATTGCAGACGGCTCAGAAAAAGGTCAAGCGAGCGCTCGTCACCACTTGCTTCGATCAGCACACCTTCGCCGTCGTTCAGCACATGACCGGCAAGACCCAGGCCCCTTGCAAGCTGCCAGACAAACGGCCGAAACCCGACGCCCTGGACAAGACCCCTGATCCGTATGGATTTGGCTGACCTCAATGGACCTGTTTCTTGCACGCGCTCAAGATCTCTGGATTGCCCGACACCGCCGCCGACGATGACCTTCATTTCTCGCCAGCCACGAGGCACCGCCCCTGTGGAGGCACGGATCAGTAATCCCCTGAATGGCGAATGATTTCCAGATGGATATTTTTTGAATGACCCGCAATCGAGGCACGCGCAGCCCGAACGGGAGCTCGAGGTAGCCTGTCGGAGAAAGGCCTCAAGGTTTGTGGAACAGAGGGGAAATGCTCCTGCTCCGGACGACTTTCCGCCCGGAGCAGTGCTGGATCACTCAGCGCAGCGGGCGCTGCGCAAAGGTATTATAGGCCTGTTGCCCGTTCGAACCGTTTCTGGTTTCCAGGCGTTCCAGATTGATGATGGCCGACAGCATCAGCCGGTCCTGGCTCCAGTCCGCCGGTTTCTGGATCGATAGTGCCGACAGGAAAACCACCGCCACCATGGGCAGCACGGCCAGGCAGGTAACGCCCCAATGAGGACGAACCCGATTGGTCTCCAGCAAGGCCTCCACGCGGCGGCGCAGTTTCGCGGCCGGGGAACGGCGAAGCAGCTTGTCCTGCACCTCCAAAAGGGCAACGGCTGCGATCCCGACGGAACGTTTGCGCGCTTCCTTGTCCTGGCGCTTGCGGATCCCCGCCTGGGCGGCGCGGAGCAGACACATGCAATAGGACCTCAGGTCCACATGGGCGTTTTCGGCGACCTTCTGATCGCAGGCCAGTTCACGCAGACGCTCGACTTCCGACTTCCACATGTAGAAGAACGGGTTCCAGAAGAACAGCGGGCGCAGCAGTTCAAGCCCGATTTCCCAGGTGACATCGCCCTGGCGCAGATGCTGGAACTCGTGCTTGAGAACCAGCTTCAGGTCTTCCGGCTCGGCCAGCAGGTCGGACGGAATGACCACGTAGTGGCGCCTCAGCCCACGTGCGGAAAACGGCACCATTGCGCGATCCGACAGCAGCAACAGCACACGGCCATTGCTCCGCCATTCATGGCAGGTTGCCAGCACCCGGTACAATCGGACGAAGCTGACGACAAGCTTCAGCGCGAAATAGCTGAACCCGGCCACGAAAGCCAAAGCAATCCCGGCACCCAGACCGGTAGACAGGGTCAGGATCGTTTCGCTGATCTGCGTGCGCAGTCCAAGCAGCGACTGAAAGTCTTCCGCCGAAATGGCGATGCCGCCACGCAGGTACTGCGACACGGCGTAATCGGCCAGGTTGACGGACATGGTCCGGGGGACCACCTCCGCCGACAGCATGTGCTGGTAGCCCATGACGGCGAAGGGTGTTAGCAGGATCAGGGCGAACAAGCCGTTCAGCAGCCCAAGCTGTACGGAAAAGTCGACCTTCTTGCCGGAACGGGCCAGCAGAAGTTTGGCGCTCAGCCACACCATTGCGGTAATGGCCAGTGTGATGTTCAGATCGATATAGATATCGAAAATCTGGTTAAGTAGCGTCATCTGTCCTCCTCCTGTCCAGCAACGCTCTGATTTCCTCCAGATCGTCTCCCGATAGTTCGTATTCATCGACAAGTCGGGCCACGAGGGACGCCGGTGTGCCGTCGAACAGTTTTTCTGAAAGGTTTCGGAGAGATCGGGACTGGTAGGTATCCCTGGTCAGCCGAGGGGAATAGATGAATGTCTTGCCTTCTTTGCGGCTGTCCACGAAGCCTTTTTCATCCAGGATCCGCATGATGGTGGCGCAGGACGTATAGGCGAGTTTTCTCTCCGGCGGCAGACATGCAAGGATGTCCCGCACGGAACCTTCGCCGAGTTTCCAGAGTTCGGTCATGAACTCCAGTTCGACTTCGGTCAAAAACTCGTTGCTCTTACGCTTTCTCATTACAGTCCTGCACCGATTGCGGAATGGATGTGGCTTACGCATCTATTCATGCACCAGAATATCGGAAATTACTATGTCTTTAGTCGACGAAGGTGTTCGGGTTTCTCCCCTGATCGTGACCACCTGATGGACGAAGCGCGCGGGAAACCCGCGCGCCTTTATTCACATCAGACTTTCCAGAAGCAGAAGACGCCCCAACCGATGCTCAGAGCGAGCGGCCACCAGAGCGGGTTGCCCACCAGGCCAAGCCAGGCCAGGAAGATATAGGCCGTTCCGAGCAAGGTGATGAAGAGGCGGTCGCCGCGGGTCGTTTCAAGTCCCAGGACACCGCGCCGGGCAGCGCCACCGGGAAATTTCACTTCCAGAGCAGTCAGCACCCCGATTGCGGAGAATATACCGACGAACAGCAGAGCCGTCGGCAGGGTCCAGGCCATCCAACCGAGCATCATACCCTCCCCAGGGCAAAGCCCTTGGCTATGTAGTTACGGACAAAATAGATGACGATGGCGCCGGGAATGATGGTCAGGGTCCCGGCGGCCGCCAGCAGACCCAGTTCGTAACCGGCGGAGGAAGCGGTTCGGGTCATCACGGCGGCAATGGGTTTCGCCTCGACGGCGGTAAGTGTCTTGGACAGCAGCATTTCCACCCAGGAGAACATGAAGCAGAAGAAGGCGGCCACCCCGACGCCGGACTTGATGGCCGGCAGGAAGATCGTCATGAAGAAGCGCGGGAAGGAATAGCCGTCCACATATGCGGTTTCGTCCAGTTCCTTCGGTACCCCGCTCATGAAACCCTCCAGGATCCAGACCGCCAGCGGCACGTTGAACAGGCAGTGTGCCAGTGCAACGGCAAGATGGGTGTCGAACAGGCCGACGGCGGAATAGAGCTGGAAGAACGGCAGCGCGAAGACGGCCGCCGGAGCCATACGGTTTGTCAGCAGCCAGAAGAACAGGTGCTTGTCGCCCACGAAGGAATAGCGGGAGAATGCATAGGCTGCCGGCAGCGCGACGGTGATCGAAATGACCGTGTTGATGGTCACGTAGATGATCGAGTTGATGTAGCCCCAGTACCAGGTCGGATCGGTGAAGATCTCGATGTAGTTGGCGAAGGTCCAGGTCTGCGGGAACAGGGTGAACCCGGACAGGATCTCGTTGGTGGTCTTGAAGCTCATCGCGACGAGCCAGTAGATCGGCAACATCAGGAAGAGAATGTACAGGATGGGAACCAGGCTTTTCAGGCGCATGACGGTTCTCCTCAGGACTTGTTATCGTTCATCGTCATCAGCGTGTAGAACAGCCAGGAGGCGAACAACGTGATGGCGAAGTAGATGAGGGACATGGCGGCTGCCGGTCCAAGGTCGAACTGACCCAGCGCGATCTTCACGAGATCGATCGAGAGCAGCGTCGTGGAGTTGCCCGGACCACCGCCCGTCAACACGAAAGGCTCGGTGTAGATGTTGAAGCTGTCCATGAAGCGCAGCAGCACGGCAATGGTCAGCACCGTTTTCATCTTCGGCAACTGGATGAAGCGGAACACCGCCCACCGGGAGGCTCCATCGATTTCCGCCGCCTGATAATAGGCGTTCGGGATCGAAACCAGACCGGCATAGGCCAGGAGCACCACCAGCGACGTCCAGTGCCAGACATCCATGACGATGATCGTCACCCAGGCAGCGATCGGGTTCTGGGTCATGTCATAGGAGATGCCCAGGGTGTGGTTCAGGAAGTAACCGAGTAGACCGATGTCCGGCAGGGTGAAGATGTTCCACATCGCGCCGACCACGTTCCACGGGATCAGCATCGGCAAGGCCATGGTGACGAGGCAGAACGGCACCCAGAACCCCTTCTTGGGCATGGACAGCGCAATCGCGACACCAAGCGGCACCTCGATAATCAGGATCAGGAAAGTGAACAGGAACTGCCGTCCGAGCGCATTGTGAAAACGCTCCGAGCGAAGCACCTGCTCGAACCAGTCCAGACCCTGCCAGAAGAACAGGTTGTCGCCGAAGGTTTCCTGAACGGAGTAGTTCACCACGGTCATCATCGGGATGAGCGCGTTGAAGGCGACAAGAATGAGCACCGGGGTTACGAAGAACCAGGCGCGTTGATTTTGCGTTTTCATCGGGCCCCTCCCTCAGGCTGGCTCGCCAGCCAGCCGTCCTTGTAGAGACGCGTCTGGGATTGTTTGAAGTCGAGCATCACGTCGTCTCCGGCATTGGGCGCTTCGCCCTCCAGAATGGCGTTGATACGCATGTCATGAGCGATCGCCTCAACCACCTTGTGGCGGCCGATATCGGCAACCTTGCGGACCTTCGCCGCAATGCCTGCACCGTCGGCAGACACCTTGACGAATTCCGGACGGACGCCGATCTCCGCCGTGCCGTCGCCGGCGGCAATCACCGGGCCTTCCAGCGCGACCTTTTCACCGCGGAAGAACGCGGCGCCGTTCTGGACGTCGCAGGGTAGGACGTTCATTCCCGGAGAGCCGATGAAGTGACCGACGAAAGTGTGGGCCGGACGTTCGAACAACTCCACTGGCGTCCCGATCTGCACGACTTCACCGTCCTGCATCACCACCACCTGGTCGGCGAAGGTCAGCGCTTCGGTCTGGTCGTGCGTCACGTAGATCATGGTCGCCTTGACCCGCTGATGAAGCTCTTTCAGCTTGGATCGCAGCTTCCATTTCAGATGCGGGTCGATCACCGTCAGCGGCTCGTCGAACATGACGACGTTGACGTCCTCGCGGATAAGGCCGCGGCCCATGGAGATCTTCTGCTTGTTGTCCGGCGAAAGATTTGCCGCCCGGACCTTCAGCATGTCGCTGACTTCCAGCATTTCGGCGATCGCGGCGACCCGGCGCTTGACCGTGTCCTCGTCCCGCCCGCGGTTTCTGAGCGGAAAGGCCAGATTGTCGTAGACGGTCATCGTGTCGTAGATGACCGGAAACTGGAACACCTGCGCGATATTGCGCTTTGCCGGCGGCAGCGAGGTGACGTCCTGATCGTTGAACAGGATCTTGCCTTCAGAAGGAACCAGCAGGCCGGAAATGATGTTCAACAGCGTGGACTTGCCGCAGCCCGACGGGCCAAGCAGAGCATATGCGCCGCCGTCATCCCACGTCAGGTCGATCTTCTTCAGCGCGTAATCCGCATCGCTCGCCGGGTTGGGCTGGTAGCTGTGACGCAGATTGGAGAGTTTGATTTGTGCCATGATGTCCTCTCCTCAGGCGACCAGCTGGCCGTCAGGCGCAAAGAAGAAACAATGGCTCGGATCCAGGTAGAAAGTGTGGACCTCGCCGACGGAATAGGGATGAACACCGGGTGACAGAGAGACCCAGGCGTTGCCGTCCATGTCGAAATGGGCACTGCTTTCCGAACCGCTGAGCTCCGTCACCAGTACGTGTCCGTCAAGCTTCACGGTATGATGCGCACTTGCCACCGGCATCACGTGATTGGGCCGGATCGCAAGGGTGTAGGCGCCATCCCGAAGACCCGACGCAGCACCTGTGGCCTGCCAGCTCGTAACCTCGTTCAGGATCACCAGGTCTCCGCGCTTGGTCACCGGAGCGACATTGATCGGCGGGTTGGAGAACACCTTGGCGGCATCCAGATCCTTCGGCTTGCGATAGATGTCGGCGGTCGGGCCGAACTGCACCACGTTGCCGTCGGTCATGAGGGCCGTGTGCCCTCCCAGAAGAAGGGCCTCTTCAGGCTCGGACGTTGCGTAGACGACGACCGCGCCGCGGCCTGCAAAAAGTTCCGGAAGCTGGTCGCGCAGTTCCTCGCGCAGCTTGTAGTCGAGGTTGGCGAGCGGTTCGTCGAGGAAGACCGCATCGCTTTCCTTGACGATGGCCCGCGCCAGCGCGGTGCGCTGCTGCTGGCCGCCCGACAGTTCATGCGGCTTGCGGTTGAGATACGGGTTCAGCTTCATCAGCTTGGCCGCTTCTTCCACCCGGCCTTCGATCTCCGACCTGGCAACACCTGCAACCTTCAGCGGCGAGGCGATGTTGTCGAAGACAGACATATGCGGGTAGTTGACGAAAAACTGGTGCACCAGGCTGATGTTGCGCTTTTGCGCGGAAAGGCGGGACACGTCCTTGCCATTGAGCACGATCTGCCCTGTCGCCAGGCTGTCGAGACCAGCCATCAGCTTGATCAGCGAGGTCTTGCCCGAGCCGGTTTCCCCAAGCAGAACGTTGAAGTGACCGGGATGCAGCGTCAGGCTCGTTTCCTTGACATGGGTGATGCCTGCAACGCGCTTGCTGACGTTCTTAAGTTCTAGAGACATTTATTTTTCGCCCGCGTCCGGACAGGTGCAAGTGGCGAAACATCGATTTCGCGCCCTGTCGCTTCGGATCGGTGGTGGACCGGGGAGACGCCCCGGTCCGGTTTGTTGGGTGATGGGTGCCCGGGCATCATGTTCTGCATGGCAGACACGATGCCCTTGCACGTCGCGCTCAGGTTTACTTTTCAGCCCAGCGTGCGACCAGCTCGTCGTAGTTCACGGTCTGGCCCTGCGGCTTCTCGTTTTCGAGCTTTGCCTTCGGTGCGCCCGGCTTGTTCAGCCATTCTTGCGGATCCGACTCTTCGTTCAGACGCGGACCGCAGCCACCGTAGACGTTGGCGCGTTCGTCAGCCTGCTGCATGCGGGCCATGACGATGTCCATTTCCTGTGCCAGACGATCCATGGCTTCCTGCGGCGTGAACGCGCCGGAGTTCACGTCACCGATCTGCTGCCACCAGATCTGGGCCAGCTTCGGATAGTCCGGAACGTTGATGCCGGTCGGGGACCAGGCAACACGGTCCGGCGAGCGATAGAACTCGACCAGGCCGCCGAGCTTCGGAGAACGCTCGGTGAAGGACTCGTGACGCACGGTACTGTCGCGAATGAAGGTGAGACCGACATGGCTCTTCTTCACGTCAACCGTCTTGGAAACCACGAACTGGGCATAGAGCCAGGCTGCTTTCGCACGATCCACCGGAGTGGAGTTCAGGATGGTCCAGGAACCCACGTCCTGGTAGCCGACCTTCTGGCCTTCTTCCCAGTAAGGACCATGGGGGCTCGGAGCCATGCGCCACAGCGGCGTGCCTTCGTCGTCAACCGTGTTGTTGCCTTCGGACTTCGGCTTCACCATGTCCGCGGTGAACGCGGTGTACCAGAAGATCTGCTGGGCAACGTTGCCCTGGCTGAGAGCCGGCAGGGACTGATAGAAGTCGAAGCTGGCAGCACCCGGAGGCGCGTAGTTGCGCAGCCATTCGTCCCACTTGCGGATCGCGTAGACGGCCGCCGGGCCGTTTGCAGCACCACCGCGGGAAACCGAAGCGCCAACCGGGTTACAGGTGCCGGCTTCCATGCGGATGCCCCACTCGTCAACCGGTACGCCGTTCGGCTCGCCCTTGTCGCCTGCACCCGCCATGGACAGCCAGGCATCGGTCATGCGCCAGCCGAGGTCCGGTGCGCGCTTGCCGTAGTCCATGTGACCATAGATCTGAACGCCGTCGACTTCCTTAACGTCCTTGGTGAAGAATTCGGCGATGTCCTCATATGCGGACCAGTTGACCGGCACGCCGAGTTCATAACCGTATTTTTCCTTGAAGGCTGCCTTCAGGTCTTCACGGTCGAACCAGTCCTTGCGGAACCAGTAGAGGTTTGCGAACTGCTGGTCAGGCAACTGATAGAGGTCGCCGTCCGGGCCAGTCGTGAACTGGGTGCCCATGAAGTCTTCCAGGTCGAGACCCGGGTTGGTGACATCCTTGGCGTCGCCGTTCATCCAGTCGGTCAGGTTGTAGGCGAGCTGCAGACGGGAATGGGTGCCGATCAGGTCGGAGTCGTTGACATAGGCGTCATAGAGGTTCCGGCCGGTCTGCATCTGGGTCTGCACGGCCTGCACCACTTCCCCTTCGCCGAGAATCTGGTGATTGACCTTGATACCGGTGATTTCTTCGAAGGCCTTGGTCAGAACTTCCGACTCATAGGAGTGCGTCGGAATGCCTTCGGACAAGACATTGATTTCCATACCCTTGAACGGTTCGGCCGCATTGATGAACCACTGCATTTCTGCAAGCTGCTCATCTTTTGACAGAACGGATGGCTGGAATTCCTGGTCGATCCACTTTTGCGCCGCTGCTTCATCGGCAAAAGCGGACCCTGCCCCCGCAAGCACAGCACCAGCTGCGACTGCGGTGAGTAGATACTTACGCATCTGCATCTCCTCCCGTGAGATATTAAACGCCGTCATTAACCGGCTACGAATAGATGGTCACAGCATCGCCATGTTGTCAAACTAAATTTTTAGTAGATAATCAAGCCTACTCAAAAGAGTGGCAAAATATTGTTTTCAAAGGCTTTTCAAGAACAGGAACGCCCCCTGCACTCGACCCGAAAACCCGGTCACCTGTCGACCAGCACCGTCAGTGTGGCACAATCTTGACATCAGATGTAGCACGAAATCGGGTTTCGAGTCTTTCATATTTTTCTACATCATACTTCTATTGAGGTTCGTTTTGCATCGCAAAACGAAATCCGAATACTGACTTTGCACTGCAGCGTGGCCTGCTCGCCCGTGTCCCCAGCCTGTCTGCACCCCGGATACGACGTTCGCCGGGCAGGTCTTCACGATCGTCTGTCGCCCATTGGCTGCTGGACGGGCATCTATGGCAGAAAAAATTCCTGTGTTGACGCACACCATCCAGCGGCTATCTCACTGCTTGGACAAGCTGCCGGCGCAAGAGCGGCCTTCAAAGGAAGGATGACCCGATCCGATGACCTCTTTTTCCACCGATGCACCGGTCTTGGTAACAGGTGCCACGGGCTATGTTGCCGGCTGGCTGGTGAAGGAATTGCTCGATGCCGGAATTACGGTGCACGCTGCTGTCCGCGACCCGGACCGCAAGGACAAGGTCGCACACCTTCAGGAGATTGCGGCCGGATCTCCGGGCACCTTACGTTTTTTCAGGGCCGACCTGCTGGAGGAAGGTTCCTACGCCGAGGCGATGGCAGGCTGTGCCATCGTCTTCCACACGGCCTCCCCTTTCACCACATCGGTCAAGGACCCGCAGAGAGAACTGATCGAGCCCGCAGTGAAAGGCACACGGAGCGTTTTGGAAACCGCCGCGCGGACTGCAAGTGTCAAACGCGTGGTCGTCACCAGTTCCTGCGCGGCCATCTACACGGATGCAGTCGACTGCTTAAAAGCCCCGGGTGGCAAACTGACGGAGGAGGTCTGGAACACCACCGCCTCTCTCGAATACCAGCCCTACAGCTTTTCCAAGACGCTTGCGGAACAGGAAGCCTGGAAGATCGCCAGGGCTCAGGATCGCTTCGAGCTGGTCACCGTCAATCCGTCGCTGGTGATCGGTCCGGCCCTTAACGCCAGGCCGACATCCGAAAGTTTCAACATCGTCCGCCAGATGGGCGACGGCACCATGAAACGGGGCGCTCCGAAACTTGGCCTTGGCGTCGTGGATGTGCGTGACCTTGCCAGGGCACATATGGAGGCGGGTTTCCGGGAAGAGGCCGAGGGCCGGCATATCATCTCCGGCCACGACACCAACATTCTGGAACTCGGCAAGGCCTTGATCGAGAAATACGGCGAACGTTATCCGGTGCCTCGCCAGTCGCTACCCAAATGGATCGTCTGGCTGGTCGGGCCGATCGTCGGCGGTATTTCACGGAAATTCGTCACCAACAACGTCGACGTGAAATGGCGCGCCGACAATTCCAAAAGCAAACGCGCCCTCGGCGTAACCTACAGGCCGATGAAAACCTCCATGGAAGAGATGTTCCAGCAGATGATCGATACAGGTGCGTTCGGGAAGTAGCTCGCTTCAGACCACACCATCTGCGTTCGCTGAGATCACGGCATGGATTGCAGGGTCAAGCCCTGCAATGACGGAAGCCGGGCAAAGTATCGCCGTGTCCATGCCCTCTATTCTCCCACTTGCTCGCCGTCATCCCATGGCTCGTCCATGGGATCCATGCGTTGCCCTTGCGCCAAACCGCAGCCCCGGCAGGCATGGTCAAGGTGCGGATTACAGGGGCAAGCCCTGGAAAGACCGAAGTTAGGTGAGGAGTAATTTCGCCGGCAAAGGTAATTGACCCCAGCCCCATACTTCCTGCGAGCCGGGACCCGGAAGCCCCACGATTTCAAAAAGAAAAAGGCGCAGCCCTGAGACTGCGCCTTTCGCAAAGCTTGGAGAACCCGCCGGGTCTTACATCTTGCACTCGGCTGAATAGGCATCACCGTGATCGGTCAGGGCCGTTCCGACGATCTTGTTGGTGTAGACATCACCTTCCTTGATCACCTCGCGAACATAGATGTCCTGGATCGGATGATGGTTCGGGCCGAAGCTGAACTTGCCGCGCACGGACGGGAAGTCAGCTGCTTCAAGCGCTGCGCGGAAACCGTCAGCGTCCGTCACATCCGCTTTCGCCATGGCCGACAGCAGCAGATTGGCCGTGTCGAAACCCTGGGCCGCATAAAGCGACGGCAGGCGACCGTATTCGGCCTGGAAGCTTTCAACGAAGGCCTTGTTGGCATCGTTGTCGATATCCTTGCTCCACTGGCTCGTGTTCTTCACGCCCAGTGCAGCATCCCCGACGGCCTGCAGGATACCCTGATCAAAGGAAAAGGCCGGACCAACGACCGGAAGGCCGACGCCGCTGTCGGCATATTGCTTCAGGAAGGAAATACCCATGCCGCCAGGCAGGAAGAAGAACACGCTATCGGCGCCCGATGCGCGGATCTGGGCAATCTCGGCCGCATAGTCGGTCTGGCCCAGCTTGGTGTAGATCTCACCCGCCAGTTCACCATCGTAGTAGCGCTTGTATCCGGTCAGCGAATCCTTGCCGGCCGGATAGTTCGGCGCGAGGATGAAACTCTTCTTGAAACCGGCTTCCTTGGCGTAGGCACCTGCCGCCTCATGCAGGTTGTCGTTCTGATAGGCAACACTGAAATAGTTCGGGTGGCAGCCCTTGCCGGCCAGAGCGGACGGACCGGCGTTCGGTGACAGATAGAACTTGCCCTGGGCCGTGACAGACGGCACGACGGCCATGGCCAGGTTCGACCAGATAATGCCGGTCAAGACGTCGACCTTGTCCGACTGGATCATCTTGTCGGCAAGCTGAACCGCGACGTCCGGCTTGCGCTGGTCGTCTTCGATGATCACTTCCAGGTCCTTGTTGCCGGCCTGTTTGACCGCCAGCATAAAGCCGTCACGTGCATCGATGCCAAGACCTGCACCACCGCCGGACAGGGTCGTGATCATGCCGACCTTGACGGGTTCGGCCTGTGCCGCTCCCGCCAGAAGGGCCACCAGGCTGGCGGCCGCAGCAAATTGTTTCAACATAGGAAATCCCCTCTTCAGTCCCTTGAGCCCGCTTGCGGGGCTCTTGAAACGACACTCTATCGGCACAAACGCCGATGGCAAACATGCAATTCGTCCAAGAATGACGAGACGCAGACTGTTTCAGAGCGCAGTGCGCACATGCCAGAGCTCGGGGAAGAGTTCGACTTCCAGCATGCGCTTCAGGTAACTGACGCCGCCGGTTCCGCCGGTTCCACGTTTGAAGCCGATCACCCGTTCCACGGTGGTGACATGATTGAAGCGCCACCGGCGGAAGTAGTCTTCCAGATCAACCAGTTTCTCACCGACCTCGTAAAGGGCCCAATGGGCGGACGGATCTCGGTAAACCTTCTGCCAGAGCGTCATGATCGCGGGAACTTCGAGATGTGGAGCAGAAGCAGGTACCGCAATGGCGTCATCCGGCACATCGAGACCCTGGCGGCGGGCGAATGCCAGCACGACCTGGTAAAGGCTGGGGCGGGCCAGCTCCGCATTCAGCAAAGCAACGCTTTGCGCGTCGTGCTCGTGCGGTCGGATCATTGCCGTGTTCCGGTTGCCCAGCGCATATTCGATCAGCCGGTATTGCAGCGACTGGAAGCCCGAGGACATGCCGAGGGCATCCCGGAACTGGGTATAGTCGCTCGGCGTCATTGTCCGCAGCACATCCCAGGCAGAATTCAGTTGCTCCATGATCCGGCTGACCCGGGCAAGAAGCTTCATCGCCTGCGGCATGTGATCATCGGTAATCGCATCGCGAGCGGCGTTCAGCTCATGCAGCATGAGCTTCATCCACAATTCCGACGTCTGGTGCTGAATGATGAAAAGCAGTTCGTCGGAAGCGTCCGACAAGGGGGCCTGTGCATTCAGAATCTGCGTCAGCCCCAGATAGTCGCCATAGGACATCTTGTCCGCAAAGCGCATCTCGGCGCCTTCCGCTTCCGGATTATAGGCTTTGCCCGGTTCGGCTTCGTCGCTCATGGCTCTCTCCCGCTGGGCTCTTCAAATGGCCCTTCCAAGGCATCTATACCGTCCGGACAGCAGACTTGGATAGGTGAGAATTCAAAGTGTTACGAGAAAAGAAACAACAGCCGTCCCCTTCCAGCCGACACGCCGGTCAACTGCCGGCAGCTTCCAGAATGGCGTCAGCTGAAAAATCGTAGTGGCTATGATTGGAAGACGATTTGCAGAAACGTGCAAAGTCGATCTTGTCCCAATTCCCGTCACCAAGCCTGCTGAGATATAGCTCGACGTTCTGGGTGGTGATCGGCGACATCTTGAACACGACATCGACGAAAACTTCCCCCTGAACACTTCTGAAGAAATGATCCCTCAGCATCACGATCGCCCAGGCACCTGCAAAGAAATGCCCGCCATGAGTCATGGTCAGTTCGTTGGACCGTACCGCGTTCATGCCGCGGTTCGACCAGTTCAACCCGGCGAACAATATATCCTTGCCGATGTTCAGCCCGGCATCGGTTGCTGCACGCTGTGCACCGAAAGCAATGTCATCGTTCGCACCCCAGACGACGTCAATTCGCGTACGGTTCAAAACGCTTTTCGTCCGCGCGAAAGCAAGTTCCTCGCTCCAGTCGACCGGAATGGCATGGACCAGTTTGACGTCGCTGTTGTCTGCGACAGCCCGCAACATGCCGAGTTCCCGCTGCAATCCGGCAGGCGTGGTTGAATCGCCAGTCAGGGACAGCAACCGGATTTCCCCTTCATCCGGGTTGAGCCGCCGCGCTTCGGCAAACAACGACTGTGCCATCTCGTAACCGGCCGTTTCATTGTCCGGAACGACCGAGGCGATAATACCATGAAGATCGATGTTCCTGCGTTCCAGGTCGACCCGTTGCTTCGGTGTCAGCTTGTTGAGCAGAAACAGAACCTTGCTCTCCCGGCCCTCCATAAGCTGCATCAGACGGGCAGCCGCCTGGTTCTCGTTGACCAGAATGAAATAGTCCGGCAGCTCCCCCTGTTCCAGCCGGAGGCTGAGAAGCTCTTCCATGCCGTAGGGACGCCGATCGGCGTGCAGGATTTCCAGGTCGACGTTCAGATCGGCAGCAGCCGCCATCATGGTTCTGGACACGTCACCCCAGAAACCGGTCTCACCACCCGGATTGATGAAGGTCACGCGGAAATCCGCCGCCTGGACCACGCCGGCTGCTACCCAGAACCACACCATGCACAGCAGTCTGACGATCATCATTATCCTTCGCTCTTCATCCTTGCCCGTCCCGTCTTGGAGCTCTTCACGCAAGAACGGCCCCGCTTCAGATCACGGACATTCACCGCAGCACCGGTTGAATGTTCGAAAGCCGAACGGAACCTTGACATGGGGCCGGACGATCGCACCGAAACAGTGCCTGGTCATACCCCCGGCGTCATATTAGCCACCACAAATATGTTCTGCAGAAGTGGCAACCACTTACGCACATTTTATTGGCGCATATCCAAAGATTGCCAGAAACCGGTTCCTGAGGCATTCCTACCTGAAACCCGGCCGCAACAGAGCTCATGCCTGCTGGCCGTTCGCTGGCAGCCGGCACCTTGATCCGATTGTGTTAATCAATCCGAAATTAGCACAGGAAAAGCGCTCGTCAGAGCCGGCTTCGCCGGAAGGATTGCATCGTGTTTAACGAACCCTGACCGGCGACACGAGATTTCACCTGGTTTCCGGTCTTCTCCTTTCACAAGATGCTTGCAGCCCATTCGTGAGGCGAAACTGCCTACAGAAAGACGTGGTTATGCGTTTGATTTTGTGAAAACCTGACACTCGCGCTTTGAAACGGACAAATACCGGGACCCTGTAAATGTCAATTCGTGCAAGCATTTATCACCTGACCCATTACCGATACGACCGTCCGGTTACCTTAAGCCCGCAGATTATCCGCTTGCGGCCGGCCCCTCACAGCCGCACCCGGGTCCTGTCTCACTCGTTGAAGGTTTCGCCCGAAGGGCACTTCGTCAATCACCAGCAGGACCCCTACGGCAACTGGCTGTCCCGCTTCGTGTTTCCCGAGCCTGTACGCGAATTCAAGATCGAAGTGGATCTGGTCGCCGACATGGCCGTCTACAATCCCTTCGATTTCTTCATCGAGGAGAGCGCGGAAGAATGGCCCTTCGACTATCCGCCGGAACTTCGCGAAGATCTTCAGATTTACCGTCGCCTCGACCCGACCGGCCCGCACATGACCGCGTTCCTGGAATCGGTCCCGAAGGATCGCCAGAGAACCGTCGACTTCATCGTCGGGCTGAACGCCAAAGTCTCCCAGACCGTCAATTATGTCATTCGCATGGAGCCTGGCGTACAGACACCGGAAGAAACCTTCGAGAAAGGAACCGGGTCCTGTCGCGATTCCACCTGGCTGCTGGTTCAGGCGCTGCGCCATCTCGGTTTTGCCGCAAGGTTTGTCTCCGGATATCTCATCCAGTTGAAGCCGGATCTGGAAGCACTGGACGGCCCCTCCGGCACCGATCACGATTTCACCGATCTTCATGCCTGGGCCGAGGTCTTCCTGCCGGGTGCAGGCTGGATCGGGCTCGATCCGACCTCCGGCCTTCTGGCAGGCGAAAGCCACATTCCGCTGGCTGCGACGCCGCATTACGTCAACGCCGCCCCGATTGTCGGCATGGCAAGCAAGGCGGAGGTCGACTTTGCCTTCGACATGAAGGTGGCCCGCGTCGCCGAACATCCGCGCATCACCAAGCCGTTTTCAGACGATGCCTGGTCGGCACTCAATCAGCTCGGCACCAAGGTCGACCGGATCCTGTCGCAGGAGGACGTCCGCCTGACCATGGGCGGTGAACCCACATTCGTCTCGATCGATGATTTCGAAGCCGCTGAATGGAACACCGACGCGGTCGGCCCGACCAAACGCCAGAAGGCGGACATTCTGATCCGCCGGCTGCGTGAACGCTTTGCCCCTGGAGGGTTCCTGCATTACGGCCAGGGGAAATGGTACCCGGGTGAAACCCTGCCCCGCTGGACTTTCTCGCTCTACTGGCGCCGCGACGAAAAACCGATCTGGCATGATCCGGATTTGATCGCGGAAGAAGGCGACGATACCAAGGCCAGCGCAGATCAGGCCGCAGCGCTGCTGCAGGAGATCGCAACGAAGCTGGAAATCGACCCGGACCACGTGGTGGCCGCCTATGAAGACCCAGCGGTGTGGCTGGTGAAGGAAGCCAACCTTCCGGAAAATGTCACCCCGAAAAATTCCAAGCTGGAGGATGCCGAGGCCCGGCATCGTATTGCCCGTGTCTTCGACCGCGGGCTGACCGAACCTGCCGGACATGTGCTGCCGATCCAGCGCTGGCAATCGAAGGCCGGCGGACACCGCTGGCGATCCGAACGCTGGAAGCTGCGCCGTGATGCGCTGTTCCTCGTACCCGGAGACAGCCCTGTCGGCTACCGCCTGCCGCTGGAATCCCTGCCCCATGTCCCACCGGCCCAATACCCCTACACCAACATCGCCGATCCGACCGTCCCCCGCGATCCGTTGCCGGAGTTTCCTGCGGGCCCGCGCGCTGACCGCAGGCAGGATGTTGCCCATTTCACCGCCAGCGAAGGCCAGCAGGACCGGCGGGAACAAACCCTGACGGACGACGAATTTGGCGGAGCATCGGTCCGAACAGCGCTGTCGGTGGAAGCTCGCGACGGACGTCTTTGCGTCTTCATGCCGCCGGTGGAACGGATCGAGGACTATCTGGAACTCATCTCGGTGGCGGAATCTGCCGCAGCTGACTTGAACCTGCCGGTTCATATCGAAGGTTATCCGCCCCCGCCCGACCCGCGCATGAATGTCATCCGCGTTGCACCGGATCCGGGCGTCATCGAGGTCAACATCCATCCGGCATCCAGCTGGCAGGAATGTGTCGCGATCACCGAAGGCGTCTATGAAGAAGCCCGGCAGTCGCGGCTCGGTGCCGACAAGTTCATGATTGACGGCAAGCACACGGGCACCGGCGGCGGCAACCATGTGGTAGTTGGCGGCGCGACTCCACTCGACAGTCCGTTCCTGCGCCGGCCTGATCTCCTGCGCAGCCTGATCCTGCACTGGCAGCGCCATCCAAGCCTGTCCTACCTGTTCTCCGGCCTCTTTATCGGCCCGACCTCGCAGGCTCCGCGCGTCGATGAGGCCCGTCATGACGGCCTTTACGAGTTGGAAGTCGCGCTGTCACAGATCCACCGCCCAGATGAAGGGGCAACGCCGTTCCCCTGGCTGGTTGACCGGTTGCTGCGCAACCTTCTGGTGGATGTCACCGGCAACACCCACCGGGCGGAAATCTGCATCGACAAGCTCTATTCGCCCGACGGCCCGACAGGACGGCTGGGCCTCGTCGAGTTTCGCGGCTTCGAAATGCCGCCGGACCCGCGCATGAGCCTTGCCCAGCAGCTGTTGCTGAGGGCGCTCATTGCGCGCTTGTGGCAGCAGCCACTGTCCGGCAACCTGACCCGTTGGGGCACGGCCCTGCACGACCGGTTCATGCTGCCGCATTATGTCTGGACCGATTTTCTCGACGTCCTGGGTGATCTGGAGCATCACGGTTTTCAGATGCGTCCGGACTGGTTCGAAGCCCAGGCCGAATTCCGCTTCCCCTTCTGCGGAGAACTCGAGGTCGATGGTGTTCACCTTGAACTTCGACAGGCGCTGGAACCCTGGCACGTACTGGGCGAGACCGGCGCCATCGGTGGCACCGTGCGCTATACGGACAGCTCCACCGAACGTCTTCAGGTCAAGCTCACCACCAGCGATCCGGACCGTTACGCCGTCACCTGTAACCGGCGGACCTTGCCGCTCAGGAAAACCGAGACCAACGGCGTTTCGGTTGCCGGTGTCCGTTACAAGGCCTGGCAACCGGCCATGGCGCTGCACCCCGTGCATCCGGTCGACGCTCCGCTGACCTTCGATATCTTCGATCGCTGGAGCGGCCGGGCCCTTGGTGGCTGCGTCTATCATGTTGCTCATCCGGGCGGACGGAACTATGACACGTTTCCTGTCAACGGGAACGAGGCAGAAGCCCGCCGCCTTGCAAGGTTCGAGCCGCACGGCCATACGCCGGGGCTCTATCTTCCGGGGCTTGAACGGCCGCATCCGGAGTTTCCGTTGACGTTGGACCTGCGCAGACCGCAGAATGTCTGACGAACCGGCAGCCCCGCCGACTGGAAACGATGCATGAGCTTGGACGAAAACGCAGAACCCGGAGCGCTTCGCTACGGCCTCTTGAAGGCCTATCGTCCCTTTCCGGATGTTTCGGACGAGCTGCTCTTCCCTGATGGCCGGGTAAGACCGGTCTGGCGGCCGTTTCTAGAGCATCTGAGCGCTCTGACGCCGGAGGAAATCACCGAGCGTTTCGCGCGCGGCAATCAGTATCTGAACGATGCCGGGGTCTATTTCCGTCAATACGGGCAGGACGGGGCGAATGAGCGGGAATGGCCGTTGAGCCATATTCCGGTGATCATCAGCCAGGACGACTGGCAGGTGATTGCAGACGGTCTGACCCAGCGCGCCGAACTTCTGGAACAGGTTGTCGCCGATCTTTATGGCGACAACAGGCTGGTGTCCAACGGCTATCTTCCGGCAAGCCTGATTGCGCAAAGCCCGGAGTGGCAGCGCCCACTGGTGGGCATCAAGCCGAAATCCGGACACTTTCTGCACTTCCTGTCGTTTGAGATCGGCCGCGGGCCGGACGGAACCTGGTGGGTTCTGTCCGACAGGGCACAGGCGCCTTCCGGTGCCGGCTTCGCGCTGGAAAACCGGGTCGCAACCGGACGCGTCTTCAACGAGTTCTTCGCCCGTGCCAATGTCCATCGGCTGGCCGGGTTTTTCCGGCGGTTCCGCGACCACCTGGTCGAGCTGCGTGGAGAAAGCGAAAGCCGCGTTTCGATCCTGACACCAGGCCCGCTGAACGACACCTATTTCGAGCATGCCTACATCGCCCGCTATCTCGGTTTCATGCTGCTGGAAGGTGAGGACCTGACCGTTGAAAACGGCAAGCTGATGGTTCGCACGGTCGCCGGGCTGAGACCCGTCAGCGTTCTCTGGCGGCGCCTTGATGCCGCCTGGGCCGATCCGGTGGAATTGAACGAAACCTCTCACATCGGTACACCGGGTCTTGTTCAGGCGGTCCGCAGCGGCGCAGTCACCATGATCAATGCGCTCGGCACCGGCATTCTGGAAACACGCGCGCTCCTTGCCTTTCTGCCGCGCATCAGCGAACACCTGCTCGGCGAGCCGCTGAAACTGCCGAACGTCGCGACCTGGTGGTGCGGTGAAGAGGGAACCAAAGCCTACGTGAAGGAAAATGCGGAAGGCATGATGTTCAGCCCCGCGCTGTCGACCGCGCTGCCCTTCACGTCCTCCCATACCGATTTTATCGGCAAGGATTTCGACAAGTTCCACAAGGGCATTCTGGAAACCTGGATCGACAGCAAGAGCGACAAGCTGGTCGGGCAGGAAGCCGTGACCCTGTCGACGACGCCTGCTTATGACAACGGGCTTCTGGTCCCCCGGCCGATGAGCCTGCGCGTCTTCCTGGCCCGAACGACCAACGGCTGGGAAGTCATGTCTGGCGGCTTTGCCCGGATCGGACAAACGGAAGATGCAAGTGCGATCGCCATGCAGGCGGGCGGATCCGCGGCCGATGTGTGGATCGTCGGCGGTCAGAAGCCGCACAAGGAAACCTTGCTCCACCAGACGGAATCGCCGTTCTTCAAATCACAGACCGGTTCCCTGCCATCGCGCGCAGCCGACAACCTGTTCTGGCTCGGCCGCTACGTGGAGCGTGCGGAAGGCGCGGTGCGGCTGCTGCGTGCCTATCATGCCCGTTTGATGGAAACGGCGGACCCGGAAGCCCCGCTTGTGGCATTGACGGCGGAATATCTGGACAAGATCGGCATGGCGCCCGTCGAGCCGGTTCCCGATGGCCTGTGCGACATGCTGCAATCGGCCGTCGCCAGCGCTGCAAAGGTACGCGACCGGTTTTCCGTCGATGGCTGGCTGGCGCTGAACGACCTTGCCCAGGCCGCGAACGGCGCCAAGCGCACGATGCGCGACAATGCCGACGTTACCAGAGCCATGGGCCTGCTGCTGCGCAAGATCACCGGTTTTTCAGGTCTTGTGCATGAAAACATGTACAGGTTTATCGGCTGGCGTTTCCTGTCCATCGGCCGTGCACTGGAACGCGCCCACCGGATGGCTGATCTCCTGTCGGTCTTTACCGACGAAGACGCCCCGGAAGGCTCTCTTGAACTGCTGCTTGAGGTTGGCGACAGCGCCATGTCCATGAGCCGGCGTTATGCGGTCTCTCTCAGCCATGCCACCGTGCTGGACCTTTTGGCGATGGACACCAAGAACCCGCGCGCGGTGCTCTACCAGCTGACCGACATGAAAGACCATATCGGCGTGCTGCCCAATGCGACGGAAAACGGACATCTGTCGGAGCTGGCCCGCTCCGTCCTGCAGGTTCACACACTTCTGGCAATCGCCACCCCGGAGACACTGACACCGGCTTCTCTTGCCGATCTTCGCGATCAGATCTCCTATCTCTCCGTGGAGCTGACCGATGCCTATATCCGGTAACGGACGGTCGCTTTCACCCGACACGCCCGACGCGAGGCGCCCGTGCATTACGATGTAACGCTTGAAATCACATACGACTATGCCAGCCCGGCCAACTACGGACATCATGCGCTCCGTCTGATGCCGGCGACCATTCCCGGCGAGCAGAAGCTGATGGCGGGGCAGATCCATATCGTGCCTGGCCCTTCTGAGCGTCACGACCGGACGGACTTCTTCGGCAATGCTGTCACCGACGTTGCCTACCGGCGCAGCCACAGCGAACTCAGTTTCAAGCTTAAGGCCCGTATCGACAGAACCGCGGTGCCGGAAGAACTCGACATTTCACCGCCGTTGCACGCGCTGGCAAGGGAGCTCTCCGGCGTTCAGTCTCTTGCCCCCAGGGCGCCGGTCCATTTTCTTTCCGCCTCGCCGCGCCTGCCTCTCGACCCCGCGTTTGCAGTCTATGCGCAGGACCATGTCGTCCCGGGCATGAGTACGATTTCCGCCGTCGAAGCCATCGGCAAGGCCTTGAACACGGACATGCGTTTCGATGCCGAGGCCACAACAGTCGACACTCCGGCCATCGAGGCGTTCGAGCGGCGTCATGGCGTCTGTCAGGATTTTTCGCACATCATGATCGCATGCCTCAGAAGCATCGGCATTCCGGCAGGCTACGTCAGTGGCTTTCTCCGGACCATTCCGCCGGAAGGCCAGGAACGGCTGGAAGGTGCGGATGCCATGCACGCCTGGGTCAGGGCCTGGTGCGGCATCGAGATCGGCTGGATCGAATATGACCCCACCAATGCCCTCAGGGTCGGACAGGATCACATCGTTGTCGCGCATGGCCGCGACTATGGAGACGCGGCACCGGTGAAAGGCGTGTTGCGCACGTCAGGATCCCAAACCACCGATCACAAGGTCGATGTTGTTCCGCTTTGAAACATGGTTTTTCAGGCCGCTCCATCTGAACACCGCCTCCGGAATTTTATCGCGAGATATCCCCGACTGAGCAGGGCGAGCCTGTTTCCATCATCGCCGTTTTGCTAAAATGTGGAACGCGACCAAGGGGAGCTGGTTATGCGTTCGTTTCTTCATGCCATCGTGTTTTTGCTGGTATCAACCGGCACCGTGCAGGCAGGTTACGATCAGTCCAAGGACTGGTTCCATGCCAGGGACTGGCGAGAACGGGTCCGGATCCAGTTCCTGCTGGTCTTTACGGGAGACTACGCCTCACAGGTGGACGGAACCTTCGGCAGGCTCACCTATAACGCACTCACAACTTTCCAGAAGCACCGGGACTTCACCCCGAACGGTGTGCTCGACGATGAGCAGATGCAGATCCTCCAGCGCGATGGCCTCGACCTTGTCGAACGGGTTGGTTTTGAAACCTACAAGGACGCCGTTTCCGGATTGCAGCTCGGCGTTCCGGGCAAGCTCTTCGAACCGTCCACCCAGACGCCGCGCGGACACCTCTGGCGGGCCTACGACAACAGCATCGAACTGGAAACCCTGCAGGTTTCGGCGGAAGAAACCGACTACGCGGCCCTCTACAAGCGTCTGACCGATACCAGCGACGGGCGGACCGTGGAGCACAAGCAATTCCGGAATGACTACTTCGTCGTCTCCGGTCGGCAGGATGGGCGTGATTTCTACCTCCGCATGATGAAGACCTCTTCGGACAGCCGTGGCTTTTCGCTTGCCTGGCAGGCACGCCATGCCGTCTTCATGGACCGCGTGGCAGTTGCCATGTCGAACAGCATGACGTTTTACGATGGAGCGGACGAGGAGAAACTGGACGCGGTCACATCAGCTCCCGGCCTGCAGGTTCTGGAAGAGGACAACAGCAGCGATCCGCTTCCCAAGGGAGCACGCAAGGATATTATCGGCCGCAAGACCTCCTCCTCCGGCAGCGGCTATTTCCTGACGAGCAAAGGCCACATCGGCACCAATGCGCATGTGGTCGGCAACTGCCGCTCGCTGGATATTCCAGGCCACGGTACCGCGAGGCTGGTGAAAGCGGACACGGAAAACGACCTCGCGATCCTGCAGCTCGACAGCGGCAAGTCGGATCATGTTGCGCAGTTCCGCTCAAAACAGCCGATCGTTCGCGGAGAGGAGATTTTCGTGATCGGCTATCCCTTTGCCCAGATCCTGGACAACAACCTGAACTTCACTCCCGGCATGATCTCGTCGCTGGCAGGCGTCAAAGGCGACAGCCGCCATTTCATGCTGACAGCACCGGTACAGCCAGGCAATTCAGGTGGCCCGGTTCTGGACAGGACGGGAGCCGTCGTCGGCACCGTTGTTTCTCGTCTGGACAAGTTCAAGACGCTCAAACTGGCCGGTGACCTGCCGGAAAACGTGAATTTCGCGGTCAGGGGCAAGCTGATGGCGGAGTTCATGGAAGATCTCGGCCTGACGCCTTCCTACAACACCATCACCAACATCAAGAGCCCCACCCGGATCGACGAG
This sequence comes from Labrenzia sp. PO1, assembly GCF_012273635.1. Lineage (NCBI taxonomy): Bacteria > Pseudomonadati > Pseudomonadota > Alphaproteobacteria > Hyphomicrobiales > Stappiaceae > Labrenzia > Labrenzia sp. PO1. The sequence continues at coordinate 1,349,746 of NZ_JAAXCR010000001.1, forward strand.
GAGGCTTCTCAATACACCGTGCTGGTGCTCTGCCGGAACTGAACCCGCCGAAAAGGCAGGGCTCATTCCGACAGACAGTCTTAGCGGATAGCCTTGTCTTCGCCGTCGAAGAAATGCAGGCGGCTCTCGTCGAAGGTCAGACCAACACGAGTGCCCTCCTCCACGTCTTCGGCACCGCTGATGCGCACCAGGATCGTTTCAAGCCCGTCGAGCGCCACGTAAAGGAAGGTGTCTGCACCCAGATACTCGGCCACTTCCACCGTCCCGGTGCAATGCCCCTCGCCCGGCGTTGCAAGGCTGATGTGCTCCGGACGGATGCCGAGTTTAACCGGTGTTTGCCCGCTGCCGGCATACGGATAAGGACCGCCGCCATGCCCGCGCAGCGAAAACCGTCCTTCTTCGAGTGAACAGGGCAACACGTTCATCTTCGGCGAACCGATGAACTGGGCCACGAACAGATTGTCCGGCCGCTCATAAAGTTCGCGCGGCGATCCGACCTGTTCGATCCTGCCGGCATGCAACACCACGATCTTGTCGGCCAGCGTCATGGCTTCCACCTGATCGTGTGTCACGTAGATCATGGTGGTGCCGAGGCTCTTGTGGAGCCGGGCGACCTCAAAACGCATTTCAACGCGAAGCGCTGCGTCCAGGTTCGACAACGGTTCATCGAACAGGAAGGCACTTGGCTCGCGAACAATGGCGCGGCCGATGGCCACCCGCTGGCGCTGTCCACCCGAAAGCGCCTTGGGGCGCCGGTCGAGATATTCGTCCAGCTTCAGCACTTCAGCAGCCGCATTCACCTTGCGGTCGATCTCCGCCTTGGGAAAGCCTGCCGTCTTTAGACCGAAACCGACATTCTCGCGCACCGACATATGCGGGTAAAGCGCGTAGGACTGGAAGACCATCGACAGTCCCCGCCCCGATGGCGGCAGTGCAGTGACGTCCTTGCCATCGATTTCGATAGCACCACGGCTGGTTTCCTCAAGCCCTGAGATCAGACGCAACAGTGTCGACTTCCCGCAGCCGGACGGTCCGACAAAGATGACAAATTCGCCATCCTTGATGTCGAGGTCGATGCCCTTGATGACCTGCAGGTTGCCGAACCACTTTTCAACCTTGTTGAGCTGGATCGCTCCCATCGCGTCCCCCTTAAGCTGCCTGCTCGGCGTGTGAAGGCGAAGCCCAGGTCAGCCAGATGGCCGACGTCCAGGAGAACGATCCGCCACCTGCTCCTGCGCCCGTTTCCGGACTGAAATATTCCGCAAAGCCCCCGGTTTCGATCAGCCGTGCGGTGTCGGCGCGCAGTCGTTCGGCCCGGACGGCATCGCCTGCTTCGGCAAAGCCTTTCGCGATCATGTAATTGATCATCGCCCACACCGGTCCGCGCCAATACCGCAAGGGCTCGTAACTGCGGTGATCGGGATCATAGGACGGCATCAGGTATTCGACCCGCTCCGCGATCCTGTCAAAATGCGCCTGAAGCGCACCAAGGGTCTGCGGATCATGGAGCCCGGCATAGAGCGCCAGGAAGGAAGCACTGGAGATGCCATCTGTCTGCTTGCCGCGACGCTCGTCAAAAGCGACATGTGCCTTGACCTCATCATTCCAAAGCGTCCGGCTGCCTTTTTCCATCGCCGCGATCCACCCTCGGATCTCGTCGGCTTCCGCACTCATGCCGAGTTTTTCGGCCAGCGCGAGAAGATCCCGGTTGGCGCGCAGGAAGATGAAGGTAACGCCTGGGTCGGCAACGAAGAACGGGCAGGTTTCGGCGACTTTTTCCGGATCCCAGCCTACCTTTCGGCAAGCAGCGACAATGCTGAGATAACGGTCGTAGTCCTCCTTGTGCGGCCGCATGGCCGGATCGACATGAGAGGTGTCCTTCCGCTCATAGGGACCAATGTCCTTGACCTCGACCGCCCGCAGCGCCTCGTCCCAGTCCGGCAGGTTGTCCCGCCCGGATTCCCAGGGGTGAATGACGGCAATGACACCAAGGTTTTTCGGGTCGCGATAGGCAAGATACCAGCGATGCCAGGCCATCAGTTTCGGCAACAAGGCCTTCGCCCGCTCCAGCGCCTTGCCGGTCCGGTCAGCCTCCACCAGGCTATGGACGACGGACGCGGCCACCGGCGGCTGGGAATGACCGGAACTCGGGATCGGACCGCCGTCGGTTCCCCACACGCCCGGTCCGGGAAAATAGCTCGGATCGTCCTTGCGAAACAGGATGTGCGGCACCATTCCGTCGCGCCACTGGCCCTGGAACAGCATCTCGATTTCCTGCCAGGCCCGGTCCTGGTCGAATTCCGCAAACCCCAGGGCGACAAAGACGGAATCCCAGTTCCACTGGTACGGATAAAGACCCTTCGTCGGGATCGTGTACCCGCCCTGGTCGTTTTCGGTCAGGATGGCCTTTGCCGCCTGGTCTAGATCTGCGTGTGCCACAGCGTACTCCCTCGGGCTCTTCAGAGCCCCTTCTCTTGATCGTTCAACCCTTGACGCTGCCGGCCGTCAGGCCCTGGACAAGGAAACGTTCGAACCACAGGAAAATGAAAAGGACGGGCACGGTCGCAATTACCGCGCCCGCCATGAGATGCTGACGTGGCACCTCGGAGGAATTGAGGGACACCACTCCGCGCGACAGCGTGAAGATGTCCGGATCGTCCAGGAACATGAACGCGAACAGGAACTCGTTCCAGGCGATCATGAAGACGTAAAGCGAAACGGAGGCCAGCGCCGGAAGGGACAGCGGCAGGGTGATCTTGAGGATCACGCCGATGCGCGACAGCCCGTCCATCAGTCCGGCTTCCTCCAGCTCCGACGGCAGACCGCGAAAGTAGCCCTGCAGCATGTAGAGCGCGACCGGGATGGTGGTTGCCGGATAGACAATCAACAGACCGGTGAGCGTGTTGCGCAGGCCAAGCTGCGAGAACACCGCATAGAGCGGGATCACCAGCACGATCGCCGGCACCATGTAAATGAGCAGAACGGAGCGGGCCAGGAATGCCTGTCCCGGAAACCGCAGCCGCGACACGGCATAGGCACCCGGCACCGAGAACAGCAGTGTCAGCACGACGGTTGCCACCGACACGAAGGCGGACACCATCAGGTAACGGCCGAAGTTGAACTGGGTGAAAAGCTCGACATAGGACCGGAACAGCCCGCTGATGCCCTGACTGACGTCGATCGACAGGTCCAGCGGATTGGCCAGCAGTGCCTGCTGACTTTTGAGCGAGGTCATGATCATGACGTAGAACGGCAAGGCGACAATGATCGAGAAGACGACGAAGCCGACGCCCTTCGCGATGCGAATATAGACAACCTCACGCTCGTAGCGCGACATGGCACCAAGCCGGGCCCCACCGAGGCAGATCGCATTGGCACCGGTAACGCCGGCGACAAACATCACCAGACCAAGTCCCTGCCACAAGGAGTGCTGACCAAGCGACAGACCGAAGGGCGCCGCGAAGGAAGCCACCATCAGGACGACGAACAGGACGGCAGCACAAAGCCCCCTGTCCGCCATGGCTCCAGCGCCCCCGGTCGACTGCCTCCAGACCAGAACCAGAGCACTGACAAGCCCTGCAAGACCCGCCGCCGTTGCCTGCGGTTGCGCCACATCGCCGGTCACCAGTGTCAGCGTGACACCGATGACCACCATGGCAGTGACGCCCCAGATCAGGCCGGTCAGCGCCGCGAGAACGATACTGCCGGGTCTCATAGCCCTTCCTCCTTCGGCGAAAAGCGGATGAACAAAGTGGCGAAGGTGACAAGGACGACAAAGACGACCACGGCAACGGCCGCACCGGCGCCGAGATTGGACAGGGCAAATCCCTGCTCATAGACATCGACGGTCAGCGTACGCGTGCCCGCGTTGCCGCCGGTCAGAAGGAAGATGTCGTCGAACTTGTTGAAGGTCCAGATGAAGCGCAGCAGGAACAGGACCGAGAGGATCCCCATCAGTTGCGGCAGCGACAGGTACCAGAACTGTTGCAGCGGCGTCGCCCCGTCCATTTCGGCAGCTTCATACATGTCGGTGTTGATCGACTGCATGCGCGCCAGGATGAACAGGAAAGACAGCGGAAAGTAACGCCAGGCCTCGAAGGCTATCACCGTCGTCAGCGCCAGCGGAAACTCCATCGGAATGCCGAGAACGGAAAACTCGATCGCCCTCTGGCCGAAGAAATTGATCGGATCGGCGACAACGCCCATTTTGGTCAGCAGCGCGTTGAGCGTGCCGGAAAACGGGTCGAACAGAACGACCCAGGTGAAGGCAACCGCGATCACCGGCGAGACGTAGGGAAACAGAAACAGGCCCCGCAGGACACCGCGACCGGGGAAGGTCGTGTTCAGGAGCTGCGCCGCAAAGAGACCCAGCACCAACGCGCCACCCGTCCCGAAGATGGTGTAGTAGAACGTAATGCGCAGCACTGACCAGAACTCGTCCGCGCTGAAGATCCGGCTGAAGTTCTCGAACGTGAATTCGAAGTTGGTCAGCACATTGTTGGCTTCGCCCGAAATAACCGGCTCGCTCGCACGTTCGGGACGGTTTGCATCCAGAAACCCCTGCGACACGGTTCCAACCAGTTCGACGTCTCCGCGCCAGCCAGGCGCTACGGTTCCAAGATCGCACGTCAGCGCGGCGCCATTGAGCGAACAGTTTTCGGAATGCGAAGTCACCGTGAAGCCATCGGGCACCACATCGCTCAGCGTCACGTTGCGGACTTCCTCGTCCTGAGACGAATTGCGCAGCCGGTATTCCAGCCGGGCCTCGTCGCCTGGTGCTTTTGGCCGGCCACGAACCCGTTCGTTGACGAGCACGGTCGGCGGCCGCAGGTCGGCAAGCTGAACCGGCTTCACACTGATCCAGAAATTGGCAAGCAGCGGTCCGGCAACAATCATCAGGATGATGGCAAATGTCGGCGCCAGCATCAGATACGCCAGCCACATTTCACGCCGCTGCATCGGACCGATGCCTTTCGGCGGCCCTGAGGAAGCGTCAGCTTCGGTTTTGGTGTTCATGTTTCCGCCCGGGGTCTAGATCCCGTTCTGCCGTTGGCGACCGACAAGTCCCAACCGGCAACTGTCTGGAGCCCATCTCGGCTGCCGGCAATTCAGCGGCAGGAGATTGGGAAGGACCGGGCATCCGACAGACGCCCGGTCCGGGCTGTTATGTGCGGGCTTTCCCACCCCCTCGTGGGGTCTTGAGGGGTGGAAAGGCGTTACTGGATCTTGGCCAGTTCCTCGTTGAGCTTGGCAACGGTTGCCGCAGCATCGCGTTCGTCGTCGATGTATTCACGCACCAGACGGTTCATCACCTGGCTGTTGATCATCTTGGAGGCAAGCGAGAGCTGGCCTTCCTTGACGCCCCAGCGGCTGGCGGTGTCGAGACCGGAGACGATGGTCTTGATGGTGTCGGCATCGTAGAGATCGGTCAGCGGCGCCTTGCGGTCGACACCCACCGGGAGCTTTGCCCAGCCATCGACGAATTCGGTCGCGTTGTCGGCTGAACCACGACGGATCGGGAACTTGCCTTCCGGCGCGATCGACAGGGTCGACAGGTAGCCGTCATCCATGGAGAACTCGACGAACTGCATCGCCGCTTCCGTGTCCGCGTCATTGGTGATGCCGAAGTAGCGGATGTCGGCCCAGGCTGCCCCATCTGGATTGGACGGGCCGCTCAAGGTGGTGACAACACCGGTCTTGGAAGCAAGTTCCGTGGAGGTAGGATCATCGGTGATGGTCGGCGGAGCGCTGTCACGCAGGCCGGCAAGCTCATCCAGGATGAACGGCGACCAGATGATCATGGCTGCTTTGCCGGCAAAATAAAGCTCGCGCGACTGCTTCCAGAAGAGGTCACCGGGAGGCGATGCCTTGGCGATGGCTTTGTAGAACTCCAGCGCTTCGACAGTCTTCTTCTCGTCCAGCGGCTTGAAACCGTCGTCACCGACAGGGCTGACACCATTGGCCAGAAGCACGTGCTCCAGCACCTGACTCATGAAGTTCTCGTCAACCTTGGTCGCGGCGACGAAACCGAACATCTCTGGCGGGTTATGCAGTTTTTCGACGGCTGCCAGAATGTCTTCATAGCTGTCCGGAGCGGCAAGGCCGTTTTCCTCAAAGAGGTCCTTGCGGTAGATCACCATCTGGGTCCAGCCGTCCACAGGCACGGAGGCGACACCGTCTTCAACGGCAGCCATGGCAACCGCGCCAGGCGCGAATGTGCCGGCACCCAGTTTTTCAAACACTTCGGTCGCAGCTTCCGTATCCAGGATGCCTGCTTCGGCCCAGGGCAGCGCGTATTGCAGTGTGTGGTAGATGACATCCGGCAGATCGCCGGCGGCAAAGGCTGCCGTGGCACGCGTGCCGAGATCGGATTCCGTCACCGGAATGACGTCCACCTCGATGCCTGTCTTTTCCTTGAACGCGGCGGCCATTTCTTCCTGCTTGGCCAGGCGCTCCGGTTGTTCTTCAGTCGTCCAGAACCGCAACGTCTCGGCCTGTGCGGCCGTCAGACCGAGCGTCAGAACGCCCGCGATGGTCGAGGCCAGGAATGTTGTCCTCCCAAACATATTACTCTCCCTTCCTGCCGGAATGTGGCTGTTGGTTCAGCCGGTCGCGGAGCGCGCTTGCAAGCGCCTCCGATGAATTTGCCGGAGCGCCATCCGAGGCGCGCCGGATCAGGTTTGCCTTGGCAAGGGCCTGCAGATCCGTGGGGTTCTTGCCGTCCAGAACATCGATAAGCATGCGGGCAACCCTGCCGCCTGCTTCCTGGGCGCTTTGCGAAAAGGTCGTCAGCGGCGGGTCCAGGTATTCGCCCACCGGCAGGCCGTCATAGCCGACGACGGTAACGTCGGAGCCGACCTTAAGACCGAATTTGCGGCAGTACTGCACCGCTCCGATGGCAAGGGCGTCAGTCACGCACAAAAGTGCGGTTGGCGGCGCCTCCAGCGACAACAGCGCCTCGGCCCCTGCAAAGCCGCCTTTTTCGCTGAGCGGCTGAAGATTTTCCAATGCCGGATCATGCACAAGGCCCAGGGCCTCCAGACCCTGCCTGTACCCGTTGCGGCGCTGAAGCGCGAAGTTGAGTTCCATCGGACCGCCGATGAACCCGATCCGCTCGTGTCCGAGGCTGTAGAGGTGGCGAACGCCGTCAGCAAAGGCCGCCTCGTTATCGATATCGAACCAGGCATAGCCTGCCGGATTGCGCGTGCGGCCGTGGGCGACGAATGGAAAATTCTGTTCCCGCAGATAGGCGATGCGCGGATCGTCCACTTCCGTTCGGGTGACGATGAAACCGTCCACCTTGCGCCGGGCGATCAGCCGCTTCACGGTCTCGATCATGTGTTCGCGTGAATGGGCAGTGGTCACCAGAAGGTCCAGCCCCAGTTCGTCGAGAGCTCTTGCGATGCCGTCGATGAATTCGGACAGGAACGGATCCGCTCCACTGCCGTGACCCACGGGGATGACGATGCCGAGCGTGTCCTGACGTCCGCGCTTCAGATTGCGCGCGGTGGCCGACGGCTGATAGCCCAGATCCTGAACAGCCTTGAGGATACGTTTGCGGGTGGCTTCGGAAATATCGGTGTAATTGTTGAGGACCCGCGACACGGTTCCTTTCGCAACGCCCACATGGCGCGCCACGTCATCAATGGTGACGGAATCGCGAAGTCGCGACATCGATCCTCCCTGCGAGCCCGAAGGGCTCAATTCCCGGCCTGCAGCCTCAAAAGGCAACAGATTGTTTTATTGAGGAAAATTTTTACAAAACCGATTTTGTAAGTCAACAAAATCGGTTTTGGAGATCAAATTTTTATTTTTTGCAGAGCGGGAAGCGACTGACGTTGCAACGAAACATGCCGTCGCAACGTTTCGGAAAACAAAAATGGGAGGAGCATTTCCGCTCCTCCCTCGCATCGGTCAGTTCTCATCGATGGCTGTCGAGACAGGCCTTGCAGACACCGTCTGCGGCGATTGTCAGAACGGCACGCCGGAGACGAGAATCAGATTTGCGTAAGGCGTGCATTCACCGGTGCGAATGACCGCACGTGCCTTCGAACAACGCTCCTTGAAGTCCTCGTGAGACATGCGGACATGCTCGATCGGCTTGCCGGTGTCAGCCGCCCAATGGGCCAGCCGGACCTCGATCTGCGTGACGAGATCTTCCGATGCCTCGTCCGCAAAGACCGCCTGCTCGACGATCATTTCATCGGCCAGCGCTTCCAGAACATCGAAGAAGGCCGGAATACCGGGGCTGACTGCCAGGTCGATCACACCAACATTGGCAGGAACCGGAAGGCCTGCATCGGCAAGGACGATCTCGTCCATATGGCCGAGCGAGGCTACCAGTTTGCTGAGATGCCGGTTTAGAAGCTTCGTACGTTTCATGGCCTTGTCCTGAATGTTCGGTGGTGCTTACGTCAGCGAGACCAGAGTTTCGCAAAGCGGCACAGGGGCATAATAGGGTGCGGACGCCTTGCTGACGAGATCGAGCCGAAGCACGGAAAGCCCAAGCGCCTGCAGCCCTTCCGTTTCCTTCTCCGGAACCGCTTGGTCGACGATCACGAAGTTGAGCAGACGGTCGACCGGGCAATCACTGCCCGCGTCCCGCCGCAAGTAGGCAAGCAGGGTCTGCACCTTGTCGGCAACACTCATCGTGCCGGTTTCCGGATCCTGCCCCGTTCCGGGCAGATAGACCTTCGGAACGGTACGTGCGGCAATGGCTTTTCCGACGCCTTTCGGCAGAAGATTTGCGATCAGGCTGGTATAGAAACTGCCCGGCGCATAACAGATGAGGTCAGCAGACTGGATGAGGCTCCGGTTGCGGTCCGGAAACGCTGCTTCCGCAGGGTCCTTGCCGGTCAGCCCCCGATTGAGGAACAGGTTCCTGATCGGCGAGACCAGTGGCGGATGCTCCTTGCCGGTCAGAAGGTGCTGGCCGATAACAACTTCGCCATCCTCAAGGTCTGCCCCCAGATGCAGGTTGTCGTCGGCAACGGCCCGGACGGTGCCCTGAACACCCACCAGCTTGGCCACCAGAAAGATGATCGGTTCAAGTTGCTGGTTCTGGTTGAGGTAACCACCGGCCAGGATCAGGTTGCCGATGCTCGCGCCGCGCAGGTCGAAATCTATCGGGCGTGCGGCGTGAAACATGCCCAGCTGATTCTGGATGAGCGTGCGCATCGGCTGCTCTATCGCCTCCACCAGCGGATGCGTTCCGGCGATCATGCTTTCCAGCTCGGCAGCCAGATCCACTTGCGAGGCTGTTTTCGAAAACCGATGTGTGAACAGGCGAAAAACGTCCGGATGGCCGAGCACCGTTTCGTCGGCGAGTGCCATCAACCGGCTTCTGAGATCACCAATGGCCGGCATGTTGAAGGCAATCCTGAGCCCTTGCGAGCTGCCGCCGGAATCGAACGGTGTCACCAGGTGGATGGAATTATGCGTGTAGCGCTTCAGGCACTGGGCGACACCGTTGAGTGCCGATCCACCGCTGAAGAACAGCGTCCTCGGGCCAAGCTTGGGATTGGACAGAAACCGTTCGATCCGAAATGGATCCGGCAGGCGCGCCACACGGGTGATGGTGATTTCAGTCAAGTCCGGTCCCTTGGGAATTCCGGCGCCATTTGCCGGGTAAAGGATTTGCGGGCGTTCGTCCCGGCCAATGCGCTATCCGATCCATATGGCACGGAAATCATTGACATTCGTCAGTGTCGGCCCGGTGACAACCTGATCTCCGATCGTGTCGAAAAAGCGGTGAGCGTCATTGGTAAGAAGTGCCTCTTCCACATCGGCACCCGCCTTGTCCGCCCTCGCCAGCGTATCCGGGCCAATGACAGCACCCGCTACCTCTGCTGCCCCGTCGACACCGTCCGTGTCGCAAGCGATCGCGTGGATACCCGGAGCCCCGCGCAAGGCAAAGGCAAGAGCCAGGGCGTATTCGGCGTTCGGTCCGCCAATGCCCTCGCCGCGTCGGGTCACCGTCAGCTCACCGCCGGACAGGAGCAGCAAGGGCCGGCTGCCGTCGGGGCGCTCGCTCTGGCGGCTGAGGGCAAGCTCTGCATGGGCACGCGCAACTTCCCGCGCTTCGCCTTCCAGGGCATCCCCCAGGATCTCGACATCACAGCCTTCTGCTTCGGCTAGGGTCCGGGCAGCTTCCAGCGACTGGGAGGGAGCTGCGAAGATGACATTCGACACACGGCCGAGCTTCTCGTCATCGGGCTTCAACACACCGCTTCCGGCGGCGAGAACCTGTTGCACCGAAGCCGGCACTTCGATCTTCCACTGCTCCAGGATCGCCTTGGCATCGGCCGTCGTGCTGGTATCACCAACCGTCGGACCGGACCCGATTTCAGCAGGATTGTCACCGGGAACATCGGAGATAAGCAGAGCCAGCATCTTTGCAGGATAGGCAGCGGCTGCCAATTGCCCGCCCTTCACCCGGCTCAGATGTTTCCGCACGACATTCATCTGGCCGATCGGCGCACCGGAGGCCAGAAGCGCCTGGTTGACCGCCTGCTTTTCGGCCAGCGAGATTTCTCCGGCAGGCGCAATCAGCAAGGCCGAGGCACCACCGGACATGAGCGCCAGCACGTAGTCGTTCTCACCCAGGCCGGAAACAAGCTCGATCATGCGTTTGGTCGCGACAAACCCCATTTCGTCCGGAACCGGATGCGCGGCCTCCACGATCTCGATCCCTTCGCACGGCCTCGCGTAGCCATAGCGCGTGATCACCAGGCCTTCGCACGGCCCCCAGACCTTTTCGACCGCTTCCGCCATTCGGGCGGAGGCCTTGCCTGCGCCGATCACCACGACGCGGCCCGCTGGTTTCTCCGGCAGAAACGCACCAAGGCTCTGCATCGGGTCCGCCACTTCGACGGCCCGCAGGAACAGCCGTTTCAAAAAATCCTGAACGCTCTCGGCCATGGCACCACTTCTTCCTAAATTCATGTTCTCCTGTTTGAGCGCAGAACTGCAGGAATTATCAAGGCCGAAACGATGACCTTCAACCTGCGAACGCCCAAAACCCAGCGAAACCGTGTGCCCTGCAGCATAGAATTGTTTTGCGTTTCACCGTCACCATCCACACATGAGGGCCAATTCCACGGAGGACCTCATGACTGCGCAGACAATGCCCGCCTTCGATACGGCGATCCGCAACCCGGAAAACCCCGACCACCTGATGGTGATTAAGGACGTGCCCCGGCGAATTCGCATCTACCAGGGCGCGGCCCTGCTGGCGGACAGCATCAATGCGGTTCGCGTTCTTGAAATCGGCAAGTCTTTTTATGACCCCGTGATCTACGTGCCGGAAGCCGATCTCAAGACCCGGTTCGGGTATGTCGACAAGTCTACCCATTGCCCCATCAAGGGCGACGCCAGCTACATTTCCCATGATGGCGAGGAGATCGGCTGGGTCTACAGATCGCCGGTGCCGATGGCGGAGAAACTTGCCGGGCACTACGCCTTCTGGCCATCCAAGGTCCGGATCATCGAGGGCGAGTAGAAGGCCCTCGAATGCGCACCCGGTCAGCCTAACGCCGCGCGGCAGCCGAAAACCTGTAACAACGGCTCAGTCCTTGCCGACATCCTCGACATAGACAAGCGCCCGGCCCTGACAGATGCGGGTGCCGTCCTCGGCTTCACAGACCGTTTCCAGATCGACCAGGTGTTTTTCCGGCCGCAAGCGCGTGATGGTCACCGAGGCCGTCAGCGTCTCCCCGACCGGGGCGGGCGCCAGAAACTCCAGGCTCTGCTTCAGGTAGTTGGTTCCTCTCCCCGGCAGCTCGACGCCCAGCAGATAGGAAAAGAGCCCGCCGATCAGTGGCCCCGGAACAGACACAGGTACTTCCGTGCCGTTTCCGGCAAGCTGCGCGAAACCACGCATGTCGTCTTCTGTGTAGCTGCGTTTGACTTCCGCGCGCGCTCCGACTTCCAGGCTCATGTCCGCACCCCCAGTTTACAGGAACCGGACAAGGTCACGGCCCCGTCCGCCACACGGGCGACCTCGATCAGGATCAGGTCTGCATCGTCCTCGCTCGGCGTGAACGAAAACGCCAGTTCCTCATCCGCATAGGCCGGATTGGGAAACATCAAAGTCTGCACGGCATGGCTTCGCCCCGGATGGAGGGCCTTCAGATGCGCAAAGACCCGCGTATAGAGCAGCATTCCGTGGGAGACGGTCCGGCCGAACCGTGTGCGAGCCGAAAATTCGGGATCGACGTGGATCGGGTTGTCATCACCGGACAGATCGGCAAATGCATCGAAATCCTCCTGACGGGGGATCCAGCTAAACGTTGCGCTGTGCTGCGCGTCAGCGGTCAGGCTCATCGGTTATGCTTTCTCCAGGGAATTGTCGGCAAGGAAGTCGTCTTTCAGAATGTTCTTGCGCACCTTGCCCGCCGCGGTGCGCGGCAGGTCATCAACGACGGTAAAGCTTTTCGGCACCTTGTAGGGCGCCAGCTGCTTGCGGCACCAGTCGGCCAACGTCGTCGTGTCGAGGTCTTCGCCGGGACGCACAATCAGGAAGGCTGCACCGACCTCGCCCCACTTAGCATCAGGCACACCAATCACCACAGCCTCCAGAACGGCCGGATGACCGACAAGAACCTTCTCGACTTCGGCCGGATAGACGTTCTCGCCTCCCGATATGTACATGTCCTTGATCCGGTCGACGATGTAGTAGTAGCCGTCCTCGTCACGGCGCCCGATGTCACCGGATTTCAGCCAGCCGTCGACCGTGAAGGTGGCAACCGTCGCTTCCTTGTTGTCCATGTAGCCCGGCGTGATGTTCGGCCCGCGAAACTGGACTTCCCCCTCCCCCGGCCCTTCGACGATACCGCCATCGCCGTCGACCAGGCGAACATCCGTCAGGATCTGCGGTTTTCCGACTGAACCGATCTTGGCGGGCGCATGGCCCTTGTCCATCAGGAACACGGTTGGCCCGGTCTCGGTCATGCCCATGCCGTTGCAGATGGTGACGCCCCGCTCCTGAAACTCCGACAACAGGTGTTTCGGCACCGGCGCACCGCCACAGCCGAGCGACCGGACCTTCGAAAAGTTCGTCTTGCCGATCCTGGGTGACAGCGCCAGCGCCTGATAGATCGCCGGAACACCGAAGAAGCAGGTGACGTTTCCGGCGGAAACGAGATCAAGCACGATCTCCGGATCGAACTTGCGCAAGACAGTCGACATGCCGCCGTTCAGGAAGATTGGCAGCGTCGGCAGGTTGATCCCCGCCGTATGGAAGAGCGGCAGGAAATTGACGCCCTTTTCGCCGATCGAAAGACCCGTTGCCTGGCAGTAGTTGATCATGTTGGCATAGGCCATGCCCGCTGTCTGGATGACCGCCTTGGGCAGGCCCGTCGTTCCGGAAGTGTAAAGCAGATACCAGGGGGCCGAAGCCTTGACCTTGCCGCATCCGATCGCTGCAGGACTTGCCCCCGTCAGAAGACGATCAAGAGCGCTGCCGCCCCGACCCTCGGCGCCCAGTGGTAGAAGCGACAGACCGGTTGCGGCGGCAAGTTCTTCGGCAATCTCGACAAACGCAAGATCATGAAACAGCAGCTTCGCACCGGAGGCCGCCAATATGGGCTGCAGCTCGGCAACCGGCTGTCGCCAGTTGAGCGGCACAAGCAGGATGCCGGTTTTCTGAGCCGCAAACAGCAGCACGAAGAAATCCGGGTGGTTATGGCAGAGCACCGCCATGCGGTCGCCCTTGGCAAGGCCGCGACCCAGCAGAAGATTGCCCAACCGGGTGGCGCGCTCGTTGATCTCGCAGAAACTGAAAGATCTGCCGCTTTCATGATCGACAAAGGCTGTCGCCCCGGGCGTGAGCTCCGCCCGTTTTGCGGCCATGTCGGTTAAATATTCCATGCATCCTCCCAACACCTGGCTGGGCCTCAGGCCAGCGCCTTGCAAGGCGAGGTGTCTGTCTTGCAGTCGCCGTCCTGGCCCTTCGGACGGGCTTCTCCTCAGGCCCGTTTCCTGGTGAATTCCTTCATGCCGTCGAGCGTGCTTTGACGGCTCACCAGGTCCAGGAACCTGGCCTTTTCCTGGTCGAGACGCTCTCGCACCATCGCGCATCTGCGTGCATCCCAAACACTCTGGCGTGTCGTGCGGTGGGTCTGCGCGAAGCCTTTGCCGAGATCCACGACCCAGCCGTCAACAGTTGCAACAAGCTCAGCCCCCGGCACCTGACAGACGGCAAGCCCCAGTTCCACAGCCTCCGAAGCACTGATGCGCGTGTTGCGATACTGGATCGCAAGTGCCTTCGAAGTGCCGATGCGGTCCGGCAGCAAGGCTGTCCAGCCGCCATCCGGCCCGAAGCCCACCTGATTGTAGTAGGGCTGGACAAAGGTCGTCCCGGACATGGCAACCATGTCTGCCGCCAGCATCAAGCCAGCAGACCCACCCGTCACCGGCCCATTGACCGCCGCCAGCACCGGCGCCGGAAAGGACAGCAGGTCGAGGATCGTCTCGTGCAGGCTGCCGACAAGCTCGTCCGAGTAGGCCACGAGTTTACCTTGCGATCCGGCATGGTCCAAAAACCCGCCAATATCGCCACCGGTCGAAAAGCTGGATCCACGGCCCGACAGTACCAGCGCCACCGGTTCGGCCATCGCCGCTTCGGCAATGGCGCTCCGCAGTTGCGAAACCAGGGCCGGAACCAGGGCATTGTGCCGGTCCGGCCGGTTCAACCATATCCAGATCGCGCCGCCGCGTGTTTCTGCCTCAACGAGACCCATGACATGCGCCTCAGGGTTTGATGCCGTTGGCAATCAGTTCGTAGGCACTGGCAACCAGTTCGGAAATGGGTTTTTCCGACTTGAACACGACCAGCTGCTCTCCAAGAGCCCGGGCGATGCCCATGAGGGCCCAGGCACGGGTTTCCGTGTCCCCCTTGGAGATCTGTCCGGCGGCCTCGGCGGCAACCAGTCCCGACCGGTAACCGGCGGCGAATGTCTTGTAATATTCCTCATAGGCGGCAGGATCGACGAACAGTGCTTCCTGAACGATCCGGTAGAGGTCCGGATGGGCCTGGACGAATTCCAGGAAGGCCCGCAGGCCGGCCTCTTCCGCTTCCAGCCGGTTGCCGATGCCCTGCGTTGCTTCGGCGATTGTGTGTCGGACCAGCCGCCCCATTTCCAGGACGAGCTCCGAGAACACCTGCTCCTTGGTGGTGAAGTAGATATAGAAAGTGCCTTGGGCGACACCTGCCTCACTGGTAATGTGACCGATGGAGGCGTCGTTGTAGCCCTTCTCGCCGATCACCCTTTCGGCAGCTGTCAGGATCGCCTTTCGGGTGGCTTCACCGCGCGCCGTTTTCGGCTGGTTGCCTGCAGCCTTTTGCGGCGCGTCTGCTTCTGCGGCTGGTTTGCGCACCTGCTGTTTCCTCCCAATTCATGAAACATGAATCAGTATTCATGTTTGAGGGTTGAAAGCAAGAAACTTCTTCAAACCGGGCCGAAGAATGCGGCAATTTGGCCCCATGCACATTCTGATGCCGTACCCATGTTTGCCGTAACAGCAAAAACTTTCCGGCAATCACCTTGGGATATTCTTCGGTTTCACCGGGAATTGCGCACATTTTCCGACAAGGGAACAAGGCCGGTTTTCCTTGGCAAACCACGGCAACGGACACTATGGCGATTGGACGCAGCCGGGGTTTTTGACCTTGATCAAGGCCAAAACTTTGATAAGCAGTTTTGAATGGCTATAAGTTAGCTGCTAGTCTGGAATCGGACGGAAAGGTTCCAGGCAGCAAATTGGCCGCGCGGGACGCGAGTTGCGCGGGCAGGAGAGAGGCGCTGGCAAAGGTGCCCGCGATGAGAGGATCCTGAGAATGGACGTGAACGCGTATCTGGAAGAACGCCTGGGCAAACTGCATGACAACGGCAATTACCGTGTGTTTGCAGATCTGGAACGTCAGGCAGGTGCTTTTCCGCGCGCAACCCGTTACCGCGAAGATGGTTCCGTTCAGGACGTGACCGTCTGGTGCTCCAACGATTATCTCGGCATGGGCCAGAACGAAAAGGTCGTGTCCGCGATGCAGGACGTGATCTCCAAATGCGGCGCAGGCGCAGGCGGAACGCGCAACATTTCCGGCACCAACCACTACCATGTTCTTCTGGAGAACGAGCTGGCCGACCTTCACGGCAAGGAAGCTGCTCTGATCTTCACGTCCGGTTATGTTTCCAACTGGGCAGCGCTGGGTACGCTCGCCTCCCAGGTTCCGGGCATGATCGTCTATTCGGACTCGCTCAATCACGCTTCCATGATTGAAGGCATCCGCCACGCCCGCTGCGAAAAGCGCATCTTCAAGCACAACGACTATGAAGATCTGGAACGCCAGATGGCGGCGGACGATCCGGACGCGCCGAAACTGGTAGCATTCGAAAGCGTCTATTCCATGGATGGCGACATCGCGCCGATCAAGGAGATCTGCGACGTTGCCGACAAGTTCGGTGCACTGACCTACCTCGACGAAGTGCATGCCGTGGGCATGTACGGCCCGCGCGGTGGCGGCGTTGCCGAACGCGAAGGCCTGATGGATCGTCTGACCATCATCGAAGGCACGCTCGGCAAGGCCTTCGGCGTGATGGGCGGCTACATCACCGGTTCGAAGACGGTTGTCGACTTTATCCGCTCCTTCGCCTCCGGCTTCATCTTCACCACCGCCCTGCCGCCGGCGCTGGCAGCGGGCGCAGCCGTCTCCATCCGTCACCTGAAGGACAGCCCGTTCGAACGCAAGGCGCACAAGGACCGGGTCGCCCAGGTCCGCGCCGCTCTCGACAAGCGCGGCATCCCGCACATGGAAAACCCGAGCCACATCGTTCCGGTGATGGTGGGTGATGCCAAGAAGTGCAAATGGATCTCTGACATCCTTCTGGACACCTATGGCATCTACGTTCAGCCGATCAACTATCCGACGGTTCCGGTCGGCACGGAGCGCCTGCGCTTCACCCCGACCCCGCTGCACACGGCCGAGGACATCGAACACCTCGCCAACGCGATCAACGACCTGTGGTCGCAATGCGCACTGGCCCGCGCTGTCGCGTAAGGTCAGAATTAAAACAGATCAGACAAAACCCGCTTTCCGATGGAAGGCGGGTTTTTTGTTTCTTCGTTTCCAACCGTCGTCATCCCATGGCATGACCATGGGATCCAAGCCGTTGCACCTCCATACAAAGAGCGTGAACGAGGAAACGCATTGGCATGGATTGCGGATTAAGCACATCCGAACCTCCATGATTTGTCGTCCCGGTTTGTTGCGTCAGCAGCAAGACCGGGACCCAGTACGCCGTGTCGTATGAGACGAAAAAAAGCAAACTCTGTGAATTACTGGATCCCTGCCTGCGCAGGGATGACAAGTTGCCAGTGCTTGAGTGCAAATATTCTGTGGCGAGAGCTTCCCCGAATACGAGTGGGGCAAGCCGTATTATGACACGTGAAAACAAGGACAAACTTCGCGACACGACCATCATCCACCCTGCCCTTTTCCCGACCCCGCCCTAGCTACTCTCAAATGCCTTTGCCATGGGGAGACGGTTGCGATGCGGATAATCCTTGCTGTTGTTGTCTGGTGCCTTTTTCTGATCCCCCCAGCCGTTTCCGAAGAACTCGACCTGGAACTGGTGCTCCTGGCCGATGCGACCGGGTCAATCGATGACGAGGAAATCCGCTTCCAGCGCAAGGGCTATGCCGACGCGATCACGGATCCGTCAGTGCTGAATGCCATCGCAAGCAACATCTACGGCAAGATCGTCGTCACCTATGTCGAATGGGCGGACATGCACTCCCAGGATGTTGTCGTGGACTGGACAGTCATCGACGGACCTGAGAGCGCCCAGCATTTTGCAACGGAACTGATGGCTGCCCCGCGCCGCGCCTACGGCCGCAACGCCATTGGCGCAGCGCTTCTGAAAGGCAAGGAGCTGATCGACGACAATGCCTTTGAGGGCTTGCGCAGGGTGATCGACCTGTCTGCCGACAGCGCCAACAACTGGAACGGCCCGACCATTCCCGAAGCCCGAGATATCGTGGTTTCCTCCGGTATTGTCATCAACGGCCTGGCGGTTCTGTGCCGGCACTGTTCCGGCCGGCCGATTGCCTACGATCTGGAAAAGCGGTTCTACGAGAGCATCATCGGCGGTCCGGCCGCCTTTGTGGTGACTGCCGACAGTCCAGCGACATTTGCCGAAGCAGTGCGCAAGAAACTGATCCTTGAAATCGCCGCCAAACCCACCGATGCGCAGCGCATCCTGAAGCAATTGGCGGCCTTGCAGTAATCCTCACACGTGCCTTGGCCCCACCCTTTCCAGACGCATTTTCGCCTTTGGCAAATCACGGCTGTCGCACAACCGCGTCATCGCATTATGATTTGAGACGGCAGCTCGCGCTGTCCTAACGTCACAGCGTTCGAGGGGGATACCGTTTCATGACAACCGGCCTGTTGCTTCTGGCGCTGTTTACGGTCTGCTACACGCTGCTGGCCAGGACATTGTCGAAGGGCGTCCTGACAGCGCCGATCCTCTTCATCTGCTTCGGCTACCTGATGGCCCAGACCGGGTTGATGCCCGGAACCGATGCTGAACGCCTTCTGCATATCGTTGCCGAAATGGCTCTCATCGTCCTTCTGTTCCTGGACGCTGCCCAGATCAATCTTCAGGCCCTGCGCCAGCGCCACCAATGGCCCCTGCGCATGCTCGCCCTTGGCCTGCCACTTGCCATCATTATCGGAACCATGGCAGCCATACCGTTTTTGAGCGGCGAACCGCTCATCGTCGCCGCTCTTGCTGCCGCGCTGCTCGCCCCGACCGATGCTGCTCTCGGCCAGGCTGTCATCACCAACAAGGCGGTGCCGGAGCGGGTGCGCCGGGCGCTGACGCTGGAAAGCGGCCTCAATGACGGACTGGCCCTGCCGGCCATCTTGCTGTTCGCTAGCCTTGCCGGGGAAATGATGCAGCCGGGCGCGACAGACTGGCTGATGTTCGGCGCCAAGCAACTGATCCTTGGTCCCCTGGCGGGCGCGGCCATCGGTGCTGCGGGCGGGGTGCTGTTTCTGGCTGCCAAACGCCGGGGCATGACTACCGATACCATCGAAGGCATCGGCGCCATTGCCATGGCGTGCGGCGCTTATCTTGCCGCCGGCGAAATCGGCGGCAACGGCTTCATATCAGCGTTCGTCGCAGGGCTCTTCTTCGGCAACGTCATCAAGGGGCAATGCGCCTTCATTTATGAGTTTACCGAAAGCGAAGGCCAGATGCTTTCCTGGGGTGCCTTTTTCCTGATCGGTCTTGCCCTGTTGCCCGATGCCATCGCCCATCTTGATGCCGCCAGCCTCGCGCTCATTCTGGTGAGCCTGTTCGTGGTGCGGCCACTGGCGGTCTGGCTGTCGCTTGCCGGCACGGATGCCGCCCCGCTGACCAAGCTCTTTTTCGGCTGGTTCGGCCCACGCGGACTGGCAACAGCCCTCTTCGCGCTCCTCGTCGTTGACCAGATCGATCACGCAATCGGCGAACAGCTCCTGAACCTGGCCGTTAACGCGGTCTGGATCAGCGCGGTTCTGCATGGTGTCACAGCCGTCCCTTTTGCCAAATGGTACGCTGCTCACATGTCCGGCAAGGACGGGGCAGCGGAACTCAAGGCCATGCCGCCCATGCGGCCGGAAGTGCCTGCGGACTGAATTTCGACCAACCCAATAGCAAGGGCGCATATCGCCAGTAGCCGGGGGAAGACATGACAAAACAGGTTGTTGCCAAACTCAGCGAATTGCCGGACAGAAAACCGACCTATGCCCTCGTCGCAGATGTTGACCTTGTGGTTGTTCGCTTCGACGACGACATCTCCGTCTTCTACGGCCGCTGCCTGCATCGCGGCGCGCTCATGTCCGATGGCTATGTCAGCGGTAACAACCTCATCTGCGGCGTTCATTACTGGGATTACCGGCTCGACAGCGGCGTCTCCGAATACAACAACTCCGAGGCCCTGCCGAAATTCAAGAGCTGGGTGGAAGGCGACGATATCCTGGTCGACGAGGACGAGGTCGCCGCCTGGGCCCGGGAGCATCCGCAGCCGTTCAACCGCAACAGCTACCTCGGCCTTTATGCCGACACCAGCCACGGCACCGAGGAAGAACCTTACAACGGCCTGATCCAGCAATACGCTCGCGACGGTCTTAAAAAGACGGGTCATCATGGCCGCGTCGACGCCATGGGCGTGCCGCGCAGCCAGTTGCCCGACTGGGACGATATCCAGATCCTGACGGCCCAACTGCAGAAGTTCCCGCTTCTGGAGGACGAACCGGTCGGCACCGACGTTGTTGTCGGGCCGAACGCGCAGAAACCGCTGAAACTGAAAATCCCGTTGCTGGTTTCCGACATGAGCTTCGGCGCCCTGTCGGAGCCGGCCAAGATTGCCCTTGCCAGAGGCGCAGACCTTGCCGGAACCGGCATCTGCTCTGGCGAAGGCGGCATGCTGCCGGAAGAACAACAGGCCAATTCAAGGTATTTCTATGAACTTGCCTCGGCCCGTTTCGGTTTTGCATGGGACAAGCTCGACAAGGTTCAGGCATTTCACTTCAAGGGTGGCCAGGGGGCCAAGACCGGCACGGGTGGGCATCTGCCCGGTGCCAAGGTCAAGGGCAAGATTGCCGAGGTCCGCGGCTTGAAGGAAGGCGAAGATGCGATCTCGCCGCCCCGCTTTCCGGACTGGACAGATCGATCCCAGATAAAGGATTTCGCCGACGAGGTCCGCACCCGCACCGGCGGCATACCGATCGGTTACAAGCTGTCGGCCCAGCACGTCGAAAAGGATATCGACGCGGCGCTGGAGCTGGGTGTCGACTACATTATCCTTGATGGCCGTGGCGGCGGCACCGGGGCAGCACCGATCATCTTCCGCGACAACATCTCCGTTCCGACCATTCCTGCGCTTGCCCGCGCCCGGAGGCATCTCGACACGTCGGAACGGCCGGACATCACGTTGATCATCACAGGCGGCCTGCGCAAACCGGCCGATTTCATCAAGGCCCTGGCACTCGGTGCCGACGCGGTGGCGCTTTCCAATTCGGCCATGCAGGCCATCGGCTGTATCGCCATGCGAGCCTGCCACACCAACAATTGCCCGGTCGGGATCGCCACCCAGAAACCGCATCTGGTCAATCGGCTGGAAATCGAGAAATCCGCCCGTCAGCTGACCAACTTCTTCGAAGCATCGGTTGAACTGATGCAGGTGATGGCAAGGGCCTGCGGCCATTCTCACCTGAGCCAGTTCACCCTGGAAGACCTGACGACCTGGAAACGGGAAATGGCCGAGCTATCCGGCGTTGCCTATGGCGGCATCGCGTGACCGATCGCGACGTTTAAGGGAGGAAGACCAATGGACGCTCAGGATCTCGACTGGATCAAGGTTGGGCACGTCAAAGACCTGCCCGAAGGCCGGGTGAAAACGGTCACCGCGCGAACAACCTCGATCTGCCTGTCGCATTTCGAAGGCCAGTGGGCGGCGATGGACAATCATTGCCCGCATCAGCGCGGCCCGCTCGGGGAAGGTTCCATCGAGAAGGGGTCGGACGGAAAATGCTGGATCCGTTGCCCCTGGCACGGCTGGGATTTCGATCCGCTGACAGGCACGCCTCCCGGCGGTCACGAAGACAGCGGCCAGAAGCTCTATCCCCTCAGGATCGACGGTGACGAGATCTACATCGGCCTGGACCCGGAGCCGCCCCATGAACGCACGGTGACCGACGTCATGGCCGAAACCATGGTCAACTGGGGCGTCAAGCGTGTCTTCGGCATGGTCGGCCACTCCAACCTCGGTCTTGCAGATGCGATACGCCGTGAGGTCAACAAGGGCGCTTTGGGCTATATCGGAATTCGCCACGAGGGCGCGGCCGCCTTCGCTGCATCCGCCTATGGCAAGCTGACAGGCAAACCGGCAGCTTGCCTCACCATTGCCGGCCCCGGCGCAACCAACCTTCTGACCGGCCTCTGGGACGCCAAGGTCGACCGGTCACCGGTTCTGGCCCTCACCGGCCAGGTGCAGACACAGGTGTTCGGCCCGGGGGCCTTTCAGGACATTGATCTCAAATCCGCGTTCGAAGCTGTCTCGAAGTTTTCCCAGCCGGTACTCAGCACCTCCAACCATGCCGAGCTGATGTCGCTGGCCTTGAAAACCGCGCTGGTGGAACGGGATGTCGCCAATCTCATTTTCCCCGACGACGTCCAGACCAACCCGAGCAGCAGGGAGGCAGGCAAACCCGAAGGCCGCCTCGGTGGAACCGGCATCACGCCCTCCGGCGAAGACCTCGCAAAGGCCGTTGAGATGATCAACGCAGCGAAACGCCCGGTCATTGTGCTTGGCTACGGCGCCAAGGATGTTCGCGACAAGGTCGTCGCGCTTGCCGAAAAGCTCGGCGCTCCGGTCCTGACCACTTTCAAGGGCAAGGGCCTGATCCCGGACACTCACCCGCTGGCGGCTGGTGTTCTTGGCCGCTCCGGGACGCCCATTGCAAGCTGGTTCATGAACGAGGCGGATCTGATCGTCTCGCTCGGATCATCCTTTGCCAACCACACAGGCATCGCCCCCTACAAGACCATCATCCAGGTGGATTTCGAACGCATGCAGCTTGGCAAGTTCCATCCCGTGACCCTGCCTGTCTGGGGCGAGATCGGCACCTTCTGCGAAGCCATTGTCGATCAGGTGCTGAAACCGGCAGATGCCCCCGACCAGGCGAGCGAGCTGGTGGAACGCTGGACAATCTGGCGCGCGGAAAAGGACCTTCGTCTTTCCGAGGACGGCGGCAGGGGCATTCACTCGGCAGCCGTTTTCAAGGCGTTGAGCGATCTGTGCCCACCGGACGCGATCATCCCGGTCGACGTGGGCAACAACACCTATTCCTTCGGTCGGTATTTTGAGCCTTGCGGACAGCGCATCCTGATGTCCGGCTATCTCGGCTCCATCGGCTTCAGCCTGCCCGCGGCCCTGGGCGCCTGGAGCGCGACCCAGGACTTCGAGGAATTCCGGGGCCGCAAGGTAATCTCGATTTCGGGTGACGGAGGTTTTGGTCAATACGCCATGGAGTTCACCACGGCCGTCAAATACGGAATGGATATAACCCATATCCTTTTGAACAATTCCGAGCTCGGCAAGATCTCCAAGGAGCAGCGCTCGGGCGAATGGCCGGTCTGGGAAACGAACCTTACCAACCCGTCCTTCGCCGCTTTCGCGCGCCTGTGCGGTGGTCACGGCCACCGGGTGACCGACCCCGCCGAGCTGAAAGACGCCATCGCCGATGCGATCGCTCACGACGGTCCGTCACTGGTGGAAATCATTACCGATGCGGATCTGGTGTGATGGAAACCGTGACAAGGTCTCAATCGCTCCTTTTACGCGGCAAGGCCACTCGAGCAACACCTCCTCCTCCGTCATCCCATGGCTCGACCATGGGATCCATGCCATTGCGGTTCGACATGACGGACCTCGCTCAAGGCACGGAAACGGCATGGATTGCAGGGTCGAGCCCTGCAATGACGGGGTGAGAAAAGAAGAGAGGCCAACTCGAACCGGAAGAATTGAAGAGACCGTTGGCAACGCTTCGTAATGAGCTAAGCTGACACCAATCACATCCAGACCTGGCGGGGGTCCACTTGCAAACAGCAGCCATTCTGATCGACATCGGAAAATACTATCTCATGGCCGGCGGGCTGGTCGCGGCACTCTTTCTTGTCATCGGCATCGACCGGGTGGAGCCATCCGCACGCGGGTCTCATGTCTTCCGGCCCTTGCTCATTCCAGGTATCTGCCTGATCTGGCCGCTGGTGCTCTATCGCTGGTATGTGCTTGAAAAGCATGGGGAGGCTGGCCGGTGAAACGTGCACATCGCAAGGCGCATGCCCGTATCTGGACCGTCCTCGGCCTGCTCCTGCCGCTGGTCTTCTTCACCATCCTGGCGATGCGCCAGTCGCCGCCCGCGGACAGACCGGCTGTGCTGATTGAAGCTCCGGTGGAAAGCTCCGGGGAGGCAAGCCAATGAGCGTGCAATACACACCGGTGATCTGGAATCGCAACAAGATGGTCTATGATGCCATCCTGCTGATTGCCGTTGCGCTTTATCTTTACATTTTCATTCGTGTCGGGCCGTTCTACGAGGATATCACCCGGCCAATCGACGGTGCCATCCTGAGGATGCGTGCCTTCGGCAGTTGTGCCTTCCTGATGCTGACGGTGATCCTGTGCATCGGGCCGCTGGCCCGGCTCGACCGGCGCTTTTTGCCATTGCTTTACAATCGCCGCCATTTCGGCGTGATGACCGCCGGTATTGCGGCTGTCCACGCCAACTATGTACTTGGCTGGTATTTCAACTTCTCCCCGACCGACAGCTACGTCGCGTTACTGTCGTCCAACACAAGCTACGGGCAGGTGATCGGCTTTCCCTTCGAGGCTTTCGGTATCGCTGCTCTCCTGATCCTGTTCGTACTGGCTGCCACCAGCCATGATTTCTGGCTCAGCTTTCTGGGAGCGCCGATCTGGAAGGCGCTGCACATGTTCATCTATGCCGCCTACGCCTTCGTGGTGTTGCATGTCGCGCTCGGCGCGCTGCAAGGCCCGTCCGATCCCATCTTCACCAGCATGGTTGCGGCAAGCGTTGTCATGGTCTGCGGTCTTCACTTTGCAAGCGGGCGCCTGGAGGCCAATCGGGAAAAGGGCGATGCCACGGCAAAGGCTTCCCTAGAGGAAGCCGGCTGGGTCGTCGCCGGAGAGGTGGACGAAATCGACGACAAATGCGCCAAGGTCGTGACCCTGAGCGAAGAAGAGCGTGTCGCAATCTTCAAGTATGACGGCAAGCTGTCAGCTGTCACCAACGTCTGCGCCCACCAGAACGGTCCGCTTGGCGAGGGCAAGGTGCTGTGGGGCTGCATCACCTGCCCCTGGCACGGATATCAGTACAATCTGGCCGACGGCCGAGCACCCGCGCCCTTCACCGAGAAGATCGCCACCTACAAGCTGAAGCTGGTCGGCTCCACCGTTCTTCTCGATCCCAACGCTCTGCCACCCGGAACCTATGTCGAGCCGGTGGTGATCGGAGGTGCGTCATGAGCTGGAAACAAACCAAGGCGGCGCCGTTTTTCGTCGGCTATCTCAACAAGGTACCGAAGCCGCTGGTGGCCTTTCTCGGGGTCTTCTCCCTGTGTTTTGTCGCGGGACTGGGCCTTGCAGCCTTCGCCCTGTCCACCACCCAGAACGATCCGGGCAGCGGCACGTTTCAGTGGGGCAACAGGTTCGAGCAAACAGGCCTGCTCGAACTTCGGCCCTATCCGGTGTTCCGCATTCCGGCTGATGGCGACACCCCTGCCCGCACCTACATGCTGGCAGGCCAGGGCAAACGCGGTGTCTTTGAACAGGCCGAAGCCAATCGCGAGATGCCGGTGACCTTGCGTGGAGTGCCCGTGAACCGGGGCGATCTGACAATGATCCAGGTGGGACAGGTAGTACCTGCTACGGACGATGCGCCCGGCTTCATCCCATCCGAACCCGTCTCGCTGGGACGCTGGAAACTGACCGGTGAAATCTGCGACGGCAAGTGCTATGCGGGCGCCATGCGCCCGGGCCGGGGCCTTGCGCACAAGGCCTGCGCGGACCTCTGCCTGACCGGCGGCATTCCCCCGGTCTTCGTCTCGTCCGGACCAGTCGAGGGACGCAATTTCTTTCTTCTGGCAGGCAAGGACGGCCAGCTTCTTGGCGAGGCCATCGATCCGCTGCTGGCGCTTTACATTGAGGTCGAAGGTGAGGTCGAACAGCTGGATGACCTGATGGTGTTCAAAGCGGACCTTCTAACCGCCAGGGTGCTGAAATGAGCGACCAGCCGCAAAAGCCTCTCTGGCAGACCATCCTGATCTCGCTGGTGATGACAGCACTCCTCGCCGGGATCGCCTGGGCTGTGTGGACCTACGCCAACAGCAGCGTCCAGGATTTTGCCCCCGGCACGTTGCTGCGCGACCTCCGGTTCTTCGTCGGCCTGCTCGCCGTGTTCCTGGTTTTGAGCATCCTGGACCGGTTCATTGAATTCGTGAAGGCGAAGCTGGGCGGCGGACACTGAGAAAACGGTCAGTATGGCCGTCCCAAAAAGCCAAGTTTGTGCGCCTCAGCCCTTCACCATGTTCCGCAGCAGGCTGTTGAACTTGTCCGGCTCTTCCATGTGCGGCGCGTGGCCCGACGCTTCAAAGCCATGGAAATGGAAATCCGGAACATTGTCCGCGTGCCAGCGATGGACACCCGGGCCGTAAAGCTGGCTGCGCAGACCCGCAACCAGATGAAACGGCACGGGAAAGGCTTTCAAAAGAGGGCGGAAATCCTGCGCTGTGAGTGAGGACCACATCGGCTTCAAGAGCACAGGATCGGCTGCAGCAATCTCTTTGCGGGCTAGCTCCGCAACGCACTCCGGCACGGGCAGGCCTTCGGCGAACAGTCTTCTCGCGATCCGGGCCGGCAGTTTGGCCCAATCCGCCACAATGGCATTCAGGAAATGGTCGTTGAGTTCGGCATTGAGGCCGTTCAGCGTTCCGTTCTGCCAGTCGGGGTCGTTCAGAACCTTCGGCGTCATGTCAATGGCAACGAATTGCGAGATCCGGTCCGCGCCGTGCCGCTCGATCATTGCATAGGAAACCAACGCACCCATCGACCAACCGCAGAGGATTACTTCAGTTAGTTCGCGCTCGGCCAAAGCTGCATGAACCGCATCGGCTGCTGCCTCGATGGTCAATGGCAACCGGCCCGCTGTTTTGCCGTGGCCCGGCAGATCCGGAACAATGCAACGGGCGTCAGTTTTCAGAGCCCCGATCTGGCCTTCGAAGAACCGGCCCGGACAAGACCAGCCGTGGATCAGCACCAGCGGTCTGCCCGTTCCCTCGTCGCGGATATGCAACATATTCCCGCTCACGCACGCCCCGCCCGTAGCCGTCCGACAATGCCCGTCGGGAAAAAATAGACCGACAGAATGAAGAGAACACCCAGCCACAACAGCCAGCGTTCCGGCGCCACCAGCGTCGAGAACACCGGCACCGCGCTGGTTGCTTCTGCAGCAACACCCATCAGGTTCTGCAGATAGGTCTGCGCCAGAATGAACAGGGTTGCCCCGAGCACGGCCCCGTAAAGCGTGCCCATGCCCCCTATCACGA
Organism: Labrenzia sp. PO1; assembly: GCF_012273635.1. Taxonomy (NCBI): domain Bacteria; kingdom Pseudomonadati; phylum Pseudomonadota; class Alphaproteobacteria; order Hyphomicrobiales; family Stappiaceae; genus Labrenzia; species Labrenzia sp. PO1. The sequence continues at coordinate 1,376,919 of NZ_JAAXCR010000001.1, forward strand.
CCATCAGCAGAATGTCGATCATGATCTCCATGGACAGCGTTGTTGCCGGGCCGGTGTAGCGCAGCCATATCGCCAGAAGAGAGCCTGCAAGCGCTGCCATGACTGCCGACAGAACGGTGGCCGTGGTGCGATACCAGACCACGCGGTAACCGATCGCCTCCGCCCGGAACGCATTGTCGCGCACCGCCTTCAGCGTGCGGCCGAAGGGGGAATTGACGATGCGCAGCATGACCAGGAACAGGATCGCAGCGGCAAAGAACACCAGGTAATAGGCCAGGATCTTGCCATTGATGCTGACGTCGAACACCTTCGCCTTGATAAGCTTGAAGGCGGGTGTCAGTTCGCGCGGAATCTTGTAGTTGAGCCCGTCCTCACCGCCTGTCAGCCAGGACATCTGCGACACCAGCACGGCAAAGGCGCTTGCGACCGCCAGCGTCACCATGGCGAAGAAGATCGCCTTCACCCGAAGCGAGAACAGCCCGATGGCCAGCGCGAACAGGGCCGCAACCCCGGCACCCGCCGCCGTGCCCCAGATCAGCGAACCGTAGTTCGGCCCGGTGGTCGACAGGGCAAGCGCGGTCCCATAAGCGCCGATGCCGAAGAACATGGTGTGGGCGAAGGAAACGATACCGGCATAACCGAGCAGCAGGTCGTAGCTTGCCACCAGCACGATGAAGATGCAGATCCGCGCGGCCGTCTCCAGCGACTTGGTGCCCGGAAAGAGAAACGGAGCAAAGGCGAGCGAGATCAGCACGATCAGCAATAGCGCCGTCAGAAGGCCGCTACGCGGCGTGTCGCCGGAAAGAAGTCTGGTCAGCATGATCTTGTTCCGTCCCTACTTCGCCTTGACCACCGGATAAAGGCCCTGCGGCCGCCACATCAGCACCACGACCATCAGCGCGATGGTCGAGATCAGCGCTACTTTCGGCGCCAGGAAGGCCGTGTAGTTGGCAAGCAGCCCCACCAGCATGGCGCCGATGAAACAGCCCTCGACCGAGCCGAGGCCGCCGATGATCACCACGATGAACACCAGCACCATGATCTCCGAGCCCATGTGTGCAGTAATCGTTTCCTGATAGAGGCCCCACATGACGCCCCCAAGCCCGGCCAGCGCCGACCCGGTCATGAACACGATCAGGAACAGCCGGCGGATACGGTAGCCGAGCGCTTCCACCATCTCGCCGTTCTCCACCCCGGCGCGCACCAGCAGACCGATCTTGGTGTTCTTCAGGATATGGCGCATGCCGATGAACAGCGCGAGACCGATGCCGACCGCCACCAGGCGATATTTCTCGATGGCTGCTTCGCCGATCACGAGCGATCCCTGCAAGGCTTCCGGGCGGGACATATGCAGCTCGTCCGGCCCCCAGACCACGTAGATCATCTGCTGAGCCACGATCAGCCCGCCCATGGTGACAAGGATCTGCTTCAGATGTTCGCCGTAGACCGGCATCACGATCACCCGCTCGAAGGCAAGACCGAGAAGGCCGGTGACGAGCATGGCCGCAAGGATGGCAATCAGCACGGCGGAGAGATTCATGAAGACGCTTGGCGAAGCCGTCCAGCCGGCCAGCCAGGCCAGAACCGTGAAGCCGACGAAGGCGCCGACGGCAACAAAGGCGCCATGGCCGAAGTTGATCACGTCCATCAGCCCGAAGACCACCGTCAATCCCGACGCCATGATGAAGATCATCATGCCCATGGCCAGCCCGGCCACCGTCAGTGTCAGCCAGCTCGCCGGATTGCCGATGGCAATGAGCCCGACGGCAGCCAGCACCGGCACCAGCAGCACCGGCAGTTTCTGGGCAAGCTGTTCCTTCAGCGGGATTTTCTCGATCCGCGGTTTGATCGCCGTCTCGCTCATTGATGCGCCTCCAGGCTCAGCCCCATGAGTTTTTCCTGCAAGGCGACATCCGCCACCAGTTCGTCCATGCCGCCGGAATGAATGATGTGGCCATCATCCATCACCGCGACCGTGTCGCCGATGCCGGACGCCATGGCGAAATTCTGCTCCACCAGCAGGATGGTGGTATCGGTTTCCTTCAGTTCCTTCAGCGCATCGGTCATCGCCTTGATGATCGCCGGTGCGAGGCCTTTCGTCGGCTCGTCGATCAGGATCAGCCGGCGCGGTTCGATGATCGCCCGCGCTACGGACAGCATCTGCTTCTGACCACCGGACAGCGTTCCCGCGGAGGAATTCCAGAAGCTGCCGATCGGCGGAAACAGCTCCTTGATCCAGGCAAGGCGCTTTTGGTCCATCGGCCCGTTGGCAGCGGCCAGGATCATGTTTTCGGCAACTGTCAGATCGGTGAAGATGCCCATGTCTTCCGGCACGAAGGCAATTCCCCTGCGGGAAATTTCGGGCGTCGACAGTTTGGTGATGACATGATCGCCAAACCGGATATCGCCCTGGCTGGCTGTCCAAAGCCCCATGATGGTGCGTAACGTTGTGGTCTTGCCCGCGCCGTTGCGGCCGAGCAGAACGGTCACCCCACCTTCAGGCACTGCAAGGTCCACACCCTGCAGGATGTGGTAAGGGCCGATATGGGTGTGCACTCCGGAAAGGGTGAGCAGATTTTCCGCCATCACGCAGCCTCCCCGGAGGAAGCCGCTGCCTTGCCGAGATAAGCCTCCTGCACGATCGGCAGGGCAATCACTTCCGAGGGTTCTCCATCGGCCACCAGCGCCCCGTTGTGCAGAACGATGATGCGGTCGGCCAAGGTGCGAATGACATCCATCTTGTGCTCCACCAGCAGGATCGTCCGGTCCATGTCGCTCTTCAATTTCTGAATCAGCTCCAGGATCACCGGCACTTCGTCGACGCTCATGCCGGCGGTCGGCTCGTCGAACATGAGCACCTGCGGACCAAGCGCGATCAGCAGCGCCACCTCCAGCTTGCGCTGGTCACCATGGGGCAGAGCGGACACGGTCTGGTCGGCCTGATCGATCAGCCGAACCTCCGCCAGCACATGGTCTGCCCGCTCCAGAAGTTCCACATGGCTTTCTGCAACAGTGAAGAGATCGAACCCCTTGCGTGCCTTCGCCTGCGCTACAAGCCGCACGTTTTCGCGCACGCTCAGGGTCGGAAAGAGATTGGTCAGCTGGAACGCCCGGCCGATCCCCCTGTCCGTGCGTTCCGGCACCGACAGTTTGGTGATGGTCTCGCCGTTGAGCAGCACAGCCCCGGAGGTCGCTGCCAGCTGACCGGAGATCAGGTTGAAATAGGTGGTCTTGCCCGCGCCGTTCGGCCCAACGATCGCCGTCAGGGTGCCTCGCTCGAAGGCGCAGGAAACGTGATCGACCGCCACATGACCGCCGAAGCGAATGGTCAGGTCCCTCGTTTCCAGAATCGGGTGTTCCTTGGCCACGATGCGCGTTCCCAGGCTTGAATTGTCGCGAAAACTGTATCGGATGAGTGCCCGGCCGGACGGATTTCACACCAACCGGGCAAACTTAACGGTCTTGGGCCACGCGGGCGAAGCTGAAGGCTCCGCCGCGTATTCATTCGGCTTACTGGTTGCGCACCGGGATGTTCATGTCCTCGATTGTCAACTCGCGCACCAGCTCCGGGATGCCCCATTCGACATCCGGGTCGACCTTGATCTTGAAGTGATACATCGACTGCAGAGCCTGGTGATCCTCCGCCCGGAACATCATCTTGCCCTTTGGCGTTTCGAACTCCATGCCTTCCATGGCAGTGATCAGGTCTTCGGTCTCCGTGGACCCGGCCTTGCGGATGGCCTCGACAATAGCAATGCCGGAAGACATACCACCCGCGGTGAAGAAGTCCGGCGGCGCATTGAAGCGCTTCTGGTGTTCGGCCACCAGCCAGTCGTTCACCGGATTCTTCGGGATTTCGTAATAGTAGTAGGTCGCGCCTTCCATGCCCGGCAGTTCCTTGTAGGCCGCCATGGCCGCCAGGATGTTGCCGCCCGTGGCGATTTCGACACCAAAGCGCTCCGGCTCCATTGCCTTGATCTTGCTGATCGGATTGCCGCCACCGGCCCAGATCACGAACAGGAACTTGCGGCCCGGCTCATCCTTCAGGGCATCAAAGACGCGCTGCGCGTTGGCTGTGAAATCCTTGGTATCGGTCGGCGCATATTCCTCGAACACCAATTTGGCACCCGTGCCTTCCAGCGCTTCCTTGAAGGCGGCGACGCCGTCACGGCCGAAGGCATAGTCCTGTGCAAGCGTCGCGATGGAGACGCCTTCCTGCCCCAGTGCGACGGCGTTGGCGATCGCGTCCTGGGACGAGTTCCGCGCGGTGCGGAAGATGTAGCGGTTCCAGTTCTCGCCGGTGATGCTGTCGGCAACCGCCGGCTCCACCAGAAGCACCTTCTCGTATTCTTCGGCGACCGGCAGCATGGCCAGCGCAACGCCGGAGGAGACGGGGCCGACGGCGATATCGACTTCATCGTCACCATAGGCTTCCGCCAGCGCAGCCTTGCCGATATCCGGCTTCAGCTGGGTGTCCTTCTCGATGACCACGATCTTGCGGCCGTCGATTTCCATGGTGCCGTCGGTGGCATATTCGAGACCCATCATCAGGCCGGTATGCGACTGTTTCGCATAGGCCTCCAGGGCACCGGTCTTGCCGTAAACATGGGCGATCTTGATATCGTCGGCCTGGGCACCGGCAATCCCGGCAGCCGCCACGCTGATGCCAGCCAAAAGCGGCACGGCCCAGCGGAAAACGCGTTTCGTCATGAATTCTCCTCCCGTTGCGCGAAAGGCCGGCAAACCTGCCCGGCCGCTCCCACGGCCTCCACAGGGTAACATCATCGCCTGACGCTGGAATATATGACACATGAATCAGTATTCATGTCAAGGCAGGATACGTGTTCGAAGTGGCCGCCTTTCCGAGCGGGTCTTCAGTTAGCGTAACACGAGCTCATGACAGATGAATGCAACCCGGTCCTGCAAAGACACGGCACCAAGAGCGGCAGCGCAATGCCAGACAGTCATGTGATAAAGACTGTCTGAAGGATGATGATGACAGAGGGAAAAGATCGGCCCTGACAGGAGAGCCGCTAAAATCGTCAAAAAAACAGACTCGCCACCAGACGAATGCAATGCAAGCGGCCCGCAGACCAGATGCCCTGCGTCCCGGCATAAGTGGAAAGGCGTTCTCAGCCCCCTGCGCAATCCGTTTTGCCAGCCCCTCGAGAACAAGGCCTTCAACGGTTACCCACAGTCATTCCGGACAAGCGCAGCACAAGCTGCGTGCAGATCCGGAATCCAGCGCATTTGCGTGAGTGTAGCGAACTCTTTTTCGTACGGGGAGACGCGCCAATGGCACGACTGATATCCGGTTTCCGGTTCGGCATTGCCTCACTTGTCCGGAATCACGCGCGGAAGGCGGCCCTCCTGACCTGACGGGCCCGGCGAGACTACCTCAGCCGCTTTTCCGTCTTCGCATCGAAGAACAGCGCCGAAGCCGGGTCGAAGTCGATGGCGACAGTTCCATCAGAAACAGGCGCATCCTCCCCCTTGGTTTCCACGATCACACGCTCGCCCGTCGGGCAGATGAGATAGGAATAGGCGACGCCGCCGAGTTGCTCGCACAGATCGACCTTCGCCCCTTCCTGCGCAGGTGAGACTTTCAGATACTGCGGGCGCAGACCGACGAGAACCTTCTCGCCCTTGGCCGGCAGCGCGACCGATGTCGGCACGGCAACACCGCCGAACGCAGCAACACTGACCTCACCCTCCCCGGCAATACCTTCCACGAAATTCATGCTGGGCGAGCCGATGAAGCCGGCAACGAACCTGTTGTCCGGATCGGAATAGAGCTGCATCGGCGAGCCGACCTGTTCGATATTGCCACCGCGCAGAACCACGATCTTGTCCGCCAGCGTCATCGCCTCGACCTGGTCGTGCGTCACGTAGATCATCGTAGCGCCGATATCCTTGTGCAGGCGGGCGATCTCCACGCGCATGTCGACACGCAGCTCGGCATCCAGGTTGGAGAGCGGTTCGTCGAACAGAAACACTTCCGGACCACGCACAATGGCCCGGCCAATCGCGACGCGCTGGCGCTGCCCGCCGGAAAGCGCCTTCGGCTTGCGCTTCAGATAAGGGTCCAGCTTCAGGATGCGGCTGGCCTCGGCAACCTTGGACTGGATCTCGGCCTTCGGATGACCGTTCATCTTCAGCCCGAAGCCCATGTTCTCCTCGACCGTCATATGCGGGTAAAGCGCATAGGTCTGGAACACCATGGCAACGCCCCGTTCCGCCGGATCTGACTTGGTCACATCACGGCCACCGATCTCGATCCTGCCGTCGGTCGTTTCCTCCAGCCCGGCGATCATGCGCAGAAGAGTGGACTTGCCACAGCCGGACGGACCGACAAAAACGCAGAATTCGCCATGCTCGATCTGAAGGTCCACTCCGTGGATGACTTCCAGGTCGCCATATTTCTTGACGGCTTTTGTCAGTGTGACGCCAGACATGTAATTCTCTCTCCCTTGGGATTCTTGTTACGCAGGGAACTGCCAGTCCTCGACCGCCGCCGCGATCTTCGAGGCCGCATCCAGCAGTGCAGGCCGTGCCTCCAGAAGCTGTTCGAGGCTCTTGCGCTGCGTGGACGTGGTAACGGAAAGCGCTCCAACCGGGCGCCCCTTGGACGACAGGATCGGCGCTGCAATGCAGATGATGCCGGGCTCGTGTTCCTCGCGGTCGTAGGACAGCCCCTCTTCGCGGATCTTTTCCAAGTCCGCACGCAGTTCAGCTTCGCTGGCCAGCGTTGCCGGGGTGTAGCGATAGAACGACTGCTTCTTCAAAACGTGATCGAGGTCCGCAGGCTCCAGAAAGGCCATCAGGGCCTTGCCGACCCCGGTGCAATAGGCCGGACCAACCTTGCCGGCCTGCGAAAACATGTCGATGGCATTGGTCGGGTTTCTCTTGTCGACATAAAGCACCTGCCCGCTGTCGAGCTGTGCCAGGTGCACCGTTTCGCCGACAGCTTCCGACAAGGCGCCTACGAAGGGACGCGCAATCGGCGCGATGGAACTTTGCCGCCAGGCCGCATGTGCCAGCCGCACCAGGCGGATACCCAGCGAATAGGTCTGCTGGCGCTCGTCGTAGGCCAGCATGCCCTGGCTCACCAGCGTCTGCAGCAGCCGGTACAGCGTCGCCTTGGGATGAGTGCTTTCAGACAGCAGTTCGGAAAAGCGCACGGGCCGGCCCACAGCCGCAACCTTGTCCAGCACTTCCAGCGCCTTGCCGACCGTGCCGTCACCTGTCGATGACCCCGCCTGTTTGTTCATGAGCTCCTCCTTCGGCCCGTTTCTTGTCGTCGAGCCTGTTGACAACTTATCGCCATCGCATCAAAGTATCAATATACAAAACTAAGTTTCACATAATGGAACCAAAAGGGAGGACACCATGCGTTCCATGCTGAAAACGTCCGTAGCGGCATTTGCCATGTTGGCAGCCGTGATGGGCGCAGCTTCTGCTGACGGCCTGACAGGCAATCTGAAAATCTTTCTCGACACATCGAACCCGGCGCCGCGTGCGACCATGGAAGAGATGATCGCTCAGTTCCAGGAGAAGAACCCGGAGCTGAACATCGAGACGACGGTGATTGACCGGGAAGCCTACAAGACCCAGATCCGCAACTTCCTGACGGCAAATGCGCCGGACGTTGCCACCTGGTACGCGGCCAACCGCATGCGGCCTTACGTGGAGGCCGGCCTCTTCGAGGACGTGTCCGACCTTTGGGCGGACCCGGCAATTGCCGACAACCTCGCCTCCACCAAGGGTGCGATGACCATCGACGGCAAGCAGTGGGGCGTGCCCTACACCTACTACCAGTGGGGTGTTTACTACCGCAAAGACATCTTCGACGAGCTTGGCCTGTCCGAACCCACTACCTGGGAAGAGGAAAAGGCGAACTGCCAGAAGATCATCGATGCCGGCAAGAAGTGCTACACGATCGGCACCAAGTTCCTCTGGACCGCAGGTGGCTGGTTCGACTACCTGAACATGCGCACCAACGGCTTCGACTTCCACATGGACCTGCTCACGGGCAAGGCGTCCTGGAAGTCCGACGAAGTCCGCAAGACCTTCGCCAACTGGCGCGAGCTCATCGACATGGGCGCCTTCATCGACAACCATCAGACCTACTCCTGGCAGGAAGCTCTGCCGTTCATGGTCAAGGGCGATGCAGCCGCTTACCTGATGGGCAACTTCGCCGTGGCACCGCTGCGCGAAGCCGGTCTTTCCGATGACCAGATCGATTTCTACCAGTTCGTGGAAATCACGCCGGGCATCGCCAAGGCGGAAGACGCGCCGACCGATACCTTCCACATTCCGGCCAATGCCGAGAACAAGGAAAACGCGCGCGAATTCCTGAAGTTCGCGGTCTCGCCGGACGTCCAGACCTGGATCAACGACGGCAAGCACCTCGGCCAGCTCCCGGTGAACGCCAAGTCGTCCGTGGACCAGGACAAGTTCCTGGAACAGGGCTTTGAGATGCTGTCCACGAACTCCCCGGGCGGCGTTGCCCAGTTCTTCGACCGCGACGCCCCGGCTGAAATGGCAAAGGTTGCCATGGAAGGCCTGCAGGAATTCATGGTCAAGCCGGACAACCTGGACAAGATCCTGGACCGTTTGGACCGCGCCCAACAGCGTATCTACAAATAAGGTCTGCCTTCGCATGACCGGACAGGGGGCAACCGCTCCCTGTCCTCTTTTCCGGTATACGCCGACGACTCACGAAGAGTTCCGAAAATGGCCCAAGCATCCGTCGCCGAGACCCGCCAGAGTTCCTGGTGGCATCGCAACCAGCAGCAGTTGACACCCTGGCTGTTCCTGGCTCCCGGGATCCTGTTCTTCCTGTTCTATGTGATCTTTCCGATTTTCCAGTCGTTCAACCTGTCGCTCTACGAGTGGGACGGTTTGGGCCAGGCGGAATATGTCGGGCTCTACAATTACGAGGAACTCTACTGGGATGACGCGTTCTACACCTCGCTGAAGAACAACGTCATCTGGCTGCTGCTCTATCTGCTTGCCATTCCGGCCGGTCTGTTCATCGCGCTGTTCCTGAACCAGACCGTCACCGGCATCCGGCTGTACAAATCCCTGTTCTTCTTTCCCTTCGTGATTTCCCAGGTCGTCGTCGGCCTGGTGTTCACCTGGTTCTACGACCCGACATTCGGCATCCTCAACGTTCTGCTCGGCGCGGTCGGCCTGCCGCCGCTCAACGTGCTGGGGGACGAGAACTGGGTCACCGTGGGCATCATCGTCGCGGGCCTCTGGCCGCAGACGGCCTATTGCATGATCCTCTATCTCACCGGCCTCAACGCGGTTGATCCGGAGCAGATCGAGGCCGGACGCCTCGACGGCGCCAAGGGCTGGCGCATGCTCTGGTACATCATCGTGCCGCAGCTTCGCCCGGCCACCTTCATCGCCTTCGTCGTCACCATCATCGGCGCTTTGCGCTCTTTCGACCTGATTTCGGTCATGACCAACGGCGGGCCCTTCGGCGCCAGCCGGGTGCTCAGCTTCTACATGTTCGAGGTCGCACTCTCCGAATACGGCTTCCGCATGGGCTACGGCGCGGCCATTGCCGTGGTGCTGTTCCTGATCATGCTGGCCTTCATCGCCTACTTCCTCTGGTCGATGTACAAAGAAGAAAAGGCGCGCTGACATGTTCCCGACACCGATCGAACGCACGTCCCGCCCCTGGCAGATCACCTATCAGACGCTGCTTCCGCTGGCGCTGATCCTGTGGCTGCTGCCGCTGATCGCGGTCGCCATCTTTTCGGTCAAGCCGGATTCGGATTTCGCCAACGCCAACTACTGGGGCTGGCCGTCATCCTTCGAAGGCTTCACCAACTACGCGCTGGTCTTCACCGGCTCGGACATGCCGCAGTATTTGCTGAACTCGTTCAAGATCACCATTCCAACGGTGATCGGCGCGGTTGGCCTCTCGTGCATGACCGGCTTCGCCCTCGGCATCTACAAGTTCAAGGCCAATATCTGGCTCTTCTTCATGTTCGTGGCGGGCAACTTCGTGCCGTTCCAGATCCTGATGGTGCCGGTGCGCGACCTGACCCTGCAGATGGGCCTCTACAACACCATCACCGGTCTGGTGCTGTTCCACATCGCCTTCCAGACCGGCTTCTGCACACTCTTCATGCGTAACTTCATCCGCGCCCTGCCGTTTGAGCTGATCGAGGCCGCGCGCGTGGAGGGCGTCTCCGAATGGCGGATCTTCTGGTACGTGGTGCTGCCGCTGATGAAGCCGGCCATCGCCGCGCTGTCGGTACTGATCTTCACCTTCATCTGGAACGACTACTTCTGGGCCGTGGTGCTGACGCAGGGCGTTGAAAGCCAGCCTGTCACCGCCGGCATTACGTCCTTCAACGCGCAATATCGCGCCGCCTATCACCTGATGAGCGCCGGTTCCATCGTGGCCGCCCTACCGCCTGTCGCCATGTTCTTCCTGATGCAGCGCCACTTTATTGCAGGCCTCACACTCGGAGCCGTGAAATGATCCGCAGCTGGCATCTTGGAGATGACAGACAGAGCCTGGTTCTGGCCAGCTTCGACGACCGATTGCCGGAAGCCGTCTACTGGGGGCCCGCCCTTCCCACTGGCGAAAACCTGGAGACGCTTTCGGCAGCCGCACTTGCCGACGTCACCGGCGGCATGGTCGACCGCAACGCAGGTCTGAGCCTGTGCCCGGAAGCCTCCGAAAGCTTCCCCGGGCAAACCGGCCTGACTGCAAGGAACGCATCCGGCGCGCCGCTCATGCCGAGTTTCCGGTTCGAAAGCGAAGCTGCGTCGGTTCATGGCCTGACGCTTGTCTTTGCCGACAAGAGCCTTGATCTCAGCCTCGTCTTCGATCTCGTCCTGACACCGGAAACCTCCCTGTTAAAGCTTCAGACACGGCTGGAAAGCGCCGATGAGATCACGGTCGACTGGCTGGCGGCTCCGGTTCTGCCGGTCCTGGCTCACACTGGCGAGATGATCGAGTTTTCCGGCCGCTGGTGCGCGGAATTCCTGACCCGCCGCCTGCCGTTTGCACCCGGTGCCCGCGTCCGCGACAACCGTACCGGCCGCACGGACCACGCCCATTTCCCGGGGCTTGTCGTCTGCAATGCCGGAACGTCCAACACGGCCGGTGAAGCTTTCGCGTTTCACTATGGCTGGTCCGGGGGCCACAAGATGGTTGCCGAAGAACTTGCCGATGGGCGTCGTCAGGTCCAGTTCGGCCACGCCACTGCCAGCCTTGCCAGCGGACGCCACTTCGTCAGCGCACCGCTCTACGCAACCTATTCCGCCACCGGCTTGAACGGTGCCGCCGTTCGGTTCCAGCGCCATGTTCGCGACCATGTGGTTCAGGGAGCCCGCACTCCCCGCCCGGTCCACTACAATTGCTGGGAAGCGGTCTATTTCAAACACGACCTCGACGAACTCAAAGCCATCGCCTCCCAAGCGGCGGACCTGGGCGCCGAGCGCTTTGTGCTGGACGACGGCTGGTTTGGCCGCCGGGATGACGACACCTCGTCTCTGGGAGACTGGGTGATCGACAAACGCAAGTACCCGGACGGCCTCACCCCGCTGATCGACCATATCAAGGCGCTCGGCATGGAGTTCGGCATCTGGTTCGAACCGGAAATGGTCAACGAGGACAGTGACCTCTGCCGCGCCCATCCCGACTGGGTACTCGGCCACGCCGACCAGATCCGCGGACGCCAGCAACTGGTGCTGGACATGTCCCGCCAGGAGGTTCGCGATTATCTTTACACCCACATTGCCGACGTCCTGAAAAACAACGACATCGGCTACATCAAGTGGGACCACAACCGCATCCTGCCCGTGGTCGATGCCAGACAGGCCGAAGGCTTTTACGAGCTGGTCGACCGTCTGCGGTCCGATTTTCCGGCAGTGGAGATCGAGAGCTGCTCGTCTGGCGGCGGACGCATCGACTTCGGCGTCCTGGAACGCACGCACCGGGTCTGGCTTTCGGACAGCAACGATGCGCTTGAACGCCAGCGTATTCAGCACGATGCCGCCCTGTTCCTGCCAGCCTCGGTAACAGGCTCTCACGTCGGGCCTCGTCACTGCCACACTTCCGGCCGCACGCTGGACATTCGCCTGCGCGCCTGGACCGCGGCTCAACGCCACATGGGCTTCGAGATGGACCCGCGTGAGCTGTCGGAAGCCGAAGCCGAGACGCTGCGCAATGTCACGAGCTGGTGGAAAGCCAATCGGAGCTGGATGATGCAGGCCGATATCCTGCGGCTCGACAGCACCGAGCCGGCCGTGATCGCAGAACAGCAGCTTGCCTGCGACGGCAGCCGGTTCGTTGCGTTTGCCGCGCTGACGCGACCAAGTGACCAGATCCTGCCGCGTCCGTTGCGCTTGACCGGTCTGGACCCGCAAGGCAGATACAGGCTATCTCTCGTCAATCGGGACGAAGCGCCCCGGCTGTCCCGCGGTGCGCCTCTCCTGAAACATCAAGACCTTGAAGCCAGTGGACAATATCTGATGTCCCACGGGCTCACGCTTCCCTGGCGGTTCCCTGAAACCGTCTGGGTTGTGGAAGGCGAACGTCTTTGAGTAACGCTACTCAAAACGAACCGATTTCGGCTTAGGCCGCCAAAACAATTGAGGAAGTGCCATGTACGCAACATACCCGGATCTCGACAACGCATCGGTATTCATCACCGGTGGCGGCTCCGGCATTGGCGCGGCGCTGACGGAGGGCTTTCTGCGGCAGGGGGCGAAGGTCGCCTTTGTGCAGCGTTCCGACGCAGCGCCCTTCTGCGACGAGATGGAACAGAAATACGGCCGCCGTCCGCTGTTCCTGCCCTGTGACATCACAGACATGGCTGCCCTCAAGGCAGCCATGGATCAGTCAGCCGAAGCCCATGGCCCGATCACGGTTCTGGTCAACAATGCCGCCAACGACAAACGCCACAAGACCGAAGAGGTTGACGAGGCGTTCTGGGACTGGTCCGTGGCGATCAACCTGAAAGCCTATTTCTTTGCCTGCCAGCATGTGGTTGCCGGCATGCGAGCGGCCGGCGGTGGCTCCATCGTCAACTTCTCGTCCATCTCCTACATGATGGGCAATGCGGGCTACCCGGTCTACACGACCGCGAATTCCGGCATCAACGGCATGACCCGCAGCCTCGCACGGGAATTCGGCCCGGAGAACATCCGCGTCAACGCAATTGCGCCCGGCTGGGTCCTGACCCAGAAGCAGAAGGACATGTGGGTAACGCCGGAAGGTCTGGCAGCGCACATCGACCGGCAGTGTCTCAAGGTTGAACTGCAGCCGGACGACATGGTTGACCCTGTGCTTTTCCTTGCCTCCAGAACCAGCAAGGCGATGACCGGACAGGCGCTGGTCGTGGATGGCGGCGTGGTGGTGACGGGATGAACACACATCCAAAAGCGTCCTGGATCGCGGCGGATTGGGGCACCACCAATCTGCGCATCTGGGCGCTTGACGAAGCCGGCGGCATCCTTGCCCATCGCAGCTCCGAAAAGGGCATGGGCCGACTGGAGAAACAGGATTTCGAACCCGCCCTGATCGAACTGATCGCTGACCTCCTGAAGGACGGTGAGGTCACACCTGTGATCGTCTGCGGCATGGCCGGGTCCCGGCAGGGTTGGGCCGAAGCCCCCTACATGACCGTACCCTGCGCGCCGCCGTCGATCCGGAACGCTACCCGGGTGGACGCAGCCGACCCGCGCCTCGACGTGCGCATCCTGCCGGGCATCAAGCAGCTCACACCTCCCGATGTCATGCGCGGCGAGGAAACGCAGATCGCCGGATTCCTTGCGGATAATCAGACCTATTCCGGCACCTTGTGCCTGCCCGGAACGCACACCAAGTGGGTCGCCCTCCAGGACGGACGAATTGAGCGGTTCCGCACCTTCATGACAGGAGAGACCTTCGCGCTTCTGTCCAAACACTCCGTCCTGCGGCACGGCCTTTCCGCCGATGACCTCGACAGCACAGCCTTTGCCGAAGCGGCCGAACACAGTTTCAACGCGCCCGAAGCGCTGACTGCCGATCTCTTCGGCGTGCGCGCTGCCGGCCTTGTCGCGGACCTTGGCCCGGCACAGGCAAGCGGCAGATTATCGGGGCTTCTGATCGGAGCCGAACTGGCCGCTGTCAGCCGTGATTTCGACCTTGGTAACACGGCCCTGCTGGGCAGCGACAAGATCGCCGGTGCCTATCGCAGCGCCTTGACACATCTCGGCCATGCCTCAAGGCAGCTCGATGCGGAAACCATCACCTTGAAGGGCCTGACCCTTGCCTATTCCTTCTACGAACCGGAGCATTCATGAGCCGTAACCTGATAGCCATCCTGCGCGGCCTGACCCCGGACGAGGCTCTGCCCGTTACCGAATGCCTGATTGCCGCCGGCATCACTCGTATCGAGGTTCCGCTCAACTCGCCGGACCCGCTTGTCAGCATTGCCGCCATGGCAAAGACCTTTTCGTCGAATGCCGAGATCGGCGCAGGTACCGTGCTGGCGCCCGAACAGGTGCGCGACGTCAAGAACGCCGGCGGCACGCTGATCGTGTCACCCGACTGCAATCCGGATGTCATCAAGACGACGAAAGCCGAAGGCATGTCTTCCTTTCCAGGTGTGATGACGCCAAGCGAGTGCTTCACGGCGCTGCGCAGCGGGGCAGATGGCCTCAAATTCTTTCCCGCCTCGCTCATCGGCCCGGACGGACTGAAGGCGATGCTGGCGGTATTGCCGAAGGGCACTGCGACCTATGCCGTGGGCGGTGCCGGCCCGGACAATTTCGGGGACTGGATCAAGGCCGGGGCAGCCGGCTTCGGCATCGGAACGGCTCTGTTCAAACCCGGTTTCAGTGTTGCCGAAGTCAGCAAACGGGCCGAAAAAATCGTCGCCGCCTACGACGCGGCCGTTGCAGCATGCAGGTGATGTCATGAGCACAGTTTTCGACGAGCGCCAGTGCACCCTTGGCGAAGGCCCGTTGTGGCATCCCGAACGCCAGCAGCTATTCTGGTTCGACATTCTCAACAAGCGCCTGCTCAGCCGTGACAACGGCACGGAAAAAACCTGGCAGTTCGATGAATATGTTTCTGCCGCAGGCTGGGTCAGCCGGACCGAACTCCTGATCGCCAGTTCTTCGAAGCTGTTCCTGTTCAATCTGGAAACGGAAGCCTCCGCAAAGATCTGCGATCTGGAGGCCGACAACACAATCACGCGGTCCAACGACGGCAGGGCAGATCCCAAGGGAGGTTTCTGGATCGGCACCATGGGCTTTGGCGCCGAAAAGAACGCCGGATCGATCTACCGCTATTACAAGGGAGAGCTGCGCAAGCTGTTCTCCAACATCACCATTTCCAACGCAATCTGTTTTTCGCCGGACGGCAAGACGGCCTATTTTGCCGACACCGACACCCTGACCATTCAGAAGGTCGCCCTGGATGCCGAGGGCTGGCCAGCAGGTGCACCGTCCCTGTTCGTCGATCTGTCCGCCGACGGGTTCAATCCGGATGGCGCCGTGGTCGATAGCGAGGGGTTCCTGTGGAACGCCCATTGGGGGGCGAACCACGTTGCACGCTATACTGCGGACGGAAAATTTGCCGAGGCCGTTTCCATGCCTGCAAAACAGATTTCCTGCCCGGCATTCGGCGGGGCGGATCTGCAGACGCTCTTTGCCACATCCGCCGCCGAAGGTCTTACTGGCGAGCACGAAGGCAAGACCTATTTCGCGCAAGTGAAGGTTCGTGGACAGAGCGAGCACAGGGTCTTGCTCTAACAGGTCCGCCGTCCATCTCCCGGGCCAAGTTTTGGGAGCACCGGGACAAAATGCAAGTTCAGTGGACCTTTGAAGGGTCCTCAGGCCCCGCCTTTGCGGGGATGACACGGAATATGTGGCAACGCTTCACCATCCGGATGAGCGTTGCCAAACCATCAAGCAGTGAGCATCCATCATGAAACGCACTCTCGGCACCTGCTATTATCCGGAACACTGGCCGGAAGAAATCTGGGAAGCTGATGCCCGCCGGATGGCCGAGACCGGGCTGACATGGATCCGCATCGGTGAATTCGCCTGGTCGCGCCTCGAGCCCCGCCCCGGTGACTTGCACTTCGAGTGGCTGGACAGGGCCATCGAGACCTTGGGCCGAGCCGGGTTGAAGGTCGTTCTCGGCACACCGACTGCAACGCCGCCGCGCTGGGTTGTCGACAAGCATCCGGACATGGTCGCCGTCGATGCCGGCGGCAATCCCCGCAAGTTCGGTTCCCGCCGCCACTACTGCTTTTCGCACGAGGGCTTTCGGCAGGAGAGCGACCGGATCGTGAAGCTTGTCGCCGAGCGCTACGGCAACAATCCGCATGTCGCCGCCTGGCAGACCGACAACGAATATGGCTGCCACGACACGATTCTCTCCTATTCGGATGCTGCCCGAAAAGCGTTCCGGGTCTGGCTGAAGGGCCGCTACGGCTCCATCGAGGCGCTCAACCGCGCCTGGGGCAACGTGTTCTGGTCTATGGAGTATCTCTCCTTTGACGAGATCGACCTGCCGAACCTGACCGTAACCGAACCGAACCCCTCGCACACGCTTGCCTTCCGGCGGTTCTCCTCCGATCAGGTGGTTACCTTCAACAAGCGCCAGGTCGATATCATCCGGGCGCATTCCAGCGCACCGATCAGCCACAACTACATGGGCCGGGTAACGGATTTCGACCACTTCAAGGTCGGCGACGATCTCGAGATCGCGACATGGGACAGCTACCCGCTCGGCTTTCTGGAAGACCGTGTCGGCGCGGATGACGCCCATCAGCGGACCTTCATGCGCCAGGGCGATCCGGATTTCCAGGCCTTTCACCACGATCTTTACCGTGCCGTTGGCAAGGGCCGCTGGTGGGTGATGGAACAACAGCCGGGACCGGTGAACTGGGCCCCCCACAATCCTGCTCCTCTGCCGGGCATGATGCGGCTTTGGGCCTGGGAGGCTTATGCCCATGGGGCCGAGGCCGTGTGCTATTTCCGTTGGCGACAAGCGCCTTTCGCGCAGGAACAGATGCATGCCGGCATGCTGCGCCCGGACAATGCCGATGCACCGGCACTGCTCGAAGCCCGCAAGGTCGCCGACGAATTGCGCGACGCGCCTGACGTCTCGGCCCCACAGGCACCTGTTGCACTGATCTTCGACTATGACGCGGATTTCGCCTGGACCACCCAGCCGCACGGCAAGGAGCTTTCCTATTTCCAGCTTGTTTTCGACACCTACAAGGCGCTGCGCAAGCTCGGGCTTTCGGTCGATATCCTGCGCGGCGAAACCCGCGACTTTTCCGGCTACAAGATCGTTGCCCTGCCTGGCCTGATCTACGTGCCGCAGGACCTGAAACAGGTGCTTGCCGAAACCGAAGCGCTGGTTGTGATGGGCCCGCGCACTGCCGCCCGCAACGCCGACATGGTCATTCCCGTGCCATTGCCACCAGACATGCCCGGGCTCGACCTTGCGGTCTCGCGGGTCGAAAGCCTGCGCCCGGACATGCCGATGCCGCTCAAGGGAGGCGGCGCCTTCACCGGCTACCGCGAGGAACTGGAAGGTGCTGGCGAAGTCATCCTGGAACTGGAAGACGGCCAACCCGCCGCCTACCGCCAGGAACATCTCGTCTATGTCGGTGGCTGGGGTGACGAAACCGTGCTGAAGCGCCTCTACACCATGCTTTGCGAAGAAGCCGGGATCGACACGCTCGACCTTGCCGGCGGCGTCCGCTGCCGCGTGACTGATGGCCTGAGGATCTGGACAAATTACGGCGCCGAGCCTGCCGACACACCTGCCGGTCGGATCGAGGCTGCAGGGGTGTTGTTCGAAATGCTGTAAGGCAAAGTTGGTTCTACGCTGGGAGAAGTTAGATAACCGAGCTCTTCCTCCTCCCCGTCATTGCAGGACTTGATCCTGCAATCCATGCCGAGACGGTGCCTCAAACTGAGGCCTGTTGGGCGGAACCGGAACGGTGTGGATGCCATGATAGCCATGGCATGACGAAGAAATTGGACGATCTACAGGTTATCTCCAAGGCTGTGTCGTCAGGCCGCCTTGCCCTTCGTCAGCTCGGTGATGATGGCCGCGAAATTGTCGACGCCCTGTGCGCCTGATACCAGGTGCTGACGCTCGAAGATGACAGCCGGAACGCCGTGAATGCCGTTGCCGGTCCAGAAGGCTTCTTCCGCACGAACGGTTTCGGCAAAGCGGCCGTCTTCCAGAACGGCAAGGGCTTCAGCCCGGTTGAGACCAATGCTTTCGGCCACATCCGCCAGAACCTGATTGTCATTGAGGTCCTTCCTGTCGCCGAAATAGGCCTGGAACAGCGCCATCTTCAACTGGTGTTCCTTGCGGCTTTCACCAGCCCAATGGATCAGCTGGTGCGCCTTGAAGGTGTTCACCATGCGCATATCGTCGGTGAAGTTGAACTCGAAACCAAGGCTCGCGCCAAGGTCTGTCAGCCGATCCCGCGCCGCCTGGGACTGCTCCGCGCTGGAGCCGTATTTGCGCATGATGTGTTCGCGCAGGTTCTCTCCCTCCGCAGCCATATCCTGATTGAGTTCGAAGGGATGCCATTTGATGGCGGCCGTAACGCCGGTCCGTGCGATCGCCTGTTCGAGCTGCTTGAAGCCGACGATGCACCACGGACAGACGACATCGGAAACAATGTCGATCTGCAACACATCATCGAGGCCGGTTGTGTCGGTGTCTTGCGAAGTCATGATTGGTTCCTGTTCCGGCGCAGTCATCCGCATGTCTGGCTGGCGCCATTGTCTGTCTTGCCCCGCATATAGGAGCCGCTGCCAGCCGGGAAAAGGCAGTGGTTACCTCCGGGAAACCTCATTCTTTTGTCGGAACGCTGCTTTCCGCCTCCCGTCAAAGCGTCGCATCGCCCTTTGGGGGAGGCGTCCAGCCACGCTCCGATCCTTCAGGGCGATCACCACCCCTGTCGACTTGCATGATTTCGAACAGGGTTTCGGAATGCGCCCGCATCGCGTCGATATAGGAAGTGTCGACGCCACCGTCGTTGAAATTCTCGCGAAGGTCATCGAGCATCGCAATGTCGTGATGACGGAATTCCCTCGCCTTGGTGCGCGCCCGGAACGGATGGTACCCAAGCTCGGTCAAAGCCTGGCGTCCAAGCGCCATGGCCCCTTCGAAGACCTCTCGCTCGGCACAATGAGCACCGGCATTTTCCAGTTCGTAGACGTGATGCCGGTCGCGGGCACGGGCGAGGATCCGGACATTCGGATAGGTCTTGGCAACGTGTTCCACCAGTTCGGTCTGCTTGTCGCGATCATCAAGCGCGGCAACGAAGAGGTCGGCATCGTCCAGCCCGGCACCGTGCAGAAGGTCCGGCCGGGTCGCATCCCCATAGAAGGTTCGAATGCCTATCCTGCGCAGGTTTTCGATCGTCTGCGGGTCATGATCGAGAATGATCACGTCGTAGCCACTGGTCAGCAGCAGTCGCGAGACGATCTGGCCGAACCGGCCCATGCCCGCGACAACAACCCGGCCGCGCCTGTCGATGACATCCGGTTCCCGATCCGCTTTCGCCAGAGCCCGTGGAGCGACGATTTTTTCGTAGAAGATGAACAACGCGGGTGTCAGCAGCATGGAAATCGCCACCACCAGGGTCATGGTCTTGATCAGCGATGGTTCCAGCACCCCGCTGCCCGAGGCAAATCCGAACAACACGAAAGCGAATTCCCCTGCCTGTGCCAGCCCGAGCGCGAACAGCCACCGATCTGGCCCGGTGAGGCGAAAGAGGGCTGCAAGCAGGAACAGCACCAGGAACTTGACTGCCATCAAGCCGAGCGCGAGTCCAAGGATCGATAAAGGGGCACCGAACAGAAGATCGAAATCGATCCCCGCCCCGACCGTCAGGAAGAACAGGCCAAGCAACAGGCCCTTGAAGGGTTCGATATCGCTTTCCAGCTCATGACGATAGTCGCTGTCGGACAGGACAACCCCGGCAAGGAAGGTTCCGAGTGCCGGCGACAGACCGACAAAATCCATGACCAGGGCAATGCCGATAACCAGCAGCAGCGCAGTTGCCGTGAAGATTTCCCGCAGGCGCGCTTCGGCTATGAACCGGAAGACAGGCCGTAGCAGATGACGCCCTGCCAGAATGATGGCGGCAATAACAGCCAGAATGACAAGAGCCTGTGCCCAGCCCGGCAAGGCCGCCAGAGCTTCACCACCATGACCGGCACTCTCGCCATGCCCATCCCCGGCTCCTTCCCCGCCATGGCCACTGATGGCAAGCAACGGAAGAAGCGCCAGCATCGGGATGACCGCGATATCCTGGGTCAGCAATACCGAGAAGGAACTCTGCCCACCTTGCGTTTTCAGCCAGCCTTTCTCGTTGAGGGTCTGCAAGACGATGGCCGTGGAGGAGAGCGACAGGATCATGCCGAGCGCCAAAGCGCTCTGCCAGTGAAGACCGAACGCCAGACCGGCCGCGGCAAAGACGAGCGCTGTCCCGACAACTTGCAGTCCGCCGAGCCCGACAAGCTGCTGGCGCATTTTCCAGAGCATGGCGGGCTGCAATTCCAGCCCGACCAGGAACAGCATCATCACCACGCCGAATTCTGCAAAATGCTGCACGTCGGCCGCTTCCGACCCGACGATGCCGATGACAGGCCCGATCACCACACCGGCGATCAGATAACCGAGCACGGAGCCAAGGCCGAGCCGGTTGGCAATCGGCACCGCGATGACGGCCGCGCACAGATAGACGAAGGCTTCGCTGAGCAGCGCCATCAAACCGTCTCCCCTGCCAGCAGGAACGCATCCAGGTCATCCGGCAGGACCGGCGCTGCGGCCGCCTTTGCAAGATCCAGCTGATCGCGGACCAAAGCATTCAGAAGCTTTCCATAGGCATGGCGGTGGACCTCAAAGCGGTTTTCCTCCAGTGCCCGCCCGGCCCCGAACAGCGCAAAGGGCGCAAGGTAGCGCATGCCGCACAGATCCGCCGTTTTTTCGAATGGGCCCAGCAAGCTGCGCAACTCGGCATGGTTCATGCCCGTTTGCGAATAGGCATCCGGTTTGGCACCGGTCGTGACCGCGTTCAGAAACACCTTGCCATGCAATGCCTTGCCGGCATGACCATAGGCAAAGCCATGTTCCAGCACGAGATCCTGCCACTCCTTCATGATGGCAGGTGCCGAATACCAGTAAAGCGGATGCTGGAAGACAACCACGTCATGAGCCCGCAGGCGGTCCTGTTCCCGGTCGATATCGATGCTGAAATCCGGATAGTCCGCATAAAGATCGACGGTTGTGATCTCCTTGATCGACCGCGCGGTTTCAAACAGCGGCAGGTTCACCTCCGACCTGTGCGGTCGTGGGTGGGCAAAGAAAACGATTACCTTGGCCAAGAGGATCTCCCGGATCTGAGTAAGCCCGCAGAGCCGGCAAGGCCCGCTAGGCACGGCGGACCAACGGTCTGTATTCTCAAGAGTTTATAGGGATCATCCGCAACAGATAAAGGGCGCGAACAGGAACCGGCCTGTTCGCGCCCATTGAACAATAAAGTGAGCGATAGACAGTGGGATGCTGTCGGCGTCAGTCCGCCCTGGAGACCCGTACCCGGGAGCCCGTCTCTCCGGCTTCGGCAATCGCATGAATGACCGCTTCAAAATGAAGCGCCTCCCGGAACGACGGCACGGCATTGCGACCTTCGGAAATCGCCGTCAGGAACTCATGAACCTCTATCACCTTCAGATCGTTGAACCCGAGCTGATGGCCGGCGGCCGGAACGAATTGCCCGTACGGGGGATGAGCTGGCCCGCTGAGCAACGTCTTGAAACCCTGTTCGGCAAGCTCACCCCGGTTCTGATAGAGACGGAGTTCGTTCATGCGCTCCTGATCGAAGGTGATCATGCCTTCCGTTCCATGCACCTCGAAGCCGATGTAGCTCTTGCGGCCCCAGGCACTGCGCGAGGTCGAGACAACACCATGCACACCGTTTTCGAAGGTCAGCAGCGCAGAAGCGATGTCTTCGTTTTCAACCGGACGCCGCTCGCTTGAGCCATTGCCCATGGGCCGTGTTTCATGAACCGTCCTTGTCTCCGCGACCAGGCTTTCGACCGGTCCGACGAGCGCGGTTGCGAGCGAAATCAGATGGCAGCCAAGATCGCCGAGCGTGCCGAGGCCGGCATCGGCCTTGGTTGCCCGCCAGGTCCAGGCGAGGTCCGGATCAGCCTGGTAGTCTTCATCGACCATTCCGCGAAAATGCACGATCCGGCCGATAGCGCCATCCGCGATAAGTTTGCGGGCATGCGAAATCGCCGGATTATGCAGGTAGTTGTAGCCGACGATGGTTTTCGCACCTGTTCTTTCGGCAACAGCCAGCATCTGTCTGGCGTCCTCCAGGCTGAGCGCCATCGGTTTTTCCAGATGCACATGCTTGCCGGCCTCTAGCGCGGCAAGCGCCATTTCCTTGTGCACCTTGTTGGGTGTGGTGATGCAGACGATATCGACCTTCGGATCCGCAACAAGATCTTTCCAGTCGCTCGTTGCCCTTGCAAAGCCGAACTGGTCGGCAAAGGCTTCTGCCTTTTCTGCAGGAACATCGCACAGCACTTCCAGGCGGGTCGCCGGCACATCGCCGAACACCGCTTTCACCGAACCATAGGCAAGCGCATGGCACTTTCCCATGAAACCGGTGCCGATCAATCCGATACCGAGACTTGTCATGTAATCCGATCCTCCCGGAGGTGACGAAGCGGACCGTTCCGCCCTTTAACCTCATCCTGAGGAAGCTCCTTGGCGCTGTCTCGAAGGATGGGCTGCTTGCTCTAGAGTTTGCCGCCCATCCTTCGAGACGGACCAGACGATCCTCCTCAGGATGAGGTCATAGTGGTTCTGACGCTCAGACTTCGTCCATGCCGACGGCGCGGCGTTCGGCGATGGACTTGAGGGCAGCTTCCGCCAGGGCGAGTGCCTTCAATCCGTCCTCGCCACTCGGTGACGGCGCAGTACCGGTTTCAATAGCCTCGACGAAAGCGGTGATTTCAGCCGCATAGGCTTCCGTGTAGCGGGTCATGAAGAAATCATGCAGCGGCGGACGGGTGTATCCGGCTTCGGTTGCCACTTCGATGGATACCGGACGCTGGTTTTCCGCACTCACCACACCCTTGGAGCCATGCACCTCGATGCGCTGGTCGTAGCCATAGGTTGCCCGGCGGGAATTGGAGATGGAACATTGCTTGCCGGACGCCGTCGTCAGCACCACCATGGCGCTGTCGTAATCGCCGAGCTTGCCGATTTCCGGATCGACCAGAACCGACGCCGTCGCGTAGACGGTCGTGACTTCATCGCCGAGCAGGAACCGGGCCATGTCGAAATCATGGATGGTCATGTCACGGAAGATGCCGCCGGACGACGTGATGTAGGATGGCGGCGGTGCACCCGGATCGCGCGAGGTGATCTGCACCATTTCCACGTCGCCGATCCGCCCTTCGTCAATGGCTGCGCGCACGGCGCGGAAATGCGGATCGAAACGGCGGTTGAACCCCAACATCAAGGTTGCGCCAAGGTCTTCTACCGTCTTCAGGCAGGCTTTCACCCGGTCCAGCGACAGATCGACCGGCTTTTCGCAGAAGATCGCCTTGCCTGCGCGTGCGAACTTCTCGATCAGATCGGCATGGGTGTCGGTCGGCGTGCAGATGATCACCGCGTCGACATCCCCGGCGGCAGCAATCTCATCGATCGTGCTGACACGGGCGCCATAGGCGGCTGCAAGCGTTTCGGCGGCTTCCGGGAAGGCGTCCGCAACAGCGACGAGCGTCGCACCGACGGCCGCGCCAACGGCCTTTGCGTGCACTTTACCGATACGTCCAGCCCCAAGCAGGGCGACATTGACGGCCATGATACTTCCTCCCGGATGACATGTGGCAGAGCGGTTTGAACCAGCGCTTGCCAATTTAGAATAAAAATTCCAAAATCATTTTCGACGGAATGTGTCAAGCCGGAAAAGAAGAAGACAATGAATGACGCCTCGCCCGATCCAGAAAATGAACCCAATCTCGCCACCGCCGAAATCCTTGCGCCGCCGCAGTCGATCGATGCGTTTTTTGCCCGGCTCGGCAGCACCGCCGAAAGATTGCCCAAGCGCCTGAAACAATTCGCGAACTACATCGCCGCCAATCCGGACAAGGTGGCAGTTTCCACGGTTGCCGAACTTGCCGAAGGCGCCGACGTTCAGCCGTCCGCCGTGATGCGTTTCTGCCAGGAAATGGGCTTTTCCGGTTTTTCGCAAATGCAGAAACTGTTCCGCTCGGACTATTCCCAGAAATGGCCGGACTACGCCACCCGCCTCGCCAAACTGCGCGAGCACGGCACCGAGTCCCCTTCTGCGCTCCTGGCCGAATTCGTCGAGGTTGGCCGTTCTTCGCTGGAAAACCTGCTGACAACCGTCGACCCGACCGCGCTTCAACAGGCAGTCGATGTGCTGGCCCGTGCCGAGACGATTCACATGATCGGCTTCCGCAGGGCCTTCCCGGTCACGTCGTATCTTGCCTATGCCTTCGAAAAGATGGACGTGCCGGCGGTTCTCCATTCAGGCATCGCCAACATAAACATGGAACACCTGATCCGGCCGAACGACGCGGTCATCGCGGTGACCTTCGCCCCGTACACGGAAATGACCATCGACATGGCCACCAAGGCCCGTGCCAGCGGCGCTGACATTGTCGCGATTACGGATGTCGTGACCAGCCCGCTCGCACGCCTGAAAGCAATCCAGCTACTGGTCTCGGAACTGGACGTAGGCGCGTTCCGGGCGCTGTCCGCAAGTCTGTCCCTGGCCATTGCCCTGGCCGTTTCCGTGGGGGCCCAACGGAACAGGCTGTGATCTTTCTGGAAAAAATCTGTTGCGCTTCGATAAAAATGGAATTTATATTCCAAATGCGGCAACGGCGATCCCGAGCCGCCACAGACTTCTGATGACGCGGGTGGGATTGTTCGAGGCCCGCGGTCCACGTTCTGGGAGGAACACCATGAAGAAGACACTTATTGCAATGGCGGCTGCCGCCGTTGCCTTTACCGGCCTTGCCGCTCCGGCCTCCGCTGATGGCGAACGTTTCGTTCTGGTCAGCCATGCGCCGGACAGCGACAGCTGGTGGAACACGATCAAGAACGCCATCACCGTTGCCGGTGGCCAGATGGGCGTTGAAGTGGAATACCGCAACCCGCCGACAGGCGATCTTGCCGACATGGCTCGCATCATCGAACAGGCTGCTGCGTCCAACCCGAACGGCATCATCGCGACGATCGCCGACTACGACGTTCTGAGCGGCCCGCTGTCCAACGCGGTCGCCAAGGGCATTCCGGTCATCACCATCAACTCGGGCACTGAAGAGCAGTCCAAGAAAATCGGCGCTCTGATGCATGTCGGCCAGCCTGAATACGATGCCGGCAAGGGTGCAGGTGAAAAGGCCAAGGCGGCCGGCGTCACCAGCTTCCTTTGTGTGAACCACTACATCACCAACCCGGCTTCGGTTGAACGTTGCCAGGGCTATGCTGATGCACTGGGCGTCGAACTGGGCGGCCAGATGATCGACAGCGGCCAGGACCCGGCTGAAATCAAGTCCAAGGTCATGGCCTACCTGCAGGGCAACCCGGACACCAATGGCGTCCTGACCCTCGGCCCGACCTCTGCGCATCCGACGCTGGCTGCGCTGGAAGACATGGGCAAGTCCGGCACCATCCACTTCGGCACCTTTGACCTTTCCGGCGAAATCGCTGAAGCCATCAAGGGTGACGTGATTGCATTTGCCATCGACCAGCAGCCTTACCTGCAGGGCTACCTGCCGGTCGTCATCCTGACGAACCTGGCTCGTTACGGCGTGGTTCCGGGCAACTCCATCAACTCCGGCCCGGGTTTCGTGACCAAGGGCAACATTGCCCTGGTGGAAAAATACGCCGGCGAATACCGCTAAGCTGAAGGGCCGCCAGGCGCGGCCCTGTGGAGAGGCGGCCCTCCGCCTCTCCCTTGCAAACTGACACGCTCGCGCACCCCGAAGGGTAAGCGCTGAATTCCAGAACACTGTTCTGCGGCCGGGCCGCATACTGGACGCGGCCGGCCACCCCGGCACGCAGGAGGAGACCTATGGCTGAGACACAATCGGCAGCCGCCCCTCGGAAAGACGAGCGCATCCGCGAAATGTCGCCCATGCGCAAGGCCCTGATCCGCCCGGAGCTGGGCGCGATCTGCGGCACTATTCTCGTATTCATGTTCTTCCTCGGCATCGCCAGCGACAGCGGCATGTTTGCCCCGGAAGGCATCATCAACTGGGGCACAGTCTCTGCCCAGTTCGCCATCATCGCCGTCGGCGCCTGCCTTTTGATGATCGCGGGAGAGTTCGACCTCTCCGTCGGCTCGATGATCGGCTTTTCCGGCGTCATCATCGCGCTCTTCACTGTTCAGTGGGGGTTCCCCGCATGGTTCGGTATCCTGGTCGCATTTGCCATGGCGCTGGCCATTGGCGGGCTCAACGGATACCTGGTCATCAAGACCGGCCTGCCCTCCTTCATCGTCACCCTCGCCTTCCTCTACATT
Organism: Labrenzia sp. PO1; assembly: GCF_012273635.1. Lineage (NCBI taxonomy): Bacteria > Pseudomonadati > Pseudomonadota > Alphaproteobacteria > Hyphomicrobiales > Stappiaceae > Labrenzia > Labrenzia sp. PO1. Next base: position 1,403,501 of record NZ_JAAXCR010000001.1, read on the forward strand.
CTGCGCGGTCTGACGATCTTCATTTCCATCGCCACCACCCGCAAGACCATCATCGGCGGCGTGCGTGAAGCGGCGGAAGGTGATCCCATCGCATGGCTTTTCGGCGGCAAGGTCTTTTCCGGCCTCTTTGTCTGGCTGGCCGATCTCGGCATTGTCGGCAAGTTCGTTGCCGGCCCGAAAGCAGGACTGCCGGTGGTCGAAGGCATTCCGATGCTGATGATCTGGGCAATCATCCTGATCGTGTTCGGCCATGTCCTGCTCACCCGCACCCGCTTCGGCAACTGGATCTTCGCCGCCGGTGGCGACGCCCAGGCAGCGCGCTATGTCGGCGTACCCGTGAACCGGGTCAAGATCCTCATGTTCATGTTTTCCGCCTTCTGCGCCACTATTTTCGCCACCTGTCAGGTGATGGAATTCGGCTCGGCCGCAGCCGACCGCGGCCTCTTGAAGGAATTCGAAGCCATCATTTCAGTGGTGATCGGCGGCGCACTTCTCACCGGCGGCTACGGTTCGGTGGTAGGCGCGGCGCTTGGCGCACTGATCTTCGGCGTCGTTCAGCAAGGCCTCTTCTTCGCCGGGGTCGAAAGCTCGCTCTTCCGGGTTTTCCTCGGCGTTATCCTGCTGCTCGCCGTGATCCTCAACACCTATATCCGCCGCATGATCACGGGGGAACGCTAAGATGTCCGACAACCTTATCGAACTCGTCGATATCGAAAAACACTTCGGCCCGGTGATCGCCCTCAACGGTGTCTCCGTGTCCGTCAAGGCCGGCGAATGCCACTGCCTTCTGGGCGACAACGGCGCGGGCAAGTCCACCTTCATCAAGACCATGTCCGGCGTCCACAAGCCGACCAAGGGCAAGATCCTGATGGAAGGCAAGGAAGTCAGCTTCAACAGCCCGCGGGACGCCATGGAAGCCGGCATCGCGACCGTCTACCAGGACCTGGCGATGATCCCGCTGATGTCGGTGACCCGGAACTTCTGGATGGGCCGCGAACCGCAAAGGCGCTTCGGCCCCTTCAAGTTCTTCGATTTTTCCGAAGCCAACGAAGTCACGATGACCGAGATGGCCAAGATGGGCATTCACCTGCGTTCGCCTGACCAGGCGGTCGGCACATTGTCGGGCGGTGAACGCCAGACGGTCGCCATCTCGCGCGCCGTCTTCTTTGGGGCCAAGGTGTTGATCCTCGACGAACCGACATCTGCCCTGGGTGTGCGCCAGACCTCCAACGTGCTGGCGACGATCGACAAGGTCCGCCAAAAAGGCATCGGCGTTGTCTTCATCACCCACAACGTGCGCCATGCCATGGCCGTGGGCGACAGGTTCACGGTGCTCAACCGCGGCAAGACGCTTGGCACCGCAGAGCGCGGAGACATAAAAGCGGAAGAACTTCAGGACCTGATGGCCGGTGGCCAGGAACTGGCGGAACTGGAAGGTTCCCTCGGCGGCACCATCTGACGGGCTGAATCAAAAACGGAATGTGCACGTGAAGAAACTCGATGTCATCACGATAGGCCGCTCGTCGGTCGACCTCTACGGAGCCCAGGCTGGCGGCCGTCTGGAGGACATGGCGTCCTTCAACAAGTATATCGGCGGCTCGCCCACCAATATGGCCTGCGGCACGGCTCGGCTCGGCCTGAAGTCCGCGCTGATCACCCGTGTCGGTGACGAACACATGGGCCGTTTCATCCGCGAGGAGCTGGAACGGCACGGTGTCGACACACAAGGCGTGATCACCGACAAGGCGCGGCTCACCGCGCTCGTGCTGCTCGGCATCCGCGACCAGGAACAGTTCCCGCTGATCTTCTACCGCGAGAACTGCGCCGACATGGCTCTTGGCGAAGATGACATCGATCCTGCGTTCATTGCCTCGGCCAAGGCGGTGGTCGCCACGGGCACGCACCTCAGCCATCCGCAGACGGAAGCTGCCGTTCTGAAGGCACTGAGGCTTGCCCGCGAAAACGGCAGCCGTACCGCGCTTGACATCGACTACCGCCCCAACCTCTGGGGTCTGTCAGGGCACGGCGACGGAGAGAACCGCTTCATTGCCTCCGACAAGGTGACGGCCAAGCTGCAATCGAGCCTGCATCTGTTCGACCTGATCGTGGGTACGGAAGAAGAATTCCACATTGCCGGTGGAACCACGGACACGGTCGAGGCACTGCGCAACGTGCGCAAGGTGTCGGGTGCGACGCTGGTCTGCAAGCGCGGGCCGATGGGGGCAACCGCCTTCGAAGGCGCGATCCCCGACAGCCTCGACGAGGGTATTTCCGGCCCTGGCTTCCCGATTGAGGTCTTCAACGTTCTGGGGGCCGGCGACGGCTTCATGTCCGGTCTGCTGAAAGGCTGGATCACCGGCGAGGACTGGGTCACGGCCCTGACCTATGCCAACGCATGCGGCGCGTTTGCCGTCTCCCGGCACGGCTGCACGCCGGCATATCCGAGCTGGGAGGAACTGCAGTTCTTCCTGAAACGGGGCGTGAAGGACAAGGCCCTGCGCAAGGACCCGGAACTGGAACAGATCCACTGGTCCACAAACCGGCATCGGCTGCACGGTGGCAACTGGTCGACCATGCGTGTCTTTGCCTTCGACCACCGTATTCAGCTCGAACAGATGGCCGATACGGCCAATGCCGGTCACGAGCGGATCGGATCGTTCAAGAAACTCTGCCTCGACGCGGCCCTTTCGGTCGCGGACGGCCAGCCGGGCTATGGCATTCTGTGCGACAGCCGACACGGCCGCGAGGCGCTTTATCGGGCCGCCGGAACCGGGCTTTGGATCGGTCATCCGGTGGAGTGGCCTACCTCCCGGCCACTGACACTGGAACCGGAAATCGGTCCGGATTTCGGCGGCCTGGCCGAATGGCCGACGGAGCATGTGGTCAAGGTGCTGTGCTTCTATCATCCGCATGACACCGACGCGATGAAGGCCGAGCAGGAAGATGTCCTGAAGCGGCTGTTTGCCGCCTGCCGCCGCAACCGGCTTGAAATGCTGCTGGAGATCATCCCCTCCAAGGTTGGTCCGGTTGATGCCGACACCACGGCAGATATCATCCGCCGTTTCTACGAGATAGGCATCTATCCGGACTGGTGGAAGCTGGAACCCATGACCTCGGCAGAAGCATGGGCGAAGGCTTGCGACGCGATTTCCGAAAACGACCCTCACACCCGCGGCATCGTGGTGCTCGGCCTCGATGCCCCGGAAGAGGAACTCGCCGCGAGTTTTGCCGAAGCGGCGCGCTTCCCGCTGGTCAAGGGCTTTGCGGTCGGCCGCACCATTTTTGCCGAAGCAGCCCGCAAATGGCTGGCAGGTGAATTGACAGACGAAGCTGCCGTCGCCGACATGGTGAGCCGCTTCGCCCGCCTGTGCAGCATCTGGGACACGGCGCGCGCAGAAGCCGGAACCGAGGCACACGTCAACGAACTCCAGGGAATTTCCGCATGAGCACGATCCGTCTCACCGCCGCCCAGGCCATGGTGCGGTATATCTCCGCGCAGATGGCCGAGGACGGCGAGCGTTTCATCGACGGCATCTGGGCGATCTTCGGCCATGGCAATGTTGCCGGTCTGGGCGAGGCGCTGGAGCAGGCCGGCAATGCCCTGCCGACCTGGCGCGGCCAGAACGAACAGACCATGGCCCATACGGCTATCGCCTATGCCAAGGCGAAGAAGCGCACACGGGCGATGGCCGTCACCTCCTCCATCGGCCCCGGCGCCACCAACATGGTGACCGCCGCAGCCCTTGCCCATGTCAACCGCCTGCCGGTGCTGCTGATCCCCGGCGATGTCTTTGCCAATCGGGCACCCGACCCGGTGCTGCAGCAGGTGGAGGATTTCGACGACGGCACGGTTTCGGCCAATGACTGCTTCCGTCCCGTCTCGCGCTACTTTGACCGCATCAGCCGTCCGGAACACCTGCTGACGGCCCTGCCGCGCGCCTTCCGCGTGATGACCGACCCTGTCAATTGCGGCCCGGTGACCCTGGCGTTCTGCCAGGACACGCAGGCAGAAGCCTTCGATTATCCGGCAAGCTTCTTCGAGCCGAAGGTCTGGCGCATCCGTCGCCCGGAACCCGACAGCCGGGACATCGCCGATGTTGTCGCCCTCATCAAATCCGCAAAGAACCCGGTTCTGGTTTGCGGCGGCGGCGTTGTCTATTCGCAGGCCGAAGAAACTCTTGGCGCGTTTGCGACCAGGCACGGCATTCCGGTGATCGAGACCCAGGCGGGCAAGTCGGCGCTGGCGCAATCTCATCCGATGAACTTCGGCACTGCCGGGGTCGACGGCTCGGCCTGCGCCAACGAGATTGCCGAAAGCGCCGACCTCGTCATCGGTATCGGCACCCGGTTCCAGGACTTCACCACCGGCTCCTGGGCGCTCTTCAAGGCTCCCGGCCGCAAGCTCGTCTCCATCAACGTTCAGGGCTACGACGCCCTGAAGCATGGCGCCGTCGGTGTCATCGGCGATGCCAAGGTGTCGCTGGAGAAGATCTCAGCGGCCCTTGGCTCAGAGACAAAATCGACTTTCAATCCGCAGTCCCGTCTTGACTGGCTGGCGAAGGTCGATGCCCACTGCAGTGCGCGGACCGATGTGCCTGAAGGCTACTTGCCGCTCGATGCAGAGGTTATCGGCGCGGTGCAGCGGACATCTTCGGAAAAGACCATCGCCATGTGCGCGGCCGGCACCATGCCGGGCGCCCTGAAGCTTCTGTGGCAGGCGCCGCAGGGTGGCTATCACATGGAATACGGCTATTCCTGCATGGGCTACGAGATTGCCGGTGCCATGGGCATCAAGCTGGCGCAGCCGGAGCGGGATGTCGTCTGCTTCGTCGGTGACGGGTCCTACATGATGGCCAACTCGGAACTTGCGACGGCCGTCATGCGGCGGGTGCCGTTCACGGTCGTGCTCACCGACAACCGGGGCTACGGCTGCATCAACCGGCTGCAGATGGGCACCGGTGGCAACCAGTTCAACAACCTCTACAAGGACTGCAACGTCGAGGCGCAGCCGGCGATCGACTTCGTCGCCCACGCGGCCGCCATGGGCGCCCACGCGGTAAAGGCGACGGACATCGCCGATCTGGAAGCGCAGATCCTCGCCTCGAAGGAACGGGCCATCCCGACAGTAATCGTCATCGATACGGACCCGATGCATGGGCCGGGCGAGAACGGTGGCGGTCACTGGTGGGACGTCGCCGTGCCGGAGGTTTCCGAACGGACCGAAGTCAACAAGGCCCGTCAGGGCTATGTCGACGCTTTGAAACACCAGAATCTGGTCGATTGAGGGGAATGCAGAACACCAGCCCAGCTTTTCCACCCAGTCACACCTCATCCTGAGGAGGACCGTCAGGTCCGTCTCGAAGGATGGGCGGCATATACCGAACAAGTGGCCCATCCTTCGAGACAGCGCTGAAGCACTTCCTCAGGATGAGGTTCGAAAGTTACGATCAACTCCAACGCTCCAATGCGTTACAGGACAACAGCCATGATCCTTTACGGCACCAACCCGATCGCCTGGGCCAATGATGACGACCAGACCCTTGGCGCACATATTCCGACTGAGCAGATCCTGTCGGAAGCTTCCGAAATCGGCTTCGACGGTATCGAGAACGGCCACCGCTGGCCCAACGACCCGGAAAAGCTGAAACAACTCCTCGGCGGCCATGGGCTCAAGTTCATTTCCGGCTGGTACTCGCTCAACCTGCTTGCCCAGTCGGTCGAGGCCGAAAAGAAGGCGATCCAGCCGCATCTGGACAAGTTGAAGCACAATGGCTGCAAGGTCTGCATTGCCTGCGAGACCTCCAACACCATTCAGGGCTCTCAGGTTGACATCAACACCAGCCCGGTTCTGACCGCAGAAGAGATGAAAGCCTTCGGCGCCAAGATCGAGGAACTCGCGGCCTTCTGCGCAAGCCAGGGCATCGACCTTGTCTACCATCACCACATGGGCACTGTGGTCGAGACACCGGCGGAAATCGACGCCTTCATGGATGCCACCGGCCCGGCGACCAAGTTGCTGTTCGATGCCGGTCATTGCTATTTCGGCAGCGATGGTCAGGATCCGGCGCCGGTTCTGGAAAAACACGCTGCCCGCGTGAAGCATTTCCATGCCAAGAACGTTCGGCCTGCCGTGATGAAGGATATCCGCGAAGACAAGAAGTCCTTCATGGACGGCGTCCGTGCCGGCGTCTTCACCGTGCCGGGCGACGAGGAAGGCGGCGTTGATTTCAAACCTCTTCTCCAGATCCTGAAGGACACCGGCTACGAAGGCTGGATCGTTATCGAGGCAGAGCAGGACCCGGAAGTCCGCAATCCGTTCCAGTATCAGAGCCTCGGCCTCAAGACCCTCAAGCAATTCGCAAAGGAAGTGGATTTGACATGAGCCATCTTCTCGTCAAACCGTCCGGCACCTCCGGCAAGGTGCACGACATCACGCCTGAAAGCGCCAGGTGGGGCTATGTCGGCTTCGGCCTGTATCACCTGGAAGCGGGACAGTCGGCATCGGAAGAAACCGGTGACAAGGAAGTCATCCTTGTCCTCGTGGAAGGCAAGGCGTCGATTTCCGCTGGAGATGAAAGCTTTGGTGAGCTGGGCGACAGGATGAGCGTTTTCGAGCGCAAGAAGCCGCATTGCGTCTATGTGCCCAACGGCAGCAGCTGGTCCGCAACGGCGACAACCGACTGCGTTCTGGCGGTCTGCACCGCCCCCGGCAAGGGCAACTACAAGGCCCGTGTGATCACGGACATCGGCCAGGTGGAACGCGGCAAGGGAGCGAACACCCGCTATATCCACCCGATTGCGATGGAAGAAAGCGATATCGCCGACAGCCTGCTGGTGACGGAAGTGTTCACACCCCAGGGCAATTGGTCGTCCTACCCGCCGCACCGGCACGACGAAGACAATTTTCCGGACATGACCTATCTGGAAGAGACCTACTACCACCGCCTGAACCCGAAACAGGGTTTCGGGTTCCAGCGCGTTTTCACCGAGGACGGCGAGCTGGACGAGACGATGGCTGTTGCCGATGGCGACGTGGTGCTGGTCCCCAAGGGCCATCACCCCTGCGGCGCACCCTACGGCTACGAGATGTATTATCTGAACGTCATGGCCGGCCCGATGCGCAAGTGGCGCTTCCAGAACCATCCGGATCACGACTGGATTGCCCAACGGGACGCTGGGTAGGCTCAAGCAGCTGAGACTGAGCAAGTGGCCCATCCTTCAAGACGGGCCTTTGGCCCTCCTCAGAATGAGGATCGTGCATGGTGAGGACAGGGAAAAGGCGCCAACGGCACCGTTCCTTTCCCCCTCATCCGTCATCCCGGACGCAGCGAAGCGAAGATCCAGGATCGGGGCGCAAGGGCTTTCGTCAACAAAAAAGGGCGCCGACAGGCGCCCTTTTCGTTTCCTGAGATTGCCGTCTTAGGCGGCGATAAGAATGTGGCTTTCTGCTAGCTGTTCGGCGAATTCCACGCCGCAGCCTGCTCCTGTCTGGCGCACGACCTTGCCTTGCAGCACGGTGCCATCCAGGAATTCCAGCGTCATCCGTTCGCCGATCGGCAGGTCGGTCATATCCAGGATCTGCGCACCGGTGACGCTGACGTCGATCAGCTGCCCGGCACGCTTGCGGCCATCCGCGAAGGTAATTGCGACATCCTCGGAAATCGCCTTGCGCACCGAACGTCTCCGGTCCTCGACGTCCTTCGTGACGTCCGCCAGAAACTTCTCGACCTCACGGGCAAGGCTGTCGCTTGCCTCCGAAACCAGGTCGGACGCAGTGTTGACCGATCCGGCTTCCGTCGACGTTTGTTCAACTGCACCGGAAACAGACGACATGCTGCTGGCTGCATTGCCTGTACTGTCGCTGGCCGAACGGGCCGAGCGCGCGATTTCCTGGTTTGCCGCCCGCTGTTCCTCGATAGCCCCTGCCACGGAACTGGTCAGGTTCTTGATGTCGGACACCTTCTCGGCAATGTGCTCGATGGCACCCGCTGCATCGCGAACCGAGGACTGGATGCCTGAAATCCGGCCGGAAATCTCGTCCGTCGCCTTGGAAGTCTGCTCTGCAAGCTGTTTGACTTCCGATGCCACGACCGCAAAACCGCGACCGGCTTCCCCCGCACGGGCTGCCTCGATCGTGGCATTGAGTGCCAGAAGGTTTGTCTGCTCGGCGATATCGCGAATGAGATTGACCACGCTGCCGATATGCTCGGCGGCTTCCGACAGCGTCTGAACGTTGCGGTTGGTCTGTTCCGCCGCTTCCACGGTCTCCAGAACGATGCGGGTGGTGGCTTCGGTCTGGTTGGCGATTTCCTGAACCGTGGCCGTCATTTCTTCTGTTGCGGCGGCAACGGCGGCGACGTTTTCAGAAGCACTGATGGAGGCGTGGCCTGCCTGATCGGATTCAGACTTCGCATTTGATGCCAGGTCTTCCAGCGTTGTGGCAGCACCGCGCATCCGTTCCATCTGGTCGGACACGGTTGCCAGGCGATCAGTCATGATCGACTTGAAGTCCGTGATCACCCCTTCCAGGAAAGCCTGGCGCTGGCGTTCCCTGTCACGTTCGTTGCGGGCCTGGTCTTCAAGATGACGGCGCTGAATGGCGTTTTCCTTGAAAATCGCCACGGCCTTGAACATGTCGCCAATCTCGTCGCCACGCTCGGACCCGTCCGTCTCTACGCGTGTGTCCCCATCGGCAAGCCGGTTCATGGCGGAAACAACCTTGCCGATCGGCTTTGTGATAGAACGAGCGGCGAAAAAGCCAAGGGCAGCGGCAATCGCAAGCAAGGCGAGCCCGGCGAGGATCATCCGGTTGCGCATCGTTGTCACCGGCGCCATCGCTTCAGCGTAGGTCTGCATGGCGACGATGGCGAAGTTCTTGCCCTGGTAGGTGAATTTTTCGGCTTCAACGTCCATCAGCTTATCGCCGAAATAGGTATTCATGCCGAAGGCACTGCCTTCCGCGAAGGCCTTGTCGATGACAGGACCACTCAGTTCCGTAGCCAGAATATCGTTCTTGTCGGCAGTGAGCGGCGTATCGTTGCGCATCAGGCGATCTTCACCGATCAAGGCCAAATCACCGGTTTTTCCAAGGCCGAGACTACTGGCCATGAGGGAATTGATCTTGTCGATCGGCATCTGGAAGGCCAGAACACCAACCGTTTCACCGTTCGCGTGAATCGGGTGCGCCATGAAGCTGGCAGGTGCGTCGAAGCTCGGCTTATAGGCGGCAAAATCCTCAAAGGCGACTTCGTCCTCGGCGGTGATCGCCATCGCCTTGCGATAGACTTCGCCCAGGTCGGTATCGGCCCACTGGCCACCGCCCTTTTCGAAATTCGTGGCGTAATCCAGTTCCTTGAAGACCGTGTAGACGAGGTTGCCCTTGGCGTCGAACAGGAACACATCGTAATAACCCTGGTCCTGCTGCAGTTTCCGGAACCAGGGGTGATACTTGGCGTGCACCTCGTCGTAAGCCGACCCGGTCTCGGCCCGGTCGAGCTTGTATTTCTCGCCAGTCGGATGCGGGTTGCCGGTGATATACGCAGCTTGCAGTTCTTCCTGCGGATTGCCGCCGTACATTTTCCAGAAATCCCAGACGGAGGCGAACTCCTGAACGGCAGCAGCTGTGCCCGGGTGTTCTGCTGTCAGAACCAGTTCGCGCTCAATCGAATGCAGGTAGGCGAGGGTTTCTTGCATGCCGGTGCCGGCAGCCGCCTTCAAGCGCTCCTGGGTCAGCTTGTTCACGCTGATGGATGACGTCATGTAACTTGAAACACCGATACCGATGCCAACCACCGCAGCGGCGCCCAAAACCAGCGCCGGAATCTTTTTCGACAAACGCATGCCTGAGAACATTCGTCCCCCCCTCAGATGGCCCATTCAGCCAACGATCAAAACCGAACGTAGGGTAAGGACAAGGAGCGAACGAAAGCTTAATTTCATCGCATAAAGTTATTTTCAGCCAAATAATCGCGAAAGAATTCGGAGCAGCCCCAAAATCATACTGTCAATATTCGCAATATATTCCCTTTTGGGTTGAACGCCTCTTCTTGAAGCAATCAATCACCAGCCGAATCATACGCACTTACCCTTAGGCAGTTTCGAGGTAGGCAACGAGGGCACCACGGTGCTGGATCACCTTGCCGGCGAGACTTGCACCGGCATCAACGCTTGCCGGGACGTCGCCGCCCGAAAGATATTTCGCCAGAAACGCCGCGTTGAAGCTGTCACCGGCTGCAGTCGTATCGACAATGCTGGAAACCGGCGCAGGCTGGAAAGCCTGCCGGGAACCGGCATCCGCGCAGATCACCTCTTCCGGCCCGTTCTTGACCACGACCATGCCTGCCCCTGCTGCCAGATACCGGTCAGCACTGACGTCTGGCGTTGCATCACCGAAATGGGCCAGCTCGTCCTCGAAGGACGGCATCAGGAAATCACAGCAGCCGGCAGCTTCCGTAACACTTGCCCGCATGGTGTCTGCATCTTCCCAAAGACGCGGACGCAGGTTCGGGTCGAACGCCGTTTTGGCACCGGCTTTTCGCGCGGTCCTGAGTGCGTCCAGAAATTTTGCCCGGTCTTCCGATGGAAGGATCGCAAGGGTAATCCCGCTGAAATAGATCAACCCTGCACCACTAAGCGCAGACGCAAGATGTGTCCCGTCCGCGGCAAGACACCGGGCTGCCGATTGCGAACGCCAGTATGCGAAGCTGCGTTCGCCATCCTTCAGCTGGATCATGTAGAGGCCGACGGTCCGGTCGTCCCGCTTCTGGATGGCAGTCGTCTCCAGGTCGGATTCTTTCAGGAAAGAAAGCATCTGCTCCGACACCTGATCGCGGCCAACCGCAGTGTAATAGCCGACGGTCCAGTCGGCAGGCAGGCATTTGCGCGCATACCAGGCGGTGTTGAGCGTATCGCCGGCAAACCCCATGGCATAGGTGCCCTCACCCGTTGGTGCCATCTCGACCATACATTCGCCAATGGCAAGGAATTTGAGTGACACGGCGGGGCTCCTCGATGCTCGGGGATCAGAAAAACTAAAGGCGAAAACCCCGCAGAAAACCGGGATTTAAATCCATTAGCATAAAAGTCCCTGCCTTAAAAAGTGGCACAAAGGTCTATGCCCCTTGCCAAAGCGGTTTGGCCGTCCAGACGATGGTCGTTCGTCCCCGGTTTCTGCTGTTTCTCGGATTAATTTTATTTGATGCCGGCGCGCATGAAGCTTTGGACAAACTGCCTCTGGAACAGCAGAAAGGCGATCAGCAGCGGCCCGGAGGTCATCAACGTCACCGCATTGATGACCGACCACTCCACCCCGCTGTCGATGGCCGAGAAGATGCTGAGACCGACGGTAACCGGGCGGGTGTCCACCGAGTTGGTCACGATCAGCGGCCACAGGAAATTGTTCCAGTGGTGACTGACGGAAACGAGGCCGTAGGCAAGATAGGTCGGCTTTGCGAGCGGAATATAGACCCGCCACAACACGCCCAGAACCGAAGCACCCTCGATGCGCGCTGCCTCGTCCAGTTCCTTCGGGATGGTCATGAAGGTTTGCCGCAGCAGGAAGATGCCAAAGCCGGACGCGATGTAGGGCAGCGCGATGGCAGGGATGGTGTCCACCAGATTGAGCATGCGCATGGTCTGATAGTTTTCCACCATCAGGATGTCCGGCATCACCAGAAGCTGCAGCAAGACAAGCGTAAAGAGGACATTGCGCCCGGGAAACTGGAACCGGGCGAAGGCAAAGGCGGCCAGCGTGCCGAGGAAAAACTGCCCGGCAAGGATCATCGACACCAGCAGGAAGGTGTTCAGGAAGTAACGGGCAAAGGGTGCCGCATCCCAGGCCTTTGCGAAATTGTCGAGTGTCAGCGGTGCAAGAAGCTCGAACCGTGCCTCGTAGGCCGCCGGATGAAAAGCGGTCCAGATGGCATAGGCCAGCGGCAGCACCCACAACAGTGCCAATGCCCAGGCAGCGAAGGTGTTGAGCACCCTGTCGAAGGAAAAGCCGGCGCCGGTCATTTGTAATGCACCTTGCGGTCGAAGAAGAAGAACTGGCCGATGGCAAGCAGCGACAGAAGCACAAGAAGAGCGACGGTAAGCGTTGCGCCATAGGCGGTTTCCCAGAAGCGGAAGGCGACCTCGTAGATGTAGAACAGCAGCAGTGCCGAAGCGTTGTCCGGCCCTCCGTCCGTCAGAATGAAGATATGGTCCACCAGGCGGAAGGAATTGATGACTGCGTTGACACAGACGAACAGGGTCGTCGGCATCAGGAGTGGAAAGGTGATCCGCCAGAAGATCGTCCAGCGCCCGGCGCCTTCGATCTGCGCGGCCTCCTTCAGCGTGACCGGGATTGCCTGCAGCGCCGCAAGATAAAAGATCATGAAGAAGCCGGCTTCCTTCCAGACGGTGACCACGATGATGGCGTTGAGCGCGGTGTCCGGGTTGCCGAGATAGTTGCTGGCAGGCCAGCCAAACAGGGCACTGGTGATCTGGTCGACCAGGCCAAAGCCGGGCGTGTAGAAAAACATCCAGATGTTGGCGACGGCGATCAGAGGCAGAACGGTCGGCGTGAAATAGGCCATGCGCACGAAGCTTCTGCCAACCAGCCTGTCGTTGACCCAGAGCGCCATGACGATCGCCAGACCAACGGAGACCGGAATGGTGCCAAAGGCGAACCAGACGTTGTTCCAGAGCACTTTCCAGAACACCGGGTCATCCAGCATGCGCTCATAATTGGATAGGCCGATGAACTTGGCCGGGCGGCGTCCGCGCGGGGTGGAAAAGAAGCTGTTCAGGAACGTCGTGACCGCGGGGATGTGGGTAAAGGCAAACAGGAACACCATTGCCGGCAGCAACAGCAGCCAGCCGTGGATCCAGTCGCGTTTCAAGGCAATGCCCCGCTTCATGGTCTAGGCCCCGATAAGGAGAAAAACCCGACCTAAAGCAAATTGCGGTTAGGACGGCGAAAGGTCTGGGGAACGGGACGGAACACCGGAGTGGGACCCGGCGCTCCGCCCCGAATGGCGTTAGCGGTATTCGCTCAGGATCTCGTCGGCCTGCGCCTGAGCTTCCTTCAGAGCCGTTTCGGCATCCTTCTGGCCGGTGATGGCAGCAGCAAGCGCATCGTTGAAGATGCCGGTCACGCGCTGGTTCTGGTAGGTCGCCAGTTCAGCTTTGGCGAAGTCCAGCTGGTCGCGGGCAACCAGGACAGCCGGGAAATCAGCCGCATAGGCTTTCATCGTGTCGGTTTCCCAGGTTTCGGCGCGCGGAGCGACGTAGCCTGTTGCGATGGTCCACTTCGCGGACTGTTCCGGAGCCGTGATCCACTGCACGAACTTGACGGCAGCCTTGTTCTGTTCGTCGGAAGCCCCCTTGAACAGGTAGAAGTTGCCACCCCCTGTAGGTGCGCCGCGCTGTGCCTTTTCCGGCAGCATGGCAACGCCGAACTTGAACGGGGCATTGTCACGAACGTTGGTGAGGTTGCCGGTGGAGGTCCACATCATGGCCGTCTGGCCTTCGAAAAAGGCTTTCGGCGTTGCGCCCCACTCGATGATGCCCGGAGCCATCACTTCGTGCTTGGTGCTGAGATCGACAAGATACTGCAGCGCCTCGACCACCTTGGGATCATCGAAGTTGGTCTTGTTGCCGTCGGCATTGGCCAGGATCGCGCCGTTTTCGATGGCAAGGCCCTGGAACAGCCAGTACGGGAAACCGGAAGACGGAATACGCACGCCCCACTGGGTGACATTGCCGCTGTCGTCTTTCTTCGTCAGCTTCTTGCCGAACTCGACCATTTCGTCCCAGGTTGCCGGAGCGATCTCCGGGTCAAGCCCGGCCGCTTCGAAGGCTTCCTTGTTCCAGTAGAGCACCGGCGTGGAGCGCTGGAACGGAATGCCGTAGGTCTTGCCGCCGGTCTGGCTGTTTTCCATGAATGCCGGATAAAAACCTTCGACCCATTTCTTGTCTTCGTCGCTGGTCAGATAGTCGTCGAAGGGCTGGATCAGATCTTCATCGATCAGGGTGAACATGTCGGCAGACAGGATCACCGAAAGCTGGGGCGGGTTGCCGCCGCGCGAAGCGGTGATCGCCTTGGCGACGGTGTCCTGGTAGGAGCCGGCATAAACGGCGTCGATTGTAACGTCCGGGTTCTGCGCAACATAGGCGTCGGTCAGTTCCTGGATGGTGTCAGCAGCCTTGCCGCCAACGGCGACCGGAAAATAGAATTGCAAATCAACAGCCTGAGCGGAGGCCCAGGTGCTGAAGGAAAGCGCCGTTGCCGCAACGGCTTTCAGGAAAGTGGACTTCAACATCAGTTTACTTCCTAAGGTTCGAAAATCCGCAGGTCTGCGGTCGGTCTACGCGGGCGTGCGCAGCAGGTCAGGAGCGCAACAAGGCTCCGAACTCGGAAATGAGATCGTCCCGGCGGCGGCCGGTATCGGCGTCGAAAACATGAAGATCGTTCGGTGAAAAGCCGAGCTGCACGGATTGGCCGGGCGTGAAGGCCCGGCTGGCCGGAAGGCGCACCTGAAAACCGGTGCCGGCAACTTCGCAATCGGCCAGCACATCCGCCCCCAGATACTCGACGGCACGAACAGACGCGTTGACCGGGCCGCCGTCTTCCAGATGCATTGCCTCCGGGCGCAGGCCGAGCTTGAAGTCCGGCGCGGTGCACAGCTTCCTGAAGGCATTGGCCGGAAAGAGGTTCATTGGCGGGGTGCCGATGAAACGGGCGGCAAAGGGCGTTGCCGGTTTTTCGTAAAGATCCCGCGGGCTCGCCACCTGCTCCAGCCGGCCACCATTCAAAAGCACCACCTGATCGGCCATGGTGATGGCCTCGACCTGATCATGCGTGACATAGACCATCGTGAAGCCGAGCTGCTGCTGCAGCGCGCGGATCTCCACCCGCATTTCATGGCGCAGCTTGGCGTCGAGATTGGACAGCGGCTCGTCCATCAGGCAGATCGGCTTTTCGCCGATGATTGCCCGCCCAAGGGCGACACGCTGCTGCTGACCGCCCGAAAGCTGACCCGGCTTGCGCTCCAGCAACTGGCCAAGGCCCAGCAGATCGGCAACCCGTGCAAGACGCCGGTCCCGCTCGGCCCTGCCGACCCGGCGGACCTTCAGGCCGAAGATGATGTTCTCACCGACATTCAGATGCGGAAACAGCGCATAGGACTGGAACACCATGGCAAGGTCCCGCTTGGCCGAAGGACGGCCGGTGACATCCTCTCCGCCGATCAGGATGCGTCCGCTGCTGACATTCTCGAGGCCCGCAATCATGCGCAATGTCGTGGACTTGCCACAGCCGGACGGTCCCAGAAGTGCCGTGAAGGAGCCTGCCGGAATATCGATCGACAGGCCATCGACGGCCACCGTCTCACCCCATGAACGCGACACCGTTTCAAGGACGATCGGCTTGCCGGCGCCAGAGGGTTTCGCACCCGGGATATGCGGATCTGATGTCACGCCTCATCCCCGTCGTCGGCCACGAACACTTCCGTTTTCGTGCCTTCCAGCGATGCCAGGAAAACATCCGGCACCGGGCAATCCGTGAAGATCGCATCGACATCGCTGAGTTGACCGCCGCGCACATGGGCGTTCCGGCCGAACTTGCTGTGATCGAGAACCAGATAGGACCGGCGGCAATTGGCGAGTATCGACTGGCGGGCCGCCACTTCGTCCTCGTGGAAATCCAGCAGCGTGCCGTCTTCATCGACACCGGCGACACCAAAAATGCCGATATCGACCTTGTAGTTGGAGAAGAACGCCTGCGCTGCGGACCCCAGCACATCGCGGTCGCCATGGCGCAACCGCCCGCCGGTGATGGTCACCTGAAATGACGGATTGACCGAAGCCGTGAAGGCCACGTTCAGATTGTTCGTGAAAACCGCCAGTTTCTCATGTCCAACCAGGGCCTGCATCACGATCTCCGGGGTGGTGCCGATGGAAAACGCTATCGACTGGTTGTTGCCGACATGGCCGGCCACCAGTTTCGCAATCAGCTGCTTTTCCGGAAGATTGAGAATCTGCCGGGTGGAATAGTGGATGTTGGACGCTGGTGCCGGAGGCTCGACGCCGCCGTGGGTCCGGCGCAGGATCCCCAGTTCGCAAAGACCGTTGACGTCCCTGCGAATTGTCTGCGTGGTTACCTCGAACCGGTCCGCCAGTTCCTCGACGGACGCAAACCCTGCCTTTTGTACCAGATCCGCGATTTCGGCCTGACGCTTTGAAATGTCTATTTGCCCAAGCATGTTCTTCTGATCCGCCATCGTCCCCTCTCCTCCTGCTGATGCAGAAGGCCAGTTGCTCCAAAGGCATCATGTTGACTCGAAAAAGCCTGACTTCGAAGCCCGTTAAAACATTTTCATATGAACCTTATTCGACGCTCATATGAAAATGATGTGACAATAGGGGATAGCGGGCAGCCCAGGAACACAGGACGCGACAGCGTCCTCAGATTTCAGGACTGCAATTTTCTATCTGTAATTGCCCGGGCTTTTCACGAGGCTGCCAGGTCGATTACCCGGCCAGGGACCGACCCTCCGGTTTGAAAACAAGACGCTAACGAAGAACAGACAAGACGGCGCAGAAGTAGAAGAGTTGAATTCAATCGTGGAGGTTATGTAATAAAATAACAAATCTGTTTCGTCATCCAACTGTCAATCAGATGTCATGCAGCGTTTTTAAGTAGCTCCCGGGATGCACCCTCACCTCCGGGAGATATCATGAAAACGATCGTTTGCACTTCGCTGGCGCTGGCCCTTACCGGCTCCGTCGCCATTGCTCAGGACGCCCTGCCGCAAGCTTCCAGCCAGTGGTACAAGGATGGCGAAGCCGCCATTCAGGCCATTTTGGACCGTCAGCCGAACACCAACCGCGCCAAGAACGTGATCCTGCTGATCGCTGACGGCAACGGTGTCGGCACCAACTACGCCACGCGCCTTTTCGACGGTCAGCAGAAAGGCATGCTGGGCGAGGAAAACGTTCTCCCGTACGAAACTCCGGAGTTCTACAGCGCCCTGGTCAAGACCTACAACATCAACGCCCAGACGCCGGACTCCGCTCCGACCGCCGGCTCGATGAACACAGGCGTGAAGCAGCGCTTCAACCTGATCAACCTCGGTGAAGAAGCCATCCATGACGATTGCTCCACCGTTGAAGGCAACCAGCTTGCCCTGTTCTCCGAAATGATGACCGAAGCCGGCAAGTCTGTCGGCGTGGTTTCCACCGCCCGCCTGACCCACGCAACTCCGGCTGCCGTCTACGCCAAGACCGCAAACCGCAACTGGGAAGACGCGGTGCCGGAAGGCTGCACTGCACAGAAGGACATCGCGACCCAGCTGATCGACGCCATGGAAGCCGGCACCGTTGATTTCGCAATGGGCGGCGGTGGCCGTTACTTCCTGCCGAAGGACAAGGAAATGGGCGGGCTGAAGGGCCGCCGCGAAGACAATGTCGACCTGGTTGAGCGTGCAACCGGACTGGGTGCACAGTTCGCATCCGACACCGCCGGTTTCCAGTCGCTGAAGCTTGACGGCTCCAGCCCCGTACTGGCCCTGTTCAACAACAGCCACATGGAATATGAGGCCGACCGCGCCGACAATGACGAGCCGTCCCTGGCCGACATGACCAAGGCAGCCATCGAATATCTGTCCAAGAACGAAGGCGGCTACTACCTGGAAATCGAAGCCGGCCGCGTCGACCACGCCAACCATGACGGCAATGCGGCCCGCGCCATGCGCGACGGTGTCGCCTTTGCAGAAGCCGTTGCCATGGCTGACGAACTGACCAACGATGAAGACACGCTCATCATCGTCACCGCCGACCACGAACATGCCATCGCCTTCAACGGCTATTGCGGCCGCGGTTCGGCCATCCTCGGCCTTTGCTACGACGTTGCCCAAGTGGGCATCAAGCATTCCGACAAGGTTCTGACCGCGGACGACGGCAAGCCGTACACCGTGATCGGTTACCTGAACGGCACCGGTTCCGTTCTGAAGAAGGGCGAAGGCGAAAACGACTACACCGGCTCGCGCCCGGACCTTGACCAGGAAACCGCCACCGATTTGGACTACGTCCAGCAGGCGCTGATCCCCAAGTCCTCCGAAACCCATTCGGGTGAAGATGTTGCTGTCTACGCAAAGGGCCCGTGGGCACACCTGGTCGATGGCACCATCGAGCAGAACGTGATCTTCCACATCATGAACCACGCTGTGAACGCCCAATAAGCCTTCAGTCAGCGTCCAACAAGCGCTCAGCGGGATCCCTGGTCGAATACCGGCCAGGGATCCTGAAGGCCTGCCGCCCGGCAGGCCTTTGCCTGTTTGTCATATTAGCCGGATAAGTTAGGAGCATGAATTGGCCAGAACCAGGGATGTCATGAACCGCAGACAGCTCATCGTCGGGCTCGGCCTCGCTCCGTTTGCCGGAATTCTGCTGCCGGACACGGCCGGTGCGGCGGACGCCCCCCTCAAGTTGCGCACGCTTTACAACAAGGACCGGAGCTTTTCCAACCTCGCCCATTCACTGGAAGGCACCAGGGTATCGGTCGGTGGCTACATGGCCCCACCCCTGAAGGCCGACAGCCAGTTCTTCGTGCTCACCAAGATTCCGATGGCAGTTTGCCCGTTCTGTGAAACCGAGGCGGAATGGCCGCGCGACATTCTCGCCATCTACACCAAGCGCATTGTCGACGTGGTCGCCTTCAACAGCAAGATCGTGACACGGGGCGTTCTGGAACTGGGAACCTTCAAGGATCCAGAGACCGGGTTCCTCAGCCGGGCAAGACTTGTCGATGCTGTCTATGAACGCAGCTGACAGCGTCTCATGAATCTTGCTCTTCAAGTCGACGATCTCCGCGTCAGGACACCCGGTGGCCGGGTGCTGCTGTCCTGCGATCACTTTGATGCAACACCAGGCGCAACCATCGGCCTGCGTGGCCCGTCAGGTGCCGGGAAATCGACCTTTCTCTACGCGCTCGCCGGACTGCACCCGGCCATGACAGGTCATATCCGCTGGGGTGCAACCGACCTGGTGCAGCTGAACGACGCCGCCCGCGCCGCGTTCCGCCGCAGCCATGTCGGTCTGATCTTCCAGGACTTCCTGTTGTTTGAGGAACTGAGCGCCCTTGGCAACGCCTCCCTTGCAACGGCGTTCAACCCGGCAGAAAAACGCCGGTTGATCACCGACACCGCACGGGATTTTCTCAAGAGCCTCAAGGTGCCGGCAGAGGCGCGGACCGTAGACAGTTTTTCCGGAGGCGAACGCCAACGCACTGCGATTGCCCGCGCGCTGGCCCACGACCCCGAGATCATTCTCGCGGACGAACCAACGGCAAGCCTCGACCGCAAGACCGCCGATGCCCTGATCGAAGACCTGATCAGCCTGACCCGCGCGCGGAACAAGACGCTGATCGCCGTCAGTCACGACCAGCATCTGCTGGATCGGATGGATAGGGTCGTCGAAGTGACGGACGGCCACCTGCAGACGGAGGCCGCCGGTGCCTGACTTTTTCGCAGACCGCTGGCAAGACCTTTCGCCGC
The DNA here is from genome assembly GCF_012273635.1 of Labrenzia sp. PO1. Classification (NCBI taxonomy): domain Bacteria; kingdom Pseudomonadati; phylum Pseudomonadota; class Alphaproteobacteria; order Hyphomicrobiales; family Stappiaceae; genus Labrenzia; species Labrenzia sp. PO1. The sequence goes on from NZ_JAAXCR010000001.1 coordinate 1,423,036, forward strand.
TTGCCCAGGACACGCTGTGGCTCGTGCTGCTTCTGTTACCCGCCGTGATAACCGGCCTGATCGTGATCTGGGGCTTCCGGCCACAGGCGCTGGTCGGAGCACTGCTCTGGCGCTTCCGCTGGACCAATCTGACCTTCGTTTTCCTGATCGCCATTTCCATCGGTATCGGCGTTGGCCTGATAGCCCAGGAACGCGGCCTCAGAAAGGGAACGGCACGGGCAGCGGAAAAGTTCGATCTGATCGTCGCAGCCCCCGGCAGCGAAATCACCATGATGTTTGCCGCCGTCTATCTGCAACCAAGCGACGTGCCGCTTCTGGGAGGCGAGATCTACAACGAGATTGCCACCCATGACGACGTCGACCTTGCCGCCCCGATTGCCTTCGGCGACAGCTACCTGTCGTCACCTGTTGTCGGCACCACGCCGCAGTTCGTCACGCATCTGGCCGGAAACCTCGCCGAAGGCAGGCTCTTTGCCGGCAGCGGGGAAGCGGTTGCCGGCTCGCGGGTCGACCTGAAGCTTGGCGACACATTCGAACCCGCGCACGGCATTGGTGACAGCGCGGAAGAAGATGCCCACGCCGGCCACGCGCTCACCATCGTCGGCAGGATGCCGCCCACCGGCAGCCCGTGGGACAAGGCCATTCTCGTTCCGGTGGAAAGCGTCTGGGAAGTGCACGGGCTGACCAATGGCCATGGCCCGGAACGACAGACACAGATCGGCCCGCCGTTTGACGCCGATTATTTCCCGGGAACACCGGCGATACTCGTTCATGCCAATGAGCTCTGGGCGAATTACGCCCTGCGGTCCGAGTTTACCCGCGACAACACCATGGCGTTCTTCCCCGGCGCGGTGCTTGCGCAACTTCATGCACTCATGGGGGACATCCGTCAGATCATGTCGGTGATGGCGGTGCTGACCCAGGTGCTGGTGACCGCCGGTGTCCTGACGGGGCTGATAGCCCTTGCCCGGCTGTTCGCCAGGCGTCTGGCACTCTTGCGGGCTCTCGGGGCACCGGGACGCTTCGTCTTTGCCGTGGTCTGGTCCTATGCCGCCACCCTGATTGTCCTGGGCTCGGCCGTCGGGCTGGGCGTCGGCTGGATCGCGGTCGATGTCATCTCCTCAATCGTCACCGCCAGAACGGACATTCTGGTGACGGCAACGCTCGACTGGCCGGAGTTTCACCTCATCGCCGGTTTCGTCAGTCTGACGGTGCTGCTCGCGCTTTTGCCCGCCTTCATGGCAATGTCACGTAATATCATTACTGATTTGCGCGCCTGACCTGAAGCCTGAAGGATCTTTCCGATATGCGCGCCCTTGCCGTCCTGTTGCCGCTGCTGCTCTGCCTGCCACACTCTGCTTTGGCGTCCGGCACACATACTGCCTCCGAAACAGGGCATGGCGATGCAGAAGCACACGAAACGCATGACGAAGCCGAACATCATCACGATGAGGATGAAGACAGCCACGAAGGCACGTCTGAAGGCGTGCGTGCTGTCCACGCCTGGATCCGCGAGACTTCGGCCAACTCCGCGCTGCTTTTCGTCAACATCGAGAACACCTCCGGACGGCAGGTAAAGCTGGTTGGCGGTCACACCGAGATCGCCTCGAAGGTCGAACTGGTCGGCTTTGCCCTGAAGGACGGTGAAACCGGCTACGATCCCCTGCCGCCCGTTCCGATCCAACCGGGCAAGTCCCTCGTTCTTGCTCCCAACGCCCTGGCCCTGCGCCTCGGTGGCCTTACCCGCCCTTTCCGGGAAGGAGAGGAGTTCGAAATCGAGATCGAATTCGATTTCGGCCATATCGAGATGCAGGCCCAGGTCGAATCCATCAATGCAACCCGGCACAGCCATGCAGGGCATCAGCATTAGATCTGCCGGGATTAGAGGCAGGGATTAAGTGGGGTTGGTATCCCAAGCTTCAGTCGATGAATACCCCCACCCCTAACCCCTCCCCACAAGGGGGAGGGGGATCAGTCCGTGCGGATTGAAAAGATCTCACTTGTCTTCCCGAATACCTGAAAAGGGATAGCGGGTTTCAGCGCACCTACACAGTGGCGCGGTAAAGCATTAGTCCCCCTCCCCCTTGTGGGGAGCGGTTAGGGGTGGGGGTCAACAGCGTTACCAAAAACACCCAACCCTGCCGGGAATGTCACCTGTACAGGAACGACCGCCCCTCGCCATCGAACAGATGCAGCTTTTCCGGCGGGGCCGTCAGGCGCAGTTCTGTGCCCTTTTCGACCTTGTAGATACCCGGGATCTTGGCAATGAAAGCATCGTGGCCTTCTCTCGGCGCGAAATAGAGCACTGTTGTCTCGCCGAGGGCTTCCACGATTTCGACATTCGCCGCGACCAGATAATCGTCACCTTCGGTAACGCTGAGGTCTTCCGGACGCACGCCCAGCTTGACGCGCGCACCCTTGTCGCTGTCGAGCGAGGCAATCGGCACATCCGCATGACCGCCATCGGACATCTGGACAGATGTCATCTGGCCGGTCGCCGTCACCTTGGCATCGACGAGGTTCATCGCGGGAGAGCCGATGAACTGGGCAACGAACGTGTTTGCGGGACGCTCGTAAAGGTCCAGCGGCGCACCGAATTGCTCCACGTCTCCACCATGCAGCACGACAATCCGGGTCGCGAGGGTCATCGCTTCCACCTGATCGTGGGTGACGTAGATCATGGTGCTTTCCGGCATGCTCTCCTTCAGCTGTGCGATCTCGATCCGGGTGGCAACACGCAAGGCGGCATCGAGGTTCGACAGCGGTTCGTCGAACAGGAACACCTTGGGATCCCGCACGATCGAGCGGCCGATGGCAACGCGCTGGCGTTGACCGCCGGACAGTGCTTTCGGCAGACGGTCGAGATAGGCAGTGAGCTGCAGCCTGTCCGCAGCCGCCCGCACCGCCTTGTCGATTTCGTCGCGTGACTTGCCCGCCAGCTTCAGGGCGAAGGCCATGTTGTCGTAGACCGTCATGTGCGGATAAAGCGCATAGGACTGGAACACCATGGCAATGCCGCGCTGTGCCGGCGGCACATCGTTGACGACCACTCCGTCGATCTCCAGCGTTCCGCCGGTGATCTTTTCAAGTCCTGCGATCATCCGCAGCAATGTCGACTTTCCGCACCCGGACGGACCGACGAAAACGATCAGCTCGCCTGCGTTGATCTCCATGTTGATGTTGCGCAGAACTTCGACCGATCCATAGGACTTGCTGACATTCTTCAAGGACAACGATGTCATGCCGGCTGCTCCCGATTGTTGATTTTGTTCATGTTATTTCACCGACCCGGCCAACAGGCCGCGCACGAGATAGCGCTGCATCGCGAAGAACACGAAGAGCGGCACTGCGATGGACACAAAGGCCGCCGTCGCGAGAATTTCCCAGTTGCCGCCACGCGTTCCCAGGAGTTCGACGATCTGGTTGGTCATCACCGTGGTCGAGCCTGTGGCATCGATCAGGAACACCTTGGCCACCAGCAGATCGTTCCAGGTCCACAGGAACTGGAAGATGGCGAAGGACGCCAGGGCCGGAAAGCTGAGCGGCAGGATGATGCGGGTGAAGATCTGGAAATCCGTCGCTCCGTCCACCTTGGCATTCTCGATGATGTCCCGTGGCAATCCGACCATGTAGTTCCTGAGCAGATAGACCGCGAGCGGCATGCCGAAGGCCGTATGGGCCAGCCAGACCCCCATGTAGCCCTTGCCGATACCGACGGCGAGATGGAGCCGCAGCAGCGGAATGAGCGCCAGTTGCAACGGCACGACGAGCAGCGCCACAACGGCGGCGATCAAGAGGGCGCGGCCGGGAAATTCCATCCAGGCAAGGGCATAGGCTGCGAACGCCGCAATGACGATCGGGATGATCGTCGCCGGAATGGTGACCGTCAGCGTGTTGAAAAACGCCTTGCCCATGTTGTCCTGTCCGGTGCCGGAAAAGAGGATGGTCTGGTAGTTTTCCAGCGTGAATTCCGGCGGCACGGTCGCGGTCACGAAAACACGCTGGCCACGGCCGGAGATCTGCTTGTCATTGCCCTTCCAGACATAGGACCCGTCGGCGAGGAGCGTCAGGCTTTCGCCATCGCCCATATCCGCCGTTTCGCCCGGCTGGTAAGCAGACACGTCTCTGGACGAGACGCCCCACGAGCGGATCTCGCGCGGCTCACCTTCGAAGATGTTGCCCGACACGGTGAAAAGGTCTCCATCGGCAACACGGGTCTCGTCCGGATCCGAAGTCCGGTAGACCTCGTTCTGTTCGGCCGGAAACAGCGCCGCCCACCAGCCGGAGCTGGAGATCTGGTCCGCGGTCCGGAAGGACGAGACGAACAGCCCGACGGTCGGAAACAGCCACAACAGAACGAGCGCTGCGACGGAGATCTGAACGGCCCAGGTCAGGCCGGATTTTTTCCCAGCAATACTGGCCATCACTTCATCTCCTTCCGGGCGTTGTAAACGTTCCAGACGAGGATCGGCGTGACGAGCAGCATGATGATGATGGCACTCGCCGACCCCACTCCCCAATCGTTGGCACGGAAAAGCTTGTCGTACATGTAGTTGGCCAGAACCTGCGTCTCCCACTGGCCGTTGGTCATCGCGAAGACGATGTCGAACACCTTGAGCACGGTGAGCGTGATCGTGGTCCAGACCACCACGATGGTCCCCATGATCTGCGGCACCTTGATCTTGAAGAAGATCTGGAACGGATTGGCACCGTCAACGATCGCAGCTTCCACGGTTTCCTCCGGAATGCCACGCAGGGCCGCGGACAGGATCACCATGGCAAAACCGGTCTGGATCCAGATCAGCACCACCATCAGGAAGAAGTTGTTCCACAGCGGCAAGGTCAGCCAGGTCTGCGGTTCGCCGTAGGGCACTTCGGCAATCCAGACACCGAGCGCGGAACTCAGCGAAATCCAGATCAGCCAGATCCCGCCAACGGCGACCAGAAGGCGCAGGGGCAGAAGCCAGATCGACTTGTCCTCCCCCCGGGCGACAATGCCGCGCACGAAGGTCCAGGCCACATAGGCAACAACAACAGCGAATGCCAGCAGGAGAAGGGTCGGCAGAAGCTGAAGAAAGACAACGGAGCCAATGCCACCGTCAAACTTCAGCCAGATCGCGTTCAGAACGCCGATCTGGTTCTGATCGGCGGCGCGCGTATCGTAGATCAGCTTGAAGATGACCGATGCGCCAACGAAAGAGATCGCCATCGGCATGAAGATCAGCGACTTGGCGAAGTTGCCCCATCTGATCCGGTCCGTGAGCTGGGCGACCAGCAGCCCGAAAGCCGTCGAGGCAGCCGGCACGACAATCAGCCACAGCATGTTGTTGCGCACCGCTTCCCAGAACTTCGCCTCGTTCATCATCTGGCGATAGTTGGCAAGGCCGACAAAAGCCCCTCCCTGAGAGCGGTCTGTCAGCGACAGTCGCAAAGTCTCGAAGACCGGATAGGCAAGATACAGCGTCAGCGCGAACAAGGCCGGGAACAGGAACAGCCAGGGCCGGATCATGTTGGCCCGGTTGATGTTCTTTCCTGCATTGGGGCCGCGCGCCGGAAACAGGACCTTGTCGAGAAAGACATTCGAAAAGAAGAAATAGGCAAGGCAGGCTCCAACGCCAACGACGATGGTAAAGAGCCCTAACAGTGCCGGATTGTCCGATAGCATGGCCGTTCCCTCCCATTATTGATTATGGGGAGGCACCCGGAAGACCGGGGGCTTCCTGCGTTTAGGAACTTTGTTTGTTGGACGTTTTCGCCGATCCGTCAGAAGAACGGCCAGCCTCCCTGGGGAGACCGGCCGCCTGAAGGATTACTTGAGGGCGTCCCAGCTTTTCTGGATTTCCTCGGCGACGGCTTTTGCGTCCTTGCCGCCGGTATAGTCGACCATTCCGGTCCAGAACGTGCCCGCGCCAACGGCACCCGGCATCAGGTCGGAGCCATCGAAACGGAAAGTGCTGGCATTGACCAGGATCTCGCCCTGACCGCGCAGCGTGTCGTCCTTGTAGGCTGCCGGGTTGGCACCCTTGTGAGGCGTGAGGAAGCCGGTCTGGGCCATCATCACTTCATGCGAGAGCGGCAGTTCGAAGAACTTCATCAGTTCGTTGGTCGCGTCGGACGGATTGGTGATCGCCATCAGCGTGCCACCACCGAGGACCGGGCTGCCGAGATCCTTTTCCGCGTAGGCCGGGAAGTAGAAGAAGTCGACATCGGTGCCGAACTCGACGCCATCCGGGAAGAAGGCCGGCACGAAGGAAGCCTGGCGGTGCAGGTAGCACTGCGGCGGCGAGGAGAAGAGACCCTTCGGGCTGTCACGGAAATCGGTGGAAGCAACGGCTCCCGCACCGCCCGCGACCTTGGCATCGTCGCGTGCGAACCAGCCGAATTCCTCGATCGCGGCAACGACACGCTCGTCGTCAAAGGGGATCTCGTTGGTGGTCCACTGGTCGTAGACGTCAGCCGGCTGCGTGCGCAGCATCAGATCCTCGACCCAGTCGGTTGCCGGCCAGCCCGTGGCAGCACCTGAACCCAGACCGATACACCAGGGTGTTTCGCCATCGGCAACGATCTGCTCGGTCAGCGCCTTCAGCTCTTCCATGGTCGTCGGCACTTCATAGCCGGCGTCCTCGAAGTTTTCCGGCACGTACCAGACAAGGCTCTTGACGTTGACGTTGTAGAAGAAGCCGAACAGCTGATCCTGGCCGTCGGCATCCTTGTAGGTGCCGAGGTTGACCCAGCTTTCGCCGGCCCCGTAGTTGTTGGCGACCCAGTCGGCCATGCCTTCCGGAAGCGGCTTCAGCAGGCCGCGCGCAGCCATGTCGGCGGCAAGGCCCGGCTGCGGGAAGACAGCGATATTCGGTGCGGCGCCGGCTTCTGCATCAATCACGATCTGCTGTTCGAAGGAATCCGAACCGGTGTAAATGACTTCAGCGCCGGTAGCTTCGGTGAAATAGGCTAGCACGTTGCGGAAATAGCCGTCTTCCGGCTGCAGCCACGGGCCGGCGATCGTCACGGTCTGCCCCTTCAGGTCAGGCGCGCTCTCAGCCCATGCGTTGTAGCTGTCCCAGTTGAACGGGCCTTCGCCCGGAGCGAATTTCAGGTCAGCCGCGGATGCAGAGCCCGCGCCAAGCCCGATGGCAAGCGCCAGACCTGCCGTGCAGGCTTTCAAACGTAGTTTCATATCTGTCCTCCCAGATTGTCCCTATGCTGGAACACTCCACCCAAGGTGGCATACCTCGCCACCTTGCAGCAATACCTACCCGTTTTTCCAGGTCGGCAATTCTACCAGAACCCTTTATCCAAACCGCTTTGGATTTGGCCCTAACCATGTCTTCAGGCTTCGGCCTTGTCAAGCGCGCAACTCGCGAATTAATGTTGCATTTCAATAACAGCCTGTTGGGAGGGCGCTTTCAAAGCGTTTTGGGCCAGAATGAGCAATGGCGTAAACCTGAAAGAACTGTCGCAACGGCTGAACCTGTCTCAGACCACGGTAAGCCGCGCACTCAACGGCTATCCGGAAGTCAGCGAAGAAACGCGCAAACGCGTGACCGAGATGGCCGACAAGCTCGGCTACGCGCCCAACAGCCAGGCACGGCGGCTTGCAACCGGCCGCGCAATGGCCATCGGCCATGTCATACCGCGCTCAATTCACGAGATGATGAACCCGATCTTTCTGGAGTTCATAGCCGGCGCCGGGGAGACCTATTCGCGCCACGGCTACGACATGATCATTTCCGTCGTCGACGATGCCAAGGAAGAAGACGCCTACCGGCAGATCGCTTCACGCAAGAAGGCCGACGGCGTGATCATTCACGGCCCCGCAAATGACGAGCGCAGGCACAGGCTTCTGAAAGAACTCAATCTGCCCTTCGTCGTTCACGGACGCATCCCGGGCGCCGAGGAAGAAACATCGTGGATCGACATGAACAATCGGCGGGCCTTCGAGCGGGCGACGAACCTGCTGCTGGACCTCGGCCACACCCGGATCGCACTGTTGAACGGTCTGGAACATATGGACTTTGCCAACCGGCGCCGGCGCGGCTTCGAGGAAGCGCTGGCAGCACGGGGCCTGACACCGGACCCGGCCTTGATGCGCAGTGCGGACATGACCGAACCCTACGGCTGCGACAATGCGATGGAGATGCTGAAGAGCGACAATCCGCCGACCGCCTTCCTGATTTCGTCCATGATATCGGCGATCGGTGTCGCCCGCGCTGTCGGCCAGTGCGGATTGAAGACAGGCAGGGACGTGTCCATCATCACCCATGACGATGCCCTGTCTTTCCTGCCCAACAGCGGAGAAGTGCCAATTTTCACCTGCACCCGCTCCTCGGTGCGCTACGCCGGGGAAAAAGCTGCCGAGCTGCTTCTGAACATGATTTCCAACCCGGCCAGCAAACCGGCTTCCCTGCATCTGGACGCGGAGCTGATCATCGGACAGTCCACCGGCCCCGCCCCCGCCGCGCCAAAATGATCAGACGTGGCTGAGCCCGCAGTCCTGCAGCACATCCTTCATCCTGAGCATTCCGTTGAGACGGTGTAATCGCGCCGTCTCCGTGGCGCTGTCGGTGTCGCCGTCCCGGATCGCCTGTACAATCTTGCGATGATCGGCAGCATTTGAGGCCGGTGCCTTGTTCAGGCGCAGCAACACGGTGTTGGCGCGGTAGACCTGATCGAGAAACCCCTCGATTTCCGCTTCCAGACGCAGATTGCCGCTCGCCTTGGCCATCAGCCTGTGGAATCTGTCGTCGTGAACGGCCCAGGCCTCGATATCCTGACGTTCCAGCGCATCATCGGCCTCGTTGAGCACTTCTTCGATTTCCGCGAGCGTCTCGTCGCCCGCCTTGCGGCAAGCGGTGCCTGCGGCAAGGGCTTCAAGCGCCGAAAGGATCTGGTAGATCTCGCAGATGTCCTGCAGCGAAATCGGCAGAACCTTTGCTCCGCGGCGGGGCACGAGGTCCACCAGACCGTCAGCCTCCAGCCGGATAAGCGCTTCGCGAACCGGTGTCCGGCTCATGCCCAGCCGTGTCGCGATGTCCGGTTCCGGCGCCTGAAATCCGGGCGGCAATTGCCCGTTCAGGATCTCGGTTTTCAAGCGTTCATAAGCGTTGTCGACGCGAGTGGATCTGGCTTTCGTTGGCATTGCGGGATGCACCCGTTCTCCTGACGTGTCTTAAACAGTTTGCATTGTCCCGCACCTCTCGCTCGAGGCCGGAGCGGCATTTCTGATCGCTGAAGGCATTGCCCTCCGGCGCGGCCGCCCTGTTTTGGAAGCAAATCAATGCCGTATTGCTAATTATATCGATAGAATTTTATCCATCCCCATGCCCTGAGGGCACCCGGGCAGAGTCGCGACCTTTCGGATCCGCTCATTTGCTGGATTTTGCACGAATTTCGGGCTTTCTTGAGGCTCAAAAAATATTGTCAAAAATTACGGTGACTTAAGGACATGCTCCAGTTACCGAGGCGTCAAGTCAGTGCTGCAGAACGCGCCACTACCTGAAAATGCCGCGCTTTTGGCGGCAGATGTTTACGAATTTGCCTGGCTCAGGCAAAGGGCGGGTGCCGCCACGCTCTTCAGAAGCAGCTCTTCCGCTCCAATCGCACGCAGGCAAACCGGTAGCGGCACCCATGCACCCCAAAGCTGCTCGTAAAACAGGTCAATACTGACAATAAAAGCCACCAATTGCCGGATACTTCATGCGCAATTACAACAATACCAGATTAAACAAAGAGCAATACTTGAAATACACCAAAAAAACACAGTTTGTTATGCTTTTTAAGCTTTCATGAAATCAACCGTCGGTGGGAGCTTTTATGGAACGCGTCGCAACAGTTTTGTCTTTTGAGCATGACCATGCTCTTTTGACACTTGCGATCGCAACGTGTCTCTTCGGATGCGCCTTTTCCTTCCTGCTCCTTGCGAAGGTTGACCGCGATGCAAGCCCTGCGCGGGTCATCTGGCTCATCTGGTCTGCACTCGTCGGCGCCTCGGCAATCTGGGCGGCCCAGATCATCGCCTTTTCTTCGGTAAAGCTTCCCGCGGAATCAGGGTACCGGCTTCAAACGGCTCTGCTTGCCCTGCTTGTCGTCTTTGCCGGCCTCCTGTCAGGTTATGCACTTGCTGTGCGGCGAAACATCCGGCTCGCACCGGAACTTGGCGGCATCCTCTTTGGCCTTGCCATTGCAGGAATGGGTCTGACGCTGACGACGGCCAGGGAGATCGCCGGTTTACCTGATACGAGCGAAGCCTTCGGACTTTGGACATTTCTGTTCGGAACGTGCCTTGGGGCAATTGCAATGAGTTTCGTTCCGCAGCTGCAGTCCAGGCGCGCATATGTAAGTGCAACGCTGTTCCTTTTCCTGTCAGCAGTTTCGATACACTTGCCGGTGCATTCCCCGGCCACGCCCCTTCGCGAAGTCAGTTTCCCGCGCGAAATCATGCTCATGTCCGAAAGGCACATGATGGTGATGTCGCTGGTCATCTTCGGCCTATGCACCTTTGTGGCTGCAACTGGTGCGCTGCTCGACCGGTACAGGAAAAACGCGGCCAGGCGAGCTTATAAACACCTGTCGCTGCAGGATTCTCTGACACGACTTCCAAACCGGCATTTTGTACAGAAGGCTGCGGCAGACCTTCTGGAAAAGGCCGAACTGGAGGGCAAGACATGCGCCGTCGTGCTGATCAGCCTGGACCAGTTCAAGGCCATCAACGACCTTCACGGCTACGAAGTCGGCGACACTGTCCTGTGCACCCTGGCCAACACACTGAAAAACAACCTGAGCGACAGTGTCTTCATCTCCCGCTTTTACGGTGACGAATTTCTGGTCATCAATCCGTCGCTCGACACTTTGGATGACGCCGTAGACTTCGCCCGTCTGGTTCGCTCCCTTGCCCGAAGGCCGGTTCAGTGGAATTCCTACCGCCTGTCCATCCGCTCCAGTATTGGCCTTGCCGTGTTTCCGCGCGACGGCAAGGACCTGAACAAGCTGGTGCAAAGGGCAAACCTTGCTGCCAAGCAAGCAAAATCGATCGGCGGCAACCTGATCCAGCCCTATGTCACGGGCATGGAGGAAACCAATCGCTGGGAGGCGGGCCTGGCGGCTGACTTGCGCAATGCAACGCTCGAAAACCAGCTCAACCTGGTCTTCCAGAAACAGAATCTGACAAAGACCGGCGAGCTGATTGGCTACGAAGCGCTTGTCCGGTGGCGCCACGCGGAAAAAGGCCCGATTCCGCCGGAGGACTTCATTCCGATTGCCGAACGGTCAGGCATCATCCTGGATATCGGCAACTGGGTTCTGGAAGCAGCCTGCAAGGAAGCTGCCTGCTGGGAAAACCCGGTAACGCTGTCGGTCAACGCTTCCCCGCTGCAGTTCTCCCGTTGCGATTTTGCCGGTCTCGTTTCCACCGTACTTATGAAGACAGGCCTGCCGGCGGAACGCCTGGAAGTAGAACTCACCGAATCCACCCCGATCGAGGATCACGAACGGGTTCACGAGACGATCCTCTCGCTGCGCAAAATGGGCGTGCGCGTTGCCATGGACGACTTCGGCAAGGGCTATTCCTCGCTCAACACGCTGCAAGCCTTTCCCTTCGACAAGATCAAGGTCGACAGAGCCTTCACCCAGTCGCTGGAAACCAACCCTCATGCCCGGGCAATCCTGCGCTCTGCCGTTCTGCTCGGCCATAGTTTCAAGATCCCAGTAATCGCCGAAGGTGTCGAAACGGAACGACAGCTGCAATTCCTGCAACAAGCCGGATGCCTGCAGGTGCAGGGCTTTCTGTTCGGGAAACATCTACTGCCTTCGCAGATCAAAAAGTTTCACCCGAGTTTAGACAGAACGGGAAGCTGACTTATCACTGAATTCAACTTAAATTATTATCAAATTAAACCTTGATATTAATATCAATATCCTAAAAGAAGCAACGCCAAACAAAGATTACCCTAGGTAATTACTGAAAATTCTTGACCATATTCTCTAAGCTCAACTTACTTTTGATTAACTATAAAATTTTACCTTAAGGGCAGACAACGATCACGGTGCTGCAATGACGACCTTCCCTGCCCCTGCCAAACTGATGCACGGATTGAAAACCCGCCTTGCCGTTCTGCTGGCAGGCGCGTCACTGATCAGCCTGTCCTTCGCCAGCGCAACCGTATCCGCCCAGTCGCTCGAAGAAGCCATGGGGTCGGCCTACGCCATCAACCCGGGCCTCAAGGCGGAACGGTCGCGTTACGAAGCGACCAACCAGGACGTCTGGACCGCAAGGTCCGAGTTTCTGCCGACGGTTACCGGCACCTACCTGGGAGAACAGAACGCCTTCCGCAGCGAGCGCAGCGGCAACAGCGACAGGTCGTTCTTCCACGAGCTGGGCATCTCCATGTCCCAGACGGTGTTTCAGGGTTTTGCGGGTGTCAATCGGCTGAACCAGGCTCATGAGGAAGCGAATTCCGGTCGCAACCAGCTCATTGGCGCCGAACAGACGCTGCTGTTCAATACAGCTGATGCCTATCTGCGCGTTGTTCGCGATCGGGCGATCCTCGCTCACCTGCGGGCCTATACCAACGTGGTGCAACGGGAAGTGAACGCCGCCCGCGCCCGTTACAAGTCGGGAGACGCAACGCGCACCGATATCGAGCAGGCGCTTGCCCGTCTCGGTGAAGCGCAGGGGAATTCCGACCAGGCGGTCGGCGATCTGGAAGCCTCCGAGGCTGTCTATGAGCGCCTGACCGGACAAAAGCCGGGCAAGCTCGGCTGGCCTGGCATTCCGCAGACAATCGAGCCCGCCGGTCTGGATGACGCGATCAACGTCGCGCTGCAGAACAATCCGTCCATCCGCGCCGCAACGGCAGATGCAAGGGCCGCACGTTACGCCGCACGCGCCGCAGTCGGCGACATGCTGCCGCGCGTCTCGCTGGAAAGCGAATGGCAAACAGGTTACCAGGGCAACCTTGGCAATCAGGACGAAGAAGACTTCCGCTTTGGCGTGCGCGTCACGGCCCCTTTCTTCACCGGTGGCCGCAACATCGCCGCGGTCAAACGCGCAAACTTCACGGCAGCCCAACAGGAATACGAGCTGGACGACACCCAGCAGATCATCCGCGAGAACGTTGTCCGTGCGATGAAGCAGCGGGCTGCCTCAAGACTGAAGGTAAAGGCGGTAAAGCGCGCGATTGAGGCCAACCAGCGCGCGGTCAAGGGCCTGCAGGTGGAATTCGACAGCGGTCAGCGGTCCCTGCTCGATGTTCTGGACGGCGAGCGCGAACTATTGCTCAGCAAGGTCGACCATGTCCGGGCACGCTATGACAGCCGCATTGCCGACTTCTTCCTGCTGGCCAACATTGGTCGGCTGGCGCCGCAGCATTTCGGGATCATCGAAGAACGGCCGGCACCGGTCCCGCGCCTCATGCCTGAGTTCAATACCTGGGACCTGCGCCTTGGACCGTCGGAAAACGATGTCTTCCAGTCGACCGTTGTCGAGGTCGTGACCAGCGACACCGTCTTTATCGAGACAGAACCACTGCCTCCGATTCAATAACAGGCAACACAAAAAGCGGGCTTAACGAGCCCGCTATTTTTGCCTTCCTGCTGATCAGTACTGAACGCCTTCCAGATCCGTGAAGTCGATGCGTCCGCCATCGGCAAACTCGATGTAGCCCCCCGAATCCTGCGAAAGGGTGATCTCGCCCGCCGCTGCATCGATGCTCTCGATGGAACCTTCCGTCATGGTGATGGACCAGTCGACACCGTAGGTTCCGATATCGGTGCCATCGGCGGACTTGCTCAGATCGACGATATCGATCCAGCTCCCGCCGGCACCGCCGTAAATGCTGTCATGCCCGTCGCCGAGCATGTAGGCGAACAGATCCGACCCGTCACCGCCGGAAAGAACGTCGTCGCCCGCGCCACCCCGGATCACATCGTCACCAGCCCCGCCATAGATGAGGTCGTTGCCCCCCTGACCCAGCAGGATGTCATTTCCGCCAAGTCCGGAAATGCTGTCCACGAAATCGCCCCCAACAATCGTATCGGCATTACTTGTCCCGACCTCGCACAGGGGCACATCATCAAAGTCGACCACGTCCAGGGTAATTGTCTCGGTATCCGACAAGCCTCCGCTGTCCGTCGCGGTAACGTCTATCGTGATACTTTGCTCCGTTTCGTAGTCGACTGCCGCGTCATCCTTCAGCTTCAGCAGATAGCTGTCGCCGTTGCTGACGACTTCAAACCGGTCATCCGACACCGTGAAAGTGTGCGTGTCGCCGATATCGGGGTCCACTACCGAAAGCTCTATAAGTTCGACACCTGTCTGGTTTTCCGGAACGTGATACTCGTTGCCCGTACAGTCGTCGTCGTGGCCGTGATAGGTTTGACCGTGGACACCGTCATCTTCATGATAGTGTCCCGTTTCCCCGTCCTGGATATGCCCCCAATGGCCATCATGATGATCGTCCCAGTGCTTGTTGCCCTGGTCCGGCCGGTAGATCGCGTTGCCGACGATCAGATCAGGCGGCGCGTTCTCAGTCACACCCGAAGTCACCGTCACGGGAAAAACCGCGCTCGACTGGGATCCGTCACTTGATGTGGCGGTGATCGTCACGTCGATGATCTCGCCTGCAACCAGCGCTGCACCACTGGCGAGGGTCACCACACCGGTGTCTGCGTCGATATCAAACCGGCTGTCGTCGATGGAATAGGTCACCGTGTCTCCGGCATTAGCATCTTCCGCGAATGCCGTCAGGCCGATCACCATTCCGGCAGCAGCTGTCGCCGCAACCAGATTCTGGGCCGTATCGACATCCCGGACAGGCCCGATCGGCTCATTGTCGTCGGCAGGCCCTTCCGGCTCCACGTCGATGACGTCGATCACAATGGTTTCCGTGTCCGACAGCCCGCCGCTATCGGTAACGGTAACCTCAACGGTCACCTGGGTCTCGGTCTCATAATCGAGCGCCACACCGTCCTTCAGTTTGAGAATGTTCTCACCGTTGATCGATATGACCTCGAAGCGACTATCGGAAACCGTGAAACTGTGCGTATCGCCGACATCGGGATCGAATACCGACAAGGTACCGATTTCCGCCCCCGGATCTTCTTCATAAACCGCGGCACGAGCCGTGGTTTCGAAAGTTGTCTGGTCGAAGACGACGTCGTCGAAATCCTCGTCACCCCCGCCGGCAATGTCCTCAAAGCCGATCCTGATGCCGCTTTCCACCGTGTAGTCGTATCCATCGGGATTGAGTGACCCGTCACCGGAGAAAAGAACATTGGCCTCGGCCCCGACCAGCAGCGTCCCGTCAGGTCCGACGGCCTGCCAGTTCCCCTGCCCGTCTTTCTGGAACGTCACCTTGTCACCGGCAAGAAGACCATTGTTCGTGTCTGCACCATCCGGGATCAGGAAATAGCCGACTTCGCTCGCTTCGACGCCTTCCAGATAGAGGGTCGCCGTATCGCCCGGCGTCAATTGGTTCTGGTTGACCCAGACGATTTCGCCGGCCATGGGATTGCCGTTGCCGTCCACGTAGAAGACACCCAGCACATTGCTGTGGCCGGCGTATTCCTCGACAAAGGTCAGCGTCACGGAAACGCCAGGTCCAAGCTCCGGATCGAAGTCGAGGTCCGGCGCCTCATTGGCATCAGCAATCGCAATCGTGAAAGTTTCGGTCGAGACTGATCCGTCAGTCGAAGTAGCCGTCACCAGAACATCGATTTCCGGTTCGGTTTCCTTGTCGAATCTTGCCCCATTGGCGACGGTGATCACCCCCGACACCGGGTCGATCTCGAAGCGCGCGTCACCGCTGAGCTGATAACTCACGCTGTCGCCTGCATCCGGATCGTTTGCAAAGGCAGTTAGACCCACGACGGCACCTGCAGCGGCGTTTTCAAGAACCTGGTTTGCGCTGGCATCAATGTCGGTGAGCGGACCGATGGGAGAATTGGTGTCGTCGATATCGATCACGTCGATCACCACGATCTCCGTGTCGGAAAGGCCGCCCTGGTCAGTTGCCGTCACCTCAAGGCTCACCTGAGTCTCGGTTTCGTAATCGAAGGCCTGATCATCTTTCAATTTGAGCAGGTATCTGTCGCCGGAAACGACCACCTCAAACCGGTCGTCCGAAACCGTGAATGTATGCGTATCGCCCACATCCGGATCGAACACAGACAAGGGCGCAATCTCTGCGCCGTAATATTCCTCGACGACCGCAGTGCGGTTGTCGGAAACAATGGACACACTGTCGATCAGCGCACCACCCAGGTTATCGGAACCGATCTCAACGAATGTCAGCGTATTGGAGCCGTCGCCGGATCCGCCAACGATGTCATAGGCATAGGCCTGCCAGCCCGTTCCCGTTGTGGCCGGATCGATCGTGTCGATCAACTCGCCGTTCCAATAGACCTCGGCGACACTTTCCCCCACGCCGCCGCGCGATTTCATGTCGAATGTCAGATGATAGACCTGACCATCAAGCTGCCCCTCTATTTGCTGAGAAGCCCAGCCATTGTTCATGGCTGCAAGGTCCAGATGATGACCGCCGTCTGTCGCGCCGTAACTATTGTGCCCCGCCTCATGCACATCGACGTTGTCGTAGGCCCAACCCTCTATCGAAGTTGGGTTTTCGTACCAGCCGGACCCGGCGGGTCCGCCGTGAACCCCGTCATGGATTTCGAAACTGCCGTTGACGACAAACTGTTCTGAGCCGTTTTCCAGATGAACGATCAGATCCGGTGCTTCATTGTTGTCTGTCACGGCCACGGTGAAGGTCTTCGTTGAGGAAGAGCCATCCGTTGACGTTGCGGTGACAGTCATCTCGATGGAAGGTTCTGTTTCCGCATCGAACGTCGCGCCATCTTTTACGGTGATGACACCTGTGTCCGGATCGATCTCGAACCTGTCGTCACCAGTCAGCTGGTAGGTGACACTGTCCGCCGGATCAGGATCCTCGGCGAAGGCAGTGATCCCGGCAAATTCGCCCCCATTGGCGGTCTCTGAAATGCTGTTGGCTTCCGGGTCGATGTCGCTCACCGGCCCGATATCGAATTCGTTTTCGTCGCCCACAATAATCCGGAAGGTACCAGTCGAGGTTGACCCATCCGTTGACGTCGCCGTCACTTCAATATCGATAAAAGGCGTCGTCTCGCGGTCGATCACCGCGCCAACGGCAACGGTAATCACGCCCGTGTCCGGGTCGATCTCGAACCGGCTGTCTGTGATGGAATAGGTGACCGTGTCGGTCGCATCCGGATCCTCGGCAAACGCCGTCACACCAACGACTGTACCACCGGCAGAGTTCTCCTGGACGAAGTTGTCAGCACCATCAACGTCCGTCACCGGGCCAATGTCGAACTCGTTCTCGTCGCCCACCGTGATCCGGAAGGTTCCTGTCGAAGTCGATCCATCCGTGGACGTCGCCGTCACTTCAATATCGATATAGGGGGTCGTTTCGCGATCAATCACCGCGCCATCAGCAACGGTAATAACGCCCGTATCCGGGTCGATATCGAACCGACTATCGGTGATGGAATAGGAAACCGTGTCCGTCGCATCCGGATCTTCGGCAAACGCCGTCACGCCGACAACCGTGCCACCGGCCGAGTTCTCCTGAACGAAGTTGTCGGCACCATCAACGTCCGTCACCGGTCCAATGCCGAACTCGTTCTCGTCGCCCACCGTGACCCGGAAGATGCCGGTCGAAGTCGATCCATCCGTGGACGTCGCCGTCACTTCAATATCGATAAAAGGCGTCGTCTCGCGGTCGATCACCGCGCCATCGGCAACGGTAATCAAGCCCGTATCCGGATCGATTTCGAACCGACTATCGGTGATGGAATAGGTGACCGTGTCCGTTGCATCCGGGTCTTCAGCAAACGCCGTCACGCCGACAACGGTGCCGCCCACGGAGTTCTCCTGGACGAAGTTGTCGTCTCCGTCCACGTCCGTCACCGGGCCAATGTCGAATTCGTTCGCGTCTCCGACAATAATCCGGAAGGTCCCGGTCGAGGTTGACCCATCCGTTGACGTTGCCGTCACCTCGATGTCGATATAGGGGGTTGTCTCGCGGTCAATCACTGCGCCATCGGCAACGGTAATCACGCCCGTATCCGGGTCGATCTCGAACCGACCATCGGTGACGGAATAGGAAACCGTGTCCGTTGCATCCGGGTCTTCGGCAAACGCCGTCACACCGACGACTGTACCACCGGCGGAGTTCTCCTGGACGAAGTTGTCAGCACCATCAACGTCTGTCACCGGGCCTATATCGAACTCGTTCGCGTCGCCCACCGTGATCCGGAAGGTGCCGGTCGAAGTCGAGCCATCTGTCGAGGTGGCAGTGACTTCAATATCGATATAGGGGGTCGTCTCGCGGTCGATCACCGCGCCATCGGCAACGGTAATCACGCCCGTATCCGGGTCGATCTCGAACCGACTATCGGTGATCGAGTAGGTGACCGTGTCTGTCGCATCCGGATCATTTGCAAAGGCGACTACGCCGACAACGGTACCTCCTGCGGCGTTTTCCGTTACAAAATTGTCGGTGCTGTCGACGTCCTCGACAGGGCCGACCCCGGTGTTCCCACCATCGCCGCCTTCACCAGCACCTCCGCCTCCGCCGCTGGTTCCCTCACCAACCTGGGAGCCCGATGACTGAATGCCATCGCCGCCCAGATCGAATTGAGACAACGTCGGGTTGAGACCACGCGCTTCCGGAACGGCACCGTCGCCAAGGCCGCCGTCATCGTTTGGACCACCATCGGCGGTTTCGGCCACTTCGGTACCGCCGTCCGGCAGTAGCGTGTCACCGGTTCCAGCTCCGCCCAACCCCTGCCACAGATCCCCATGCGCACCCTGGCCGTCTCTGCCGCCGTCACCGCCAAGTCCCTCGGCATCCTGGGTTGAAGCACCAGATCCTCGATCTTCGAGGGGCACAGCCTGATAAAGGTTCGCCAAGGTTGCTTCACCGGTATCTTCCGGTTCCACGGACAGGGAATAATCATTGCCACCGGCTGGGCGGTAGGGATCGCCTGCTTGAGCCTCCATGCGTGCAGGCGACGGTTCTGATCCGCCGTTGGACTTTGCTGCGGTCTCCGTTGAAGAAGAAACGCCGGGCTTGCCTGCATTCGCTGAAGTATCGGTGTCGGCCATGACTTGCACGTGCTCCGTTAAAACCTAACGCCATCACACGCAGGGTTACCTTAATAAAAACCAACTTCAATCTTCGAATTACATGTATAACTTGATGTAAATTTAGAATTTGTGGTATTTTTGGTAAACGATTTTGAAACAATTACGCGCCTTAATGTATTCAAGGAGGCGCTTACTATGGCATCTTTTATCACTGATACTTTTTCCAGTATCAAACTGCCACAACTGGAGTTTTTTTCCTCCGAAACCGGAGAAAAAGTATCAACACCGAAACTCCCGCGCTCAGTGGTAACCGCTTCCATCCTGATCAATATCCTCGGTCTGGCGATGCCACTGACCATCTTGCAGGTCTATGACCGGATTCTGCCGAACAAGTCGACCGACACTCTCGTCATCCTGATCGCAGGACTGGGTTTCGTTCTGGTGATCGATGCGGTTCTGAAAACGACACGGTCCTATCTGACAGGCTGGCTTGCAGCCTCTTTTACCCATCAGGCCAACGTCGAAGCGGCCAGACGTCTTCTGCACTCCAGAGCGGACATCAACTCTGAGGCGACGGTCACCAAACATCTGGACTCGCTGCGCTCGC
This sequence comes from Labrenzia sp. PO1, assembly GCF_012273635.1. Classification (NCBI taxonomy): domain Bacteria; kingdom Pseudomonadati; phylum Pseudomonadota; class Alphaproteobacteria; order Hyphomicrobiales; family Stappiaceae; genus Labrenzia; species Labrenzia sp. PO1. The sequence goes on from NZ_JAAXCR010000001.1 coordinate 1,442,769, forward strand.
TGCAGGCAATGGGCGACCATTACGGTGGTCAGGCCCGCCTCCTGGCTATCGACCTTCCCGCCAGCCTCCTCTTTCTTGCCGTCCTGTTTCTTATTGGAGGGCCGATCGGCTTCGTCCCGCTTGTTCTTCTGGCCTTGTTTGCCCTGAGAACCGCGACCTTGAATACAAGGATCGACAGCCTCATTGAAAAACGTGCGGAGCAGGATCAGCGCAAATACGATTTCATCTTCGAGGTCCTGTCCGGCCTCAACACCATCAAGGCCATGGCTTTCGAGCCCGTCATCCTGCGCAGGTTTGAACGCCTGCAGACGCAAAACTCACGACTTGGCTACGATTATATCGATCTCACCAACCGGGCACGGAATTCCTCCGGGTTCTTCACCGTCCTCACAACAGTCTGCGTAGTGTCGGCCGGGGCCCTCATGGTCATGTCCGGGTTCATCAGTGTCGGGGCGGTTGCGGCCTGTACCCTGCTGGCAGGTCAGGTCGTGCAGCCGCTGCTGCGCGGCATCAACCACTGGACGGACATGCAGCGGGTCAAACATGATTTCCGCGAAGCGCGCGCCCTGTTCGATTTGCCAAAGGAAGAGCGGTCAGGAAACAGGAACCTGACAATTGCCGGCAACATCAAGCTGCAAAATGCCGGCTTTGCAGCGCGCAGCGATGCGATCGTGCCTGTCCAGAATCTGAGCCTGACGATCAATGCCGGAGAAACGGTTGCCTTTGAGGGCAGCGACGGCAGCGGCCGAACGACGCTAGCTCGCCTGATTTCCGGTGATATCGAACCGACCTCCGGCAAGATCATGATAGACGGACAGGATCTTTACGGTGTCGACCACCGGTATCTGTGCCGGCACATCGCCTACGTCAGCAACGACGCCCAGATGTTCGCCGGCACAATCCTGCAGAACCTGACTCTCTTCGGATCTCGCGCAAGCCCGCAAAAAGCCCGCATGGCCGCTGACCTGATCGGCCTTGAAAAGGACATTCACCTGCTGCCGCTGGGTTACGACACTCCGCTCGGCAACGCGATCGAGGAAAATCTCACCGACAGCATGGTACAGCGCATCGCCATTGCGCGCGCACTCGCGGGCGAACCGAAGATCCTTATCCTCAACGATGCCAACGGCGCTCTCGACCACAAGAGCGAAGCCCAGCTCGTTGAAGCGTTGAAGCGGCTCAAAGGCCAGTTGACGACATTGATCGTCAGCCACCGCCCTTCTTTCCGCGCCATTGCCGACAAGCAGTTTCTGATGGAGCACGGCCGGGTTAGCGCCTTGCCGGACACGCCGAACACCCCTCGATACAAATTGCGGCGGCGCGAGCCTGCCGACACCAAAAAGCAGGCTTAGGAGCTGAACATGTCCCTGGCGGCTTTTGAAAACGCGGACTCGATCTTTCAGAATCTGAACCCGGCAGAGAGCCGGATGAACCTGGAAACCCGTGTCCAGCAGCATTCAGGCAGTACGATCGACCGCGCGTCTCCGGCAGAGGCCTGTTTGCTGCCCCTGCTGGAAGCTCTCGGTTGGGATGGCATGGAACGCCATCTCTTCGAAGCCCTGCCTCACCTTGAAGGCATAAAGGGCATCTTCGACCTTCGCGCCGTGCTGACCCGGCTGAACTTTCGGGTCACTCCGACCGGACGGTCCGCAAAGCAGCTGACCGCGGAACAGTTTCCCTGCCTGGTGAAACACGGAGACAATCTACTGGTCGGTCTGGGGCGCACAAGCGACGGCCGGTTCCAGGCCTACAGTGGCGAAGCCCATCGCACGGTCGCCATTGCCTTCAGCGAACTCAAGGATGCCGAGATCTTCGTGATCGAGCCGGATGACAGCACCGAAAGCGCCGGTTTTCAGCACTGGTCCTCCCGCCTGTTCCATCAGTTCAGGGGCACGGTGCTGTCGATCATGACCGTCGGCCTGCTATCGAACATCCTGGCGCTCGGTCTGCCGCTCTTTGTCATGAGCGTTTACGACAAGGCTATCGGCGCCAAATCCGTTTCCGTGCTGGTCACGTTGCTGATCGGCATTGCGCTTGTGCTGATCATGGACTGGATGGTCAGAGGCACCAAATCGCATCTCCAGGCCTACCTGGGCGCCAGGCTCGACGCGGTGGTCGCCAACACCACCTTCCGCCATTTCCTGCATTTGCCGCTCCCCCTGATTTCGTCCGCCCCCATCGGAGCGCAGATCACCCGTCTGAAGCAGTTCGACGGTGTGCGTGACGTCTTTCACGGCAATCTCGCCAATGCATTGATCGACCTTCCCTTCTCGGTGATTTTCGTCATGGTTCTCGGCTTCATAGGCGGGCCGCTTGCACTGCTGCCGGCTGGGCTGCTGGTGCTCTATGTCCTGTCGGCCATGCTCATCGTTCCGCGCATGAAACAGGCAATCAATCAGGCCGGCGATGCAAAGTCGCGCATGCAGAACATCACCGTGGAGATCCTGTCGAAGCGAAAGGCCATCCGGGAACTGTCCGCCGACGACATCTGGGTCGAGAAATACCGGGCGATTTCCGCGGACTTTGCGCTGAAGAACCTGAAGACGAGGCAACTGTCGCAGGTCATGCAAGTGGTCTCGCAGATGTTCATGACCCTGTGCGGCATCGGTGTCCTCGGTTTCGGAGCCGTTCTGGTCATGAACCAGGACCTTTCTCAAGGCGCGCTCATTGCCGTCATGGCCCTTTCCTGGCGTGCGCTCAGCCCGATGCATCAGGCCTTTCTCAGCGTATCGCAACTGGGCCAGGCCCAGCAGACAATCGAACGGATCAACAGCCTTCTGAAAATCGAAATGGAACGCCAGCCCGGCAGGCTGCCGAGCCTGCACCGCCAGTTCCAGGGCACGATCCGCTTTTCCAACGTCGTGCTGCGCTATCCTTCCCGCCAGGAACCGGCCTTGCGCAATTTTTCGCTTCAGATGGAGCAGGGATCCGTAACCGCGATCACAGGCCCAAGTGGTTGCGGCAAGACCTCGCTCGTGCGGGCCGTGCTCGGGCTTTATCGACCCCAGATGGGCGCTGTCCTTGTCGACGATCTCGACATCCGCCAGCTCGACCCGGGCGAATGGCGCAACTCCATTGGCTATGCACCGGAACACCACGATTTCTTCTACGGTACGATTGCGCAGAACTTCCGCATGGCCAATCCGCAGGCGGACAACGATCAGGTTCGCAAGGCCTTCGAGGAATTCGGCCTCAACGCCTATGGCGAGCTTCTGCCTCAGGGTGTGGAGACCCGGTTGACCAGCCAGCTGATCGAAGTGCTGCCGGACAACGTCAAACAACGCCTGCTGCTGGCCAGGGCCTTCATGCGCCCTGCCCCGATCTATCTGCTAGACAACCCTGCCGGAAATCTGGATTTCGAAGGCGACAAGTTCCTGATGAAGAAGATCGACCAGGTTCGCGGCAAGTCGACCGTCGTCATCACGACCTACCGCCCCAGCCACATGCGCATGGCAGACAACCTCGTCTACATGCAGAACGGCATGGTGGCGATGGCCGGCGCTCCGAAGGACATCCTTGAAGACGTGCTCAAGCAGCAATCGAAATAACGTAAGGGGCCGTCGCCGGCCCGCCGCAAGACAACCGCCGAGGACTTTCCAATGGCAGCAAAAGACGATCCCGACACACTCCGCAAGGCGGTCTACGGCCGCGTCGGCCTTCCGCTGGAATTGGAAGACGGCGTGCCCCCAGCCTTTTATTCACGCCTCCTCATGGGACTGACCATCGCGACCGGCTTCCTGTTGCTGTGGGCTGCCATCGGCCAGATCCGGGAAGTGGCCAACACGATCGGGGAGATAGCGCCTGCCGGCCAGATTTTGAAAGTGGAGCACCTGGAAGGCGGCATCGTCTCGGAGATCCTTGTTGAGGAAGGCCAGCTGGTACAGGCGGGAGACCCACTCGCCCACCTGGAAAAACAGGATACGACCACGGAACTCGCCCGCATTCAAAGCCGTCTCAGCTATCTGGAACTTGAGGAACGCCGTCTGCTTGCACAGGAATACAGCGACGCCAACACCGTTGGCCTGCGCCTGGACCCGTCGGTGGATGGCCTGAGCACCCAGCAACGGGCTGCCTTGACCGCCAACCGCAAGGCGGTTGCCGACGAACAGGAAGCCTACACCGCACGTGTCGCCCAGAGGCGTGCCGAAGTGGTCAGCCTGGAAGCACAGGTCGAACTTCAAAAATCACAGGTCGAACTGGAAAAGGAAAAATTCCAGATCCAGGAAGGTTTGCTGAAAGACGGCTACACGTCGCGTCGCCGCTTCCTGGAGGCCAAGGGGGATTTTCAGCGGTCGCAGGTCACACTGGAACAGCTGTTCGGCAATCTCGCACAGGCCCGTGAAATGCTGACCGAAGCCCAGGCCAGCCTCAGTCAGGCCGGCGCCGAAGTGAACCGGGATGTCGCCGACGAGCGCGCCAGGATTGCCCAGGAGCGCGACGAACTGAAACAGGAAATCGCCAAACTGAAAGACCGGCAGGACCGCCTGTTCGTGAAGGCGCCGGTGGCAGGTTACGTCAAGAGCCTTGGTCCGACCGGTCGTGGTGCAGTCGTCAATCCCGGCGATCTGATTGCCGAGATCGTCCCCCTGTCCGAAAACCTCGTTGCCGAGGTGAAGGTCAATCCGAAGGACGTCGGCCATATCAACATCGGCGACAGGGCCGACATCACGATCACCAGCTACGACCCGAACATCTATGGCACCGTGGCCGCGGAAGTGGAGACCATTTCCGCCTCGAGTTTCCAGGACGAATTCGGCGAATACTACTTCAAGGCAACCCTCGCCTTTCCCGGCCAGGTCATCGGCGCCGGTTCACACGAACGGCCGATCCGCCCTGGCATGCAGGTCAACGCCCAAGTGGTCACCGGATCGAAATCGATCCTCCTTTACCTGCTGCACCCTGTAACACGTGCGGCACGAACGATCTTCACAGAGCGCTGAAGTCGAGTTTTCCGGAAATCCTGAAGCCCCGGAAACACTCCGGGGCTTTTTCTTCTTACAGATACACCGGGGCTTCTTCCGAGAAAGAGTGGAGGTCGCCGCCCAGGACACAAAAAACCCCGGAGCGAACTCCGGGGTTTTGACGTTTTCACACTTCATTGGCTCAGTGGGTTGCCGGCGTCACCATCGCGTAGATCGTGTCATGCACGTTGAGCACGCCGATCGGACGGCCATCGCTGTTGACGATGTTTGCCTCGCCCTCGCCCGTGTCGGCAAAGGTCCGGGCCGCTTCTTCCAGCAGGATGCCGCTGGAAATCGTCGGTCCGTTTTCCAGCGTCCGGGACGTATCCATGACCGTATCGACCAGGATCACCCGGCCACGGTTCACTTCCTTGACGAAGTCGGCAATGTAGGCGTCCGCAGGCTTCAGAACGATTTCCTGCCCGGTCCCCTGCTGCACGACTGCCCCGTCGCGCAGGATCGCGATCCTGTCGCCAAGGCGCAGCGCCTCGTCCAGATCGTGGGTGATGAAGACGATGGTCTTGTGCAGCTCTTCCTGAAGGTCGAGAAGCACCGTCTGCATGTCCATGCGGATAAGCGGGTCGAGCGCCGAGAACGCCTCGTCCATCAGCAGAATGTCGGCATCGTTGGTGAGCGCGCGCGCAAGCCCCACACGCTGCTGCATGCCGCCGGACAGCTGGTTGGGATAGTGGTTCTCGAACCCTTCCAGCCCGACGCGGGCAATCCAGCGGGCCGCACGCTCTTCAGCTTCCTTGACCGGCACACCCTGGATTTCCAGACCATAGATGGCGTTCTTCATCACCGTGCGGTGTGGCAGCAGCGCGAACTTCTGGAACACCATCGCCGTCTTGTGGCGGCGGAATTCCCGAAGCTCTGCCTGAGACATCTTGCAGACATCATCGTTGCCATAAAGCACTTCGCCATCGGTCGGGTCGATCAACCGGTTGATATGGCGGATCAAGGTGGATTTGCCCGAGCCGGAAAGGCCCATCACCACCTGGATCTTGCCACCTGGCATGGAGATGTTGATGTCGTTGAGGCCAAGCACATGGTTGAATTTCTCGTTCAACTCGGACTTGGACATGCCGTCCTTGACCTTCTTGACCATCTCCTTGCCGTTCGATCCGAAGATCTTGTAGAGATTCTTGATCTCGATACCCGTTGCCTCAGCCATGAACCACCTCCGAGTGTTTCTGAAGGCGCTTGCCGAAAGCCTGGGTTGCGCGGTCGAAGATGATGGCGATCGCGACGATGGACAGGCCGCTGAGCATACCTGCGGTCAGGTACTGGTTGTTAATGGCAACAAGCACTTCCTGCCCAAGTCCACGTACGCCGATCATGGAAGCGACAACAACCATGGAAAGCGACATCATGATGCACTGGTTGATCCCGGCCATGATGGTCGGCAAAGCCAACGGAAGCTGAACGTTCATCAGCTTCTGACGGGCGCTGGATCCAAAGGCATCAGCAGCTTCAAGCACATCCGTATCGACAAGCCGGATACCCAGATTTGTCAGGCGGATCATCGGCGGAATGGCGTAAATCACGACGGCTATCAGACCCGGGACCTTGCCGATACCGAAAATCATCACAACGGGAATGAGGTAGACGAAGCTCGGCATCGTCTGCATCAGGTCCAGGATCGGATTGACGAAACCCTGAACACGATCGGACCGCGCCATCACGATGCCGATCGGAATTCCCAGAACAATTGCCAGCAAGGTGCATACGGTAACCATGGCGACGGTGCGCATGGTGTCTTCCCAGAGCCCGAACACCCCGATGAACACCAGGGCCAGTACCGTTCCGACCGTAACACTGATCTTGCGGCTCAAAAAGTAAACCGCCAGCGCGAAAACCGCGAGAATGATCGGCCAGGGCGAGTTGATCAGAAGGTTTTCGAGGAAGACCAGGAAATCTTGCAAGGGGTTGAAAAAGTTGTCGATATAGTCGCCGTAGGTTCTGGTGAAACCTCTGAACGAACCGTCGATTGTCTTCTTGATCGCCAGCAGGTCTGTTCGACCCAGCGATGGAAATTCTATCCAATCCATCTTTGTTGTCCCGATGGTTTAGTTTTTGCCCCAAATGGTTGGGGCCGCACCATTGGAGCGGCCCCTGTTGTTTCTTTTGCCTGTCAGAGCGCGGCTTTCACTTTTTCAGCGACTTCCGGGCTGACCCACTGGGTCCAGACATCTTCGAAGTTTTCGAGGAAATAGTATGCGCCATCTTCGTTGGCAGCCTGGTTGTCGGTCATCCAGGCAAGAACCTTGCCGGCCGTCCGGTTATCCCAGGTGCGGCCCTTGATGTACTCCATGGCCGGGCCTGCCTTGTTGGCGAAGTCGTCGGTGACGACGGTAAAGACTTCAGACTTCACCCAGGAGTTCGGCTTCGGCTCCGGGCAGTCCTCGATCACGGTGCAGGTGTCCCACTCTTCCTTGTCATGCGGGACTTCGAAGTCGAGCAGGGTCATGTCGTACTTGCCGAGGATCGCGGTCGGTGCCCAATAGTAACCGAGCCAGCCTTCCTTGCGCTCGTTGGCTTTTGCCAACGCACCGTCAAGGCCCGCAGCGGAACCCGGATCGACCAGTTCGAAACCGCCCTTGTCGAAGCCGAAGGCGCGGAACAGGTTGCCGGTGGTGATGCGGCAGTTCCAGCCTGCAGGGCAGGTGAAGAAGGCACCCTTGCTTTCGTCTTCCGCGCCAGGGAACAGTTCCGGATGTGCCAAGGCATCCTTGACGGTGTAGATGTCATGCTCTTCGGCGATATAGGTCGGGACCCAGAAGCCTTCGACGCCGCCTTCGTTCAGGATTTCACCGCCGATGATCAGGGAACCTTCGGCAACTGCCTTGTCGAGAGGCTCGCGCACGGCGTTGATCCAGAGTTCCGGAGCCATGTCCGGTTCGCCTTTTTCATTCATGGAGGTGAATGTCGGCATGGTATCGCCACTCACCAGTTCAACGGTACAGCCGTAGCCGTTTTCCAGAATGATCTTGTCGATCTGCGAAATAGCGCCTGCCGACGCCCAGTTCATTTCCGCAACGGTGACCGTGCCGCACTCTTCTGCCATGGCGGACGAGGCCATGCCGATAAGAGCGGTCGCGGCGACCGAGACAAACAACTTCTTCATGAGGATGCTCCTGTGCAGTCTGTTTGCTTGAGATTGAATTGGGCGCGGCGCGCGAAAGCTTCCGTGAAAGCAATCACCTCCCTGCGCGTCCAATGGAAAAGAATAACGAGTTGAGAACAGAATTGAGCCGTGAAGGCCTCTAGATTAAATCTTATTAATTCAGCCTTCATTTGACGCATATACGTTGTTCTTGCTCGAAATAAGCCTGACCGCCGTCTCTACTTGAGAAGAAGGTCATACTCGGTATTTGTACCGAGCTCAGGCCCAACGACCAATACAATTGCATTAAGAGGCTCCTAGCACAACAGTATAGTCGCAATTCTCATACCATTCATACGTCAAATTTCGTGAACATGCCTGCAAACGACATTTTAATGCCGGTATTCGTCATGACACATAATTTTCTTACTATGACAGTGATTCTTTTCACCCTTAAAAGGTGTTTAAACTCAATAAGATCAACCAGTAAGTGCCGAGTTTAACCATATGTACTGATGACCTGATCGCGCAACACCTTGTGCACGAGGTCGGCAAGTACCGGTGCGGCACAAGTGTGCTTTCGCAAGAAAACCATTTCGCGGCCGGCGCCGCCCTGAAGATCTTTCAAGGTCATCTCCGGACCATGCATCCGCAACCCTCGCCAGACGGGCAAAATCGCCTGTCCTGCTCCCTGAGACACCATCTGCGCGATCGTTTCCGGAGCATCGAGCTCACAAAGGATGTGTTCTTCGCCAACCAACACGCCAAAATCCGCCCAGAGTTTGCGGCCGCCCCACGATTGCCTGTCATAGACAATCCAGGGCAGTTTTCCGGCCTCGGTTTTGGATAGATCGCCTTCGGGCGGCAAGGCATGAACGATAGCCTGAGCCTCCAGTGTTCTGCAGATGATGTCCTTGGGCAATTCAAATGGGGCGGCAACCGTAATGGCCGCGTCCAGCGCCCCGCTGCGCAATCCCTCGTAAAGATCGGCCGACGTGCCGGGCCGAACGGTCAGCACCGCCTGAGGCGCCTTTTGCCGGAATTGCTGGATGACCGCGGGCACGTTGTCCGAAAGGGCCGTCGATACCGCCCCAAGCCGAAATGGACCGCTTAATCCATCAGCATCTATGCGGTTTGTCAGCTGCTCCGCGTCCCGCACAAGGCGACGTGCTGCGGGCAACAGCCGGAAACAGGTTTCGGTCGGCAGGGCTGCGTGTGCCGTTCGGTTGAGAAGCGTTGCCCCAAATTCGGCTTCCAGCACACGAATACGCTGGCTGACGGCAGCGGCCGTGAGCCCCTGCTGCCGCGCAGCCGCAGCAATGGATCCGGTTTCGGCAACGGCCAGCAGGCTTTCGAGAAATCGGGTATCCAAAACATTTTCCTTCGCTCAGAAGCAGAAAAACATCTTAAATGTTTTGAATCGGATCTGCTACTCAACATCCGTTTTCAAAGGAGCCGAGCGATGCAACCCTGTTTTCACCTTGCCTATCACGTAACCGATCTGGACGAAGCCCGCGCGTTCTACGGCGGCCTGCTTGGCTGCAAGGAAGGCCGCAGCACGCAGACCTGGGTCGACTTCAACTTCTTCGGCCATCAGGTGTCCCTCCATCTCGGCAAGCCTTTCGAGACGACCAACACCGGCAAGGTCGGTGATCACATGGTGCCGATGCCGCACCTGGGCGTGGTGCTGGACATGGAGACCTGGAAGACGCTTGCGCAAAAACTGACAGACGCTAACCTCGCCTTCGTCATCGCCCCGACCGTCCGGTTCGAGGGCCAACCCGGCGAGCAGAGCACCATGTTTTTCAAGGACCCTTCCGGCAACCCAATCGAAATCAAGGGCTTTGCCGATGAAGCCGGGGTTTTCGCCGCATGAGGCCCGTCGTTCCCTTTGTTTCCTCTGCAAGCCCTGATGAGCGCCAGAGCTGGCGCGAAGCACTGCCGAAGGCTCTCGTCGGCATCGCCGACGTCAAGCCGTTCGAAGACCTGACGGAAGACCAACGATCTGAAGCGCGCGTTGCCATCGTCGCCAATCCGAACCCCGCCAATGTGGCGGCACTTCCCAATCTGGTCTGGGTACAAAGCCTGTGGGCCGGGGTGGAGCGCCTGATGGGTGAGCTTCCCGTAAACGGTCCGAAGATCGTCCGCCTGACGGATCCGCAAATGGCGGAAACCATGTCGGAAGCGGTTCTTGCCTGGACGCTTTACTTGCACAGGGGCATGCCCCGTTACATTGCCCAGCAGCGGCAGAAGGTCTGGCAGGACCATGTACTCGAACGTCCACAGGAACGCACGGTTGGTGTTCTGGGTCTTGGCAAGCTCGGCGCAGCCGCCGCCTTGCGGATGAAAGCCAACGGCTTCAACGTGCTCGGCTGGAGCCGTACCGAAAAATCAATTGAAGGCATAGCCTGCCGGCATGGTCGCGCCGGGCTTCTGGAGGTGCTCGGCCAGTCGGATTTCATCGTCCTGCTGGTGCCGCTGACGGATGAAACACGCGGGCTGATCGGCCAGGACGAATTGAGTGCCTGCAAGAAGGGCGCCTCGATCATCAACTTCGCCCGAGGCCCTATTATCGACACTGCCGCTCTCATCAACAAACTCGACAACGGGCCGCTCGGCCATGCCGTTCTCGACGTCTTCGATGAAGAGCCCCTGCCACCGTCAAGTCCGCTGTGGGATCATGACAAGGTCACGGTGCTGCCGCACATATCCGCCCCGACCATCATCAGCACAGCGTCCAGGATCGTGGCAGACAACATCGGCCGGTATTTTGAAGACGGTACGGTTCCCCCAGCCGTCGACCGGGACCGTGGATACTGAAATTTGATCCGCTCTCCGTCGCAATAGTGTCAAGGATCAGCCTCTAATCAGGCGACAACCGTTTCGTCTCCTTCAAAGGTGTTTCATGACCGATATTCCAATTCTTGGTGCCGCGCTGACAGTTGACGCGCTGGAAACCCATCGCAATCTGATGCTGGACAAACCGCGGGATCTGGAACTTCAGGACTTCTGGCCGGCCGAAGTGCTGAACGGCGACTGGAAACCGATTGTCGAGAAGGCCCGAAAACTGCTGGACGGCCATCAGGGCCGTGTCGGCATTCACGGCCCCTTCTTCGGCTTCACCGTCGACAGCATGGACGTGGATGTCCGCGAGATCGTACGCAAGCGCCTGTTGCAGGGACTGGAAGTCTGCGAGGCACTGGGCGGCACCCACATGGTCGTGCACAGCCCCTATACCACCTGGGACTTCAACAACCTCGACAATTATGAAAATGCCCGGCAGCGCAAGATAGAGCTCTGTCACCTGACCATGAGCGACGCAGTCAAGCGGGCAGAAGATATCGGCTGCGAACTCGTCATCGAGAACATCGAGGACAAGGACCCTTATGCCCGGATAGAGCTTGCCGAGAGCTTCGGTTCACAGGCGGTGAAAATCTCAATCGATACCGGACACGCGCATTATGCTCATGGCACGACTGACGCTCCGCCCGTCGATTACTACGTCAAGGCCGCCGGCAATCGTCTGCGCCATATCCACCTGCAGGACGCGGATGGATACGCCGACCGCCACTGGACGCTTGGGCAGGGCACCATCAACTGGCACTCGGTGTTCGGCGCGCTTTCCAAACTCGAGAGTGATCCCCGTCTGATCATCGAACTGCGCGACCATTCCGGTCTGCCGGCATCGATTGCCAACATGGCGGCACTTGGACTGGCGCAGTAACCACCAGGATGGCACTGCGAGGCGGCGCATATCCGTGCGCCGTCATTGCGGACAAGTGCTTCGCAGGGCGCACGCCAAGCCGCAATGACGCCCAGGCGAAAGCCTGAGCGTCTGATTTTTTGGCCTCAGCCCATCGCCCAGGGGCCGTGGTAGCCGCCGCCGTCCTTGTCGGTGCGTTCAAAGCCATGCGCGCCGAAGAAATCGCGCTGGCCCTGAAGCATGTTTGCGGTGGAACGGCCTGTGCGCATGATGTCGAAATAGGACAGCGCCGCCGAAAGGGCCGGTACCGGCAGACCATGTAGCGCGGACTGGGCAACGACCTGGCGAAGCATCGCTTCGGTTTCCTTCAGCTTTGCCGAGAAGAACGGCGCCAGCATCAGGTTGCGTTCAGCATCGTCGGATAGTGCGGACGACATGTCGTTCAGCATGGACGAGCGAATGATGCAGCCGTTACGCCAGATCTTGGCGATTTCCGGCAGAGGCATTGCCCAGCCATATTGTTTGGCCGCTTCCAGGATCAGACCGAAGCCTTGCGCATAACAGATGATCTTTCCGGCAACGAGAGCTGCTTCCAGCGCATCGATCGTCACGGCCTCGCGGTCCATGCCGCTCGGAGCCGCGCCAAATTCGGCTTCGCCTTCCTTGCGCTCCTCATATCGCGCGGACATGTTGCGTACGGCAACGGCCGCCTCGATGGCGCTTGCCGGGGTGCCCAGCATCAGCGCCTCGATGGCCGTCCAGCGACCGGTGCCTTTCTGGCCGGCCTTGTCCAGGATTATGTCGAGCATCGGTTTGCCGGTGTCCGGATCCGCCGTCTTGGCAACCTTGCCGGAAATCTCGATCAGGTAGGACTGCAAGATGCCGCCATTCCACTTCTCGAAGACATCCCCGATCTCTGAAGCCGACATGCCGAAACCGTCGCGCATGACGCCGTAGACCTCGGCAATCATCTGCATGTCGGCATATTCGATGCCGTTGTGGACGGTCTTGACCAGATGACCCGCGCCCGCTTCACCCAGAAAGGCCGCGCAGGGCGTTTCTTCGTGTTTGGCGGAAATCGCTTCCAGAATATGGCCGACCTGATCCCAGGCGTCCTTCGCACCGCCGCCCATGATGGACGGACCAAAGCGTGCGCCTTCCTCGCCACCGGAAACACCGATCCCCATGAAGCGAGGGCCTTTTTCGGCAGCTTCCGCCGCGCGGCGGTTCGTGTCGTGGTAATTGGCATTGCCAGCATCGATGATGAGATCGCCTGCATCGAGCAGTGGCCGCAGAGCCTCGATCTGTGCATCGACCGCTTCACCGGCCGGAACCATCAGGATCACCGCGCGCGGGGTCTTGATGGATGCAACGAAGTCTTCCAGCGTCTTGGTCGGAACCAGTTTCGGCGCGAGTTCCCCGGCCTTCGCCATGAATTGGTCGGTCTTCTCCGTGGTCCGGTTGAACACCGCGATCTGAAAGCCATGTTCGGCAATATTGAGCGCAAGGTTGCCACCCATGGTACCGAGACCGATCAGGCCGATTTCCGCGGCCGCGCCGTTTGAGCTCATGAACATGCCTTTCATAAATCGATTAATGTCTGGTGGGGCGGTGATAGCCGACAAGCTGCCCAACGGCAATGTCTGGTTGGGGCAAGACCGTGTAAAATCCGATCAACCGAAAGCACTTGCCAGATGATCCACCAGCAGGCGAACGCGCTTGGGGATGAACCGTCGTGACGGCAGGACCGCAAAGAGCGGCAGCTCCGGCAGATCGACCGGACACGCAGCCTCGGCCAAGCGTCCATCCGCCAGGAATTCGGCACACATCGATTTCGGCAAGATACCCGCCACACCGCCATTCAGCACCAGGGCCAGCGCAAGCTGCAGGTTCCGCGTCCTGTAAACAGGGGCACCTACTCCTTGCCCCGCTTCCTCCAGCACTTCGGCGGGATCGATCACCCGTCCTGACGTCAACAGCTCGTCGAAAGACGCCTCTTCCATGAGCTCCGGCCGGGCGACAAGAACAAGGAAACTGGAGGCGATCTTGCGGACGATGACACTTTCCGATGCAACCCGGTTGCCGCGGAGGGCGAAGTCGAACCGCTCGCCGGTCAGATCAACGGGTCGATCGCTGACATGCACTTCGACCCGGACTTCCGGATATCGCAAATTGAAGCTGGCCATCGCCTCTGCCAGAACATCCAGCGGCAGGTCGACCGGGACGGACATACGCACCATCCCCTGCGGTGCCTGCGCCGATTTCAGCTGTTCTCCGGCCTCCTCCAGATCCCGCAAGGCCGGCTGCACTTTTTCCCGGTAGGCCTCGCCTTCCACCGTCAGGCGCACCTGCCTGGTCGTGCGCTGGAACAGGGCGACGCCAAGCTCTTCCTCCAGTGCCTTGATACGAGCCGTGACTGTCGACCTCGGCAAGTCGAGCTGCCGGGCGGCAGCAGCGAAACTGCCAAGACTGGCCACTTCAACAAAGGTTTCCAGATGTGCCAGCGTTGTCATTGCGCGATATTTTCAGCCAGATTGTTCATTTTTATACATCTATACCGAACAATATCTGCGGTCTACCTACAACGCACCATCAACGGTCCCAAGAGGTATTCCCATGAAACGGCGCAGTTTTCTGAAGTCAGCCGGCACCATGTCGCTGGCTGCTCCGGCAATCTTGACCGGTGTTTCGTCCGCTCCCGCAAGAACCGCAACAGGATCTCCCCGGCTCGACATCACCTGGCTCGGCGGTGCAACGATGCTGATCGAATGCGGGGACCTCACCCTCCTGACCGATCCGGCCTTCGGCGAAGGTGAGGAAGCTTTCCGCATGGGTGATCCCAACGAGATGTTCGATCTCGCCACGGGACCCGACGTGGTGGCACACAAACGGCTGACCCCGTTTCGCGGTGTCAATCTTTCCAGGGTGGATCAAGTCCTGCTGTCACACCTGCATGAAGATCATTTCGACCAGACGGCGGAAAGCGCAATTGCCCCGGACATGCCATTCCTCGTTCCCTCTCATGACCGGGAGCGATTGACCGCAAAGGGGTTCACGCAGGTTCAGGTGGCCGACTGGATGAAACCTCACGTGATCACCAAGGGCGACGTCACGCTCTCGCTGACCGCACTACCTGCCGAACACTCGGAAAACCCGGAGATTGCCTCGCTGCTTGGCCCAGGTAATGGCTACTGGCTGGAGATCCGCCAGGGCGACTGGGCAAAGTCGATCTATTGGACCGGTGATACCTTCCCGACGCCAAATGTTCTCGACGCGCTCAAGGGCTTCGGATCGCCGGACGTGTTCATTCCACATCTTGGCGGCGTCGGCACTTCAGGACCTCTCGGGCAGATCAGCATGGGCGCTAATCATGCCGCCGATTTCGTGGATAGGCTCCGGCCTGGCAAGGTGCTGCCGATCCATCACTCCACTTACGCGCTCTATCTTGAACCCGTCACCAGCCTGCCGACTGCGCTTGCCGGCAAGACGCAAGGCCTGGATCTTGTTTCGGAAGGCACCTGCGTAAGTTACGTCTGACCACGAAAACAACGGGGCACCGGGGTCTCCAAAGGAGATGCCGGCTGCCGCAAACGCCTCCCACATAATAAACTTAGCCGGCTAAATTACTCGTAAAAAGACTCGCTGCCTGAATAAAACTGTCATGTAGAGCTGATAGGCGATTTTCATCCGCAACCCTTTTGCTGCTCTGTGCAAAGGATCTGTCACATGAAAAAGCTTCTGATCGCAGCCGGCCTCCTGGCCGCGGCATCCGCCTCCGCTTACGCCGACGATGTTACCGGCAAGCTCGTGCTCTACACCTCCCAGCCGAACGCCGACGCCCAGGCAACCGTCGATGCCTTCACCGCGGCCCATCCGGGCGTTGAAGTCGAGTGGGTCCGTGACGGCACCACCAAGATCATGGCGAAGCTGCTGGCCGAATTCGAAGCCGGTGCGCCGAAGCCGGACGTACTGCTGATCGCCGACATGGTGACCATGGAGAGCCTGAAGCAGGAAGGTCGTCTGATGGCGCATGAGGCGGCCGACGTTTCCGCCTACGATCCGGCGATCATGGACAAGGACAAGAGCTACTTCTCCACCAAGCTGATCACCACCGGCATCATGTACAACACCAACGCGCCGATGAAGCCGACGTCCTACAAGGATCTCCTGAAGCCGGAAGCAAAGGACAAGCTGGCAATGCCATCGCCGCTGACGTCCGGCGCCGCGACCATCCACATGACTGCGCTGACCTCCAACCCGGAGCTTGGCTGGGCCTACTACGAAGGCCTCGCAGACCAGGGCGCCAACCCGCAGGGCGGCAATGGCGGCGTCTACAAGGCGATTGCCGGTGGCGAGAAACTCTACGGCTTCGTCGTCGACTTCCTGCCGATCCGCGAAAAGGTAAAAGGCGCACCGGTTGAGTTCGTCTTCCCGGAAGAAGGCGTCTCCGCCGTCACCGAGCCGGTTGCGATCCTCTCCACTGCCCAGAACCCGGATGCCGCCAAGGCATTTGTCGACTTCCTGATTTCCGAAGACGGTCAGAAGCTTGCCGCTTCCCAGGGCTATCTGCCGGCGCACCCGGGCGTCCCGGCTCCGGAGGGCTTCCCCGCTCGCGACCAGATCAAGCTCATGGATTTCGATCCGGCCAAGGCCCTGGAACGGGACCAGGCCGACAAGATGAAATTCTCCGAGATCTTCGGCGGGTAAGGCCAACGCCTCCTTTCGACAACGGGCAGCGTGGCGGAAGCCTCGCTGCTTTTTTCCGTTCCCCCGTCAATCCGGACAAATGCGGCGTTGCTGCATGCTGATCCGGAAGCCAGACATCAGCATGAGCAAAGCGAATACTGTACCATTTGGAATTTGGCCGCGCCTCCGGCGCGAAACATGTCTGGATTCCGGATCATCGCTCGGCTACGCCTCACTTGTCCGGAATGACTGCGAGAAGCAACGGCAAATCCCTGTGCAGCTATCGAAGCTTTCCGAAAAGACCACCCTTCTCGCGCTTGTTCTCGGCGCAACGCTGATCTGCGGGCTGCCGCTGCTGCTGTTGTTCAAGACCGGACTGACGGGTGACGGCGGTCTCGACCTTGGCCCGTTGACGGAAGCCGTGCAGAGCCGGTCGGTCCGAAGCGCGCTATGGCATTCCGTTGAGAGCAGTTTCTTGTCGGCACTGGCAGCAACCGCACTCGGCACCCTGCTCGCACTCCTGATCGGCCTCACCGATATTCGCGCCAAGGGCCTGCTGGTCTTCCTGATCCTGCTGCCGATGATGATCCCGCCGCATGTAACGGCTATTGCCTGGATACAGGCGCTCGGCCCGGGCAGTCCGGTGTTGCGCTGGCTTGGGCTGGCTCCGGAACTCGGCTCCACCCACCCTCTCTACTCCCGTGAAGGCCTCGTCCTGCTGCTGACCCTGCAGCACAGCCCGCTGGTGTTCCTGCTTGTCCGTGCCGCGTTGAGGTCGTTTCCGCGCGAACTCTCAGACGCAGCCCGCGTTTCCGGCTCCGGAAGCCTCTTGATGTTGCGCAGGATCACCTTGCCATTGCTCGCGCCATCCCTGCTGGCCGGTTTTGCGCTCGCCTTCGTTGCCGCACTTGGCAACTTCGGCATCAATGCCCTGATCGGCATTCCGGCACGCTACACCACGTTGCCCGTTCTGGTCTGGCGGAGACTGGCGAGCTTCGGTCCGGATGTCCTGCCAAACGTGGCGGTCATTTCGGTTATCCTGGCCGTTGTCGCCCTTGCAGCGATCCTGCTGCAAGGTGTGCTCCAGCGGCGCCTGCGCACCAGCCTCATCGGTCTGCCGCAAGACCCTCTGGCGATCTCCCTTGGCCGCAAGCGTCCCTTTGTGGAAGCCACTCTCTGGCTGTTCGTCGCCTTCGTGCTGCTGTTGCCGGCAACCTCGTTGCTGGCGACCTCGCTGGTCCGCACTTACGGCCTGCCGCTGTCTGCGGAAACCCTGACACTCGAAAACTTCACCGAGGTGCTCTGGCGCCAGTCCGTCACGGTCAGGGCCTTCGCCAACTCAACTCTCGTTGCCGGGGTTGCCGCACTTGTCATTGCTGTCATCAGCCTGTTCCTGGCCTATTTCCTTGCCCATCGGAAGCCAGCTCACAGAACCTGGGCGAGCCTTGCGCTCACACAGTCCGAAATCGCCTTTGCCGTGCCCGGCCTGGTGATGTCGATCGCCTTCATCCTGGCGTTCATCCGCCCCCTGCCGCTTTTGAACATCTCGCTCTACGGCACCCTCTGGATAATCCTGATTGCCTATGTCTCCGTTTTCCTGGCGGTGGGCCTGAAACCGGTTGCCGCCGCCTTCCTGCAAATGGATGGTTCATTGGAAGATGCGGCTCGGGTGGCTGGCGCCGGATTCTACCGGCGCATGACAAGGATCTTCACCCCGCTCGCAGCTCCCGCGGCTGCCTCCGGTGCAATCCTGGTGTTCCTGACCGCTTACAACGAGGTCACGGTCTCCGCCCTGCTCTGGTCGACCGGCAACGAGACCATCGGCACGACAATCTTCAACTACGAAGACGGCGGCTACACTACGCTTGCCGCCGCCATGTCGGTTGTGGTCGTCGCCGCAACGATTTTGATCATGCTGACAATGAATGCACTGGCCCGCAGGGTTCCGGCCGGGACGATCCCCTGGAAGGGTTGAGGGATAGTCGAAGCTCTTGTCATCCCGGGTCTGCGCTGCGCTTTACCCCGGGTGACAACAAGGAACAAAACTCACTCCGGCAACACCCATCCGCGCAGGATATCGAGCTGCAGGAGCTCGCCAGGTTCCGCCTTTCGGTGAAGCACCATGAGAAGCGGCTGCGAAAGGCCTTCGAGACGGACGAAGACTTCCCAATAGCCACCCCGGTAGATCGTCCGTTCGACCGTTGCCTCGAAGCCGGAAGTGCCCGTTGCGAGCACCAGATGTTCCGGCCTGAGCAACAACGTTGCTGGGCCCGAACCTGTTTGGTCTGGACAATCGACGACCGCGATGACATTGCCGAAGCGCACTTGCGCCTCGCCGTTTTCAACTCGCAGCACATCCACCGGAACGAGGGTGCTGCGGCCGATGAAACCGGCGACCTTCTTCGAATTCGGACGGCGGTAAAGCGTGTCGGGATCGTCCGCCTGCAGGATGCTGCCATCCCACATCACCGCCACCTTGTCGGCAAGAGCCATCGCTTCGCGCTGGTCGTGGGTAATGAAAAGCGTCGTCGCGCCGCTCGCCCTGTGGAATGCCGCCAGCTCTTCTTCCATCGTGCTGCGCAGATGCGGATCGAGATTGGCGAGAGGCTCGTCCATCAGGACGGTGCGCGCGCCCTGCGCCAGGCACCGCGCCAGCGCCACCCGTTGGCGTTGACCACCGGAAAGTTCGGCCGGCTTGCGCTGCCGGAACGGTGTCAGAGCCACCGTTTCCAGGCACTCCGCCACACGGGCCGTCACCGCGCTCCGCGTTTCACCCGCCGTCTCCAGCGGAAAGGCGACATTGGCGGCAACATTCATGTGCGGCCACAGCGCATAGGACTGAAACACCACTCCCACCTGGCGCTGCTCGGGCGGCAGGTGCAGGCCCTTGCCGGCAACGGCCTGCCCACTGAGTTTGATCTCTCCCGCATCGACCGGCTCCAGCCCGGCAATGGCGCGCAGCAGGGTCGACTTACCGCAACCGGACGGGCCGAGCACCACGAAAAACGTGCCGTCCTCAATCGAAAGGGACACGCTGTTCAGCGCCTTATGGGCATCGAAGGACTTGGAAACGGAAGCAAGCTGGATGGACATGCCTCCCGTTAGCCTTCTCCCATGACAGATTGATTACAACTGCTGCAAACGCCCCTCATCGGCCCCGCAAACGCAGCAGCAGATCGACTTCCTCTTCCAGCGCGCGGCCATAGGCCCTGGCCGCCGGGGCGTTGGAATGCATCAGTGTTTCGTGGCGGAACAGGCAATAGGCTGCAAGGCACCAGTGATAGGCGCCGCGCTCCTTCAGAAAATGCTCGACTGTCTCCTGGTCAGGATAGCGCGTCAGAAACATTTCCTCCGCATGGGCGACAAGCGGATGAAGGCCATAGAGCGTTGCAAGACCGGGCGAGACGAAACAGGCGATATCCTCGACCGGGTCACCAAGCCCGGCGAATTGCCAATCGATCAGCCGGGCACCATCGCCGGTTGCCTGGATCGTGCCGAGACAGAAACTGCGATGAACGAGCGAACGCTTGATCTCGCGTCTTTTGACGGCGCCATCGGCCGGACGCGACCGCTTCAGGTTCGCCGCCTTGCGACTATGCGGAATGAGCGCCAGCATGGCATCGCCCCGCGCCAGCACCTCGTGATATCCGGCCGGAACGGTCTGGTGTCCCGGTACAGGTTCGCTCAAGGCGGCAAAGCGACCGATCAGCTCGGCGGCTTCTCCGACATCGATCTCGTTGTCGACCGGGGTCGGATAGCCATAGATCAACAGCGGTGTTTTCGCCGGACTGTAGGTGAAAGCTTCAAGCTCCGGCGACAGGCCATGGCGGGCTAGTACGGCAAGGGCGTCCGCTTCCTGCCTCGGCAAGGTCGGATACAGAGGGTTGTCTTCATTTTCGGGGAAGAACTCCTTGATGACAAAGCTTCTGCCCGGCGTGTCCAGCCGCCAGAACCGGGCGGTATAGGCGACCGGCAACGGCCGCAGCCGCGCAACTGACCAGTCCTTCACCGGCAGGAGCGTTTTCAGAAAAGCCAGCAGTTCCGAATCCGACAGCAACACGCGCACCAGGGGTCCCCACGAAAAGTCTCCTTGTTCTGATCGCTTTGAAGTCCCTTTCCGTCAAGCCCCCCGATGGGCGAGATCACGGCTGGATCGAGGACACGGTGCCGGATGTCGGAGTTGAAGCACTGGCCGTCGTTCTGAGACTGCCCGCTGAAAGTGCCCTCTCAAGTAACGTCTGATGAAATGGTGCAGACCGGGCCGCGCCCAAGCCTTTCCAGGGCATCAGGTCCGGCTTTCAGGAATAGTGGCGGACGACATGACGCATGACATCGAAACGGCCTCGCTTGCCGAGACGGCTCCCGCGCGGCGCGGACGGCGGCGCAGGGGCGGCGAGAAGACCGGTCCGGATCTCTTTCCGCAAAAACCCTTCAAGCAGCCGCGGCATATCTTCAAGCCGTTGGAAGCCGTTTCCGCTGACGAACTTGAAGCGATCCACGACGCATCCATGCGCGTTCTGGAAGAGATCGGCATCGACTTCCTGCACGAGGAAGCAAAGCAGATCCTGAAGGATGCCGGGGCCGACATCAAGCCGGGTGAAGACCGTGTACGCATGGACCGGGCGATGGTGGAAGAGCTTGTCGCCAAGGCCCCGGCCGAATTCACGATCCGTGCGCGCAACCGGGCGCATGATCTGCAGGTGGGCGGCAATGCCCTTGCCTTTTCCTGTGTGGCCAGCGCGCCCAATGCCGTCGACCGCGACCACGGCCGCCGCCCGGGCAACCAGGAGGACTATCGCAACTTCCTGAAACTGTCGCAGTTCTTCAACATCATTCACTGCGTCATGGGCTACCCGGTCGAACCGGTCGATATCCACGCTTCCGTGCGCCATCTCGACTGCGTTGCAGACATGCTCCGGCTCACCGACAAGGTCTATCACATCTATTCGCTCGGCAAGGAGCGCAACCTAGACGGTCTGGAACTGACCCGGATCGGCTACGGCCTTACCCCGGAAGAATTCGTCGAAACGCCGTGCGTGGCAACGGTCATCAACACGTCCTCGCCGCTGAGGCTCGACACGCCAATGCTGCAAGGCCTGATCGAAATGGCCAAGGCCGGACAGGTTTCCATTGTCACGCCTTTCACTCTTGCCGGTGCCATGGCTCCGGTCACCGTTGCCGGCGCGCTGACCCTGCAGAACGCGGAAGCCCTTGCCGGGATCGCCTTCGCCCAGCTTGTCCGCCCGGGTGTGCCGGTGGTCTATGGCGGCTTCACGTCCAACGTCGACATGAAATCCGGCGCGCCAGCCTTCGGCACGCCGGAATACATGAAGGCAGCAATCGTCGGCGGCCAGCTCGCCCGGCGCTATCATCTTCCCTACAGGTCGTCAGGCGTTTGCGCGGCCAACACGGTCGACTATCAGGCAGCGCTGGAAACCACCTTGTCGGAATGGGGCGCGATCAACGGCGGGGCCCATATCATCAAGCATGCCGCCGGTTGGCTGGAAGGCGGACTGAGTGCCGGTTTCGAGAAATTCATCACCGACATCGATCTGCTCCAGAAGATCGCCGAATACCTGACGCCGCTTGATGTGTCAGAGGCAGCCCTTGCCGTCGATGCGATCCGCGAGGTCGGACCGGCGGGCCACTTCTTCGGCACCCAGCACACCCAGGACCGTTACAAGGACGCTTTCTACGCGCCCATCGTTTCCGACTGGCGCAATTACGAAAGCTGGTCGGAAGCAGGCAGCCCGACCGCCTATGACAAGGCGAACATGCTCTACAAGAAGGCTCTGGAAGCCTATGAGCAGCCCCCGCTTGATCCGGCCATCGACGAGGAAATCATCGCCTTTGTCGAGAGGCGAAAGGCCGAGGGCGGCGCCCCGACCGACTTCTGATCTTTTCACGTTTCACGTTCGAACACGGCCTGCCGCGCAAGAGCAGGCGCTTCCGGAGCAGATTGCATGAATACCCACACTCAGGTTGTTGTCATTGGCGGTGGCGTTGTCGGCTGCAGCGTTCTGTATCACCTGACCAAGCTCGGCTGGAAAGACGTCACGCTGATCGAGCGCGACGAACTGACATCCGGCTCCTCCTGGCACGCAGCAGGCGGCTTCCACACTCTGAACGGCGATCCGAACGTAGCCCAGCTGCAAAGTTACACCGTCGACCTCTACAAGGAACTGGAAGAAATTTCCGGTCAGTCCTGCAGCCTGCACCTGACCGGCGGCGTCATGCTGGCCGATACGCCCGAGCGGATGGATTTCCTGCGTCTTGCCCAGGCCAAGGGGCGCTATCTCGGCATGGACCTGGAGCTGATCTCGGTCTCCGAAGCCAAGAAGATGTTCCCGCTTCTGGACGAGAAACACTTCATCGGCGCGCTCTGGGACCCGATTGAAGGCCATCTCGACCCCTCCGGCACCACCCATGCCTATGCCAAGGCGGCCCGCGTCAACGGCGCGACAGTCCTGCGCCACACCAAGGTGGAAGAACTGGTTCAAACGCCCGACGGCACCTGGGATGTCATCACCAACAAGGGCACGATCCACGCCGAACACGTGGTCAACGCCGGTGGCCTGTGGGCACGCGAATGCGGACGCATGGTCGGCATCGAACTGCCGGTGCTCGCCATGGAGCACATGTACCTCCTGACCGACGAGATGGAGGAAGTGACATCACACAACGAAGCCACCGGCAAGGAACTGATCGGCGTTCTGGACTTCGGCGGTGAGATCTACACCCGTCAGGAAGGCAAGGGCGTACTGCTCGGCACCTACGAGCAGAACTGCCGCCCGTGGAGCCCGCGCCAGACCCCCTGGGATTTCGGCCACGAACTGCTGGCGCCGGATCTCGACCGGATCGCGCCGGAGCTGGAAGTCGGCTTCGAGCATTTCCCCGCCCTGCAGAATGCCGGTATCAAGCAGATCATCAACGGGCCTTTCACCTTCGCGCCGGACGGCAACCCGCTGGTCGGCCCGGTTCGCGGTCTTCGCAACTACTGGGTTGCCTGCGGCGTCATGGCCGGGTTCAGCCAGGGCGGCGGTGTCGGCCTGACGCTCGCCAACTGGATGATCAACGGCGATCCTGGTTACGACATCTGGGGCATGGATGTTGCCCGCTACGGCACCTGGGCAACGCTCTCCTATACCAATGCCAAGGTACAGGAAAATTACCGTCGCCGGTTCCGGATCCGTTTCCCCAACGAGGAACTTCCGGCCGCCCGCCCGCAGCAGACAACCCCGCTTTACGACCGCATGCTGGCGCAAGGCGCCGTCATGGGCGACAGCTGGGGCCTGGAAACACCGCTCTGGTTCGCTCCGGAAGGCGTGGAAGCCAGGGACATCGTCTCCTACCACCGCTCCAACGATTTTGAGCACATCGGCGCCGAGTGCCGGGCTGTGCGCGAGAGCGTGGGCGTGACGGAGACGGCCAACTTCGCCAAATACGAGATCACTGGGCCAGGCGCGGAAAGCTTCCTGTCGCTATTGATGACCAACACAATGCCGAAGGTCGGCCGCATCATCCTGACGCCGATGCTGAACGAGAACGGCAAACTGATCGGCGATTTCACCATCGCCCGGGCCAGCGACCAGAAGTTCTACATGTGGGGCTCGTCTCAGGCCGAGATCTATCACATGCGCTGGTTCGAGAAGCACCTGCCAGAGGACGGCTCGGTGACGATCCGCGCAATCAACCTCGGCTGGGTTGGCCTCTCCATCGCCGGTCCCAATTCGCGCAAGGTTCTGGAGAAGATCACCGGAGACGATGTCTCGGGCGAGGCCTTCCGGTTCATGGACTTCCGCGAAATGGACGTTGCCAACGCCCCCTGCAAGGTCAACCGCATCACCTACACGGGCGACCTTGGCTACGAGATCTGGATGGCGCCGGAGTACCAGCGTCGGGTCTATGATGCGCTGATGAAGGCCGGAGCCGAGTTCAACATCGTCAACTTCGGCATGCGCGCCCTGCTCTGCCTGCGACTGGAAAAGAACTTCGGCACCTGGTTCCGCGAATTCCGCCCGATCTACGGCGCATTCGAAGCCGATCTCGGCCGGTTCGTGAAGCTGTCCAAGGACACCTTCATCGGCAAGGAGGCGGCTCAGAAAGAATTCGATGAAGGCCCGAAGCGCCTGCGTGTCAGCTTCGTGGTCGACGCGTCGGACGCCGACGTCATGGGCGATGAGCCCGTGTGGCACGATGGCAAGGTGATCGGCTGGGTGACTTCCGGCGGCTACGCCCACTACCTGCGGAAATCCCTCGCACAAGGGTATATTCCCTCGGAACTGGCAACGAACACGCAGGAAGGCGCCTTCGAGATCGAAATCCTCGGCGAGCGCCGCAAGGCCACCATCATCAGCGAACCGCTGTTCGACCCGAAAGCCGAACGCATGCGCATGTAAATGCATCCGGTCGTCGGACCAACACCCCGACGACCGCCTCCCCCTCCTGAACTCCACCTCCCCCTATCCTCCCGGGCTCCCCTCCCCTCAACCTCATCCTGAGGAGGCGCAAAGCGCCGTCTCGAAGGATGGGCAGCATACTCGGGAACAAGCGGCCCATCCTTCGAGACGGGCCTCCGGCCCTCCTCAGGATGAGGGGTTGGTGTAGGGAACGATTAGGATTTACCGGAGGTGGGGTCGGCACGAAAAGGCAGGGAAGACGAGGACAGTTGAGCGGACAAGAGCGTTCCAGCACTGAGGATACCTGCCGAGTTCCGAAGAGCGCAGAGCGCAGAGCGACAGATCGTTTCAGAGACCTGCGCAGTCACTCCATCCGGAACACCCCGATTCTTCGCCTTTGCTGAACTCCGCTTTCCGCTCCCCTCATCCCGAACTTCTCCCCCCTCATCCTGAGGAGGTGCGAAGCGCCGTCTCGAAGGATGGGCGACAAACGCCAACACAAGTGGCCCATCCTTAGAGACGGGCTTTCAGCCCTCCTCCGGATGAGGAGTTTGGTGGGGACTGGCAGATAATAATGCGACCTAAGCAAACCGATGGCAGAAACCAGTCGGCTTATCAGAACACGCCTGCAGACCGGTTCTCGGACTTTACTTCAACCGGATGATCTTCGGGCCGAGGGCGCGCACGTAATCGCTTTGATCGGCAAAAACCATCACGTTGGTCTCGGTCACTTCGGTCTGCTTCAGTTCCAGCGGCGTCTTGCCGTCCGGATTGACGATTACCTTGCGGGTCGGTGGCAGGCCGCGGAACACCAGCACACCGGCTTCCTTGGTCACGATGGCACCATAAGGTTCGTCGTGGACAATGCGCGTCGTGCCGCTTTCGGCCTGCGCTGCGGCTCCAAGGGCGATGCTCATGCCGGCTGCGGCCAGCAGGGTTTTGCAGATGGAATTCATGACACGTCTCGCTGTTAACGCTTCATTTACCATGAATCGTAACCGCTCGTTAACTTTTGCGCCAGAGGTCCTGCGGGTTTGTCCCGTGAAACGGAAATTATGGTTAACGCGACAGACTGACTTCAGACCGAGACGCCGTGGCTGAGGTCCTTGAAGCTTTCGGCAACATGCTTGGCGAACGCATGAGTGGCTTTGCCCGCATGGGCCCGCTCGGCCATGAGAATGTGATAGTCGCCGATTTCCGGCAGGCCATGCCGTTCGTCCAGAGCCATCAGGGGCGCCTCGACCACACTCGCCGGAAAGGGAGCCACGGCAAGGTCCGCCAGAAGTGCGGCTTCCTGGCCGGCACTGTGAAAGCTGGTGTAGGAAACGCGGTAAGGCTTCTGGGCATCGTCCAGCGCAACCCGCGCAGCTCTGCGCCAGGGGCACCCGGGCGTGGAAACGGCAAGCGGCAACGGATCGCGCTCATAGGCGATACCACCTTCCAGTCCTACCCAGACCAGCGGCTCGGTGAAGACGATTGTGCCTCCCCGCGCCAGTGCGGTACCTGGACGGGCGGTAAAGAGCGCAAGGTCCAGCTCCCCCTTCTTCACTTTCTCGTCCAGCATCGGACTGCCATCGAGATGCACGTCCACATTCACACCAGGATGAGAGCGTGCAAAGCGTGAAAGAATGTTGGGCAGGAACCTGGTGCCGAAATCGGACGGCGCTCCGAAGCGGACTTCGCCTTCCACTTCAGGAGACAGGAACAGCGAAACAGCTTCCTCGTTCAGCATCAGGATACGCCGCGCATATCCAAGCAAAGCTTCGCCTTCCGTAGTCATACGTACAGTGCGCCCTTCCCGGGCGAATACCGAAACCCCGAGGATCGATTCAAGTTTTTTGATCTGCATTGAAACTGCTGACGGCGTTCGCCCAACAAGCTCGGAAGCTTTTGAAAAACTTGAGGTTTCCGCGATCACCAAAAAGGTCCTGTAAAGATCCAGATCGATCAGCGGCATGCCGGTGCCGGGCAACTTTTGCATGGTCCAGATTTCCCGGAAGTTCAGTTCAATTTTTTTGAACGAATAGATGAATACTATTCGATTGATTGAACTGCAAGTTCTGCCCATATAGCAGGCAAGCGGCCTCGCGTTTAAGCAGTGGACCGCACTTTCTTGTAACAATCGAATACGCTCAGGATTGGCAACGCCATGACCTATCTTGCACAAGCCCTCGGCACCAACCTCATGGGTGTCGTCAGCGGACACACCACGGCAGAGCTGGCTCGTATGAACCAGGCCCTGCGTCAGCGCGAAGCTCAGAAGTCCAAGAAACGCTGATCTGACGACCTGGAGGACTGCCGATTGCCGGCCTGAAGCCGGCAATCTGACAATTTTCCAGAGAGTGCGAAACCAGCGTCAGGCCAGCACGGGATACCCGCGCTCTGCCGCCTCGGCTTCCATCTTCAAGATGACCGCGTAATCGTCGGAAGACAGTTTCGAAAAGCCGTGAATGCCAAGGCGTTCACGGCTTTGTTGCGTTTCAGGCGCTGAAATCACCTCGGCAACGGCCTCACTGATAAGAGCGTGTTCCGCATCGCTGAAACGGCGGGAAGTGATCAGAGGCAACCCGGGCGCAGATGCTGTGCGGGCAAGCGGCCGGACTTGCGCCGCCAGCTCCGGTATTTCCCGGCAGACCAGTGCCCAGCAGACTGCATCGATGGAAGCGATGTCGGCCTTGCCCTCCGCAACGGCCTTCACGGACGCCAAGTGACTCCCGCTCACAATGACGTCCGAAAAGAAAGCCCCTTCAGTATCAAGCTGCGCCACCGCGTGACGGAAAGTATTCATGCCTGACTGGCTGTCCGATCCGTTGAAAACCGCCCGGTGACCGTGCAGGCCCTCCAGGTTTTGGTGGGAGCTGTCACGCTTGACGATCAGCTGACTGCAATATCGTGGACCATCGCACCCTTCCGCGTCGTAGTGAGGCGTCCCCACGAGCCGGACCTTGCCTGCGAGCGCATGGGTCAGGGGGTATCCGCAGGTTTGCGACAAGAGGAGATCCGGGTCCGTCCAGGCCTCTGCCAGATCTTGCCCATCCTGCCATGGCCGAATATCGCTTTCACTCAGTCCCAGAACGCGGCAAAGCGCGCCCTGGAGCGCGCTTTCAAGTTCCCGAGTGGCATGACGTACCTCCGGCCAGTCGTACATCGGCAGCCGGACAGCTAGAAAAGATCCACCGGTCAAGACACCGCCTTTTCCGCGGCAGAAAAACCGCTGGTCTCATTGTATTTGATCGGGTGCACAACGGGCTCCTTCACCTTGAAAAAATAGTGCCTGGCCAACTGGAAATAGCTCGCAAAGACATAGCCGCCGTTCCGCTCCTGCCATTCCGAGCGGGCAGCGCGGTAGATCTTCGGAAGATGATACCAGGGTGCCCGCGGATTGGCGTGATGAACGACATGGAGGTTATTGTTCAGAAACAGAAGCGAGAACACCGGGCAGAACTCGACGATGATCGACCGCGCTTCCGCATGTTCATGCGCACGGTGCTCCGCATAGGTGCGCAGCATCAACAGGCTCATGCCCGGATAGGCGACGCCGAGAACATACAGCCAGAACGGCATGCCGCCGACCAGAGTGACAAACAGGACAAGCGGCACCACACCGGCAACATGATGTGCCCAGGCGCGCATGACGACCTTGTCCCCCGCAAGCATCATCCGGATTTCGGCTCCCACGAAACCGACCATCGAGACCACCGGCCCGATCAGCAGCCGGCCCAATAGGGTGTTGTTGATCGTCAGGATCATTTGTATCGGACGAGGAAGGCTCTGCCAGTCTGCCCAGGCCAGATAGTAGCTTTCCGGATCGTCATAGGGATCCGTCAGCCGGTCGTTGTTATGATGGCGCAGGTGAAGAGACTTGAAGCGGCGATACGGCACGCACAGGCCGAACGAGCAGTAGACCAGGGCTTCGTTGAGTGCGGGACTGCGCGTGGGGTGACCATGAAGTACCTCGTGTTGTAGTGAGGATTGCAGTGTCACCAGGATCGCCGCCAGGGGGCAGACCACGAAAGGTCCAAGCTCGGAATAGAACCCTATCAACAAAAACCAAGCCGACGAGGTGGCCAGAATCAGGGCCAATGTCGGCCACTCGCAGAATTTCGCGCGCGGCAAGGAAGTCTCCAAATGTTTGAAAAATCGGCGTAAACCGACATGAACTGGCTTGACTATGCGCGCAGGCCATCTTCAGGACAATTTGAGACTTGAGAACAAATTCCACGATATTTAGCAAACTCATCATGATGGTTTTATTTGTAAACAGATGATGATTTTTAACTGCATCTGCAGCCTTTCCGACAAACGATATGACTGGATCGGAACATCAAGTGGCGGTTTTGCCGCTAGACAAAAAAGGGGCTGTCCTCTGTTCTGGGCGAAACGCCGAAGGAAGGACAGCCATGCCAACATCAAACGAAACGCCGAACCGCCATGACGTGATTATCATCGGCGCAGGCATCATCGGTTGCGCCATCGCACTGTCCATGACACGCAAGGGCTACAAGACACTGAACGTCGACGCCCTGCCGGCAGCCGGCTATGGCTCCACCTCCAGCTCCGCGGCGGTGATCCGCACCTATTATTCCACGCGCGACGGCACGGCGATGGCCCTTGAAGGCTATCACGACTGGAAGAACTGGCAGGCCTATCTGGAAACGGAAGACACCGGGGAACTGGCGCATTTCATCGAGACCGGCACCTTGGTGATGAAGACAGCATCCGACAACTACCAGAAGCATGTTCTGGAACATGCCGACGCCCTCGGCATTCCTTATGAACACTGGTCGGCTGACCGCATCACACAGGAACTCCCCGGCTACAACCTGGACTGTTTCGCCCCGGCGAAAACCATGGATGACGACGACTTCGGCATGCCGACCGGTGGCGCGCTTCAGGGCGGTGTCTTCTTCCCGGCAGGTGGCTACGTCGACGATCCGCAAATCGCCGCCCGCAACCTGAAGGATGCGGCAGCCAGGCTTGGGGCGCAGTTCCGTTTCAAGACCAGGATTGTCAAGATTCCGGTAGAGAACAACCGTGTCACCGGTGTTCTCACTGAGAACGGCGAACATATCCCGGCAGCCATCGTCATCAATGTCGCCGGCCCGCATTCCGGCAAGGTGAACGCGCTCCTGGAAGGTGAGACCGGACTGAAGATCGGCCACCGCCCGCTGCGCCAGGAAGTGGTTCAGATCGCCCCGCCCCAAAGTCTGAATTATTCCCGCGAAGGTCTGGTCGTTTCAGACAACGACATCTCCGTCTACGTCAAGCCGGGTGGCGGCGGCCAGTTGATGATCGGCAGCCAGAACCCTGCCTGCGACCCGCATCTCGTGGAAGATCCCGACGATTTCGCCATGGACCTGACCGACCGCGGTCTCACCTATGCCTACCGCTACTCTCAACGAGTACCCGAGTTGGGCGTTTCCCAACACCCTGTGGGGGTTGCGGCGCTCTATGATGCGACGGACGACTGGCTTCCGATTTACGACCGCACCAATGTCGATGGCTACTACCTGGCCATCGGAACCAGCGGCAACCAGTTCAAGAACGCAACCGTTGCCGGACGTTTGATGACAGATCTGATCGGTTACTGCGAAGCTGGCAACGATCATGACGCAACGCCATTGCAATTCAAGCTGGAGCATGTCCCCCACACGCTCAACACGGCGACGTTCTCCCGCAAGCGCGAGTTGACGAAGGAAAGCTCGTTCTCGGTGCTCGGGTAATTTCACTCAAGCTTCTGTTCTTCTGAGCCGAAATCGTAGGAGCGATCCCCAACCCTCCCCCTCATCCTGAGGAGCACACGAAAGTGCGCGTCTCGAAGGAAGGGCCACTTGCTCCTGAGTGTGCTGCCCATCCTTCGAGACAGGCCTTCGGCCCTCCTCAGGATGAGGGGGAGGTTGGGGCCAGGGCTGGGTTGGGGCTGAGTCTGGGTCTACGGCTGCGGCTGGGGTCGGAACAACGGCAAGGTCTGAGGCTGGCGTGTGGATTGGAAACGGCTCCTGTCTGGCTTCGCTGGACGAACGCCCGGTGCGCGCGCCTGAACATAACGGCCTCAAGCCCCCCAATTCCGCCGTGGTCGAATCGCCCGTTTCGGGGTAAGCAACCGGTTCTGATCCTGAAGGAGCATTCCGTGGCATGGTCCCCGCAACAAGATGAAGCCCTGAAAGAAGCCGCTGCCTGGCTAAAGCGCGGCGACAGGCAGGTGTTCCGCCTGTTCGGCTTTGCGGGCACGGGCAAGACAACGCTTGCCCGCCATCTGGCGGAAGGCATCGACGGCGACGTCTGTTTTGGCGCTTTCACCGGCAAGGCTGCGCATGTGCTGCGCCAGAAAGGCTGCGAGGATGCGGGCACGATCCATTCGCTGATCTACCGCCCCCGTTCGGCCAAGGAAGAAGACGACCTTGACGACGATGATGACGACAGCGGCCCGCAGTTTGCCATCAAGCGGGACAGCCAGGCTTCGACCGCGAGCCTGATCGTCATCGACGAATGCTCCATGGTGGACGAAGACCTGGGCAAGGACCTTCTGTCCTTCGGCACGCCCGTTCTGGTGCTGGGTGACCCGGCACAGCTGCCTCCGGTCAAGGGCGGTGGCTTTTTCACCGAAGCAGAACCCGACGTGATGCTGACCGAGGTTCACCGGCAGGCGCAGGACAATCCGATCGTGCGCATGTCGATGACCATTCGCGACGGTGGCCAGCTCGACTACGGCACATTCGGCGAAAGCCGGGTGATCCACCGGCGCGACATCGACAAGGACCAGATCCTTGCCGCCGATCAGGTGCTGGTCGGCACCAACAAGACGCGCAGGCTCTACAACGCCCGCATTCGCGAGTTGAAGGATTTCTCCACTCCCATGCCAGCGGTCGGCGACAAGCTGGTGTGCCTTAGGAACGACAAGACCAAGGGGCTTTTGAACGGCGGTCTTTGGACGGTCAAGCGCCTGCGACCCCCACGTGGCAACACGTTGCGCTTCGATGTCGTGTCCGAGGACGAGCTCTCGAGAAACGCCGTCAAGGTGAAGGTGTTGCCGGCCATGTTCGAGGATGGCGCGGAAAGCATTCCCTATGCCATCCGGCGCAAGGCGGACGAATTCGACTACGGCTATGCGCTGACCGTCCACAAGGCCCAGGGCTCGCAATGGGACAACGTTGTCCTGTTCGATGAAAGCTGGGCATTCCGCGAGCACAAGAGCCGCTGGCTTTATACCGCAGTCACCCGCGCCGCCGAGCAGATCACTGTCGTAAGATAGGCGAGTTGAACGCGGCTTCGGAAATCTCCTGCAGATCATTGCTGGCAGGAAGTGCCTGAAGACCGGTCTCGATAAAGGTTCTGAGGTCGTTCTCGCTGCTGCCACTGCGCCCGAGCAGGGCAATTGCCGAAAACTGTCCGTCGATGAAGGTTGCCGTCCGGTCCACGTCGGTATCTTCAGACATCTCCCCCGCGGCAACCGCCTTTAAAAGGCGATCCCTGATGGCCTTGAACCGTGCAGCCCTCAGGTTCAGCACGACTTCCTGATGCCGCTGAGCGCCATATGTGCAGTCGACAAGGGCATTGACGAGAAAACATCCAGCCGGCGTTTCCTTGTCCAGCGTCAGGTCCGCGACGGCACTGAGAAAATCCCGGAAGTCCTGGACAACGTGTTTTTCAGCCCGTTTCAACCTGGCAAAAACCGGCCCGCCATAGGTTTCGAAATAATGCAGAAGCGCCTTTTCGAACAGTGCTTCCTTGTCGCCGAACGCGGCATAAAGGCCCGGTTTGGCCATGCCTGACGCATCGGCAAGATCGCTCATGGATGTGCCGGTATAGCCGTTCTGCCAAAAGGCGATCATCACGGAGTGAAGAGCGTCTTTGGTATCGATTTTTCTTGGCCGTCCGCGCGCCATCGGTCTGCACTCCTCATAACAAACCGTGTGATCCGGTTATTAAAGCTCGGGAACCTTGAACCTCGGCAGGATGTGCGCCCTTGCCCACCATGCGCACCACCAACCGACCACGACATCTTGTTGAAAGAATAGCTGCTCGTTTTCAACGCAGAATACGCAATTTATTGCAATTCGTACAGGAACTACCCACCATTCAACCTAAAAGTGCATACCAAAACAATTTCACTGCACTGCCTGCGGTGAAATTGGTTCGCCATTGGGCTCAGCTCGTTTCAATCCGGCGCGCCCGATCCGGCAATCTTTAGGTATTTCACAGTGGACGGAGCTCATCGGTCCCTTTTCCGCCCGATTGAGGGGGCTTATCGTCTGCGGCTCAGATTTTTCTCGACGGAAAGTACCCTTCGTAAATGGCAAGCGTATCGATGACCGACCCGACCACGTCCACTCCCAAGGCCGACCTGTCCGCCCAGACCGCCCTGCGCATCGCACAGAGGATCGCGGATGAAATCGGTTGCAAGGCCGGCCAGGTGAATTCGGCCGTCCAGATGCTGGACGAAGGTTCGACGGTGCCGTTCATCGCCCGCTACCGGAAGGAAGCCACCGGTGGGCTTGACGACACCCAGCTGCGCAAGCTCGAAGAGCGACTGATTTATCTGCGTGAAATGGAAGACCGCCGCGTCGCCATAACCAAATCAATCGAAGAGCAGGGCAAGCTCACAGACGATCTTGTTGCCAGCATTCAGGCAGCCGATACAAAGTCCCAACTTGAGGACATCTATCTGCCGTTCAAGAAGAAGCGTCGTACCAAGGCACAGATTGCCCGCGAAGCCGGCCTGGAACCGCTGGCCGACACTCTTCTGGGTGATCCCACCCGAGACCCCGAGGCCGAAGCGGCCGCTTACGTGGATGAAGGCAAGGGCGTTGCCGACACCAAGGCGGCGCTTGACGGCGCTCGCCAGATCCTGATGGAACGCTTTGCCGAAAACGCCGAGCTGGTCGGCCGCCTGCGCCGCCATGTCGAGGAACGTGGCGTCGTTCAATCGAAACTCATCGACGGCATGGCAGAAAAAGGAGCGAAATTCGCCGATTATTTCGACTATTCCGAACAATGGTCCAAGATCCCGAGCCACCGTGCCCTTGCGTTGTTCCGTGGTCGCAACGAAGGCATCCTGTCTGTCGACCTGACGGTTGATGCTGACGACGTCTCCCCTGTCCTGCCCGCCGTAAAGATGGTTGCTGACACCTATGGCATCGCCGACCGGGGTCGTCCTGGCGACAAGTGGCTTATGGAAGCTGCGCGTTTCGCCTGGAAGGTGAAGCTTGCCCTGCACCTGGAACTCGACCTGATGGGTGTCCTGCGTGACAAGGCGGAAGAAGAAGCCATCCAGGTTTTTGCCCGCAACCTCAAGGATCTGCTGCTGGCAGCGCCCGCCGGTTCCAGAACCACACTCGGCCTCGATCCCGGCATCCGGACAGGCGTGAAGGTTGCCGTTGTCGATGCAACGGGCAAGCTTGTCGAAACCGCGACCATCTATCCGTTCCAGCCGCGCAATGATGTCTCCGGCTCCCGCGCCGCTCTCCTCGCCTTGATCGCGAAACACAAGGTCGGCCTGATCGCCATCGGCAACGGCACGGCCAGCCGTGAAACAGACAAGCTGGCGGGCGATGTTCTTGCCGACATCCCCGCCGCCCAGCGCCCGGTAAAGGTCATCGTCAACGAGGCCGGCGCTTCGGTCTATTCGGCCTCGGAACTGGCGGCGAAGGAAATGCCGGATGTCGACGTTTCCCTGCGCGGCGCGGCCTCCATCGCTCGCCGCCTGCAGGACCCGCTTGCCGAACTGGTCAAGATCGAACCGAAGTCCATCGGCGTCGGCCAGTACCAGCACGACGTCAACCAGACCAAGCTGGCCCGTGCGCTGGATGCGGTTGTCGAAGACGCGGTGAACGCCGTCGGCGTTGATCTCAACACCGCCTCTCCCGCCCTGCTGTCGCGCATTTCCGGCCTGTCGGACAGTCTGGCAAAGGCGGTCGTCGAACACCGTGAAGCCATCGGCCGCTTCGACAGTCGCACCCAGCTCAAGGAAGTCCCGCGCCTCGGCGCTAAGGCTTTTGAACTCTGCGCAGGCTTTCTGCGCATCAACGAAGGCAAGGAACCGCTCGACGCCTCCTCCGTCCACCCGGAAGCCTATCCGTTGGCAAAACGGATCGTGAAGGCCTGCGGCCGCGACGTGCGCCAGATCATGGGCGACGCCTCACTGCTGAAAGGCCTCGAGCCGTCAGAATTCACCGACGAAAAATTCGGCCTTCCAACCGTGAAGGACATCCTGTCGGAACTGGAAAAGCCGGGCCGTGACCCGCGCCCGGAATTCAAGACCGCCACCCTTCAGGACGGTGTCGAGGAAATTTCCGACCTGAAACCGGGCATGAAGCTGGAAGGCACGGTCACCAACGTCACCAACTTCGGCGCCTTCGTCGATGTTGGTGTTCATCAGGACGGGCTGGTGCATGTCTCCCAATTGGCGGACCGTTTCGTCGATGATCCGCACAAGGTCGTGAAGGCCGGTGACATCGTCAAGGTAACGGTCCTGGAAGTGGATGTTCCACGCAAGCGCATCTCCATGACCATGAAGTCCCAGGCAGATTACCAGGGCCAGCGTGAGCGCGGTGGTCAGGAAAGGGGCGGCCAGAACCGGAACGGTCCGGGAGGCAGAGGCCCCGGCGGCAAGGGACCCGGCGACGGTAACAGCCCGCGCGGAAATGGCCCCCGTGGTGGCGGCGCGCCGAAGTCCTCCGGCGGAGACAGCGGCAACAACGCCTTGGCCGCGGCACTTGCCGCAGCGATGAACAAGAAGAAATGACGGACCGATCCAGCGGCGTTATCAGCGCCGCTGGATCAACCTGTTACTGATTTTCGTAACAGTTATCGATGCCCGAAGGCGACTGGAGCAAGAGCTGACGTCCCTTGCTGTGAACCGTGTACTGACCGTCCGTATAACGCGCGCCTGACCCTGAGACGACCTGCTCGAGCCGTCTCGGCGTGTGACCGTCAATGGTATAGATCAGGTGGCCGTTGCCGCTTTGCACGTAGGTGGCGGTCAAAGGCAATCCTTCGGTGCACGTGTATTGCACCGTGATTGAGTCACCAGCGGCCGGCTGCGCCACATTGCCAGCTGCTGCCGGTTGATAGTTGCGCGCCGGAAAGGCATCGGTGATCTGGTAAAGGTCCGACCGCGGACCATTTCCCTGCGCATAAAGGATCATGCGCCGATGCAGATCCAGCTGCAGCGTCACATTTCTTGAAGCATCGTGTAAATACACCGACCAGTCGTCCCGGCCGAATTCCTGAAAATGGAAATTCACGGTGCCGTAGACGTCCGCTTCCTGCCACTGGCCGTTTCCAACGTTTGTGAAACTGCCGCCAGAATGCCGGACGACACCAACATTCTGGCCATTCACACCAGGAGCTGCCGACAGTTGACCGCCAGGTTGCTGCGGAACCGGGTTCTGGACCTGAGGCCGGCCTCCGCAGACCTCGTATATCCCCGGGTATGGGCGCTCCGAGCAGAACAGCCCGCCCCAGTGATAGCCCGTCTGTCCATTGCGATACCTGACCTGGAACCACTCGTATCCATTCATCATGACCCCGGTACCGTTCAGGATCAAAATGGCATCTCCCTGACGGAGACTGCCGCTTTGCCCGTATTGCATACCAGGACCACTGCGAACCTTGCCGCCGTAGGATGCCCCATTCTGCGGGAAATCGACGTCCGGTGAGGCGAAAGCGAAATTGGGCGACAAAACAAGTGCTGTCAGCACGACAAAAAGAGAAAACTTGCTCATCAAAATGCCTGTTCTATTGATGTTTCTTAAGAGGAAATGCAGCGTCTTCGAAGAAAAATACTGAATTCAAAAACGAACTTTAGGTCACACGAACAGGAAAGGGAACCTCGTTTTGCGGCTGCCTGCGCGGCACTTTGTCAGATTGGCAGCGCGCCCCCTGCCCCGGCTTCGCCATGGTCAATTTTGCGCCTCTGGCAATAGCGGGAAACTGCATTACTCTGTTTTAAAAGGAAGTCCGTTTAGGAACGGAATATGTCTCAGAAGGATCAGGAACAGGACTGGCCCAAGCAGGACATGGAGTCCGGCACGCTCACCGCGCTTGCCCACCTTTACCGCGCGGAGGTGTTTCGCAGCACCCATTGGCGCACCCGCCTCGACAACACCACCAACTGGGCCGTCGTCACCACCGGCATCGCCCTGTCCGCGACATTCTCCAACAAGGAAGCCTCACCCTTGCCCATGGTGCTGGTGGGGCTGCTGGTAACTGTTTTCCTGATCTTCGAAGCTCGCCGCTACCGCTACTACAACATGTTTCGGGCGCGGGCTCGGCTGATGGAAACGGACTTTTACGCGCCTATCCTCGCCGGAGGCAAAGTGCCCATGCGCGGAAGCTGGGCAACGATGCTCTCCGACGACTATGAGATGCCGCATTATCATATCTCGCTGGTCAGGGCGGCAGGACGGCGCTTGCGCAGCAACTATTCCTGGATCCTGGCGATCCAGGCTGTCGCCTACTACGGCAAGCTGGCGATACACCCCGTCCCACTGACCAGCCTTGCCGACGTGTTCCAACGGGCGGCGATAGGGCCGATCCCCGGATGGACCGTCATGCTTGCAGGTCTTGTCTTTCATACCAGCTGGGTGGTGTTCGCCATCGTGACCTTGCGGCTGGACAAGCTCTACCGGGAAAAACGCCGCTCACCGATGCAGTCGATCTGAGACAGCACAAGTCTTTTCCTCTGGCAGCAGGGTGTGGTATGGGCCCCTCAGTCCACTTCGGAGATTTTATGTCCTGACCTCTCGGGCACCCATCGGTGCCCATCTGCAAATCGCCTCCGGCTGCTCCGGACTGCGTTTGCCAAACCTGAAGAGAGACACCACCCGGTCGTGACCTCATGATCGGACGAGGACAATGTTATCCAAATGATCAGACCCTATGTCAGCCAGGACGCTGAACGGATCATCCATATCTGGCGCAAGGCCAGTGAATTCGCCCACCCGTTTCTGAGCGACGACTTCCACGACATGGCCGCTATCGCCATCCGCGACATCTATCTGCCAAAGGCGGAAACCTACGTCACGGAGATCAATGGTGTTGCCGTCGGTTTCATCTCGCTGCTGGACAACTACATCGGCGGCCTGTTTCTGGACCCGCAATATCATGGACGTGGCCTCGGAAGGGCCCTCGTGGATCACGCGGTCAAACAGAAGGGGCCACTCACTGTTGAAGTCTTCAAGGAGAATGCTCGCGGCCGGCGCTTTTACACCGCCTATGGCTTTGTGCCGACCGAAGAATACTTCCACGAACAGGCACAGCACATCAGCATTAAAATGGCGATGAAGCCCTGACAGAAAAGCGGCGGCCTGTGGGCCGCCGCAACTGGCTTTGGCTCAGAACCGGCTTGCCGCAAAGGGCGCTGGATCGATATCAGGCCGCGCGCCCTCGATCATGTCCGCAATCATCTGCCCTGTGACGGCAGACTGCGTAAGACCGTGGTGGGCGTGGCCAAAGGCATAAAAAATGCTGCTATGCCGTGTTGCCGGCGAGATGACCGGCAGGCTGTCCGGAATCGACGGGCGGAACCCCATCCAGCGTTTGCCGCCTTCCGACTTGAGCTCCGGGAAAAACAGCTTTGCCTTGGCCAGCATTGCGTCCACGCGGCGCCAGTTCGGCGACAGGTCGAGACCACCGAATTCCACCGCCCCGCCGACGCGCAAGCCGCTGGACAGACGCGACAGGACGAAACCGTGACCGGACAGCATGATCATGCGGTTCACGTTAACGCCGGGGTTCGGGATGGTGATGTTGTAACCGCGCTCCGTATCCAGCGGGATCGGATCTCCCAGCTGCGCGGCAAGGGCCTTCGACCATGCCCCGCAGGCAATCACCAGTCGCTCGGCCGCGATCGTGCTGCCGTCTTTCAGGATCACGTCACAGCCCTTGTCATTGGGCTGCAAGCGGCTGACCTCACCAACCTCGAACTTGACACCCTGAGATGACAGCCACTCGGCAACCGAAAGGCAAAGGACCTTGGGCTCATCCACCTGCACCCAGTCCGGCACAAGTGCCCCGCCGACAACACGGGAAGAAAGGTCCGGTTCCAGATCCCGGATCGCTGATGCATCCAGTTCCTCAACCTTGATGCCGTAGTCGCGCTGCTCCGCCCAGCCCGCGCGCGAAGCTTCAAGCGACTGCACCGTGTCGAACAGTTCCAGACAGCCGTCCCGGCGCACCTGGTCGTGGGTTCCCGTTGTCCGCCAGAGCGCTTCCCACGCCGGAAGAGCGCCTCCATTCAGATCCGCCAGCGCC
The DNA here is from genome assembly GCF_012273635.1 of Labrenzia sp. PO1. Lineage (NCBI taxonomy): Bacteria > Pseudomonadati > Pseudomonadota > Alphaproteobacteria > Hyphomicrobiales > Stappiaceae > Labrenzia > Labrenzia sp. PO1. The sequence goes on from NZ_JAAXCR010000001.1 coordinate 1,481,880, forward strand.
TTCGTGCTCTGCGCCACCTTTGCAGGGTTTGAAGCCGCCATGAAACGCAGCATCCACGGCAGGATCTTGAGCGCATAAGCCGGACGGACCGACAAGGGACCCAGCGGATCCAGCATCCATTTGAAGGCTTGTTTCCAAAGACCAGGCGAAGCAAGAGGCGCAACGTCTGTCCAGGCGATGGCAGCCGCGTTGCCCTGGCTTGCGCCTGCCGCAGGGCCTTCGCGGTCCAGCACCGTCACGCCGTAACCGCGTTGCACCAGGCTGGCAGCAGTCGCCAGCCCGACGATGCCCGCACCAATCACATGGACATGTCCCTTGCTCATTCGGCGTGTCTTTTCTCGTTCGCGATCAACGACCTGTTCGGCGAAACAATGCGGGTGTCGCAAGGATCCACCGTCCAGACCCACAGTCTGTTTTCAGGTTCACCGTCCTGCCAGAACCGGCAAGGCTCGTCTAGCGGCTAATCGTCTGATATATCACTCGCACATCTGAAACATATAAAGGCCCAGACTTTCATGTCCGCAGATTTCAGCCGATCCACTCAGGCTTATCGCCTGCTGGAAGAAGAAATCGTGACCCTGAAACTGAAACCAGGGGCAACCGTAACGGAAGCTGCGCTTACACAGAGACTGGGTTTTGGCAGAACACCCATACGCGAAGCCATTCAGCGTCTTTCCTGGGAAGGCCTTTTGAACATCCGGCCGCGGCTTGGCATTGTCGTTGCGGAAATGAACCCGTCCGATTTTCTGAAGGTTCTTGAGGCCCGCCACGCCCTGGAACGTCTCGTTGCAGGGTTGGCAGCGCGGCTTGCCAGCAAGGACGACCGCAGAACCCTGGAAGCGATTGCACTAGACATGCGCGAGGCGGCTGCAAAGCCGGACGTGGCGGACTATCTGCGCCTGGACAAAGCCTTCGACGAAGTCGTCTCGGCCGCTGCCTGCAACCCTTTTGCAGCAAAGGCCCTGGCCCCTTTGCAGACGCAGAGCCGCCGGTTCTGGTACCGCCATTTTGGTGAGGAGGATCTCACCCCGGCAGCCTGGAGCCACATGGAGGTCATGCGCGCCGTTGCCGCCGGAGACGAGGCCGCCGCGATGGATCACGCGGAAAACCTGATGCTGTACCTGCGCCGTCAGGCAACGACGCTGGTCAGCGGCTCCGGTTAGGCAGCCGCCGGAAAGTGAGACCGTGTCCGGTTTGCAAAGGCGACCAGCGACAGCATTACCGGTACTTCCACAAGAACACCGACAACCGTCGCAAGGGCAGCGCCCGAATTCAGACCGAACAGGCTGATGGCAACGGCCACGGCAAGTTCGAAGAAGTTGGACGTCCCGATCAGCGCTGCCGGCGCAGCGGTGTTGAACGGCACCCGCCACAGGTACCCCCAGGCGTAGGCGACGAAGAAAATGCCATAGCTCTGGATCAGCAGAGGCACGGCAATCAACACGATCACCAGCGGCTTTTCCAGAATGGTCTGCGCCTGAAATCCGAACAGCAGGACAACGGTTGCCAGAAGACCCATGACGGAGAAGGGTTTGACCTTTCCCGTGAACTCGGCGATACGCTCATCGCTCCCCGATCCATCCAGCGCCTTGCGGGTAAAATAGCCGGCCACCAGCGGAATGATCACATAAAGGATCACCGACAGCAGCAAGGTCTGCCACGGTACGACAATGTCGGTCACACCAAGCAGCAGCGCTGCGATGGGCGCGAAGGCAAACACCATGATGATGTCGTTGATGGAGACCTGGACAAGCGTGTAGTTGGCATCGCCGCGCACCAGCTGGCTCCAGACGAAGACCATGGCCGTGCACGGCGCGACCCCGAGCAGGATCATGCCGGCGATGTACTCTTTCGCAGTCTGCGGATCCACCAGCCCCGCAAATACGTGCTCGAAGAACAGGATCCCGAGCGCAGCCATCGTGAAGGGCTTGACCAGCCAGTTGACGACGATCGTGATGCAGAGCCCCTTGGGCTTGCGGCCGACATCCTTCAGCGAGGCAAAATCGACGTTGACCATCATCGGGTAGATCATCACCCAGATGAGTACGGCCACAACCATATTGACGCTGGCATATTCCAGTGAGGCGATCGCCTCGAAGACCCCGGGAAAGAGGGCGCCGAGCCCGACCCCGGCGGCAATGCACAAGGCAACCCAGAGCGACAAGAAGCGCTCGAAGAGCCCCATGGGTGACGTTTCCTGTGTCATTCCAACTCTCTCTCACATCGGCATTTCAGCAAACCAGGGAGCAGCGTGGAAAACCTGCCCGAGCTGTCTCAACATCAAATCGCTCAAAACCGGTCACGCAGCTTGTCTTGCAGCCGAAAGGAACCTTCCGGCATCCAGGCATATCTGTTTCCTGAATGTCAGCACTTCCCACCTGGTTCACAGCCGCCACCCGCCACAAGCGATGCGATCGGTGCGCAGAGTTCCGGGTTGCCGCCGCAGCAATCCTGCAACAGGTAGGTCACGAGGCCCTGCATCGCTTCCAGGCTCGCCCGATAACAAATCGAGCGCCCGTCCCGTTCGGCGTGCACAAGGCCGGATCGGGACAAGGCGCCCAGGTGGGTCGACAGGGTATTCGGACGCACATCGAGTGCATCTGAGATGGCACCGGCGGTCATGCCTTCTTTTCCGGCCTTCACCAACAGGCGAAAGACGTCGAGGCGAGTTTCCTGACCAAGAGCTGCCAATGCATTCAGGGCGTCTTCTTTTTCCATATTTCGAGAATACTCGAAATATGGAACTATGCAACCCAAAAATTGCTGCGTTGCGAGAAGTTGCAAACCGAAGCTGCGACCGGGCCGGAATCTGAGCGCAGGTCAATCCCGGTACCTCCGTGACCGAAAGTAAAAGACCCCCGCTCCGGAAAGAGCGAGGGTCTTGTTTTCAGCGTCTGACAGAACTGCCGGTTCAGGCAGCCTTTGCAGCCAGTCGTTTCCTGATGCTTTCCACATCCGCATTCGGCGTCGCGGCGAACAGTGTCTTGGTGTAATCGTGCTGCGGGTTCTCGAAAACCTCGTCCCGCGTGCCGTATTCCACCACTTCACCGAAATACATCACCATTACCTTGTCTGCGATGTAGCGCACCACCGACAGGTCGTGAGAGATGAACACATAGGTGAGGCCCATCTCTTCCTGCAGGTCCGCAAGCAGGTTCAGAATCTGCGCCTGGACCGACAGGTCAAGCGCGGAGACCGGCTCGTCGAGCACCAGCAATTTCGGCTTCATCATGATTGCCCGCGCAATCGCGATGCGCTGGCGCTGGCCACCGGAGAACATGTGCGGATAACGGCCGTAGTGCTCCGGCTGCAACCCGACCTTCTCCAGCATCTGCAGCGCCAGGTCACGGCGCTCTGCCGACGGCATGTCCGTGTTCAGGAGAAGCGGCTCTTCCAGAACATGGCCGATTTTCTGGCGCGGGTTCAGCGAGCCATAGGGGTTCTGGAATACGATCTGCACCTTCTGGCGCATTTCGCGGGAAATACCGGTCTTGGAGATATCGATCGGCAGGCCGTCGATCTCGATAAGGCCGGAAGACTGCGCGTCGATCATGGTGAGCATGCGCGCAAGGGTCGACTTGCCACAGCCACTTTCGCCGACCACGGCAAGGGTGGTGCCGCGTTCCACATCCAGGTTCACACCCTTGACGGCGGTCAGGGTCGACGCCTTCTTGAACATGCCGCCCTTGATGTCATAGGTCCGGTACAGATCGCGGACCTTGAGGATCACATCGTCAGCCATCTCAGAAACCTCCCGCTTCGGCAAAGTCGCTCACCGTCGGCAAGCGGTCGCCCGTGGCATTTTCCGGCAGCGCTGAAAGCAATGCCTTCGTATACGGGTTCTTGGGGTTTTCGAAGAGGGACAGCACGTCGGCCTCCTCCATCTTGCGGCCCTTGTACTGCACGATGACACGATCGGCCGTTTCGGCCACCACGCCCATGTCATGGGTAATCATGATCAGGCCCATGCCGCTGTCCTGCTGCAGCTTGACCAGGAGATCCAGGATCTGTTTCTGGATCGTCACGTCGAGGGCAGTCGTCGGCTCATCGGCAATCAGCAATTTCGGGGCACAGGCAATTGCCATGGCGATCATCACGCGCTGGCACTGGCCGCCGGACATCTGATGCGGAAAGGCGGAGAGACGCTCCGACGGGTTCGGAATGCCGACGGAGGTCAAAAGTTCAACCACCCTGTCCCTCGCCTGCCGACCCTTGAGACCCATATGGGTCTTCAGCGTCTCGCCGAGCTGGAAGCCGACCGTGAAACACGGATTGAGGCTGGCAATCGGCTCCTGGAAGATCATCGAGATGTCCTTGCCGATCACCCGGCGCCGGGCCTTGGCCGACAGGGTGCGCAGGTCGAGACCCTCGAACTCCATCTTGTCCGCGGTGATCGTCGCCGTGTTCGGCAAAAGGCCCATCGTCGCCAGCATGGCGACGGACTTGCCGGAGCCGGATTCGCCGACGATCGCCAGCACTTCGCCGGCATCGACGGTGTAGTCGACGCCGTCGAGCGCCTTGAACGGGCCCTTGGCGGTGTTGAACTCGACCTTCAGGTTTCTGATTTCAAGAAGCGGCATCGCTTAGCTCCTCTTCAGCTTCGGATCGAGCGCATCGCGCAGGCCGTCGCCGACCAGGTTGATGGCAAGAACGGTGATGAGGATCGCAAGGCCCGGGAAGGTCACGACCCACCAGGCGCGCAGGATGAATTCCCGCGCCTCGGCGAGCATGGTTCCCCATTCCGGCGTGGGCGGCTGCGCGCCCATGCCGAGAAAGCCGAGCGCGGCTACGTCGAGGATCGCGTTGGAGAAGGACAGCGTCGCCTGCACGATCAGTGGCGCCAGGCAGTTCGGCAAAATGGTCTTGAACATCAGCCGGATATGGCCGGCACCGGCCAGTTTGGCGGCAACGACGTAATCTCTCGACCGCTCCGCCAAAACCGCCGCCCGCGCAAGTCGAACAAAGTGAGGCAACAGAACGACGGAAATCGCGACCATCGCACTCCCAAGTCCTGGCCGCAGGATCACCGCAAGGACAAGAGCAAGCAGGAGCGCAGGAAACGACAGGATAATGTCCATCACCCGCATGATGATGACATCGACAACACCACGGATATAACCTGCCAGCAGGCCCAGGGTCACACCGGTCGAGACCGCAAAAATGACCACCATCATGGCGATACCAAGGGAGTAGCGGGCACCGAAGATAATGCGGGAGAGAATGTCTCGCCCCAGTGCGTCTGTTCCCAGGAAAAAGGCAGCCTTGCCGCCTTCTTGCCAGACGGGAGGCGTCAGGAAACTGTCCCGGTATTGCATGTCCGGACTATGCGGCGCCACGAGCGGTGCCAAAATAGCCATCAATACCAACAAGAGGAAGATCAGAAGTCCGAGGACTGCTCCCTTGTTCTGCGAGAAATAATACCAGAACTCTTTCAGTTGTGCCTTGGTGGCATTGCGGCTTTCCGCTTCGAGTTTGGCTGTATCGGCCTTTGCGGCCGGCGAGGTCATTGTCATTTTTCTTGTCCCCGGCTCAATTGTGGCGGATGCGCGGGTTGATCAGGCCGTAGAGCACGTCGACGATCAGATTGACCAGCATGATGATGCCTGCAATCAACAAAAGCGCGCCTTGAACAACGAAGTAGTCTCGTCGTGAAATGCTCTCGATCAGCCACTTTCCGATCCCCGGCCACGAAAAGATCGTTTCCGTCAGGATAGCGCCCGTAAGAAGGACGCCCACTTGGAGCCCGATGGTGGTGATCACGGGAATGAGCGCGTTGCGCAGTGCGTGAAGGCCGATAACGGAACGCGGCGGCAGGCCCTTGGCGCGGGCCGTTCGAACATAATCCTCGCCCAGCACTTCCAGCATCGCGGATCGGGTCTGGCGGGCAATCACGGCAAGCGGAATTGTCGCGAGCACGATCGACGGCAGAATTAGGTGACGGACAGCCGACAGGAACGCCCCCTTCTCGCCAGATAGAATACTATCGATCAGCATGAAACCCGTGACTTGCGGGAAGAAGTACATCAGCGAAATCCGGCCTGAAACCGGGGTCCAGCCCAAGATGCCTGAAAACAGAACGATGAGAAGCAGGCCCCACCAGAAGATCGGCATCGAGTATCCCACGAGCGCTGTGCCCATGATTGCCTGATCCAGCACTGACCCGCGCTTCACGGCGGAGAAGATGCCCGCAGGAATGCCGAGGCAGACAGCGAGAATAATTGCGCACAGAGCCAGTTCGGCCGTCGCAGGAAAGAGGGTCAGAAACTCCGTTAAGACGGGTTTCTTTGAAGCAAAGGACGTTCCGAGATCGCCTTGAAATATACCCAGTACGTAGTTGAGATACTGCTCCCACAAGGGCTTATCAAAGCCCATCTGAACCATGAGCTGAGCCTTTCGCTCGGGGGTAACTCCGCGTTCACCGGCAAGTAGCTCAAGAGGATCTCCGGGCAGCAGCCGTATGAAGAAGAAGGCGACGACGGTGACGCCGATGAATGTCGGTATCAGCAGGCCGAGACGACCTAGAAGAAAGCGAAGCATGTCAGGTTCCAGATACGAAGAGCCAGCGGAAACGACCTGATGTCAGGAAAGCATCCGCCGGCCAGAATGTCCGAAGGCGCCGGCATTGCTGCCAGCGCCCTCTTCGAGTTAGGCGGATTTACTCCGCAATGTCCACGCCGTCAAACCAGTGGCCGCCGAGCGGGTCCATGACGTAGCCAGAGACCTTGGAGGACATCGGCATGAAGACCACGGAGTGCGCGATGGTTGCCCACGGAGCCTGCTCCTTGAACACGACCTGTGCCTCTTCGTAGAGCTTGGTGCGCTCTTCCTTGCTGGTCACGGTCTTTGCCTTCTTGATCAGCGCGTCGAACTCTTCGTTGCACCACTGGGCGCGGTTGGAGCCGCCGACACCGTCACAGCCGAGCAGAACGGCCAGGAAGTTGTCCGGGTCGCCGTTGTCACCGGTCCAGCCGAGAAGCACGGCACCGTCGCGGTTCTCGTCCTTGGAACGGGACAGGTATTCACCCCATTCGTAGGAAACGATCTCGACGTTCACGCCGACGTTCGCGAAGTCGGCCTGCATGACTTCAGCCATACGACGAGCGTTCGGGTTGTACGGACGCTGTACCGGCATTGCCCAGATCTTCATGGAAAGATCGGAGACACCAGCTGCTGCCAGCATTTCCTTGGCCAGTTCCGGATTGTAGTCGTCGTCTTCAACGGCGTCGTTGTAGGACCACATGGTCGGCGGGATCGGGTTCTTGGCAGCCTGGCCGGAGCCCTGGAAAACTGCGTCGAGGATCGCCTGCTTGTTGATCGCGTGGTTCAGCGCCTTGCGGACTTCCGGCTTGTCGAACGGTGCCTGCTTGGTGTTGTAAGCGAGGTAACCGACGTTCAGGCCCTGCTGTTCCATCAGGGTCAGGTTGCCGTCAGCCTTGATGTCGGCGATGTCGGCCGGTGCCGGGTACGGCATGACGTGACATTCACCGGCCTTCAGCTTCTGAAGACGCACGGCTGCATCCGGAGTGATCGCGAAGATCAGGTTGTCGACCGGCTGCTTGCCACCCCAGTAGTCCGGGTTTGCCGCATAACGGATCACGGCGTCCTTCTGGTAACCCACGAAGGAGAACGGACCGGTACCGACCGGCTGCTGGTTCAGCTGTTCCTTGGAACCGGCTGCTTCAAGCTGGGCTGCGTATTCGGCGGACACGACGGAAGCGAAGTCCATCGCCAAGTTGGCGATCATCGGTGCTTCCGGGCGGTTCAGGACGAACTTGACCGTGTAGTCGTCAACCCTGACGATTTCCTTGATCAGGTCCGGCATGGACATGCCGTCAAAATATTCCCACGCGGTACCGGCGGTGTATTCGTGCCACGGATGATCCTTCTTCAGCTGACGCTCGAAGGTGAAGATCACGTCGTCTGCATTGAATTCACGGGTCGGCGTGAAGAAGCTGGTGGTGTGGAACTTCACACCCTGACGCAGCTTGAAGGTGTATTCCAGACCGTCTTCGGAAACTTCCCAGCTTTCAGCCAGGCCCGGCAGCACTTCGGTCGTGCCGCGCTTGAACTCGACAAGCCGGTTGTAGATCGGCTTGGAGGAAGCGTCGAACGTCGTGCCTGCGGTGTAAAGTGCAGCATCAAAGCCTTCAGGCGAACCTTCAGAGCAATAAACCAGGTTTTTTGCAGAAGCGCCGGTCGCTGCAATCACAGCAAGGCTTACGCCAAGAAGGGATGCCTTCAAGGTTTTTTGGAAATTCATCAAACTGTTCTCCCCTTGATGAAGAGCAAGGGCCTTGCATCGTTGAATCGCGCAAAGGAGTTAAGCCCAAGCCAGCGCAAACTAAGGCGTTTTTTTGGCAGAAAATCAACTGCCAACATATTTCTAATTTGAGGATGTTTTTGAAATTTTTTTGCTAGGTAAGAGTTGCTGCCGTAAATTTTTAATGCGGCAACGTTAACTCACGAGAAACAAATACCGCTACGGCAGCGTTTTTCAAGCTTCATCTAACCGCCTGAAAACAAAAGGCTCCCGCAATAACGGGAGCCTCTGAATTTCTCAATCCTGCGTAGAACGGGTTCGTTTGACAGCGTCCTGCCATCCGGCAAGCAATCTGGCCCGCTCACTTTCCTGTAAACGCGGCTCGAAACGCTTTTCCAGCTTCCATTCTGCCGAAAATGCCTCGGCGCCAGGCCAGACACCTGCCTTCGATCCGGCGAGCCACGCTGCCCCGAGCGCCGTCGTTTCCGGGACAGTCGGCCGGTCGACCGGTGCGCCCAGAATGTCGGCCAGGAACTGCATCGTCCAGTCGGATGCCGTCATGCCGCCATCGACACGGAGCACCGGCTGTTCGGCCTCCGGCCAGTCTGCCCGCATGGCTTCAACCAGGTCGCTGGTCTGGTAACCGACGCTTTGCAGGACCGCCCGGGCAATTTCCTTCGGACCCGTGTTTCGCGTCAGACCGAACAGCGCGCCCCGGGCTTCCGCGTCCCAGTAGGGAGCGCCAAGACCAACGAAGGCAGGAACGAGGTAGACGTCCTGGTTGGGATCAGCCTGTTCGGCAAGCGACTGCGTGTCGCCGGCACTTTCGATGAGCCCCAGACCGTCGCGCAGCCACTGGACGGCAGCACCGGCAACGAAGATCGACCCTTCGAGCGCATATGTGGTTTCGCCGTTCAGCCTGTAGGCGATGGTCGTCAGCATGCGGTTGTTGGACCGGACCGGTTTGGACCCGGTGTTCATCAGTGCAAAGCAACCCGTGCCGTAGGTTGACTTGACCATTCCCGGTTTGAAGCATGCCTGCCCGACCGTCGCGGCCTGCTGGTCGCCGGCAACACCGAGGATAGGTATTGCCCGGCCGAACAATTCCGTATCCGTGACGCCGAAATCATCCGCACTGTCCTTGACCTCGGGCAGCAGGTTCTGCGGGATGTTGAGGAGCTTGCAAAGCTCTTCATCCCACTTGTTTTCGTGAATGTTGTAGATCAGCGTCCGGGAAGCGTTGGTGGCATCGGTTGCGTGTACCTTGCCGCCCGTGAGTTGCCAGATCAGCCATGTGTCGACGGTGCCGAAGGCAAGCTCACCGCGTTCCGCACGCTCGCGCACACCGTCGACATTGTCGAGGATCCAGGCGATCTTGGTTCCGGAAAAATAGGGATCCAGCAACAGGCCCGTCTTGGCGGAAAAAACGCCTTCGCGGCCTTCAGAGCGCAATTTCGCGCAGAAATCGGCCGTACGCCGGTCCTGCCAGACAATGGCGTTGTAGACCGGTTCGCCCGTCGATCGGTCCCAGACAAGGGTGGTTTCCCGCTGGTTGGTGATCCCGATCGCGGCAACATCCGCGCCACCGGAGGGTGCCTTTTCCAGCGCTTCCCGACACACGCGCAGCGTGCTCGTCCAGATATCGGCCGGCGAATGCTCCACCCAGCCCGACTTCGGGAAGTGTTGCGGAAACTCCTGCTGCCCCACACTGATTGGATGGAAATCGTCGCCGAAGACAATTGCCCGGCTCGACGTCGTGCCCTGGTCTATTGCCAAAACACATCCGGCCATGGCGCACCTCCCGTTTTCTTCTTGTCATGAAAACTGCCGGCAAGGCCGGCAGGTCATCTGGTTCCGTTTGATAAAACTATGCCGCAGCGCCGGCCTGCTCCGCAAGATAAGCCGACAGATAGGTGTCCAGCTCGGCAGCTTCCTCCCCGCTGAGCCGCAAACCCAGTTTCGTCCGCCGCCACAGGATGTCCTGCGCGCTGCGGGCCCATTCGCGGCGGACCAGCCATTTCACTTCCGCTTCATGAAGATTGTAGCCAAAGCTGCGGCCGAGATCTTCGAGCGTCTTCGCTTCCCCGAGTATGAAGCGCGCATCCGTGCCGTAAAGACGGGTCAGACGAGTAGCGAAGACCTTGTCGAGGAACGGATAATCAGCCTCGAGGCGTGACACTTCCGCATCGAACTCGCTCACCTTGAAATCACCGCCCGGCAGCGGCGCATAGGCCGTCCATACCCCGCGCTTGAAAGGCAGATACGGCTCAAGCTTTTCCAGGACATGCTCGGCAAGCTTGCGATAGGTCGTGATCTTGCCACCGAAGACGGACAGGATCGCCGGCTTTGCATCGCCCGCATCCAGCTCAAGCACATAGTCGCGCGTCGCCGCCTTGGCATCCTTTGCGCCGTCATCGTAGAGCGGGCGAACGCCGGAATAGGTATGGACCACGTCTTCAGGCGTGATCGCGTTTTCCAGATACTCGCTCGCCGCCTTGCACAAATAGGCGATTTCGTCCTTCGAGATCTCGACCTTGCTCAGGTCATCCTGGAAATCGACATCGGTCGTACCAATCAGCGTGAAGTCGTTTTCATAAGGAATGGCGAACACGATCCGGCCATCACCGTTCTGGAAGATGAAGCAACGGTCGTGTTCGAACTGGCGCTTGACGATGATGTGGCTGCCCTTGACCAGCCGGACGCTGGAACTGTTGTTCGCCCCGGTAACGCCGCTCAGCATGTCCGCAACCCAGGGCCCGGCGGCATTGACCAGCACATTGGCAGTGACGGTCTTTTCCTCGCCGCTTGCAAGGTCTTTCAGAACGACCTGCCAGACGTCGCCGTCGCGCCGCGCGCTGATGCATTTGGTGCGCGTCTGGATTTCGGCACCGCGATCAGCCGCATCGCGCGCATTCAGAACCACCAGTCGGGCATCATCCACCCAGCAGTCCGAATATTCGAACCCCTTCTTGAAGAGCTTCTTGAGCCCTTGCGAGAACGGAGCCTGATCCAGACGCACGGTCTTGGTGGCCGGCAGCAGTTCCCGCCCGCCGAGATGGTCATACATGAAGAGGCCGAGCCGCAGGAGCCATGCCGGACGCAGGGCCTTGTGATGCGGCAGAATGAACCGCAGCGGCCAGGCAATATGCGGCGCTGCGCGCCACAGCACTTCACGCTCTTTCAGCGCTTTGCGCACCAGACCGAACTCGTAATATTCCAGATAGCGCAGCCCGCCGTGGATGAGCTTGGTCGAGGCCGACGATGTGGCGCCGGCAAGGTCACCCATTTCGACCAGAAGAACCGAAGCCCCCCGGCCGACCGCGTCGCGGGCGATGCCCGTTCCGTTGATGCCCCCACCAATGATCAAAAGATCGTAATCCGCAGCCATAACTGTCCCCGGCCTGTGTTTTTGCGTCTCAGGATTGAAAATGAAAATAAAACGAAACTTCTCGAAATTCAATCAACAATTTCGCACACCAAGACGAAACACCCCGGCAAGAAGCTCGCGCCTCCGCCGGGGTTAAATAGACCACTCAGAAACTACAAGGCATTGATCTGCCTAGTTTTCTCCGTCCTCAGCCGGAGCATCGTCCTCCAACTGGGTCGAAGAAACGTCAACCTTCTTGCGCTGTTTCGGTTTGTTCCCGTCTTCCACGAAGGGAGGCGTCGCGGCGTGATAGGTCACTTGCGGGAACGGGATTTCGATATTCCGTTCGTCAAAGACCTGTTTGACGAATTCGTTATACGCACGCCCAACGCCCCACTGATCCCCCGGGACGGTCTTGATGCGGCCGCGGATATCAATGGAACTGGCACCGAAATTGGTAACGCCGTGCATTTCGAAATCACCGATGATCTTGGGTCCGAAATCCGTTTCCTTCAGTCTGCGGAAGGCTTCCAGCATGGCGTCCTTGGCGTGGGTGATATTCGTGTCGTAGGCAACACCGATCAGCGCGACATGATAGGAGAAGCCGCGCATGAAGTTGGACACCATGTCGACCGACGAGAACGGAATGATGTGGGTTGTTCCGTCGATGTCGCGCATGCGCACCGACCGGACGGTGATCCCCTCGACCGTTCCCGTTATCCCGGCAACAGTGACGACGTCGCCCTCGTTGATGGCATTCTCGACCTGGATGAAGGCTCCGGTGATGATGTCCTTGACCAGGGTCTGTGCACCGAAGGAAATCGCCAGGCCGACGACACCGGCACCGGCGATCAGCGGACCGATATCGACACCGACTTCCGACAGCGACAAGAGCAGTGCCATCACCACGATGACGACCGTCGATGCATTGCGGAACAACTGGAACAGCGTGCGTTCGCGCGCTGTTACGATGTATCCGGAGCGTGACTGCAGCCTGAGGTCCACCCACGACATGACGGCGAGCCAGATCATGAAAGCCACAAGCAGGACCAGGAAGGCTGAACCGTAGCTGCTCAGAAGTTGCACCCCGGCTTCGCTAACCAGCCATTCGGCAACCGTCAACAGACCCCAGATCTCCAGAAGCAGCAACACCGTCACCAGGAAAACGGCGAACCGGATGAACTTCAGAAGGCGCGGCACAAAGGCGTTCAGCCGGCTCTGAAGCGCCGGAAGGGTCCGGTTCAGGTCGTCCGGCAGGCGTATCCCGCCCTTGATGGCCTTGGTCACGACCAGCGAAATGGCCATCCCCGCCATGATGGTGAGGATCGACAGTCCCGTTGCCCGCAGAATAATGGTTGTCGCGTCAAACGGCCGGGTCACCCAGATGATGAAAACCGCCGCGATATAGCCGTAGGCAGCCAGGTGCCAGAGCTGACCGACGAGCACGAGCGCCCGCTTGGCAAGAGCGCTTTGCAGATGCTCGGCGTAATCCCGCGCCCCCTCGTTTACCCGGTGCCTGTTCTGGTGCACCAGCACCAGAAGATAGATCATCCCGAGAAGCACGACGAGGAACCGCAAGGCGTTGCCGAGCACGAAGGATACCGCAACATTGGCGATCGGCACGGCCAGGAACAGGCCGAAGACCATCCAGTACATGAACAACCGCAAACGGCCGTACCAGTAGAGCGAACTTTCATCGGTGAACGGCAGCAACCGCAGTTCCGGCCGCCCCGGCGCAAATATGAAGCGCAGCGAGACGTTGGCCATGCCAAGGATGAAAAACGCGTTCAGCGCGAGACTTTCCTGAAGTGTTACGCCTGCATTTATTCCACCGAAGCTTGCCAGGGCCGCCGCGTTGCCGACGGCCCAACCGACGCCTACCGTCACTGCATCGACGACCGATGTCAGAACAAGAATGAAACTGCGCGTCAGCCCACCGCCGTAACGCGCATAAAGCGACATGCGCGGATAGAGTGCCTTCGCGATCAGCTGGCTGGCAAAAAAGCCGAGATAAGCCGCAAGAAGCACGATGCCGACCTGGATCGCGATATCCTCGACCCGGTCCCATTTCACCGGAATATCGCCGCGCGCGACCAGAACCAGGCCGTTCAACGAGCGCATTGCCTGCTCCAGCAGATACCCCGCGTCATCTACCAGAACCCGTGTGTATTCACCGATCCGCAGGGCAAAGTTTTCCTGTTGCAGGGGTTGGGAGATACCCTCAACCGGAATTGCAGCTTCATTCCCGGGAACCTGCCTGTCACCATCAGCAGGCTGACCGTTCCCTGTGCTTTTCTGCAAGAGATCGATCAACGCCGCCCGGCTTTCAGGGTCGTTCAGGACCTTTATCAGGGCCTGGCTCGCCTGTTCGACATCGGCCGGTGGCGTCTGCTCCTGCGCCGGGGCTTGCCCCCCGCTTTCCTGAGCCAGAACCGGAGCCAACCCGGCAAGCATCATTGTCATCAGGGCAAAGAGGCAGCAGCGCAAAATCTTCATTTCAAACTCTTGTCAATTCCAGGAAGACCGGCGGGGATCCGGCCATGGCAGGGACAATATGGAGGAACGCTCGCGGATGAAAAGGGTTCAGACTGCTGTCTTCGGACATTTTTTAGGTACTATTATAAAACGCAAGTTTCCCGTGCAGTAACGACCGTGTCAAAACCAGCAGAAACAAGGATTCACTGGAAATCGCAAAAAGATTTCACCTTTACGCAAGGTAATATGCCAGCCTCCATTTATCGGGTAACGTAATAATAACAATATGGGCGCCAATCTGGCCCGACGAGGAGGAAGGATGCCCAGGTCCTTGATCAAACTTGCACAGGAAGGCACAGACGAGGCGCGACGACGGCTGTTCGCGCAGGTGAGCGAACTTGTGATCGCGAACCTCGATGAGCGGACCGACCGGGAACTGGCAATCTTCTCCGAAGTGATCATCAAATTGTACAGTGTCGGCTCGCCCAGGGATCGTGCCAGGCTGGCGCACAAGCTCGCTTCGCAAGTCAACACGCCGCCGGAACTTGCCCGCAAGATCGCCGAAGACGACGTCAATGTGGCCATGCCGCTGCTTGCGCAAAGCCCCGCGCTGACCCAGGAAGACCTGATCGACTTTGTCGAACGGCTGAGCAACAGTCACCTGCAGGTGATTGCCCGCCGCACCGACCTCTCGCCCGAAGTCTCAGATGCCATTGCCGAAAAAGGCGACCGCCCGGTGCACCGCATTCTGGCCGGCAACCGTGAGATCAAACTGTCCCGCGAAACCATGCTGAGTTTCGTCAAATACGCCACGGAAGACGTGGTCCTGCGCGAGGACCTGTGCCTGCGCTCCGATCTTTCCCCTGCAGTGTGCCGGGCCTTGCTGCCGCTTGTGGACGATGAAACCAAGAAGCGCCTGCGCAGTATCATCGAAGGCTCCCTGTCGCAGGATCAACTGGACCAGATCGCAAGACTGAAGGTGCTGCGCCGGGAGTTCGGCGATGCCCTCAACAATCCGGACATGACCCTCCTGTGGCGGGAAGCGGAGCGTGCGGAAATCACCGTCAACGAGCTTATGATTCTGTTGCTGCAGGATGGCCGCTTCAATCACGCGATCGAACTGCTCAGCGCGCGCGGACGAACGGCCCAGAAGGCACTCAAGGATGCGGTCTTCAACGGCAAGAAGGATCTGGTTCTCAGAACCGCGGAGAAAGCCGGCCTCGACACGCCGACCTTCGCCCTTTTCGCCAAGGTTCGCTGCGACCATTTGAAGATCCCGGCAACGCAGGGCTCCGAATGGACGGCCACCTACAAGAAGTTTCTCGACAGCACGGCACAGACCAAACAATCCCGATGCGGTGATTTCCAGGCGAACCGGCGGGAAAAGAAACCAAGACCCACGGGTGATCGTCCCGGACGTGTCGCGGCAATGTAGCGACAACGCCAGCGTTGCTTCGCGCCAACCGACTCATCGAAGAGCAACCTTGTCAGCGCTTTTTCTAGCCCGTGTTTTTCGAGAGTTCAGCTTTTGGAACAAAGCGTCGCGGCGATTGCCGTCGACAGGGTCGCGGCCGCGTAGAACCAGAGGCCCGGCAAAATGGCGGCTGCCGCCAGTCCACTTGTCTTGGCGGCAAAAAGCACCAACGCCACCAGCATGACATCCAGCATCGACCACTTGCTGACCATCGACAGGAGCGCAAGCGAACGCGTCTTGGCACCACTAAGCACGGCCACATGGATCAGAAGGATCTTCAGCGCAGGAAACCCGATCGAAAACAGCGCCACGATCGCGGCAAGAACCGCATCGCCCTCGTGATAGAGGCTGGTCACCATTTCGATCAGCGTCGGTCGGTCTTCCAGAAAATAGAGGCGCTCGAACCGCATGAGCGGCTGCGTCAGTCCGAGGGCGAACGAGAAAGTGGAAACGGGAAGCAGCAAAGCCAGAAAAAATCGCATTGAAACTGCCGTACCCTGGCTATCGCGTAAACTTATAGCGGCACCTGCGCCCGGCAACACCGGGAGGAGCACCAATTCCTATATCACCCGGATCGGAAAGCACAAAACCTGACCGCCGCGAGCAACGATCAGGAATATAAGAACGTATATCAAGCCCTGCCAGCCCCCATTCGGAGACCGGCTGTTTTTAGGGAAGTTCAGTAAGCCGTTATCGGCCTCGAGCCCGCGCAGCAACTTCGTCGAGCTGATCCTGCTCCGCCAGTTCCTGGGCTGTGCGCTCGCGCTGCTGGTCGCGTTCTTCCAGCTGCTCGAACTTCTTCAGCTCCTCGATCGCCTCGCTGAGCTCGTCCTGGGCACGTTGCAGCTGGTCGTCCAGTTCATGCGCGGAATTGCGCAGGTTGTCGCGACGGTCCGCTGCGGCCTTGGCAAACGTCGGATAGGCAAAATGCGTGACATCCGTAATACCGACCCGCTCCTGCTCCGACCGGATCTGGTCATCGAGTTCATCGGCCATACGGTTGAACTCGGCGATCATGCTCTCGATCTGAGCAAGCTGTCGTCGTTTCTCGTCAACCTGAAACCGCTTCAAACGGATCAAACTGTCTCGGGTTTTCATTACTCAATACTCCCCTAACACGGGCAGTCTACCCCTGAGTCATTTCCAAAAGGTTGGCAAGTTGCTCATACCCGTCAGAAAGTGATGTCGCTTCGTCTTTTCCCTGATTCAGGAATTCGTCGATCATGTCGAACCTGTAGATGGCTTCGTCCACGGTCGGGTCGGATCCCTTCCGGTATGCGCCCAGCCGGATCAATTCTTCCATGTCCGTATAAGTCGACAGAAGCTGTCGGGCCCTGCGCAGAACCGGGAGCTGCTCCGGCGGCACACAGCGCGGCATGGTTCGCGACACGGATTTCAGCACATTGATTGCAGGATAACGGCCACGCTCGGCAATGCCGCGCTCCATCACCACGTGGCCATCGAGAATACCGCGCACCGCGTCGGCCACAGGCTCGTTGTGATTGTCACCTTCCACAAGAACAGTGAAAAGGCCGGTGATCGATCCGCTGTTCTCCTTGCCGGGGCCGGCCCGCTCCAGAAGTCGCGGTAATTCGGTGAAGACAGTCGGCGTATAGCCCTTGGAGGTCGGCGGCTCGCCGATCGACAAGCCGATTTCGCGCTGTGCCATGGCGAATCGCGTTACCGAGTCCATCATGCACAGCACGTTCTTGCCTTCATCGCGGAAATGTTCGGCAACAGTCATGGTCAGATAGGCGGCCTGCCGCCGCATCAGAACACTTTCATCTGAGGTCGCGACGACAACCACGGAGCGCTCCAGCCCCGAATCGCCCAGATCGTCCTCGATGAACTCCTGAACCTCTCGACCGCGTTCGCCGATAAGGCCGATCACCGCGACATCACACTTTGTGTTGCGCGCCAGCATGGACATCAGCACGGACTTGCCGACGCCGGAGCCGGCAAAAATGCCCATTCGCTGCCCCTCGCAACAGGTTACGAATGTATTAAGTGCGCGAACGCCGAGATCCAGGGGCGGTCCAACTCGTTTACGTTCGGAGGCCGGCGGAGGCGAACTTCGCAATTTGCGAGGCACTCCGCCATGAACAAGACTTCCTTTACCATCAATCGGTTCACCAAGTGCGTTAATCACTCGGCCAAGCCAGGCATTTGCCGGATGAACCACGCTGTCACGCGATTGAATCACGGCTTTGCAACCCATTCGCACGCCTTCGAGCCCGGAAAAAGGCATGCAAAGTGCGTGTCCCTCACGAAAACCCACAACCTCTGCGGGCACTTTCGGGTTATCCTCACCGTTGTCGATCAACAATCTCGAGCCGACACTCATTTCGTGAATAGGGCCCGCAATCTCGACGAGAAGTCCCTGAACCGCAGTCACCCGGCCATAAATTTCGGTCGGCATGAGCGAATCAATCTCGGCGAAAAGCGCCTTCACGTAAGATTCCTTCCCTCGTTAACGGTTTTGGTAACCGATCGTTTACGACTCTGGTTAATCTTAACCTTTGGAAGGCTGACAAGCGAGAGCCATTTCGAAGTCAAAACGGCTTTGTTGAAAGGAATCTGAACGGAATCGGTTAGCGCCGGTTCTTAAAGTTCAACATTAAGATTTGTGAATCCGAATTTTTTCTGGGGATTCAATAAGTTGAGTGTTGTTCACAGTTTCCTCTCTCCAGAGCTTGCCGTTACGAATCATATTTTGTTAACCATTAACCGATAGCTTTGAGTCGGGGTTAACATCAGTCCTTCGTAGCAGGCACCGACAGAGCCGTTGCGACTTGCCCAGGAAAGGCAGAACAAGGGGATTGGCATGCGTGTATTGTTGATTGAGGATGACAGCGCCACGGCGCAGAGCATCGAGCTGATGCTGAAGTCCGAGAACTTCAACGTCTACACGACAGATCTTGGCGAGGAAGGCATCGACCTCGGCAAACTGTACGATTACGACATCATTATGTTGGATTTGAACCTGCCGGACATGTCCGGTTACGAGGTTCTCCGGACACTACGCGTTTCCAAGGTCAAGACACCGATCCTGATCCTTTCCGGTAACGCGGGTATCGAAGACAAGGTTCGCGGCCTCGGCTTCGGCGCCGACGATTACATGACCAAGCCGTTCCACAAGGACGAGCTGGTCGCGCGTATCCACGCAATCGTCCGCCGCTCCAAGGGGCACGCACAGTCGGTCATCGTCACTGGCGACCTGAAGGTCAACCTGGACACCAAAACCGTCGAAGTCGGCGGCCAGCGTGTGCATCTGACCGGCAAGGAATACCAGATGCTGGAGCTTCTCTCCCTGCGCAAGGGAACGACGCTCACCAAGGAGATGTTCCTGAACCATCTCTATGGCGGCATGGACGAGCCGGAACTGAAGATCATCGACGTGTTTATCTGTAAGCTTCGCAAGAAGCTGGCAGCTGCAACCTCCGGCAAGAACTACATTGAAACGGTGTGGGGCCGAGGTTACGTTCTGCGCGAGCCGGACGTCGAAGCAGCCGCCTGATCCAGCATCAGACGTTGACGTTTTAAAAGCCCCGGCACTGCCGGGGCTTTTTGTTGCTGAGGGTTGGATGTGACAAGGCTGTTCTAGCCTTGGCCACCTGCGCGCTCGGCAAAGGTCAGCACAGCCCCTTCCCCCGCCTGCCCGTAATTGACTGACGCCAGCATCTCGCCGGAACTGTCATGCAGGGTAATCAACCCTTTGCGGTTCGACATCTGCATGTGATGGACCGTCGCCCGCGTCACCGACACTTTCAAAACGGCACCTGCAATCAGAACAACCGCCTCCACCGGCTGCGGCCTGCCCATCTTGTCCCGCAGTTCGTAGCCCGTGAGGTCGATGTCCGCTGCACCGGCATTCCAGATCTCCACCCATTCCGTGCCCTGGTCATCCCCCGGCGGGTTCGGCAAAGCCGAAAGAATGCGAAGCGGACCGTCATTCTGCATTTCAACGGTTCTTGGACGCACGACCACATTGCCAGAATCGTCCGTGCGGGTGCTGCCGTCGCCAAGGAACACAGGGTAGAATGAGCGGATGTGCTGTCCCAGCGAGCCATCAGCCGTGGTCTCGTGATACATTACCAGATCGAACTTGCCCTCACCGAGCTGAACGCGCTTCTTCTGGTTGGTGAGCAAGCCGTGCAGGCCTTCGTAATAGGCAAGCGTGCCGAGTGCGAATTCGCACGCAGGACTGCTGCCGACAAAAAATCCACCCTTGCTCTTGAAGAGCTCAGCGACAAGGTTGCCGGTCATGTCCTGGTGGTTCCAGACCATCTGAAGCGTCACGACATGGGGATTTTCCGGTCCAGGACCTCCGAGATCGTATTTGTAGCCAAGGTAGTCGACCCGGTTGTTGAGCTCATCGAGCGCGAATTTCACCCAGGAGTGATAACCGGAGATTTCGCCCTTCTCCGAGGCGGAATTCGCCCCTTTCTTGTATTTGCCCTCGCCGACGAAAACATGCTCGAAGCCGGTGCAGAAGTGGGTCGACTTGCCCCGGAAGAAGTTGGTGTAGACCTCGAACCACATCCGGAACAGATCCTGCCGGAAGGTTTCAGCGGTCATGTCCCTGACGAGCTCGGCAGAAATATGCTCGAAGGCGATCTGCATCGGCCGGCTTGCAATCACCAGATCGAGAAACCCTTCGATCTCGTCTCGCTCGGCAGGCGAAATGGTTTCCGGATCGCGAAAGTGGACCGCGTAGTTGTCCAGAAGCCGGATGAAAGTCTGGTACAGGTCGCTCGCCGCCATCTTGTCGAAATCGACCCGGGCAAAGAGCGGGTTCGCGGCCAGGTCGATCTGGCGGGACCCTTTGGCCTTCACCTGCTCGTCCAGCAGAATGTCGGCTGTCATGTCCGTCCAGTCGCCATCCACGTTGCGCGTGCCGACGCTGAACCGTTCGGCATCTTCGTTCCAAATGGCCTGATAGATATGGTCTGACATGCGCGCCTCAACCTGAAGTAACGAGAAGAAGGCTTTCACACGTTTATGACATTTTCACTACCAGACGGAAACTCGTAACTGTCCGGCGAAAACAAAAAAGCCGGCGTTGCCGCCGGCCTTTCCGCACTTGCGCTGGCAGGATCAGAGCTGCAGCTGGTATGACGCAGGGACATAGCGGAAACCGCTGTCGTTGGTCTCCACGTAGCCGACCGCCGGGAACGGCATGTGATAGCCCACGAACGGGATCTTGTCGGCGGCCAGCATGCCGAACACCGTCTTGCGGGTGGCCGCGGCGCCTTCCTTGTCCATGTCGAAACGCACTTCCCATTCGGGATGCGCCAGCGACCAGACGTAGTGGTTGGCGGTATCCGCTGTTATGGCAAGCTGCTTGCCGTCGCTTTCAAGCATGTAGATCATGTGACCGGGGGTATGACCTGCAGCAGCCATCGCGGTGACACCCGTCGTCACGCTGCCGCCGTCATCGAGGAAAGTCATTTTCTCCGCCAACGGTTTGACGTGGCTCGCCATCAGCTTGGTCACCCCATTGGCTTCGGCATCCATTGCCGCCCAGAAGTCATATTCCTTCTGCCCTGTCACATAGCGGGCATTGGCAAAGGTCGGCGAGCCACCTTCCATCAGACCGCTGACGTGGTCGGGATGCATGTGCGTCAGCACCACCACGTCAACCTGCTCCGGCGTGTATCCCGCATTTTCCAGCGCAGCACGCATCTTGCCACGACCTGGCCGGGCACCTTCGCCATTGCCGGTGTCGAACAGGATCAGTTCGCTGCCCGTGTTCACGAGCGTTGGCGTGAAACTGATCTGGAAACTGTCGTTGGGCAGGAAGTTATCGGCATTGGTCGCAGAAAATGTATCCGCGTCCACATTCATGGCGAAGGTCTTCTGCGGTTCGGTCAGGGAGACCGCACCGTCGTGCAGGGTGGTCACCTCGAACCCGCCTACGGAATAGCGGGCGACGGGTGCCGGCACAGCGGCCTGCTTCTCTGCAGCCGCATGGACAACGGTGGTTCCGGCAAGACCTGCCCCGGCAAGCGCTCCACCTGCTCCCAGAAGCGCCGCGCGACGTGTGAGTTCAACTTTTATCTCGGTCATATTCCCACTCCCTGCAATTCCGATTCATGAAAACAGTCCCGCAGTCGAACACCCCGAGTGCCCGGCAGGACGCAAAGCTTACGTTCGTGAAAATGGAATGGATGCAGATGCAGACAAGTGCTGTTCGCCGCCAGCCGGATAAACTTCACGAGAGCGAACGAACAAAATGAATTTCAAAACCTTGCTCACGCGCAACAGACCGCTTTTTTGACGGGATTCCTTCACGGTGCAGCGAATGAAAAAGGCGGCCAGAGGCCGCCTTTGAACTTGATCCGAAATGTCCGAACCGTGCTGAAGGAGGGACGCAGGTTTAACGCTGCAGACCCAAGCCTGCTCCAGCTCCCACGGCCAGGCGCGGCGTTGCTGCCGTGCCGGTCGCGGCCTGTGCAGCCTGTTTCTTCTGGAAGAGGCCTCGCTTACCGGGCACCGGCTTGAAGGCATCCGTCAGACCGACCACGGTTTCTGCGGCACCGAGAACGAGATAACCGTCATCCGGCAAGGATTTCGCCAACCGGCCGAGGATTTCCGTCTTGGTTGCCTGATCGAAGTAGATCAGCACGTTGCGGCAGAAAATGATGTCGAACTCGCCCAGATGGGTGAAGCTTTCCAGCAGGTTCAGCTTCTTCCATTCGATCATGGCGCGCATGCCGGCATTGATCTGCCACATGTCACCCTTCTGCTCGAAGTATTTCAGCAGCATCTGGATCGGCAGACCACGCTGAACCTCGAACTGGCTGTAAAGGCCGGTCTTGGCCTTTTCCAGCACTTCGTTGGAGAGGTCCGTACCCAGGATCCGGGTTCGCCAGCCAGCCATCTTGGCCGCATCTTCCTTCAGGCAGATGCCAAGGGAATAAGGCTCCTGCCCGGTCGAGGCAGCCGCACACCAGATCTTGATCTGCTTGCGTGTCGCGCGGCTTTCCAGCAGCGCCGGCAGCATCGTGTCCTTGAAGTGCTCGAACGGTGTCTTGTCGCGGAAGAAGAACGACTCGTTGGTCGTCATCGCCTCGACGACGTCCGTTTCCAGCGCTCTGTTGGTGCCGCGCTGAAGCTGCTGGATCACCGCACTGAGTGTTTCCAGCTTGGAACTGCGTGCAATCGGCAGAAGACGGCTTTCGACCAGGTATTGCTTGTCGTTCGACAGAACCAGGCCGGAACGGGTCTTCAGGAAGTTTTTCAGAAACTCGAACTCGCTCGGGGTCATCTCGTGTTCCCCTTCAGAACGCGCGAGATCTTCGGGCCGATCTCCTTCAAGGGTAGAATTTCGCTGCAGACGCCCGTTTGTGCAGCTGCGCCCGGCATGCCCCAGACCACGCTTGTGGCTTCGTCCTGCGTGATCACGCTGCCGCCGCCTGCTGCAATCGTCTTGACGCCTTCAGCGCCGTCATGACCCATACCGGTCAGGATGACACCCAGGCTTGCCGAACCGAATACCTTCGCAACGCTGTCGAACAGGGGATCGACGGCAGGCTTGCAGAAATTCACGGGAGGACCGTCGGTCAGCCGGATCTTGGCGACACCGCCGTCCTTTTCCACGATCATGTGCTTGCCGCCAGGCGCGACATAGATATTGCCGGGCTTCAGCACTTCGCCATCTTCACCTTCCTTGGACGGACGCAGGGCAGCCTTGCCCATATGCTCGGCCAGAATGGCAGTGAAGGTTGGCGGCATATGCTGGGTGATGACCACCGGCACATCATTCATGGCCGTACCGACTTCGCGCATGACTTCCTGCAGCGCCTGCGGACCGCCCGTCGAGGAACCGATCGCAAGGATGCGCGGACGCGCGGAAGAGTACGGACGTGTCTGGTACTTCACTGCACCGGCAGCAGCTCCCGCCGGTTGAGCAGCTCCGCGAAAGGTCGCCCGTGTATCCGTTGCCGGACGCGCAGAAATCGGTCTGACCGGCTGCGCGGTGCGGCCTGCGCTGGTTTCTGCACGCATGGTGCGCGCGGGACCGCGCATGCGCAGTGCACGTGCCCCAAGAGCCTTGACCTTCTCGATCAGCTCACGGCGAAAATCGATGGACGTCGTGACCTCGGAAGTCGATTCCGGCTTCGGCACATAGTCGGCCGCGCCCAGAGACAGGGCCTTCAAGCTGATTTCCGCGTTGCGGCGGGTCAGCGTCGAAGCCATGATCACGACGAGATCGCGCTTCTTCGCCAGCATGAGCGGCAAGGCCGTCATGCCGTCCATTTCCGGCATCTCGATGTCGAGAACGACGACGTCCGGATTGCTTTTTTCGATATCTTCTACAGCAAGCTTGCCGTTGCGATGCGAGCTGACGACTTTCAGACTTTTGTCTTCACCGAGCCAGCGTGTCAGGAGTCCGCGGATGACGACAGCGTCATCTACGACCATGACTTTGATGGGGTCGCTGCCCGGACTCGTGCCCGCAGTTATGCTTCTTTGCGCAAACGCCATTTAGACTGCCCAACTCGAAACTAGATAAGACCGACTTCCTGAAACTTGGCTTCCACGATTTCGCGGTCAAACGGTTTCATGATGTACTCGTTTGCACCGGCGCGGATGGCGCGGGCAATGTGAGCAACATCGTTTTCGGTCGTGCAGAATACGACGATCGGGTTTTCTCCGCCTTCTTCCGCACGCAAGCTGGTCAGGAACTCAAGTCCGTCCATGACGGGCATGTTCCAGTCCAGCAGGATCGCGTCCGGCATGGTCTTGCGGCATTCGTCAAGCGCCTTCTGGCCGTCTTCCGCTTCCGTAATCTCGAAATTCATATCCTCGAGAATGCGGCGAGCCACCTTCCGGATGACGCTTGAGTCATCTACTACGAGGCACTGTTTCATCAGGCGTAACTCCACTCAATGGCCATTGCGGCCCAGTTATGCTGCAGCCATGGGTTCGGTGAACATCGCACCAAGCAGACGGTCGACATCCAGAATGACCATCAGGCGGCCGTCCAGACGATGGACGCCTCCGGAGATCTCGGCCCAACGGCGATCCAGGTTCGACGGGTTGGGCTCTGCAGATGCGGACGGCAGCGTCAGCACCTCACCAACCGTGTCGATGACAAGGCCGTAGCTTTCCTGCTTGTACTCGATGCCCACGGCCATCATCTGCCCTTCCTTCAGCGGAGGCAAGTGAAGGCGGCGGCGCATGTTGATTGCGGTGACGATGCGTCCACGGAGGTTCAGGACACCCTGAACCTCGGGTGCGGACATCGGCACGCGAGTTACGCTTTCCGGCACGAACACGTCGTGAACCTGGGAAATGGGCAGGCCGAACAGCTGGCCGCCGATGACCACGGTCACATACTGGATCATGTCACTTGCGGCTTTTTGCTCCGCGGTCAGTTTGTGTTCCAGCACACTCATGCTGCAGCTCCCATTTCACCGGAGAAGACGTCTTTCAGGGCGGCGATCAGGCCCGGACGGTCGAATTTGGCGACATAGTCGTCAAAGCCCGCCTGGCGGCCGCGTTCGATCGAGGCCGGCGTCACCATGGACGACAGGGCCAGGATCGGAATATTGCGGAACCGGGGATCGCGGCGCAGCGATTCACAGAACTCGAAGCCGTTGATTTCCGGCATTTCGATGTCACTGACGATCGCATGGAACTTGTCGCCGTTTTCCAGAAGTTCGAACGCCTGATGTGGACCGGTACAGGTGGTCACATCGTAGCCGGCAGCCTTCAGAACCGGTGTCAGCATGTTGCGGAAGAAGGACGAGTCATCCACGAAGAGAACCTTCTTCGTCAGCGCCTCGATGTCCATTTCCTTGCGCATGAACCAGTCTTCAAAGGCCTGCGGCAGATAGTAGCCGAGGTCGATGATCTCGGTCGCACGTTCCTTCACCACGGCAGAGCCGAGGATGCCCGGACGTTCCGAACCGACTTCGATGTTCATGCGGTCCTCGACGATGTCGACGATCTCGTCGACCACGAGGCCCATGGAGCGTCCCGCATCGGAGAACACCAGCATCGGCTGCGTGCCTTCCGACTTGTGGCTGTCGCCTTCGTTCAGATAGACGAGCGGCATGAGCGCACCGCGGTACTGGACCAGATCGCGGCCGTTCGACCGTTCGATCTTGGAGACCTCGAACTCCTCCAGGCGCGTGACCAGAGACAGCGGCACGGCCTTGGGTTCCGGCGCACCGGCACGGAACAGCAGAAGCGAGATCGAGCTCTGGCCGGAAATCGCGCGGCTCTGCAGGTCTTCCCGTTCGTCTTCCTGATTCTCGGTGACCGCGCTGGATGCATGGCTTGCCATGGCACCGGCGATGCCGTTCGGATCGATGATCATGATCACGGAACCGTCGCCCAGGATGGTGTTGCCGGAGAACATGCCGAGGTTGCGCAGCATCGTCGACATCGGCTTGACCACGATTTCCTCCGTATGGAAGACACCGTCGACAACCACGCCGAATGTCTGGCTACCGACCTGCATGACAACGATAAAGCCGTTGTCCGCATCAATCGCCTCGTCCGCGTTTTCGCCCTCATAGATACCGAGGAGCTGGGACAGGTGCACCAGCGGCAGCAGCTTGTTGCGCAAGCGCAGGACCGGGGTGTCCTTGATCCGCTCTATACGGTGTTCCGAATTGGTCTGCACGCGGACCAGTTCGACAACGGAAAGCTGCGGGATGGCGAACCGGTCGCCGCCGGCTTCGACGATCAGCGTCGAAACAATGGCAAGCGTCAGCGGGATCTTGATGATGAAGCTCGAGCCCTTGCCCTGGGTAGAGCGCAGGTCGACAGTACCGCCGATCAGTTCGATGTTGTTGCGAACGACATCCATGCCGACGCCGCGGCCGGACACGCTCGTGACCTTTGCGGCCGTGGAGAACCCGGCTGCGAAGATGAACTTGTGGATCTGGGCGTCCGTCATCTTGTCGACTTCGGCTTCCGACGCCAGGCCGCGTTCCACGACCTTCGCCTTCACCTTGTCGACGTCGATGCCCTTACCGTCATCGCGAACTTCGATGATGATGTGGCCGCCTTCATGGTAAGCCGCCAGGGTAATGGTACCCTTTTCAGGCTTGCCTGCGGAGCGGCGCTCATCCGGACGCTCAAGACCATGGTCGGCCGAGTTGCGGACCATGTGCGTGAGCGGGTCCTTGATCATCTCGAGAACCTGGCGGTCCAGTTCGGTATCCGCACCGATCATTTCCAGTTCGATCGGCTTTTCAAGTTCCTGGCTGAGATCGCGAACGATGCGCGGCAGTTTCTGCCAGGCATTGCCGATCGGCTGCATGCGCGTCGCCATGACGCCTTCCTGCAGTTCGGCAGTTACATTCGACAGACGCTGCAGCGGCACCTTGAATTCGCTGTCTTCATGGCGGCGTACGATTTCCAGAAGCTGGTTCCGGGTCAGCACCAGTTCGGACACCATGGTCATCAGGTGCTCGAGCGTGTCGACCGCAACGCGGATGCTCTGGTTGGAAACACCGCCACCGGAGGATTTCTTCTCGCCGCCTTCGCCGCCAGCCTTTTTCGCCGGGGCTTTCGCAGCCGCCTTGGCTTCTGCCTTGACCGCAACGGGAGCAGGCTCTGGCTCATCGGCTTCGTCGACGATCTCTTCGAGTTCCGGAACTTCCGGCTCGGCGACTTCGACTTCAACTTCGGTTTCGCGGAACGCGCGCTCCAGTTCGTCCAGCGACACTTCGCCAGGACGGAGCGGACGTTCAAGAGCTTGCTCGGCGGCAGCTTCTTCGGCAGGCGCTTCAGGCTCTGCCGCAACGGCTTCAGCCACAGGCGCTTCCGTAACGGCTGCGCCACCCTTCATGGCAGCATCAGCTTTCGCGGACATCTCTTCCAGCTGGCCGATCAGCTCACTGTCGTCGCCTTGCGGCTCTTCGCCTTCGGCAGCTTCCAGTTCACCCAGAATGTCCTTGATCTGGTCGATCGAGGTCAGAATGAGGGAAACGGCCTCTTGCGTGACAGGAGCGCCATCGCGGAACTTGCCCATGAGGGTTTCAGCCGCATGCGCGATACCTTCAAGACGGGGAAGACCCAGGAAGCCACAGGTGCCCTTGATCGTGTGCACCAGGCGGAAAATATTATCTAGGATAGTCGCGTTGTTCGGTTCCTGCTCGAATTTTACGAGCTCAACGTCAACAACATCGAGACTTTCGTTCGTCTCTGTAATGAATTCCCTGAGGAGGTCGTCCATGGCCTGCTCTCACCCGACTTGTTACTGGTTCCGCATCCCAAAAGGGACGTCTGGACCGAGAAGTCCATGAGAGCTAGGTTGACGGCAAACAGTTAAGATACGCTGAAGCGGATGGAGACTTTTGAAGGCCTTGTTTATTCTGCCAAGAGGGCCGTTATTTTTACCAACTCTTCTTGTTTATCTATCGTTAATACCATGCCGCATTCACGGGCGAGCAGCAACGTGTAGATCGGCTGAACCGAGTGCGCATCGACCCGTTCAGGCTCTTCTCCGCTCAGAGTTTCCTTCATTCCGAGCGGAATGCGCGGATTGAGACCGCTGGCCTGAAGCGTGAAGGACGGAGATTGTGGGTCGCCTTCCATTTCAACCTTGATTTCTCCACCGCGCGGAACGCACTGGTTGGCGATGAGGATCAAGTTGAGAAGTAGTTTTACGTAGTTCTTCGGCATCAGGTGCCGGGTCAATTGCCAATTTAGATCGGATTTTTCGTTTTCCATGAACCCGGTGGCAACGACCTGAGCGTCCCCCAGGTCGATCTCCGCGCCTGCCGAGCCTGCAGCACCGAAGGCAAGACGGGCGAACTGCAGTTTTGCAGATGCCTGGCGCGCGCTCTTGCGGATGAGGTCCATGGCGAATTCACGCATGTCCTCCGACCCCTCCTCGTCAAGCACTTCCAACCCGTTGGTTATCGCCCCGACAGGAGAAATGATGTCGTGGCAGACGCGGCTGGCCACCAGGGCGGCAAGATCAAGAGAGGAAAGCTCTTTTAGTGCAGACATGGCGTTTTGAGGCTCTTCTTGAGGAGGCGGCGGAAACTGATTCGATATTGTGGCTGCAAGAGTTACACATCCGCACAGCGGCTGCCAAGGCAGCGGCGGGCAGCAAACCATGTCATCCAGATGAAAGTTTGCCCCGAAATCCGCCTTTTCCGGCGTCCGGGAGCAGTTTAACCGGGTAACCACCTACCGCATCGGCACGCAGCCGACCCGTTCGGCATTGTCTTGGGCCGCCGTCATCAGCTGGCTGCCGTTGACGACGAACAGGAACCGGTTGACCACCGAATGGAAAAAGACCAGTCGTCCGTCGACAATGGCATAGATGAACGGATTGCCGGCCGTGCCAAAGCCCTCGGACAGCGCATACCCGCCGCAGGCGGCAAAAAGCGGCGCATAGGCTTCAGGATCCCGCTTGAAGGCGGCAAGATTGCCTTCATTGACGAAGATCCATTCCGTGCCACCCCATTTGTGCACATGGTTCCGCTTTCCCTTGCGCGGGTAACCATCGACGAAATAGCTCACCGGGTCATGTCCGCCGAGCGCGTATCCCGTGATCGGATCGGGAACGAAAACCTGGGGACGTGCGAAGACTTTCCCCGCAAAAAGACAGGAGAGCAGGATCAATACAGCACAAAGACATAACCTTGTCTTTTTTTGAGGCCAGCTTTCCATTGATTCGGCTTATGTAAGGTGCACCATCTCATGCGAATCAGCATGATATTGCATCAGTTTAACATTGCGGTCTGACCGAGCGGCAACAATCGGCGCGGCCAACAGATTTTGGGAGAATATCGAATGGCACAAAGTTCCCGGCGAGTTGTATCCCTGATATCGGCTGCGTTCCTGGCCTTGTGTGCATTTGCGTTTTCCAACCCGGCGTACTCCCAGAATTCCGGCAACGAGCCCATTCCGTCTGGACAGACCTACGACCAGGACGAAATCCTGCAGGCAGGTCACCAGTTCTTCGGCTCTGTTTCGGGTGGGCTTGCATCAGTCGTCGAGAAGGCCTTCTCCAGCTACGGCGAACCGAACGGTTACGTGCTTGGGGAAGAAGGCTCCGGAGCGCTCATCGCCGGCGCCCGCTATGGCGAAGGCAACCTCTACACACGCAACGCCGGCACTCACAAGCTGTTCTGGCAAGGCCCGTCCGTTGGCTGGGACTTTGGCGCGGATGGTGCCCGGGTGATGATGCTGGTCTATAACCTGCCCACCGTGAACTCCCTCTACACCCGCTTTGCCGGTGTCAACGGATCGGCTTACCTGGTCGGCGGGGTCGGCATGACCGTGCTCTTGAACAACGAAATCGTGCTGGTGCCTGTGCGCGCCGGTGTCGGCGCCCGTCTCGGGCTGAACATGGGATACCTGAAGTTCACCGACAAGCCGACCTGGAACCCGTTCTGATCGGACCAGGAAGGCGGCTGTCGCAACCTGGCGACGAAGACGGGTTGCATTCGTTCCACGCAGGACACTTGGCGGCAGGCCTACTGTCGTCTAATGATGGAGTTGTGGGCGTTTTTTAGAACGTAACCGGGAGCCGGACTTGATTGAAGCAGCGATGTATGTGGCGCTGGGGTTTTGCACCGCCGGCCTGATCGGACTGGCAATCCTGCCCGCATTTTACCGCCGGGCCGCCCGACTGACCGAAGAAGCCCTGCGCGCCGTCAATCCGACCAGTTACGCTGAAGTCCGCGCTGCCCAGGACCAGGAACGCGCGCGCCATGCGGTCGAATTGCGCCGTGTCGAGAAGCGTCTCGACAACGAGCGTGAGAAGGCTGCGAAGTTTCAGCTCGAAACCACGCGGATGCGGGCGGAAGTTGAAGCGCTGACGAAATCTCACAAGCAAACGATTTCCGGCCTGGAAGCCAAGGTCGCCGCCCAGGCAAGTGATCAGCACGCTGTCGACATGCTGTCGTCCGAAGTGACCTCCCTGAAAAAGAAGCTGTCGGAAGCCGAACGGGCTCTTGCGGAAAGCTGGACCAAGACCCCCGAAGACACGCCTGCCGAGGCGAAGCCGGAAGAACCCGCAGAAGACGACAGCGGCTGGCTGCCGGCGTCCGGCACCATGGCACTTGCCACAATAACCGGACTTGAAGCGGAAGTTGCCACTTTGAAGGCCAAGCTGGCCCGGTATGAGCCGACTGTTGCAGGCCAGATGGATGCAGCGCGCAGCGAAACCGCCAAGACGAGGCTCGCCGAACTGGAAGCCCAATTGGTTGACACCGAATCCAACTATGTGTCCGCACAGGCTGAAGTCACCCGTCTGTCGCTGATGCTGGACGCAGCCAGGCTCCCGGAAAACGAGCGCCAGAAACATCTTGATGCCGAGCTGGAAAAGCTTTCCGGCGAAGCTGCCCGCTACCAGGCCGACGCTGCTGAAAAAGACCGTGCGCTTCAGCGGATCACCGCCCAGATGGCAAAGCTGCAGAAGGACCTGTCCTCGGTTCCTGCTCTCGTGGATCTGCGCCGCGATTTCCGCGCCCTTGCCGAAAAGCTGACCGGTCAGGCGTCTCCAGCCGTCAATGCTTCTGCCGCAAGCGCTCCCGCAAAGCCGGCACCGCCTTTCGTCCCGGTTTCTTTTCAGACCAAGGACAGCCCACCGGAAGATCGCAACCGGCCTGAGACATCCTCCAAGGAAAATCTGCAGGCCGACGCGGACCAGGGCACGACACAAGCTCAATCAAGATCCGGCGATATCGCCAACGCGGCTGAAGCGCTGGTAAGCAGGATCGTTGCCTCCAGCCGGAACAAGCCAAAGCCGGAAGCGGAAACAACGCCGGCAAGCACAGGCGCCGCGCAAGACAGCGACCGGAAAACGAAAGCCACGAAACAAAAAAAGAAAGATGTGGCTTGATCTGAGCAGGTCGCTCCGGTCATCTAGTCCGATGGACATTCGTCCGAATATTGAACGAACCTGACGCGCTGTTGCTCCTCGCCCGCATTTCCGTTTGCAGATGCAGGAACGCAGCCAGCCCGTCATGCACAGGATGAGTCTGCCGTACATGTTGATCGAACGCCACAACGCCATTCTCGAACTCGCACGGCAGATGGGCCGCGTCAGCGTCGACGATCTCGCCCGGCGGTTTGATGTCAGCCCGCAGACGATCCGCAAGGACCTCAACGAGCTTTGCGACCGGCGCCTGCTGGCGCGCACCCATGGCGGGGCCCTGCTGTCGTCCGGCATCGAAAATGTCGGCTACGAGGCCCGCAGGATCATCTCCAGCAGGGAAAAGGCAGACATCGGCGAGAAGGTTGCCTCGCTCATTCCCGACAACGCGTCCATCTTCATCAACATCGGCACCACCACGGAAGCGGTCGCACAGGCGCTGCTCCAGCATCGCGGCCTGATGGTGATCACCAACAACATCAACGTCGCCAGCCTGATGCGCGGCTATTCCCAGATCGAGGTGGTGATTGCCGGTGGCGTGTTGCGCCATTCCGACGGCGGCATTGTCGGCGAGGCCGCGGTGGACTTCATGCGCCAATTCAAGGTCGATTTTGCCGTCATCGGCGCTTCCGCGATCGATCCCGACGGCTCCCTGCTCGATTACGACTACCGGGAAGTGAAAGTCACCAAGACCATCATGGACAACGCCAGGCACGTCATTCTGGCCGCCGACAGCACCAAGTTCGAGCGCACTGCACCGGTCCGTGTCGGACACCTGCGACAGGTCACTACTTTCGTGACGGATTATTGCCCCTCGCCAGACTTCGCGCAGATCGCGCAAGACGCGGAAGTCGAGCTGATCGAGACCGGCCAGCAGGAAGACAGCACTGCCAGCTGATCGAACACAGCACTCCGTGTAACCGGTGCACAAACGGGTGGAGAACCCTGTGCGCAGGATGTGGATATGCTGTTTGTGCCTTGGGGAAAAATGGCACGCCCAACGGGACTCGAACCCGTGTTTCCGCCGTGAAAGGGCGGCGTCCTAGACCGCTAGACGATGGGCGCGCGGGGCTTGAGAAGCTCAGTGCCTCAAGCCGAGGACCGTGCGTATACGGCTGCATGACAAAAGACGCAAGCCCTAATTTTCATTTTTCTGTCACATGCCTGTTCATAACCGCGCGCCGTATGCGCGACGCTACGTCAGCGCGCGACAAAATCCGTGCGACCCAGTTGCTTGCCCGTGACAGGATCGAAGCGCAGTAGCGCCGTCTTGCTGCCTTCGCGCACCAGAACCAGCAAGAGACCGTTCGAAAGGTCGGCCTGCAAAATTTCCGCGTCAGCGCCAACTGCCACTGTTGCAGCATATTGATCGGCTGAAACATCGGACTTATTGGAGTTGATCTTGTAGAGAATTGCTGCAAAGACAGCGATAAAGCCGGCGATCATGACGAGGGACGAGCCGAGCAACAGACGCTTCAGCTTGGCCTGGATGCGTTCGGCCGCAGGATCAAGCGGCTTTTCACCCGGCCCCTCATCCCGATAATCAGGTTGTGACATGACAGACAATTCCCTCGAGTATCCGGCCGGTCTGGACCAGGATTTCAGTTTAACAGTTGATGCAGCCGATGCCGGGAAACGGCTGGATGCGGTGCTGGCGGCTCATCTGGAAGCCCTTAGCCGCAACAGGATCCAGTCCCTGATCAAGTCCGGGGACGTCACCGTCGGCGGCGCGAAAATAGTGGAGCCGAAATACCGGGTCAATGAAGGCGATGCCCTGACCCTCACTTTGCCGCAGGCGGAAGACCCCGAGCCCAAGGGCGAGGACATCCCCGTCTCGGTCGTCTTTGAGGACGAACACCTTATCGTGGTCGACAAACCGGCGGGGCTTGTCGTCCATCCTGGCGCCGGCAACTGGACCGGCACCCTCGTCAATGCACTCATCCATCATTGCGGTGACAGCCTTTCCGGCATCGGCGGCGTGAAGCGCCCCGGCATCGTTCACCGGATCGACAAGGACACCTCCGGACTGCTTGTCGTCGCCAAGACCGACCAGGCCCACAAGGGCCTTGCAGCCCAGTTTGCCGACCACGGCCGCACCGGACCGCTGGAACGCGCCTATTCGGCTCTGGTCTGGGGAGCACCCTCCGGCCTGAAAGGCACGATCAACGCCAATCTGGCCCGCTCACAGGCAAACCGTCAGAAGATTGCCGTCGTCAAGACTTCCGGCCGCCACGCCATTACCCACTGGCAGGTGAAGGAGCGCTTCGGCAATGCCGAACAGCCTGCGCTCGCCTCGCTGCTGGAATGCCGTCTTGAAACCGGACGCACCCACCAGATCCGCGTTCACATGGCCCACATTGGCCATCCGCTGATCGGAGACGATGATTACGGGTCGGGTTTCAAGACCAAGGCAAACAGGCTCGATGAGCCGCTCAAAAGCCTCGTGAACGGTTTTCACAGGCAAGCCCTGCATGCCGGCCTGCTGGCTTTCGAACACCCGGCAAATGGTAAAACCTTGCGCTTTGAGAGCCCTTACCCGGATGATTTCGCAAATCTTTTGTCCGGATTACAAAAATTTTAGGATGCGTTTTCGTTTTCTGACCATGCAATCGGCCAATTTGGACCTATATTAGAAGCTTCTGTGTGCCTGTACGGACACTATTGTGCGTCCGCCTTCCCTCAAAAATGGCTTGCTTGCGTATCACTGCGGGGCAGCGGGAGGAAGGGGTCGCAAACTTGACGAAAGGGGGTGCATGTTATGGCCCAGAACGTTCCGACGCTTACAGCAGGGGAAGGCGGTCTCAGCCGGTATCTGGACGAGATCCGCAAGTTTCCGATGCTTCAGCCGCAGGAAGAGTACATGCTCGCCAAGCGCTACAAAGAGCATGAAGACCCTGAAGCTGCAGAACGCCTAGTCAATTCCCATCTACGCCTCGTCGCCAAGATTGCCATGGGTTACCGCGGGTATGGCCTACCGATCGGAGAAGTCGTTTCCGAAGGCAACGTCGGCCTGATGCAAGCGGTCAAGCGCTTTGAACCGGACAAGGGGTTCCGGCTCGCGACCTATGCCATGTGGTGGATCAAGGCGGCTATCCAGGAATACATCCTGCGCTCATGGTCCCTCGTGAAAATGGGGACCACGGCCAACCAGAAACGCCTGTTCTTCAACCTGCGTCGCCTCAAGGGCAAGATCCAGGCGCTGGACGAAGGCGATCTGAAGCCGCATCAGGTCTCTGAGATTGCCACCAAACTCGGGGTGTCCGAGGAGGAAGTGGTGTCCATGAACCGCCGTCTGGGCGGCGATGCCAGCCTGAATGCGCCCGTGCGCGCGGAAGCTGATGCCGGTGAATGGCAGGACTGGCTTGTCGATGAAAGCGACAGTCAGGAAACCCTGCTTGCCAATCAGGAAGAGCTGGACATGCGTCGCAAAATGCTGAACGACGCGATGGACGTGCTCAACGAGCGCGAACGGCGCATCTTTGAAGCACGTCGCCTGGCCGAAGACCCGATGACGCTGGAAGACCTTTCGGGCGAATTCGGCGTCAGCCGCGAGCGCGTCCGCCAGATCGAGGTTCGCGCTTTCGAAAAGGTTCAGAAAGCCGTGCGCAACAGCGCCCGGACAATGGACCAGCCCGCCGCCTGAGGCACTCGGACAAAGAGAACCCAAAAAAGCGCCGGAGCTGTGCTCCGGCGCTTTTCTTTTGCCTAAGCTGATGTTCAGCGGATTTCGGCTGTGTAGCTCTCCACCGGCACGACCTTGCTGATCAGACCGGCTTCGGCCATGAATTCCGCAAAGCGCTGGTAGCGGCCTTCATCAAGTGCAGCGGGACGCTTGGCGAACCGCGGCAACGTATCGAACCATGCCCGCCTGTTCAGCTCGTCATTGAGGTTCGGATACGCTTCTATGAAGGCATTCCAGGCTTCTTCCGGGTGATTGCTCAGATAGATCGTGGCCGCTTCCACGGCTGCCAGGAACTTGGCGAAGCGTGGATCGTCCGTCTTGTCCTTGTTGACGACATAGATCAGCTCATCAAAGATCGGCACGCCGTTTTCTTCGGGGAAGAAAGCCTTGCCGGGTTTGCCTTCGATTTCGAGCTGGGTGAGCTCGAAATTGCGATATGCGCCGATCACCGCATCCACCTGACCGGCAAGCAGAGAGCCTGACAACGCGAAATTCACGTTCACCAGCTCCACATCATCCATGGTCAAACCGGCCGAACGCAGCATCTGGCCCAGCATCGCGTCCTCGAAGCCGGAAACGGAAAAGCCGACACTCTTGCCCTTGAGGTCCTTCAGTTCCTGTATCGGGCCGTCCTTGAGCACGATGAGCGAATTGAGGGGCGTCTCCACCAGCGTACCGATCCATTTCAGCGGCAGCTCTTCCTCGATTTGCGCATGAAGCGTCGGCTGATAGGACACCGCGATATCGCCCTGCCCGGCAGCAACCAGTTTCGGCGGCATCGCCGGGTCCGCCGGTTCGATGATCTCAACCTCGAGGCCTTCTGCCTCGAAGAAACCCTTGGTCTGCGCAGTTACCAGCGGCGCGTGATCCGGATTGATGAACCAGTCGAGCAGCAAGGTCAGTTTCTCACTGGCCTGTACCGGCCCCGATGCCAGCAGCCCGGCGGCCAATGCTAGTGACAGGATTTGTTTTTTCATAAGGTCCTCCGTAAAGCGGCAGCTAGGTGAGCGGCTGCCAGGGAACAAGAAGTCGGGTGAGATGGTTCACGGCAAAGCGCATGATCAGCACCATCGCCGCGAGCAGGATCAGGGCGGCGAACATCATGTCCGCCTGCATCCGGTTGCTGCTTTGAAGCATGATGAAGGCAAGGCCTCCTTTTGCCCCGGCCCATTCGCCGATGATCGCCCCCATGGGAGCGAACACCGCGGCCACCCGCAGGCCGGAGGCAAACGCCGGCAAGCCTGACGGCAGGCGAAAGAACCAGAGTTCCTTCAGGCGAGACAGACGATAAAGCCGGGCGAGATCGCACAAACCCGGGTCAAGCCGCTGCAGGCCATCGAAAAACGTCGATGTGACCGTGAAGAAGATGACCAGGATGATGACGACGATCTTGGAGGCCAGCCCGAAACCGAGCCAGAGCACCAGGATCGGCGCGATTGCGAAAACAGGCAGGGCCTGCGTCACCAGAATGGGCGGCATGGCAAATCTTGCAGCAATCGGAAACAGCCACAAAAGAACGGAAAGCAATGCCCCGGCGGCTGCCCCCAGCACAAACCCGAGCACCGTCTCATAGGCGGTGATGCCGGCATGATGCAGAAGGAAGCCTGCGTGTTTGACAAAGGCCGTAAAGACGCGGTCCGGACCCGGCAGGATATAATGCTGGGTGTCGAACACATGGACGATAGCCGCCCAGATTGCGACAGTCAGCAGCAGGCCGAGTATGGTCCTGGCAACAGCTTTCACAAACGCCATCATCCAGCAGCCCCCGCCGCCGTTGGCCAACAGGAACGCATGAAAGCCGATACCGGCATTCGGATGTGCGGCGACCGCAGTGGTCGCAGACAAGTACGCATAGGATCTCCCGTCTTCGGACAAGCCGAAAATGACAATGGAGATCCGGGAATAGGCTAAGGATTCCGTCCCTTCGCCGGCATGACCCGGATCAGGTTCTAAGGGTTCGGCATTACGCCATCTCAGCTCCGGTAACCGGAACACCCCTCGGACCAAGGCGGACCATGCCTTGTGTGACGGAAAAAGGCAAGCCGCCGTGAGGCGGCTTCTTCAGATTTTGAAAGGCGGCAGGCTGGCGCTTAGCCGGCTTGCCAGGACGTGATCGCCTTTTCTACGGCTTCTGCACCGGCGGTTCCCTTTTCCAGGGTCAGGATGCCGCGCTTGCCGTTTTCGTAAAGCATCGGAATGTCGATCCAGCCGCGTTCACGCAGCAGGGCGAGATTGCGTTGCTGCTCGTTCGGCAAGCTGGAAAGGGCAATCCAGAAAAAGCCCGGAGACACTTTCACGGAAGCGCCGATCAGAGCATCGCCACGAGCTTCTTCCGTAGGCTTCATGACCAGGCCTGGCACGTTGACGACGTCACCCGGAGCGAAGTTTTCCGGGAACTCGTACTTGATCTCGACCAGATGGCTGGCGGGCAAGGAAGTATCGTCATTCGGCTTGATGCGAATGTCGACCTTCACATCCCGCTCGGGGATTTCAATGGAGGCGCTCAGAACCGCGAGAGCCTTGCCGTCCAGATTCGTTTCTTCATCGACACCCCAAACGACAGCGCCTTGCGCAGCCGTTCCGGCACCGCCGGACTCTTCCCCTTCTTCGTAAAGGATAGAGCGCTGCACCGAGGAATCCGCCGCCGTGGCGGACGGAGCCGGTGAAGTTTCGTCAGGCGAAATGGCCGAGAGATTGTCTTCCGGCACCGCAATCGGGCTTTCGGTGGTCGCAGAAGACTGATCGTTTTCTCCGCTCGTCACGATGGACGGCTGGGAAGGTTCGGGCGCAGCGGAAGCTGGTGTATCGACCTGCGGTGTATCGGCCGGCGCAGGCGAATCAGACTGTCCGGTAATCGTCGTCGTCGTTACCGTGCGTGCATCCGGGGCAACCACATCCGTCTCGCCTTCGTTCAACAGGCGGTCGGTGTTTTTCGAAGGCTCTTCACCTTCTCCGGCAGGGGCAGCGGTCGAAGGCTCCGGCGTGGTGTCCGGCTGCGTATCGACAGGCGTTTGCGAAGAAGACGCGACCGGCACGTTGCCGCTGTCGGCTGTCTCATCGCCCGCAGGCATCAGGAAATAGGCTCCGGCGCCCAGGAGCACCAGCAACAGGACACCCGCAGCAATCGCGATCGGAACGGTGCGGCTGCCGGAAGAATCACCACGCAGCGCATCCGAAGCACTCGGCTTGGCGCGCTTGGAGCGGCTTTTCTTGGAGGTCGACTTGTCCTTCGGCTTGGCTGTCTCGTCGCCAGGATAAGCCTGATCGGCGGGATCGGCCGCACCGACGTTATCTGCAGGCTCGAACAGGCCATCATCTGTCTGTTCCGGCTGCACAGGTCCGCCGAAAGAGGGCTCCTGGCGCAAAGGCGCAGCGCCCGGGTCGGCAGCTTCCTTGGCGTGGTGAACAGCCTGGCTGGCCGCGGTGCCAAGCGCTTCGGCCTGTGTCAGGGTTTCCTTCAAGGGTGACGGAGCCGGGGTATCCACCACCGGTGCTGCAGTTGTTTCAGGTTCCTGTGGCGCAGGCGCAGGCGCTTCCGGCGCAGCCTCTGCCACCGGTTCAGCCGGAGGCTGTGTCACCGGCGGCGCGGAAACCTGCGGCGCCGGGGTCGGCGTTTCGACCTTCGGAACAGTGGGGCTGAGACCGAGGCTTTCGCGGGCGGCTTCGGCTTCCACCTTGCGAATGGCTTCTTCCAGACGCAGCTGCTCGGCCGTGATCTCGGACGGCGCCAGCGGCGGCTCATAGGCTTTCAGCTGATTGACGATGGCATTGCGCGCACGGCTGTAAACGCTTCTGCGTGCAGCACCATTGTTTTCAGGTAAAGACGCGATCGTTTTCTTCAGAATTGAATAGTAATCAGCCATCTTCCTGCCTACCGGCCGACTGCAAGGATCTGTTCTGCGGGCCCGAGATTTCGTTTCATTCTCAGGCTTATAGCAAGTTTTTCGAAAACCGGTGCTATTTCTTCAATAACTTCGCCGCGACAGAGAACCTCGCAGTACCCTTTTCCTAACACAGATTGTTTGTTCGGCACACACATGGAACGCCGAAAACGAAAGGTGGTTGCGTGCGGTGATTCGCAGCACGCAACCGCAGTCCTTAATAATGTGCTTCTAACGTCACAGATCTCAATCCTGGAAGGGATTCTGCACAAGAATTGTGTCGTCCCGTTCCGGACTTGTCGACAGAAGAGCGACCGGAGCACCGATCAGTTCTTCGACGTGACGCACATATTTGATCGCCTGCGCCGGCAGATCGGCCCAGGTGCGAGCACCTTCGGTCGATTCCTTCCAGCCCGGCAGGCTTTCGTAAATCGGCTTCACGCGCTCCTGGGCACCCTGCGAAGCCGGCAGATAATCGATGCGCTCACCATCCAGTTCGTAGCCGATGCAGATCTTGATTTCATCAAGACCGTCCAGAACATCCAGCTTGGTCAGCGCGATGCCGGTGATGCCCGAGGTGCAGACGGTCTGGCGCACCAGCACAGCGTCAAACCACCCGCAGCGGCGGCGGCGGCCGGTAACCGTACCGAACTCATGGCCGCGCGTACCGAGGAACTCGCCGATCTCGTCCTTCAGTTCGGTCGGGAACGGGCCCTCGCCGACGCGTGTCGTATAGGCCTTGGTAATACCGAGCACATAGTTGATCGAATTCGGGCCAAGGCCACTGCCTGCCGCAGCCTGGCCGGCGACCGTGTTGGACGACGTCACGAAGGGATAGGTGCCGTGGTCGATGTCGAGCAACGCGCCCTGTGCACCTTCGAAAAGGATACGCTTGCCCTGACGGCGCAGATCGTCCAGCAGGTACCAGACCTTGTCCATGTAGGGCAGGACCTTGTCCGCAACGCTGGCGAGTTCGTCGTAGATCGCCTGTGCGGAAACCTCATCCTGGCCAAGACCCCGGCGCAGCGCATTGTGGTGCGTCAGCAAGCGGTCGATCTTGGCTGGCAGAGTGGCAAGATTCTTCAGGTCCATCAAACGGATAGCGCGGCGGCCAACCTTGTCTTCATACGCCGGTCCGATACCGCGCTTGGTGGTGCCGATGCGCGTTCCGGTGTTGGAATTCTCGCGCAACGCATCAAGCTCGCGGTGCAGAGACAGGATCAGCGTTGCGTTCTCGGCAACACGCAGGCTTTCCGGCGTCACCACGACGCCCTGCTTGCTGAGGCGTTCGACTTCCTCTGCCAGCGCATGCGGATCCAGCACGACGCCGTTGCCGATGACGGACAGCTTGCCTTCGCGTGCAACCCCGGACGGCAGGAGAGACAGCTTGTAGCTGACACCGTCGATGACAAGGGTATGACCGGCATTGTGCCCGCCCTGGAACCTTACGATGACATCGGCTTGTTCCGACAACCAGTCGACAATCTTGCCTTTGCCTTCGTCACCCCATTGCGAACCGACAACAACCACATTCGCCATCTAGACTTTGCTCTCCTGAAGCAGCTTCCGCACCATCCGAAACTTGTCCGGGGTGCCAACACGACAAGCCCCGGCAACCGGACCGGGGCAAACGGCGCGGACTATAGACAGGTTTCCCTGCTCATGCGAGTCTCCGCAGGGAGATTGAGAGCCAAAAGCAGGTTTTTTTGCCAGCTCTCCTGATCGGCCCGGTCACCCCTGTGACAATTGACCAGTCATACCGTGCACCTGAACGGACTTTTCCCGGATTAGACTGCATTTGCGGCAATGTCGCGACGGCAGATTATTTAGCCGGTGGCTCACCTGCATCCGGCTTGTCGTTGCGCGCAAGCCTGAAGATCATCGGCGACGTGCGCAGCAGCCAGACAAAGCGATGCCGCTTGCTTGCGGGAACAGCGTCCCGGCTGACGATCCGCGCGAAGATGAACACAACGAGCGACAGGTGCAGTGTGGCGGTATAGAGGAAGAAGGCCGAGGGGCCGAATTGCTCCATCACCAGTGAGGCAATGAACGGCCCCGCCATGGCGCCGACGCCATAGGCAAGCGTGAGCCCCGCCACCACATCGATGAATTGCCCCGGCTCGGCATTGTCGTTGGCATGGGCCGCACAAAGGGAATAGAGCGGCAGGGCAAATCCGCCGAACAGGAAGACGCCTGCAAAAAGCTCCAGCCGGGTCGAAGACCCCGAAATGAAGAGACAGGCCAGCCCGGCACCGACGGTAAAGACACCGAGCACCACACGCCGGTCGAGCCGGTCGGACAGCCAGCCTGCGGGATACTGGAAGATCGCCCCGGCAAAGACCCAGATCGCGATGAACGCGGCAACCGTTTCAAGCCCCAGCCCAATTCCTTCCGCATAAACCGGGCCAACCATGCGGAACGCACCGTTGGTGAGGCCAATGGTGAAGACGGCGACAAGGGCGACCGGAGACACGCGCCACAACATGAGCGGATCGAAGAACCGCGCGGGCGGCGCTGCGGGATTGCGCTCACTTGTCAGGGAGATCGGCACCAGCGCGAAACAGAACAGGATGGCCAGAACGATCAGAATATCCGGACCAAGCGGACCGAACGCAGGCAGCATGAACTGACTGCCCATGACGGCGATCATGTCGACTATCCGGTAGACGGAAAGGATCCGCCCGCGGGACGAATTGGTGGCGATGGAATTGAGCCAGCTTTCCAGAACCATCGTTGTGCCGCAAAAAGCCGCCCCGCTCACCAGACGCACGACCATCCAGAGCCAGCCGGCGGGTGTGAAGGCAATCGCCAGAATGGCGATGGCGCTGATTGCAGCCAGCGTGGAAAAGACGCGAATGTGCCCTGCCCGCGCGATCAGAAACGGTGTCAGCAGCACACCGACGATCATGCCGCCGAAATAGCACGACCCCAGCAACCCGATGAGCGCATCGGACATGCCTTCCGATTTGGCGCGCACCGAAATCATTGTCACGGAAAGTCCGTTCGCGCCCAGGAGGCAAGCGGCGGCAACCAGCAACGGTGTCAAACGTCCGGCAAGCGATCTGGAATCCGCTGCAGGGGCAACCTGGGTCATGAATGAAGAACTCTTCCGAGCAGCCGAAGAAAACGCGGCCTCGATACTGTTGCCGGAGTGAACCGACTGCGCAAGCCCAGGACCGACGCTTGCACAGACAAAACGGACAGGCCGTCTCAATTCGTCGTCGAAAGCAGGAAGGCAGCCCGGACAACGCCCACCTTCACCTCTCCGGTCTTGACGGCCCAACGAACAAGGGGCGCCCCAAAGCATCACGCCCCATCCTCACAAGCGACCAGTCCTCTACTCGCGTTTCGGGTGTTCTTCCTTCCGGTGGGGTGCTACCTGAGAAACATCACTCAATCAGAGATCGTGCAATGCCACTTCGTAACTGGATCATGCTGACCGTCCTTGGCGCCATCTGGGGCGGGTCCTTTTTGTTCGCAAAGGTGGCCGTTGCCGAAATCCCGCCGTTTG
This sequence comes from Labrenzia sp. PO1, assembly GCF_012273635.1. Taxonomy (NCBI): domain Bacteria; kingdom Pseudomonadati; phylum Pseudomonadota; class Alphaproteobacteria; order Hyphomicrobiales; family Stappiaceae; genus Labrenzia; species Labrenzia sp. PO1. The sequence goes on from NZ_JAAXCR010000001.1 coordinate 1,524,389, forward strand.
TTCTCGTGTTCCTGCGTGTTTCCATTGCTTGCACGGTCCTGCTGATGATCCTTTGGCATCGTGGCATGTTGAACCGGCTGGAGAAAAAATATGCCGTGCCGTTTCTGGTCATGGGACTGCTGAACAACGCCATTCCCTTCTCTCTCCTGTTTCTCGGACAGACAGAAATCGGTGCGGGCCTCGCATCCATCCTGAATGCAACGACGCCTGTCTTCACGGTGATCGTGGCTGGTCTGCTGACGAAACAGGAAACGCTTCAGGGCAACAGGATTGCCGGTGTGGTGCTGGGTGTTGCAGGTGTCGCCATCATGTTGTGGAGCAGCCTGTCGGGCCTTGCGAGCGACCCGTTGTGGGCACAGCTTTGCTGCCTGGGTGCCGCGATCTCCTATGCCTGCGCGGCGACCTTCGCCCGCCGCTTCAAGACGCTGCCGCCGCAAGTGACGGCAACGGGTCAGTTGCTCGGCTCGACCACCCTCATGCTGCCGGTCGCTCTTCTGACTGCCGGTAGCTGGACCATGGCCGATCCCAGTCTGACGGCCTGGCTCAATGTGCTCGCGCTCGGCATATTGGCAACCGCCCTTGCCTACCTGATCTATTTCCAGATTCTGGCCGAAGCCGGCGCGACCAACGCTTCGCTGGTCACGCTCCTTGTCCCGGCAAGCGCTCTCTTCTTCGGCTGGCTGATCCTGGGAGAAAATCTGGGTGTGCTTCAGCTTGGTGGCTTTGCCGTGCTGCTGGCAGGCCTCGTCGTCCTTGACGGACGCATCCTCAAAAAGCGCCGCGCGCCGGCAGTCTGATCGGTTCGGGAAAAAAGGAGCCTTCTGCAAAAGGCAGAAGGCTCAAGCGCCAGGAACTTGGGCTGCACCTGACGTACATCCGGAAGGCGCGATTAGGGGCACGCACCCTTTTTGACCGGATAGCGGATCAGCGGGCGTTCCGTCGAACGCCAGCCATTCTAGAAATGCAGGGCCTTGACCTGCTTGACGTGGGAAACGGCCTCCAGCCGTGCCAGAACCTCCGGAGACACGTCGCCATCCACCTCCACAAGGCAGATCGCATCGTCCCCAGGGGCCAGACGGCCGAGATGGAAGGTCGCGATGTTGACGCCGCTGTTGCCGAGTTCCATCCCGAGGTGTCCGATGAAGCCCGGCTTGTCCTCGTTGGTGATGTAAAGCATCTGCGGGCCGAGCTCGGCCTCCATGTTGATGCCCTTCACCTGGATGATCCGCGGTTTTCCGTCGGCAAAGACTGTGCCTGCGACCGAACGTTCCTGACGCTGGGTGATCACCGTAAGGCGCATGTAGGTCTCGTAGGCGCCGTCTTTTTCGCGGCGGATTTCCTCGATCTTCATGCCCCTTTCCTTGGCAAGGATGGGCGCGGAAACCATGTTGACCGTCTGCAGGAGCGGTGTCAGCAGCCCCGTCAACGCAGCTGCAGTCAGCGCCTGCACGTTCATCTCGGCAACGGCACCGGCATATTCCAGGCGAACCCCTTCGATGCCGGTCTCCGTCAGCTGCCCCGCGAAGGAGCCCAACTGTTCGGCCAACCGCACGAACGGCACCAGCTTGGGTGCTTCCTCGGCAGTAATGGACGGCATGTTGAGCGCGTTGCGGACTGCGCCCTGTAGCAGGTAGTCGCACATCTGCTCTGCCACTTGCAGCGCAACGTTTTCCTGGGCTTCCGTGGTGGAAGCACCCAGGTGCGGCGTCGAGACGAAGTTCGGTGCGCCGAACAGCAGGTTTTCCTTGGCTGGTTCTTCGACAAAGACGTCGAACGCCGCCCCGCCGAGTTTGCCGGCGTCCAGGGCCGCCCGCACTGCCGCCTCATCCGCAAGCCCGCCTCGGGCACAGTTGATCAGATACGCGCCCTTGCGCATCTTCTCGATGGCCTTGGCATCGATGATGTTGCGCGTCTTGTCGGTGAGCGGTGTGTGCAGTGTGATGAAGTCGGACCGGCACAAGAGGCCGTCAAGCTCGACTTTCTCGACACCTAGCGCAACGGCCCTTTCCGGCGTCAGGAAGGGATCGAAGGCGATCACTTTCATCTTCAGGCCGATGGCCCGGTCCGCCACGATAGAACCGATATTGCCGCAACCGATCAACCCGAGCGTCTTGCCGGTAAGTTCACGGCCCATGAAACGGGATTTCTCCCATTTGCCTGCCTGGGTCGAGGCATCCGCCGCCGGGATCTGGCGCGCAACCGCCATCATCATCGAGATGGCATGTTCGGCAGTGGTGATCGCGTTGCCGAAGGGCGTGTTCATGACGATGATACCGCGCGCGGTCGCCTTGGGAATGTCGACATTGTCGACGCCGATCCCGGCACGGCCGATCACCTTCAGATTTTCAGCCGCTGCAATGATTTTTTCCGTAACCTTGGTGGCCGAACGGATTGCCAGACCATCGTATTTGCCGATGATCTCCAGCAATTTTTCCTTGTCCTTGCCGACGTCCGGCAGGAAGTCCACGTCAATGCCGCGATCCTTGAAGATCTGCACGGCAGCGTCCGACAGCTTGTCGGAAATCAGTACCTTGGGAGCCATTGGAGCCTCTCCTTGAATACGAGAAACGATCCGGGCAGCGCACCGCCCGGGACTTTTGTCGTTGAAGGATGAACAGGCTCAGGCGGCCTGGGGCAGCTTCGCTTTTTCCGACTGGAATGCCCAGTCAAGCCAATGGGTCAAGGCCTGAAGATCGCTCGTCTCGACGGTCGCGCCGGCCCAGATCCGAAGACCGGACGGTGCATCGCGGTAAGCGCCGATGTCATAGGCGATGCCTTCAGCGTCGAGCGTACCGGCAAGAGCCTTGGCAAAGGCGGCCTGCTGGTCTGCAGTGAGCGAAAGAATGCCCGGATCCGTGACCTTGAGGCAGACGGACGTGTTCGACCGTGTTGCCGGGTCAACTGCAAGAAAATCGACCCAGGAGGTCTTTTCCGCCCAGTCGGCAAGCACCTTGAGGTTCGCATCAGCGCGGGCACGCAGGCCAGACAGCCCACCCAGACCGTCGGCCCACTTGAGGGCGTCGATATAGTCCTCGACACAGAGCATGGACGGCGTGTTGATGGTCTCGCCCTTGAAGATGCCCTCGATCAGTTTGCCGCCCTTGGTCATGCGGAAGATCTTCGGCATCGGCCAGGCCGGCGTATAGCTTTCGAGACGCTCGACCGCGCGTGGGCTGAGGATTAGCATGCCATGTGCAGCTTCCCCGCCCAGCACTTTCTGCCAGGAGAAGGTCACGACGTCGAGCTTGTCGAACGCAACGTCCTGCGCAAAGGCGGCGGAGGTCGCATCGCAGATGGTCAGGCCTTCGCGATCGGCCGGGATCCAGTCGCCGTTGGGAACACGGACGCCGGAAGTGGTGCCGTTCCAGGTGAAAACAACGTCCTTGGAGAAATCGACCGAGGCAAGATCCGGCAGTTCGCCGTAAGGCGCTTCAAGGACCCGGGCATCATCGAGCTTGAGCTGTTTGATGACGTCGGTAACCCAGCCGGAGCCGAAGCTTTCCCAGGCGAGCATTTCGACGCCACGTGCACCGAGCAGCGACCAGAGCGCCATCTCGACAGCGCCGGTGTCGGACGCCGGGACGATACCGATCCGATAACCGTCCGGCACGTTCAGCACCTTGCGGGTCAACTCGATGGCTTCGGCAAGTTTGGCCTTGCCGGGCTTGGCGCGGTGAGACCGCCCGAGCGGCGCATCGCCCAAAGCCTCAAGCGACCACCCGGGACGCTTGGCACAGGGACCAGAAGAAAAATTGGGATTGGCCGGACGCACGTCCGGCTTGGCGGTGAGGTCTGTCATATCTGTCTACCCTCGCAGATAGTTGCCTCTCGTTGGGGAGAGGTGGCCCACCTATGGGGATAGGACCTTCCTGACCTTTGGTCAATTCAAATCACGGGTGAACGGAAAAATTCGGTCACGCCCCCTCGCCTTCCGGAGGCGTTCTCTCAGACAAGCCACCCGCACCTGAAATCAGGATTGGCTTCGCTTGGCTCAAGAGAACGCAAGGGAAAGTGTGAGCGCAAACAGGAAAAGGCCGGTCGATTGACCGGCCTTTCAAATTCGCTGATCGGAAGATCAGAAGTTGCTGGTGATCGGACCCTGCGGCTCGTAGTAGACCGGGCCGGCTGGAACACGCGCGCCAGCACCGAAGTTGTAACGAACACCGAGCCGAATTTCGTGCGCAGTCAGATCGTCCCACTCAACGCGAGTCTCTCCGGTACCCGCATCATGAAGTTTGACAGTCTTGGCATCACCGAGATCGCGATACTGATAACCCGCATCGATTGCCCAGTTGTCGGTAACAGCGTAGGACGCACCGGCCATAAGTGCCCATGCGAAGTTCCATTCACTATGTGATCCGTCATAGTCCGTGCGACCAGTACCACCTGGGTTGATCGAATAGGTGTTGTCGGTAGTCACGTAGGAGGCACCAATACCGGCACCAACATATGGTGTGATGCGGTTCCATGTGCCCAGGTCAACATAACCGTTCAACATGACAGTCCAGACGTCGACATCAGTTGATTCTGTCGAAAAACCACCCGCACAGGTACCGCAAACTGCGTAACCTTTAACATTTGCCGAGGTTTCGTAGTCGATCGTGACATCAGAACGGAAATAGTCGTTGAACTGGTAACCGACACCAACCCCGATCATCCAGGCATCATCCATGGACTCGCGCTGGAATCGCAGGTCTCCGATCACCGGATCGTTAAAACTGCCACTTGGATCGTTGTAGAATTTGTATCCGATATCACCACGCAGGTACCAACCACCAACGGCCGGGACTTCCGGGATGTGCTCGATGACCGGGGTTGGCAAATCCGCGGCATATGCAGCAGTGGAAAGCGCAACAGCAAAGCCGGTCAAAGACAAACGCTTAAAGAAATTGTCCATGTCCTCGTCCTTTTCCAGTGAGCGTCCGCGTTAACCAATGCCGGACACATCAAACTTGAAAGCATACTGACGGGAATTCATTAATTGTGACTTAACTCTGTTCTTTAACCGCGTTTTTTTACCTTAAGGAAACCTTAACGATCGAAGAAACGTCGAAAGATCAGAAACAGGCGTGCAAAATTATCAGGCAGGCCGGGGACATAGCTGCCAAAGCTGCCGATTATCATCCCGGTTAAGTGAAACAGAAGGCGGAACCGAGGATCCACCTATCGCCACGTTTTCTGAAGCTTGTTAGGACTTTTCGAGAAAATGGCATCCGGTCGCCCTGTCTCGAGCCTGCATCCCAGGTGTCATCCGGGGGTGTCCGCGGATAAGGTGCAACAAAAAAGCCGCCTCAAATGGGCGGCTTTTCTCGTCACTTGCTGTCTCGCCGATCAGGCCGCGGTTGTTGCCACCACGCCGGCGATATCATTGACCACCTGCTTGACCAGCTCCGCATCGTCGCCTTCCGCCATCACGCGGATCAACGGTTCGGTGCCGGAAGCTCGAATCACGAGGCGGCCTGAATTGCCGAGGCGGGCTTCGCCATCCTCGATCGCGGATTTGACCAGATCCTGCTCAAGCGGCTTGCCGCCCTTGTAGCGCACATTCTTGAGGATCTGCGGTACGGGTTCGAACCGGCGGCAGACTTCCGACACGGGCTTGTCCTGATCCTTGACGCACGCAAGAACCTGCAGGCCCGCGATCAGGCCGTCGCCGGTCGTGGCAAAGTCGGACAGGACGATGTGGCCGGACTGCTCGCCCCCGACATTGTAGCCGTTGGCGCGCATATGCTCGACCACATAGCGGTCACCGACCTTGGTCCGGGCAAGGCCCAGCCCGAGGCTCTGAAGGTATCGCTCCAGTCCAAGATTGGACATGACCGTCGCCACGATGCCGGGCGCGGACAGGCGGTTGCTTTGCTGCCAGGACTGCGCCACCACGGCCATCAGCTGGTCGCCATCCACCACTGAACCGTTTTCATCGACGATGATGACCCGGTCCGCATCCCCATCGAGCGCAATGCCGATGTCGGCGCGTACTTCATGCACCTTGCGGGACAAGGCATCGGTCGACGTCGAGCCGCATTCCTTGTTGATGTTGAAGCCATCCGGCGTGACACCCATGGTGATCACATCCGCACCCAGCTCCCACAACGCCTCGGGCGCGACCTTGTAGGCAGCCCCGTTGGCGCAATCGATGACGACGCGCAGACCTTCCAGGCTCATTTCCCTTGGCAGCGTCCGCTTGGCAAATTCGATGTAGCGCTGCTGCGCACCGTCGATCCGCTTTGCACGGCCTAGCTCGCTGGCGCTCGGCAGACGGGATGTCAGGTCGCTTTCCATCAGCTCTTCGATCGTCTTTTCGATCTGGTCGCTGAGCTTGAAGCCATCCGGGCCGAAGAACTTGATGCCGTTGTCCTGGAACGGATTGTGCGAGGCAGAGATCATCACACCGAGATCGGTTCTGAGCGAGCGTGTCAGCATCGCAACCGCGGGCGTCGGCAGCGGGCCCAGCAGGAACACATCCATGCCGACCGAAGTGAAGCCTGCCACGAGGGCGTTTTCCAGCATGTAGCCGGAAAGGCGGGTGTCCTTGCCGATAACCACCCGGTGGCGGTGTCCGCCGTTCTTGAAAGCCAACCCGGCGGCCATGCCAACCTTCAGCGCCATCTCGGCGGTCATGGGATAGCTGTTCGCCTGACCGCGGATGCCGTCGGTGCCGAAAAACTTGCGCATCAAATATGCCTTGCTGATCTATCTGTCTTGGTTGCGCTCTTTGTAACGCAATCAGCCGAAGTCACGATTCAAAATATGTGAGCAATTGTTACCATTCCCTGATGGCTGGCAACCCTGTTCTTTCACCGCAAACTAAGATGCCCGGCGCAGGCCGGGCATCTGGGTTGTTCAGAATATCGGAACCGATCAGGACTGCGGCTGCGGCTCCATGCCACCACTGGCCTCGTCGCCGCCACGCTTGGCACCGGCGGTCGGTACCGCGGACGACCGGCCGACCGGCTGGTCGTCGTCCGTGTCGCGCACCGGCGGCTTGCCATCGAGCAGGCCCTTGATCTCGTCACCCGACAGGGTTTCGTACTCCAGGAGACCCTTGGCGATCGTATGCAACTGGTCTTCGTGGTCGCCCAGGATCTTCTTGGCGGTTTCATAGCCCTGGTTGACGAAGGACTTGATTTCCGCATCGACGATCTTCTGGGTTTCGTCGGAAACGTGCTGGTTCTTTGCCACGGAGTGTCCCAGGAACACTTCTTCCTGGTTTTCACCGTAAAGCAGCGGACCGAGCTTGTCGGACATGCCGAACTGGGTCGCCATCGCGCGGGCCAGCTTGGTGGCCATCTGGATGTCGCCGGACGCGCCCGAAGTCACTTTCTCGTAGCCGAAGATCATTTCTTCGGCGACGCGGCCACCCATGGCAACGGCAAGGTCGGCCTTGCACTTGGCGCGGGTAAGCGACACCTGGTCCTTCTCCGGCAGGCGCATGACCATGCCAAGCGCACGTCCGCGCGGAATGATGGTCGCCTTGTGGATCGGATCGGAAGCTTCCTGGTGCAGAGCCACCAGCGCGTGACCTGCTTCGTGATAGGCGGTCAGCTTCTTTTCTTCCTCGGTCATCACCAGCGTACGGCGTTCCGCACCCATCATGACCTTGTCCTTGGCGTCTTCGAACTCTGCCATGGTCACCAGTCGCTTGGAGCGGCGGGCAGCCAGAAGCGCGGCTTCGTTGACGAGGTTCATCAGGTCCGCACCGGAGAAGCCCGGTGTACCGCGTGCCAGCGTCTTGACGTCGACATCCGGTGCCAGCGGAACTTTCCGCATGTGCACTTTCAGGATCTTTTCGCGGCCGGTGATATCCGGGTTCGGTACAACGATCTGGCGGTCGAAACGGCCCGGGCGCAGCAGCGCCGGGTCCAGAACGTCCGGCCGGTTGGTCGCAGCGATGATGATGATGCCTTCGTTCGGCTCGAAACCGTCCATCTCGACCAGCAGCTGGTTGAGCGTCTGTTCGCGCTCGTCGTTACCGCCGCCGAGACCGGCGCCACGATGACGACCGACCGCGTCGATTTCGTCGATGAAGATGATGCACGGAGCATTCTTCTTGGCCTGTTCGAACATGTCGCGGACGCGGGACGCACCCACACCGACGAACATTTCCACGAAGTCGGAACCGGAAATGGTGAAGAACGGAACGTTGGCTTCACCGGCAACCGCACGCGCGGTCAGCGTCTTACCGGTACCCGGAGGGCCAACCAGCAGAACACCGCGCGGGATCCGGCCACCAAGACGCTGGAACTTCTGCGGGTCGCGCAGAAACTCGACGATTTCCTGAAGGTCTTCCTTGGCTTCGTCGATACCGGCCACGTCTTCGAAGGTTACCCGGCCGTGTGCCTCGGTCAGCAGCTTCGCCTTGGACTTGCCGAAGCCCATGGCCTTGCCGCCGGAGCCCTGCATCTGGCGCATGACGAAAATCCAGATACCCAGGATGATCAGCATCGGCAGCCAGGAGAACAGCGCACCAAGCAACGGAGAGCTTTCCGCCGGCGGGCGGGCATTGATCAAGACGCCCTTGCTGCGCAGCTCATCGACATATTGCGCGCCGTCAGGAGCGTAGGTCTGGAAGGCACTGCCACTGCTGTAAGTACCGGTGATCTTCTGTTCCTGAATGATGACCGATCGGATCTCGCCGTTGTCGACCTGCTTCATGAAGTCCGAATAAGCAATGTCATTCGTTGCGCCATGCTGCGCGGGACTTTGAAAAAGCTGGAACAATGCGATCAATAGCAGGGCGATGATCACCCAGAGAGCGAAGTTGCGAAAATGTGCGTTCATTTCGTTTCCTTAACCGCCCAACGCGACTAACTGCACGCGGTTACGTTTCTTTAGAGCGAAGATAGGTCGCCCAAAGCCCGCTGCCAAGGCGGTGCGCCATAGTTGCGCAGATGCGCTGACTATTTTCTTAAGCACGGACCTCTAACAGATGTTCCAGATGGGGAAAACCTCAGATTTCCTCGTCTGCGTCCTCATTGTCCATAAAGTTATCCGGCAATTTACCTTGGATCGGCATTCGCTCCAAATTCAAATCTGCGCTGCTGCAGGAATTGCCAATGGTCAAAACAGCCGCTGCGGAAGCCGGGGTCAGGATCTCCCCTGCCCGCCACAGGACCGGCGCGCAGTCGAAGGCGGCCTTGGGCCAGCCCGCCGGCCAGTCGATTTCCCGGGACGCTACAGGCGCGTTCATCAGCGGCCCAAGACACAAGGGGGCATCACTTTCGCCAACAGGACAAGTGGGGACCTGGTAAAGGAAGCGGCCATCCCATGAGCCGGATCCAGCAAGACCCGTGAGAATGCCCGGCGGCTCGCGCCCCGGTTCTTTCCACACTCTGATGACGCTTGCGTCTGCGTCGAAAACCGATCCTTGAAAGGTCTGACGGTTCGTCTCACCGGACATCAGCACCCCGTCCAGAGCCTGAAGCCTGGCAAGTCTTGGTCGGGAATTCTTGCCCGAGACACGCGCCATCAGATAGACGAGTAGCCGGAGACGGAGTTCTTCCGGCTGCTCGCGATAGACTTCACGCTCCAGGCGAGCGGGTCCTGCCGGGTGTTCGGTGATCAGCCGAGCGACCAGGTCATCGGCGGTCCGCTCCAGGGCTTCCCGCGCCCGGCGGATATTGGCAGCGGTCTGCGCAAGACGCTCTGCGCTCAATCCCTCCTCGGCCAACAGCGACAAGATGGCGCGGAGCCGACTGCGCTTGTATTTCGGGTTCCGGTTCGAGGGATCCGTGCACCAGGAACAGCCACGCTCTTCAAGCGTTGCCTCGAGGTCGGATTTCGAAACACTCAGGAGCGGACGCAGCAGGCGCAGACCTTCCGGACCGCAGCCTTCGTCAGCCGCCATCCCGCTGAGGCCGGTAACGCCGCTTCCCCGGGTCAGACGGTCCAGAAAAGTTTCCGCCTGATCGTCAAGGTGATGACCAAGAACAAGCGCCTCCGCGCCGATGTCCCGCATACGCGCTGCCATCAACCGGTAACGGGCGATGCGTGCCGTTTCCTGGAGGTTTGCAGCCGGTTTGGTGCCGGTCCAGCGCAACACCGTGCAGGCAAGGCCGCACGCGCGCGCATTCGTCGCAACGAATTCCGCCTCCCGACCGCTTTCGGGCCGGAGTTGATGATCCACACACAGCACTTCGGCGGCACCCTGCCAGCCGGTGCGTTTGCGCCATTCATCGAAAAGGACAAGAAGACAAAGGGAATCCGAGCCGCCGGACACTGCCAGCGCCAGATTGGAAAAAGAGCTTAGCTTTGAAAAAAGAGCATCGACGCGATCGGCCGGGAGCCTCTCGGGCTCAACCGGCTCGTCAGGAGCACTGGGCACGACGGCGTTCATCCCGCGCCTGGGACAAAACGGCTGGAGCGGCATTCGGATATTTGTTCAGCAGTTCGGAAAACGTTGCGCAGGCCGCATCCGCTTCGCCGAGACCACGCAGCGAAACACCCAGCTTGAGCAGGCTGTCGGGGCTCTTGGCGTTGCCGGGATGGTCCGTATAGGTCTTCAGGAAGGCATCGGCTGCCTCGCGGTAGTTCTGCTGTGCCAGCAGGCTTTCGCCCAGCCAGTATTGAGCGTTCGCCGCCTGTGCATCGTCGGGATAGGTTTCCAGAAAATTCCGGAATCCGCGCTCGGCACCCGCGTAATCGCCATTGACCGCCAGGGAATACGCCTGATTGTAGTCAGAGCTCGGGTCGCCGCTGCCGATGACGCTCGCAATCTGGTCATCGTCGGTGGCAAGACCGGGATCGGGTGCGATTTCCTGACCGGTGCCAGGCAGATTTTCAAGACCGTTGGCCAGCCTCGAAAGGTCGATCGGACCGTCGCTCGGCAAACCGCTTTCATAGCCGCCGGACTGATCCCAGTTGCCGTCTCCAGATCCGTCCGTAGGGAGGGTCGCAAAACCTCCACCCGGCGCGATAAGGTTGCCCGACTGCGGAGTACCGTCCGGGCCTAGGCCCGGAGCGGTCGATCCTGGAGCGACATCCGAGCGCTTGCCCGGGGTGCCGCCTTCCAGCTGCTGGAAGCGGTATTCATTGTCTTCCTGCATGCGGCGCATCTGATCCTGCAATTCCCGCATCTGATAGGACAACTGTTCGATCTGACCGGTCAATACCCGGATCCGTTCCTCAAGCTGACCGATCCTCACGCTGGAATCGTCATTCTTGCGTCCGAACAGCTGGGCTTGCGACGGTGTGGCAGTGGCGAAGGTGATGACCAACGCCATGATGAGACCTGCCAGTCCCTTTAGTTTCAGCATTCGCTCCTCCGGTTGGATTTGCTGTACCAGTGTCTGGCCGTGGTCCGACAAACGCCAATACTCAAGCAGATCCACGCGCATGATGTCTTACCATGCCCGGCTTCTTACTCAAGTGCACAGAGCGCTTCGACTTCGGCCAAATTTTGACGTTACCGGCTGACATTGAAGTGATTTCGTCATTTCCGGCCAGCCCAACAAAAAAGGCCGGGCAAGCTGCCCGGCCTTTTTGTTCGGCATTTGCCGGATCAGTTGGTCGCGTTGTTCAGGACCGTCACCGCACGGCGGTTCTGCGACCAGCAGCTGTTGTCGTTACAGACAGCAACAGGCCGTTCCTTGCCATAGGAAATCGTCCGGACACGCGAGGCGTTCACGCCCTGCGCCACCAGATAGTCACGTGCGGACTGGGCACGGCGTGCTCCCAGCGCGATGTTGTACTGACGCGTGCCGCGTTCATCCGCATGCCCCTCGATCGTGATCGTGTACTGGGGATAGCGGTTCAGCCACTTGGCCTGATTGGCAAGGGTTGCCTGACCCTGCGATGTCACCACCGACTGGTCTTCTTCGAAGAACACGCGGTCACCCACGTTCACGACGAAGTCCTGGCCCGTGCCCGGCTTCACATTGCTCGACAGCCCGTCCGGTTTGTTCTGGGCACATGCTGCTGCGAACAGAACCACGAAGCAGACTGCAATCCAGCGCGCGCCCCGTCCGGCGTTTAAACTCTTGAACATTCCTGTCTCCTACACCCCAGCCCGCCAACCTGACATTTCATCCGTCCGGTTCTTGGTAAACGCTTTCTAGCCAAAACCGGTAAAAAACGCCTTTTCAAACATGGTTAGCGAAAGCTTAACACGGCCTGCCTTCACAGGCCGCATGTCTCCATCAGTCGATCAGCGGCGACCAGGAGGGATCCGACGCAAAGGCCGGGGTCTCCACCCGCTGTTCGTTGTATCCTGTCAGGTCTACGGTCCAGACCTGCGGCCCGCCATTGGCACCCGGCGTATCCCGGAAAAACACCAGCACACGGCCGTTCGGCGACCAGGCCGGACCTTCGTTGTGATAGCCTTCGGTCAGAATACGCTCACCCTTTCCGTCCGGCCGCATGACGCCGATCATGAATCGGCCCTGGTGCTGCTTGGTAAAGGCGATAAGGTCTCCACGCGGCGACCATACCGGCGTGGAATACCTGCCAGGCCCGAAGGAAATACGCTGCGCACCACCGCCGCCTGCGCTCATCACATAAAGTTGTTGTGTGCCGCCGCGGTCGGATTCGAACACGATCTGGCGTCCGTCCGGTGAGAACGACGGGCTCGTGTCGATGGCTGCGTCGTTCGTCAGACGCGTCGTCTGGCGAGAGCGCAGGTCCATCTTGAAGATGTTGGCATTGCCACCCTGCTGCAGGCTCATCACCACGCTCTGGCCATCGGGCGAGAACCGCGGGGCAAAGGTCATGCCCGGGAAGTTGCCGACGATTTCGCGCTGACCCGTTTCAATATTCAGCAGATAGACACTCGGATCGGCGCCGCCATAGGACATGTAGGTGACTTCCTGGCTCGTCGGCGAGAACCGCGGTGTCAGCACCAGATCGTCGCCGCGCGTCAGGTAACGCACGTTTGCGCCGTCCTGGTCCATGATCGCCAGGCGCTTGACGCGCTTGTCCTTCGGGCCGGTTTCATCGACATAGACGATCCGGGTGTCGAAGTAGCCCTTTTCACCGGTCAGCCGCTCATAGATCGCGTCAGCGATGATATGCGCCAGACGCCGCCAGTTTTCAGGTGTCGTGTAGAACTGCTGGCCCAGCATCTGCTCTGACGCGAAAACGTCCCACAGACGAAACTCCGCCCGCAGACGCCCGTCTGGCTGCTTGATCACCGTACCGGTGACAAGCGCCTGGGCACTGATCTGGCGCCAGTCGCCGAAACGCGGCGTGGAGTTCACGCTCATGTTCTTCTGAATGAAGCTGGCCGGGTCAAGCGGCCGGAACAGGCCGGATCGTTTCAGGTCGGCGGCAATGACGTTGGTCATGTCCGCGGCCAGCTTGCCGTCTCCGCCTTCGGCGGAAAACGACGGCAGTGCGATCGGCAAGGGCTCGATGTTGCCCTGGGTAATATCGATTTCGACAAGCGCTGCCGCCGGCAGCGGAGCAATCACCACAAAAGAAGCGAGAACAAATGCGAGCCCTCTGGCTTTCCGGCTTGTGAAAACAGAAAGTTTTTTCAGTATTCCGCGCATGAGCACAACAGCTCCCTTATGGACGTTTGAACTGGCCGGGCCAGTCTATCCCCCGAGCATCTCTCTGGGGTCGAAATTGATGATGACTTCCTGCCAAGCTTCATACTTGGAAATTGGCAGATTGTATGGCTGGCAGCGCATGATCGCGCGCACGGCACTGCTTGAGGCTGCTCCGAACGCCGGATTGCCGCTGGAATTCATGACTTCCGGCTGGCCCGAAACCTGACCGTCCTGGGACAGGTTGAAACGGACACGAACCTTCAGGTCTTCCGCACCGACGGCGCCCACCGGCGGGTTCCAGCATTGCGCCACCATTCCGCGCAGCGCATCCAGCTCGGACTGGCTCATACGCACGTTCTGCTCCCCGCGCCGGGAACCGAGAGAGGCCGGGTTCTGGCTGGTTTCGCCGGTCTGTTTGGCCGGCTCGACCTTGTTCAGAAGCGCAGCGATATCGGTGCTGTCGAAATTATCCTTCGGCGGCTCGGGCGCATTCCTCGGCGGCGTCGGCTTGGAGCGCGGCGAAACCTTGGTCACGATCGGCTGGGGCGCAGGCGCGGCCTCCTGCTGCGGCACAGGCTCCGGCGCCGGGGCAGGATCCGGTGCAGGCGCAGGTTCGGCCACCGGCGCTGGTTCGGGCGCAGGCGCCGGAGCCGGTTCCGGATCCGCAACGGGCGTTGGTTCCGGTGCCGGAGGAGGCGTCGGAGACGGCGAAGGTGTCGGCTGCGTCGGCTGCTCAACCTTGCTTTCACCCGGCTTGTCGGCCGGTTTCGGAGGTTCCTCGGCCGGGGTATCGCTTGGGTTCACCGCCGCGACGTCCCGGACTTCGGCGGTCTTTTCGCCGACCCGAAGCCTGGTGATTTCCTCGATGGGCACCAGTTCGACAGGCAGAGAATCCACCTGCGGAACCGCAAAGCTCTCAGCGTCCGGAAAGGCGATCAAGCCCCAGAGCAGGAAAGCCGAGTGACCGGCCAGAGACGCGATGAGACCTGCGCGCATGACGCGTTACGAGTCCCGTTCTTCCAGAGTGACAAGACCGAGGCGTTTAAACCCGGCCGCGCTGATGCGGCCCATCAGCTTCATCATGGTGCCGTAGTCGGCATCCTGATCGCCGCGCACGTAGATACGTTCCTCGTAACCATTGGCGGCAATGGCTTCGAGCTTTGGCACGATCTCCTCGATCGTGATCGGGGTATCCTGGATGAAGATTTCACCAGCCGCGTTCACCGAGATGGTTATCGGCTCGGTATCGCCTTCCAGGGCCTTGGCGCTGGTCTCCGGCAGATCGATCGGCACACCGACCGTCAAGAGCGGAGCAGCCACCATGAAGATGATCAGGAGCACCAGCATCACGTCGACCATGGGCGTGACGTTGATTTCGCTCATGGGTGCGTGGCGACGCCTGCGCCGCCCGCGCCGTCCGCTTCCTGCCTGACCTGAACCGACCTGCATGGCCATGGATCAGCCCCTCTCGTCGATCTGACGTGACAGGATGGCGGAGAACTCGTCCGCAAAGCCTTCCATGCGCGAAACCGCCTTGCCGACGTCGGCCGAAAACTTGTTGTAGGCGATAACAGCCGGAATCGCGGCCAGTAGACCAAGCGCGGTCGCAAACAGCGCTTCGGCAATACCGGGCGCCACGACGGCAAGGTTGGTGCTTTCCGATGCCGCGATCGCCTGGAACGCCGTCATGATACCCCAGACCGTTCCGAACAGACCGATGAACGGTGCCGCGGAGCCAACGGTTGCCAGGATCAGCAGCCGGCTTTCCAGCCGCTCGGCTTCGCGCTGGATGGTGACATCCATCACCCTGTCGATACGCTGCTGCAGGCTGCCGATGGCAGGCCGCGCGCCCTCGTGGCTGCGCTTCCATTCACGCATGGCTGCGACGAACAGTGCCGCCATGGAATGGTTCACACGATTGTGAAGCGTATTATAGAGTTCTTCGAGAGACTGACCGGACCAGAACACCGTTTCGAACCGGCTCATCTGGCGCCGTGTCCGGCCGACCAGCATGATCTTGTCGACGATGATCGCCCAGCACCACACCGAAGCGCCCAAAAGGCCGAGCATTACGACCTTGACGACGATATGCGCCTGCCAGAACAGCGCAAAAAACGAAATGCCGCTCTCTGGCGCCAATGTCGATTGGACAAGTGTTTCCATAAATTCAATGACCCCTTGGCCGTCTGACGCTGTTTTGCATTCAAGGTTTCGAAAACGACAGCGAGGAACCGGAATCAGCCGGCCGGCTCTTGTAACCTGCCGCCTCTCTGACGTTTGATTTTGTCAAAACTGGGACTTTTCCAATCAAAGAAAGTCCCTCTCTAAAGGAATCAATTAAGGTTACTGCAAGATTAACGCAGTAATGGGTTTTGAAAGTATTTTACCGCCGCCAAGCAGCTTGCCTGCTCTTTCAGAGCCAAGCCCTTCAACCGTCGGTGTTTTCTCCAGGTGCATGCTGCACGAGTTTTTCCGAAAGGACCTGCGGCAGTCGGGTCGGACGTCCCTGCGAGGTGATGATCGCAACGGTGACGGCAGCCGAAATCAGCAGCTCTTCGCCGCGGTAAATCAGCTGATCGAGCCGGATTCGGGCGCCTTTGTACTCCGCAAGGCTGGTATGAACTTCCAGCACATCGTCAATCCTGGCCGGTTTCTGGAAGTCCAGCGTCATTGTCTTGACCGCGAAGGCCAGCGAAGCACCGTGGGTCCCTTCGGCCATCTCACGATGGTGAATGCCGATGAGACGGAGGAAATCCGACCTGGCGCGCTCGAAGAAGCGCACATAGGCACCGTGATAGACGATGCCCGTGAAATCCGTGTCCTCGTAGTAGACGCGAACAGGAAGCACATGACCGCCATCTTCCAGGCGACCGGCGAGATCCGGCCAGTCCGACACGCTTTGTCCCTCGAAAGCTGAATGAAAAAGCCCCCCGGTCGACCGACCGGGAGGCTCGTACCTGGCCCTTACGTAGGCCGTATCTTATGCAGCGGCAACCTCGGAGAGGAATTTCTCGACGGACGCACGAAGCTGTTCCGCCTGCTGTTTCATCTCGATCGTCGCGTTCAGCATGTCGCCAACCGCTTCCGAGTTTTCGGCAACGCCTTCGTTCAGCGACGCCACAGTCTCCGCAACGCTGCGGGTACCTTCCGCGGCTTCTGCAACGTTTCTGGAAATCTCTCCGGTAGCAGCGCCCTGCTGCTGCACGGCGTCCGAAATCGTGGTGGTGTAGGAGTTGACCTCCTCGACCGATTCCGACACCCGGGCAATCTCTTCCACCGCTTCGGTGGTAGAGGCCTGGATAGCCGCGATCTGCGCGGAGATTTCTTCCGTTGCCTTGGCAGTCTGGCCGGCGAGCGACTTGACCTCGGAGGCAACGACCGCAAAGCCCTTGCCGGCATCGCCCGCACGTGCAGCTTCGATCGTCGCGTTCAGCGCCAGCAGGTTGGTCTGTTCGGCGATCTCTGAAATCAGCGACACGACGTCGCCGATCTTGTTGGCCGCTTCCGCAAGACCGGAGATCTTGGAATTGGAGCTCTGCGCGGCGGTCGTGGTCTGGGCCACGATGCTTGCCGTGGTTTCGACCTGACGGGAGATCTCCGAAATCGACGCGTTGAGTTCCTCGGTGGCGGAGGCAACCGCCTGAACGTTGGAGGAAGCGTTTTCCGAAGTCGACACCGCGGTCTGCCCCTGGTCTGACGCGGCGGTGGACCGGTGACTGAGGGCGGAAGAGACTTCTTCCACGCGGGCAATATTGGTTTCCACCAGCTCCAGAACCGCCTGCGACTCGGCCCGGAATGCGGCGATCAGCGCATCGATGGTCTTTTCACGCTGTTCGCGGGCAATGTGGCCAACCTTGCGCTCGGATGCCAGACGCTCGCGTTCGATCGAACTGTCCTTGAACACTTCGATACAGCGCGCCATGCGGCCGATCTCGTCCTGGCGTTCGGTCGCTTCGACACCCACTTCCAGGTCGCCGTCGGCGATCTTGCGAGCCGCGACGGCAAGGCGTTCCATGGGAGCGAACATGCGCCGGGTTACCCACCAG
Organism: Labrenzia sp. PO1; assembly: GCF_012273635.1. Lineage (NCBI taxonomy): Bacteria > Pseudomonadati > Pseudomonadota > Alphaproteobacteria > Hyphomicrobiales > Stappiaceae > Labrenzia > Labrenzia sp. PO1. The sequence goes on from NZ_JAAXCR010000001.1 coordinate 1,541,922, forward strand.
ATCAGGCCGACGATCGGAACCAGACAGAGGAAACCGGAAATGATCGCGCCATAGGTGATGCGATCGGCGGCAGCCGACAGTTCCGTCTGCTTGACGGCATCGACAACACCGAAGGGTGAACCGACAAACGTGTTGCTTGCTTCCGCGAAGCGGTAGTCACCGTCTTCCAGGCGGATCAGCCGGTCGTTGACCTTGATATCGGAGATCATGTGGACGGCGCTGGCGCGGCCCATATCGTCGAGCTGAACCAGCTTGCCATCGGAATCGGCAAGGAAGATGCGCTCGCTGTCGCCGAGGCCGGTCTTCTCGTTCAGCAATCCGGCCAGATGCTCCATGTTGGTCGTGAACGCAATCGCGCCGAAGAACCGGTCCAGATAGAACACAGGCACCGCAAGAACTTCCGAGACGGTGCCATCTTCGGTGGTCACAAAGCCTGAGGAATAGATCTGCCCGGCCGCCAGCGTCTCGTTTTTCGAGGCCTCGAACAGCTTGCCCATGGCGATCTGCACGGGATGGCCCTGGATCTGCGCGTCTTCCACGTGGAAGGCGAATTCCGGACCCTTGCGGAAAGTATAGGTGATGAACCCGTCCGGATTGGCCAGCGCCGCATCGGAAAACAGGCCCTGATCGACAAGCTCCTGGTAGATCGGATGAACGACCTTGTGGTTGTTCACGTAGTAGTTGGACTCTTCCGGCTCCACCAGAAGGTGACGCTCACCTTCGGGATGCGGATTGTCGGTCACGAAGATCTTCCGGAGCAGTTCGTTCTGCCCTTCTTTCAGGTTCTTCCACCCGACCATGGTCTTCATCAGACTGTCCTTGGCGCCTTCCAGCGTGGAGAAGAACGCAGCGCTGTCCTTCACCTGCCCAAGGGAGAGTTCAATAACCTTCTGTTTCGCCTTGGTAGCACTTTGCAGGCCGGCATCAGCCTGACCGTTTGCAACATCCCGCGAAATGGTCGACGTGACCGTGACAATTGCCACGCACATAGTGAGTGCGCCGGCTAAAAACATTAGAGCCAGTTTAGATGAAAGGCGCTTCCGCATGGTTTCCCCCGCATAGTTAACGCGACGATACGGCAGGATTCGCGAATAAATGCTTAATCGCTACGCAGAGCTAGATGTAACTGACAAGACCTTGTCTTATAAATACTACTTAAACTATTCGGGATCGGTGAACAGTCCCATTTGCGGAGCATCCGGTCTGGATGGGGCCGCAAGACCCAGGTGTTCGAACGCCATTGGCGTCAGGATACGTCCCCTTGGCGTCCGCTGCAGAAACCCGTTCTGGATCAGGTAGGGTTCGACGATCTCCTCGATGGCGTCACGAGGCTCGGAAAGCGCTGCCGCAATGGTCTCGATCCCGACCGGCCCACCACCGAAATTCACAGCGATCTGGCTCAGATAACGACGGTCGAGACTGTCGAGCCCGGCACCATCGACTTCCAGCTGCAGAAGCGCCCTGTCGGCGAGTTCCCTGTCGACCCGCTCGACGCCGGCGACAATGGCAAAGTCCCTTACCCGCCGCAGCAGTCGCCCGGCGATACGCGGTGTCCCGCGGGAGCGTTTGGCAATCTCGCGGGCACCGTCTTCAACCATGCCGATGCCGAGAATGGCGGCGCCACGCTTGACGATGTGCTCCAGCTCCGGAACCGTATAGAACTGCAGCCTGACCGGAATGCCGAAGCGATCGCGCAGCGGAGTGGTCAAGAGGCCCAGCCGCGTCGTCGCGGCAACGAGCGTGAACTTCGCCAGGTCGATCTTGACTGATCGCGCAGCCGGTCCTTCACCGATGATCAGGTCGAGCTGGAAATCTTCCATCGCCGGATAAAGCACTTCCTCGACTGCCGGATTGAGCCGATGGATCTCGTCGATGAAGAGGACGTCGCGCTCTTCCAGGTTGGTCAGAAGGGCCGCAAGGTCTCCGGCCTTGGCAATGACAGGACCGGAGGTCGCCCGGAAATTGACCCCCAGTTCGCGTGCCATGATCTGCGCCAGCGTCGTCTTGCCGAGACCGGGAGGCCCGACGAACAACACATGGTCCAGCGCCTCCCCCCGCGCCTTCGCCGCACCGATAAAGACCTTCAGATTGGCGCGCGCCTGGGCCTGACCGACAAAATCATCCAGCACCTGGGGGCGCATGGTTGAATCGATCTCGTCCCCCCGGATTTCCGGCGTCACGATGCGAGTGTCATCCGACATGGCTTACGACCACAAACAGCAACACCAGAAGAGCCAGCGAATAGGCTACCCGGAGTGCATAGAATTTCTTGAACTGGCGCAGGACAAACGGGTCGTCCGACTCCACACGGCGTCCGTTGACGGTAAACGGACGATCCCCCACCGAGGCACTGAAGCGGTGATCGAGGTACATGATACCGCCGATGCCCAGAACCACGAACACGACGGCAATGATGCCATAGGTAACGGCGATCATCCGGCCAATTCCTTCAAGCCAAGGCGGATCAGCGTTTCCGTGGTCGCATCCTCACCGGCTGACTGCAAGGCCTTTGCGACGGCGCCGCTCGCCTGCGCCTGTGCATACCCCAGATTGGTGAGCGCCGAAACCGCCTCGGCCACCGGCCGGGCAGCCACGTTGTCGGCAACGTTCTGGGAAACCGCAATCGTGCCCTGGTCCACCGTGGCAAGTCCCGGCGCCTTGTCCTTGAGTTCGGCAATGATGCGTTCGGCAACGCGCTTGCCGACGCCAGGCGCCCGCGAAATCGTTGCCTTGTCGCCAAGCGCAATCGCGTTGGCGACTTCGCTTGCCTTCAAGATGCCCAGAATGCCCAGCGCAACCTTGGCGCCGACACCCTGAACGGTCATCAGGATACGGAACCATTCGCGCTCCGCCTCTACACCGAAGCCATAGAGCCGGATCATGTCCTCACGGACGATTGTCTCGATGAAAAGCACAGCCGCTTCACCTGCGCGCGGCAGACCCTGAAGAATGCGCGAGGGACAATGAACCTGATAGCCCACCCCGTGCACATCCAGGATCACGTGGTCCTCGCCATAGCTGTCGATGGTGCCTTTAAGCTTGCCGATCATATTGCCCCCATGGCGGCAAGCCGCGCTGTACTGTTGGACCGGTGCTGCGCATGGCAAATGGCAATTGCCAGTGCATCGGCGGCATCGTCCGAATTGAAAGTGGCCCGCGGCATCAGAACCTTGACCATGGCCCGGATCTGTTCCTTTTCCGCATGACCGGTCCCGACCACCGTCTTCTTGACGAGGTTCGGCGCATATTCGGCAACCGGAAGTCCGGCGAGCGATGGCACCAGCAGAGCGATCCCGCGTGCCTGCCCGAGCTTCAGAGTTGCGCCCGCATCCTTGTTGACGAACGTATGTTCTACCGCGGCTTCGGATGGTTCGTGCTGGCGCACGACTTCGCTAAGGCCGTCATGCAGCTGCACCAGGCGCTCGGCCAGGCTCTTCTTGTTGTCGGAGGTTACCGTTCCGGAAGCAATGAAGGACAGGCGATTTCCCGTCGCCTCGATCATGCCCCAGCCGGTACGCCGCAGCCCCGGGTCGATGCCCAGCAAACGAATCGCGTGTATCATGGAACAAATCGGTAACAAAACTTCCCCGTTGACGCCAGCCAAAGCGCGGCTTACCACCGGAAAGCCTGTCAAAAACACCTCACAACGTGTTTAATCCGGCCTTGCCCCTACCGGCAGGCCACCTCCCCCGCCAAGGCCCGCGATCTGCCGGGCCAATCCCTTTTTGATCCCGTCCGTTCCGCGAGTTCCCATGGCCGACATCTTCAGCTCCTTTCCGCCCGGCCTTCTGGTGTTCCTCGCCGTGGTCCTGTTTGTGGCCGGTTGCGTGCGCGGGTTTGCAGGGTTCGGTGCGGGAATGATCTTCATGCCGGTGGCCGCCAGCGTCATGCTGCCGTCAACCGCGGCCGCCACCTTTCTGTTCATCGACGGCATTGTCGCACTGCCTTTGGTGGTCAGGGCGCTCAGGCTGTGCAACTGGTCGACAGTGCTTCCCGCGGTCGTTGGTGCCGTGGTCTTTGTTCACGTCGGCGCCTGGCTTCTGGCCAACGCGGACGTGCTGGTTCTACGCTGGACGATCTTTGCAATCGTGACCGGACTGCTACTGCTGCTGGTGTCCGGCTGGCGCTATGAACGCAAACCCTCCAGGCCGGTGTCGCTTGGGGTTGGCGCAGTTGCGGGCATCCTCGGCGGCATCTCGCAGGTCTCCGGCCCGCCAGTGGTTGCCTTCTGGCTCTCCAGCGCCAAGGAACCGGCAATCGTCCGTGCCAACCTGATCGTGTTCTTCGCGCTTGCGAGTATCGGAACCTTCGTTGCCTATATCTTCAACGGCTTCTTCACGCTGGAAGTGTTCCACCTCCTGATCATGGCGATCCCCGTCTATGCCCTTGCGATCTATCTCGGCTCCAACGGCTTCAAGCACGCCGACCCGAAACTCTATCGTAAGCTGGCCTACGGCCTGATCGCCCTCGCCGCCCTCTCCAGCATGCCCCTGCTGGATCCGCTTTTCCGGTAGGCGGTTCCAATCCGGAATCTTGCGTCGGCTCCACCCACCTCCTCATCCTGAGGAAGCGCGAAGCGCTGTCTCGAAGGATGGGCTGCGCACTCAGGTACAAGTGGCCCATCTTTCGAGACGCCGCTAACACGGCTCCTCAAGATGAGGGTGAAAAGAAGAAAGCCATATTTATCTGGCTTCAGATATTGCAAAACCCGCCCCAAAAACGCGGTGCAAACCCTATTCGGCCAAAGGCTTTTCCTGCAGCTTCTCCTGCCATTTGGCACATTTTTCCGCCATCAGCCGCGTGAGTTCTGCCTCGAACTCTTCCCTGCTTGAAGAAGCCTGCGCCAGAACGCTCATCGCCACGATCGCAGCATCGGCGGCTTCTTCACGGACATCTGCCAGCGTCTGGTTCTTGTATTCGCTGCCCGGTGCCTTCGTTGCCGAAAGAACAGCCTGTGCCAGTTCTCCGGCTTCCTCCGCCAGCTTCAGCGCACGCTCCTGCAAGGTCTTCGGGTCTTTCTGCGTCAGGTCGAAGATATTGAACATGCGATCGGTCTCCTTGGTTCAAGGAAGGTGCGAGCCTCAGGAACGCCAAAACAAAAACCCCGGCAGGGCCGGGGTTTTCAGATCCATATCCTGTTTTACTCAGGAAGCCAGAGAGGCCATGGTTTCTTCGTCGACATCGAAGTTGGAGTAGACGTTCTGGACGTCGTCGTCGTCTTCCAGCATGTCGATGAGTTTCATCATGGTTTGGGCCTTGTCCGCGTTGACCGGCGTCAGGTTCTGCGGCTTCCAGATGATCTTGGTCGAATCCGCTTCGCCCAGTGCCTGTTCCAGAGCAGCGGAAACATCGTTCAGATCTTCAAAGGCGGTGTAGATCGTGTGACCGCTCTCGTCGGACTGAACGTCTTCCGCGCCGGCTTCGATCGCAGCTTCCAGAACCGCGTCGGCTTCACCGGCTTCCGGCTTGTAGATAATTTCGCCAACACGGTCGAACATGAAGGAGACCGAGCCCGTTTCTCCCAGCGACCCACCGCATTTGGTGAAATAGGAGCGGATGTTGGAGGCGGACCGGTTGCGGTTGTCGGTCAGGGCTTCGACGACCACGGCAACACCTGCCGGGCCGTAGCCTTCGTAACGGACTTCCTCGTAGTTGTCGTCGTCACCGGACTGGGACTTGTTGATCGCCCGCTGGATGTTTTCCTTCGGCATGGACTGGGCCTTGGCGTTCTGGACGGCAAGGCGCAGGCGCGGGTTCGCGTCCGGATCCGGGTCGCCCATCTTCGCGGCGACGGTAATTTCCTTGGACAGCTTGGAGAACATCTTGGAACGGGCCGCGTCCTGGCGTCCCTTGCGGTGCATGATGTTCTTGAATTTTGAATGGCCTGCCATGGCTCTTCTCGGTTCTTTACAGGTGATGTCAGTGAAAACTGCGCCGCTTATAGGCAAGTTGACCCGGAAAATCCAGCGCAGAGAAATTCTCGGCCGTGGTCAAGCCCCGTTCGGCCAGAAGGACGGGATCACAGGCTCCAGCCGGCCGCCTATGCGAAGCGGCGCAACCCGCTCGGCAAGCCCGGTCCGATCGTCCGTCTCGATGGCCACACCGCAGATGGTCGGATCGCCTGTTGCCGGTGTGAACCGGGAGCTTGGTATCTTGCGCTGGAACCGGTTGACCGGCTCTTCCTTGTCCATGCCCAAAACGCTGTCATAAGCACCGCACATGCCCGCGTCGGACATATAGGCCGTGCCGTTTTCCAGGATCTGGTGATCGGCCGTCGGCACATGGGTGTGCGTTCCGACAACGAGACTGACCCGGCCATCCAGGAAGTGGCCCATGGCCTGTTTCTCGCTGGTGGCCTCGGCATGCATGTCGACGATGATGGCATCGGCCACATCGCCAAGCGGACACCCGTTGATGACGTTGTCGATGGCAGCGAAGGGATCGTCGAGCGCATCCATGTAAACGCGGCCCATCACATTGGCCACCATCACCCTTGCGCCGTTTCTGGCCGTGAAGAGGTGCGCACCGCGCCCCGGTGTCCCGGATGGGTAATTGACCGGCCGAAGCAGCCTGTCCTGTCGCTCGATATAGACCAGGGTGTCACGCTGGTCCCAGACGTGGTTGCCGGTGGTCACGACGTCGGCGCCCGCATCCAGAACGTCCTGCAGGATCGTCTCGGTAATGCCGAACCCGGACGCAGCGTTCTCACCGTTGACGATCACGAAATCGAGCTGGTTGCTTTCCACCAGCTCCGGCAATTGCTCAATGACGGCGGTACGGCCCACGCGGCCGACAAGATCGCCCAGAAACAGAATACGCATATATCCTCACTGGGCGGCCTGCTTCGGCGATCACTTTCGCCGTCAGCCGAACGCCCGGTACCCCTGCTCGGTCAGAATCCCATTCAACGGCTTGTCATGCGCTTCCGCGGGGACGCGGTCAACCTCCTGCACGGAAAAGGCAAGCCCGATGCACAAAAGGGGCCCGGAGTGTTGCAGCTGCGCAATTGTAATGTCGTAAAAAGCCTTGCCGTAACCGATGCGCGTGCCTTTGCCGTCAAAGCCGGCAAGCGGCATCAGAAGAACATCCGGGCGCACTTCCTCGGCAGAGGGGCCGGGTTCGGAGGTGCCGAAACCGGCGGAAACCAGTTCCGTATCCCGCTCCAGGCGGCGAAAGATGAGGCTCGGGCCGGTCATCACGGGCAGGCACAGGGGGTGCCCAAGCTGGCGCAGGCGGTCCATCAGCGGGCGCGGGTCGATTTCGTCCCGGATCGGCCAGAACCCGGCAACAACTGCTCCTGCCGGCAGCGGCAGATCTTCGGCGTGATCGCTGAGCATCAGGCTGTGCTCGATCCGCTCCACCTCCGGCATTGCCTTGCGGCGGGCAAGCACCTGCTTGCGAAGACTGTCTTTTTCGGCAGCAATGGAGGAAAGGTCGGTCATGGGGCCTCGAATAGAATGGATCGGCCCGCGTCCTGAAAAGGAAACGCGCAGCCGCCCGACCGTTGGATTTGCAATCCCGGGAAACCTACAATGTAGGTGGGCGCCGTATGCAACGGACCACGGCCCAGCGCAGGGACAGCTCCCAAGGGAATGCGTAAGGCCCCGGGGATAATGTTCCTGACGTATCGGGCAGCCGCAAGTACCGCATATAATCCGGTGCGGCGGCAATTACCAGTGCGGCATGGATTTCATCACAAACGAAGTTGCGGGCACTCTCCGTTGCCGTCTGGCCGGAAAGGCGGTCGCCTCAGGCGTTGTCCTGGGCCCGCAAGCTCTTGGAAAGACCGTCCGCAAGGCTTTCGATCCGAGCGGCGGCAGTATTGACGGCACGCGACAGCTCTTCCTCGTTCTGGCTCATGTTGTCGAGCGCGGCCACCTGCTGTTTCTTGGCATCGGCCAGCTGTTCTTCAAGCCGGGCGACCTTGCGCTCCAGTTCCGAAAGCTGGTCGGCCGCCATGATGCCGGCCATTACCGTCAGGCGCTGGTCGCCGATTTCGCCGAAGGCGCCTCGCAAGTCGTTGATCCAGCCATCGAAACGGGCAGCAAGGCCCATCAAGCGCTCTTCCTCGCCGTCATCGCAGGCCATGCGGAAGGACTTGCCGTTGATGGTAACCGTGATCTGAGCCATATGCGCCTAGCCTCCGTGCGCGTCGAGCACGCTGCGGATGGTTTCCATTGCCGAGACGAGCCGCCGGGAGACATCCCGGTTGGCCTCTTCCAGCCGGGAAGCCCGTGCTTCGCTTTCATCGAGTGAGGCTGCCAGTTGCGAACGGTCTTCGCCGAGCCGCTGCAGGTCGTCCTGCAGGGCATTGAGCGACCTGTCTGCATCAAGACGGCGCTGGACAGCCGCTTCGAGATTGCCGACGGCTTTGTCCAGCCGCTTTACCGCATCGGCCAGGCTGGTCTTTTCCATGCAGTCGACATCCGCCATTAATTACGTCGTCCCAATCGTTCTTCTGCGGCGGTCCGCCCATTCCTTCCTAGGTCAGACTGGAGATTTGGCGCTTTCGACCCTGGAGTTGCTGCTCAAATTACGGGCATTTCAGAGAATGCGCGGCAAAGCACGTTTCACGGCGAAAAAGCAAATCTTTGTTAGAGCGTCGAGCTTAGGCACCGCAACTTCTCTCAGTCAATGCCACCATTGGCAGAATCCTCAACTCTATAACGCGTGGAAGAAAAAATTCTTCCCCGGCAATGCCCTCAAAAGACCCAAACCAGCTTTATTGACTCGGGTGCCGTTCCTGATATTTGTCTGGCGCCTGTTCGAGATTGACGAGTGTTAATTCTTGAGCAACGCACCTCAAAACAACCTTGCCGGGCTCTCTGCTTCGGCCAAGGGGGGCTCCAAAGCAAGCAACGGGACCACGATGACCGATCTTGATAAACACCAGCGCATGGCAAATGCGATCCGCTTTCTTGCCATCGATGCCGTGGAAAAGGCTAATTCCGGTCACCCCGGCCTGCCCATGGGCGCTGCGGATATCGCGACAGTTCTTTTTACCGAATTCCTGAAATTCGATCCGACATCCCCGAACTGGGCCGACCGCGACCGCTTCGTTCTGTCCGCCGGTCACGGCTCGATGCTGCTTTACAGCCTGCTGTATCTGCTGGGCTATGAAGACTTCTCCCTCGACGAGATCAAGAATTTCCGTCAGCTAGGCGCACGCACTGCCGGGCACCCGGAATACGGCCACGGCGCTGGCATCGAGACCACCACCGGCCCGCTCGGCCAGGGTCTCGGCAACGCGGTCGGCATGGCCATCGCCGAGCGCCTGCAGTCCACCCGCTTCGGCGAAGATCTTGTCGATCACTACACCTATGTGCTGGCCGGTGACGGCTGTCTCATGGAAGGCATCAGCCAGGAAGCCCTGTCGCTGGCGGGTCACCTGAAGCTCAACAAGCTGATCGTCATCTGGGACGACAACGGCATCTCCATCGACGGCAAGGTCGAAATCACCGATTCAACCGACCAGCAGGCCCGTTTTGCCGCCTCCGGCTGGAACACGCTCAGCGTCGACGGTCACGATCCGGTCGCCATTTCCGCAGCGATCCGCCAGGCACAGGCCAGCGACCGCCCGACCCTGATCGCCGCCAAGACCACCATCGGCTTCGGTGCACCGACCAAGGCAGGCACCGCGAAGGTTCACGGCTCGCCGCTTGGTGCAGACGAAATTTCCGGCACCCGTGCCGCGCTCAACTGGCCGCACGCGCCGTTTGAAGTTCCGAGCGACATTCTGGACGCCTGGCGCATTGCCGGCCTTCGCTCCGCCCAGGCTCACAAGGACTGGCAGAAGCGCTTTGCCGAAGCTGACGCCGAGACCCGCGCCGAATTCGAGCGCCGCAATCGTGGCGACCTGCCGGCCGGCTTCACCCAGGCCGTTCTGGACTACAAGAAGAAGCTCGCCGACGAACAGCCGACCATGGCGACCCGCAAGGCTTCCGAAGCTGTTCTGGGCGTCATCAACGAAGTTGTTCCGGAAACCATTGGCGGCTCCGCCGACCTGACCGGTTCCAACAACACCAAGACGCCTCAGACCGCGCCGGTCACCCCGGACGATTTCTCCGGCCGTTACATCCACTACGGCATCCGTGAACACGGCATGGCGGCAGCAATGAACGGCATGGCTCTGCACGGCGGCCTGATCCCCTATTCCGGCGGCTTCCTGATCTTCTCCGATTACTGCCGTCCGTCGATCCGTCTCGCAGCCCTCATGGGCCAGCGGGTCATTCACGTCATGACCCATGATTCCATCGGTCTTGGCGAAGACGGTCCGACCCACCAGCCGGTGGAACATTTCGCCGCCCTGCGCGCGATCCCGAACCTGACCTTCTTCCGTCCGGCCGACATCACCGAGACGCTCGAGTGCTGGCAGCTGTCGCTGGAGAACCGCGACGGACCGTCGGTCCTGGCACTGACCCGTCAGAACCTGCCGTCACTGCGCAAGACCTACGAGGAAAACAACCTCTGCGCCAAGGGTGCCTATGTGCTGATCGACAGCGACGAAGACGCGGCCGTGACCATCTTCGCGACCGGTTCGGAAGTCGAAATCGCCGTCAACGCGCAAAAGGACCTGAGCACGGCCGGCATCGCCGTGCGCGTTGTCTCCGTTCCGTCGTACGAACTTTTCGAAGCACAGTCAGACGACTACAAGGCCGCCGTCATCGGCAACAGCCCGGTCAAGATCGCCGTTGAAGCCGGCATCCGCATGGGCTGGGACCGCTTTATTGGTGCGGACGGTATCTTTGTCGGCATGACCGGCTTTGGCGCGAGCGCGCCTTACAAGGAACTCTACGAGCATTTCGGCATCACGGCGGACGCCGTGGTTGCAGCCGCCAAGGCAAAGCTCAGCGTTTAACCGAAATCAATTCCCGGCACCAAGACTTCCTCCTATGGTGCCGGGCCTACGGGCACATCAAGTGCTTTTCAAGTGACCACACTATGTGGTTTTTAAATCGGTTTAGCCCCTTCTGAGGCACACCGAAGATTGCGGGAGTGGATTATGGTAACCAAGGTAGCAATCAATGGATTTGGACGCATCGGCCGCAATGTGCTGCGTGCGATCGTCGAATCCGGCCGCACCGACATTGAAGTCGTTGCGATCAACGATCTCGGCCCGGTCGAGACCAACGCGCATCTGCTGCGTTACGACAGCGTGCACGGCCGTTTCCCGGCAGAGGTCAAGGTCGATGGCGACACCATTTCCGTCGGTGGCGGCAAGCCGATCAAGGTGACCGCGATCCGCGACCCGAAGGAACTGCCCTGGGGCGAGCTTGGCGTTGAAGTCGCCATGGAATGCACCGGCATCTTCACCGCCAAGGAAAAGGCCTCCATGCATCTGGAAGCCGGCGCCAAGCGCGTTCTGGTCTCCGCCCCGGCCGACGGCGCCGACAAGACCATCGTCTACGGTGTCAACCACGATGCGCTGACCGCAAACGACCTGGTCGTATCCAACGCGTCCTGCACCACCAACTGCCTGTCCCCGGTCGCCTATGTGCTGAACGAAACCATCGGCATTGAAAAAGGTTTCATGACCACGATCCACTCGTACACCGGTGACCAGCCGACGCTGGACACCATGCACAAGGATCTCTACCGCGCCCGTGCTGCGGCCATGTCCATGATCCCGACCTCCACCGGCGCTGCAAAGGCCGTCGGCCTGGTACTGCCGGACCTGGCCGGCAAGATGGACGGTGTGGCCATTCGTGTCCCGACCCCGAACGTTTCCGTGGTCGACCTGAACTTCATCGCCAAGCGCGACACCACCGTTGAAGAAATCAACGAAGCCATCAAGGCAGCCGCAAACGGCAAGCTGAAGGGCGTGCTCGGCTACACCGAAGACAAGCTGGTTTCGATGGACTTCAACCATGACAGCCATTCCTCGGTCTTCCATTGCGACCAGACCAAGGTCATGGACGGCACTTTCGTGCGCATCCTGTCCTGGTACGACAACGAATGGGGCTTCTCCAACCGCATGGCCGACACGGCCGTGGCGATGGCAAAGCTCATCTGATCCCTGCCTTCGAAAGACGCCGGTTCATCCGGCGTCTTTTTTGTCGGTATGGATGTCTTTCCGGCAAAGCCGCAAAAAACTTTCTCGATTCAGGCATAGCCCCGGGGCAAAGGTCATGTAGACTGGTGCTGCAGACTTGCAGTTCAATCCTGGAGACGCCGTCATGACCGCTCTACTGGTCATTCTTGGGTCGTTGTTCGCGGTTGGTTGCCTTGTGGGTTTCGGGTTCTACTGGCTCGATATGAAGCGGGACAACGAACGGTTCCCTTCAGATCAGGACGATGAGCCTGACATGGGCAGCCTCAATACCGATGTCTTGCGAAAGCCGGATTCCCCGGCTGGAAATTCCTGAGTCCAATTGAAGGATCCTGACCATGACCACGCTGACTTTTCTGATCGTATTTGTTGTCCTGATCGGCGTCGGCTTCTATTTCGTGGAACGGTCGAAGGAACGCTCCGCAAGAAACACCAAACGGTCCTGGCAGCCGGATGTTGATGGCCAAAAGTCCGAAACGATGGCCAACCTTCAATCACCGCCAGATCGATAACTCTCCCTGTTCGATCCTTATCCTTCCCGGAGTTCCCTGCTTGCTCGAACTGCTCACCGTCATTTCGCTGACCGTCGTGGTCGCAATCGTTCCCGGGCCCGACTTTGCCGTTGTCCTGCGCAATGCCCTCATCGGCGGACGGCTCGCCGGCATCATGACTGCGCTCGGCATCGCGCTGGCCCTCGGCGTACACGTCACTTACGCACTGGCGGGTATCGGCCTGATCGTTTCCCAGTCGATCCTGCTCTTCAACGCGCTGAAACTGATCGGCGCTGCCTACCTCGTTTTCCTGGGCGTCACCATGTACCGCACGGCATCTAAGGAGATGCCGGCCGACGGTGCCCTGTCCGGCATGTCGCCCTTCCGCGCGCTTCGCTGGGGCTTCTTCACCAACGTGACCAATCCGAAAGCCACCATGTTCGCCCTTTCGGTGTTTCTGCAGGTGACGTCTCCCGAAACGCCGCTCTGGACCCAGATCGGTTACGGCGTGATCATGGCGGGCGGCGTGTTCCTTTGGTTTGTTCTGGTGACCGTCTTCTTCACGCTTCCCGCCGTACGCCTCAAGTTCATGCGTGCCAAGCTCTGGATGGAACGGTCCTTCGGCATTCTCCTGACCTTGTTCGGCATCGGCATCGCCGTTTCCACCAACTCCAGCCGTCCTTGAAGACGGGCGATTTCCAACAGGTAAATCAATGGCTTTCAAAACTCTCGATGATCTGACTGACATTGCCGGCAAACGCGTTCTGGTCCGCGTCGACCTCAACGTGCCAATGGATGGCGGCAAGGTTTCCGATACCACCCGTATCGAGCGAGTCCTGCCGACTATTCGCGAACTGTCCGACAAGAAGGCAAAGGTCATCCTGCTCGCCCATTTCGGCCGCCCGAAAGGCGCGCGCGTTGCCGACATGTCGCTCGGCCCGGTCGCCCTGGCGGTTGCCGGCCTGCTTGGCAGACCCGTTGTCTTTGCAGACGACTGCATCGGCCAGGCGGCAAAGGATGCTGTCGACGTCATGGTCGATGGCGATGTCCTGCTGCTCGAAAACACCCGCTTCCATGCCGGTGAAGAAAAGAACGACCCGGACTTCGCCAAGGCTCTGGCCGCCAATGGCGACATCTATGTCAACGACGCCTTTTCGGCGGCACACCGGGCCCACGGCTCCACCGAGGGCATTGCCCGGCTTCTGCCAGCCTATGCCGGCCGCACCATGCAGGCGGAACTTGAAGCCCTGGGCTCCGCGCTCGGCAATCCTGTTCGTCCGGTTCTCGCCGTTGTCGGCGGAGCGAAAGTTTCTTCCAAGATCGATCTGCTGGAAAACCTCGTTGCCAAGGTCGACATGCTTGTTATCGGCGGCGGCATGGCCAACACCTTCCTGGCCGCACAAGGCACGGACGTCGGCAAGTCGCTGTGCGAGCATGATCTGGCCGAAACCGCAAAACGCATCATGACCGCAGCCGACAAGGCCGGTTGTGAGATCGTCTTGCCTGCCGATGCCGTTGTTGCCAGGGAATTCAAGGCCGGCGCGGACAACGAAACTGTTTCGCTCGACGCCATCCCGGCGGACGGCATGATCCTCGATGTCGGCGCAGCATCCATCGAAACGGTGAAAACCAAGATCGACGCCGCCAGGACCCTGGTCTGGAATGGCCCCCTGGGCGCGTTCGAAATCGCCCCGTTCGACACCGCAACCGTTGCGGCTGCCAAGCATGCCGCTGCCAACACCAAGGCGGGCAAGCTGAATTCCGTAGCCGGTGGCGGCGACACCGTCGCAGCGCTCAACCACGCGGGAGCGGCTGACGATTTCTCCTATGTCTCCACAGCCGGCGGCGCCTTCCTGGAATGGCTGGAAGGCAAGGAACTGCCGGGGGTGAAAGCACTCGAAGCCTGACATCGAAGCGGGGTGAAATCTGTCATGCAACGCTGTTTCACCAACATTCTGACCGAGGAGGTCGCCGCAACGGCGGCCTTCTATCAGAACCTCCTGGGCCTGCAGCCGCAATTCGTGTCCGACTGGTTTGTAAACCTTGCCGATGCCGATAACCCGGCCCTCGAGCTGGGCATCCTGAAACAGACCAGCGAGATTGTCCCGGCACGTGCCCAGCGCGCCACCGCAGGAGTGATCCTGACCTTTGTCGTCGACGACTGTTCAAAGGTATACGAGCGTGCCCTGACACTCGGTGTGAACGTGGTCGAGGCACCTCGCGAAATGCCCTATGGCCAGATGAGGATGATTGTCAGAGATCCGGCCGGAACATTTGTCGATATCAGTTCGCCGGTTTAGAACTCGCCGGGCGGTGGTACTGACCGCCTCAATTTAATTCGATCCGCAAATTAAATCTGCCAACACGTTTTCCGGCAGACCCTTGTATTTTAATTGATTTAAGCGAAGCCGGCCCTCTTTAAATGGCCACAAATCTTGTTAGAACCAGCGGGACTTGACGCACCGCAAAATAGGTGTCGTGATTTTTCGCGAACCTTGTCGGCTCATTGGAACCGGACCCTCTGGAGATTTTTGATGGCACGTATCACCCTCCGCCAGCTTCTTGATCATGCTGCTGAACACGACTACGGCGTTCCGGCGTTCAATATCAACAACATGGAGCAGGCACTGGCGATCATGGCTGCGGCGGACCAGACCGACGCCCCGGTTATCATCCAGGCCTCCCGCGGTGCCAGGTCCTATGCCCACGACGTGATGCTGAAGCACATGATGGACGCCGTCGTGGAAATCTATCCGCATATTCCGGTCTGCGTGCATCTGGACCACGGCAATGCTCCGCAAACCTGCATGACGGCCATCCAGGCCGGCTTCACCTCTGTGATGATGGACGGTTCCCTCGAAGCCGACGGCAAGACCCCGGCAAACTGGGACTACAACGTCGGCGTCACCAAGACCGTGACCGACATGTCCCATCTGGGCGGCATCTCCGTTGAAGGCGAACTCGGTGTTCTGGGGTCTCTTGAAACCGGCATGGGCGACAAGGAAGACGGCCACGGCGCGGAAGGCAAGCTCAGCCATGACCAGCTGCTGACCGACCCGGAAGAAGCCGTCAAGTTCGTGCAGGAAACCAAGGTCGACGCACTTGCCATCGCCATGGGCACCAGCCACGGCGCCTACAAGTTCACCCGCAAGCCGGACGGCGAAATCCTTGCCATGCATGTGATCGAGGAAATTCACCGCCGCCTGCCGGAAACCCACCTTGTCATGCATGGGTCGTCTTCCGTGCCGCAGGACCTGCAGGACATCATCAACCAGTATGGTGGCCAGATGCCGCAGACCTGGGGTGTACCGGTGGAAGAAATCCAGCGCGGCATCAAGAACGGTGTGCGCAAGGTCAACATCGACACCGACAACCGCATGGCGATGACCGGTCAGATCCGCAAGATCCTGAGCGAGAACCCGGGCGAGTTCGATCCGCGCAAATATCTGAAGCCTGCCCGCGATGCCATGCAGAAGCTGTGCATCGAGCGTCTGGAAGCCTTCAACACGGCCGGCCAGGCGTCCAAGATCAAGAAGATCGTTACGCTTGCCGACATGGCGAAACGCTATCAGTCTGGCGAACTGGATCCGAAGATCGCCTGATTTTCGGCCGGACCGGCAGAGAAATTCTTTCACTTTATTGAAAGAGGGGCCTTGCGTCCCTCTTTCGCCGTCTTTAGGGACAAAATCCCGATCAGACATCAATCAGGACCGCACAAGTGAACCGTCCCCGCCTCTTTCTCGTGACGCCGCCGGAATTTGACACCGCCGACATGGCGGCAAAGCTCAAACAGGCCTTCACCGGTGGTGACATCGCTTGCGTGATGATCTACCGCCCTGGCGCCAGCACCAAGGATCTGCAAGCCGCTGCCAGCGAACTTGTTCCGATCATCCAGGAAGGCGGTGCGGCGGCCATCGTCTATCGCGATACCCAGGCAGCCGGCCGCAGCGGCGCCGACGGCGTCCACGTCGACACCTCGCTGGAAGACCTGAAGCTGGCCGTGGAAAGCTTCAAACCCGATCGTATCGTCGGCACCGGCGGCACAAAGCTGAAGCATGATTCCATGGAATGGGCCGAAACCGGGGTCGACTACATCTTCTTCGGCAAGCTGGACCTGCCTGAAAAGGCCGAGGCCCATGACAGAACCCTGTCCAGCGCCTCCTGGTGGGCAGAACTGTTCGAAACACCCTGCGTTGCACTTGCCGGCAACACGCTAGAAACTCTGGGAGACGTTGCCGCGACCGGAGCAGATTTTGTTGCCCTCAAGGATGCTGCCTGGCAACCGGACACGGATATTTCATCCGTGATTGCCGAAGCCAATCGTATTCTGGACGCCCATCCCTTTCCTGAAGTCGAATAGCGAGAGCTGGATGCATGCCGACACCTGAAACGAGCCTACGCTGGAAACGTCACGCCCCCTTTCTGCTTGCGGCAGGGTTGCTGGCAGCTGGAATGCTGTCCTCCGTGTCGTTTTCTCCGGCCATTGCCCAGGACAACACCGGCACCAGCGAAACAACAGAGGCCGGTGACGCGGCGCCAGAGCCGGACGTACCTGTAGGCCCGGATGGCAAACCGTTACCGGTGCTGATCGACGTCACGACCAAGGACAAGACACTGCTGAGCATTGTCGACGCGGGGCCGCCGAAACTGGAAGAAGGCGAAGTCGCCAACGCTGATACCGCATACACCGCTTTTCAACGCGGCTGGTTCCTGACCGCGCTCGGTCTTGCGACCCCTTTGGCGGAACAGGGTGACAAGGCCGCCCAGGCCCTGCTAGGCGTGCTGCACGAGGCTGGGCTCGGTATTCATCAGGACAAGGCCAAGGCTGCCGACTGGTACAGCCTGGCCGCTGCCAAGGGTGATACCGGCTCTGCCATGCAGCTGGCCCAGCTCTATCTGCTCGGCACCGGTGTCGAAGTCGACAAGAAGAAGGCAGCGGACCTGTTCGAAGAGGCTGCCAACGCGGGCAATGCGTCTGCGCTCTACAATCTCGCCCTGCTCTACGAGGAAGGCGAAGGCCGCCCCTTCGACGAGAAGAAATCGCGAGAACTGCTGGAAGAAGCCGCCCAGCTAAACGATCCGGAAGCGCAATACGCGCTTGGCCTTTCCTATCTGGAAGCCCAGACCGGGCTGAACGACCCCGGCCTGGGTGCGTTCTGGCTTGGCCGTGCAGCCCGCCGCGGACACACTTCGGCGCAGGTTTACTACGGCATTCTGCGGTTCCAGGGTAAAGGCGTCGATCCGAACGAGACGGAAGCCGCCGACTGGTTCGAACGGGCCGCCACGTCCGGCAATCCGGTCGCGATGAACCGGCTGGCACGAACCTATGCCTACGGCCGTGGTCGGGAACAGGATTTTGCTGCCGCAGCGGGCTGGCACCTGATTGCCCGCACCTTGGGTGTTTCCGATTTCTCGCTCGACCGGATTATCGAAAGTCTGGACGAAACCACAATGGATGAAGCGCGCAAGCTGGCCGAACAATATTCGGCCACATTGATGGCCCCGTCGGAGGAGCCCGGCAAGGAATCTCCGTAAACCTTGCGAGGAAGCGCGGAATCGTAAGGATGTTTGCCTTTTTTCCTTGAACTCCACCGGCTTTTGTGGTGGACAGGCGCGAGCAAATTTCAGGCGCATCGGCGGCCCGCCGGTCTCGCCCTGCTAAAGGTTCTGTTGAGTTTTGGAGTTTTGTCGTGGTTTGGGTGGAGTTTCCACCGGACGCGGCGGATTTCTAATGGTCAACAGACCCTAAGATCCAAACAAATCAAACAGTCGGTCGTTCCATGAAAATCAACGGAAACGAAATAAAGCCCGGTAACGTGCTTCAGCACCAGGACACGCTTTGGGCGGTTGTCAAAGTCCAACACGTCAAGCCAGGCAAAGGCGGTGCCTTCGCACAGGTTGAAATGAAAAACCTGCTCGATGGCCGCAAGCTCAACGAGCGTTTCCGCTCCGAAGACAAGGTCGAGCGCGTCCGTCTGGAGCAGAAAGACTTCCAGTATCTCTTCACCCAGGAAGACATGCTGATTTTCATGGACACCGAAACCTACGAGCAGCTGGAACTTCAGGCTGATTTCGTTGGCGACCGCGCCGCTTTCCTGCAGGACGGCATGATGGTGACCGTCGAACTGCATGAAGAGCGCCCGATCGGCATCACCCTGCCGCAGTTCGTGACCCTGGAAATCCGGGAAGCCGACGCAGTGGTGAAGGGCCAGACCCAGTCTTCGTCCTACAAGCCCGCGCTCATGGAAAACGGCGTCCGCGTGATGGTACCTCCGTTCATCACCGCCGGCGAAAAGATCATCGTCGACACCGGTTCACTGGAATACGTCCGCCGCGCGGACTGATCTCCTCCCGGCAAGACTTCAAATTGGCGCGCCCGGATTTTGCCGGGCGGCGCCCAACAACAAGTGACAAACAATGGCCCGCACAGCTCTCCTCAACGTGATGGTTCAAGCCGCAACGAAAGCCGGACGCTCTCTGGTTCGCGATTTCGGTGAAGTTGAAAACCTCCAGGTGTCCCGCAAGGGACCCGGCGATTTCGTCTCGGCTGCAGACCGCCGCGCCGAGGACATTGTGCGCGCCGAACTGACCAAGGCCCGCCCGACCTTCGGGCTGGTCATGGAAGAAAGCGGTGAAGTTGAAGGAACCGACGGCCAGCATCGCTGGCATGTCGACCCGCTCGACGGCACCACCAACTTCCTGCACGGGATTCCGATCTTCGCCACCTCCATCGCACTGGAACGGGCTGGCGAGATCGTGGCCGGGGTCATCTACAATCCGGTGATGGATGAGCTCTACACCGCTGAACGCGGTCGCGGCGCCTTCCTGAACGACCGTCGCCTGCGGGTTGCCGGCCGCACCGAATTGCATGAAATGGTGTTCGGCACCGGCCTGCCCTTCATCGGGTCGGGCGACCATGGCCGGACACTGCGCGAGCTGCGCTACATCATGCCGGAAGTTGCTGGCATCCGCCGCTGCGGCGCAGCTGCCCTCGATCTTGCCTGGACCGCGTCCGGCCGTCTCGACGGTTTCTGGGAGCGCAACCTGAACAGCTGGGACATTGCGGCAGGCCTCCTGATGGTGCGCGAAGCCGGTGGTTTCGTCAGCGATCTTCAGGGCAAGAACAAGATGCTGGAAAGCGGCGATGTGGTTGTCGGCAACGAAGACGCCCACAAATACCTGCTGCAGCTCCTGAAAAAGGCGGCAACCCCGGCTCAGGGCTGATTGCCTCCAGCGCTTCCCGGTAGCACCGCGACGCGAACACCCTCATCTTCGAAAAGCGCATGACGCTGACCTGAAAGAGGTGCGGCGCAAACCGCCCACCCCGGGAGACGGGACCCACGGCCCGTCTCTTCATGAGAAGGCCTTTGGATAAACCCGGCGGTTTTCGGGCTTTCCAGACTTTATTCGGGTCTCTTCGGCAATTCGAGGTTTCCAAGCCGTTAAAAATCACGCTATCAATCAGTTACGTCCAATTCAGGTGATTGATAACGCAATATGGCCCGTGAATTTGACCCTTATAGCCTGTCCAGTCCGCGGGCCTATCTGACCTTCATGATCATCTTTCTGGTGATCGTTGCCTTCATCGCCTTCATCCTGTTCCCGCAGATTTCGACGGCCTTCATGAGCAACCCGGGTCTGAATGGCCTGATCGTGCTTGTCGGCGTGTTCGGTGTGCTGCTGCTCTTCGGCCGCGTGATCCGCCTGTTCCCGGAAATCTCCTGGGTCAACAGTTTCCGGATCGGCGACCCGGGCCTCGACACGCGTTCGCCGGTGCTGCTGGCGCCGATGGCTGCCCTGCTCGGCAACAAGTCCGGCGACATGGCCCTGACGCCAACCACCGCCCGCTCGATCCTCGATTCCATCGGAATGCGTCTTGAGGAAAGCCGCGAGATGTCGCGCTACCTCACAGGCCTCCTGGTGTTCCTCGGCCTGCTCGGTACGTTCTGGGGCCTGCTGCAGACCGTCAGCTCGGTCGGCGCAACCATTCAGTCGCTCGACGTCGGCTCGGGTGATGCCAACGTTATCTTCGAGGACCTGAAAGCAGGCCTGGAAGCGCCGCTCTCTGGCATGGGCACGGCCTTCTCGTCCTCGCTCTTCGGTCTGACCGGCTCGCTTGTGCTCGGCTTCCTGGATCTTCAGGCGGGACAGGCCCAGAACCGGTTCTACAACGAGCTTGAAGACTGGCTGTCCACGGTCACTGACATCGACCCGGAAGAAAGCCTGTTCAATGCCCCGGACTCACCTGGCGTCGAACAGATACAGGCCTCGATCTCCGCCCTGCAGAAAAGCGTTGAGGAAGGCGGCAGCAAGAATGCCAACCAGGCCATGGCCAATCTGGCCGAAGGCATTCAGGGCCTGGTGAAACACGTTCGCTCCGAACAGCAGATGATGCGCGACTGGGCCGAGGCCCAGGGCGAACAGCAAAAGCGCATCGAAGGGCTTCTGTCCTCGATCGCCGCCGCTTTCGACCGCGCGAAGGAGTAGACGATGGCCGGACTGGCAGGATTGCGCGCTCGCCGAAGGGCCCAGTCGACCGACTACTGGCCCGGTTTCGTTGATGCCATGGCGACACTGCTGCTCGTCATCATCTTCCTGCTGTCCATCTTCATGATCGCCCAGTTCTTCCTGTCGCAGCAGCTTTCGGGCCGCGACACGGTGCTGAACCGGCTGAATGCCCAGATCAGCGAGCTGACGGAGCTTCTCGCCCTGGAGCGCGCCAATTCCGGGGAGCTGGAAGACACGATCCTCGGCCTGCAGGCCAGCCTTTCCGATGCACAGAGCGAACAGACCCGGCTGCTTGGCCTTCTGGAAAACAGTTCCGGTGCAGCCGATGCGGCCGGCGGACGTGCCACCCAGCTGGAAAACCTGCTCGATGACGAACGTCAGATCAGCCAGGACGCCCTTGCGCAGGTGGAGCTGCTCAATCAGCAGATCGCGGCACTACGCCGCCAGATAGCTGCCGCTAACGCTGCTCTTGAAGCTTCTGAGGCAAAGGAAGCCGACAGCCAGGCCAAGATCGCCAGCCTCGGCAAGAGGCTGAACGCCGCACTGGTTCAGCGCGTGCAGGAACTGTCGCGCTACCGCTCGGACTTCTTCGGTCGCCTGCGCGAAATCCTGTCCCAGCGTTCCGACATCTCCGTCGTTGGCGACCGGTTCGTGTTCCAGTCCGAAGTGCTTTTCGACAGCGGTCAGGAAGACATCAATCCGGAAGGTCGGCAGGAGCTCGACAAGCTTGCAGACGCCATCCAGGAACTCAGCGGTCAGATCCCGGACGAGATCAACTGGGTGCTGCGTGTCGACGGGCACACCGACGCCCGCCCCCTGTCGGGCACGGGGCGCCTTCGCAACAACTGGGAACTCTCCGCCGCCCGCGCCATTTCCGTGGTCCGCTACCTGATCGAACGCGGCGTCGACCCCAAGCGGCTTGTCGCAGCCGGGTTCGGCGAATTCCAGCCGCTGGAAGAAGGGGAAACACCGGACGCCCTGGCCAAGAACCGCCGGATCGAACTGAAACTGACGGAACGCTGAGACTCACGACAGCTCAACGGATCCCGAGGAATGCACGCGTGACGTCGGGCGAACCGAGCATGCCAGCTTGACTTTTCCGCCCTCAGACGGACTTTTCAATTTCATGCAGATCCTCAAAGGCCATTGGCAGCTCATCCTCATTACCGCCGTGATGTTCCTCTTCTGGAACACCTTCCTGGTCGTGCCCTTGAAGATCCTGATCGTCTATCTGCATGAATTGTCCCACGCGCTGGCGGCCATCCTGACCGGTGGTTCCGTTGAGGAAATCTCTCTCTCGCCCTGGCAGGGTGGCCATGCGATTACACGCGGTGGCAGCCGGTTCCTGACGCTGACGGCCGGGTATCTCGGCTCGCTTGCCATCGGCATGTCACTCTTGATGATTGCCTTGAAAACAAATGCAGACCGCATCGTGCTGGGCCTGCTCGGCGCCTTCACCTTGTTGGTCGCGCTGCTCTATATCCGCGACCTCTTTGCCCTTGCCTTCTGCATCGGCACCGGCGTGGCCATGCTGGCGGCGGCCCGGTTCCTCAGCGTCACGGTCAACGACCTGATCCTGCGCGTCATCGGCCTGACCAGCATCCTCTACGTACCTTTCGACATTTTCGACGACACGATCCGTCGCTCAGGTGCCCGTTCAGATGCCTACATGCTGGCGGAAGAGTTTGGCGGCCCCACGATTTTCTGGGGTGCACTCTGGCTGCTGGCAAGCCTCGCCATCATCTACCTGTGCCTCAGACACGGCCTCGGGAAGAGCAGCAACGTCGATTTCGGAAAGCGCGTTCAAAAGGGCTAGCGATTGCCGCTTGACCTGACTGACCGCAAAGGATGACCCTTGGCGAACACATCCTTACCGGAGACCGCCATGCTGGATCTGCGCCCCAATTGTGAATGCTGCAACAAGGACCTTCCACCGGAGTCGGAAGAAGCCTTTATCTGTACTTTCGAATGTACGTTCTGTGAGGACTGCGCCCGAAACGTCCTCAATGGCGCGTGCCCCAACTGCGGCGGCAATTTTCAGCAACGCCCAATTCGGCCGGCAGCAGCCCTGCTGCGCCACCCAGCTTCGACACAACGGATTTTCAAGCCGGAAGGCTGTGGCCAGGGCACCTAGGGCGACTGCCTAGAGCAGATTGCCCCCCACAAAGATAATAAGAAGGCCTGCGCCGCTTGCGGCCAGCCTCTGCAAGGGCTTCCTGAAGCCTATGACACCGTAGGAAACAAGGCCCAGCCCGAGGCCGATCTTGGCAGCGGCAAGCAGCGCCGGCAGCGGGCGGGCCGCAAGCTCCAGCACCGCCGGATTGGCGACCATGGCCAGAGGAATGATGTAGAGGCCAATGCCGAGCGCCATGGCGGAAAGAGCGACCTTCAGCCAGTTTTCGCCAATCATCCCGGCGGCGATGAAGACGGCTCCGCAGACCGGCGGCGTGATGGTCGACAGCAGCGCGAACCAGAAGACGAAAAGATGCGCCTGCAAGGGTTCCAACCCCTGCTGCATCAAGGCCGGTCCGGCAACGGAAACACAGATGACATAGGCCGCAGTCGTCGGCACTTCCATGCCGAGGATCAGACACGCAAGCGCGGTCAGGAACAAGGACGGCCACAGGTATCCACCCGACCCGGACAGAATGAGCGAAGTGATCTTGACGCCGAGCCCGGTGATCGCCAGCACGCCGATGATGATCGATGCACAGACGATGATCGCCGCGATGACCGATACCTGACGGGCCGAGTTCAAAGCCGCGCTTTCCAGCCGCAGCAGGATGTCCTTGAGTGCGAAGGTTCCTTGGGCGTTGAAGAAAAGCAGCGCGAACCCGGCCAGAATGGCAATGCAGGCAGCGTATTGCGGTGTATAGCGCGCGACGAACATGCCCCACAGCAGCACGGAGAACGGCACCAGGAAGAAGGCTGAGGTAATGGCCACCTGGCGCATTTGCGGCTGATCGCCCTGGTCGATGGCAGCAAGGTCATACCGCTTGGCATAGGCATTGATGCCCACCCAGACCGCGAAGAAATAAAGAACTGCCGGCAGCAAGGCCGCTGCCATGATCTGGGTATAGGGCACCCGTGTCAGCTCCACCATGACGAAGGCCCCTGCCCCCATCAAAGGCGGCATGATCTGGCCGCCGGAGGACGCAACTGCCTCGACGGCTGCCGCCAGTTTTTTAGGGTAGCCGAGCCGCGTCATGGCCGGAAGAGTGATTGCACCGGTGGAAGCCACATTGGCAGACGCGGAGCCTGAAATGGAGCCGAACAGCGCCGAAGACAACACGGACACCTTGGCCGCCCCGCCCTTGAGCCGGCCTGCCGCCGCAGCAGCGACGTTCATGAACCCTTGTCCGGCTTCTCCGGCATTCAGAACAGCGCCGAAAATCACGAAAATGGCGACCACGCCCACCGAGACACCGGTCAGGCTTCCCCAGACCCCGCCTTCAGCAATGGTCAGCGTGCCGAGAAAACTCGCAAGCGGCGTGCCGGAGTGACCGAATTCACCCGGAATATGCTGACCGAACATGCCATAGGCCAGTGCCAGCGCCGCCACCACCGGCAGCGGCCAGCCGATTGCGCGACGCGCGCCCTCAAGCACAACCAGCAACAGGGTGCCGGCCATCCAGAACTGGAAGTCACCTTCCAGAAAGCCGTATTGGTCCGAAAGCGTGGACTGGTTGGCCACGATCCACAGACAGACGGCCACACCTGCAGCACACAGGACCGCACCGCTCACGCGCGTGAGAAAACCGCCTTTGGCAAAGATGAAGATCCATGGCAGGGCAAGTGCAAGATGAAGCGGCCGGCTGACGAGGTTCGGCACCAGACCGGAGAAGATCAGCCCGAGATGAAATACGACAAGCGCCGTTGCGAGAAGAAGCATGGCCATTCGCTGGAAGGGCGATGTCGCGGTGTCACCACTGATCATGGGCTGGTATTTCTATCTGATTGCGCAGCTTATCGGCCGAAGGGGCGACATGCTGCTGCACGGTTTCATTCTGTCAGAGCGCTCTCCCGCGCAAGGCAGGGAACTGATGCTTTTGGACAGTCCTGGAAGGGCCCGTTGGACGATTTCCGCCGGACCATTATGTCTGCTCGAACGATACGGGGCGCCATTTTCCGGCAGATCCTGCCATGGCGCCCCGCGTTCGGTCTTGTGATTTACTTCTGGGCGTCGGTCAATTCGATGCCGGCTTCCTGATAGTAGCGTGCGGCACCCGGGTGGATCTTGCCGGTGATATTGGCCATCAGTGCCTGGTCGACACCGTTCCACCACGGGGCTTCTTCGCCCATCTTGGCTTTTTCGTCCCAGAAGGTCTTGGTCAGGGCATAGGCTGTGTCGTCGTCCATGGCGCTGGTCGTATAGGCAACGACCGGCAGCGAGGTGGTGACGATGTCCTCGGCCTGGCCGGCATAGGTCCCGGCCGGAATGACCAGTTTAGAACGCTTGGTTTCGGCAATCTGGTCGTCGCTGAGCGAAAGCACTGTCACGTCCGCGGAGGCAGCCGCCTCGATAACATTCGGCGCGGGCCAGGAACCGGCGGTCACGAAACCATCGATCTGGCCGTTCTTGAGTGCGGCAACCGCATTGGAAAGTTCCGCGTCAGCGATGTTCACCTTGCCTTCGAGACCGAACATCTTGAGATATTTCTCGCCTTCCGTCGCACCGAAGGAGCCCTTGCCGAGAAGGATCGTCTTGCCTTCCATGCCGGCAAAGTCGGAAACACCGCTATCGGCCGACATGACGAAATGCATGGTCAACGACGGGATCGGAAACAGGGCACGGATTTCATCGAACTTCGGATCGCCCTTGCCTTCGAACATGGCCTTGCCGCCCTGGGCAAGGGAAACGAGCGCTGGCGGCGTCGTGAACACATAGTCACCACCGCGCGCCTTGGCTTCCATCACGTTCTGAACGGAGCCCTGGCTTTCTTCCACGGTGACAATCATGTCGCCATTGCTGCCGGCCTTGATGGCTTCCGCGATCTGGACACCCATCTGGTAATAGGAGGAACCGGTCTTGGCGGATTTATAGGTGATCCGCGTTTCCGCGTGAGCCTGGAACGAGCCAAAGGCGAGGGTCAGGCCAAAAGCAAGTTTCAAAAGTCTGTAGGTCATGAGCGTCTCCCGAATTTTTCAGGGAGATTATTGTGTGATCCTCAACGTGGCAACGCGTTTTCATATGATCTGGGTACGGCTCATGTCGAAAATTCAGCCATTCCACACCCTGGGCGGGCAAGCCGGAAACATGCGTCTGGAAGGTCAAACAAAAACCGCCGGCTGAACTCAGCCGGCGGCTCCAGAATTTGCAGAAAGCGGGAAGCGATCAGCGGTTTTCGTCGTCTTCTTCGTCTTCGTCCTGAGTTTCGCTCTTCAGCGAGTTCAGTTTGGCGAACACGGCATCGGCGTCGATTTCCTCTTCTTCCTCGCGCTGGATCGGCTTGGACGGATCGAGCGAGAAAGCAGCTGCGATAGCGTCTTCGCTGGTGCTGTCTTCGACGGACATCAGGGTCTCGTTCACTTCGCCTGCCATCGGCAGCGGAGCATTCTTCGCCGCCTTTTCGACTTCCATGTCCAGCTCAAGCTGGCTGCACAAGCCCAGGGTAACCGGGTCGGACGGCGTCAGGTTGGCAGAGTTCCAGTGGGTCCGGTCGCGGATTGCGGCAATGGTCGGCTTGGTGGTGCCGACAAGGCGCATGATCTGCGCATCCTTCAGTTCCGGATGGTTGCGCACCAGCCACAGGATCGCATTCGGACGGTCCTGACGACGGGACACCGGCGTGTAACGCGGTCCCTTGCGCTTGGATTCAGGCACGACCACCTTCGAACCCTGAAGCTTCAGCTGATAGTTCGGATCTCTCTGAGCCTTTTCGACTTCTTCACGGGAGAGCTGGCCGGTCAGGATCGGATCAAGGCCCTTGATCCCCTGTGCGGCTTCGCCATCGGCAATTGCCTTCACTTCAAGCGGGTGCAGTTTGCAGAAGGAGGCGATCTGAGTGAAACTCAGCGCGGTATTGTCCACGAGCCAGACGGCGGTTGCCTTCGGCATAAGCGGCGTGTTCGCCATCAGATAAATTCCTCTCGTCTGCTCCCTCGCCCGGCAGGGCGAAAAAGCGGTGTTCCTTGATCAGTTTCCTGGAAAGTGGCCGGAATATATGTCGAAAAACACGGAAACGCAAATACTCGCGTAACAATCGCGCAGTTGCAGGTTTCCATCCGGCATCAGACATCCACCGTCAGGACGATTTTTCCAATATGGCCAGAGCCTTCCATGCGCCGATGGGCTTCCGCGGCCTCGGCCAAGGGGTAGGTGGAATCCATCACGGGTGCGACTTTGCCCGATTCGAGCAGCGGCCAGACCTTCTCTTTCAGGCTTTCGGCAATTGCCGTCTTGAACGCGTCGCTGCGTGGACGCAGCGTCGACCCCGTATGGGTCAGGCGCTTGACCATCAGGCGAGAGAAATTGACGTTCTCCGCAATGCCGTTCAGCGTCGCGATCTGGCAAATACGTCCTTCGACCGCCGCCGCTTTCCAGTTCCGTTCAACATAGTCACCACCGACCATGTCCAGGATCACGTCCACCCCTTCGCCGCCCGTGATCTCCAGGATCACCTTCTCGAACTCCGCTTCACGGTAGTTGATGGCGTGGTCCGCGCCGAGCTTTTTCACCGCCTCGGCCTTTTCCGCAGACCCGACGGTGGTGAAGACTTCGGCGCCGAAAGCCTTCGCGAGCTGGATTGCCGTCGTGCCGATGCCCGAAGTGCCGCCATGCACCAGGAAGCGCTCTCCGCTTTTCAGGCCGCAGCGATCGAACACATTGGTCCAGACAGTGAAGAAGGTTTCCGGAACGGCTGCGGCCTCCACCATGGAAAGCCCCTTGGGAACCGGCAGGGCATGTCCTTCCGGCACCTTGCAGTAGGCCGCATAGCCGCCACCAGGGGCGAGCGCCGTTACCTTGTCACCGATCTTGTGCCGAGCTGCTCCCTCGCCCAGAGCCACCACTTCGCCAGAGACTTCTAGCCCCGGCAGGTCGGACGCGCCCTTCGGCGGCGGATAGGCTCCCTTGCGCTGCAGGACATCCGGCCGGTTGACACCGGCAGCCGCCACCTTGATCAGGATCTCACCTTGTCCCAATTCGGGAATGGACCGCTCTTCAACGCGCAGAACCTCCGGTCCTCCGGGTTCTGAAATGGCAACGGCGGTCATGCGATCCGGCAGATTCTGCATAGAGGCGTTTCCTTTTTGGTTCATTTTGGGACTGGCTAGGCCAACTGTGCCTGGCATATGGTAAATCGAGCGTCTGTCTATTTGCAGGAAAACAGCCCGGCGAGGCAACCCGCCCGGGCTCGGGTTAAATAACGGTCGGAAACGCGACCGGACCCCGATCCGGGACCGCAGAGGAGGAAACCGATGAACCTGTTTGATGAAGATGTCCCCAAAAAATCACCACTTGGCACAGTTACCGTAGGGGAAGAACTGTCTCGTCTTTCCGAGGCCGAGCTGCAGGAACGGATCGAAGCTCTGAAGGGTGAAATTAACCGTACCCAGAAGGAGCTTGAGCAACGCGGCACTATTCGCGATGCAGCCAACTCAATTTTCCAGAAGTGACCCTGTAAATTATTACAGAACTTGAGTTTATGTCCTTTTTTGACACGCACTTACAGTAAAGCTGATAGGTAAAAATTTACTCGTTTACCTCTTATTAATCTTTCTAAAATATAAACATAGCTATCCAGTCATCTGGATGTGAGTGGCTCCTGTCCACTCTGTTTGACGCCTCCCTGTTAAAGACTCAGAGCCGCAACCAAGCGGCTCTTTTTTTTGCCAACGCCTCATAGTATCTTGTCAATGTTCTGGTTAATGGCCGTTTACTTGTCCGTTTGGCACGCGCTTTGCTGGATACAGGCCATGAAGACCTGCATCGTTCCAAAAAGGAACACCTGAAACGGGATGTCATATCCCGGGACAGACCAAGAAGAGATGGCAGGATAACCGGAAGAGTAATTGAGGCTTAGCAATCCTATGACGGACGACATCAAAAAGGCCGGTGACACAGGAAGCGCAGTTCATATCGCGCATCACCTTGCCAGCTCCGACAGCTTCCAGAGCCTGTTTCAGGAAGGCATGTCGCTGGTCGAGGAAACCGCAATGTACCTGGACGGCAACGGCCGCGAAGAAGCCAAGCAGCTTCCGCGTCCTGCCTCCCTCGCCTACGCGACGGAGTCCATGCGTCTGACCACCCGGCTCATGCAGCTGGCTTCCTGGCTGCTGCTGCAGCGTGCGGTCAACGAGGGAGAGATGTCCCGTGAGCAGGCCGGCAGCGAGAAGAACAAGGTTCGCCTCGACAAGCTGTCCACAGCCGCCGGCGGCCCAACCTGGACTGATCTGCCGGAAACGTTGCGCGAGCTGGTTGACCGCTCTTCCCGGCTGCAGGAACGCGTCGTCCACCTCGACAAGATGTTGTACCGCAAGGACGCAGAGCAGGTCGAGGAAGCCACGAACGACAATCCGGTCGCTTCCCAGATCAACAAGCTGCACGCCGCATTCGGCAAGTTCGGCTAAGACCGATCAACCTCTTTCGAATTCGAAAAGCCGCCGCAAGGCGGCTTTTTGTTTTGGGTGAGCCTGCGCCGGATCCCAGTAAAGCCCCAGGATGCCTCCCGAGTAGCGAAGCGTAGATCCGAAGCCCGCTCTCAACGCCGAGTGCCGAAGCACCAGGGTTTGCTGATGAAGGTCAACACGCTCCAGTTTTCTGGCCAAATCTCTAGCCAAGCCTCTGCTCAGCTCTCTGGCCAGCTCTCAGGAAACGGGTAAACCACGGATCTCGCGGTGTTCTCCCGGGGTGACACTGTACCTGCTGTGCTTCCTGCGGACCTCAAAACACAAAAAACCCGGCCAGAGGCCGGGTTTTTCGTTTGAAACTGTCGTGGCCGAAGCTTAGGAGCCCAGAAAGCCAGCGAACTTGTTCTTGAAGCGGGACACGCGGCCGCCGCGGTCCATCAGCTGACGGTCACCACCGGTCCATGCCGGGTGGGACGTCGGGTCGATGTCGAGCGTCAAGGTGTCGCCTTCCGCACCATAAGTGGAGCGGGTGGTGTATTCGGTGCCATCGGTCATGACGACCTTGATGGTGTGGTAGTCGGGATGAATATCCGCTTTCATGGCCGGTCCTTTCAAGCGCCCTGTGACAACCTTCCGGGAAAGCCGCCAAGCAAACGCAAAACGAAATGAGGGGCCGCCGATCCGGTTGCGGACGCCGCCCTCAGAAACATGAGGCGGGGATATACCCCATGGAAGGAGCCAAGACAAGGGGCAAATTCCGGCAATTTCCAGCTATCTCCGGCAAAGGATTTCAACCCCTCGCCGACGCGGCCCGCTTTCCTCCGGCAAAGCCCTTTTAAAGCTCTTGGCGGCTTTGTCCAAAGTCATTGTCCGCACTGCGGAACATGCTAAGACGGGAAGGAACAACAAGGAGACCCCAGTGGCCGACGCCCCTGCCAACGAAACCCAATCCCCATCCGGAAAGTCCCGCAGATCGCTTCGCCCGCTTACCCGTCTGCTGCCGTATCTCTTCCGGCACAAGATCATGGTTGCAGCGGCAGTCGCAGCCCTGTTCTCGGCCGCCGTCATAACGCTTGTTCTTCCTGCGGCGGTCCGCCGGATGATCGACTTCGGCTTCGGCGCCGATGACCCCGCGCTGGTCAATTCCTATTTCGCCGTGCTGATCGGCGTGGTGTGCGCTCTCGCAACTGCCAGTTCCGTTCGCTATTTCCTGGTCATGTGGATTGGCGAACGGGTCGTCGCCGATGTGCGCTCCGATGTCTTTGCTCATATGACCAGGCTCAGCCCGGTCTTTTACGACAGCGCCAAATCCGGGGAAATCCTCTCCCGTTTGACGGCCGACACCACCCAGATCAAGGCTGCCTTCGGCTCCAGCGCATCGCTTGCCATGCGCAACCTGATCATGTTCCTGGGCGCTGCCGTGATGATGGTCGTCACCAGTCCACGGCTTTCCGTCATCGTCCTGGCAGCTATCCCGGTCATTCTCATTCCAATCCTCGGCTTCGGGCGCCAGGTGCGCAGAAGGTCCCGCTTTGCCCAGGATACCCTTGCTGAAGCATCAGCCTATGCAAGCGAGATGTTGGGCTCGGTCCGCACGCTTCAGGCCTTTACCCATGAAAGCCGCAGCGCAGGCCGCTACGCAGATGCCGTCAATGCCGCCTTCCAGGCTGCCCGCCAGGCAATCGTCGCCCGCGCTGCGCTGACCGGCTTTGCCATCATGGTGATCGGGGCCAGCATCGTCGCCGTCCTCTGGATCGGTGCGAGCGACGTCTTCTCCGGCAGGATCACCGGCGGTGAACTCAGCCAGTTCCTGCTCTATTCCATTCTGGCGGCCGGATCCCTGGCTGCCCTCTCCGAGGTCTGGGGCGAACTCTCACAGGCAGCCGGCGCGGCAGAACGCCTGTCGGAACTTCTGGAAATCCAGCCGGAAATCGCCGCACCTGAAAACCCGGTCAGCCTGCCCGAGACGCCACGCGGCGAGATCGTCTTCCAGGATGTGTCTTTCGCCTATCGCAACGCGGAGAAAATGCCCGTCGTCCGCGATCTCAGCCTCACCGTCTCACCGGGCGAGACCGTTGCCGTGGTCGGACCTTCCGGCGCAGGCAAGTCGACCCTCTTCAGCCTGCTGATGCGGTTCTACGATCCCGTCTCGGGTGACATCCGCCTCAATGGCGTTGCCCTGCCGGATCTCGACCCGGAAGACCTGCGCCGCCATATCGCACTGGTGCCGCAGGACACGGCTATCTTTGGCGCCAGTATTGCGGAGAACATCGCCTACGGACGGCCGGACGCCAGCCAGGAGGAAGTCATCGCCGCCGCTGAAGCAGCGCTTGCGGCCCCCTTCATCGAGAAGATGTCGGACGGCTACGACACCATCGTCGGCGAACGCGGCATTACCCTTTCCGGCGGCCAGCGCCAGCGCATTGCCATTGCCCGTGCTGTCCTGAAACACGCACCCGTGCTGCTGCTGGACGAAGCCACAAGCGCGCTCGATGCGGAAAGCGAAAATCTGGTCCAGCAAGCCCTCGACCGGCTGATGGAGAACAGGACCACGCTGGTGATTGCGCACCGGCTGGCGACGGTTCTCAAGGCAGACAGGATCGTGGTGATGGAAAACGGCCGGATTGTCGAAACCGGGACACACGGCGAACTTACTGCTGCCGGTGGCCTTTATGCCAAACTTGCTAGGCTGCAGTTTGGTGCCGAGCTGGACGCGGAAACCGCATAGCCCGTCAAACGTGAAAAGGGCGGCATGACTGCCGCCCTTCTTGGCTGATGAATGTCGATGTCAAATCACGCGTCGTCGGGAACCGAGACCGTGTAGTTGAGCGGCATGCGGCCACCGTCGGCGAAGATCGTCTGACCGGTGACGTAGCTGGCATCGCTGGACGCCAGGAAGGCGGCGACGCTGGCGATTTCGGACGGTTCGCCGACGCGCAGCATCGGCGTCCGCGACAGGATGCGGTTCTTCGCCGCCGGATCGCTGTTCACCGACGCCAGCATCTCGGTCATGATCGAGCCCGGCCCGATGGCGTTGACGCGGATACCGTACTGGGCAAGCGACAGGGCGGTCGTCTTGGTCAGCTGCGACATGCCACCCTTGGAAACGCAGTAGGGGATCTGGTTCGGGATCGCGAGCACCGAGTTGACCGACGACATGTTGACGATGCAGCCCGGCTCGCCACCGTTCTGAACCTTTTCCACCATGTGGCGGGCAACGGCCTGCGAGCACAGGAATGCACCCTTCAGGTTGATCGACAGGACGCGCTCGAAATCCTCTTCTTCCAAGTCGAGGAAATCCGCGCCGACCACGATGCCGGCGTTGTTGACCAGCACATCGATATCGCCATAGGCGTTCAGCGTTTCGGCAACCAGATTGCGAACGTCCAGACGTTCAGCGACGTTGCAATGGATGTACATTGCCTCGCCCTGCGATTTCAGATCTTCAGCCGCGGCTTCACCGGCTTCGTCATCCACATCGGCAATCACGACCTTTGCGCCATCGGCGACAAAGCGCTTGGCGACTGCAAATCCGATCCCACGGGCTGCCCCGGTAATGATGGCGACCTTATTCTCCAAAGACACGGAAACCTCACGGCTGCTTGAGTTTAATTCTGATGCGCAAATAGCGCGGGCCGCTTCGCGGCGGCCCGACATTAAGTGTCAAAAACGGCTGTGTCGATGGCTGTTATCGCCCTCCAGCAACGTCACCTGGTCAATTCAAACGGAAATTCCGTGTGTTTTGAGCGCTTCGGTAATCTCGTCCAGGATTGCCGGATCATCGATCGTGGCCGGCATTTTCCAGCTTTCTCCGTCGGCAATCTGGCGCATGGTGCCTCGAAGGATCTTGCCGGAACGCGTTTTCGGTAGCCGGTCGACGGTGATCGCGATCTTGAACGCCGCCACCGGGCCGATCTTGTCGCGCACCAGCTTGATAAGCTCCTTCTCGATCTCGTCGTGGGTCCGGTCGACACCGGCTTTCAGAACAACGAACCCGCAGGGCAGCTGGCCTTTCAGTTTGTCTGCAATGCCGATGACGGCACATTCGGCAACATCGGGATGCGTGGCCAGCACCTCTTCCATGCCGCCCGTCGACAGTCGGTGGCCGGCAACGTTGATGATGTCGTCGGTCCGCGCCATGATCGACAGATACCCGTCATCATCAATGATCCCGGCATCCGCCGTCTTGTAGTACCCGGGGAACTCGGCGAGATAGGCATCGAAGAATCGCTTGTCCGCATTCCACAAAGTCGGCAGTGAACCCGGCGGCAGCGGCAGTTGCACCACGATGTTGCCAAGTGTATTGGCGCCCAGCGGATGGCCGGCATCGTCCAGCACCTGAACGTCGTAGCCGGGCATCGGCACGGTGGGAGACCCCGGCTTGACCGGCAACTGGCCGAGACCAACCGGATTGCCGACGATGCACCAGCCGGTTTCCGTCTGCCACCAGTGGTCGATCACCGGCACCTGCAATTGGTCGATGGCCCAGTTGACCGTTTCAGGGTCCGCACGCTCCCCCGCCAGAAACAGGGACCGGAACTGGGACAGATCATATTTCTGGATCAGCTCGCCTTTCGGGTCTTCCTTGCGAATCGCCCTGAAGGCAGTCGGCGCCGTGAACAGAGATACGATGTTGTGGTCGGAAATAACCCGCCAGAACGTTCCCGCATCCGGCGTCCCCACAGGCTTGCCTTCGAACACGATCGTGGTGCAGCCGTGCAATAGCGGCGCGTAGCAGATGTAGGAATGGCCAACCACCCAGCCAACGTCTGATGCCGCCCAGAAAACTTCCCCCGGCTGAATATCGTAAAGGTTCTTCATCGACCATTTCAGTGCCACCATGTGGCCGCCGTTATCGCGAACGACGCCCTTCGGCTGACCGGTCGTACCGGAAGTGTAGAGAATATAGAGCGGGTCGGTTGCCTTCACCGGAACCGGCGCGATCCTGCGCCCGGCAGCGACAGCATCTGCCTGAAGAGCTCCGAGATCGTGGTCCCTGCCCGCTTTCAGGTCCGCCGTCAGTTCCTCGCGCTGGAAGACGAGGCAGCTGTCCGGCTTGTGCCTGGCAATGTCGATGGCCTGATCGATCAGGGGCTTGTAGGCAATGACGCGGCCCGGCTCGATGCCGCAGGACGCTGCGATGATTGCCTTCGGGGTCGCATCATCGATTCGCGTTGCCAGTTCGTTTGCGGCAAACCCGCCGAAGACGACGGAATGAATGACACCAAGACGCGCGCAAGCCAGCATCGCCATCACGGCCTGGGGGATCATCGGCATGTAGATGATGGCCCGGTCGCCCTTGACGAGGCCCTGGTCGGCCAGCACGCAGGCCATGGCCTCCACTTCTTCCAGAAGCTCCGCATAGGTGTAGCTTGCCGTCCGTCCGGTAATCGGGCTGTCGTAGATAAGTGCCGGCTGGCCGGGACGACCGCGCTCCACGTGCCGGTCCAGGCAGTTGTAGCAGGTGTTGCACTCCCAATCCGGATACCAGCGGCCATATTGCCCCTGATCGGGATCGAACACCTTGTCGCCCGTCGAGACCCAGTCGATTTCCTCAGCGGCCTCTTTCCAGAACCCGAGCGGATCCTGTTTCCAGCCCTGGTAGATCTCGTGATACCGGCTTGCCATGACAATGTCCTCCCAAACACAAGCCCGGAGACACAGCTCCGGCTTTTGCGGCCTAGAGTGCTGTAAGGGCACCCGAAATTGCAAGCCTCCGCTTATAGGCAATTCGGCCTTCGGGACTTTACGTAAGCACTCTGGCATGATTGTCTGCCGGGCCTGTCCGTTCTACTCCTCGCGTTTCTCAGCACATGATCCCAATTACTGATCCCTGGTTCTATGCGGCCGCCATTCCGTCGGTCTTTCTGGTCGGCCTGTCCAAGGGCGGGTTCGGCGGCACCTTCGCCATGCTTGGAGTGCCGATCATGGCGCTTGTCATTTCACCGCTGCAGGCCGCCGGCATCATGTTGCCGATCCTGATCGTGATGGACATTGTCGCGCTGATTGCCTATCGCGGCCGTGCTGACTGGAAAACCCTCAGCATTCTGCTGCCCGCGGCCGTGATGGGCATCGGCATCGGCTGGGCCACGGCCGCCTATGTCAACGACTCCTTCGTCATCTTCCTGATCGGCATAATGTCCCTGGCCTTCGTCGCCGATTATCTCTTCAAGCAGCGCAAGATCACCACCGCGAGCGGCCACAACCTGCCGAAGGGCACGTTCTGGGGCATGATGGCAGGCTTCACCAGCTTCATCAGCCACACCGGCGGCCCACCCTTTCAGATGTACATGCTGCCCCTGCGCATGGCGCCCATGATGTTTGCCGGAACGGCGGTCATCTTTTTCGCCACCGTGAACGCGATCAAGCTGGTGCCCTATTTCCTGCTGGGACAATTCGACGCCACCAACCTGTCGACTTCCGTCACGCTGTTTCCAGTTGCGCTGGTGGCAACACTTGTCGGCGTCTGGCTGGTGCGCATCGTCAAGGCGGAAATGTTCTACGCCATCATCTATATCTTCATGGGCGTGATCGGCGCCAAGCTGACTTATGATGGAATTGTCGGCCTTCTTGCCTGACATGGCGCGCGGGGTGGATCGTCTAAGGGGATACCCCCGCCAATGACCAATTGCACGGCAAACCGTTTCCGGTTTTGATACGGCCAAAATCAACCGGTCACCGTGCCTTCCTCCCATGTGGCGGAGGGCACCAGAGTGGTCTCAAGACGTTTTTGGCATCCCGTTCCCATCTGCTGGCGGGATGCTTCAGGGAGGATGGTCATGGATGCCAGCGTCAACCCCTTCGCCCGGGGTCTCGACAAGAACACCGCCAATTATGCACCGCTCAGTCCGCTGAGCTTCCTGGCAAGGGCGGCGGATGTGTTTCCGGACACGGTTGCGATCGTCCATGGCCGTCAGCGGACCGACTACCGGACCTTTTACCGGCGGGCGCGCCAGCTTGGATCCGCATTGACGCGGCTCGGAATCGGCAAGAACGACACGGTCAGCGTCATGCTGTCCAACGTGCCGCCGATGCTGGAAGCCCACTACGGGGTGCCGATGGCCGGTGCGGTTCTGCATTCCATGAACACACGCCTCGATGCTGCTATCATTGCCTTCCAGCTCGACCATGCCGATTGCAAGGTGCTGATCACCGATCGTGAATATGCGCCGGTCGTCAAGGAAGCCCTGTCGATTGCGACGGTGACACCTACCGTGATCGACTTTTCCGACACGGAATTTCCGCAGGAAGGCGAACGTCTCGGCAGCCTCGACTATGAGGAATTCGTGCAATCGGGCGACCCGGACTTTGCCTGGTCGCTTCCCGATGACGAATGGGATGCGATCGCGCTCAACTACACCTCCGGCACCACGGGCAATCCGAAGGGCGTGGTCTACCACCACCGCGGCGCCTATCTGCTGGCCCAGGCGAATGTGATTACCGCCTCCATGGCCAAGCACCCGGTCTACCTCTGGACCCTGCCGATGTTCCACTGCAACGGCTGGTGCTTTCCCTGGTCCCTGTCGCTTGTCGCCGGAACCCATGTCTGTCTGCGCTGGGTCCGCCCGCAAACCATGTGGGACCTGATTGCCGATGAAGGCGTCACCCACCTGTGCGGCGCGCCTATCATTATGTCGACGCTCCTCAACGCAGCGCCCGAGCACAAGCGCGATCTTGACCGCGAAGTGGAATTCTTCACAGCCGCCGCCCCGCCGCCGGAAAGCGTCCTCGCAGCCATGAAGACCGCCGGTTTCAACGTCACCCATCTCTATGGCCTTACGGAAGTCTACGGCCCGGCGGTCGTCAACGACTGGAAGGTCGAATGGAACGACCTGCCGCTTGCCGAACAGGCACAGAAAAAGGCACGCCAGGGCGTACGCTATGTCGCGCTGGAAGGTCTGACGGTGCTCGACCCGGAAACGCTGGAGCCGGTGGCCGCCGATGGCGAGACCCTTGGCGAGGTCATGTTCCGCGGCAATGTCGTGATGAAGGGCTATTTGAAAAACCCGGAAGCGACAGAGAAGGCCTTCAAGGGCGGCTGGTTCCATTCCGGAGACCTCGGCGTCCTGCATCCCGACGGCTATGTCCAGCTGAAGGACCGATCCAAGGACATCATCATCTCCGGCGGCGAGAACATCTCCTCCATCGAAGTGGAAGAAGTGCTCTACAAGCACGCCGACGTGCAGGCCGCGGCTGTGGTGGCGAAACCGGACGAGAAATGGGGCGAAACCCCTTGTGCCTTTGTCGAGCTGAAGGACGGTTCAACGGTTAGCGAGGCCGACCTGATTGCCTTCTGCAGGCAGCACCTTGCCAGCTTCAAGGCTCCGAAGACTGTTGTCTTCTGCGAATTGCCCAAGACCTCGACAGGCAAAATCCAGAAATTCGCCCTGCGCGAGCAGGCAAAGGCGCTCT
Organism: Labrenzia sp. PO1; assembly: GCF_012273635.1. Lineage (NCBI taxonomy): Bacteria > Pseudomonadati > Pseudomonadota > Alphaproteobacteria > Hyphomicrobiales > Stappiaceae > Labrenzia > Labrenzia sp. PO1. Next base: position 1,579,953 of record NZ_JAAXCR010000001.1, read on the forward strand.
AGGGGCTGAAAACAAAAACGCCGCGCAATGCGCGGCGTTCAATCTCAGTGGAACTGCCCTCTAATGGAGCGTTTCCTTTTCCCGTATTCGCGTAATCTCATCCTTGATCTTGAGCTTTTGACGCTTCATGTCAGCCAATTGCAGGGAGTCTGTACTCGGATGTAACTGAGCGTCTTCAATCTTGCGTTCCATTTCCGCGTGACGGCGCTCAAGTTCTGCGAGATGCGACTGCATTGACATGGATAACCTCCTGTCTGTTGGCTCAACATTTTCATCGTGCCACAGGAATTCCGGCGTTGTCGATTGTTCTTTGCGCATAGCTTGAGCGTTTCGCCGTCAAATTATGCATTCTCGCTGCTATCCTTAGGAAACCCTGAAGAAGCGGCCCCAATTAAGACACTTAAAACTCACGAAAATTACCCTTGAAAGATTTGCCAGTTCACAAGTTTTCAACATACGAAATCGTGACCGGCACCCCGGTTCGCGTGACGAAAGCAAGGGACTTTTGAAAACCGGCCACCGGCTGGCCTAAGATGATATCTTGCCCGTCATCGGCAAAATGGATTAGGACTTATCTCCTGTTTGGGGGACATAGATGGCGCAGATGGATAGTGATGCGTTGCGTTTGCAACTGGCGCAGCTTCGCCAGGAACACAGAGATCTTGATGCGGCCGTCGAGGCACTCGCCTCAACTTCGAACCAAGATGCCTTGCAGCTGCAGCGGCTGAAGAAGAAGAAACTGATGATCAAGGACCGGATCACGGCACTTGAGGATCAGCTGTTCCCGGACATCATCGCCTGAGCTTGCCTGCCACCGGGTTTCCCGCATCGGCACCCTGCACCCCGATTGTGAATTTCCGACACGAAATCTGCCGATTCGCGCTTGCGATGCGCGGCGCGCTGCCTATACTCCGCGGCTCTTCTGAGCCCGCCGGAAACTGGAGCATTTTATGGCCAAAGCGGATGTCGCCATCATCATGGGAAGTCAGTCGGACTGGCCGACAATGAAACACGCCGCCGACACGCTGGACCAGCTCGGCGTCAGCTACGAGGCACGCATCGTCTCCGCCCACCGCACGCCGGACCGGATGTACGACTTCGCCAAGAGCGCAAAGGCCGAAGGCTTCAAGATCATCATCGCAGGCGCAGGCGGTGCAGCCCATCTTCCTGGCATGACTGCGGCCCTGACGCCGCTGCCCGTCTTCGGTGTTCCGGTCGAAAGCAAGGCGCTTTCCGGCGAGGACAGTCTCCTGTCCATCGTGCAGATGCCCGCCGGCATTCCGGTCGGCACGCTTGCCATCGGCAAGGCGGGTGCCACCAACGCCGCCCTGCTGGCAGCTGCCGTCCTGGCCCTGCATGATCCGGCAATCGACGCCGCCCTTACCGCCTTCCGCGCCGAGCGCACTGCCGCCGTCGCCGAAACGCCATCCAACGACTGAAATAGCCCGACGCGGGCAGGATCCATACCATGAACGCCAAAACCCGTTTGAGCCCAGGCGACACCATCGGCATCCTTGGTGGAGGCCAGCTCGGCCGGATGCTGGCGCAGTCGGCCGCCAGTCTTGGTCTGAAGACACATATCTTCTGTCCGGATCCGAACAGTCCCGCTTTTGACGTCAGCGCCACCTTCACGGTTGCGCCCTATGAGGACATCGACGCGCTTGACCGCTTCGCCTCTTCCGTCGACGCCGTCACCTATGAATTCGAAAACGTGCCGGGCCCGACCGCTGCCCATCTCGACGCCAAGGTTCCGGTGCGCCCCGGTGTACGCGCGCTGGAGGTTTCCCAGGATCGGCTGTTCGAAAAGCAGTTTCTCTCCGGTGCCGGTGTTGCCATTGCCGACTTCGCCGACATTGCCTCGCAGCAGGATCTCGAAGAAGCCGTTGCGCGTTTTGGCGGTAAGGGCGTACTGAAGACCCGCCGCTTCGGCTATGACGGCAAAGGGCAGCAGATGATCCGCAAGCCCGAGGATGCCGACGGCGCCTTCGAAAAGCTCGGCGCGGTACCGATGGTGCTCGAGGCGCTTATCCCCTTCGAGTGTGAAGTCTCCGTGATTGTCTCACGCGACCTGGACGGCGGCATTGCCTGCTACGACGTTGCCCGGAACCACCACGAAAACCACATCCTGAAGACCTCGACCGTTCCGGCCGGCGTCTCGCAGGCAACGCTGGACGCAGCCCGTGCGATGGCCGGGAAGATTGTTGCCGGTCTGGATTATGTTGGTGTCATGGGCGTTGAAATGTTCCTGGTGCGCGAGGCAGCGGGCGAAAGACTTTTGGTCAACGAGATTGCGCCGCGCGTTCACAATTCCGGCCACTGGACGCAGGACGCCTGCCTGACGTCCCAGTTCGACCAGCACATTCGTGCTGTCGCCGGCTGGCCTCTTGGCTCTGCCGAGCGGCATTCGGATGCTGTCATGGAAAATCTCATCGGTTTCGACGCCGACAGCTGGCACGAGGTTCTCAAGGAACCCGCTGCCCGTCTGCATCTTTACGGCAAGGCCGAAACCCGCGAAGGCCGCAAGATGGGCCACGTCAACCGGATCTCGGAAAAGTCCTGAACAGGACCATCTGAAAAGGATTGAAAAAGCCCCGGACACGAGCCGGGGCTTTCTGGTTTTGACGCTGATACGTTGCCAAGACGGAGCTGGCTCAGCCGGGCACGAGACCCAGCTTCTCCCGCCGGGCAAAGCGCAGGTTCGCCAGCACCGCAACGGAGGCAAGGCCACCCGCCAGGCCGCACCAGACACCGACCCCGCCCCATTCGGCTACGAAACCAAGTCCAAGCGACAGGCTGATGCCGACGACCCAATATCCAAACAGGGCATAGAAAAGCGGTATCGTGGTGTCGCCCAGGCCGCGCAGGTTATTGACACCGATAATCTGGCCGCCATCGGCAAGCTGGAACAGTGCTGCGACCGTTAGGAACGAGACACCATAGGCCATCACTTCCCTGGCTTCAGGGTCACTGAGGTCGAGATATGCACCCACCAGTTGCTCCGGGATCGTCCAGAAGAGAATGGCAAATAGGCCCATGAACAGCATGGTCACGACCAGCGCGGTCCAGCCGGCGCGGCCGACCCCCTTGTGGTCGTCCCGCCCGGAAGCAAGGCTGACGCGGGTCATGGCGGCCACGGACAGTCCGACAGGCACCATGAAGGTGATGGATGCGATCTGCAGGGCGATGCCGTGACCGGCAAGCGGCAGCGTGCCCAGCCAGCCGATCATCACCGACGAGGCCGTGAACAGGGAGCCCTCTGCAATGATGGTCAGTGCAATCGGCGTTCCCAGCCGGACGATCTGGAAGAAGACAGGCCAGTCCGACCGCCAGATACGGCCAAGAATGTTGTAGCGCCGAAGCCTGGGGTGCAGCACGGCATACGCCAGCAGAAACAGGAATGTCGTTGTCGCACTGATGACCGAGGCAATCCCCGCCCCAACCAGTTCCAGGCGCGGGAAACCGAGTTCGCCGAAAATCAGCACATAATCCAGGAACGCATTCGCGATGGCACCGGCAATCGTCGCCCAGAGCACCACCTGCGTCCGCTCCATTACGGTCAGGAAGCCGCGCACGGCCATGATCAGCAGAGCTGGCAACATGGTCCATTGCAGATAGACCATGTAGACCCCGGCGAGCCTGGCCAGTTCCGGCTCCTGCCCCAGCATCAGCAGGATAGGCTCGATGAAGATCAGGATGCCCCAGACCGGGATGCAGAACAGGACGGAAATCCAGAAGCCCATGCGCACGGCCCGGCGCAGGTCGCGCAGCTTTTTCTGGCCGCGGGCACGAGCGGCAAGCGGAATCACCGCCTGCAGCACACCCATGCCGAAAAACCAGACCAGCATGTAGAAATTGAAGGCCAGCACGGAGGCAGCAAGCTCCTGCGCGCCAAGACGTCCGATCATCAGAACGTCCGTGGTATTGATGGCCATCTGGGCCAACTGGGCCCCGGCAAGCGGCAACCCCAGAGAAAGGGTAGGCCGTATGTCGCTCCGCCAAAGGGACTGGCTCTTGTCCGAATCGGGAGCCCTTGACGCGTTCTGCGCCATTGTTTCCTCCAACAATGTGGGCAAGGTCACGCCTTCTTGCACGAGGCTCTTTTGACCGGGGTGAGACATCCACCTCTAGTCGTGATACTGTCCGGTGTCCACACTTGTTCTACGGGTTGGGGACACGCTCCGGCGCAGGTGCCGGAATCCGATTTTGGCGGGTTTCTTTGCGAATGCCTGTGGACACATAGGGTTTGCTCTGGTATTAAGCGCGCCAAAGTGAGCGACGCGTCAGCGGCGATAAGGTCTCTGTACACAAGTGGATGCTTGGTTGATCGGTAAACCGATGGGCATTCGCATGTGTTTTTGAAACCACCGTAAGGTTCGTTGGCGAAGCCTCGCTTCCATCATGGTTATTCTTGCTGCGGATCCTCTGCAGCGCATCGAAAACGGGAAAAAACGCGTGCAGGTTCTGGTTCGCGACAACAATGTCGATCAAGCGCTGAAGGCGCTCAAGAAAAAGATGCAGCGCGAAGGCATCTTCCGTGAAATGAAACTTCGCGGTCACTTTGAAAAACCGTCTGAAAAGAAGGCGCGTGAAAAGGCTGAAGCAATTCGCCGTGCACGCAAGCTGGCTCGCAAGCGGGCACAGCGTGAAGGCCTGCTCCCGGGCAAGTCCGCTCGCCGCTAAGTTCGGCTTGAGCGTTTCTGGCGGATTTGGCCGCCAATCTTCTCAAAACTGCCCTAAGGCCGACCGAAGTTCCGGTCGGCTTTTGGCGTTTTGCGGGGAATGCTTCCGGCTTGGTTCAAAGAGCGTGAAGCAGCCATACTCCCGCCCTATTGGAGGCAGATGAACGGCATGTCTAATCGCTTGACCCTTAGAGATCGTATGTGCCGCATGCGCAAGTTTCTGCCCCATGCAACGTTGCTTGGCCTTGCTGCCGTTCTGTCGGCCTGCACCACGGGCGTCTACGACGATGTGCCGACCAATGCTTCGGCCGGATCTTCGACCAACATCGCCTCTCTGACGGCGGTGATCGATGCCAATCCGAACGATGCAAGCGCCTACAGCACCCGCGGCATCGCCTACGGCCAGGCCGGCAAGCTGGACAAGGCGGTCGAGGACTTCAATCGGGCTCTGCAGCTCAACCCGCAGTCCTACCAGACCTATGCCAACCGCGGTCTTGTCTATCGCCGCATGGGCCAGAACGATCAGGCGGTCTCCGACTACACCCGCGCGATCAACATCAAGCCGGACTATGACGTGGCCTATGTCGGGCGTGGCAACATCTATCGCCAGCAGGGCAACTACAACGCTGCCCTTGCCGACTTCAATTCCGTCATCACCCGTGACAGCAGCGATGCCCGTGCGTTCTACAATCGCGGCCTGATCTACCAGGCGCAGAACCAGCATCAGCGCGCGATCGAGGACTTCGCGACCGCCATCGGCCTGAACCCGAAGGCAAGCGCTCCCTATATCGCTCGCGGCATCTCCTACATCGCTGTAAACGACCCGAACGCCGCCTTCTCGGACCTGTCGATGGCTGTCAACCTCGATCGGGATTCCGCTATTGCCTGGGCAAACCGGGGCCTCGCCCAGGAAATGCTCAACAATCCGAAGGATGCGCGCCGAAGCTACACCCGCGCGATCACGCTGGACAACTCCAACAAGATCGCCCGCGAAGGTCTTGGTCGCGTCGGCAACGGCTAATCCGGCCCAAACGTAAGCTTTCCAAAAGACCTGAAGTCATCATGTGCGGTGACTACCCAGACCTGTTTGCGGTGTCTCGCCCGGTAACGGCTGAAGTTGGCCGAGGCACCACTCAGGCCGAATGTCTATCTAGAACGGTACTTCGGACCGGAAACAGATTCGCTCCCCATGCGCCGGATGGTGCAGTTCAAGCGTTTCGGCGTGAAGCGCAAGCCTGCTGGAGGCTGTCAGCGCCTCACCTTCCGAATAGAACCTGTCGCCGGTGATTGGATGCCCGAGCGAAAGCATGTGGACACGCAGTTGATGCGACCGTCCCGTATGGGGAAACAGCCGGACCCGCGTCGTCAGTTCTTTCCGCTCAAGTACCTTCCACCTGGTGAGTGCAGGTTTGCCAAACTCGAAGCTGACCATCTGCTTGGGCCTGTTCGGCCAGTCGCAAACGAGCGGCAGATCAATTTCTCCCTCGTCTTCTGACGGGCTTCCCCAAATATCGGCAATGTAGGTCTTGAGCGTCTTGCGCCGTTCGAACTGAAGCCCCAGATGCCGATGTGCTGCGGGGTTCCTTGCAAGAACCATGACACCGGACGTATCCATGTCGAGCCGGTGAACGATCCGCGCATCAGGGAAGCGCTCCCGCGCGCGGCTTTCGACGCAGTCGCCATGTTCGGCAGCCTTGCCCGGGACGCTCAAGAGCCCGCTCGGCTTGTCGATCACCAGAAGATCGTCATCTGCGTGCAGCACCGTCAGAAACGGCTCCAGCGGCGGGTCATAGACAAAGGATGCTGGCGCGGCTTGGCTCATCGCACTTGGGGTCCAAGAACAAAAGGAAAAGGCGCGGATCTGACCGCGCCTTTCCAAAAACAGATGTGTTCGTCTGTGCTGGCCGGACCATGAAGGCCGGAAGCTTAGCTCAGACGGTCAGGATCGCCAGGATGCCGCTCAGAACGAAGACAGCTGCAGGCGGGATCCAGCCGGACGCACCCAGAGCCATGCCGACAGCGGTGGCAATGAGGGTTGCGATCAGCAGCAGCCAGCCAAAAACGGTAGCAGCGGTGCCGCCAAAGGCGAACATGATCAGGCAGACGACAATGGTCAGGACTGCGATCGTGCCGATCTTGGAGAAGTTGATGAACCCCTCGTAAGTCTGCTCGTGAGCGTCATAGTCCATTGCGGGCGCAGTTTCGTCAGACATGAAGTCCCCCAGGAAAATTCGATAGTCGGCAGCCTACATACAATAAAGCCTGCCGGTTCGGCAATGACGGGAAGTGCACATTTCGTCACACAGGTCGCGACTTTTTGACAGCTTTGGCTTTGGCATCCCTTTTCGCACTGAAATCCTTCGCACAATCAGGCAGCATGTGAGGCTCCAGCAAGCCCGGCTGAAGCCAGTACATCGTTCTGGCGCTTGCGTACGGTTGCCGCTTCAAAACCGTCGATCTGCTCGTTGAACAGCTCAAAGAAATTGAGTTCCGCCCGCAGGTGCAGGAACACTCCGCCCAACCCGATTGCCGCCCGGTCCATGAAGACGAACTCCTGCGGCACCGTCAGCGGCCCCAGTTGCTTCAGGGCGGAATGAACGCGGAAGGCTTCCTTGCGTCCGTATTCGGCAGCCGACACGCCGTCCGCGATCGATCGGACGCGGTCACTGAGCAGAGGACCGTAGATGAACCTTGCCCAGATGTTGAGGACCTCGATGACTTCCTTTTTCAGGTCCTTGAAGCCCCAGCGCTCATAGGCCGCGACGACCCGATCGTCATTTTCTTCCAGAAGGCCACGATAGAGTTCGACGACGCCCTCGACAAACGCCTCGGGGAAGATGCGGATGCAGCCGTAGTCCAGCAGATTGATGCCCGCCGGAGCGCCTTCCTGCTCGAACACGGTATAGTTGCCCAGATGCGGGTCACCGTGAATGACGCCGAAATGACTGAACGGATGCCACCAGGCATGGAACATGGTTCTGGCGAGCAGATTGCGCTCGTCCTGGCTGTGTTCCTTGTAGTCGAGCAGAGGTTTTCCGGTGAGCCACCCCATTGTGAGCAGGCGTTTGGTCGACAGCTCCGGGATCACTTCGGGTACGCGGATACGGTCGAAGTCTCCCAGGATGCCCTGATAGACGGCGATATGTGCCGCCTCCCTGGCATAGTCCAGCTCCTCGCGGACCCGGGCGCTGATTTCCTTGGCGATCTCGCGCGTATCGATGGCCGGGCTCATGCGCCGGTGCAATGAAAACAGCATCTGCAGTTGCTTCAGATCCGCCTCGACTGCAGAAGCCATGTCCGGATATTGCAGCTTGCAGGCCAGAACGCGCCCATCATGGCCGGTGGCCCGGTGCACCTGTCCAAGGGAAGCCGCTGCGGCCGGTTCCTTGCCGAATTCGGCAAACCGGCCTTGCCAGTCCGCACCGAGTTCGGCCCGCATCCGGCGTTTGACGAAGGCCCAGCCCATGGGCGGTGCACTGGCCTGCAGCTTGGCAAGTTCGGTCGTATATTCCGGCGGCAATGCATCCGGGATCGTCGACAAGAGCTGCGCCACCTTCATCAAGGGGCCTTTCAGCCCGCCAAGGGCCGCGGCCAGTTCGGCCGCGTTCTTGGCATTGTCGAGTTCCATGCCGAACAACCGTGCCCCGGCCACCTTTGCGGCAATGCCACCCATGTTGGTGCCGACTTTGGCGTAGCGCCCCATGCGGGCGCTGAGGCGGTTGCTTTCACGGTCTTTGCTGTCGGCCATGCGATGGCGGGCTCCCTTGTAACAACTGGCGTTCCGGGAACGCCCGATGCATCGAACCGTTGGATACGGTCTCCTGGCACTACATATGAACTACCGCAACAATATCCAGCTCCACCAGCCTCTATTCCGACGCAGGCGTCCAACTGCCTGGCAACGCCCGGCTATTTTCAGAAATAGCCGCTTCTGCCGATGTCCGCCAGCAGACCGCATTCTGCCGGCTGCCAGCCGAGCGCAGCCCGGGTCCTGTCGCAGGACGCAGGACCATCCATTCCGGCAAAGATACCCAGGAAGCCGAAATAGGATCCTGCGTCGTCCGGGATGAGCGAGCGCACGGGAAGGTCCAGTCCCTGGCCGATTGCCTCGGCGATTGCGCGGAAAGGAATGCCATCTTCGCCGATTGCGTGAAAAGGACCATCTGTCTCCGGTGTTTCAAGTGCCAGACGATAAGCCCTTGCCGCATCCAGACGGTGCACTGCCGGCCAGCGGTTTTCACCATCGCCAACATAGGCGGCAAACCCCTTCTCCCGGGCGATGCCGATCAGCATCGGGACAAAACCATGATCACCCGGTCCATGAACCGAGAACGGCAGGCGGACCACCCTGGCGTTGATCCCGGCCTGCACCAATTCGGCCGTGGCGGCCTCGGTAGCTCTGGGATAGGCCGGTGAGGTTGGAACCGCCGGATCGGCTTCTGTTGCCACCGGTCCGGACCGGACAACGGCAACACCCGAGGTAACCAGCAGTGGCCGGTCTGTTCCGGATAGCCCCTCGCCGAGGGCCAGAATGGCGGCACGGTCTTCTTCGCAGCTGGCGGCAAAGCGCGAAAAATCATGATTGAACGCCGTGTGCACGACAGCGTCACTTGCCCTTGCTCCATCACGAAGGCTGTCGAGGTCCTCCAGTGACCCGATCTGCACTTGTGCTCCTTGAGACCGGAGGAGCGCAGTCCCTCTTTCCGATCGGCTGAGGCCAAGCACCTGATGGCCTGCCTGCAACAGCTCCGAAACGACGGCGGAGCCAACAAACCCTGTTGCGCCGGTAACGAATACTCGCATGAAAACACTCCGTTGGTTGAACGGCGAGCAGTCTTGCGGCAGTATTTATCCAGTTAAAGTAGTGACTTTATACAGGTATAATGACTGACAGGATAAGATGGCGGATATCCAGGAAGACAATAGACTGGGCCGGTTCCTGAAGGATCGCAGGGCAAAACTGGATCCCGCCGCATTCGGCATTCCCCTCACCCGCCGGCGAACGCCGGGCCTGAGGCGCGAAGAAGTCGCACAACGCGCGAATGTAAGCGTCACCTGGTACACATGGCTTGAACAGGGACGTGGCGGTGCGCCTTCGGCCGACGTCCTTGACCGGGTTTCAAAGGCCCTGATGCTGACGGATGTCGAACGCGAGCATCTTTATCTTATCGGGCTCGGCCGTGCCCCTGACGTTCGCTACCAACCGCAGCAAGGCGTGTCGCCCCGGCTTCAGAACGTACTGGATGCCCTGGAACAGACCCCTGCCATGATCAGGACCCACACCTGGGACGTCGTTGCCTGGAACCGCGCTTCTTCGGCCGTCCTGACCGACTACGCCAGCTTGCCCCCCGGCGAACGCAACATTTTGCGGCTGATCTTCAGCGACCCGAGGGTCCGCAATATCCAGGCGGATTGGGAAAGCGTCGCCCGTTTCGTCGTCGGTGCTTTTCGGGCCGATGTGGTACGTGCCGGTGCCGCATATGAAACCACATCCCTGGTAGGGGAATTGTGCCAGCTGAGCCCGGATTTCGAACGCCTGTGGAAGGACCATGACGTCCTCGCCTCAGACGACCTTACCAAGCGGTTGAAACACCCTGTGGCCGGCTGGATGAGCCTTGAATGTTCGACCTTTGCCGTCGACGGCCGTGCGGACCTTGCGATGATGGTCTACCACCCGGCGAGCGCTGAAGATCGGGAAAAGGTCAGGGCACTGATTGACGCTCAGCACACAGCACGATCTTCCGCTAGCCGAGACTGATTTTTTCCAGCGCCCGGGCCAGATCGTCCCGTGTTGCCACAAGGCCCTTGTAGGCCAGCTGATCCGGATCAAGCGCAAGAAGCTGCTTGCGGAGCCCTTCCGCCAGCCCTGCACGCCCTTCCTGCGCTTCCAGTGCCGCCAACGGATCGTGATGGATCTTGATGGTGAACAGAATATCGCCGGACCCGGGCAGACGCCGCAAGGTTTGCCGCTCGACCCGGAGGAAAAGCTGGGCCAGTGCTCCGTCGTCAATCTTGACGCGGATCTGTTTCGGCAAGGGATGGTGAAGGTCGCCGTCGGGATAGATCGACCAGTTGAAGCGCTCCAGAAACTGTCCGGCTTTCAGATTGTCGAATATCCGGGCCACCATCATTCCCATGCGGCTTCCGTTGAAGCCGGGAACATTGTCATGAATGCCCGTCATGGACTGGCCGAACTTCTCCGCCAAAGACCAGGACGAGGGAAAACAGAGCGCGGCAGCCGTGAGCCTGTAGCCGTCCTGCCCGGGCCGCATCAAGACAAGATCTTCCTGCACAAGACTTGCAGCCGTTACGAGTGCGGGAGCCCCGGCGAGCGGGATACGCGCGCCGTTGGCGACAATCTCGACTTCGGCATCCCCGACCCGGTGGGTATCTGCATGAAACCGCGAGAGGTTCTCCGTGAGGAGGTCCAGGACCTCCTGCTGCGCAGCATCTGTGTCCGGCTCTGCACGGAAAACCGTTTTCAGATGATCGGAAAACAGCCGTTTCTTCTCACCCAGATGTTTCACCAGAAAGGGATCGGGTTCCAGCCAGGCCTCCTCACCGATCGGCTTCAGACCGACGGTGAAAGGCTGGCTGGTGCCGTCATAGGGCGTGTGGTGGAAGGGTGGCAACGCTGACCGTGTCATCGGAAGCCGCGTCAAGCCTCTTCCAGAGCTTCGAGTTCGTCGATGATCCGCTCGATCACCGACAGGCCCTTTTTCCAGAAATCCGGATCGACCGCGCTCAGTCCGAACGGAGCCAGAAGTTCGGAATGGTGTTTGGTACCACCAGCCTTCAGAAGATCGAAATACTTCTCCTGGAAGCCGGTCTCCGCTTCCTCGTAAACCGCATAAAGCGAGTTCACCAGGCAATCGCCAAAGGCATACGCATAGACATAGAACGGCGAATGGATGAAGTGCGGAATATAGGTCCAGAAGGTTTCATAGCCTTCGCTCAACTTGATCGCCGGACCGAGGCTTTCGCCCTGCACGGACAGCCACAATTCACCGATCTTGTCCGACGTCAGCTCGCCATTGCGCCGTTCCGTGTGAACCTTGCGCTCAAAGGTATAGAAGGCGATCTGGCGCACCACGGTGTTGATCATGTCCTCCGCCTTGGAGGCCAGCATCACCTTGCGGGTCTGCGGGTTGTCCGCCTTGGCAAGCAGGGATTTGAACGTCAGCATCTCGCCGAAGACACTGGCCGTTTCCGCCAGGGTCAGCGGTGTCGGCGCCATCAGCGGTCCGTTGGGTGCCGCCAGCACCTGGTGAACGCCGTGGCCCAGTTCATGGGCGAGGGTCATCACGTCGCGGATCTTGCCCTGGTAGTTGACCAGCACATAGGGGTGCGCGCTTGGCACTGTCGGATGGGCAAAGGCACCGGGCGCCTTGCCGGAGCGGGCCGGCGCATCAATCCAGCGCCGGTCGAAGAACCGGCCTGCGATTTCCGCCATGTCCGGTGAAAAGGCGCTGTAGGCGGACAGCACCGTGTCCTTCGCTTCATCCCAGGGGATCACTCGCGTGTCGGCATTCGGCAGAGGTGCGTTGCGGTCCCAGGTGTTGAGCTGGTCCATACCCAGCCACTTTGCCTTCAGCTTGTAGTAGCGATGCGACAGGCGCGGATAGGCATCGCGCACGGCTGCCACCAGCGCATCGACAACTTCCCGCTCGACCCGGTTGGAAAGATGGCGGCTGTCGGCAATGTCCGTGAAATTCCGCCAGCGGTCGGAAATTTCCTTGTCCTTGGCCAGCGTGTTGGTGATCAGCGTGAAGGTGCGCAGGTTTTCCTTGAAGGTCTGTGTCAGAGCTTCCGACGCCTTGTGGCGGGTATCGGGCGAAGGATCCACCAGCATGTTGAGCGTCGGTTCAATCGACAGTTCCTGACCGTCGACATCGAAGGTCAGCGAGGCCATCGTCTCGTCGAAGAGCCTGTTCCAGGCACCCGCGCCCGTGACGGACTTTTCGTGGAACAATTGCTCCACCCGGTCTTCCAGCTGATAGGGCTTGCCTTTGCGCAGATCCTCAATCCACGGCAGGTAATGTGCAAACTGACTATCCTGAAGCGCAGTTTCCATCACGCCGTCATCGATCTTGTTCATCTCCAGCGTGAAGAACAGAAGATGCGAACTTGCCGTCGTGATCTGCTCCTGCACATCGCCGTAGAATTTCTGCGATGCGGGTTTGATCGTGTTTTCCGAATAGACCAGGCCGGCGAAGGAAATCAGCCTGCCCATCAGGTCTTCAAGTTCCTCATAGGCGCGAATTGCGGTGACCAGCGCGGGAACATTGCTCTGGGCCATGTCGGCCAGCCTGCCCTTGTAGGACGTCTCGAAGGTTTTCGACCGCTCCAGGATCTCCTTCAGGTCGGCAGCAACCTCCGGCGCATCGACTGCGGGATAGAGATCCGTGAGGTCCCATTCGGGAAGCGCTCCGAGATCTCCTGAAGCGGCGGCCTGAGGGGCATGGACGGGATGTGGGATGGGCAAGTTTTTTTCTCCGGTGCGTCTGCGGACGAACGGGTCCGGCAATCTTCTGTTGTTAGAATTAGTAGGCCGGGAAAAGGCCCGCCTGCAATCTGACTGTGAAAACTTTTTTGCCTGCACTTGGACGATTTGTTTACCCAATTGCGACCAGAATGGTTCGAAACGAGACAATTCGGGACGAGCGAAACCGCCAATGCAAGCACTCAGCGGCAAAATTCTCATTGTTGACGACGATCCCATCCAGCGCAGGTTGCTTCAGGAAGCCGTGAAAAAATTCGGCTACCGGTCGAAAACGGCCGAGAATGGTGCCGAAGCGGTGCGCATCATGTCGAGCCCGGAAGCCAGCGAGATCGACCTGATCATCCTCGACATGGTGATGCCCGAGCTCGACGGTCTGGGCGTTCTGGAACGTCTACGCTCCGACAAGAACGCAACGCCGGTCATCGTTCAGACCGCCCACGGCGGCATCGATACCGTGGTCAACGTCATGAACGCGGGCGCTCAGGATTTCGTGGTCAAACCGGTGGCGCCGGAACGGCTCAATGTCTCGATCCGCAATCTCTTGAAGACATCCGCTCTGGAAGGCGAAATCACCCGGATCCGCAAACAGGCCTCCGGCACACTGACCTTCGCCGACATCATCACCCACTCGCCGGCCATGGAACGGGTGATCAATCTGGGCAAGAGGGCCGCCGCGTCGAACATTCCGATCCTGATCGAAGGGGAAAGCGGCGTCGGCAAGGAAATGATCGCCAGCGCCATTCAGGGATCCAGCGACCGCAAATCCAAACCTCTGGTCACGGTCAACTGCGGTGCGATCCCCGACAATCTGGTCGAATCGATTCTCTTCGGCCACGAGAAGGGCGCGTTCACGGGCGCGGTCGACAAGCATGTCGGCAAGTTTCAGGAAGCTCATGGCGGAACGCTGTTCCTGGACGAGGTTGGCGAGCTGCCTCAGGAAGTTCAGGTCAAGCTGCTTCGCGCCCTGCAGGAAAGCGAGATCGACCCGATCGGCGCTCGCCGCCCGGTGAAAGTGGATTTCCGTCTCATCTCGGCAACCAACCGCCGCCTGATAGACCAGGTGAAGGAAGGTGTCTTCCGGGAAGACCTTTATTACCGGCTCAACGTTTTCCCGATCTGGATCCCGCCGTTGCGCGACCGGCGAGAGGACATTCCCGCGCTCACCCGCCATTTCCTGGCCCGTTTCGCGGCAGAGGAAGGCAAGCCTCAAGTGGCCGGCGTCACCGCGGACACGCTCGCGATGCTCCAGGAGTATCACTGGCCGGGCAATATCAGGCAGCTGGAGAACGCGGTATTCCGCGCTGTCGTCTTGTGCGACGGCCCGCAACTGACGATCAACGATTTCCCGCAGGTTGCCGCGGCAACGGAACAGACGGCCTCTCCGGGCGCAACGCTCCAGCCGCAGGCACAGACGGCCTACCCGGACCGATTGTCCGGAGGCGATCTTGCCGCAGCACCGGTCCGCCCGAGCGAACCCTCGGTTCCACCGCACCACACCCCCTCGGCTCCTGCCCCTCAGGCAGGTTTTGAGCAAGCGGCGCCCTTCGGTTTCATGCGCAACCTCGATCAGGACGGTCATGTCCGCAAGTTGACCGATATCGAGGAGGAACTGATTCGCGCAGCGATCAATCATTATTCCGGACGCATGACAGAAGTTGCCAAACGGTTGGGAATCGGCCGTTCCACGCTCTATCGCAAGCTCAAGGAATACGGATTGGACGAGAGCGGCAAGGACGCGGCAGCCTGAATTGAGGCAAATCATAGCGCAAACTGTCGATTTCGACGATATTTTGACGCATTCTCCGGGTAACCACCGCTACCGGAGCGTTTTTGCACTACGCGCTTGCGCCGTTGCAGTTCTGCAACGATTATCAGCGAAGCGAAAATAGGGTAAAAACTTCTTAACCTGCGGCAGCTAGGCTATGCATCCTGCTGGGGAGCACGGGATGGGTGAAAGCCCTCTGAAAACGGCGAGATAGAGATTGCGTACACGGTTAGTTGATTTCGACGCCGTCGGTTGGCTGAAGCGTGCCGCGAAAGCGGCCGGCGCGTTTGCTGTCGTGTCTGTGTGCCTGGTCACCTTTGCCCAGGCCGAGACGCGTACCCTGAAGCTGTACAACACGCATACCAAAGAGCGTGTGTCGATTACTTTCAAGAAAAACGGCCGCTATCTGCCCGATGGTCTGCGCGAAGCCAACCGCTTCCTGCGCGACTGGCGCCGTAACGAAATGACCAAGATCGATCCGGAACTGCTGGATCTGGTCTGGGAAGTTTACCAGAAGGTGGGCGCAAGCCAGCCGATCCACGTCGTCTCCAGCTACCGGTCTCCCGCAACCAACAACATGCTGCGCAAGCGGTCCTCTGGCGTTGCCAAGAACAGCCAGCACACGCTCGGCAAGGCGATGGACTTTTTCATTCCCGGCGTGAAACTTGCCACCCTGCGTGCCACTGGCCTGCGCAAGGAAGTGGGCGGCGTCGGCTATTATCCGAGATCCGGTTCCCCCTTCGTGCACATGGACACCGGCAGTGTCCGTCACTGGCCGCGCATGAGCCGTTCCGAACTGGCTCGCGTGTTCCCGGACGGCAAGACACTTCACTTTCCGTCCGACGGCAAACCTATGAGCGGCTACAAGGTTGCGCTCGCCGAAAGCAAGTCCGGCCGGTCGAGAAGTTCCAAACCGACGATCGTCGCGTCCAACACGCGCTCAAGCTCTTCCAATGGCCTGAGCACGCGCGACCAGAATCTGACCCGCCCGGGCAAACCGATTCCGGTAACCGCGCAGGATGACAATGCGTCCTCCGGTGGCGGCAACCTGTTTGCCAGCCTCTTTGGCGGCGGCAACAACCGTGACAACACATCCAAGCGTCCGGGCGCAGTTGGCAACACGCCGCCGGCACCGGTTGCCGAAGCCCCGGCGGTGGTGATCGAAAATCCGCCTGTTCCCAGCCGGAAGGTCCTGGAAAGCGAACCGGAAGCACCGGCAGCAGCACCGATTGTCGTGGCCAGCAACGCGCCGATCGTGAAACCGCCTGCGGATATTCCCGCCGTGGCGGCAAGCAAGACGCCTCCGCCCGCACCGAACACGCTTGATGCACAGCGGTTTGCAATCGAGACCGGGCAACCGAGCGCGCCGACACAAGGTGCAAACCCGGTTCCCGAGAAAGCAATCGACTCGCGGTTCCAGGTAGCCTCGCGCACGCCGCAGCAGAAACCCAGCAAGGGTCTTAGCGATGCTGCCAAGGTTGCAGCGGCTAATCTCGGCCTGACCGGCGATGTCCCCGTTCCGGGCCCCGCTCCGACCGATGATCCGGTCGCAGCCATTGCCGCGGCAACGGGTACTTCCGTACCTTCTCCGGTGCCTGCACCGCGTTCGGAAACGACGCTTGCCTATGCCTCGGCCTCTGCAGCACCGACGAGCCTGAGCCGCTCGCTGCGTCCGTCGGTAAGCGAACCGGCACGGGCACAGGCCAATCGGCCGGCTGCCGGTGCCACCGCCAAGACAGCCCCTGCACGCCAGCAGTCCGTTTCAGGCCGCATCCCGCGTGATCAGATTGTCGATCCGCTTGCCGGGTTTGCAAGCCTGCCGGACAAATCCGCTCCGACGCTTCTGTCCGGCGCAGGCACCACGCGTCATCAGACCTTCGCGTGGCTCAGCCACCCCAATCAGCGCCAGCTGAAGAATGTGATGATGCCGGGCAACCGCTTTGTCTCCGCCAGCTTTGAAAACAATCCTTACGGCGACCTGCGCACAGACCGGTTCGACGGTCCGGCAGTGGTCATCCTTCCGGTACGCTTCGCGCGCTGAAGCATCGACCCGTGAAAGATTGAGCATAAAAAAAGAGCGGCTTTTCAGCCGCTCTTTTTTCTTGTCGTGAACCGCGGTTACCGCAGCTTGTCAGCCTTCGCCGCCGCCAGCACCACCAGCCATGCCAAGTGCATGCAGGTAGAGGTCGAGAACCGCTTCTTCCTCTTCACGCTCATGCGGCTGCTTCTTGCGCAGGGAAACGACCTTCCGCAGGATCTTGACGTCAAAGCCGTTGCCCTTGGCTTCAGCATAGACGTCCTTGATGTCATCGGAGATGACTTTCTTTTCTTCTTCAAGACGCTCGATACGCTCTACAAACGCGCGCAGCTGGTCGCCTGCCACTCCACCGGGATCGGACATGTTTTCTGTTTCTCCTTCTCGTACTTCCTTGTCGCGCAGCGCGCGGTCTCAATGGCCGCGGCTGATATGAGCCGCCGTCAATAACCTGGCCGTGCGTTGCCAGACTCCGCATTGGCCGTCAAGCAGCCAAGCAAGCCGACGCAACCCCCGGCTCAGTGTTGGGGTTTGTTCTTTTCAAAGGCGGCCTGCTGATCCGCAGTCGCCTCGGTCTGGTATTTGGCCTTCCAATCGTCGTAAGGCATGCCGTAGACGATTTCGCGGGCCTCGGATTTTTCCAGGGAAACGCCCTTGTCCTGCGCCGCGTCCTGATACCAGTTGGACAGGCAGTTACGGCAGAAACCGGCCAGATTCATCATGTCGATGTTCTGAACGTCCGTCCGTCCACGCAGATGTTCCACAAGGCGTCTGAAAACCGCAGCTTCCAGTTCGAGTTTCGTCTGATCGTCCATCCCGAAGGTCTCCCTGTCCCGGACCGGTAGCCCGGCCTTAAGCAGCGTCGCTACGCGACTTGAAATGCTGGATCCGCCGGCAGTCGGACATGCCGGCAATTTTTCTCAGAACCGGCTCGAGTCGGTCCGCCCATTCAACCGCTCCAGCCGCGTCGGCAATCAGATCCTGCCGCAGTTCCAGAAGCGCATGTGCCACTCCCCGGCGGGTTGCGTGCCGGTACATTGTGTCGTTTTTGAGAGCTCCGTCGTAGGGTTCATTGTCACCGACGACGATGTCTTCCTGCGCTCTCAAGCTTTCAAGCATGGGCTGAACGGCTCGTGGGTCGCTGTCCCACAGAACGGTGACATGCCAGGGCCGCGGCACGCCGCGCCAGACCGGCGTGAAACTGTGAATGGAGACGATCACCGGCGGCTCGCTCACTTCCATCATGGCATCCAGCGTCTGGTCGATGAGGTCGTGATAGGGTTTGTGGAACCGGTCGATGCGGATCGCCCGCTCGTTCGTGTCGACCTTTGCATTGCCCGGCACGACGGCACCGTCCGACAGGCGCATGATCAGCGTAGGGTCGTCATCGCCCCGGTTCGGATCGATCAGCAGCCGAGAATAGGTAGTCAGGCAAGCTGGCGCATTGAGTCGCTTTGCAAGTTCGAGCGTGACCGCGCGCGCACCGATGTCATAACCGATATGGCGTTCGAACTGTTCGGCCGGAACGCCGAGATCGCCATAAGGCTCAGGGACCGTGTTGCGGGCGTGATCGCACAAGAGCAGCAATCCGGAAGTAAAATCGCCCTTTACGTATTCGGTCGGCTGAAAGGCCCGGCCGGTTTCGGCTGCTGGTTCTATCATGTCTCGCTTCGTGGAAACTTTTATGGCTCGCTATCGCGCAGGCGGTCAGGTTTACGGCAAACCGGCGAAGGAACCAAGCCCGAAAACACCGCTTTCCGGCGGCAACACCGCAGGCCATCCACACCTTCCACACCCTTCCTTGCAATCAAGGCACCTGTGTTTTTGCCAAGGTGTGTACAACGCGGTATACGCTTTATTGACAGCTAACACCGATCTGAGGCGGAGCGGCCATGTTCCCGCCCCATTTCTGACGGCATAGGGGGTGGGACTGTTCATTTGGACAAAAAATCCGGACGGTTCGGGAAACAAGTCTGGGCGAAAGGCTCCGTATCCCGTTAACGACGTTGACAAGGCCCCCTTGTCGACGCAAAAAGCGAATGTCTGTAAAGCAGCAAAGCGAACGACTGCATATGTTTAAGGTTGGGGAACGGAACCAGGGCGAGTCTCGGGCATGTATCAGCGTGCCTGTGAAATTTGCCTTTGCTGCATTCCTCACCGTGCTGTTTTTCTCCGCATCCAGTGACGAAGCCAGAGCTGATCTGCGCCTTTGCAACAAGACCGACAGTCAGGTTGGTGTAGCCATCGGCTACAAGGACAAGACCGACTGGGTCACCGAAGGCTGGTGGAACCTTGCTTCCAATTCCTGCGAGACCCTGGTACCCGGGGCGCTGGTGTCACGATACTATTACATCTACGCAGTTGATTATGACCAATTCGGCGAATGGGGTGGCCGGGCGTTCATGTGCACCCGGGAAAAGGAATTCACCATTCGCGGAATTGAGGACTGTGTGGCTCGCGGATTCGAGCGGACAGGCTTTTTTGAAATCGACACGGGCGAACAGAGCAGCTGGACGGTCCAGCTGACCGAACCCGTGCAACAGGGGACAGGTGGGCGATGAGGCGTAACCGGCGAGTCAAAATTCTTGCAACTCTCGGACCCTCCTCCTCAGAACAAGACATCATCGAAAAATTGTATCGCTCCGGTGCGGACGTGTTCCGCATCAACATGAGCCATACCGATCATGATCGTCTGAAGATGCTCGTTGAACGCATCCGTTCTGTTGAGGAGAAGGTTGGACGACCAATCGGCATTCTGGCCGATCTGCAGGGACCCAAGCTGCGTGTGGGAACGTTTGCCGACGGTCCGGTCATGCTGGAAAACGGCGCAACGTTCACGCTGGACGCCGACAAGTCCGGCGGCAGTGTCGACAGGGTCCACCTGCCGCATCCCGAAATTCTTCAGGCTCTCGAGCCGGGCCACCGCCTGCTGCTCGATGACGGCAAGATCCAGCTCAAGGTTCTGGAAGCCGACCGCACCCGGGCCGTGACGGAAGTCGTCGTCGGCGGCAAGCTGTCCGATCGCAAGGGCGTCAGCGTTCCCGATTCGGAAATCGCAACCAGCGCCATGACCGAGAAGGACCACAAGGACCTGATCGCCGCCCTCGACCAGAACGTCGACTGGGTGGCCCTGTCCTTCGTTCAGCGCCCGGACGACATTGCCGAAGTGCGCAAGATCACCCGTGGTCGCGCCGGCGTCCTGGCCAAGATCGAAAAGCCGCAGGCCATCGGCCGGCTGGACGAGATCATCGAACTCTCCGACGCCATCATGGTTGCCCGTGGCGACCTGGGTGTTGAACTGCCTCTGGAACAGGTTCCCGGCCTTCAGAAGCGTATCACCCGCGCCTGCCGCCGTGCAGGCAAGCCGGTCGTGATCGCCACGCAGATGCTGGAATCCATGATCAACGCACCGGTGCCGACCCGCGCCGAGGTGTCCGACGTTGCCACCGCCGTGTTCGAAGGCGCAGACGCCGTCATGCTGTCGGCCGAATCCGCTGCAGGCGAATTCCCGATCGAGGCAGTGTCCACCATGGACAAGATCGCCCAGCAGGTGGAACAGGATCCCAACTACCGCACGATCATCTACGCACAGCGGACCGAGCCGGAAGCCACCGGCGCCGACGCGATTTCGGCAGCGGCCCGGCAGATTGCCGAAACGCTGAACCTTGCTGCTGTCGTCTGCTACACGACGTCTGGTGCAACGGGCCTGCGTGCCTCTCGTGAACGTCCGGCCAGCCCGGTGATCGTTCTGTCGCCGGTGCTTGCAACTGCACGTCGCCTGTCGCTCGGCTGGGGCTTGCACTGTGTGGTCAGTGAAGACGCCGCCAACGAGGAAGACATGATCGACCGCGCCTGCCGCATCTCCTTTTCCGAAGGGTTTGCGAAACCGGGTCAGCGCATTATCGTGACCGCAGGTGTGCCGTTCGGCACTCCAGGCTCCACGAACATGCTGCGGATTGCCTTCGTCGGCAACGACGGCCAGGGCGGCATTTGACGATCTAATCGGTTAAAACAAACCGGATGACGAAAGGCGGCTTCAAGGCCGCCTTTTTCATGCGGTGCGCAACGTCCCGGCCCTGGCTTCAGACGTTCCCGCCTTGTCCTCTGACGCCTCTATCCGCGCCACAAGTCTGTCGATACCGGACACGATTTCATCTGCATGTGTATGCTGGGGCATATGACCGGCCGCGCCCAGCATCAGCAGCTCCACATCCGGCAGATCCTGCAAAAGGCCCTCACAATGGATCGATGGCCAGACCACCGTATCTTTCGTACCCGTGATGATCAGCGACGGCTGCTCCAGCTTTCCATACTGCCGGGACTGTTGCCGGACAGCTTCCTTCAGGCTGCAGATGTCCGCCGCGTTCGAGCGGAAGCTTTCGGGACGGAAAAGCAGCGGCAGACGGACAGACGCCGCA
Organism: Labrenzia sp. PO1; assembly: GCF_012273635.1. Taxonomy (NCBI): domain Bacteria; kingdom Pseudomonadati; phylum Pseudomonadota; class Alphaproteobacteria; order Hyphomicrobiales; family Stappiaceae; genus Labrenzia; species Labrenzia sp. PO1. The sequence goes on from NZ_JAAXCR010000001.1 coordinate 1,601,353, forward strand.
TAGCCGGCAAGTGGCGGATCCGGATGGAATACATGCTTCAGCATTTGCGGCACCAGTCGCTCGCCGACAGGGATCGTCAGCGTCCAGGCAAACAGCCAGCCGATGACAGGCATCGCGGCAACCTTGTAGTACCAGTTGACGCCGCCCGGCCACACATGGCTGACAGGAGCCAGGAAGACGAGCCCCTTCACCCGCTCCTGAGCAGCAAGGCCCACAGCTGCCGTCACGGCCCCTCCGAGCGAATGCCCCACCACCACTGATGTCCCAATGCCGAGTTTCGCGAGCAATCCGGCAATCAGTTCCGCTTGGCTTTCAGGCGTGTTCCGGCCCGTTCTGGAGCGCTGCGAGAACCCAAGCCCCGGACGATCGATGAAAAGAAGCGAATAGCGCCCCTTGAATGCGCCCTCAAAAGCCAACTTCATGTCATAGGCGTTGCCACTGGCCCCATGCAGGAACACCAGCACAGGCCGCTCGCTGGCCGCCTGTGACGCAGGAATGAAGTGATAGTGCATCTGCGCTCCGTTCACCTCGGCAAGACTGCCGTCAGGTGTGTAGGTGCGCGAAATCTGCCTTGCCCTGAAAAGCGAGTAGGCGACAAACAGACAGGCGGCGACAAGAAGAGCAATCAGGAACGGGATCATAGCCCGGACATAGCACCGCGCTCGCAGCAATCAAGCCCGGCGGCATAAAGACAGACCGACCAGAGGCTTGCCCATTACCTCAGGTGGGCCTGCCTCAAGCGGGTTCGCCCTCGGCTTCCTTTTCCAGATCGTTCACGGCCTTGGTTGCATTTTCCAGGCTCGGGTTGACTTCAAGAGCCCGCCGGAACGTCGCAAGCGCTTCGCTTTCGAACCCCAGACGCCGCTGGATGATGGCGAGCCCCGACAAGGCCCCCCAATGACGGGGTTCCAACGCCAGTGTGCGCTCGATATCGACCAGGGACTTGCCGAAATCTTCCGTCATGTAGTGGACTGTCGCACGCCGGTTCCAGCCTTCCGCATAAGTCGGCTTCAGGATGACCACTGTGTCCAGGAGGTCCAGCGCCAACGCATGATCGTCAGCCTGGATCGCCTTGCCGGCCCGCGACATCAGCACATCCACCGTATCGCTGCCCGAATCCATCCAGAGCATCTGGATTTCCCGGCTGATACGCTCGGCCTCCTTCGGATTGTCCGATTTGGCCAGATTGGCAAAGAGTTCGTCCAGACGCGACTTCTCGTCTTCCGGATCACTCTCATCGACGACCACCTGCCCGCCGTCTTCTGGAAGATCGTCGGGCAGTGCATTGAAGTCTTCGGCAGAAGGTGGCTCTGCTTCCGGACCGAGATCTGGAACAGGCTGGGCGCTGGCTAGACTGACGCCGGCGAGAAACAGGAGGGCAAACACAAAAATCCGCATCCGACGATTATGGATCGTTGGATGCGGCGGTCAATCCGGGAATTTGACACATCTTCGTGCGCTAAGGTGGCAGGGACCTGGCCGCCTCTCCCAACAACAAGATAAAACCTTGTTCAGGAAGAGATTTTCAGTTCTTCCGCCACGCGAAGCGCGGCAACAAGATTAGCCCTGGCGTGCTTTGAAACGCGGGTTTTTCTTGTTGATGATGTAGACGCGGCCTTTACGGCGAACCATGCGGTTGTCGCGGTGGCGGGTCATGAGCGCTTTGAGCGAGTTTTTGATCTTCATGTCACTGTCCCCACAAGGGCCCTGCTTCTTTAAACCAAATGAGCGCCAAAGGCGCTCACGTTTGACTGGATTGGTCTAGAAGCTGCGGCAGGTCCTGCGCCTGTCTTCTGATCAATCCGCGCTTCTTGAAACTTCAATCAGCGCAATAATGGTGGGCGTGACAGGGATTGAACCTGTGACCCCTTCGATGTCAACGAAGTGCTCTCCCGCTGAGCTACACGCCCGAATTTCTCGGTAGTCCGACGCCCCAGCGCCGTGGTGGAGTGCGATATAACGGGGATCCGCAAACTGTGCAACCCCCCTTTTTCACCGAACTGTCAAAATTTCCCCAGCCCGGTTCGCAACCCCTGTTTTCCGCCGCGTCAACACCTTGTCAGGCGGCCAGCATGCGCTCCACTTCCTGGACAAGATCTTTAAGATGGAATGGCTTGGAAAGGACCTTGGCGTCCTTGGGAGCATCCGATTCCGGATTGAGGGCAACGGCGGCAAAACCGGTAATGAACATCACCTTCAGGTCCGGATCGAGTTCCGTAGCCCGGCGCGCCAGCTCGATCCCGTCCATCTCCGGCATCACGATATCGGTCAGCAGCAAAGAAAACGGTTCCTCGCGCAGGCGCTCGTAGGCGCTTCTGCCGTTATCGAACGAAACGACGTCATGACCGGCATTTTCCAGCGCCTTCGCCAGAAAGCGGCGCATGTCATTATCATCTTCGGCAAGCAGGATACGCGGCATCGTAATTGACCAGGTCCTTTGTTCGTGTGGGTTCGGTTCCCTTTCTGCCGGTTATAGCTCGAATTCCACAGAATGATAGGGTGAATTGGATCACGACCCCACGGTGTGGATAGGCTCTTGTTGAGAACGAACCATCACTTGCCTCGTGAGAACCTGTCGGCTTCTCACGTTGGGGAAAATCGTCGTGGCGTATGCATTCCCGGACCATTGGTACTGCTATGGCATTCGTGGCATCTGGCCATTCCTGCCCTCGATCACCAGATATTTCCCCACAGCCGCAGGGCTTTTGATCCCACCAAGGTGGACTGCGCCGCGATTCCTTGGCACCATGGGCCATGGCCTGCACCGGGCGGCAACCAGGACACACCATTGACGGACGACAAGCAGCCTTCTCCACAAGCCTCTTTCGAGGCGGACTTTAACGGCTTCCCAGCGTTTGAAGTTTTGTGTCCTGCGGACCAGAGGGTTCCGTTCGTTTTCAATTCGCCCCATTCCGGCAGGCAATATTCCAAAAGCTTTCTAGCGTCTTCCCGCCTGGACGAAACAGCCATCCGGCGGTCGGAGGATGCTTATGTCGACGATCTGTTTGCTCATGTCGTGCCGCTCGGCGCGCCGCTGCTGCGTGCGCATTTCCCCAGGGCCTACCTTGATGTGAACCGCGAGCCCTATGAGCTCGACCCGAAGATGTTCGACGGGCGTCTGCCGACCTATGCCAACAGCCGTTCGATCCGCGTGGCCGGCGGGCTTGGCACCGTGGCCCGCATCGTCAGCGAGAACCACGAGATCTACAGGCACAAGCTGCCGGTATCCGAAGCCCTCAGCCGGGTGGAGGAGATCTACAAGCCTTACCACACCACATTGCGCCGGCTTCTGGCCCAGACCCATGTCACCTTCGGTTACGCGGTTCTGATCGATTGCCATTCCATGCCTTCAAGCGTGAAATGCCAGACCACCGACACGCGGCCGGATTTCATCCTGGGTGACCGCTATGGCACCAGCTGCAGCAGCGACCTGACGGAGTTCGCCTGCTCGGTGCTGAAGGAGATGGGCTACACCGTCTCGCGCAACAAGCCGTATGCGGGCGGCTTCATCACCGAACACTACGGCCGCCCCACAAGCGGCCTGCATGCCCTGCAGATCGAAATCAATCGCGGGCTCTATATGGACGAGGCAACCCACCAGCCGACCCCCGGCTTCGGCGACCTCTTCCACAACCTGCGCCAGTTCGCCCGCGAACTGACCTCCATGCCGGATGCAGCCTTGCCGGCGGACCCCATCGCAGCAGAATAAAACCCCGGACCCAAAAAAAAGGCCGCTCTCAAAAGAGGCGGCCCGAGTCTAGGGAGGAAACGCCCAAGGAGGGCGGTACGACACAACGTATCGCACCGCAATAAAATCGCATTGCACCGCACAAAGGTCAAGCCCGACAGCCCTTTCAAACTGATCAAAGTATGAGCAGTCATTCAGGTTTTGCAGATTCATTTTTTTGCAGAACCGGTTATACAAGCGGCAATTCACGTTGATTTGGGTTTTGAGCGGTTTCCGCAGCCAGGAGGTAATGATGTCGGCAGGGCCTGTTTCCAGTTCCAATTTGTTTGCCCCGTTTCTGGACAGGCTGGCGGAAGCAGCCAGCGGTGCGATCATGCCGCATTTCCGCCAGGGCTTTGCAATCGACAACAAGTGGAAAGCCGGCTTCGACCCGGTCACCATCGCCGACAAGAACGGTGAAACGGCGATGCGCGCCCTGATCAACGAAACCTATCCGGACCACGGAATCCTTGGCGAAGAACACGGCCCGGAAAATCTCGACGCTGAACATGTGTGGGTGCTGGACCCGATTGACGGTACCCGTGCCTTCATCACCGGCCTGCCCACCTGGGGGACGCTGATCGGCCTGCGGACCAATGGCGTCCCGAGCCTCGGCATGATGGTTCAGCCCTATATCGGCGAACGGTTCGGTGGCGACGGCAAGACGGCCTGGTACGATGGACCTTTGGGTGCCAGGCAGCTCAAGACCCGGCCCTGTCAGAAGCTGGAAGATGCCACTATTTTCACCACCACACCGGCACTTTTCAAGAATGGCGAACGCCAGGCGTTCGACCAGATCGAAGCGGCCGTTCAGTTATCCCGCTATGGCACAGACTGCTATGCCTACTGCATGGTCGCAGCCGGCCACGGCGACGCGGTAATCGAATCCGGTCTGCAAGCCTATGATATCGTTGCACTTGTGCCGATTATTGAAGGCGCAGGTGGTGTTGTCACGACATGGACCGGCGGCTCTCCGGCCGACGGCGGCCAGATCGTTGCGTCAGGCGACCCGCGTCTGCATGAAATCCTCCTGCGGGACCTCGCAAAGGCAGCCTGACCGGCCACACGGCCACATCAGGGCGCTGGATCAGCTTCCAGCCCGTTCCAGCGCCTGTTCGGCTTCAAGACCGGGCACAAAGGCATCGAACGCCGCCCAGAACTGGTCGCGGAAGGCATCGCGCTCCATCATCAGCTCATGTTCGGCGCCTGCGATTTCCACATAGGCAGCCGCCTTCGCCCGCGCCACGAAGTCCTCGATCATGGGTGTGGAGACGATCCGGTCGTTGCCCGCAGCCAACACCAGACAGGGTAATTTGATATTCGGCCCGGCCTCCCGCCGGCGCAGCGCCAGCATGGCGCGACCGGTCGCCCCCAGCCAACCAAGAGTGGGAGACCCGACACCCAGCTCCGGCGCCTGTTCCAGCACCTTGTTGAACCGCTCGAACCGCGCCTTGTCCGTCGTTTGCCGGTTGTTTTCGTAGGCGACGGAAACTTCAGCGTTGCCTCCGGGCACAAACAACCTGCCAAGTCCGAACATCGACAACAGGCGGGCAACCGGAATAGCAACCTTTTCGATCAACCAGGACGTCTTTGGAGAGGTTGCCTTCAGGCCCGGGCGGCCAAACAGCCCCAGAGTGAGCTTGCGCAGGATCGACCGGAACCCGGACACCAGACCGGGAAACCATGTTCCCGTCGGCAGGCCCAGCAGCGGCGCTGTCAGCACTGCGCGGTCCAGCATCGTCCGCAGACGGTCCGTATCGGACAGGACAACGAGCGCTCCGGTTGAATGTGCAAGCGCAAAGTGAGGCCCGGGGTAGGTCGCCAGTGAGACTTCCTTCAGGACGGTGCGCAAATCCAGCTTGTACTTGTTGAAGTTTGAAACGTGCCCGCGCCGGGGATTGCGGGTCAGACGTTGCGACCCGCCCTGCCCGCGCCAGTCGAAGGCGATAACGGCAAAGCCCCGCTGACGCAGATCCTCGATCACTTCGAAGTATTTCTCGATGAACTCCGCCCGCCCCTGAAGCAGTGTTACCGTACCCTTTCGCCGGGAACCGGCGGCGGGCCAATGCGCATACCGGATCTTCTTGTCGTCCGGCGTCGTGACGAACCCGGATCGCGCCCCTTCAGGCACCGGATTGTCGGGATGGTCGATCAAGGTCATGCGCTGCGAATCACTCGGGTTCGTTGAGAGTTTGTTTTTCAAACAGATAATGGTTTTTCGTCAACAACTCGTCACGCCTGCAGATCCTGCCAGCACCGTCCGGCTTTGTCTTGCATCGTCAAGTGATACTCGTGCCAAGCGCCTCTCACAACAAGCTTCAGGCCGGCTCCCTGGGAAGCCGGCCCTGAAAGTGTCAGACAGCTTGTAGCTGCTGCTTAGTACCAGCGGCGCTGCCAGTGACCACGGTTACCGATCGGATGGCTGCGGACAATGTTGGCATTGCGGGAATCGACCACCAGCCGAACCGGCATGCCGCGCCAGCCTTTTGCCCGTACGATGTACATCGGGCCACGGCGGTCGAGGATCTTGATATGGTCGAAACCGCGGTGACGCAGGCTGCGGCGGATCTGGCGCGGACCCATTTCGAAATGGCGGCCACCGTGACGGCCGTTCCAGTTGCCGCCATGCCCGTTACCACGGCGATGATCGACCTTGACCACCAGCTCGGCTTTCGCCGGTTCGATCTGGGTTTTTCCGACCAGCGGGGCAGCGGATGCAGTGGTGATGAAACCTGCGGACACCAGCAGAATGGCACCGGCGATCGGGGCGGACAATTTCGAAACATTGGCAAACATCTTCAAATCTCCAGTTTGTTCCGCCAGCGCCGTGCTGACGTTGGATTGAAGATGCACCGGGCCACTTGAACGCAACCGGAAGGCACTGTTCATGTGGCGTTCATGTTTCCACGACGCCCCACATTTCCCGCCTCTTGAAATGAAAATCCGAATAACCAAATCTCTTCATGCAAGCGCCAGACCGGGTTTGCACCGCAGCCTGTCCCGCCAATTCGGGGGACGAAGGACTGCTCAACATCAGTGAAGTATCAGTTGCTCAAGAGAGGACAGACACATGCGTCACTTCGACTTTTCTCCGCTTTACCGCTCCACCGTCGGTTTCGACCGGCTTTTCTCGATGCTCGATGCCGCCGGCAACGAAGCGCCGAGCTATCCGCCCTATAACATCGAGCGCACGGGCGAAAACGCCTACCGCATCACGATGGCCGTGGCAGGCTTCTCCGACGACGAACTGAGCGTCGAAGCCAAGGAGCACACACTCACCATCAAGGGTGAAAAAGCTGAAGAAGATGCCAGCCGGGAAATTCTCTACCGCGGCATTGCCTCGCGCACCTTTGAACGCCGCTTCCAGATTGCCGAACATGTTCGCGTGGAAGGGGCAAGCCTCGAAAACGGCTTGCTGCACGTTGATCTTGTTCGGGAAATCCCGGAAGCCATGAAGCCGCGCAAGATCGAAATCACCAGTGGTGAAACCAAGCAGATCGAAACCACGGCTCACTAACCGCCTGGTTCAACTGCGGCAATCGCATCATCGGGGCGCCTGGGAAACCAGGCGCCTTTTTTGATGTTCCTGCGCGTCACGAGATATCTCGGCACGCGAGAGGCGGCCCTCAGACCGTCCCGGACAGCACTTTCAGAAACGCATCGACGTCTTCATCCGTCGTTGCGAAACTGGTGACGAGACGTACACAGACTTCGTCCGATGCCGGGGCGTGGCCTTCGGCGAGGCCCTCTGCCGGCCATTCATAGAGCTTGGCACCGGCCGCCTGAAGCGCTTCCATCTGGCTGCGTTTCAGGATCGGGAACAGTTCGTTGGCTTCCACCGCCCAGGCAGTACGCCCTCCGGCCTGCCGGATCCCTTCAGCAAGACGGGTCGCCATGCCATTGGCGTGGCTTGCGGTCGTCAGCCAGGTGTCATCCTGGAAATAGCCTTCGAACTGGGCCGCCACGAAGCGGCTCTTGGAGAAAAGATGACCGCCGCGCTTGCGGAAATACTCAAAGGATTTTGCGGCGTCCAGATCAAAGAAAACCACGGCCTCCGCGCACCAGCAGCCGTTTTTGGTGGCTCCGAAGGAAAGCAGGTCCACACCCGCTTTCCATGTCATGTCGGCCGCCGAACAGCCGAGCGTCACAAGCGCATTGGCAAATCGTGCGCCGTCCATGTGAAGCGGCACCGAACGGGACCGGCAGACATCCTTGATCGCGCCAATTTCATCCAGCGTGTAGACGGTGCCGCATTCGGTTGCCTGGCTGATGGAAACGGACGCAACCTGACCATGGTGGACAACACCGTCAGGAACCTGCGCCATCTTTTCGCGAAGGGCATCGGCGGAGAACCGGCCGTTTGGTCCCTTCACGCTCAACAGCTTGTTGCCGCCGGTCATGAACTCGGGGCAATTGCATTCATCAACCTGAATATGCGCACCGGAATGGCAGAAGATCGCCCCACCCGGCTTGGCACAGGAAGCCAGCGCTAAGGAATTCGCCGCTGAACCGGTCGCCACGAAGAAGACGGCAACCTCACGTTCGAAGATCTCGTTGAACGTGGCGGAGACGGAATCAGTCAACGGGTCGGTGCCGTAGGCCGGCGAGAACCCGTCATTATGGCGGGCCAGCGCCGACATCACCGCCGGAGCCGCACCCGCCCAATTGTCACTGGCAAAATTCATGTGCCGGTTTAATCACTTGGCATCACAACCGGCAACCGATTTTTCAGTAGTACATCTCGCGCTTGCGATAGGACCGGCCGAGCAGCCAGTCCAGCGAGACGACACCCGGCCCCTTGAGCACCGGAACCAGCAACAGGAAGATCCAGAGCAACCGGTCATCGGCAATGATCGCATAGGGTTCACCGTCGAACAGCGCCCCGATCGTCTTTGCGTCAGCCCCATGACCATAGATGTCGACATAGGTCATGACGCAGATGAAGACGATCATGCCGAGGCTTGCGAAGCGGGTGAATAGACCGACAACCACCATCACCGGCAGGACAAATTCACCCCAGGTGCCCAGAAGCACCATGAGACCATACGGGAAGAACGCAATCTGGCTGGTGTCGTAGCTGACCTGCTCCATCATCTTGGGCAGCATCTGCGCATAGGCACCTGCGGTTGGCGTGAAGATGTTCATGATATTGCCGCCGATTTTCGTCATCGCCGAGTTCAGGAAGAACTGCAGCAGGATCGCGGCAAAAATGAACCGGGCAGCAAGCCCGATGAACCAGCCATTTGTCAGCCGTTCCAGAGCTCCGAACACCATCGTGTAAAGCCTGACAAAAAACCCAATCAACACACCCATCTAATCCCCCATCATCAAGCGGCATCCATTTGCCGCATGCGTGTTAGTCATCCAGTTGCAGGGCGGAAAATGCACCAGCTGCAAGACAGTCCGAAAGGCAATCGGACAAGGAAAAACTGTCGTCGTCTTCCTGAGCCCGGCTTGCCGCCGCTGCAAGCGTCTGCCCTTGCAGGAGATCCATCGTGAAAACAGCCCCGCCCGGACGCAGCAGATAGACATCCACTTCCATGTCCGGCCGGGTAATCATTACCGATTGCGGCTCGTCAAGATCGACAGCTTCAGCCCCATCGGGTTCAAACCTGTTGGCTCGCGCAATCGCCCAGATCGGCCAGGCAGATGTCACGACGTGCGCCGCCGAATGCGGTAGGAAGCGAACGCCCCCGAGTCTTTGCGGATCGATGCTGCCCAGGATTGCCGGATCGAGAGGCGCGGCATCCGCAGCATGATAGGCCTGGAGCCAAGACCATTCTAGCCGGGCAACATCGCCGAGATAGGGATATGCCTTGAGCGGCGGAAACGCGTCCAGGAAATCGGCGAAACCGGCGCCGTACCAGATCAACACAGGCGACACCGGCGGATGAGCTGTCACGAAGGCCTGGGCAAGCGCCCTGAAATACTCTTCCCCCAACAGCGCCTTCACTGCAGGAAAGCTCTCACCGAGCGCTTCGCACAGGCTGACGATGACGTTGTTGCGGTAGACATTGAATCGCTTCGGCGCCGTTTCTCCATCCGGACCAGTCAGTCCATCGGGCGTTGCCATTTGCGGGTCGAGCAGCGCACGCCCAAACGAGGCGGCATTGACGTGCGGCAGGGCGAGCGGACCACGCATGTCAGACCGCTTGCTTTCTGCCAGCCTCTGCAGGCTGCGCCAGAATGCGGTCCGCGGCTTGTGCCTCGGCAAGCAGAACCGGCCAGGCAGGAACATTGTTGTCCCACTCGATCAGGGTCGGCAGCGGCCCCTGTAAACGAATGACATCTTCATAAAGTTGCCAGACCGCAAGATCCACCTCCCGGTCGTGCGCGTCGATCAGCAGTGGCCGTCCGGCGTCGTCCCGGTCAGGCGCATGACCGCCCAGATGTATTTCGCCGACAGCAGCCATCGGGAAGGCGGCAAGATAATCTCTCGCGGATCTCTCGTGGTTGGTGCAGGACACATGCACGTTGTTGATGTCGAGCAACAGGCCGCAGCCGGTCCGGCGCGCGATCTCGCTCAGAAAATCCAGTTCGCTCATCGTGCTCTGTGCAAAGGCGACGTAAGTCGACGGATTTTCCAGAAGCATCTGCCGTCCGACGGTCTCCTGCACTTCATCTATGTGATCGCACACACGGTTCAGCGTGGCTTCGTCATAGGGCACCGGCAACAGGTCGTTGAAATAAGTCGTGTCGTGCGTCGACCAGGCCAGATGCTCGGAAAACAGTCCCGGTTCATATCGCTTGTTCAGGTCTGACAAGCGCCGCAGGTGATCCTTGTCCAGAGGCTGTTCACCGCCGATCGAAAGACCGACACCATGTAGAGACAGGGGATACCGCTCGCGGATTGCCTCCAGTTGCCGGTGCGGCGGACCGCCGGCCCCCATGTAGTTTTCGGCATGAACTTCAAAAAAACCGATATCCGCGGACGTTTCCAGAATAGCCGCGACATGCTCCGGCTTCAGACCGGCTCCGGCGCGCGCCGGAACGGCCGCCTCGCAGCGCTGTACCGGGTTTGATCGGGTATCGGAAACCATGGAGCCCTCCGGGTGGAATAAGTTTTGTCAGGCAGGCACACTGGCTGAGGACATCTTCAGACTGGACTGACTGAAGCACCATGGCTCATGACTTTGAAAGGGCTGGCGCCCTGCCCGCCTCGGCACCAAGTGCGGGATAAGCAGGTGCCTGCCTGACCAGATTGCCGCAGTTGCGGCCGTCTGAAGCCTATCAGGCTTCCGGCAGGTCGCGCGTAAGTTCGGTCAAAGAGCCGTGACGGCCACCAGGAACATCCATCGTCACGCAGGTGCCCTTCGGGACGAGGGTCCAGGCGTTGCCCTGATAGTCGACAGTCGACGTACCGGCGCAAGTCGTACCTGCACCCGCCTTGCAGTCGTTCTGACCTTTCAGGGACACACCATAGCATTTTTCCTTGGCCTGGGCGTGGGCCGGAACGGTTGACGACAGACCCGCAACCGCGGTTGCCACCGCACCGGCAACAATTGCTGCAGACATGGCCTTATGCTTCATCTCGATCTCCTCTCGTCGTTGAAAAATCACTGCGTACCGGCGTTTTTGCTGGGCCGCCAGTCACCCACCGTAGATGACCCTATTGAAGATAAATAGGAAATCAAACGCATGTGACTGTTTTGCGAGCATAACTGCACAAAGTTTAACAAACGCAAGATTCTTACATATTTATCGTCGGTTTTGACCTTTCCGGACGATTGGCACTTTTCGCGCGAAACAATTATAATGCGGCGACGCAGAAACACTCTTGCTCACGACGGCGAAATCTGTCATGTTCGCGCCGCTTGGAATAGGACAGGTATGCTGTCCCAATTATCGCCATGCCCAAAACGGCCCGGACAGGGCGCAGGACAAAAAGGCATCGGTGATAGCCAGGCTGACCACTGGGCGGATCCGGGGAGGATCTGCAAGGAAGCGAGACGGAACGTTTCGGCAGCGGAGGACCGCTGCGTCAATGCGGCGGTTTGCTTTGATAAACGGCCGTGGTTAATACAACAACAGAGCCGGGGCAGGAAAGCCAGGGTTCGCCGGACCGCATTCTTGATGGAATGCGACCCGAACGGAACCGGACGCTCCCAGCCACGGCGGCACTGGGGTCAACAGTGAGGGCGCACATGACGAAGATAGAGCTGACGACGAGCACAGCCATGCAAGCTGGGAGCGTGGACATGAAGACCACCGCAACCACTACACTTGCGGAACGACTGAGCACGGCCGCCGACAAAGGGCTCTATAATCCGTCGCGCGAACACGATGCCTGCGGTGTCGGCTTTGTCGCCCACATGAAAGGCGAGAAGTCCCACAAGATTATTGCCGACGGTCTGCAGGTTCTTGAAAACCTCACGCACCGCGGCGCGGTTGGTGCCGACCCGTTGATGGGCGACGGCGCAGGCATGCTGGTGCAGATCCCGCACGCGTTCTTTGCAGAAGAACTAGCGAACGCCGGCACACCGCTTCCCGATGCCGGTGAATATGGTGTCGGTTTCATCTTCATGCCGCAGGACGATGAGCTGCGCGCCAAGTGCGAAGCCATCATCGAGCGTGTCATTGAAGACGAAGGCAAGGAACTGATCGGCTGGCGTGACGTGCCCGTCGACAATTCATCGCTTTCCAAGGCGCCGGACATCGCTGCCACCGAACCGGTTTCCCGTCAGGTCTTCATCCGCAAGACCGGCGGTGAGGCAGATGCCTTCGAACGCCGCCTTTATGTACTGCGCAAGGTCATCTCGAACCGTGTGCGTGCCGAAACCGATGCGGTTTCGAAAGGCTTTTATATCGTTTCAATGTCCAGCCGGACCATCGTCTACAAAGGCATGTTCCTCGCCTATCAGCTTGGCGCCTATTACGCCGACCTGAAGGACGAGCGCTTTTCGTCGGCCCTGGCCCTTGTCCACCAGCGTTTTTCCACCAACACGTTCCCGTCCTGGGATCTGTCGCACCCCTACCGGATGGTTGCGCACAACGGTGAGATCAACACGCTGCGCGGCAACGTCAACTGGATGGCGGCGCGTCAGGCGTCCGTATCGTCGGCGCTGCTCGGCGACGACATCTCCAAGCTCTGGCCTATTTCCTATGAAGGCCAGTCGGACACCGCCTGCTTCGACAACGCCCTCGAGTTCCTGGTCATGGGTGGCTATTCGCTCGCCCATGCAGCCATGATGCTGATCCCGGAAGCCTGGGCCGGCAACCCGCTGATGGACGACAACCGTCGTGCCTTCTACGAATACCACGCTGCCCTGATGGAGCCGTGGGACGGCCCTGCAGCCGTTGCCTTCACCGATGGTCGCCAGATCGGCGCAACGCTGGACCGGAACGGCCTGCGTCCTGCCCGCTACATCGTTACTGACGACGACTTCGTCATCATGTCTTCCGAAGTTGGCGTCCTGCCGGTCGAAGAAGAGCGCATTGTCCAGAAATGGCGCCTGCAGCCGGGCAAGATGCTGCTGATCGACATGGACGAAGGCCGGATCGTTTCCGACGACGAAATCAAGCGGCAGCTTTCCACGGCCAACCCGTACAAGGACTGGCTGCACCGGTCCCAGATCGTACTGGAAGACCTTCCGGGCGTGCGCCAGCGCGCGCCGGTAGCCGGTGAAAGCCTTCTCGACCGCCAGCAGGCCTTCGGCTACACGGAAGAAGACATCAAGCTTCTGATGACCCCGATGGCAACCGTCGGCCAGGAAGCCATCGGCTCCATGGGCACGGACACGCCGATTTCAGCGCTCTCCGACAAGTCCAAGCTGCTTTACACCTATTTCAAGCAGAACTTCGCTCAGGTCACCAACCCGCCGATCGATCCGATCCGCGAGGAGCTGGTGATGAGCCTTGTCTCCTTCATCGGCCCGCGTCCGAACATCTTCGACCTTGAAGGCCTGTCGACCTCCAAGCGGCTGGAAGTGCGCCAGCCGATCCTCACCAATGAGGATCTGGAGAAGATCCGCGCCATCGGCGACATCGCAGACAACCAGTTCTCCGCCAAGACGCTGGACATCACCTACAATTCCGAAAAAGGCGCTGTCGGTATGGAAGGCGCTCTCGACGAATTGTGCGAGCGCGCCGAAAAAGCGGTTCTGGACGGATACAACATCATCATCCTGTCCGATCGCCTGATCAGCCGGTCACGCATCGCGATCCCGGCGCTGCTGGCAACCGCTGCCGTGCATCATCACCTCATCCGCAAGGGTCTGAGAACCTCTGTTGGCCTGGTGGTGGAAACCGGTGAAGCGCGCGAAGTGCACCATTTCTGTGTTCTGGCCGGCTATGGCGCGGAAGCGATCAACCCTTATCTCGCGTTTGAAACGCTGCTTTCCATGCATATGGAAATGGACTTCCCGGAGGAAGTCGATCAGGACGAAGTCGTCTACCGCTACATCAAGTCCATCGACAAGGGCATCCTCAAGGTCATGTCCAAGATGGGCATCTCGACCTACCAGTCCTATTGCGGCGCGCAGATTTTCGACGCTGTCGGCCTCGGCTCGTCCTTCGTGAAGAAATACTTCTTCGGCACGGCAACCATGATCGAAGGCATCGGCCTTGCCGAAGTCGCCGATGAAACCGTTCTGCGCCACGAACAGGCCTTCGGCGACGTCGCCATCCTGCGCCGCTCGCTGGAAGTTGGCGGTGAATACGCTTACCGGACCCGCGGTGAAAGCCACATGTGGACCCCGGACTCCGTCGCGCTGCTGCAGCATGCAGTGCGCGCGAAGCTTCCGGAGACCTATCGCGCCTTCGCCAAGGAAGTGAACGAAAAGAGTGGACGCTACGCGATCCGCGGCCTGTTCCGGATCAAGTCCGCGGACGAAATCGGCCGCTCGCCGATTGCGCTCGACCAGGTGGAACCGGCTGAAGCCATCGTCAAGCGCTTCGTCACCGGCGCCATGTCCTTCGGCTCGATTTCGCGTGAAGCTCACACGACCCTGGCAATCGCCATGAACCAGATCGGCGGCAAGTCGAACACCGGTGAAGGCGGCGAGGAGCCGGAGCGCTTCAATCCGTTGCCGGACGGCTCGTCCAACCCGCAGCGCTCTGCCATCAAGCAGGTTGCTTCCGGCCGCTTCGGCGTGACCACGGAATATCTGGTCAACTCCGACATGATCCAGATTAAGGTCGCCCAGGGCGCTAAACCCGGCGAAGGCGGCCAGCTGCCGGGTCACAAGGTGGATGCGGTGATCGCCAAGGTGCGTCACTCGACCCCGGGCGTCGGCCTGATTTCGCCCCCGCCGCACCACGACATCTACTCCATCGAAGATCTGGCGCAGCTGATCTACGACCTGAAAAACGTTAACCCGGAAGCCGATATTTCGGTCAAGCTGGTGTCGGAAGTGGGTGTCGGAACGGTTGCTGCCGGCGTTGCCAAGGCACGCGCCGACCACATCACGATTTCCGGTTACGACGGCGGCACCGGTGCATCACCGCTGACCTCGATCAAACATGCCGGCTCTCCTTGGGAAATCGGCCTTGCCGAAACCCAGCAGACCCTGGTGCTGAACGGACTGCGCTCGCGCATCGCCCTTCAGGTCGACGGCGGCATCCGCACAGGCCGGGACGTCATCATCGGTGCGCTTCTTGGTGCCGACGAATTCGGCTTCTCGACCGCTCCGCTGATTGCCGCGGGCTGCCTGATGATGCGCAAGTGCCATCTCAACACCTGCCCGGTCGGCATCGCCACCCAGGACCCGGTCCTGCGCAAGCGCTTCAAGGGCACTCCGGAACACGTCATCAACTACTTCTTCTTCGTCGCCGAAGAAGTGCGCGAGCTGATGGCCAACCTCGGCTTCAAAACGATGGAAGACATGATCGGCCGGTCCGACTTCCTCGACAAGGAAGCCGCGATCGATCACTGGAAGGCCAAGGGTCTCGATTTCTCCCGTATTTTCTTCCAGCCGGAAGCAAAACCGGAAGAGACCCGCTGGACCACGCGTCAGGATCACCCGATCCACGACATCCTGGACCGCCGCCTGATTGCCGCTTCCAAGCCGGCCCTGGACAGCAAGGAACCGACAATTGTCGACGAGACGATCTGTTCCGTTGACCGGTCGGTTGGTGCCATGCTCTCCGGTGAAATCGCCAAGCGGTACGGCAACAAGGGCCTGAAACACCCCGACACCCTGAAGATCAATCTGAAGGGCACGGCAGGCCAGGCGTTCGGCGCCTTCGTCGCCCGCGGCGTCACCATTGATCTTGTCGGCGATGCCAACGACTATGTCGGCAAGGGTCTTGCCGGTGGCAAGCTGATCGTCCGCCCGCCGGAGAACACCCGGATCGTGCCGGAAAACTCGATCATTGTCGGCAACACGGTGCTCTACGGCGCAACCGAAGGTGAATGCTACTTCCGCGGTGTTGCCGGGGAACGCTTTGCAGTTCGCAACTCCGGCGCTGTTGCCGTTGTCGAAGGCGTGGGTGACCACGGCTGCGAATACATGACCGGCGGCGTTGTCGTCGTGATCGGCCAGACCGGACGCAACTTCGCGGCCGGCATGTCCGGCGGCATTGCCTATGTGCTCGATGAAGACGGCACATTCGGCTCCCGCTGCAACCTGGCCATGGTCGAACTGGAACCGGTGACCGAAGAAGACGATCTTCTGGAGAAGCTGCACCACCATGGTGGCGATATCGAGCACAAGGGCCGCGTGGACCTTTCCTGCGACATGACCCGTCATGACGATGAGCGCCTGCGCCAGATGCTGACGAAACATCTGGAACTGACCGGCTCGACAAAGGCCGAGGCAATCCTCGACAACTGGACCCAGTACCGGCCCAAGTTCGTCAAGGTGATGCCGGTCGAATACCGCCGGGCCCTGCGCGAAATGGAAGAACAGCGCCTCGGCATGGTCGCCGCCGAATAATCCGGCCAAACGCACGAACTGGCTCTCGGCCGCATGACGCGGCCGATTGCAGCCACCCTGGACAGACGCATGAAATTTTGAGGAGGTCGCCTTGGGCAAGGTAACCGGTTTTATGGAAATCGATCGGCAGGAACAGAAGTATCAGCCTGCCTCTGACCGTATTCGCCATTTCCGCGAGTTCACCATTCCGCTGAACGACCAGGACGTCACCAATCAGGCGGCCCGCTGCATGGATTGCGGCATTCCGTTCTGCCACGGCCCGACCGGTTGTCCGGTCAACAACCAGATCCCGGACTGGAACGATCTGGTCTACCAGGGCGACTGGGACTACGCGCTCAAGAACCTGCATTCCACCAACAACTTCCCCGAGTTCACCGGGCGCATCTGCCCGGCTCCTTGCGAGGAAGCCTGCACGCTGAACCTGGAAGACATTCCGGTCAACATCAAGAGCGTGGAACAGGCGATAGCCGACAAGGGTTGGGAAGAAGGCTGGATCGTACCGGAGCTGTCCGCGACCAAGACCGGCAAGGCAGTGGCGATCATCGGCTCCGGCCCCGCAGGCATGGCGGCCGCCCAGCAGCTCGCCCGCGCTGGTCACACCGTGCATGTCTATGAGCGTGAGCCGAAGGCCGGTGGCCTGCTGCGCTACGGCATTCCCGACTTCAAGATGGAAAAGCACTACATCGACCGTCGCGTGAAGCAGATGGAAGCTGAAGGCGTGACGTTCCATTACGGCGTCAATGTCGGTGTAACCGTTGCCCTGGAAGAACTGGCCGAGCGTCACGACGCGGTTATCCTGTGCGCAGGTGCCGAACGTCCGCGTGATCCGGGTGTCTCCGGCATGGAACTGGAAGGCTGCCATTGGGCGATGCCGTACCTGGTCCAGCAGAACCGCCGGGTCGGCGGTGAGCCGGAAGGCGACGAGGCCCCGATCTGGGCCGGTGGCAAGCATGTCGTCGTCATCGGTGGCGGCGACACCGCATCCGACTGCGTCGGCACCGCATTCCGTCAGGGAGCCCTGTCGGTGACGCAGCTCGACATTCGCCCGATCCCGCCGCTGAAGGAAGACAAGCTGGCGATCTGGCCGTACTGGCCGACCAAGTTCCGCACCTCGTCGTCGCAGGCTGAAGGCGCTGAACGTGAGTTCTCCGCCGCAACGCTTGCCCTTGTCGGCGAAGACGGCAAGGTTACCGGCGTCAAATGCGCCCGCGTGGATGAAAAACGCCGCCCGATCGAAGGCACCGAATTCATCCTGCGCGCCGACCTCGTTCTGGCGGCTATCGGCTTTTCCGGCCCGCTGCTGGAAACCTACATCGCCGAAGCCGGCGACAAGCTGGAGCTGGATGGCCGCACCAACGTCAAGGCCAACACCGACGATTACAAGACCAGCCTGGACAAGGTCTATGCTGCCGGCGACGTGCGCAAGGGTCAGTCCCTGGTTGTCTGGGCGATCCGCGAAGGCCGTCAGGCAGCGCGCGCTGTTGACGAGTTCCTGACCGGCTCGACCGACCTGCCGCGCTGAACTCTACATCCGGAAATGAAAAAACCCCGCCGGCAAACGCCTGCGGGGTTTTGTGTTTTTCGGACCTATTTCAAAGGGTCATTCCGATCCCGGACGCACAGTCACAGAGACACGGCCTTGCGCATCCTGGCTGGCTGCTGAACTCAAGCTCTCACGCAAATCGGCACTTGTAGGGGCAAACACTTCTTCAACAGCGGCAGCCGGCGCAGACACCGCAACGGCAGGCATCCGTGGATCGTCCACACGTCCCTGCATGGGTGGCAAGGGCTCGCCTTTGACAAAGAAACGATAGGTCCTGCTGGCCGAATTGATCTCTTCTTCATCCTCACCACCCAGAAGCAGTGCTTCGGGCGACGTCGTACGTCCGGTCAGGACGATGAAGTTCGGATCATCCTCCACACCTTCGAAAGCTAGCCCGCCATAGCCTCCGAGCAGGCGGGACAGTTCGCGTTCCACGAAGAATGCGACTTTCCGATAGCCTGCCCATGTGAAATCGATCTTGTCGTTCGTGCGCAGACGCGTGTTCTTGCCGTCGACATCGGGTCCGTAAGAGGAAAAGCTGCCGTCTTCAGCCAGGAAGATATCCCATATGTCGACATAGCGGACCCGCCTGTCCTCCGACGCGCCCTGGAAGATCGAATTGAGCTGCGTGAAATCCGCGTTCACCAGTTCGTCGCCCGTGGGCGGCAGGCCGGCCCACACAAGCGGTTTCTTTTCCTGTCGCACCACACGTACAAGCCCGTCGACCTTCCTGCGGTAGCTCTCCAGCCACTCTGCAGTCATGAATTCAACGGGCGGTTCACCGGAAAAGGATTTACCCAGGTCCTGCCGGCCGATCATCACCACAACGGCCTGAACGTCCGCCCCCCGGATCCTGGAAACCACCTGCGTCGCCCAGTCCGGCGAACCTTCCCCGACAAAACCTTCCTTGTCCTCGGTAATGGCTTCGACACGGATCTGTGGTTTTTGCGCAAGTGTGTATTTCAACCCGTCGGCGACACCGCGTGCCATGCGGTCTCCAACGACCAGGATCAGGCCGGCATTGGGGTCCTTTTCGAGAACGTCGAATTTGGGCGGTGCACCCGCGGGCCGGGAAACCCGCAGCTTCTGCTGTGTCTTTTGCGGCTGCTTTCTGCGCTTCTCGCCCCCACCGCCAAACAGCCGCTGCAATGGAGCAAACGGATTGAACCCCCGGAAGGGCCCGTTCTGCGCAACCACGATTTCACCGCGCTGCGCGTCCTGTGCGGCAGAGAGTCCGGCAGAGCAGGCAAAAAGCGCAAGCCCAAGGGATACGACAATCCGAAGCGAGGCGGCGCGTGTCCCCTTCCCTTCCCGTTGCCGTGTCTGAACTCTCACGCTGTGCTCCTGCTGTAGCTGCACTGCGCCCAGTTTAGCCGTCCAGCTTCAGGCGTGCCAGCAAAACAATGGATGCATAACCGTCGGGAACCATCCCACGTGAGCGCTGGTAGGCTCGGATACCCTTTCGGGTAGCAGGTCCGATCCTGCCGTCCGCCGTACCGACAGAAAATCCACGCTGGTTCAAAAGCGCCTGCAATTCCGCGGTTTCAGAGCGATTGAGCGGAAGGTGCTCACGCGACCAGTCGCCCTCGATCGGTCCGCCGCCAATGATCCGGTCGGCAAGATGGCCGACGGCAAGCGCATAGGCAGTCGCGTTGTTGTAACGCTTGATCACGTAAAAGTTCTTCAGCATCAGGAACGCCGGTCCGCTTGCTCCGGCAGGCAGAACCAGGATGGCGTTGTCGGACGGCCGCGGAAAATCCTTGCCGTTTGACCGGCGAATTCCGTATCGCCCCCATTCGCCTAGCGTCAGCGTCTTTTCGCCATCGGCCATGTGATAGTCGAACCCGCTGGGCAAGGCTACTTCGTATCCCCAGGTCTTGCCTGTCTGCCAGCCGTGCTTTTGCAGATAGGCAGCGGTTGAGGCGAGTGCATCGGGTATGGACGTCCAGATATCCCGGCGGCCGTCACCGTCATAGTCGGCTGCATAGGCCTTCCAGCTAGAGGGCATGAACTGGGTGTGCCCCATGGCGCCGGCCCAGGAACCTTCCATGTCCTGGAAACGCACATGACCTGCCTGGACGATCGCCAGCGCGGTAACAAGTTCCTTTTCCCAGAAGCTCTTCCGGCGCGGCGCCGCATAGGCCAGCGTCGCCAGTGCCTGGATTACGTTATGACGCCCCATGAAGCCGCCATAGTTGGTTTCCATGCCCCAGATCGCCAGGACAGCTTCACGATCGACGCCGTAGCGGTTTTCGATGACCGCAAGAACCTGGCTGTACTCCTTCAGCATCTCGCGGCCTTTTTCGACCCGCGTGTCTGAAACGGCACTATCGAGATAATCCCAGATCGGTTTCACGAACTCGGATTGCTTGCTCATCAGGCGCAAGGTGTCATCGTCCGGCTGCATGCCGGTGAAGACCGCGTTGTAGGTCTGGGAAGAAATGCCGGCTGCCTTGGCCGTCGGCCAGAAGCCGGAAACGAACTGGCTGAACCCCTGATCGGCCTGTGCCGGCACCGAAACGGCCAGTAAAGCGCCCGTCGCCGCGGCAGTCAAAAGCAGCCGGCGCCCGAGGGTTCTCAGTCTTCCTGAAAAGGGCAATATGGTTTTCACGTTCGCAGTCAGCTGCGCAAGGTTCCGCATCAGGGCCTCCTCGATGCCCAGGTCCGTAAGTTTCTGCCCCCGCCCCATGAATGATGTTGATTTGGTTACCGTGACGTTAATGCCGCAATCTAAACCCGGCTTCAACAGCGTTTTCGGAATAGTCGTTCCCCTGCTGGGAACTGTCGAAACGACGATGGGTATAATCCGCCGTCACCGCAATGTTCTTCGTCACAGCGAAGGTCAGACCACCAAACCCTGTCAGGGTACGCTCTTCGATCGAAACACCTTCATAGGTCCGGTAACTGTAACCGACACCGGTCTCGCCCACCAGACGATCACTGAAGGCATGAGCGAGGCGCAGGTCGCCGGAGTAGATGATCGAACCGCTGGCACCGTCGATATCGGTCGCCTCGAAGGAGGTGCCAAGACCAGCGGTAACCGTTGTCAGGCGGCTTGGCGACCAGACCAGGGAGGCGTCGGCAATCAGGCCTGACAGGTTTTCAAGCCTCTCATCCTCAATATCCTCGATCCGCCACCCCGCACCGAGTTCCCCGGTCAGTTTGGGGCCTGATGCGATGGTGACACCACCCATGACCTGATAGCCATTGGCATTTCGTTTTTCGCACAAGGCGTCGCTACAGGTATCGTCATAGCGCCGCAGAAGCAGCGCCCCCTCGACGAACGGAGAAAACACGCTGCCGGTATTGCCGTCCAGCCGCAGGCTGGCGGAGTAGAGCGTGTTGTTGCGTCCGGATTCCGAGCCGCTTTCCGACGTATAGAAATTCCGGTCGACGCCGAGCGAAGCTGTTGCGGCAACGATGCCAACTGCGCGCGTACCACTGAGGCTTCCCGAAAGTTCGTGATCGTAGTCGGTCCCGGAAGCCGATTCTGCGCTGCCGTCGTCCTCCTGGCTGAGCGTGTAGGATATACTGGTCGTGACCTGTGTCGCTTCGCTGATATCGAGCCGCAGGTTTGCCGCCGCAAAGACATTCGCCTCGTTGTCGTCGGTATCACCGGGATATCCGGTGAAGGAACCTCGCAGCGACGTGTCCAGCTGATGGCGTGACCAGTTCGAGGTCAGCGAAACATCGGGAGAAATCCGGTAGAACTTGCCAGAGGTTCCGTCTGCCGCCTGTGACCGGTTATCGGTCCAACCTGTCGAGACGGTCAGTTGGGGCGTCAGCGTGAAGGACCCGAGCCGGATCCCCTGTGCCGCATCGAAGGTCGTATCTCCGCCAAAAACGCTGTCGTCGATACCGCTGTCCGATAGAGGAACCGCCCTGTCGACAGCTGCAATCCTGTCGGCAAATGGCCTGACAGGAGTGGCTCTGCCATTGGTTCCAAGGCCGCTCGATCCGGTTTCCGCTGTTGCCGAATTCAGTGTCGAACGAAGGGAAAAGACATTTGCCTGCGTAGGATTGCGGTCTGCCGCCTGGGCTGCCTGATCGGAAGGGTCTGCTGATTCTTGCGCCCCGCCTGGGTCGTCCGATCCACGCAAATCGTCAAGCGTCGTTTGTGCAGCCGCGGAAACGGCCTGCAAAACGGCAAGAAAAGTGATCAGAGGCAGAAAGCTGCGCATGAATTCCGGGACCAGTCGACGTGGAATGTCCGGTCCAACCTGACGAATGATGGTTAATCCTTCGTTTCTTTTTCGCAATTTGGAAGGTTACACAAAGTTACATAAAGTCACCTGATCTAATGCATTTAATAGATCACGGGTTCTTGATCCCCGTCGGCGACTGGCATAGAGCTAGGCGATCCTAAATAAAAAAAGAATTATGTTCATGACCACCGTTCTGCGCGACCCGGTTTCCGAAGAAAATACAGACATGACGTCCCTGTGCCTCGTCTCCGCAGAGCGGACCCTGGAAACCGAAATTGCCGGCCTGAGTGCCGTTCGCGCAGCGCTGAAGAACGGACTTGCCATCCCGTTCCAGAAGACCTTCGATCTCATTCAAAAGAGCAAGGGACGCGTTGTCATCACCGGCATCGGCAAGAGTGGTCATATCGGCACCAAGATCGCAGCAAGCCTTGCGTCAACGGGAACGCCGTCTTTCTTCGTTCATGCCAGTGAAGCCAGTCACGGCGACCTGGGCATGATCACCGAAGACGACGTCGTGATCGCCCTGTCCTGGTCGGGTGAAACCCAGGAACTTGCAGGCATCGTCAGCTACACCCGTCGCTTCAAGGTGCCCTTGATCGCGATCACCTCGCGCAAGGACAGCACCCTCGGCCGTGCAGCTGATATCGTCATGAACCTGCCTGCTGTCACCGAGGCCTGCCCGCATGGCCTCGCCCCGACAACCTCCGCCCTCATTCAGCTGGCCGTCGGTGATGCACTCGCTGTGGCTCTTCTGGAAGGACGTGGGTTTACCGCGCAGGACTTCCGCGTATTCCACCCGGGCGGCCGCCTGGGCGCCAGCCTGAAAACGGCCAAGGACATCATGCACACCGGCGAACGCATGCCGCTGGTGTCCGCAAACACCTCGATGAGCGAAGGCATCGTCCTGATGACCCAGCGCGGCTTCGGTGTGCTGGGTGTCGTCGACGAGCTGAAACAGTTGATCGGCATCATCACCGACGGTGACTTGCGCCGCCATGTTTCGTCAAATCTCCTGGCAAAATCCGCCGGTGAAATCATGACGCGTGCTCCAAAGACCGTTTCTCCGGACACATTGTCGGCTTCAATTCTTGAATTGGCCAACAGCCTGTCGATCACCTCCGTGTTCGTGATCGAGGACGGTCGCCCCGTCGGTATTGTCCATCTGCACGATCTTCTTCGCATCGGCGCAGCCTGATCTTTCACCGAAGCAGGCAATATTGCCTCACGGGGTCGAAAAAGTTTCTTTTCCGGCCCGCAAGTGGCGCGTCATTAGGATTTGATTAGCCATAAGCCTCTTACACTGCCCCGAAGTTTCATCGGCTTGACGCCGCAGACCTTGGTGTGTGTACAGAATGGATCTGGCGACATTAATCGGCATTGTGGGTGCCTTTGGCATCGTGACGACCGCTATTTTTCTTGGTGGCAGTTTCGGTCAGTTTATTGACGTGCCGTCGGTCCTCATCGTGGTCGGCGGCGGTCTCGCCGCCACGCTGATCCGCTTCCAGCTTACCGACATCGCCACTGCTTTCGTCACAGGGTTCAAGGTTGCGCTTGCGGGCAAGAACGCAAGCCCTCGCGACCTGATAACGGAAATCAGCAACCTGGGTGAAATCGTCCGCAAGTCCGGCCCGCTTGGCCTGGAGAACGTGGACGTCTCCGATCCGGTCCTTGCCAAGGGTGTGCAATATATTGCGGACGGCTATGAGCTGGAATTCATCAAGGAATCGATGGAACGCGAGCGCGACCTGCAGCTTTCCCGGCTCGCGGAAGGCAAGCGCGTTTTCAAGGCACTTGGCGATTCTGCTCCCGCCTTCGGCATGATCGGGACGCTGGTCGGCCTGGTGCAGATGCTTGCCAATATGGACGACCCTGCGGCAATCGGGCCTTCCATGGCCGTCGCCCTTCTGACGACCCTGTACGGCGCGTTGATCTCCAACATCCTTTGTCTGCCTCTGGTGGACAAGCTGGATGCGAAATTCGACGTCGACGATCTCAACCAGACGCTGATCATCGACGGTGTTTGCCAGATCCGCGAATCCAAGAGCCCGGCCTTGATCAAGGAAATGCTGATTGCATACCTGCCGGACAAATTGCGCGCCGAACTGGCGGACGCGGCCTAGAGCAGGAAGCGTTCAGATGAACCCGGGCAGATTGTTCGCCAACCCTGGAAGCGATTGGTAAGGGCTCAATCGCAATCGATCGTACCAAGTCTGATCCGGAACTGACAAAAGAGCGACCACAGCGCGATGGCAAAGAAACAGAAACCTCAAGGCGGCGGCGGCGCACCGGACTGGCTGGTGACCTTTGCCGATCTGATGTCCCTGCTCGTCTGCTTCTTCGTTCTGATCATTTCCTTTTCCATTCAGGACAAGGAAAAGCTTCAGGTGGTCGCCGGGTCCATGCGCGAAGCCTTCGGTGTGAAGGACACCTCCCGCAAGACCGGTATCATCGAGGTCGAGGGCAT
This sequence comes from Labrenzia sp. PO1, assembly GCF_012273635.1. Lineage (NCBI taxonomy): Bacteria > Pseudomonadati > Pseudomonadota > Alphaproteobacteria > Hyphomicrobiales > Stappiaceae > Labrenzia > Labrenzia sp. PO1. The sequence goes on from NZ_JAAXCR010000001.1 coordinate 1,626,167, forward strand.
TCCGATCCGCGACTACATGAAGGATATCAGCCAGGTCGAACAGGAGATGGATTCCGACTTCTCCCAGGTGCGCCATGAACAGCGGCGCAAACAGGGCCCGGAAGCCAACACCCACGACACGCTGGAAGCCGATATCGAAAAACCGCGGCAATTCGCGACGGCTGCCGCCTCGCTGCGCCAGGCCTGGCAGGAGATGCCGGAAATCACCGAGATTTCCAGCAACATCATTCTGGAAGAATCCGAGGACGGACTGAACATCATGCTCGTCGATCAGGACGGGCGCTCAATGTTCCGGGAAGGCTCGAAGTATCCTTACGAAACCACCCGCCGCCTGATCGCCAAGATGGCACCTGTGCTGTCTCAGATGCCAAATCGCATCGAGATTACAGGCCACACGACTGCCGGCCGTCAGTCCATCGATCCAAGCTATACCGGCTGGGAGCTGTCCAGCGAACGCGCCAATGTCGCCCGGCAGATCCTGTCCGAATACGGCGTGCCGGACAATCAGTTCTACTCAGTGGTCGGCAAGGCCGACACCGAACCGCTGTTCCCCAACGACCCCTACCTGGCGGCAAACCGCAGGATCGGCATTCTGCTCAAGGCTGAAGAACCGCCACTGCCGGCCGGTCATAAACTTTAGTCCGGGACGGCAAGAGCCCCCTGCAAAGGAAACGCGTACGATGCCGGTGGAGATCTAGCTGACCCGCGAGACCACCAGCCGCGCCCCGTCAATTGCCTCGACACGAACTTTCGTGCCAGCTGGCATGTCCGGTCCGGTAATGCGCCAGATCGTGTCATCGATGGACAGGTTTCCGGCACCCTCGTTCAAGGGCGCAGCAAGGGTGAATTCCCGGCCGACGTAACGGCTGCCGCGCTGGTTTAAGCCCGGATCGCCCTTTTCCGACGCAAGCTTCTGCATCAGCCGGCGTCCGATCAGCAGGCTGACAAGTGACAGCACGAGGAACAGCCCAACATCCACCTGCCAGGCGAAATCGAACAACAGAGCTACGACACCGACGACAAGCGCCGACAGGCCAAACCAGAGAAAAATCGTGCCAGGCGCCAGGATCTCGAGTCCCAGCAGCAGAAGCCCCAGAACGAACCAGCTCCAGGGACCGAGGGCCGCAATCGTGCTTTCAATCAGGCTCACCGGTTCTCGTCTCCCTGATCACTGCTTGTATTGGGAATGCGCGCGGACGACCGCTTGGAAGAGCCGTCTTCACCGAACGCTTCCTTGGCGATGGCGCCTATGCCACTCAAGGCCCCCAGCAGCGAGGTCGCTTCCATCGGGAGGATGAGCGTCTTCTGATTGCGCGAGGTTGCCAGTTCCTTGAACGCTTCGACATATTTGTTGGCAACGAAATAGTTGATGGCCTGAACGTCACCGGAGGCGATAGCCGCACTGACGAGCTGCGTTGCCTTGGCTTCCGCTTCCGCCTCGCGTTCGCGGGCTTCCGCATCGCGGAACGCGGATTCGCGGCGGCCTTCCGCTTCCAGGATAAGCGACTGTTTCTGACCTTCCGCTTTCAGGATTTCCGATTGGCGCTTGCCTTCGGCCTCAAGGATATAGGCACGCTTCTCGCGTTCCGCCTTCATCTGGCGGGCCATGGCATCCACCAGATCGCGCGGCGGATTGATGTCCTTTATCTCTATACGGGTGATCTTGATGCCCCATGGCTCTGCAGCCGCATCGACGACGCGCAGGATCTGGGCATTGATTTCATCACGGTTGGACAGAAGGTTGTCGAGATCCATCGACCCCATCACCGAGCGGATGTTGGTCATGGTCAGGTTCAATATGGCGTTCTGAAGACCAAGCACTTCGTAGGCAGCACGGGCAGCATCGAGCACCTGGTAGAAGGTCACGCCGTCCGCGCTCACCGTCGCATTGTCGCGGGTGATCACTTCCTGCGTCGGAACGTCCAGCACCTGCTCCATCATGTTGAGCTTGTGGCCGATCCTGTCGATGAACGGGATGATGAAGTTCAGACCCGGCGTCAGCGTCTTCCGGTACTTGCCAAAACGTTCGACCGTATAATTGTAGCCTTGCGGCACCGTCTTTACGCCGGCGAAAAAGACCAGAATGACCAGCACGACAAGGCCGATCAGGAAAATGTCAAATCCCGCGATTGGCATATACGTCTCCCGTAATTTTCTAAAATAGCACCGTCACTATGCGCCGAATACCAGAGCGTTTCCAGCGTATTTGCGGCGTTGAGCCTATACGGACACGCGTCCGCTAGCGCTGTTCGCACAAACACTTAAGGCGCTCGTGAAACAGTGCCGTGACTTATGGGCAGTATCGCGAAATTTTACGAGTATTTTCCACCGGCAAGGTTAAACGCCTGTGGATTTGCGGCTGGTCAGATCCAGCCGCCAAGTTCCCGCCGCACGATATGGGACAGCACGTCCATGCCAAGATCGCTGTCGTTCAGACAGGGGATATGGCTGAAATTCTCGCCGCCGCTCTCTTCGAAGATCTCCCCGGCCTCGCCGGCAATTTCCTCGAGCGTCTCGAGACAGTCTGCAACGAAACCCGGGTTCATCACCGCAACGTTTTTCACGCCGTCCTTGGCCAGCTGTTCAACGGTCTTGTCCGTGTAGGGCTGCAACCATTCTTCCGGACCGAACCGGGACTGGAAGGTCACGCGCAGTTTCTCGGCGTCCCAGCCCAGGACCTCGCGCATGAGACGGGTCGTCTTCATGCAGTGGCAATGATAGGGGTCGCCGCGTTTGAAATAGGACTGCGGAATGCCGTGATAGGAGGTCAGCACCACGTCCGGCTTGAAATCGAGACTGTCCAGATGCCGCTCAACTGATTTTGCGAGGGCAGTCACATAGACCGGGTCGTCGTGATAGGGAGGAACTGTCCGGATCGCCGGTTGCCAGCGCATCTTCAAAAGCGTCTTGCAGACAACGTCATTGACGGTCGCCGTGGTGGTTGCCGAATACTGCGGATAAAGCGGGAAGATCAGGATCCGGTCGCAGCCCTCGTCCTTGAGCGCCTTCAACCTGTCCGGGATCGACGGCTGACCATAGCGCATCGCCCAGTCGATCTTCAGCTTGCCGTCCGCATCACCCAGCATTTCGGACAGTTTGTCCGACTGGCTGCGCGTGATCGTGCGCAGAGGCGACTCGTCCTTTTCCTTGTTCCAGATCTCCTCGTAGGCCTTGCCGGACTTTCCTGGCCGGGTCATCAACACGATGCCGTAAAGGATCGGATACCAGATTGCCCGGGGCCACTCGATAACGCGCTTGTCGGACAGGAATTCGCGCAGATACCGGCGCATCGGCCAATAGTCCGTGCCGTCCGGTGTGCCCAGATTGACCAGAAGCACGCCCACCTTGCCGCTCTTGACCGAAGGATGGTCCTTCGGCAGGTCGAGTTTTCTGAATGCGGCTTCCTGGTCGGCTGCGATCGGCGCGGTCGGTTGAACGGTCATCTGCGGGATTGGTCCTAAAACGATCTGTCTGTCTGACGCCATACATAGGCCAAGCACATGCCGAGGCCAATGCGGCATTTGTCATACGCAGATTTGAGCAGGCAGATCACCGAATTTCAGGCGGAAGTGCAACAACAAAAGACCTCAAACTGAGGAGAGCCGCCAGCATCGTTCCGTCGGATGGGCAACCTGCTCCGGAGTATGCAGCCATCTTTCGAAACAGCGGTTGCGCGCTTCCTCAGGATGAGACTGAAACTTGCGTTAACTCCGGAGGCATGCCTGCGCGTTGCTCCGAGCCTCAACCGTACTCCCGTTCATCCGCAATCACCTTGCCATCATTCGGCAAACCGCCCGGAGCAACGGTCAGGACGTCCCCTTTCAGATGGGTCACTTCACGCAGTGTTTCCGCAACCCGTTCCGGCAAGCCGTTGCCGGAGGCGTCGGTTTCCACGGTCAGTGTCATGGCATCCGCCTCGCCAATGCGGCTGACGGCAAGGCGGGCCTTGCTGATTTCGGGATGCGCGGCAACGATCTGCGCGATCTGCGCCGGGTCGACGAACATGCCTTTGACCTTGGTGCGCTGATCTGCCCGTCCCATCCAGCCGGCAAGCCGCATGTTGGTGCGTCCGCAGGACGACTGTCCGGGAATGATCTTGGACAGATCGCCGGTCGCGAAGCGGATCAGCGGATAAAGGCTGTTAAAGTTGGTGACCACCAGTTCGCCGACCTCACCATCTGCCACCGGCTCGCCAGTGCCCGGGCGCACGATCTCCACGATGTAGTCCTCGTTGACGACCATGCCCTCCCTTGCCTCGCTTTCATAGGCGATGACGCCGAGGTCTGCTGTCGCGTAGCACTGTCCGACACGAATTCCGCCTGCCTCGTATTCCTCGCGCAGGGATGGAAACAATGCACCGCCCGAGACCAGGGCCTTCTTGATGGAGGAGACATCCCGGCCCTGGTCCCGGCCACGATCGAGGAGGATCTTCAGATAGTCCGGCGTGCCGACGAAACCGGACGGTTTGAGCACCTCGATCGCTTCGACCTGACTGTCCGTATTGCCAACGCCGGCGGGAAACACCGTGCATCCAAGTGCAATGGCACCTTGATCCAGAATGAAGCCGCCCGGTGTCAGGTGATAGGAAAACGCATTGAGAACCACATCGCCCTTGCGGAAACCGGCTGCGAACAGGCTTCGTGCACCGTTCCAGGGATCGAGTCCGGGTGCCTGCGGTTCCCAGATAGGTCCTGGCGACATGAAAACCCTTGCAGCACCGGAAAGCTCACCTGCCAGAAATCCGCCGAAGGGCGGCTGTGCCCGTTGCTTTTCCAGAAGGTCCGACTTACGCAGAACCGGCAGTCCCGCGAGCGCTGTCCGGTCTGTAACGCCAGCAATATCGCATCCGTCAAGATGCGCGGCCCACCCGGAGGATTTGCCTGTCGCATGGACCAGAAGATCCGGCAATCGGGCAAAAAGATCCCGTTCGCGCTGAGCGGCGTCTTGCCGCTCGCGCGCGTCAAACTGAATGTCGCTCATGGTCGTCTCCGCCTGTTTCGGCCCTGTGTCTGAAACCCCGTCAGGCCAGCCAGCGCTTCCTTCGCTTATAATGTTTGACATTCCGGAACGACCGACGGCCCTCGCCGCCAACGCCCAGATAGAATTCCTTGACGTCCTCGTTCTCGCGCAACGCCTTGGCGTCGCCGTCGAGCACAATGCGGCCGGATTCCAGAATGTAGCCGTAGGTCGCGTATTTCAGCGCCACGTTGGTGTTCTGTTCGGCAAGCAGGAAGGACACACCTTCCTTTTGGTTGAGCTGGCGGACGATCTCGAAGATTTCCTCCACAAGCTGAGGCGCCAGCCCCATGCTCGGTTCATCCAGCAGGATCATCTTCGGCCGGCTCATCAGGGCACGGCCGATAGCGCACATCTGCTGTTCGCCGCCGGAGGTGTAGCCCGCCTGACTGCCACGCCGCTCGCGCAGACGCGGAAAATAATTGTAGACCATCTCCAGGTCCGCCTTCACGGCGCTGTACCCGTCCTTGCGGGTGTAGGCGCCCGTGAGCAGGTTTTCCTCGATGGACAGGTGACCGAAACAATGCCGGCCTTCCATCACCTGGATGCATCCCCGGCGAACCAGATCGTTTGGCGACAGCGCCTGGACTTCTTCGCCATCGAAAAGGATCTTGCCCTTTGTCACTTCACCACGTTCGGCACCAAGCAGGTTCGAAATCGCTTTCAGCGTGGTCGTTTTGCCCGCTCCATTCGCGCCGAGCAGCGCCACGATCCCGCCTTTGGGAATCGTCAGCGACACGCCCTTCAGCACCAGGATCACGTGGTCATAAATGACCTCGATATTGTTGACCGACAGGATTGTCCCGGCAGCATCCCGAGCGCCCTGCGAACCAGGCTGTTCTACATCCAGCAATGCCATTCCCTCTTCTCCCTGGTTGCTCCGCCGCACGTTTATGCGGCGCGGCGGAGCGGACTGCCTATCAGTTCGGGCAGGGTTCGGTGCGCGCCGGCCACGGCGCATTCTTTTCTGCGTATTCCGCAGCGGCTGCTTCCAGCAGCGGACGGACCACATCGGTCATCGGCTCGATCCAGTCAGAAGCCTGACGCCACTTCTTGCCGTCCCACTCCTGGATGAACACCGGATGGCTGCCGGCATGGTCATCGCAGGTCACTTTCATCGGATGGGCAAAGCCCTTCAGGCCGAGCTCAGCCAGACGAGCCTCGTCCAGGTTGAGAGCCTCGAGACCAAGACGCATGTCTTCGCCCGTGATGACCGTCTTGCCGGTCAGTTGCTGGGCGCTGCGAATACCTTCCGCGATGATGACCGAGTTCAGGACGCCACGGTTATAGAGCGTGCTTCCGATCGTCTCCGCATCGGTGGAGGACTTGCCTGTATCGATGACGTGTTTCTTGATGTCATCGAGAGCCGGGAAGTCGGCGCCGACACCGGAGAAGTTCAGTGCCTTGTAGCCCTTGGCACCTTCACCACCGGCGGCAGCATCGTCGTCACCTGCGGACCACCACACACCGATGAACTTGTCCATCGGGAAGCGAATCTTGACGGCTTCCTTGACGGCGGTCGGGTTCATCGCACCCCAGCCCCACATGATCATGTAGTCCGGACGGTCGCGGCGTACGTTGAGCCACTGTGAAGACTGGTTCTGCATTTCCGCACCCGGAACCGGGTACTGCAGCAGCTCAAAGCCGTATTTTTCGGCCAGCTGTTCCAAAAGCGGCAGGGGCTCGCGGCCGTAACCGGCGTCAAGGAAGATGTAACCGATCTTCTTGCCCTTGAGGTTTTCAAGACCGCCTTCCTGCTCACCGATGTACTTGATGACCACGGAAGCGCCGTCCCAATAGGTGTCCGGCACGTTGAAGATCCACGGGAACGTGGAACCGACAGCGGCAGCCGACAGGCCGTAGCCCATCGAAAGAACCGGGATCTTGTCGACACCGGCCTTGGGGATCAGCTGAAGCGTGATACCGGTGGAATACGGGTTGTAGACCAGCGCGCCCTTGCCCTTGGTGGCTTCGTAGCACTCGACGCCTTTCTGGGCGTTGTAACCGGTTTCACACTCTTCCAGCGCCAGCTTGACGCCGCCGATGCCGCCATCGCGCTCGTTCAGCATCTGCAGGTAGTCATGCATGCCGTTGGCGATATGGATGCCGGAGCCCGCGTAAGGCCCGGTCCGGTAAGTCAGGAGCGGCACATAGTTGGTATCTTGTGCCTGGACCGCAGTCGTCATGGCGCCGGAGAGACCGACCCCGAGCGCAACAGCGGTTCCCAGCGCAAATTGCTTAATGCTTTTCATATTCTCCTCCCACGCGGCATCGAAATGAATACCGCCGGACCGGTTGCGCCATTCCTCACCGGATCGGTCCATGTCCGGATGGCGGGCGAAAAGGCTGGCAGCCCCTAGTAAGGGAACGGCCAGACCCTGAGCTTCTGCTTCGCGATCTGCCAGAGCCGCGCAAAGCCGTGCGGTTCGACGATCAGGAAGAAAATGATGAGAGCGCCAACGATCATGAAGGTCGCGTGCTCCACGGTCTCCGCGGCCAGGTCGATGCCGAGGAGGCCGGGTACGAATTTCAGAACAACAGGCAGGATCCAGATGAAGGCGGCTCCCATGAAGGCTCCGCCGAGGCTGCCCAGGCCGCCCAGGATCACCATGAACAGCACCTGGAAGGACAACCGGATGGAGTAGGACGACGGCTCGGCGGCATTCAGCCAGAAGAACACCATCATCGCACCGGCCACGCCGCAGATGTAGGACGACACGGCAAAGGCCATCAGCTTGGTCTGCAGCGGGCGAACGCCAATGAGTTCAGCCGCAATGTCCATGTCGCGGATCATCATCCAGGATCTGCCGATTCGGCCGCGCAGGACGTTCGCCATCAGGAAGGCGATCAGCACCGTGATACCGAGAACAATGAAGTAGCGCGCCAGCGGCGTTGCTTCCGCCCCCGTGGCGATGATGCCGAAAACTTCGCGGCGCGGCACTTCGATCGCGCCGGAGGCGTTGTAGTTGTAGAGCCACGGAATACGGATGAAGCACCATTCCAGGAAGAACTGCGCGGCGAGCGTTGTCACCGCCAGGTAAAGCCCCTTGATGCGCAGGCTCGGCAGTCCGAAGACCGCACCGATGGCAGCCGAGAACACGCCGGATACCAGAACCATCACGATGACATTGGCATCGGGAAAGATCGACGTCAGCTTGTAGGCGGCATAGGCACCGACCCCCATGAACGCACCGGTTCCCAGGGACAACTGTCCGCAGAACCCGGTCAGGATGTTCAGCCCGATTGCCGCCAGCGAAAACACCAGGAACGGGATCATGATGGAGGTCAGGAAAAAGTCGTTGGCAAGGGCCGGAATGACTGCAAATGCCGTGATCAGAATAACGGCCAGGCCGACGCGGTCCTGGAGGATCGGGAACAGCGCCTGATCCGCCTTGTAGCTCGTCTTGAATTGGCCAGCTTCGCGATAAAACATGGGTCAGATATCCCTAGATCCGCTCGATGATACGTTCGCCGAAGAGGCCTTGTGGCCGGAACAGAAGGAAGATCAGGGCGATGATATAGGCGAGCCAGGATTCAATCCCGCCCCCGACAAGACCACCCCAGTACAGTTCGCCGATCTTCTCGCCGAAGCCGATGATCAGGCCACCGACAATGGCACCCGGGATCGACGTAAAGCCGCCGAGGATCAGCACCGGCAACGCCTTGAACGCTACGATTTCCAGCGCGAAGGACACGTCGGACCGCGCCCCCCACATGATGCCGGTCGCCAGGGCCACGAGGCCTGCCGCGAACCAGACGATCGCCCAGATCTGGTTGAGAGAGATACCGACGGAAAGGGCAGCCTGGTGGTCGTCAGCAACGGCCCGCAAGGCCCGGCCGATCCGCGTCTTGTTGAAGAAGATGCCGAGCGCCGTCACCATCACCACCGCGATCACCGCTGCGGCAATATCGATATGCTGCAGGATCACGAGACCCCGGTCACCGAATTCGAACGCGGTCGAGCCGGTTGGAAGCCCCAGTTGCTCGGTAATCATCTGCTTGGGCTCGCCGCCGAAGACGAATTCACCGAAGCCGACCAGGAAATACGTCAGGCCGATGGTCGCCATCAGAAGGATGATTTCCGGCTGGTTGACCAGGGGTCTCATGACCACCCGTTCCACTCCGTATGCCAGAACCCCCATCACGCCGATGGTCAGGATCAGTGCCAGATAGGCAGGCACACCGTTTTCGTTGAGGCCCACCAGCGTCAGGCCGGCGAACACCACCATGATGCCCTGGGCAAAGTTGAACACGCCGGAGGCCTTGAAGATCAGCACGAAACCCAGCGCGATCAGCGCATACAGAATTCCGGCGACGAAACCTTCCCACAGGACCTGCAGGAAGAAATCCGGCATCTGGTACATCTGTACGAAGGGATCGATAAAAATGTCGTAGAGCATGGTTCGTCCCTCCTAGTGGCTCACACCGAGATAAGCGTCGATAACGGCCTGGCTGGCCTGCACTTCCTCCGGTGGCCCGTCGGCGATCTTCTTGCCGTAGTCGAGCACGACCACCCGGTCGGAGAGATCCATGACGACGCCCATGTCATGTTCGATCAGGGCGATCGTCGTGCCGAATTCCTGGTTCACGTCGATGATGAACCGGCTCATGTCTTCTTTTTCTTCAAGGTTCATACCGGCCATCGGCTCGTCGAGCAGCAACAGGTCCGGCTCCATCGCCAGCGCGCGGCCAAGCTCGACCCGCTTTTGCAGCCCGTAGGGCAAGCGCCCGACAGGTGTCTTGCGGATTGCCTGAATTTCAAGGAAATCGATGATGTCCTCGACCTTGCGCCGATGTTCGATTTCCTCGCGCTCCGCCGGGCCGCGCCACAGAAGTTGCCAGAAGAAGTTCTTGTGCATCTTCAGAGTTCTGCCGGACATGATGTTGTCCAGCGTGGTCATGCCCTTGAACAGCGCCACGTTCTGGAAGGTCCGGGCAATCCCCTGGCTGGCAGCCTCGTAAGGTTTCATCTTGCGGCGCACCTGGCCCTGCCAGGTGATCGTGCCTTCCTGCGGATGATAAAATCCGTTGATGACGTTGAGCATCGACGTCTTGCCGGCCCCGTTCGGACCGATGATCGCGCGGATCTCGCCCTTCTGGATGTCGAACGAAATGTCGGTGATCGCCTTCACGCCGCCGAAGGACAGCGACACGTTATCGACCCGCAGCAGCACCTCGCGCTCTGCCGGTTCCTGCGCGCCATTCGGCGACAGCGTCTTGTCGGAAACGATCGCGTTCATTCGGCGGCCTCCTGTACGCCCGCTCCGGCGTCATGGGTGGACATGTCGCGGATCTCGACGGTGGCTTCGATTGCGCCCTTGCGGCCGTCTTCAAAGGTTACTTCCGTACGCACATGTTTGGAGGTGGATCCGTCGTAAAGCGCGTCGATCAGTGGACCATAGCGCTCGGCGATGAAGCTCCGGCGAACCTTCTGCGTGCGAGTGAGCTCGCCGTCATCCGCGTCCAGCTCCTTGTGCAGGATCAGGAACCGCTTGATCTGCGCACCCGCCATCATCGGTTCACGGGCAAGATCCCGGTTCACCTGATCGACATGGCTTTCGATCATGCCGTAGACATCCGGATGCGCGGCAAGTTCCTGGTAGGAGGCATAGTTGACGTTGTTGCGTTCCGCCCAGGAGCCGACCGCCGTCAGATCGATGTTGATGAAAACCCCCACCATGTCCTTCTCATGACCGAAGGCGACCGCCTCCTTGATGTTCGGGAAGAACTTCAGCTTGTTCTCGATGTATTTCGGCGCGAACAGTGCCCCGTCGTTGAGCTTGCCCACATCCTTGGCGCGGTCGATGATCTTCAGGTGGCCGTTCTCGGCAATGATGCCGGCATCACCCGTATGCACCCAGCCGTCCGGCGTCTTGGTGCTGGCAGTAGCCTCGTCATTCTTGAAATAGCCGACGAAGACACCCGGCGAGCGATACATCACTTCACCGCTGTCGGCGATCTTGAGCTCGACATCGGGAGCAGGTTTGCCGACCGTATCGCCGTAGATCTCGCCATCCGGCTGCAGCGTTATGTAGACGCTGGCCTCGGTCTGGCCGTAGAGCTGCTTGAGGTTGAGGCCGAGCGAGCGGAAGAAGCGGAAGATCTCTGGCCCGATGGCTTCACCGGCCGTGTAGCCGACTTTCATTCGGGTAAGACCCATGCGGTTCTTGAGAGGTCCGTAGACGCAGAACTCGCCGAGGGCGTAAAGCATCCGGTCCTTCAGGCCGACCGTTTCGCCATTCAGGATCTTCTCGCCCACCTTGCGGGCGACCTCCATGAAGTAGTCGAAGATCGCACGCTTGGTTTTCCCTGCATCCTCCATGCGCACCATGATGCGGGTCAGCATGTTCTCGAAAACACGCGGCGGTGCGAAGAAATAGGTCGGCGCGATTTCAAGCCGGTCCACGTCGATCGTGTCCATGCTTTCCGGACAGTTGACGCAATAGGCCGCCGTGAAGGCCTGCGCCAGAGAGAACACGTGGTCGCCGATCCAGGCCATCGGCAGGTAGGCGAGCACTTCTTCGGTCTCGTCCAGATGATCGAACTTGTTGCCGTTGCGTGCCGAAATGACCAGATTGTCGAAGGACAGCATCACGCCCTTCGGTCTCCCGGTGGTGCCGGAAGTGTACAGCATCACCGCAATGTCTGAGCCCTTGGCGTCGCGAAATCCGGCTTCCCACTCGGCTGCCAGGGACGGCGTTGCCGCTAGCAGCTCGCGTCCCTTTTCCTGTACCGAGGAATAGCCATGCAGGTGGGTATGATCGTAGTCGCGCAGGCCGCGCACTTCATCATAGATGATCTCGGTGAGCGACTTTACCTCGTCCGCCATCGACAGGAGCTTGTCGACCTGCTCCTGATCCTCGACCACCGCGAAGGTGACTTCGGCATGGCCGAGCACGAAGGCCATTTCCTCGGCAACACTGTCCGAATAGACAGGCACCGGAACGGCCCCGAGTGCCTGGGCGGCAACCATCGCCCAATAGAGCCTTGGACGGTTTGCACCGACGATGGCGATCTTGTCTCCAGCCTTCAGGCCCAGAGATTTCAAACCGATGGAGAATGCGCGGATTTCTTCACACACCTCGGACCAGGTCCAGCTTTGCCAGATCCCGAAATCCTTTTCCCGGAACGCCGTCCGGTCTCCGAAGACTTGCGCGTTGCGCATGAGAATCTTCGGAAAGGTGTCCTCCCCGCGCGATGTAGCGCTGGCCGACCCTACCATAGATGTTTCTTCCCTTTAGAAGGCGCCCCGGTTTTCCAGGGTCGTTTCCTGTGGGGCTATGAAACGCCGTGCCGACCGAACCTTCAACCGGTAAATTGTTAAAGGCGAAGAAGGACGCTGTCCCAACCCGTTGAAAATCAGGCTAGGACGGCGGATTTTCAGCAATATGTTTCAATCGTGTCGAATTGTTTCATTTGCGCTGCATGTGCGAATGGCACGAAGCCGAAACCTGTGAACGCGGCCCGAATCCGAACAGGCCTGCATCGGAAAGACGGGTGGATCAGGCGCAAAACCATCGGCCGAACACAACCTTGACCTACCGGGTTGCGTGCCCGTGAGGACGTGCACCGTTGCCGGCTGGTCGTGCCGTAGCGCCGGCCCCTGCAGCACCCTGTGCGGCAGAAGCCTTCTGGTTTATTTCGGTCTGACAATTCTGCAGATCGGTGATCGCAATACCGACATCCAGCCAAAACTCATGAAGCGTCTCGGAGATGACATAGTTCTTCATGGTGTCGTCGAAGGCTTGGGTATTTCCTCTCATATCGAACATCCTGAAAGATGTCGGCACAAGATGCTTGAAGCTCTTGTTGTTGATCTCCTTCCGGATCAGGCTTTCCGTGGCCAGGAAGTTGGAAATCATGTCACTTGCGAGTTTGTCGATGGAAAGGGCCATGAGCCCCTCCACATTCGCCCCTTTTGCCGCAAGTTCCTTCAAGGCCTTTTCATAAAGGTCTTTTTTGCTGCAGGCTTTGGTGTCTTTCATGATTATCTTGGTAATCGCAGTAACGGTTTGAGCGCTCAGAAAGGTATATCCGGCGGAAGGGGCAGCGAGAAACATTCCAGGTCTTGTGGTTGTCTGGAATATGCTCTTCGACAGGCTGCCTTCGACATTGTTGCCCGGCGCACCAAGCGCGGAAAACGCTGCCAGGAGAAACACCTCCATCGCCAGGTCTTTCATTGGCGGCGTCTGGCCATTGCAGATGGAATCAAGAACCATCTTTGCGGCCGAGACGGAAAATCCTGCCATGAACCGGCACATGCCTGCAGTCACATAGGCCTCATAAGCAGTGCCCGTGGTCAGATATCCTGCCCAGCCAGCCGGCGCGGCAAGAGCCCTTGACCCAAGCTGCAACGCTCTTTGACCGTTCTGAAGCAGCACTCCCATTCGCGTCGTCGCGGCAACCGTTGTTGTCGCTTCGGCAGCCCCTGCAGTTCCGGCCACCACACCACCCAGATGCGTCGCCAACCCTGCCGACACAGCGGTCAAAACGGCAGTGATAATGGTGGTCTCGCAGAACCTCGAGCCGGAAAACCAGAGTTGGTAGGCCTTGAGGTCACCGTCCTTGATGTATCTGGCGTTGTCCCGGTACATGACAGCGCGCCTGGCGATGTGATCGCGTTGCTGATCCAGAGTAAGTGTAACGGTCGTCGGCATGTTTTCTTCTTACCCACCATCATTGGATTGATTGACTGAGTTAGATTTCACCAACAACTATCCACTATCTCTCACGTAATATCCGTGATCGACGTCACCTTTTTACTTTTAGAATAAAGAAATACTTTCCAATGAAAGATAATCGCAATGATAGCACTGCTAATTAATTGCAACCAAATCTCATCAAGACTCAGAGCCTCGGCATTTATACCTAAATCTATTTTGACCTGATCGAGTGCCATCAACCTGCTCACCAACATTTCAGGCGGCCACGCATGTGTCTGGACGACTTGCTTGAAAGCACCAGGAACTGAAGGGCTTTCCGTCACTAAAGCGGCACGGCACTCTTGCGAACCACTAGCCAGGGCTCCAGTTGAACGCTGCCGTTGTCCGGCTTTGCACCACCCAGCAGGTTGAGCAACAGTTTCGCAGCCTGCTCGCCAACTGCCCGGCGAGGCTGATGGATTGTTGTCAGAGGCGGCACGAAATGGCCGGCAATGTCGATGTCATCAAACCCGACAACTGAAACATCTTGCGGCACACGGATACCGGCTTCACTCAGGAATGAGATGAAGCCGAAGGCAGACCGGTCGCTGGCACAGAAGACGGCGGTCGGCCGGTTCGGCAGGTCCAGCCAGGCCTTTGCGGCCCTGACGCCGGCTTCCAGCGTGTAGTCCCCCTCGAAGATCCAGGCACTGGCCGGATCGAGACCCGCACCGCCCAAGGTGGCCCGGAATCCGTCGAGCCGGTCCCGTCCCGGCTTGTGCGACAGGAGGCCCGTTACGTGGCCGATATTGGAGTGCTTCAGTTCAAGGAGGTGCGACACTGCCAGATCCGCCCCCATCAGATTGTCGACAACGGCAATTGGCACCGCCGGATCGTCGCTCCACTCGCCGGCAAGCACGATGGGCGGGGACTTGGGATTGGAAGATCTGATTCGGGAAATCGAGAAATGCCCGTCCAGGATAACGATCCCGTCGCAGTTGTTCTTGCTGAAATAGTCACTCAGGCTCGAATGCGACATGGACGGCTTGCGCGTGTCGGCAATCAGCACTTTCAGCTGTCTTTCCGCGCAGACCGTTTCAATGCCCTGGAGAATGTTCGAAAAGTGGGAATTGCCGATGTCCGGAACGAGCGCAACGATTGTTCCCGTGTCCCGGCGGCGAAGATTGCGCGCGGCATGATTGAGGACGTAGCCGGTCTTTTCGACCGCTTCCGACACACGGCGCCGGGTTTCCGCGGATACCCTGTCGGGTGTCGTCAACACGCGGCTGACAGTTGCCGTCGACACATTGGCGGCGCGGGCGACGTCCTGAACCGTCGGATTTTTCTTTTTGTATTCAGACTTTGGCATTCCGCGAATGTTAGCCGAGAACATTCTGGCGTCGCACGTCTTTTCAATTGGAGAGGCAAAGAATTTTCAGTCGCACCGGTTCGGTGTTGCCGCGGAAACCACAGCACAGCAGACACGGCGCTTTTCCTCTCGGCGACTGCGGGTGCTCTAAAACGGGGGAGGCCCGGCAGTTTGGAGTCTGCCGGGCCGATTGACTGACTGGAGGTCATTTTTAGTCAGTCAGAGTCTAACCGTAAGATTAGAAGGTGCGCTGCATACGAACACCGAAGAGGAGTTCGTCCTGGTCACCCTGGGTGTCGATGTCGGTGTTTGCATAACCAACGTCTGCACCCATGACGAAGCCGGAGACCGGCTCCCACTGAACCGAACCGTCGATTGCGTAACGGGTTACGTCGTTCAGGCCAGTTGCGGCGTCGATGTCGGCATAGGAACCGTCAAGCGCGAGGCCGATCGTGGAAGTTGCCTGGATATAGGCACCAGCAGACAGCGAGTAACCGGTGGAGGTGTCGCCGCCGTTGTAGTCGGCTACGCCGTCATACGTGGTGATGTAGGACAGTGCGCCATCAGCGTAGAAGCCCTGGAAGAAGATGTTCGAACCGGAGTTGAGCATCGGCAGGTTGATGGCAGCACCACCACCGACTGCCCAACCCAGGGAGTCTTCACCACCATTGTTGGTGCGGTTGGCAGCTGCATCCGGGTAAACCTGGTGCAGAGCACCGGACAGCTGTGCAGAACCCCAGCCCTGGGAAACGCCGAGAGCGGCAACGAAGTCCGGAGCACGGGTCCCGCCGTAATCACCATATTCACGATCGGAACGGTCTTCCAGAGCGATGGTCGCGGAGAAGCCGTTGCCGAAAGCAGCGGTGTAGGCAATCTGGTTGGACGTTACGTCGGACCAGTCACGATCCACGACACCGACAAAGGCCTGACCGGTGAAGATGTCGAAGTTCGAGGTCAGACGACCAGCTGTCAGACCGCCCCACTGGATGTAGGCGTTTTCCAGCGTGGTGCTGTTTTCGCCGTTGGTCACGGTGGAGTAGATGGACACGTAGGTGCGCAGGGTACCGAATTCGGTAGCCGTGCGAGCGTCCAGGTACAGGTAGCCGCGAGACAGCCAGGAGTAGCCGTCGGAGTCACGGTCACTGAAGGCACCGTCTTCCAGAACGTTGTTGACGACAACCTGGGTACGAACACGGCCGCCAACGCGGAGGCAGGTTTCGGTGCCCGGGATGTAGTAGAAGCGCGCGCCGTATGCATCACAAACGCGAACATAGTCGACCGGCTCCGGAGCGACCGGAAGGTCAGCCGCCTGGGCAGTGGTTGCAGCAGCAGCTGCGGCCGCGCCGAGCATCAAACTCTTGAGTTTCATTACATTACTCCAGTTTCAAATTCAGTCGGAAGGCTGAAGGAACGGATTCGAATACTTTAACGCGACCCCTTCAAACTAACCTTTAGACTACCAACAACAAGCGTTTACTTGCACCCCGTTGGCCGTCTCCGCATCAAAAAGCCAGTTCCGACGCCGGAATTCAAGCCAGAATTTTTCTCTGGCGCACATTGGCATTTGGAGTCATATTTTTGCAACACATTGATAATCCATCATTTTTTACAATTTTTCACTTTTTCATTTTTGCCCTTGAACTCCCGAAACCGCATCCCCATATCCCCCGCCCTTGCACTACTTTAAATACTTTGTGTTTATTTATGCTGTTTTTCTTACATTTGCTTTTGCTGCAGATACGAACTTCATGACTACACTGTTCAGTTTACAGGTTTGAAAAGCAAGTTTTTCTATAGAGAAGAAATCGCATTTTCGATTTTGTCTATTTTTCCTGCAGATTTCAGCGGTTTTTGGAACAACCAGAATTTTTAGTCCAGTATTTCTTGAGAACTACAGTTGAGATTGCGCCAATGGAAAACTCTCCGGTTTCCGAAATCGGCGAAATTTCCTCATACATTTTTTTATTTGATAAAAACGTGATCGCTACTTGAAAAGCGAAGTCGTAAAACAAATCTATTTGGCACGGTTTGCCTGCGCGCCCGGCACCGCCCCGCCCACGGCCCTCTCCAGTCCCCAATTTCGGAAAAGGAACTCCCATGGCTGAACCAGAAGAAGGCGAGAGCTTCGATTCGCCAAACCTGATGGCGCTCACCGCGGGAATTGTTTCCAACTACGTGACGAACAACCCGGTCCCGCAGCAGGATCTGATCGAGTTGATTCTGGATGTCCACGTTGCCCTGGAAACCGCGACCAACAACACCCCGACCGTATTCAGGGCTCCCCTCGTGCCGGCTGTGCCAATAAAGCACTCGGTCACTCCGGAGTTCATCGTCTGTCTCGAGGACGGCAAGAAATTCAAGTTTCTGACACGCCACCTGAAGACGAAGTTCAACCTGACCCCCGCCGAGTATCGTCGCAAATGGGGCCTGAGCGCGGATTACCCGATGGTTGCACCGAACTACGCGCAAAAACGGGCCGAGATGGCCAAGGCCGCAAAACTGGGGCATCGGAAACGCTAACCCGGTTTTGAAGACCGGCATCGCAGTGCTATATTCCAGGTATGGACTTCAGG
Source organism: Labrenzia sp. PO1 (assembly GCF_012273635.1). Classification (NCBI taxonomy): domain Bacteria; kingdom Pseudomonadati; phylum Pseudomonadota; class Alphaproteobacteria; order Hyphomicrobiales; family Stappiaceae; genus Labrenzia; species Labrenzia sp. PO1. The sequence continues at coordinate 1,643,767 of NZ_JAAXCR010000001.1, forward strand.
CAGATGAAACTCAGCCCGCAGGCGCGCAAGGCGATCATGAGAAACGATCCCTCGGCGCAAATGAAGGCGATGGTCGAACTTGCACCGGGCAAGACCCCGGACGACCTGGCTATGCGCACCACCAGCGCGGGCGCTCCTGAATTGTTGTCCTGGAGCCCTCAAAGCCACCTGATGACATTGCTCGTCACCGCAGAAAACCTCAACTCGCTCGCTGAGGATACCGCTGTCACCTATATCCAGGTCGGCGGAGCGATGCGGCGCTAACGACGCCGCATCCTGTTTTTCACATCAAAAAGCTCAAATCACCGCATCGGTGCGTCCGGGCTGATCGGGATCGCGCAGCAGCCGCAGGGCACGCGCCGCGTTCACCCGGCCAAAGCCCCAGGCAACATCGAACCCCGGTATGCCGTCCGGATTGTCCGACGTCGCCATCAGGATGTTTGCGATCTGGGGCGCCGACAAGGAGCGCGCTTCCTGAAACAGCAGGGCAACGATACCGGCAACATGCGGGGCAGCCATGCTGGTGCCGGATTTCAGCACACGCATCGGGTGGACCCCGCCGTTGCCGTTGTTCCGCCCGCCTTGCGCGCAGGACGCAACAATATTTGTTCCAGGGGCGGCAACCTCTGGCTTGTTCCGATTGTCGCGTGTGGGCCCGCGGCTGGAGGAAGCTGCCGGCGAAAGTGAATAGTGGCTGTAATTGGCAACCGCAATTGCCCTGCGTGTTGTTGCCGGAGTGCCGAGCGTGCGGACAGGGTCGAAATCGCCTCCCTGGAAGAAAGACTGATCGGCATAATTGTTGTCCCGGTCACGCAGATCACGCTCGATCCAGGCGTCGAAACGGCCGTTTTCTCCTTCCAGTGCCTCCAGTTTCAAGGTCCAGACACCGGACCTCAGCATCCCGAGCCCGAATGGTGCTTCCAGTTGCATGTAGATCCGCGCTTGTCCGTTCAAGCTCGAAAAGCGCTCCGAATCGATAAAGACCTCGTCCTGAAGCAGGGATTTCCCAGGGGTCACCGGTCCGTACTGTGTTCCATCCGGTGCTGTCAGTGTCACGGCAAACCTGTCGACACTCGAATACCAGATCTCCAGCTCGCTCGACGTCCTGTCCGTTCCTGTCTGGGTGATGGTGCCATCGGGCAAAGGCATGCCACCACCCGTTTTCCAGCGCAGTTCCCGACTTTCGCCCGTCTTGATGTTTCCGGCGGCATGCCCATGCCAGACATGTTCATTTCCCGCCGCGCTCACGAACGCCCGCCCCAGAGGCTCCAGCAGACGGTCGATCGCCCTTTCGACAAGGCTCTCCCCATCATGGCTACCGCCATTCTGCCCGAGGCTCATGTTGATGACACAGGGCATGTCGAGCGCATCCGCCTTGTTCATGATGTAGGCAACTGCATCGACCACATGGCTGGAATCGGTAAATGTGCCGGACCCGTCGCGCGTATCCGGCTGAACAAAAATCAGCGTGGCTTCGGGCGCTGCTCCAAGATGCGCTCCTTCTGCGAAGTCGGAATCGTGCGATCTGCCATTGCCTGCCGCGATTCCTGCAACATGTGTGCCGTGCGACGCCGGATCCGGCCTGTGCCGGACAACACTGAACGGATCAGACGCATTCAGCGCCTGGTCAATCTGCTCGGCCCCATATTCCACGCCATAGGCGAAATCATCCGGCGCGCTCTCGCCCGGACGGGCGTCGAGGCGCTGGTCCCAAAGAAAGGCCAGCCTTGTGGTGCCGTCCGCCTTGCGGAAATCGTCGAGCGTGAAATCCATTCCGTAATCGATGATGCCCACCAGAACACCGGCCCCTGTGCGGCCCGGAACGCCGGTGCTGCCCTGATGGACCGTGTTCGCCCTGGTTTCGGCAAGGGAGGTTTCGAGCATCGGAAACCAGCGCCGTCCGGCTTCGACGGTTTCCACCGACGGATGCGCATGCAGCTCCACCAGCCTGTTCATCGGAAGCGAGACGGAATAGATCTTCCCGGCCACATGTACCCAATGAAAGTCTGCAAAGGCCGCAGGAGGTTGATCGGCCTGCAGTTCGACCAGAACGCGCCGGACCTCCCCAAGCGGCGGCGACCCGGCAGAAGTGCTCTCCAGGGACGCGGGAGCGGACGGAAAGGTGTCGAGGGCGGTTTCGTCGTCAAATGATTTCAGTTCTGCCTCGGCCGCATACCGGCGCAGCCTCGGGTCAAGTTTCTTTAATTGCATGGATCCCTCCATCGCAGGAAAAACAAAGTCAAAAATACTTGGCCAGCATATCATGAAAGGCGAAGTTTTTCGGCCTGCACGTGACCCCCGTCGGGTCTTGTCGGCAAGGACTGCCATTCTCTTCTCGGATGAATGGTCAAACCTGCTTTTCGGGCTTACTCTCCCCCCATGGAGGAGACACAACAGCTCAAGACGCAGCTCGATCTGATGCAGGCCGCGCTTGACCACATCAATCAGGGCTTTTCGGCCTTCGACGCCGATCTCAGACTTGTCGCGTGGAATCGTGGCCTTTGGGAAATGCTTGATTTTCCTCAGGAACTGGCTCGTCGTGGCACACATCTGGAAGCGTTCCTGCGTGTCAACGCCGAGCGCGGCGAATATGGGCCCGGCGATATCGAAGGCAAGATCCAGCGCCGGCTGGAACGGGCCAAGCTGTTCGAACCGCATTATTTCGAACGCATCCGTCCAAATGGCCAGGTGATCGCCGTTTCAGGCACCCCACTGCCGAAGGGCGGGTTCGTCACAACCTATTCGGACGTCACCGAGGATCGCCGCCGGCAGGAAAAGCTGGAACGAACGGTGGAAGAGCGCACACGGGCACTGCAGCAGTCGGAAGACTGGCTCCGCCTGGTGACGGACAACATCCCTGCCCTGATTGCCTATCTGTCTCCCGGCCCCGTCTTCCGCTTCGCCAACCGCCGCTACGCCGACTGGTTCGGCCACTCGGTTGCCTCGATCGCGGGACGGCCGGCACCGGAAGTTGTTGGCGAGGAGCTGTTCAAGGAGCTGGAGCCCCATATCAACCGCTCCTTTGAAGGCAATGCCGTCAGCTACGAATATCAGCGCAATCGTTCGGACGGCAGTACCACCTACATGCGCTCGACCCTCATTCCGGACATGACCAAGGACGGCAGGACCCTGGGCATATTTGTGCTGTCGCTCGATGCCACCGACCAGAAGCAGGCGGAAGCAGCGCTTGTGCAATCCCAGCGCATGGATGCCGTCGGCAAACTCACCGGCGGGCTCGCCCACGACTTCAACAACCTGCTTGCGATCCTGATGGGCAATCTTCTGTCTCTCGGGCGTATGGAAACGCCGCTCGACCGGGAAACCCTCGACAGCAAGCTGTCACCGATGCTCGAAGCCACCAAGCGCGGCTCGGATCTGATCCAGCGCCTGCTTGCCTTCAGCCGTGGCAAGGCGATCGATCCCCAGAATGTGTCGCTTGCCAAGGTTATAGCAAGTGCCGGCCGGTTGCTGGAAGGCTCCCTGCCGCCTTCGGTCGACGTGACGATTACCGCTCAGGACAAGGAAATCGGCGCCTGCATCGACCCGACGCAGATGGAAACAGCGCTGATCAACCTGGCCTTCAACGCACGCGATGCGATGCCGGAAGGCGGCACGCTGACCATCACTTTGGATGCATGCGAGTTGGACACCCGCGAAGCCGAAGACCTGGGCATTCCATCCGGCAGGTTTGCGCGTATTACCGTAGGCGACACTGGTGGCGGCATGGATCCGGACACGCAACTGCGTGTCTTCGAACCTTTTTTCACCACCAAGAACTTCGGCACGGGCAGCGGGCTCGGCCTGTCCATGGTCTATGGCTTCATTCGCCAGTCAGGCGGCGCGATCCACATCTCCAGCGCCCTGGGCGTCGGCACCTATCTGACCCTTTATCTGCCCTATAAGCGTATCACGCCAACCACTGGCCGGGACACGGACGAGGGCGAAACGCTCCCCTTGAAACCGGGTCAGGGTGAACTTCTGCTTCTGGTGGAGGATGACCCGGATGTTGCCAACACGGTGACGGACCAGTTGCAGAACCTCGGATACGCGGTGCTGAGAGCCGAAAACGCGGAAGACGCCCGAAGCCTGGCGCTGGACCTACCCGAATTGCGGGGAGTGCTGAGTGACATCATCATGCCGGGGCAGATCAATGGGCTGGCGCTCGCGCGCGAGATCCAGCAGAAGCGTCAAGATCTGGGCATTGCACTGATGTCCGGTTACGCCGACTGGTCCGACCTCGCAGGACAGGAATGCGCCTGCGAATTTCCGGTCTTGGCGAAACCCTTCGCAGATGCTCAACTTGCAGACACCCTGCAAAAGATTCTCAGCCCCACACCAGATCCGGCCTGAAGGTTATGCAAAGAGAATTGCGATTGACCCATCAGTTCCGGTCCTGCGCCGCTATCCAACTTGCCGGTCTCAGTTGCCAGGCTTTTCCGCTCAAACGATCCCACAGACGGATCGAAATCAGTAACCCTTGATCTAGGACACAGGAACGCGCCTTGCAGACACGCTCCCTCCAGGCAACCAAACGCACGGTTTTCATCGTCGACGACGAACCGGAAATCGGCAACTTGCTGCTGGATGCCCTTCTCCAGTTCGAGATGGAAGGCAAGGTCTTTTCCACGGCCTCACAGATGCTGATCGCACTCGGCCTGGAAACACCGGATGCCTGCATCGTCGATCTCGGCCTGCCTGATATGGAGGGCATGGCGCTCATCAACGAGATCAGACGCCGGTCATCAGTGCCGATCATCGTTCTGTCGGCGCGCGGACATTCCACCGATCGTGTCATGGGGCTGGAACTTGGCGCGGATGATTACGTGGTCAAACCGTTTGACCCGCGCGAAGTGGTTGCGCGCATCCGCTCCATTCTGCGTCGCTCGTCCGACCAGGCACCGGTGAAGGCCAGTGTCGACTGCGCCCGGTTCGAAGGCTGGACCTACCAACCCGCTTCCCATTGCCTGACCTCTCCGGAAGGCGAGGAAACTTTTCTATCCACCGGAGAGGCCACATTGTTGGAAGCTCTGCTGAGAGCCCCCAAGCGCGTGCTGTCGCGAGACTACCTGCTTGAACATGGCGGCCGTGACGAGAGCCTCGACAGGTCCATCGACGTGCGTATTTCGCGCATCCGCAAGAAGCTCAACCGCAAGAACGAGCCCGCCCACATTCGCACCATCTACGGTTCCGGCTACATGCTGGCCTGTGATGTGAAGTGGTCATGAGCTACTCCGCACAGGAACTCCGAAAACTCGACGAAGGGCTCTGGACGCTCGATACCACCTTTACCAGGCTCGGCTGCAAGGGCAGCCTTCGCATGACCGTTCTGGAAACCGCCGCCGGACTGGTGCTCCACTCACCGGTGGCACTGGACAAGGATGTCAGGAACGCCCTCCGCAGCCTGGGCGAGATCGCGGTGCTCTTTGCGCCGAACCTTTTCCATCACATGTATTTGCGCGCCGCACAGAACCATTTTCCCAATGCCCGTGTACTTGTTCCCAAAGGGCTTGAACGGAAGATCGGCAAGATCGCGAACTCGGAAATTGTCACTGACAAAACAGTCGTGGCTGATGGAGAAATCGAGCAAGCGACACTGAGCGGGCATGACTTGTACGAAACGGTTCTCTTTCACCGGCGTTCGGGTACACTGGTAACGGCTGACCTGCTCTATAACTATCAACCGGAACACAATTTCACCGAAAAACTGTTCTTCAGGGCAATCGGTTGCTACGGCGCGCCGGGAGTGGCCTTCTATCACCGCTACGCGATCCGCGACAAATCCGGCATCGTCCCCTTTCAGGAAGCCGTTGGCAGCTGGCCCGTGAAACGGATCGTCATGTGTCATGGCCGAATTGTTGAAGCGCCCGAAGCCGCCGGTATTTTCGCGTCCGCCTGGCAGCGCTTCGCCTGACTTCCACAAGACCAATCAGACAATGAAAAAGGGCTGTCCACCGGGACAGCCCTTTTTGCATCTTGGAAAGCTTCTGAAGATCAGAAGCTCAGGGAGATATCCCGATGCCCGGACAGACATCCGGCAACGTCCAGAGCCATATCCGTTGGCAAACGGTTCTGGGCTCTCACACCGATATTGGCTGCCACGGTGTCATCGAAGGTTTCCAGCTGCGGCAGGATTTCCTCGGCCCCTTTACGGCGCCAGGCAAGATCCGCATCCAGAGCGGCAATCGACTTGTCGATTTCAGCAACAGCTTCTTCTGCGTTCGGCTGACGGCTGCGCATGATCTTGCGGGCTTCGTTCAGGCCATCGCGGATATCGCTCGTGCCTTCCGCATCTCCAACCCGTGAACGCATGGCCGAAATCGCTTCTTCGGCCGCTTCCGGCTCAAGCGTCGGCACTTCGGCCTTCAGGGCTTCGAGTTCCGGTTTGAAGCTTGCGACAAGATCAGCACCGTTGAGGATCGCCTTCAGCTCCGCGATCGGCTCGTAAGCCTGATCGACAGTCCGACGATAGGTCATCCGGGCTACATCCTCTGCCTTCTGGATCTTGGCGAAGGTTGTATAGGTATCCTGCCAATCGGACGGGATCTGAGCCATCAGGGCTTCATGCCGGGCTTTCAGCTCGTCGATGCGAGCCTGAGCACGTTCACCTTGTGCAGCCGTGTAGATGCCGGTTTCTCCCGACCGGTCAACGATGACCTGAAGGTCGGCGATCCGGTCATCAAGACGGCGGGCATCGCGTTCGATGGCACGAACCTGTGTGTGCACCGGCTTGTAGGCCCCTGCCGCTGCTGCTACTTCAGCTTCAGCCTGATGGATCGCTTCCATCTGCGGCATGGCTTCCTTCGCCTTTTCCAGACCGTCCATGACATCATCGCGCAGATCTTCCGGCAGATAGCTCATGTCGATGGATTCGACCGACTGGATTGCCGACAGGATCTTGTCGCCGTTCTGCTGGAAGTCCTCGTAGATGAGGGTCTCCATGCAGTACTGCAGACGCGGGTTCTTTGGCGGAGGAGCTGTCTCGGACAGCAGCGACGAGCGGTTCGGCAGATAGTTCACAAGCTGCGGATAGAGCCCGACGATGCCGAGTGCCAGCAACTGCAGGCAGATGAACGCAACCACGCCCTTGTACATGTCCAGCGTCTTGACCACGGCCGGTGCGACGCCGCGCAGATAGAACAGCGCGAAGCCGAAGGGCGGTGTCAGGAACGAGGTCTGGATGTTGAGACCGATCATCACGCCAAGCCACACGGCGGTGACGTTTGCTTCAGGATCGGCAAGCAGGATCGGTGCAACGATCGGCACCACCACGACGGCGATCTCGATGAAATCGAGGAAGAAGCCGAGGATGAAGATCACGAGCATCACGATCAGGAACTGAGCCCAGAACCCGCCCGGCAGTCCTTGCAGGAAGTTCTTGACCAGCTCTTCCCCGCCGAAGGCACGGAAGGCAGAAGTCAGCATGGCAGCGCCGAGAAGAATGATGAACACAAGCGCGGTGGTCTTGGCGGTTTCCACCATCACTCCGCGCATGGTGTCTTCGAACTTCAGCGTACGCCAACCGGACCAAAGGACCGCGATCAGCAGCAGCGAAACAGCGATGATAGCCAGCACCAGGGCGAGAACATCGTCGCTGGTCTGGATCAGCTTGATGTTGACCGAGCCGAAGAAACTGACAACCACGGCCAGCCCCAGCAAGGCCAAAATAGCCAGGATCGCCGGGCTGTAGGCTCCGCGCTTACCGTCACGAAGGCGATAACCGGCCATGACCATCGCACCGACGGCACCGATGGCGCCAGCCTGGTTCACGGTAGCGACACCGGCAATGATCGAACCAAGCACCAGGAAGATCAGGGCCAGCGGCGGCACCAGGGTCAGGACCACCTTGCCTGCGAACGCACGCGTGAAGGTGCCTTCTTCATGGACTGCCGGTGCCGACTTCGGATTCAACAGCGCGAAGCCCAGAATGAACAGCATGTAGAGGCCAACCAGGACAAGACCCGGCAGGAAGGCACCCAGGAACATTTCGCCGGCACTGGTCGACACGACAGAGTAGTCCGACGGCATCGACAGCTCGCCGGTGCTCGCCTTGTAAAGTGTCTGGCGCAGCGAACCGGCCTGATCGACCGCGCTGGCGAGCTGGTCGGCCAGAATGATCAGAACGATCGACGGCGGAATGATCTGTCCCAGTGTCCCGGAAGCGGCAATCGTTCCCGTTGCCAGCGGCACCGAATACTTGTTGCGCAGCATGGCCGGCAGCGAGATCAGGCCCATGGCGACAACGGTTGCGCCGACGATGCCCGTGGTGGCTGCCAGAAGAGCCCCCACGAACACCACGGAGATACCGAGACCACCCGGCACCGGGCCGAACAGCCGTGCCATCGTCACCAGCAGGTCTTCAGCGATCTTGGATCGTTGAAGCATGATGCCCATGAAGACGAACAGCGGAATGGCTATGAGCGTATCTCGCTCGGCCTCCCAGTAGATGCCACGGAAGTTCGTCACCCCCGCGCTGAGCCACTGGCTTGGGCCACCGTGAGAGAAATACGCACCGGGGTCGCCGGCAAACAGGTAGCCCGATCCGGCAGCGATGCCGATGGTCAGGATGGCCGATCCGGGGAGCGCGAAGGCGACGGGGAAACCCGACCCAAGCGCAATCGCCATCAGGACGACCAGGAGAAGAAGGAAGAAAAGTTCCATATCAAGCGGTCTCGTCAGGCTCTATTGAACAGTGTGGCTGTCATGATCCCGGCCACCCGGTTCGCCGCGAATATCGGCAACCGCGTCCAGGAAATAGGCCACGAACTGGATCATCATGGAAACGGCGAACACGCCCAGGAAACCCGCCATGAGATATTTCACGTAAAGACCGAAACCGGCCTGCGTGGTCTCATAGGTCAGGATCGGGCTGTTGATGATGTTCTGCTTGCCGCCCATGCCGATGACCAGGATGACGGTACAAAGGCTGATGCCGAGCACAACGGAACCGACCGCGTTGACGATGCCCTTTGCTCTCGAGGACAGGCCCGCATAGAAGATGTCGACCCGAACATGCCCTTCTTCAAGCAGCGTGTAGGCACTGGCGAAAAGGAACAGCGCCGCGTACCAGAACCGCACGAGATCAGCGAGGAAAGCCTGCTCGTAGGAGAAGACGAAACGGCCGATCACGATCATCAGTTCGGCGGCAACCACCAGAAGCGCAAGCCAGGTGAAACCCAGCGTGCGGGTGAAGGCTGCGATCACGAATGAAAGCGCGATCAGCGGCATGTGCACATAAGGGCCCCGGAACTGCGATTTGCCGAGATCGTCGGCAAGCGCCTGCCCGACGACATCGGGCAGAAAGCCCTCGATGCGCAGGAACGAGATCGCGCTGTCGACCAACCCGACGATCAGCACCGCGAAGAAGCAGGCCCTGATGAGATAGGCGTTGATGTTGGTGATCCGGACGCTGTCTTCACGCAGCGTGTTTCCGTTCGTCCGCACATAGCCGAAGGCCAACAGGACAAACGCCGCATAGAGCGCCAATTGCAACCAGGACCAGAGAATCGGCATGGATCCATTGGCCGCGCCGCCGAAAATGGGCGCAATGCCTGGAAGGTCTTGCCAATAGGTCAGGTAGTTGTTGAGCAGAAACGCCGTCATGATCGCCAATACGATCCAGCCGCACAGGCGGAAGAAGCGGGCGCTCTCCGGCGAGGCTTTACCACCGGAATTCATAACAGGCGAGCCGTCTTGAACATTGTCCAAGGCCGTCATCGTGGCTGTGCCTTTTTATCTTTGTCTAAGAAGAAGGGACGGGATTTCTCCCGCCCCTTTTATTTGCTCAACCGATTACTTCGGAATGCCGAGGTAACGGTTACGCTTGTTGCTGTAGGCAATGTCGGCGATCGCCATGTAGCTGCCGATTTCCTGACGTGCGTTGATGACGCTCTCGAAGATCTTCTTGGACAGCGGGGAATGATCCATCGCTTCTTCCAGAACTTCCTGAGCGGCTTCACCGAAGCTGTCGTAGATCTCGTCGGAGAATTCACGCAGCTCAACGCCGTGCTCGTTGATCAGGCGGGTCAGGTACTTACCGTTGTTGGCGTTGGTTTCAGCCATCGTGTTGGAGTTTTCTTCCGCACACGCTGCAACGATGATCTGCTGATCGACCTTGTCGAGACCATCCCAGAATGCCTTGTTCATGCCCAGAGCAAGCATGGCGCCCGGCTCGTGCATGCCCGGATAGTAGTAGTACTTGGCAGCTTCGTAGAACTTCATGAAGTAGTCGTTGAACGGACCAACCCACTCGGTTGCATCGATCGCGCCGGAAACAAGGTTTTCGTAGATCTGGCCGCCCGGCAGGGAGACCGGAGACGCGCCGAGTTTCGCCATGACGTCGCCGCCCTGGCCCGGAATACGCATCTTCAGACCCTTCAGGTCGTCAGCGGTTTCGATTTCCTTGTTGAACCAGCCGCCCATCTGGACACCGGTGTTGCCCATGGCGAAGTTCTTCAGGCCGAATTCACCAGCCAGCTCATCCCACAGTTCCTGGCCGCCGCCGTACTTGATCCAGGCGTCCATTTCAGCCTGGGTCAGACCGAACGGCACGGCAGTGAATGCTGCCCAGCCCGGATGCTTGCCTTTCCAGTAGTAATCGGCGCCGATATAGGCCTGCGCGTTACCGGAAGCGACTTCGTCGAAGGAGTCAAAGGCACCAACGCGTTCGCCAGCGGCGAAATACTGAACGTTGAGGCGGCCTGCGGTCAGCTCTGCAATACGGGCTGCGAGGCGCTGTGCCGGAATACCGAGACCCGGAAAGTCGCGCGGCCATGTGGACACGATGACCATTTCCTTGGTGCCCTGCGCAATTGCCGGAGCAGCCAGCAAGGATCCAGCGGCAACACCGCCGGCACCAATACCAGCCTTTTTGATAAACGAACGACGATCCATTAGTTTCCTCCCTAATCGGACCCGATTTCGGACCGGGTACACACTTGCACCGATCTCGAGGTATGTCTAGTTGACCGAGTGTCTGAAGCGCTATTCGTGGTTCTGCGCAGCTTCTCAGTAATACTACCGAGAACCACGCAAGAGAGATAATCGTTTGCCGCATGTTCGCGCAACAAGAGAGCAAAATTCGTGACCTTCAAGACCAAATTGCTGCTCATCACGATCCTGCCATTGATCGCCGTCTCCGTACTCATCGGTGCGGCCACCTACTATCAGTCTCGGGAACTGATCAACACGCAGACCCAGGCAGTGGAACAGCGCATCCTGTCCTCCAAGCGCCAGGAAATCCGGAACTACGTCAGTCTTGCTCTCACCTCGATCGAGCAGATCTACAAGGAAGAACCGGGAGGTCGCGAAGCGGCGCAGGAAAAGGTCAAGATGATCCTGCAGCATCTGACCTTCGACTACGACGGCTATTTCTTCGTTTACACGCTCGACGGCACCAACCTGGTCCATCCCAAGCTGCCGCACCTGGTGGGGGGAAACTGGTGGCAGCTCCAGGATGACAATGGCGACTACGTCATCCGCAACCTGATCGAGGCGGCCCAGAACGGCGGCGGCTTCCACCAGTATGTCTGGCACAAGCCCTCGACAGGCACGGTCGAGGAAAAGCTCGGCTACGCAATCCTGCTCGACAAGTGGGGCTGGATGCTTGGCACCGGCCTTTACACCGATGACATTGCCCGCGAGGTCACCGCGATCCGCACCGACTTTGCCCGCTCCATCCGCCAGACACTGTTCGTCACCTTCATGATCACGCTTGCGGCCATCGTCATTGCGGGTTTCCTCATCGCCGGTGTGCGGTTCTCCGAACAGCGCTTTGCGGACACCAAGCTGAAGGAACTGACCAACAGGATCTTCCAGGTGCAGGAACAGGAGCGCAAACGCGTTTCCACCGAACTGCATGACAGTATCTCCCAACTTCTGGTGTCAGTGCGCTATGGCGTTGAAATGATCCATAGCGAGGCCAACCGGGATCCGGATCTTCAGGTGCAGGCAGCCAAATGCCTCAAGACACTGGACGGAACCATTGCCGAGGTCCGGCGGATATCACGAGATCTCAGACCCAGTGTCCTTGATGACATGGGCCTTGCGGCGGCGCTCGGCAGTCTCGGCAAGGAGTTCCAGAACCAGTCGGGCATCACCGTCAACGTTCAGGCGGAGCAATGCCACGCCCGCTTGTCGGAAGGTGCCAAGACCGCCCTCTACCGTGTGGTTCAGGAATGCATGACCAATGTGGCGCGCCATTCCCACGCCAGCGAGGTCGCGATTTCCCTCAAGGTCGGCATGCAGCAGCTTGTGCTCTCGGTGGAAGACAACGGTGTCGGCCTCCCCCGCCCGCTGCCGAAATCCGGCGGCCTCGGCTTCCGCAACATGCGCGAGCGGATCGAAACCTATGGTGGCCGGTTAACCCTGAGCAGACGTGCTTCCGGCGGAACCCGTATTAAAGTCCAGATGCCGCTCGACAATGCGGCGGCAAAAGCGGCATGATGCAAAGATGACAGTGCATTCACCTTCACCCCGGTCGTTCACCAGACCCATCCGCGTTCTTCTGGCAGACGACCATGAGCTGGTTCGCGACGGTATCCGGGCCCGGCTGCAAAAGGTGGCCGACCTGGAAGTGGTCGGTGAAGCGACAAACGGCCGCGATGCTCTGACACTCGCCCGAGACCTGCGCCCCGACGTTCTCCTGATGGATGTCTCCATGCCGGTCATGAACGGGCTGGAAGCGGCGACCCAGATGCGCAAGACGCTGCCTGAAATCGCTGTACTGATCCTGTCGGTCTACGACAACCCGGAGTATGTGCGCGGCGTCGTCCAGGCAGGTGCCCGCGGCTACATCCTGAAGGATATCTCCGCAGCCGAGATGATTACTGCGATCACCAGTGTTGCCAATGGCGGGTACTATTTCTCCTCCGCGGTCGGCCCGACGCTGGTTGGTGCCGGCACCTCCGCACCGGTGGAAGACCCATACGGGCTGACCGATCGGGAGCGCCAGGTGCTGACGGCCATTGCCAAAGGCCAGCCCAACAAGGAAGTCGCCAAGGAACTGGGCATCAGCGTACGCACTGTCGAATCCCACCGCCTGAACCTGCGGGAAAAGGTCGGCAACAAGAATGCCGCTCAGCTCTATAAGGTCGCGCAGGATCTGGGATTGCTGGACTGATCCGGCTCGGCTAAATCTGTTTGGGTCCACACCCTGGCCAAACACTTCCGGAGACATGGGTCTCCCATCTGACAGGCATGAAATGACCAAACCACTTGTCCTGGTAACCGCCGATGTGAAAACCATCGAGGGCTACAACTGGCACGCCGCGACCTCAACCTATCTGCAGGCCGTGCTGAAAGGCTCCGATGCCATCCCGATGATCCTGCCGTCCCTGGGGGCGGATCTGGATCTGGATGCGGCTCTGGACCAGGTCGACGGCGTTTTGGCGACCGGCTCCCGGTCCAACGTCAATCCGGAACTTTATGGCGAAGTGCCGACGGAAGAGAACGGTCCATACGATCCATCCCGCGATTCCACGACACTGCCGCTGCTCAAGCGCGCCGTCGAACGCGGCATTCCCGTCTTTGCCATCTGCCGCGGCATGCAGGAATTGAATGTTGCCCTTGGCGGTACGCTGCTGACCGAAATCCAGTCCCTTGAAGGTCGCGCCGATCACCGCGCGCCAACATCGGAACGGCAGGACGAACGTTTCCGGATTACCCATCCGGTGGAAGTCGCCGAAGGCAGCTGTCTGGCCACCGTTGTCGGCAGCGAGCCTTTCGAGGTGAATTCACTCCACCGTCAGGCTGTCGGCAGGCTGGGCAATGGCATGATCACGGAAGCGGAAGCCGAAGACGGGACCATCGAAGCGGCCTCCGTCAAGGATAGTGCCGGCTACGTCCTCGCGACACAATGGCATCCGGAATACTGGGTGTCGACGGACGGCCCGTCGAAGAAGCTGTTTGCCGCTTTCGGTGATGCCGTCCGGGCCTATCGCGTCAAACGCCTGGGTTTGTAATCAGCCCCAGCCGAGCGTTGCGATCAGCAACGTGAGACCCAGCAGGAAGACGATGGCTGCCCCGACGATTTCGATCGTCCGGTGAACCTTCACCGCCATCGGACTGCCTTCGCCGAAAAGCCGCACGGCAAGTTCCTTGGCCCCGACTGCCATGCCTGCAAGCAGCGAGACGGTTATGCCGGTGCCAACCGCCATCGCCAGGGTGGAAGCGATGCCGGCTGCGATCATGCCTTGCGAAAGAGCAAAGACCAGCACCACCAGCGCACCGGTACAGGGCCGAAGACCAACTGCAAAAATGATCGACACGGCCCGGGCAAGGGTGATCTTGCCCTGAAGCATGTCCGGCGTCGGGGCATGGGCATGACCGCATGTGGTGCACACGCCATCTGCACCGATCTCGTGATGATGATGGTCATGGTGGTGATGATCGTGACCATGATGATGGTGGCCATCGTGACCGTGGCCATGACCGTGATGACCGGCCGCCGAAGCGCCCGCGAGCGCGAGTTGCGAGCCTGACAGACGGGACGCCACATTCATGGCCAGCGGACGAAGGGCTTTCTGCCACAACAGCCAGCCGCCCAGACCGGTGATCAGCACATAGGATCCGATCTCGAACCACCGCGCCGTATCCTGTATCGCGATGCTGGTGAGATTGAAAACGACGGCCAGACCTCCAACCAGAAGGATCGCGGTCACCGCCTGTGCGAATGCCGAGGCAAAGGAGAGATAAATACCCTTGCGAAGGGTCTCGTTGTTGGCAACCACATAGGACGTGATGATGGCCTTGCCATGCCCAGGCCCTGCGGCATGGAAGATGCCATACGCGAAGGAAAGCCCCATCAGCAGCCAGGCCGCATGCGGATTGTTGCGGAAGGCCCTGAGACTGGCGACCAGCGCCTGGTAGAATTCCTTCTGCTTGACTGCAATTGTCCCGAAAACCGTATCAAGGAAACCCGCCTTCGGCGCGGCAACCGCTTCTTCTGAAGCCTTCGCCGTATCGAGTGCAGCCGTAATTGCGGCGGCAGCATCGGCGGGCGAGCTGGCAGCAGTGTCCGTGGACGTGGAAGCAGACGTGGTTTCGGGCGTTGCGGCTTCCGAAGTTCCGGACGAGGAGCTCGCGGCGGCCATTGCATCACCGCAGGCAACCAGCATCTGATTGACCTGCGAGGCGGCAGCGGACTGAAGCTCAGGCGGCAGGTCACGCTGGTCTGCGCCGATCTGTGCAAGCGCATAGGCTTCGGCATCATCCAGCGGCGGCGGTTCCTTGCGGCTCACACGGCAAGTGCCCGGTGCGTTTTCCGTCCCCAGCGCATCGTCCCCCGCACCAAAGCGGAAATCGACGTAATAGGTCGGGTCGTAAACGTCGAGCGTGATCAGGCTCTCGGTATCGCTGGGCTGTTTGAACGGCAACGTGAAATGCAGTTCCAGCAGGTTCACATCCTCCGGCATGGAGCCGCCATTCATGCGGACATCTTCCTCCATGGCCTCGAAGTCCTCGGGCTTCATCACCCAGTAGTCCTTGAGGGGAACCTTGACCACTTCCAGCCAGTAATCCGTCGGGTCATCGAAATCGAATTCGACCCGGCTATTGTCACCGAACGTGAAATAGCCGTAATCGGCCATGCTCTCCACGTTGACCTTCGCCAGTTCACTCAGCTCTTCACGGGAATAGTGACCGTCGCCATCCTTGTCGAAGCCCTGGATGGCGAAAGCGGAAAACGCATCATCGAAACGAAACACGTGCTGAAGCGCAATCGCCTGTCCAGCATCGTCGAAAACCAGCTTGCTTCGTGCCTCGACAAAGACATGCGGGTGCGCACTGGCTCCGGCAAGAGCAGCCAACAGAAGACCCAGACCCAACAGGAAACGGCGAGAGGCCGCAGGAAGAACCTTGGCTCGAAAGGTGGAAAGCAAGCGCAACGGGATCACCCACTGATCAGATGTAATATGTTTACATGACACGCAGTGCGTTGTTTGACCAGAGAAGACGGCAGGAAGATGACCGCGACAATTTCGCGGCGCAAAACGCCCAAGGAACAATTTTCGCACTTGGTAATCAAATACGGAATGTTTCAACTCATCCAACGACTAAAATTAGGAGAAAAAAGACAATATTCCCGGAATGCAGCCTAAAATATTCACAACAATAACCACTGCACCGAGCCAGCCATGAACGCCTTGCATAAATCAGTTCACCACAGTGCCGTTTTCGATCATCCGGAGATGGGCGATCACGAAGACATCGTTTTCGTCCAGGACAAGGCCACCGGCCTGAAGGCAATCATTGCCGTCCACGACACCACGCTCGGCCCGGCACTTGGCGGCTGCCGCGTCTGGCCCTACGAGAACCCGGCGGATGCGCTGACGGATGCCCTGCGCCTGTCCCGTGGCATGACGTACAAGAACTCTCTGGCAGGCCTTGATCTCGGCGGCGGCAAGGCCGTCATCATTGCCGACCCCCGCAAGGACAAGTCCGAAGCCCTGATGGAGGCATTCGGCCGCCATGTGGAGCGCCTGTCCGGCACCTACATCACCGCAGAAGACGTCGGCGTGTCGCCAGACGACATGGAAGCCGTTGCCCGCCAGACCGCCCATGTGCGCGGCACCAAGGCAACCGGCCTCGGCGACCCATCGCCCTATACGGCTCTCGGTGTCTTCGAAGGTATCAAGGCGTCCGCAAAGTTTGTCTATGGCAGCAGCGACCTTTCCGGAAAGACTGTCTCCGTGCAGGGACTGGGCCACGTGGGACATGACGTTGCCCGCCAGCTTCACGAAGCCGGTGCAAGGCTCATTGTTTCCGACATTCATGCACCGGCTGTGCTGCGTGCCATCGATGCGTTCGGAGCCACAGCGGTTGATCCGGCCGAAGCTCATATGGTGGAGGCGGATATCTTCGTTCCCTGCGCGCTCGGGGCAGGCCTCAATGCTCGCACCGTTCCGCAAATCCAGGCGAAGATCGTTGCAGGGGCTGCCAACAACCAGCTGCAGACGCCGGCGGACGGCGAGGCCCTGAAGAAACGCGGCATCCTCTACGCTCCCGACTACGCGATCAATGCCGGTGGCGTGATCTCCATTGCCCTGGCAACAGCGGACAGCGGCGACAAGCTGGTGCGTGAAAAGACGATCGCCATCGGCGAAACCCTGGCAACGATTTTCGAGCGGGCCGCCCGCGAAGGCAGCACCCCGGAACGCGTGGCCGACACAATGGCGGAAGAGCGTCTGGCAAAAGCGAAATCGGCCTGATTAAAACTTTCACGACAAACGGAAACGGCGGCCTTGAGCCGCCGTTTTTTGCTTTGCCCGTTTCCGGTTGTCGTGCCTGCATACGGTCGGCAGAAGAAAGCACCGCAACAGTGCACCTGATTTAATGCTCAGGTCAGGAAAGCTGGCTTTCGTTGGCTGCCTTGAACATCTGCCTCACAAGGTTCTTCGCGTCCTCAACGGCTCTTTCCCCCATTTCCGCATAACAGGCGGTGACACCTTCATGCAGGAGGTAAAGACGCGAGGCGAAGCTTTCCTGCCCGCTCAATTCGCCGAAGAAACGCAGAAGCTCGCCTTTGTGGCGCTTGACCATCGCCGCTATTTCTGTGCTGCCGGGATTGGCTGCAAGCGCCTGGCGAAACAGACACTCCTTGCCCGCCGTCATGCGCATCCAGCCACCCAGCTTGTCAAACAGCTGAACGGCGGCCTCAAGCCCGGGCGACGTCACACCTTCGCGAACATAGGAGAGATAGCGCCGATGCCGGTATTCAAGGGCGCCCAGCACCATCGCCTCGCGCGAGGGAAAATGACGGTAAAGCGTGCGCATGCTGACACCCGCGCCGGCCCTGAGTTCGGGAACGCTCGGCTCGGCGAAACCCCGGCTCCAGAAAACCTCTTCCAGGCGAGCGGCAATATGTTCCTGCGCGTTTTCCATGAGTAAACCTTGGGATTTATACATCGGCTTTTCAAGGAAAACCTTCACCGAAACTTATTGTAAGTAATTTTCCTTAAATAACCATAGATAGAAATTTACAGATTACGTTCATTTAACCAAGAAAAACGAAACGGAAAATAAAATTCGAAAACGTATTCTCAAAGGAATGGGAAATAGCTGAACCAGCTAAAAAAAATCAGCAGTCGTTTTGACCTGACGAATACCATTCGACCAGAAAATCAACAAAGGCGCGCACCTTTGCGCTCAAGTGCCGGCGGTGCGGATAAACTGCATGAATACCGCGCATCGGCTCCTCATAGGCCTCCAGTAGCGTAACCAGTTTGCCGTCGCGGATATCTTTGGACACAAAAAACAGCGGCGTACGAAGGAAACCAAGGTTACATAATGCCGCTTCGCGCGCCGCGGCAGCGCTGTTGACTTCCAGCGGGCCTTTCACTGCCACCGACGAACGCTCTCCATTCGTGTAGAAGGCCCAGTTCTGCTTGAAGCGGTAGTTCGTATCGATGATGCAAGGCCGTGTGGAAAGATCGGCGGGCACATTCGGCGCCCCATAGGTCTCGATCGCCTCAGGCGTGGCGCACACCACGGTGCGAAAGGGAGCAATCTTGCGGGCGATCAGGCTGGAATCTTCCAGTTGGGTGACCCGGACCGCAAGATCGAAACCTTCTTCCACGAGATCGACGAAGCGGTCTTCCAGCCTGAGGTCCAGATTGATTTCCGGATACTTCACGAGAAAATGCATCATGGCCTGGTTCAGCAGGTCGTCGCCCATCGAACGGGGAGCCGAAACACGCAAACGCCCACGGACTTCCTGGTGCGAGGACTGAACCGAGGCTTGCAGATCATCGATCCGCTGCAGGATTTCGGCGGCTTCCTTGTAATAGGCTTCGCCGACTTCGGTGAGCGACACCTGACGGGTGGTCCTGTTCAACAGACGCACGCCCAGTTCATCTTCCAGCTCGCCGACATATTTCGAGACCAGCGCCTTGGAACGCCCCATTTCACGGGCCGCTGCGGAAAATCCGTTTGAATCGACAACTTGAATGAAGCAGCGCATCCGCGTGATTGCGTCCATCCGGCATCCTTCCCGTTGGGGCCATTCCAGAAACCCTGCTTAGCGTATTTTCCGGCGGCCGGTCAAAGGCTTCGCCAAAGGCCGGCCCGGCGGGGCGTTTAGTGCCGGGCAGGTCTGGTGCGGCGCCCAAGGCGCGCTGCGCCGATCAGCAGGCGCATGACAAGGAGCCCGCCAAGCGCACCGACACCTGCACTGGCAAAGCCGGCCGGCGTAACCGGAACGGCTGGCTCGTAGTCTTCGGCCGTTGCCTGCGCCAGGGTTGGGTCGAAGCCGCGCGCAAAGATGATCATGCGATCCAGCGGCCCGGCCGTTTCAAGCTCTTCCCGCTGCAGTTTCAGCCTGCTCAAGCGGATTTCGGCGTTCAGCATGCTGTCGCCCCGCGCTCTGATAAAGGGATCTTCGGAGGATTTCTGACGTGCTATGGCTTCTGCCGACGTCAGCCCGTAACGCTCGGCGTCACGATTGAAATCGGCCAGAATTTCCTCCAGAGCGTCGATGGCCCCACCAAGTCGCTGGCGATATTGCTGTGTGAACTCCGGCAACTGGGACGTCGCGGTTCCACTCAGCAACATGACAATCAGCATCATGATACGTGCCATCGCGTGTCAGGATCTCCCTTTCCAGGTTACGGCCTGTCAGTCCTGCAGACTGATGATCCCGGCTTCCGCGGTTTCCGTTCCGAAGACCAGCCGAACTCCATCGGCATCCCAGGCCATTGTAGACACCGGCCCCAGGCCCGGGCGCCGCAGCAGTACCTCGGCATTGTCCTCGAACCGGCACATCAGGATCATGCCGTCCTGATAGCCGACAGCAACGACATCCTCCTTCGGGTGGCAGGCAACGGCGCTGACCAGGTTGTCACCCCTTGTGCCCAACTGCAGCGGTGTCTGCCCCATCGGCCCGGTTTTGCCGAAGAACGGCCAGAGGATCGCGGCATTGGCACCGGAGGTCGCCAGATATCGCCCCTTGACCGACCAGCTGAACGATTTGACCTTGGCCGGGTAGCCGGTCATGCGCATGTCCTGGCTGTCCGACAGGCGCCAGCCGTGCAATGCGTTTTCCTGCATGGCGGTAACAACATACTTGCCGTCGGGCGAAAAGCTCACGCCCAGATGCGCGCCATTCCAGCTGAGCTCGACCGGTGCGCCGTCCGTGCCGGCCCACCAAAGCGTCGCTCCGTCGTAGCGCCCGACTGCCAGCCGCATGCCCTTGGGCGCGAAGGCAAGACCGCCGACGGCCCGTTCATGCGCGAATTCCTTTTCGCGCCCGTCCGCGAACCGCACCCAGGCGGTGCGGCCGCTGGCAAAGGCAAGCGCACCGGACGGTCCGGCAGCGATCAGGTCGATCCACTTGCGCGGCCGTTCGGCAACGCATTCGCTCGATCCGTCCGCCGCACTCAGGAAGATGCAGCCGTCGTCACCCGATGTGATCAGCCCCTTGCCGTCGATTGTCGGCTCGGCAGCCAGAAGCCCGGCCTTGTGCGGCTTCAGTTTCGTTTCACCATGTCCGGACAGGACGATGTCGCCTTCTCCGGACGCAAAAAAGGCCGTGTCTTTCAAGTAGCCGGCGCGGACGACGAAGCCGTCCACCTCCACGGGAGCAACTGTCGGCAAGTCTCTTCTTCCTTATTGCGCGGCGCAGGCCTGGAAACTGTCTCTCAGGACATCCCAGTTGAGATCGCGTCCGATGAAGACCAGGCGGCTTTCTCGCGGCTCATCCTCTTTCCAGTCGCGCTGATGATCGCCTTCAACGATCATGTGCACCCCCTGGATGACATAGCGCTGCGGATCCCCCTTGAAGGCAATGATGCCCTTCAGGCGCAGAATGTTTGGGCCTTGAACCTGCGTGACCTGGTTGATCCAGGGAAAGAACATGTTGGGATCAAGGTCGCCTGCCTTCAGGGAAATGCTCTTGACCGAATGGGGATCCTCATCGTGGTGATGATGGTGATGCCCATGTCCATGATCGTGTCCATGGTCATGATGATGGTCGTGGCCGTGATGATGGTGGTCATGGTCGCAGTCCGGACCGCATTCGTCGGCATGATGACCATGCTCGAGGAAATGCGGATCGAGCGACAGGATCCTGTCGAGATCGAACGCACCCCGATCCAGCACCTTGGCGATCTCGATGCCGCAACGCTCGCTACGGTGGAGCACGGCATACGGATTGATCGAACGGATACGCGCCTCGACGGTGGCAAGCTCTTCGCCCGAGACGAGATCGGTCTTGTTGATCAGGATGACGTCGGCAAAGGCGATCTGGTCTTCGGCCTCTTCGGTGTCTTCCAGACGCTGCAGCACGTGGCGGGCATCGACAACGGCCACAACCGCGTCGAGTTTCGCGGCGGCACGCACATCGTCGTCCATGAAGAAGGTCTGTGCGACCGGAGCCGGATCGGCAACGCCGGTGGTTTCGACGATGATCGCGTCAAAGGCATTCTTGCGCTTCATCAGGTTCTGCACAGTGCGGATCAGGTCACCGCGCACGGTGCAGCAGATGCAGCCGTTGTTCATTTCGAAGATTTCTTCGTCGGATTCCACGAGCAGATCGTTATCGATACCGACTTCGCCGAACTCGTTGACGATGACCGCGTAACGCTGACCGTGGTTTTCGGTCAGGATCCGGTTGAGAAGTGTGGTCTTGCCGGCACCCAGATACCCCGTCAAAACGGTAACGGGGATCTGTGCCTGGCTGTCCTGGGTCGCAGTCATTGCGCGCTTTCCTGGCAGAAGATAAAGGGTCGCCCGCCGGTCGGCGGGCCGCTTGGGCGCGAATATAAGCATTTCACCGCCGTATTGGGAGGGCGGTACGGAAATTTCCCTTTTCCCGGCATACCTGTGGACACTCGCCCGAACGCTTTGACCGTTCTTCAGCCTTTTCAAATCCTTGTCCACCGCATTAACGTCGGCTCGAGGAAGCGCGCAAAGGCATGGAGACCAAAATGCTGCACACGATTGGCGGATTTGACCGGATTGGCGAGGAAAACGCATTCGCCGTGCTGGCGCGGGCAACGGAACTTGCCGCACAAGGCCGCGACATCATCAACCTAGGCATCGGTCAGCCGGACTTCAAAACGCCGGATCACATCGTTGAAGCCGCCATCAAGGCCCTGCGCGACGGTCAGCACGGTTACACGCCCGCAACCGGCATTGCCCCGTTGCGCGAAGCAGTCTCCACCGACCTTCTGAAACGTCACGGAGTGGAGACTGACCCGGGCAACATTCTGATTGTTCCCGGTGGCAAGGTCACCATGTTCATGGCCATCTTGATGTTCGGCGAACCGGGAAGTGAAATTCTCTATCCCGATCCGGGCTTCCCGATCTACCGCTCGATGATCGAGTTCACCGGCGCCCGGCCCGTGCCGGTTCCGATCCGCGAGGAAAACGACTTTGCCTTTTCTGCCGAAGAGACGCTGTCGCTGATCACCGACAAGACCCGTCTGCTGATCCTGAATTCGCCGGCGAACCCCACCGGCGGCGTCACCCCCCGCGATGAAATAGAAAAGCTCGTCGCCGGGCTGGAACGCTTCCCTGATGTAGCCGTCATGTCCGACGAAATCTATTCGCAGATGACCTATGATGGCATGGAGCACGTCTCCCTGCTGGGGTTCCCGTCACTGCGCGACAGGCTCATCCTGCTCGACGGCTGGTCGAAGACCTATGCCATGACCGGCTGGCGGATGGGTTTTTCCCTCTGGCCCGAAGGCCTGATCGACAAGGCGCGCAAGCTCGCGGTCAACGCGTGGTCCTGTGTCAACGCCCCCGCCCAGTTCGGCGCTCTTGCAGCGCTTACCGGACCGCAAACCGCAGTGGCGGACATGGTTCGGGAATTCGACGGCCGGCGAAAGGTGACCGTTGACGGCCTGAACGCCATTGAGGGCATTTCCTGCCGCGTTCCGCTTGGTGCCTTTTATGCCTTTCCGAATATCAAGCAGACCGGCTGGAAGGCAAAGGCACTTGCGTCCGCCCTTTTGGAAGAGACCGGCGTCGCGACCATCGGCGGCCCCGACTTCGGTGTATTGGGTGAAGGCTACATCAGATTGTCTTACGCGAATTCCACAGACAACATACGCGATGCGCTGGGACGGATAGAAAAATTCCTGAACGAAAACCGCAAGAACTGAGCACTTGGCATAAATACTGATCGCTAGACCTGACCAAGGTTAACATGCGTATTTTCTTCAAGGAGTCTTCCGTTACGTATCCCTTTTATTAAACTTTTATTGTCTTGAATGACACCGCGGCCCGCACAAAGGTCGGACAATGGGGACGGAAATGACCAAGAACATCACTTTGGATCTTGAACAGACGTTCGGCGATTTGAACGAATGTGTCCTCGTGACCAACCCCGAACGCACCATCGTTTTCGTAAACAACGCTATGTCCAAACTGCTGAAGGTGGATCGCGAAAAGGTCGTCGGCACGACAACGAAACGGTTCTTCGCCGATCCGAACCAGTTTGCCCAGATGGCGGAACTCTACCAATCGCCAACGGATCACCGGAACCGCAAGGCCTATTCAATAGATCTGGCGCTCGAAGACGGGTCGACCGTATCCGTCGAGGTTGTCAGCGCACCGCTGTTCGATACAGATCACACATTGACCGGCATCCTGTTTATCGCGCGGGATCAGGCGGAACGAAAGGCGCTGGAAAGCAAACTGAGCGACATCGCCTTGACGCTTGAAGATGCCCTGGACGCGATTTCGGAAGGCTTCGCACTCTACGACAAGGATGACCGGCTGGTTATCTGCAACGACAATTATCGCGAGATCTATGCCCATTCGGCACCGGCCATGTTCCCCGGCAATCGTTTCGAGGACATCCTGCGGTTCGGCCTGAACCGCAAGCAATACGAGACGGGCGGAAAGACGGACGACGAATGGTTGGCGGAGCGCCTCGATCGGCATCAGGCCGGCGATGGCTCGATCCTGGAGCAAAACCTCAGTGACGGCCGCTGGCTGCGCATTTCGGAAACCCGCACCCGCGCCGGCGGCATCGCCGGCATCCGGTTCGACATCACGGAACTCAAACACGCTCAGGCCAAGGCCGAAAACGCCTACAAGAACCTTTCGCTCATGGCCGACAACATTGTCGCCAGCGTCACCGAGGTCGATCTGGAGGGCAGATGCGTCTTCATCAACAAGACCGCGTGTGACTGGTTTAACGAAAAACCGGAAACTCTCATCGGCACCCGGCTTCGTGACCGCTTGCCCTGGAAGGAACGCGAAGCCGTTCGCACGATCTTCGAGGAAGCGATGAGCGGTGAGAAGGTTTCATCGGAAGTCAGCTTCCATTTTCCCGACGGCATTTTGCGCGAATGCCTGATGAGCTGTAACCCGCGCTTCGGCGATGATGGTGCCGTTGAAGCTATCGTGGTTCTGATATCCGATATAACCGACCGGAAGAAAACGGAACGTACGCTGGCCGACCTTTATGCCATCACCTCGACCCGCGAGCTCGGCCACGAAGACAAGATTGCCGAAATCCTGCGTCTGGGGACCGAACATTTCGAGGTTCCCTTCGGCATTATCAGTCACGTGATTGACGACCACTACACGATCACGCACGCCCAGAGCCCGGAAGGAGAACTCGTTCCGGGCACTTCGTTCCCGTTGCAGGACACCTATTGTCTGTTGACGCTGAGGTCCGAAGAGCCGATCGCGACCGCAAATGCCGCGAGCTCGGAGTTCGCCAGGCATCCCTGCCACGAGATCTTCAAGTTGGAGACGTATATCGGCGCCCCGATTCTCGTGGATGGTGAAGTTCATGGGACAATCAACTTCACCGCCCCGGACGTGCGCAAAAGGGCATTTTCCCCGTCGGATCTTCAGATCGTGCGTCAGTTCGCGGACTGGGTCGGACATGAGATCGCCCGCCAGCGCGATCACCAGGCCCTGATGAACGCCAAGATCAACCTGGAGCGGGTCGCCAGCATCGACGACCTGACCCAGATCCTGAACCGACGCGCTTTCCTGGAACGGGCCAATACCGAAGTGCAACGCTTCCGCCGCACAAAACGCCCCTTCACGGCTGTGATGATGGACATCGACAAGTTCAAGCAGATCAACGATCTGTACGGCCATGCCACCGGCGACGAGGTTTTGAAAAAATTTTCCGATACCGTCAGCAGCGCCCTGCGTGCTGTCGACATCTTCGGCCGGGTTGGCGGCGAAGAGTTCTGCATGATCCTGCACAACGCCGAAATCGAAGATGCCATGCTGGTGTGTGAACGCCTGCGGGTGAAGATTATCGAGGAATGCCAGCTCGACATCGTCAAACAGACGGTCACCTGCAGCATGGGCCTTGCCACCGTCGCCCGCGAGGATCTGGAATTTTCGACCCTCATGCAAAAGGCCGACACGGCGCTTTATGAGGCAAAGGCGACGGGCCGCAACAAATGCGTTGCCCACAAGAGTTCGTATCCGGAACACGCTCCGGCCCTCTGACCGGCCCAGACCGTCTGGCCTGCTCGCGGCCACGTTTGACACGCGATGCCGTAGCGTTTTCCCGGTTTCCCGCGCAAAACTTCGCGCTAATTCAAACCCAACGCGCCAATATGTCGCATCAGGACGTATTCTTGCCGTTCTTTTGACGCCGCCCTCCGTATATGCAACAGTAGTGTAATCGTAGCGGAGCGGGACAAGACGACATTACACTAGAATGCAATACTGAAGCGGACCCTCCGCGCAAGGACCTCTACGGCTTGAATCTTGTATATTCTTGCCTGAACAGATCTTGGAGGGACATTTGTTCACAAAAATACTAGTTCCGATTGACCTCAGTCATGCGGATAAACTTGAAAAAGCCATCGCAACGGGTGCTTATATAGCAAAAACCAATAGTATTCCCGTGGTATTTGCGGCGGTAACTTCAAACACCCCAAGCGCCCTTGCCCACACTCCGGACGAGTTTCGGGAAAAGCTGGCTGCCTACGCTGCCGCAGAAGGGCAGAAACACGGGATCACCGCTACCGGTCATGCCGTTTTCTCTCACGATCCGGCTGTCGACCTGGAAAACGCGATTCTGAAGGCTGTTCACGATACCGGTGCGGATCTCGTGGTCATGGCAACGCACATCCCGCACGTGCCGGATCACTTCTGGCCGTCGAACGGTGGACGCGTCGCGAGCCATGCAGATGTTTCCGTCTTCCTCGTGAGATAACCCGTTTCCCGAACAAAAGGAGCGCTCCCATGAGCGACAATCAAGGCATTCCGGATCCGGAAGGCGCCGCCAATCTCATCGACACCGAATACGAGATTGGCCAGGACAACATCGAAACTTCTGTCGGCCCTTTCAGCCTCGACATCCACAATCCGGTTTTCCTGGTCTCTGGCCTGACCATCGTTGCCTTCGTCTTTCTGACCCTTGCCTTTCAGACCGAAGTCGGCCCGATGTTCGATCATCTGCGCAAGTGGCTGACATCGAACCTCGACTGGTTCTTCATCATCTCCGGCAACGTCTTCGTCCTCGTCTGCCTGGCGCTGATCGTCACACCCCTCGGCAACGTCCGCATCGGCGGCAAGGACGCCGAGCCCGACTATACCTACTTCGGCTGGTTCGCCATGCTGTTCGCCGCCGGCATGGGCATTGGCCTGATGTTCTTCGGCGTTCTGGAACCGGTCTATCACATGGCCTTTTCCGAGCCGATCGGTGTGCCAAAGCCCTTCGACGCCGACGGCAATATCATTCCGGAAAATGTCGCGGCCGCGAAGGCCATGGGCATGGCCGCAACCATCTTCCACTGGGGCCTGCACCCCTGGGCGATCTACGCCGTGGTCGCACTCGCTCTTGCGATCTTCTCCTTCAACAAGGGTCTGCCGCTGACCATGCGCTCGGTATTCTATCCGATCTTCGGTGAGCGCACCTGGGGCTGGCCGGGCCATGTCATCGATATCCTGGCCGTGTTCGCGACCCTTTTCGGTCTCGCGACCTCACTTGGCTTTGGCGCCCAGCAGGCAAATGCGGGTCTCGATTTCGTCTTCGGCATTCCTGTCAGCACCACGGCACAGGTCGTGTTGATCATCGGCATCACCGGCGTTGCGCTGGTCTCGGTTCTGCGTGGTCTCGACGGCGGCGTGAAAGTTCTGTCGGAGATCAACATGCTGATTGCGGCTCTGCTGCTGGTCTTCGTGATTGCCGCTGGTCCGACCGCAACGCTGGTCTCCGACTTCTTCTCCAACATTATTGCCTACGGTAGGGAAATCGTACCGCTGTCGATGCCGTTCGGCCGCGAGGACGACAGCTTCCGCCAGGGTTGGACATCGTTCTACTGGGCCTGGTGGATTTCCTGGTCGCCGTTTGTCGGCATGTTCATTGCACGCGTCAGCCGTGGCCGCACTGTTCGGGAGTTCATCGTCTGCGTCCTGATCATTCCGACCATCGTGTCCGTAATCTGGATGACTGCGTTCGGCGGCACCGCCATCGAACAGGTCCTGGCCAGCAACGACAGCCAGGTGCATGAATACGTGATCGCGAGCTACAGCCCTGAACTGTCGCTGTTCGGCATGCTTGCCGATCTGCCGATGGCATCGATCACCTCGTTCATCGCCATCATTCTGGTCATCGTGTTCTTCGTCACCTCCTCGGACTCCGGCTCTCTGGTGATCGACACGATCACGGCAGGTGGCAAGGTCGATGCTCCGGTGCCGCAGCGCGTGTTCTGGTGCACCTTCGAAGGTCTGGTCGCCATCGCGCTTCTGCTTGGCGGGGGTTTGGGAGCCCTGCAGGCAATGGCGGTCTCGACCGGGTTCCCCTTCACGATCGTGCTGTTGCTGGCCTGCTACGCCATCTTCAAGGGACTGGCGGACGAGCCGCGCTGACCTTAGACAGCAGGAACACCTGGAACGGGCGGCTCTGGCCGCCCGTTTTTGCATCCGAACATGACGAGCCACGTAGCAGTCATCGCGGACAGGCGAAGCGTGAGCCGGATTCAGGGAACCGCCGCCTCGAAATTTTTTGGATTGTTCCAGACCCGCGCGGGGCGAGGGTCGACCGGATGATCCGACGGCCTCTTAAAAGCAGGCGGCAATCGCCAGCCGACTTGTCTAGTCGGCCAGCTTGGGGGCCAGGCGCACGCCGGGAGGCGGCGAGCTTTCACGGATCCGCACATCGGGCTCGATCACGATGGGCGTATTGGGCACGCGGTCACCCGCGATCTGGCGCAGCAGGGTCAGTGCAGCCAACCGTCCGATCTTGTCCGGCTGGGCTGACACCGTCGTCAGCGCGGGCGTACGCGCATCGGCGCCGTCGATATCGTCGTAACCGGTAATCGCCATGTCCGGCCCCGGCTCGATCCCCGCTCGCCGGAACGTGGTCATCATTCCAAGGGCGACGAGATCGTTGAAGCCGACGATGGCTGTGGGGCGATGTTCGGCTTCCAGGATCTTCGGCACTGCAGCCCGGCCATCGGCCTGAGTCATCAGCTCCGGCAGGTCAAGCTGGCTTGCGGGATCGATCCCCGCTTCTTCCAGCGCCTTGCGCCAGCCCGCATTGCGGTAGCGGCCGGTCGAGCTGCCACGGCGACCGCCAACCATGGCGATGTCCTTGTGCCCCTGTTTGATCAGGTGCTTGGTGATCTGATAGGTGCCGGCAAGATCGTCACCGCGTACGCACGGTGCCCAGACCCCCGGAACCTCGCGCGCCACCAGCGTCACGGGTATCCCCTGGTCCACCAGCCTGTTGATCTCTTCGGCCGAAGTTCCGACCGAAGGACACAGGATCAATCCGTCCGCGCGGTGCTGCAACAGCGTGTTGACGAACGCACGCTGGCGTTTGACGTCGTCACGGTGGTTGCAGATGAAGATCATCTGCCCCTGCTCTTCCAGAACATCCTCAAGCGCAGAAAAGACTTCGGCGAAGTAAGGGTTCAGGATGTCATGAACGGCAACGCCCACAATCTGGCTGCGGGCGGTTCTGAGAGAAGCCGCCGACCGGTTGTAGATATATCCGATCTCCTCCGCGGTCTGCTTGACCTTCGCCCTGGTTTCCTCGGCAACAAGCGGACTGTCCCGAAGCGCCAGCGACACGGTTGCCGTGGAAATACCGAGCTGGTCGGCAATGTGCCCGAGAGTGAGCCTTTTACCAGGCTTTTGCGGAAATTCCGGCTGGGAGGGAGGGGAACCGTTGTCTTCAGACATTCCTATTTCTCAATAACCGCAGCGGCGTTGGGAGAGACCGTTATAGCCCTCTCCCCTCTGGGTAAACAGGTTTTTCTGTTTTTCCGAAGTTTGGGATCGAAGCCCCTCACAAAGATCAGCGCCGTCCAGCGGGAGCGGAATCGTCGAATTCCTCACGTAGATTGACGACAACCCTGCGGTTCTGAGACTGACAGGTTACCTTGTCGCAATCCGTTACCGGACGCTCCACGCCATACCCCTTCACCCACATGCGCTTGGGGTTGACCCCCAACTTGACCAGTTCGGCCATGACCGCGTTCGCCCGCTGGGTCGACAATGTCTTCTGCGCAGCCTCGCTGCCCGGATCGTCGGCGTGGCCCTGGATCTTGACCAGCCACTTCTTGTTCGACTTCAGCCACTTGGCCTGATTTTCGATTGTGATGCGAGCCTCATCGGTGACCACAGCCGAGCCCTGGTCGAAATAGACCCGGCGACCGACATTGATGATGAATTCCTCTTCCGAACCCGACGAAATATTTCCGAAACCGGCGGCCGGTGCGTTGGTCACATCGGGTGACGACAATCCACCCGCGCTGTTGCAGCCGGCGACTCCAAATCCGATCATGAGCGCAAAAACTGCACCCCGGCCGATCCGGCCAAATGTATTTTCCAAGGAAAGCCCCCAAATCCTCTTTAAGTTTCCCCCTCGCCCGGCAGCCCTCAGCCCCTTCGACTGCAGCTCCGCCGGTCGATTGCAAATTGCTCCGGATGAACGGGCTCAGCCCGCTTTCTCTCCAAGATGTTCCAGCACCAGAACGCCGGTTCCCTTCGGGCAGCGCTGGTAAAGGTCGACAATGTCTTCCGGGAACATGCGCACGCAGCCACTCGACACATCATGGCCGATGCTCCAGGGCTCCAGCGTGCCATGCAGCCTGTACCCGAGGTCGCTTCCATCCCGATAGAGATACAAGGCCCGTGGCCCTAGTGGATTGTTGGCAGCTCCGCCTTCGACCATTCTTGGCAGATCCGGCTGCCGCTTCAGCATCTCCGGTGGCGGCACCCACCGCGGCCAAAGGGCCTTGCGGTCAATCCGGGCGCGGCCGAACCACTGGAAGCCTTCACGCCCGACGCCAACTCCATAACGAAGCGCGGTGTTGTTTTCCCATACCCAGTACAGGAAGTGATTGTTGGTATCGACCACCACAGTGCCGGGTGGCTCGTCACTGAAATACTTCACCATCTGTCGATGCCAGACGGGATCGATCTTCTTGAAGTTGGTTCTTCTGTATTGAAACCCGCTATCTTCCTGATAGCCACTGAAATAAGCGTTTGCAGCTGCATTGGCGTGCGCCATCTGCGGCAAGGCCAATGAGCCTGCCGTGGCTGCTGCCCCTGTCAAGAAACTGCGGCGGTTCAGCTCCATCCCACACCTCCCTTAAAGGCTGGCGATCCTTCCTGACCGGCGGTTGTTTTAACCCCGGCGGGTATTAAGAAGGGAACTATCCAATCCCGTCAACCGCCTAAGGCCAGCGTACGGGCAGATGCAGCCTTGATCAGATCCCCTTCACGCGTTCCCGGTAGAGGATGTAGAGGCCGGATGCGACAACGATGGCTGCCCCGAGAATGGTCGTATACGTGGGCACGTCGTCGAAGATCAGGAAGCCAAGCGCGATCATCCAGACAATCTGCGTATAGATGAAGGGCGCCAGTACCGGTGCAGGCGCGATCCTGTGCGCCATGATGAACAGGAAATGCCCACCCGCACCAAAAGCGCCGGTCGCGAACAGCAGAACCCATGTCCACAGGTCCGGAGGCGTGACCCAGACCGAGATACCGGCCGGCGCCATGGCAATGGCTGCGACAATACCTGAAATGATCAGCATTCCGGCAGAGCTGTCCGTTGCCGTGAGCTGGCGTGTCAGCAGCGCATAGACCGCATAAAAGGACATGGCCGCAACCGAATAGATCGCCGCCCAGTGCATACCGCCAAGTCCTGGCCGGGTGACCACCAGAACCCCGATGAAGCCGACAATGATCGCAATCCAGCGGCGTAATCCGGCCCATTCACCCAGCAGCGGCCCGGCAAGGGCCGTGATGACGAATGGCGCGGCGAACATGATCGACATTGTTTCGGCCAGCTGCAGGTAACGAACCGCCAGGAAGTTGAAAATGGTGGTGCCGAGCAGACAGAACGACCGCACGATCTGCAGGACCGGCCGGTTCGTCTTCAGGAGCGAAGGTTTCTTCCAGACCTGGAACAGGACCAGGGACAGGATCACATGACTGACGAACCGCATCCAGACGATCTGCAGCGTCGGCAGGCTGGCCGACATGTATTTGGCCGTTGCATCCAGAACGGAAAAACTGAGGCAAGCCAGCACGATGAGACCGATCCCGGCGAGCGGCGCCGTGGCAGCGGCGGCATTGCCGGTCGAACGGTGCTGACTGTCATGCGCCATCGGCGGCGGCCCTTTTCAAACGATCATCCGCAGATGAAAAAGAGAGTAGCGGACATGTCCCGGCAGGAACGGTCCGGTTGAGATAATTGCACCAACCCACTACCTAACCTTAAAAGACAAGCGGGGACGGTTATGCCGGTTGCAGAAATTGAAACATGGCTGGGACGCCTTTCCATTACGGAAGTTGACGGCGCAATCACCCAATTACACTGGAACGGGCCCTCTGGCAAAGAAGAAACACCGTTGCTCAAGGAAGCGGCACGCCAGGTACAGGCCTATCTTGCGGGTGATCTGAAAACCTTCGACCTGCCGCTCGCCCCGAAAGGCGGCGAGCTGCACCAGGCGGTGTTCAAGGCAATGCTCGCAATCCCCTATGGCGGAACCCGCACCTATGGCGACCTTGCCAGGGAACTGGACACATACGGTCAGCCGATCGGCCAGGCCTGCGGCGCCAACCCGATACCGATCATCATTCCCTGCCACCGGATCCTGTCGGCGAACGGCCTTGGCGGATATTCCGGCTCGGGCGGTACGGAAACAAAGATCGCCCTTCTGAAACTGGAGGGTGGCTACCCGTTCCTGGTCTAGCGCAACTCAAGTCGTCGATGTCAAACACCTGCCACTCCGGCCCTGTCGATAAAGGCAAAGACCGGAGCGGCGGCAGGCTCACATTTCCTCACAGGACCAGAGAATCTGCTCCCGTGATCTCGACAAACTGCGGTCCGCTGTCGGGCAGCTCAAGCTCGTCTTCAAGCGCCGCCAGCGGGTCTGCATCCCTCAACGGTCCGAAATCGAAGCCCGACAGGTCTTCCAGAAAGGCAACGGACACCTGGAACGTCTTGTACTCACCAAAGGCGAACCCTTCGACAGCTTCCGACTCGCGGCGGTCCTGCAGGTATTTCTGAATGGCCTGTCCCTGGCTTAACAGATAGGCGGTCGCGTGCAGGCGAAGACTGCCGTCGTCCTGCAAGGCATCCATCACCACCACTTTCCAGTACTGCAGGGGCAAATTGATGCCGACCCCATCGAGGAACGGATCCTCGTCGTCGTCGAAAAGGGGGCCGGTAAAGACCGTTGCACGGAAGGCATGGGTCTTTGTGCTGTCGAGGATATGGTTTTCCAGACCTTGCCAGGTGGACCGGTTCTGGTTGAGGGAGGAATGCTGCGGCGAGGCGTTCGTGTAGTGGAACGTATCGTCGTTTGCCAGTTGCGCCACCGGGCGGTCATCGCCCCAGTTCGGGTCCTCGCGCCGGACCATGTGTCCCCGGTCCAGATCTCCCGGGAAGTCGCCCTTGCCGAGTTGCGCTTCCACAGGAATGCGCCGATCGAAAAACCACTTGTCCGGTTTCTTGCGTTTGATCTTGATTGCCTTTTCGCCGTCGATGTTGACGACGGTGACCACGGGGCTTCTGCGATCGACATCATAGAGAAGCCCGAAGTGGGTATAGCGCAGCTCATGCGGACGACCAGCGAGCGCATCCGCCGGGCTGGCCAGATTGAACATGCCGTCCGGCAACTTCGGAAAGTCGACCTTTTTCGACAGGAAGTTGGGATCGTAGCCGTTCCGGCCGATAAAATGGTTCGGGTCGTGGAAACCGTCGGCCACCTCCTGTTCAAGGCTAGCCTCGACCAGAACCTGTGTGGGCCGATTGCCTGACAGAAGGTCCCGCAGCGTGCTCGCCCTGACAGCGCTGTTGGCAATTCCATAGGCTCCGGCGAAGTGCAACCCCACCACCTTGTTGCGATCAAGGCTCAGGATCGGCGAGCCGGAGTTTCCACCGAGCGTGGTGCAGTCGTGGCTGAGCACGGTTCCCGGCTCAACCGGCATCATCTTGCCCGGAGCAAACCGCTTCACATCGTAGAGGCCCTTGAAATACTTCTCCATTTCGGTGCGGTCGTTTCGGCTGTCGAAGGCCGGATAGCCGATCACCGCAACGATCTCGTCCGTTTCCGCGTCCGTATCCACCAGAGGCAAGGGCGCCACGGCGAAGCCGGCAGGTTTTTCGATCCGCCCGATCGCGACATCGGCGCTGGCATCATCTGCAAGATAGGTGAAGCGAAGGATCTCGGCCGGGCGCTCGTCTGACGGCAACGCGCCAACCTCTTCGTTGAAATCCACGCGCGCACCGTAACGGACCATCGTGAAGGGCGAGCGCATGAAGACGCCCTCTCCCCTGGCGTTTCGGCGTGCGACAATCTTGGCGACGTGCCGGTTGGTCACGACAAGAAGATGCCGGCCATCGGCTTCTTCTCCAACCACCCAGGCGGTTCCGCCCCAGGTCATCGAGTGGTTGATGAATTCAACCCGCCCGACCGAGCCGATCCAGTGTTCGTTCCGCTTGATCTTGATGTCTATGTCGGCACCAAACTCATCCGGCAGCGGGATCAGCGAGACCGCGCCGTTTTCAACAACCATCGGCGGCCGGGTAACCAGTCGCACGATGGCTTCCAGTTGCGTCAACGGCGTGCCGGCGGCTTCAAGCTGGCCGAGGGACATATCCAGCGCATCAAGCGTATCCGGTATGTCCAGTCCAAGTTGCTCAACAAAGGGGTGTCCTGCCTCGATGGCGCGTTTCGCAGCCTCAAGCCGTCCGCCCGATTTCAATGCTTCGAGCCGTCCCTGACTTTCCAATAATGCTCGCGTGTTCATGGAAATTCCTCCAATATCAATGTCTGTATTATTGTCCGGTATTCCCCATAGGTTCGGGCATCGACGAGGCTTGCGGCCTTGCCGGAAACACGGAACCTGAACAGTGCCCGGTTCTCTCCTTTCTTTCGTGTTTGACGAACCTGCAAACGCACGCGACTAGAACAATGTCGACGCGTCGACCGGTTCGTTTCTTTTCGCAGCATCAGCCCCGATCACGGCCAACGCCGCTGTCAAGGCTGGCCCCATGAGCCTGGGTGCAAGGGCAGCTGCAATGTCCTGGGCAGAGCCCGCGGTCATCGCCATTGCCAGAGGCCGCATCAGCCGTCGCTCGAAAACACTCCGGGCACGCCGGGCCCCTTCTTCCGTGTCGGGATAGTCGGCCGCATAGGCCAATCGCCGCAACAGCGCACGGGCGGTTGCCGGCGGATCCTTCCGCGAAAGCAGACTGTTGACCCGCGCCATCAGCAAGACATCGCTCTCGCCGTTGCCCCAGTAAGACGGCGGCGTACCCGGGTAGGACCAGATACCGCCACTGAAGCGACGCCAGCGTTCGGCCGCCCGCGCAACCGTCGGCGCATCCGGAACAGCATTGAACACTGCAAATGCCCCTACCCAGTCGCAGGTAAGGCCCAGTGCTCCCAGAATTTCCGGTCCTTCGATCTCGATGTCGCTGGAATAGCGTTCGAAACTGTCGAAGAGATCAGGTGTTCCCAGCATCTCCAGCGTTTCATGCAACCCCTCGTAAAAGCCGCGCAGATATTGCGCCATGCGCGGACTGTGCTGAATGCGGGCAAGAACGCTCAAGGGCGCGATCGCAGGGTTCATTCGGGCAATGGTGTGCTGATCCGTGTCGGGATGCTGTTGTCCGGTCATGATCGCAAACCGCTCGGCGCGGTTGGCACCCTGCCGGATTGCATCTGCCGGGTACTCCGAAACCCTCTCGCCGAACCTGAAGACGGACATGGCAACCGGATCCAGGATCTCCACATACTCCGGGCGCCCTTCCTGGCTGGCCATGAGAGCGAATTCCAGCGCCCCTTTCAGGGCAATCCTGGAACCCTCGGAACGCGCCTGCCAGGCTGTTGCCGCCAGTTTTTCATCACCACGCAACCGGGCGACAAGTCCGTCGAAATCCGCTTCCGCCTCGATTTCCAGCAGGACCAGCCCGTAGAGGCCCGGGTCTTCCCGGCTCAATCGTTCGAGCAAGGATTTCGGCAGCTTCCGCCAAAGGGACATGGCCCGCGCCCACTGGCCGGAGAGCCAGAAATAGGCAAGCGTGGCAGCAGCTTCGGGACGGGAAGGTGACGGATTTCGTGGAAAGGCGTTGTTGAGGGTGAAGATATGATCGGCCTCGAACACATCTCCCCGCCGAAGGGTCAGTTCGAGTTCGCGGATCAGCTCCGGCTCGACCTCCTCCGCTTTCGAAGTCGGAACCGGTTCGGATGTTCCCTGCTCGCTGCTGGTGTAGCGCGCCCGGCGTGAGCGCTCGCCGCGCTCCTGCAGAATGGCATTCGTCGCCGGAAGAGGAAGTTCGTCCAGTTCATCTTCGCTGAGGCCCGCAACGTCGGCTGCGGTGAATTCGGGCATCGGGTCTCCGGCACGCGTCGCCTGGAAGGCATGATAGAGCGCGGTCTCACGGTCAAACCCGGCGAACCAGTTCGCCGCCGCCCGGTCGATTCTTGCGGCCAGCTCCGGCTTTTCGACGTAGAGCATGGGCAGGATTTCCCGCCGCAGGTCGCCGCGGTGTTTCAGCCAGTCCTGACCGTCAACGGCCACCAGCCAATGGTGGCTGCTGAGTTCCTGCCAAAGTCGCCTGGACGCAGCTTCATCGATATCCTCACCGAGCCGGAGCGCCGGCGCCAGAACGAACTGGATTGCCTCGGCGCTGATCCGGCGCAGGACAAGACCAGGGTGTGCCAGCTTCGCCAGCAGCGGGTCGTCAATGCGCGAAAGGATAGCCCGGTAAAGATAGGCTTCCGTGATGCTGCCTGCTTCGCCGTATTCCAGTTCACCCGGATCGAAGTCCTCCGCCTGCGTTACCTTGGCTGAAAGCCGCAGCATCAGCGGGTTGCCACGCGAAAGTTCGAAGATCCTGTCATGCAAATCCGGGGGAGCCCCCAACTTGTCCAGAAGATTGCGGGATTCCGTCTCGCTCAGGCCTTCCAGCTCCAGAGGCGGTCCCTCGATGCGTTTACGAACGGAATCAAGTGCATCTCCCCGCCCGGCCGCAATGATCGAGATCGGCGACAGCCCGGCCCGCACCAGATTGTCCAGAACCTCGAACAGCAGAATGGGCCGGGTTTCGCCATGACCACGCAGCACTTCAAGCGTATCCAGCACCAGGACCACCTGCCCGCCATGCGACCGCACCGCAGCGCCCATGGCATCGACCAGCTCGGTCGGCAAAAGGGTACTGCTCACCGTCGTGCCGGTCGTTTCCGCATTGCCGGAATACTTGAGCCTCAGGTCACGCAGTCTGGGGGCTTCGTCTGTCAGGATGTCACCCAGCTGGCGGGAGAGCTCATGTACCAGCTTGTCGGGATCTTCCAGGTTCAGCCCGCGC
Source organism: Labrenzia sp. PO1 (assembly GCF_012273635.1). Taxonomy (NCBI): domain Bacteria; kingdom Pseudomonadati; phylum Pseudomonadota; class Alphaproteobacteria; order Hyphomicrobiales; family Stappiaceae; genus Labrenzia; species Labrenzia sp. PO1. The sequence continues at coordinate 1,680,530 of NZ_JAAXCR010000001.1, forward strand.
CGGTCGAAGTCCAGGCGCAGAACGATTGGCGCCTTTTGAACAGACCTGTGTTCCGCCATTGCCCGGTCAATCAGAAAGGATTTGCCGATACCCGGCAGGCCGGTGATGAACAAGGCGCTGACAGGTGTTTTTTCCTGGGGCCGCGCGCACCAGTCGAGCAAGCGGGCCAGTTCCTTCTCCCGGCCAAAAAACTCCCGGCTCAGCATGGCATTGGCCCGCCTTGCGGCATCCACGCGGTTCATGACACCGCGCAGGCGCACCAGCAACGGATAGGCAGGCGCACTCGGTCCGGCCCTGTCGAGGTCATCGGAAATCTCTTCGATCCGTTTGAGCTGATCCTGCTCGGGCAGATCCGGTGTTTCCGCAATCAGTCGTTCGATGGTCTCCTGCGAGAACGGTTCGTCACCACGCAGGGCTCTGGCAACAGGTGTGTCTTCCTCCGGTGTTTCGATGGTCTTGAGCACACCATGGCGAGGCCCGTTGCGAAGAGACCAGACCGGCTCGGAGGAAATTTCCAGGACGACCTTGTTGAGCTCCGTCAGCAGCCGGGCAATCGTCAATGGCGTCAGCTTCTCCTGCAAGACCTTGGACGCCGCCTCCACCGCATCACGCGGCGTGAAGGTTTTGCGCGTTGCGGCAAACCGCATGGCCGCCTTCAGGCCTTCCGAGAGCTGGTCACCGTCCTTGCTCATGGCGATGATGCTCCTTCGGCCGGAAGCAACGGTGCGAGAGACCTTTGCAGATTCTCCGAAACGGTTTTCACTTCCGCACTGCGATAGACCGTTCCCTGGGCTTGCACGCCGTGAAGGGCCTGCATCAGAACGAAATCGACCACATGCGTCGGCAGGCCAAGCCCCAGCGATCGGTTGATCGCCTCAAGCGTATGACGCACATCCTCGCGGTCGAACTGGCCGATGTAATCCACCATCACTCCCGGCCCCGTCAGCGCACTGGCATTTTCCGCCTTTGGCCCCGGAACGCTGTAGGTCTCTCCACCGGCCATGACAAATCGAAGGCGCGTATCGCTCAGGATCATTGCCAGAAGCAGTTCCAGTTGCTGTTGTGCCGCCTTGCGCAAGCCTCCGCGCGGATTGTCGAAATAAATCCAGCTCGGCTTGTCCGCAGTAGCGCCGGTCGTCTTGGCCAGGAGGTCCACCAGTTGCCTGGCGCGGTCCTTGTCGCTTGCCCCTTCACTGGTTTCGTCGTCCGCAGCCCCCGGCCGTGCCAGCAGCGGCGTTCCGCCGTGCAATCTCTCGTTCAGCGTTTCCAGCAGGTCTTCCATTCCCAGAGACAGTTCAACCCTGAACACCTGCGCCGTTTGACCGTTCTGCGCCAGAACCTGACACAAGAGATCGTAGGAAAATTCCAGTCCCGTCGTCTGGTCGATCTCCATCCGCTTGATCCAGATCCCGCGCAAGTGACGGGCGGCTCCCCGCACCACGTCATGGATGGCATGACAATAGCGCTGCCGTCCGATAATCAGATGACCATCGACACGCCCTGTCAGCGAATAGATGTAAGGCGGTGCCCGGTCCTCCGCAATTGCCTGGGTAAATTCCTCTATGCCGGCGAAGGTGGCGTAAGGAACGATCTCGGAAACGCCGTTCAGCTGTCCCTGATGGAAGCCGGCGAATGCAAGATCCGTGTCGAAAACCGACCCGCCTGACGACCCGGGTCTGGTGACACCGTCCTCCCATTCCAGTTGGATACGAGGCGGATCATCGATCGTCGCACGACCGGTAACGAAGGTGACGCCCCTGCCGTTGTCGTCTTGTCTGTGGCTCAGGCAAAGCTTTCTCCGCCCGGTGATCCACGCCGGAGGTTTCACCGGCAATTCGTAATACGTTGTCATCGGTTGCTCGATGGCGAGCAAGGCGACATCCGGGTTGGCACGCAGGATATCCCCGTCCTGCAGACCGACATCCCATTGATCGTCATGGCAAGGCATCTCGAAACGCACACCAAGCACGCGCAGCGACTTGCTCCCTTCTTGCGTGCGAACCGTGAGGCCGGACCGACGCTCCTTCCGCTTGTCCTTGACTGTCACATGCCAGGCGGTCAGCGCGAGCCGGTGAGACACGAGTGTCGCGATACCGCAAAACCCTATTTCGTCGAAAACATACAGCTTGAAGCCCAGCATCTTGTGCGCGAAATCACCGAGATCCTCGAGGTCGAAATTGGCGGCGTTGATCGGCTCGATTGGTTGGGTGAGGTGGAACATGAACTCCCAGCCAAGATTTTCCTCGTTCAGAAAATCAGCCAGCAGTTCTTCAATAGGCTGCCCGGTGATGCCCGCCGTGCTGCGCAAGGCATCCAGCGTCATCAGGGAATCCGTGAACCCCTGAACCCGGCGCAACACCCTGTCGACAGCCGCTTCGTTCTGCTCCAGATGCTGCTTCAGCTCTGCACTGGTTACCGGCATGACCAACACCGTATCGAGAATCGTTAAATCAATCGAGCCTGTCTCTTCGAGCCGACACGTCAGTCAACCGCCGACGGTCGGATGAGAATATGCGTCTTGTCGGTCAAAATACGGCCAACCGCACGTTCTCCCAGGCTTCGGAACCCAAGGACACAATTATAGCGTCATTCAAGCTGAAAATAAACGCACAAGTATACGCCGCCTGATGCTGCCGCAGACGCTGAAAAGGACGATCCTGTGCTCGCAGCAAAGCAACAGGTATCGTCCTCATTCCACTCGTCCTGACGCCGAAACCCGTTTACCGAACGAATTCGACGGTCACGAAAACAAGTTCCGCTTCGCCCGTGTTGGTGAGATCGTGCACGAAGGCCGTATCCGGCGACAGATCTGACATATGCCGGGTATCACCCGCCCTGTAGGTCACGTCCAGAATGCGGCCATCCGCCTGACGAGAAGTCGCCTTGCCATCGGTCAGGACGCTCCAGAAATAAGGCCGCTCGTGCCGGTGGGCGGGCAGCGTCTCTCCCGGCGCCAGTCGAAGATGCCAGACTTTCACGCCGTTTTCTTCCGACACCAGATGCGTCCCGACCCTGTCGGTAGCCATTGCGATCTCTGCCTTGCTCATTGGGTTGGTCATGCTGCCACCGGATAGCTTGTGTAACCTGCGGCATCTCCACCGAAGAGCGTCGACCCATCGAAATCGGCAAGCGGCAATCCGTCCGCCAGGCGGCGCGGAAAGTCCGGGTTCGCGATGAAAGGACGACCGAAGGCAACGAGGTCCGCATATCCATCTGCAAGGATCCGGTCTGCCTTCACCTTGGTATAGCCGCCGGCAACAATGACGGTACCGGAGTAGGCCTCTCGCAAGGCAGCCCGGAAGCTTTCGGGCGTTTCAGGCGCGTCGTCCCAATCGGCTTCGGCAAGATGAACATAGGCAAGACCGATCTTGTCCAGTTCCCCGGCGAGCTTCAGGATCGTCTGCGGTGCGGCCGGATCGTCCATGCCGCGCTGGGTGATGAAGGGTGAAAAGCGAATGCCGGTCCGCTCCGCCCCGATGACTTTTGAAACGGCTTCGGCCACTTCCCGCGCAAACCGGATGCGGTTTTCCTGACTGCCGCCATAAGCATCCGTCCGCCGATTGGAGGTCGATCGCAGGAATTCGTCGATCAGATACCCATTGGCGGCATGGATCTCGACACCGTCAAACCCGGCTGCCCTGGCATTGGCTGCAGCTGTCCGGTAGTCCTCGACGATGGCAGAAACCTCTTCAGCAGTGAGTGCTCGCGGAACGGGACATTCGATCATGCCACCCTGCCCGGTCTCCGGATCAACTGCCCAGATGGACGCACCCGGGACGATGGCCGAAGGGGCAACCGGCTGGCCTCCACCCTGGAACTGGGCATGGCTCATGCGGCCGACATGCCAGAGCTGCAACACCATGCGTCCGCCTTTTTGGTGAACGGCGTCCGTCACCTTGCGCCAGCCATCGACCTGTTCCGCCGAATGGATGCCGGGTGTGAAACTGTAACCCTGGCCCTGAGGTGAGATCTGCGTGGCCTCGCTGACAATCATCCCGGCGCTTGCCCGTTGGGCGTAATAGTCCGCCATCATGTCATTGGGCACATTGCCCGGCTGCGTACTGCGCGAGCGCGTCATGGGAGCCATCACGATGCGCGACGGCAGGGCAAGGGGACCGAGGTCATATCGGTCGAACAGGCTGCTCATGGAAAGTCCTTTCACAAACGTCAGTTGATCAGGGCGCCGCCGTCGACATCGATCACGGCACCGGTCATGGAAGGGTTGTCGATCAGTAGGAGATAGGCTGCCGCCACATCCGCAGGTCTTGCGAAACGCCCGGCGGGAAGGGTCTCTGCAGCCTTGTTCAGCATGGCTGTCCGGGCGGCTGGATCCATTGCGGCGTAAGCGGATGTATCGGTAAGGCCCGGGCTGACGACGTTGACCCGGACGGGAGCAAGCTCCTTCGCCAGCACCTTGGCACCTGTCTCCAGCGCCGCATTCATTGCGGTTTTCACAAAGGTACCGGGAACCGTTCGCCGCGCCAAAAAACCGCTGGTGAATGTTACGGTACCGCCCGGTCGAACATGCTTGGCCGCAGCCTGTGCCACCGCGACCGCACCCCAGAATTTCGTGTCGAAAGCGGTTTTGGCTGCCTCGAGATCAAGACCGGACACAAGTCCACCCGGCGCCTGGCTGCCGGCCGTGAAAACCACATGATCAACCGGACCGATCGCGGTGAAATAGACAGCAACCTCTTTCGGGTCTTCAACGTCCAGTCCATTGGAGCGCCCTGCGCGCAAGACCTCTCCCGGCCGGCTTTCCAGCGCATCGGCCACAGCACTTCCGATGCCGGATGTGCCGCCAATGACGACGGTTCTTGTTTCCTGGGTAAATGCCATCTCATGCACTCCTTTGGTCGGTTTCCCGAAAGACGGTTTCAATCAGCTGACCGGTGGGCGTGCGGAAGAACAGACGACGCTCGCCCAGTTCCGGCAGCTCCATGGGAGAATAGGCAATGCCAAGCCGTTCCAGCTTTGCCCGGAAAGCCTCGTAACCTTCGAGGCGGAAACCGATATGGTCCCAGCCGTCGGCCTGCCGATCCTCTTCGGCGTGTGGAGGAATTCCGATCAGATGAATGAGAGGTTCATTGCCGTAGTAGAGCCAGTGCCCCGGAATTTGGCTGATGCGGCGAGGACGCGGACGCTCCTCCAGATCATCGAAGACCCGAAGGAAGAAGGCACGTGTCGTCACCAGGTCGTGGGTTCTGATGGTGATATGATCGAGCAGCATTCCGTTTCCTTTCCGGCAGCAATCATCGGACTGCCTTTGTTGCCCACGAACCTAATGCTTGCGGCAGAGACAGATAATTGAGACAATTCCGAAACCAAAATTCGGAATTTTCGAATAATGATGGACAATCTCGCGCTGTTCGTGCGCATTGCGGAAACGGGAGGCATTGCCTCCGCGGGCAGGGAGATGGGCTATTCCCCCGCTACGACGTCCGAGCGGCTGGCAGCACTTGAGGCTCACTACGGCGTCAGGTTGCTGACACGGAGCACGCGCGCCCTCAGCCTGACCGAGGAAGGACGTTTGCTGCTGGACGGCGCCCGCCGCCTGCTCGCCGAAGCGGAAGAGCTGGATGCCCGTATCCGGTTAGGCGCGGAAAGACTGGCCGGCCCCATTCGCCTGTCGGCACCGCTTGACCTCGGCAGAACACGCCTTCGGGCTGTGCTGGATCGGTTTCTGGAAGCTCATCCGGACGTGACGATCGATCTTCACCTGAGCGACGGTTTCGTGGACGTTGCCTCGCAGGGGTACGACGTTGCGATACGGTATGGGGAGTTGAAGGATTCAACACTTATCGTCCGCAAACTTGCGGCCAACGCCCGGATTGTCTGTGCGGCTCCGTCTTACGTGGAACGCCATGGCCGTCCGCACCATCCCCGCGACCTTGCCCGGCACGATTGCCTGCTGATGCGTTTTGGCTCCGAGCCCGACAATGCCTGGCAGTTCCTGATCGACGGGAAGATAGTGAGCTGTCCGGTCAGTGGGCGGCGCACGGCAAATGACGGCGGGCTGGTGCGCGACTGGTGTCTCGCCGGGTTCGGGATTGCCCGCAAGTCCCAGTGGGATGTTGCTGAAGACCTGGCAGCGGGCAAACTCGTGCCATTGCTGCGGGAATTCGAGCTGCCCCCCGCCGGGCTACAGGCTGTTTATCCAAAAGGCAGGTCAGGGGTGCGGCGGATCAAGGCCTTGCTGGAGGAACTGGAAACAGCATTCAAATGAAGGCGGTCCAGCCGACAGCGATTGGTCAGTCGTATTCGGGCCAGACTGCGCCCCCTGCCCCGTCCGGCCGGTACTCCAGCCGTCCCTTTTGAATCTGCCATTCGATGAAATATTCGCCCGTACTCTCGACGACGGGTTCAGAGCCCCGGACCACCGGGTCGAACAGGGTCAGACGCTGGGAATGTGCGCCCTTGTGGCAAACCGCGACAAAAAGCGGACGTTCCGGGTCTTCGCGCATGGTGTAGATACCGTCCTGCTCGCAATTGTCCGCATCACCCGAACAAAACGAGCAGCCAGAGATATCGAGTGGAACGACCTCTCCGGACACACTGTCCGACACGACGATCCGGGCGTCTGGCGTGGACTCGAATGTCCACGACAGGGAGCTGCCCACAATCTCGACCGCTTCCCCTGGCACCGGCTCGCCCTTCCGGCTTGCGTCTTCGACCAGTTCGTAGGAAGGGCACCACGGATTGGCAAAATCCTCCAGTAAAGCCAGCGCCTCGCTTTGCTGAAGTGCCAGCGTCATCTCGCAGGACGCCATGTTGATATAGGACGCGGTATTTCCCGGGAGCTTGCCAAGCAATCCGCATTCGCTCTGGCGCAGCGCCTCCCAGGTTTTTCCACCTTCAAACAGCTGTTTCGTATGCGCGGGATTGCAGAGCCGTTCAGCGAGTTTTTCGCGTCTGCGGTCCAGTTCCGCCCGCCGTTCCGCTGCCCGGTCCTCCAAGCACTCGCCAATCGCGGCGCCGCCGATCCGGTTCGCTGGATCCGCCTTGCAAGACTCAATCTCGGCTTCAAGACCCGCCGGCAATTTCGGTTCGGGATCAGGCGTCTGCGCGGTTACCGCTGAACTTGTTCCGGCAAGGAGAACAATGAATGCCAGGAAAGGCCGTAGGGTTTTGCCGTGATCCAGCGTCGCAGAGAGCCGGGCAGCTTTGCCGCGCCTGACGGCTGTGGATTGCCCGAACCATTTCTTTCTCCCCCCAATCACCTTGGCACTCATGGCATTCCCCCAGTTGCTGTTGACGACAGCGGTTGCTTGCGACGTCCTCGACAATCTTCATAAGCCGGATCAACCGTTTGTGAAACGCGAATGCTCTAGCGCCGGAGAGCAGAGCCCTGCATCCCCCAGATGGGCCATGGCCGGTAGACACAAAAAAGCGACGAACGGTCCAGCCGTTCGCCGCGTGTTCATCTCGTGCCGGTGCCGCTTTGTCCGAAGCGTCACCGGTCGGTTTCAGCCAGGATGGCAGCGATGTCTAGAGTATCATCAATCCGATGAAGACCATCACCACCGCCAGCACACTCCAGGCCATGAGCTCCTGAAATTGAGACTGACGGGATTTGACCTCGCTCCAGGTGCGGGCTTGCGCACCCTGTCTCAAACCGAATTGCGGGTGGTTGATGGAAGCATCCGACACGTGCCGGAACCGGTCTCGCAGCTCTGCTGCCCGGCGGGCACCGCGGTCCTCGTTTATCGTCCGATACCTCAGTTGCATGTGTGCATCCTCCGTATGTGCCAGTCTGGCTGCGACGGAGGTAAGAAGCACAAAGCCCCTTTTCAAATGACGGATTTGTAATCTTTCCCGGCCGCCCTGCACATGGTGCCACCTGGCTGCTGACGGGAGTTTCGGCAGCCAGACGCGGATCAGGCCACTGAAAGTTCCTTCGCCTTGGCCTTGTCTTTTTCCTTGGCTTCTGCGACTTCATCGCCGTCTGTGTCGAAATCGGCCTCGTGTTCCGGGTCGTCGTCGACGGAAATCGACAGGTTCTTCTCGACCTGCCGCAGCAGCTTCCGCAGTTTCTTGCGGTCCTTGTCCTCCAGACCGGACATGGCTTCCCGTTCCAGACGCTTCCAGGCCTTGTCCACCGACAGCACCAGTTCACGGCCGACATCGGTCAGATAAACCCGGGCAAGTCGGCCGTCCGTGTCGGAAACCTGGCGGCGAACATATCCCTGACTGGAAAGCCGGGTCACCATCTTGGTGACGGTGGGCGGCTGCACACCAAGCGCGAGAGCCAGCTGGCTCATTGTGCGCCCGTCCGTATCTGCCAGAACCTTCAGCACCAGTTCCTGGCCGGGGTGCAGCCCGATTCGCATGAGATGCGCCCCGGACCGGGCCCGCTGCGCCTTCGCCGCCTGAACCAGCCGAAACGTTATGCTTTTCTTGTAATTAAAAGCCATCGCAGCAACCCCGTCTTCCAATCAACTCGAATCACGTTCATCAATGATGCGGCGGAACCCTAGCGGGAGTATTTAACCGTCAAATGACACTCGCCCGGGAAAAGTCGATTTTACTGAGACTGCGCAGACTTGGCGCCTGTTATCCAGCTAACTTTTGATGTACCGACCGCTGACGTCCCTCTGTCGAACGGTGATACAGACCATTACCATGGACATCCGGCACCTTTTTAAAGCGCGTCAGCCGGCTCAAGTGCACCATGCAGCGCATCGGAAACCTCGCGGCAATATTGACTGTATTCGGCGGAAGTCCGGAAACTGTCTTCTCGCGGGTAAGGCGCGTCGATTTCCATCTCGCGTATCACCCGGCCTGGCCGGGCGGCCATCACCACGATGCGACTGGAGAGATAGACGGATTCGAATACCGAATGCGTCACGAAAAGCACGGTCCAGCCGAAGGTCTTCTGCAGGTGCAGCAGGTCGTTGTTAAGCTTGAACCGGGTGATTTCATCAAGCGCGGCAAAGGGTTCGTCCATCAGAAGAACTTTTGGCCGGGTGACAAGCGCCCGGGCAATCGAGACCCGCATCTTCATGCCGCCGGATAACTGACGGGGAAAGTCTTCTGCAAAGTCGGCCAGTCCGACGGTCGCAAGTGCTTCCATCACCCTGTCCCGGGCAGCCTGGCGAGATACGCCCTTTAACCGCAGTGGCAACCAGACATTGGCAAAAACCGTTGCCCACGGCATCAGGGTCGGCTCCTGGAACACGAACCCGAGCTCATGTTCCTCCTGCCCGCGTCGCTCCGCCGGCCAGGAAACGGTGCCCGTGCTGGGATCGGACAATCCGGCGATGATCCTGAGCGCACTCGACTTGCCGCAGCCGGATGGCCCAAGCAGGGACACGAATTCGCCCTCGCGCACATCCAGGGAGAAATCGTCGAGCGCGGTCGTGCCGTTTTCGAAAACCTTGCCGATACCGTTCAGGGATACGACGACGGGGGCCTTCTTGTGTGACGTCATGTGATCGCTTCCAGCGTTCCCGTTATGTGAACCGTCTCCACAGTATCCGTCAGTCCTTGACCTTGAGCGCCCCCGCAAGCAGCGGAATGGCAACCGTCAGCACCGCAACGGTGATGAACGACGCTCTCAGCGAGAGATAGTCGCCAACAAAGCCCAGCAGCGGCGGACCGAACAGAAAAGCTCCATAGCCAAGTGTCGCAACGGCCGCAAGGGCAGCCCCTTTCGACATGTGCGGATCGCTGGCTGCCCGCGACATGGCAAGCGGAAACAGCACCGCATATCCAAGGCCCATGACGAAACAGCCGGCCCACACAGACCACAGACCTGCGCCGGAGACCAGCAGGATGCACCCGAGCAGCGCGACGATACCGCTGACCCGTGCGGTCGGCACCGGCCCGAAGCGGGCGATCACCTTGTCACCGGACAGGCGCATGATCACCATGGCGATAGAGAAAATCGTGAAAGCGGCGGGCGCGATCGACTCGGCAATGCCAAGATCCTCGATCTGATAGAGCGCGGCCCAGTCCGTAACTGCGCCTTCGCCCAGCGCTGCCACCAGCGCCATCAGCCCGACCAGCACCAGAGCCCCCTTGGGCAGAGCGAAAAGCGGTGCCTTGCTGCCATCTTCGTTTTCCGTCTTGGTCTGCGGCCAGGATTGGCGCCAATACCAGACAAGGAATGGCGCCGCGACGATGCCCCACAGGACAAAATGCGACAGCACGCTGAGATCCGCCATGATCGCAAGCCCGCCGGCCAGGGCAGCAACACCCGCACCCAGGCTGTACAGCCCGTGATAGGAGGACATGATCGGACGCTCCAGCGCCTTTTCCACTTCAGCACCCCAGCCGTTCATGGAAATATCCAGCGCACCAATGCTCAGCCCTGCCAGGAACAATGCCGCGGTCAGCAAGGCCACGTTGGGCGAAAGACCGATCAGAACGAAACTGATGATGTTGGCGACCGCCAGCAACTTTGTCATGGGGGCCGCGCCCAGGCGGTCGATCAGCATTCCGGTTATCGGAAAGGCGACAAACGCACCGCAAGCCATGACAAGCAGAAGAATGCCGAAGCCGCTTTCATCGAGCCCGGTTGCAGACTTGATATTGGGAATTCGTGATGCCCACGTACCGATACTGGTTCCGCACATGAAGAAGATCGCCGAAACGACACGACGCGCGGCAATGGCTTGGCGCTGAATTGAAACTGACATGGAGCTAACATTTTCTGGGAGGGCGAGCGCCCGAAAGGGAGCCGTCTTTCTGTCACGCGAGTGCCGGCCTGACAAGCATCATTCCGGGTGAAATGAGCAGCGCCTTAAACCAGCTTCCGCGATAGGAAAAAATGCCTGCAGCCAGCCCTCGATTCTACGCAGGACCAGGATTGCCGGCTCAAGTGGCCAGCCCGGACAGACGGAACTGGATTTCATTGGTCCGCTCCACTGCGGACTGATAGGCGGAAATGGCTGCAGCGGTTTCCGCCCGGGCCCTGTCCCCGCTCGTTCCGCCAGCATTCTCGGCACTATCCGAGCCGCCAGAATTGTTCCGGCTAGTCGTGCTGTCCGCACCGACAGTTTCAGGATCGGGACCGGAGGCGGAATTGACATTCCCGTCGTCATCATCCCCGGACAGTTCTTCCGACTTCTTCTGCCGGACTTCTGCCTGCGCTTCGGAAATCTGGGCCCTTGCCTGCTGCGCCACCTTCAGATCCTGAGAAGACGGATCGGCAGGTGCGGTCGCAGCGCGAATGACAACCTGCATCTTGCGGATCGTGGCTTCCGGTGTGCGTTCCTTGGAGGTATCGATCTGGACCTCGCCCCCTATGGCATACCGCTTGCCGTCCGGTCCCTGCTGAAAGGTGTAGCTGGGCGCCCCGGCATAAGCACCGCCAACACGGGCATGTGCCTGCTCATGGGCACGGACTTCCTGGTCTCGCTGTTTCAATTTGTCGACCTGCTTTTCCTCGGCCTGGTCAAGGCCGTCGCCATCAGGATCTTCGTCCTTTGCAGCATCATCCTGCGCCTGGCCAGCTCCACCGCTGGCGGCTTCGGCCTCCGCATCAGCACTGTCGCCAGCAGGCGCCGCATTTGCGGGCGTTCCGGTCTCGGTCTCTTCGCTTTCGGGAGTTCCAGATGCAGTTGCCTGGCGGGATCTACCCGGCGCATCGGCAGCCCCGTCGGCTTCCTGCAGGGCGATCACGGCTTGTGCGGTCAAGGTCGGCGTGTTGCCGGCACGGGCAGAGATTGCCTGGGCACTTGCCTGGCTTGCACGCGCAGAAGCCTGGTCCCGGCCCTGGGTATTTTCCCCAGAACCAGGATCGCGTTCAGCCGCGACACCGCTTCCTCTCAGGATCGTTGCCGGCGTATTTGACAGGATTGCGCCGATCATGGCGCGGATTGTCCCAAAAAGGCGTCAGCAAATTCTAAACACCGGTTAAGAATCCAGCATCATAAGTTCGTGAAGACCCACTCGCTCAATGGCCGTTCTGCTACCGCCTCTTGCCTGCCCGGACACGCTATGCAAAGGAGAAAGTGACGTATCTTCAAAGCGGAACGGATCCATGCTGCCCAAGCCGTATTGGCAAGACATGACAACCCTCGACTTTCAGTCGCAAGGAGTTGAAGACTGGATCGCGGTTCTTCCCGTTGCGGCCATCGAACAGCACGGCCCGCATTTGCCACTGTCGACGGACACGACGATTGCAGAAGGTCAGGTCAAGCGGGTACTCGAGCTTCTGCCCTCTGGTCTGCCTGTCACTTTTCTACCCGTACAGGCCGTCGGCAAATCGGACGAACACATCTCTTCACCCGGTACATTGACCCTGGCCTGGGACACGGTCACACGCGCCTGGCTAGAGCTGGGTGAAAGCGTCGCTCGTGCCGGAATTCGCAAACTTGTGCTGATCAATTCCCACGGCGGCAACGTTCCTGTTCTGGATATCGTGGCGCGGGAGCTACGCGTAAAACACGACATGTTCGTCACCGCCACCAACTGGCTGCGGTTCGGTCAGCCCGACGGACTGTATGCCGACGCGGAATTCACCTACGGCATACATGGCGGCGACATCGAAACATCACTGATGTTACATCTGCGTCCTGACCTTGTCCGCATGGAGCTTGCCACCGATTTTCCCTCGGAACAGCAAACATACCTGCAGGAATTCAAGCATCTGCGTGGCCACGGCAAAGCCCAATACGGCTGGAAGGCGCAGGACCTGAACATAACGGGCGCGCTCGGCAACGCCTCGCTGGCCACGGCTGAAAAGGGTCGGCAATCGCTCGATCACGCAGCACGCGGCTTTATCGAGCTGCTTGAGGACGTCAACAACTTCGATCTTGCAAGGCTCTGGTCACCGGCACCTTGAGACCAGCCGGAAATCGTCCCGAGCTTGCCGGGACGGCTTGAGCTTACGCAAAGGGAAGCATTCGATTTCGTAATATAGCAATATTACGGAATTAAAGCAGGTATTATTCGCGTTTATTCAGCTAAACCCACAAGAATACACAACAATTCTCTGCATGTGTTGACCTGCACCTGTTTAGGCGACACATTAATAAAGGTGGAGATTTGAGAGGGCGGTTCTCGCAGAACCATGAATCTTTCTATTCGGCAACTGGCGACCTTTCGAGAGGTCATGCGAAGTGGCTCGATTTCTGAAGCCGCGCGTACGCTTGGCCGGACGCAACCTGCAGTCAGCTCCACAATCGCGGGTCTTGAAACCGAACTGGAATTGAAACTGTTCGTTCGCGAGCAAGGCCGTCTGGTTCCGACACCGGAAGCGGAATTCTTCCTGGAAGAAGCGGAAGCCATTCTCAAGCGGCTGGAAATTTCCAAGCGCACCCTGCGCGGTCTCGCCAACCGGGAACACGGCCAACTGCGGGTCGCAGGCATACCGGAAGCGACGGCTGATTTCCTGCCCAACAGCCTGTCGAAGTTCATTGCCGACAAGCCAAGCGTCAAGGTTGCCCTGGCCAGCAGAACGTCAGCCGAAATCGAGGAGCTGATCGCCGCGCAGCAATTCGATATCGGATTTGCAGAAACACCGAGAGCCCGAAATTCCTTCGACCAGATCGACTTCGACCTGGAATGCATGTGCGCGATCCCCGCGACCGACCCGCTGGCCTCGAAGGAAGTCATTACCCCGACTGAACTGGATGGATATCCGCTGGCGCTGCTTCATTCAGAACATCGCAGCCACCGGCAGACACTCGCCCGTTTTCGCGATGCCGGAGTTCGTTTCAACCAGCGCTTCGAACTTCAGACGGCCTGGCTTGGGCTCCGCTTCGTCGAAGCAGGCCTCTGCGCCCTGATGTGCGACATGATCACGGCCTACAACGCGCAGGAAAAAGGTCGGCTCGGCATGGGCCCGCCCATGATCGTCTTTCGTCCGTTCCGGCCGCGCATACAGAACAGCCTGTCGATCCTCACACCGACCCACCGGCCGATTTCCATTGTCGCCAAGGACTTTTGCGACTTCCTCGCCGCGGAGGTGGAAAGCATCCGCACATCCATGATCAAGCGGACAGCCTGATACTTTGCCGGAAACGTCCGGCTCGTATGTTCAGTGGGGTCGGGAAGCAGGTTTTCGACGAAATGCAAGCGTCTGACGGCGGTCTCGCCGTCAGACTGGCTGCGGTTCGCGGTTATTTTCTCGCGATATGCCGCAGTCGATGGGGCTTGCACAATCTGTCAGACGCACGCCTGATCAAACACAGTCGAGCTGGCTGCACCGGTATTTCAGTTTGACCCACCTCCGGACACCCACAGGTTTCTGGCTGGATGTCCGGAAGGCTGGTCTGTCACCAGATCAGGCGGCTGCGTTCTGGAAAATCGCGCTGTTGGCAGCGACGATGGCAACCGCATTGGTGCGATTTTTCGCCCCTAAACGGGTGATGGCATTGCGGATATGCGCTTTGACGGTCGCAATCGACACGTCCAGCTCATAGGCAATCTGCTTGTTCACCTTGCCTTCGCACAGCTTCACCATGATTTCCAGCTGGCGCGGCGTCACCAGGTCGGTGAGGTTGATCGGCCAACGGATGCCTGCGGCGAACGGGCCGGCGCTACCATTGACTGCGGAACTTGTCGGCAAGGCGAAATGGGCGGTCATCACTATGTTCCTTGGGTTTGTATTCCTCCGTGGTGGCAGGACTTTTCATGATTATCCGGCTATTGTAAAATGTTAAAATGCATACTGCATAATGTTAAAGTTTTGCAATTTGATCCTGAAGGATGCCAAGCGTGAGCAAAAAACTCTATTCCGGCCACACGTTGAGGCAAATCCGCTCGGATTTCGGCCTTTCCCAGGTGGAGTTTGCAAAGAAAATCGGCCTGTCCACCGCCTATGTGAACCAGATCGAAAACAACAACCGCCCGGTCACCGCCTCGGTGTTGCTAACGATTAACAGGATCTTTGGCGTCGATCTGTCGGCCTTCGAGCAGAACGACCTCGACCGGGTGGTGCAGGATCTTCAGGAAATTTTCGCCGACACCCAGTTTCTGACAGCCTCCGTCGGCCGGCAGGAAGTGCATGAGCTGGTCACTCGGGCACCAGGCGTCACCAAGGCAATCATGGATCTTTACGGCGCGCTGCGGACCTATCACGACCGGGAAGCGAACGAGGACGATCTGGTCCAGCTCGGCGGCAGTCCGGAAAGCGGTCCCGGACCTCGGAAATCCGCTTATGAAGAGGTCCGCGACTATTTCCACTACATGGACAATTACGTCGACAGCATCGACCGGGCCGCGGAGAAGCTCTCGCTGGAAATCGGACTTTCGAAAGCCCCTTCGAAGTTCACCGCCCTGACCACCTGGCTTCAGGAACGCTTCGGTATATCAGTCACGGAATTTCCGGACTATCGAGGCACGTTGATCCGTCAGGACGATTTCGCCCGCACCATCGCGCTCTACAGTGCCATTCCGCAATCGACCAAGAGCTTCCTGCTTGGGTCAGTCGTCGCCGAACTGTGTGTACGAGACCTCATTTCGGAAGAGGTCACCAAGGCAAGGTTCAAGACCAAGTCGGCGGAAAGCATTGCGCGGCTGGCGTTGCGGAACTATTTCGCGGGCGCCTTGATCCTGGACTATGACGACTTCCTGAAAACCGCTGCGGAAACCCGGCACGATATCCAGCTTCTTTCGAATCGGCTGGACGCCAGTATCGAGACCGTCTGCCACCGTCTGTCGACCCTGCAGCGCCCCGGCGCCAAAGGTCTGCCGTTCTACTTCGTCAAGATCGACCGGGCCGGCAACGTCGTCAAACGCCACAGCGCAACCCGGTTCCAGTTCGCCCGCTTCGGCGGCTCCTGCCCGCGCTGGAACGTCCATCAGGCCTTTGAACAGAATTCCAACAAGTTCACCTCGCAGGTCGCCCAGATGCCTGACGGAGTACGCTATCTTTGCGTGGCGACCAGCATCACCAAACACCAGCCGGACTACCGCAGCGGCGAGCGCCGCTACGCGCTTGGTATCGGCTGCGAGGTGCAATATGCCGATGCGGTGGTCTATGCCGACGGGCTTGCAGTCGACGAGATCTCCTCGCCCGAGCCCATTGGCGTCAACTGCCGCATCTGCCCGAGGGACAATTGCGACCAGCGCGCCTTCCCGGCCGTCGACAAGGAACCTTTCATCGATTCAGGCCAGCGCGGTATCGTTCCGTATCGGGTGAAGGCGGCTGATTAAGCCCGCTGTTTCAGGCATTTGCTGCATAACAACAAGAAACGCCACCACACATCTTTCCTCATCCTGAGGAGGACCAACAGGTCCGTCTCGAAGGATGGGCCGCTTGCCCAGAATATGCCGCCCATCCTTCGAGACAGCGTTGACACGCTTCCTCAGGATGAGGCAGTGGGTGGGCAATGTTCAGGGAGCCTCATAAGGGCCGCCGCCGATTTATTCCAACCCAAAAAAGCTCAGCCCCGTTGCTTCATCCGGATCATGTCCGCCGCCTTTTCGGCGATCATCACCACGGGCGAAGCCGTGTTGCCGGAAACGATCTTCGGCATGATCGAGGCATCGATAACCCGAAGGCCATCGAGACCGCGAACTTTCAGCTGAGGATCGACAACCGACTGTTCGTCCGGACCCATCCGGCAGGTTCCAACCGGGTGGAAGATCGTGGTGGCGATATCGCCGACCTTTTTCAGAAGGTCCTCGTCGCTGTCGACCTGAGGCCCCGGCAGGATTTCCTCCGGCTGGTAGGCCTGCAAGGCCTTGGCCGTCATGATCTCCCGCGCCTGACGTACGGACTTGAGGGCAATGAGCTTGTCCTTTTCCGCCGACAGGTAATTCAGTTTGATGTCGGGTTGCTGCCCACTATCACCGCTCTGAATATGTGACGCACCAACGCTTTCCGGACGAAGGTTGCACACCGAAACCGTGATTGCCGGGAACGGATGCAGCGGGTCGCCGAGCTTGTCGGTCGAGAGAGGCTGGACGTGATATTCGAGATCCGGCGTTTCAAGCGACGGATCTGACTTGGTGAACATGCCGAACTGGCTGGGTGCCATCGACATGGGCCCGGATCGCATCAACCCGTATTGAAGCGCAATCGAGGCTTTTCCGAAAAGACTGTTGGCCATGGTGTTCAGGGTCTTGGCGTTCTTGACCTTGTAGACCGTTCGGATCTGAAGGTGATCCTGCAGGTTCTCGCCAACGCCAGCACGTTCATGCTTCACCTCGATGCCGTGCTGCGACAGCACCGCGCCATTGCCGATACCGGAGAGCTCCAGGATCTTGGGTGAATTGATCGCCCCCGCAGCCAGCAGAACTTCGCGCTCCGCCCGCGCGGTCCTTTCCTGCCCCTTCACGGTGAAGGTAACACCGGCTGCACGCTTGCCTTCCAGCAGGATCGACCTGGTTTCGGCATGGGTGATCAAGCGCAGGTTCGGCCGTTTCAGTGCCGGGCGAAGGAAACCTTTCGCCGTGTTCCAGCGAACGCCGCCATTCTGGTTGACCTCGAAAAAACCGCTGCCTTCGTTGCTGCCGTCATTGAAATCCGCACGCGGTTCGACACCGAACTCCCGTGCGCCTTTCTGAACGGCTTCGAGGATTTCCCATTTCAGGCGCTGCTTGGAGACTTTCCACTCACCGCCACCGCCATGCAAACCTGACTTTCCGGCATGATGGTCTTCCGACTTCAGGAAATAGGGCAGCACATCATCCCAGGACCAGCCGACGTTGCCAAGCTGACGCCAATGGTCGTAATCCGCCGCCTGGCCGCGCATGTAGATCATGCCGTTGACGGACGTACAGCCACCCAGAACCTTGCCACGCGGATAGACCAGGCTGCGTCCGTTGAGGCCCGGCTCGCTGGCTGTCTTCATCATCCAGTCGGTGCGCGGATTGCCAATGCAAAAGAGATATCCGACCGGGATATGCACCCAGTGATAATTGTCCGAACCGCCGGCTTCCAGAAGCAGCACCTTGACCGAAGGATCTTCGGTCAGCCGGTTTGCCAGAACACAGCCGGCCGTTCCGGCCCCGACGATCACATAATCGTAGGTTCCATCGAGTGAAGTCGGACCGCTCATGTCGTTTCCCGTTTCCTGCCCATTTCCTGTCCGCAGTCTTTCCTGCTGCGGTCCAAACTTCGATGATCTGCATCATGCCGGACCAGGCAATCTTCCGCCGGCACTGATGAGACCCTTTAACACCCTCATCCTGATCAGGTTTTCTGTTTCTTCGCAAACTCGAAAAAAGACATATGTGGGCGCTCGCCGATGCGAATTCGCCCGGCTGTTTCCCTCACACTAGAAGATCCTGACGTTTCGGCAATTCCTCCAAGAGGACTATTCGTCCATGACATGCATATCGGCCCAGAAGGACCGAAGAGCATCTGTCAGCTTGCAATAGGTCCGGTAGCGCCGGTCGTAGTGCGATTTCATCGTAGTTACCGGCAGGTATTCCTTCTGCGCCCTCGTCATGGCTGCGACAGCCGTCTCGTAATCGGGGAAGAGACCGACACCAACACCGCCTCCAATGGCCGCGCCCAGCGCACCCGTCTCACGAGCTTCCGCAACGGTGATCGGAACGCCCAGGCAATCGGCGAACATCTGCGGCCAGACCGGGCTGCGTGACCCGCCTCCGGAGAGAACTGCCCGGTCGAACGTGACACCGGTTCTCCCGAGCACCTCGATATGGCGGCGATGTTCAAAGAGAACCCCTTCGAACAAGGCCCGCAACAGGTGCCCTTCCGAATGCCAGCCGGCGAGACCATAGAACCCTGCGCGGAAGTCCGCCCCAAGCCGCGAGCCGTAAAGGAACGGATGAAAGAACGGGTCGTCCGCCGCGGGCGCGACCTCCGCGATCCTCGCGTTGCAATAGCCGAACGGATCGTCGTGATGTTTCCCGCGCTCCACCAGCTCTCGCACATACCATTCCAGGTTGGCAGCCGATGTTGCGCTCGATTCGATATTGACGAACCGGCCGGGGGCAAAACCCGAGGCCATGAACATTGCCTTGTCGACGATCGGGGCCTCCGAAAAGACCTGATTGATGCTCCAGGTGCCTGCAATGATCGAGGCTTCGCCGGGATGGACAACGCCCGACCCGAGCGCGCTGGCGATCACGTCAAAATAGCCGCCGACAACCGGCGTCCCTTCCTTCAGTCCGGTCGCAGCCGCGGCTTCTGCCGTGACATGCCCGGCCACATCCGCCGGTTCGACCAGATGCGGCAGCATCGGCTCCGCCTCGCCGAGACCATAAAGTTCCAGCAGCTCCCTGTCGTAGAGATTGTCCGGCAACCTCAACAGACCGCACCCTGACATGTCGGAGATCTCGCTGACGCGTTCTCCGGTAAACTTGAAGGTGATGAAGTCCTTGCACAGGAGCACGGTTCCGGTCCGGGCATAAAGATCCGGCCGGTTGTCCTTGATCCAGGCAAGCAGCGTCGGGGTCTGGGATGGCCAGGGTTCCTGCAGACACAGGGCGTGCAGCCTGTCACCATGCGCCTCACGCAGCTTGCCTGCATGATCCGCTGCGCGCGTATCCAGCGACTGGATGCCGAGCAGTGGCTCATGGTCCTTGTCCAGCAGGTAGAGACCGTTGCCGTGCCCGGCACAACCAACTGCCGCGATCTGCGAAGGCTCGACACCGGCTTTGTCAAGGCACTCGCGGATAACCGTTTGCGCATTGCGCCACAACTCTCCGAGATCGCGTTCAACATGTCCGGGAGCAGGTGAAAACGATTGGCCGTCCAGCGCGCTCATCGCCACCTGGCGGCCCGCCAGATCGAACAGGACAGCCTTGATCACCGTGTTGCCGGCATCAAGCCCCAGCAGATAAGTCCTGTCGTCAGCCACGGTTATAGATGTCCCATGCTTCGTCACCGTCGGCACCGTTGTGGATCATTGCCATGAGTGCCGCAACCACCGCTTTCGGGTTGTCGTGCTGATAGATGTTGCGTCCATAGACCATGCCCTTGGCACCCTGGCGCATCAATGCAGCGGATTTCCTGAGAACGGTCTTCAGGTCTTCCTTGCCACCACCACGAACCAGAACCGGAACGCGCGCCGCTTCGACCACCCGGTGGAAATCTTCCGCGTTATCGGTCGGGTCCGCCTTGATGATGTCGGCTCCCATCTCGCTTGCCAGCCGAACCAGTGTCACGATCTTGTCTGCGTCGCCGTCGACCTGATAGCCGCCCCGGATGTCGTTCGGCAGCATCACCAGCGGCTCGATCATCAACGGCATGCCGTATTTGTGGCAGGCGGCGCGCACCCTGGAGATATTCTCCACGCATTGGCGAAACAGCTCAGGCTCATCCGGCAACATGAACAGGTTCACCACGACACAAGCCGCATCCATTTCCAGAGCCCCGATGATCGGCTCGTCTGCATTCTGCAGCAGCGACCACATCACCCGGTGGCGCTGGTCATTGTAGGGGTTGCCCATGTCGATGCGCATCACCAGCGCCGGCTTGTCCTTCTCCGGACGCGACTGCAACAGATCCGCCTGGCCATAGGCCATCTGGATCGCATCAGGCCCGGCCTTGACCAGGGTGTCGACAACCCCAGCCATGTCTTCCAGGCCAACCATGAAGCTCGGTTCGTTGCACACGCCATGATCAACGGCAACATCCAGGCAGCCGCCGTGGGTGAACATCCGGTTCATCCGGGCTTTGGGGCTCAAACGCATATTCTGCTCCTGCTTGTGTCTTGGTTCCGGCGATCTTCAAACGAAACGCCGTGATAGGTGGAAAGGTCTTCGATCAGCCGGTCGCGCTGAAACCCGCGCTCTGCGTCGGACCAGCCGAGCTCTTCACCGGCGACAGCCGCCAGCTTGTCGAGCAGCTCTTCACTGATCAGTCCTTGGATGGCGAGTGTCGTCCGGCGCAACACGATGTCGGCAAGGGTCACCACGCTTTCGCGGGAGGCGAGGAACGCGATCTCCGCCGCTGTGATTTCTGTCTGCGGCGAAAGTGCCACGTCGTCCGACCGGCCCTGACAAAAGGCCAGCAGCTCCGTCGCTGTGGTGCCATAGGTCGCCACCAGGTGCGCGGCGCGCGCGGGACCAATGCCATAGCCCGAGATCAGGTCGCGCTCCAGGATCACGGCAGCATCAGGAAAATCCTTTCCGCCGCCGATCGGGCGCGACAGGGTGCCGACCTGCCTGGTCCGGCCAAGTTCGCTGAGCACTTCGTCCGTTGCCTGTTCGGCAAAGGCACGGAACGTTGTCCACTTGCCGCCGATCATGCAAATCTGCGGAACGGGGCCTTCGATACGCTTCGTAAAATGGCCCCTGGAAATCCGGCCGGTAAAATCATGATCGCTCTTCGGCAATGGCCGAATGCCGCTGTAACTGAAAACGACATCATCCGCATTGAAGTCGATCTCCGGAAAGACCAGCCGGAGCGAGCCCAGAATGTAGGCTTCTTCTTCCGGCTCACAGCGCACACGTTCGGCCGTCTTGACGCGGATATCTGTTGACCCGGCCAGCACCTTGCCGAAGAACGGAAAGACAATGCAGACCCGGCCATCCGAATTCTCGAAATAGACCATATGGCCGCCAAGCGCCTTCTCCAGCGCCGGATTGTCGAGAATGAGATGCGATCCCTTTGTACCCGACACCAGGCGTTCGTGGCTGGAATTGCCGGCAAGCTCATCAATGGCATCATCCAGCCAGGCGCCAGTGGCATTGACGAGGATCTTCGCCGAGATCTCTTCCGTTCGGCCGCTCACCTGATCTCGCACAACAAAACCGCTCCCGGCCGGCTCAAGACAGGCATAGTTGAGGGCGACACAGTCCGGAGCCACTTCTTCCGCTTCCCTGACCAGTTCCAGACCAAGCCGCTCCGGGTGGCTGATCCAGGCATCGTGATAAGTGGCCGAACACCGGATGGCACCGGTCAGTCCAGGCCAGGTATTCCGGGTCGCCTTCGCCCCGCGGAAACGGTGTTTCGGCAACAACCGGCGTTTGCGTGTCACCCAGTCATAAAGCGTCAGCCCGAGCTTGATCGGAACCGCTCCCCGTCTGGAGGGCTGACCTGAAAAGCCGAAGAAACTTGCCGCGCTGTTCAAGAGCCCGGAAAAGAGAGAGCCGATGGGAATGACGGTCGGCAGCGGATGGACCAGATGAGGCGCATTGACCAGCAGCGCGTCGCGTTCGCGCAGGGATTCGCGCACCAGGTCGAACTCGCCGTTTTCCAGATAGCGCAATCCTCCATGGATCATGCGCGACAAGGCAGAACTGCACCCCGAACAAAAGTCGTTCCGTTCCACCAGCAGCACCCTGACACCCTGCAGCGCCAGATCCCGGTAGACCCCGATCCCGTTGATACCGCCGCCGACGACAACGGCGTCGAACGCGCCGTCACGCGCGATACGGTCCCATTTTCCTTGCCGTTGTTCGGACATGCCTTCCCCGTTCACCGGACGGATGCCCGGTGCCCTTTCCAATCTCAATTTCGAAGTCTCTTAAGCGGCGAGTTCGGTCAGATGGGTCGCGGCAGCATCGCCGATGAGCCCGATTTCTTCACTGGTCAACCTGAGGCGCCCCGCCTTGGCATTCTCCCGCGCCTGCTCCGGATCACGGGCTCCGCACAAGGAGAAGGTGATGCCCGGCTGCTGCAGCGTCCAGGCGATCACCACCTGGGCCTTGGTGGCACCATGGGCCTCCGCTATCGGCGCGATGGCATCCATAAGCTTGGCAACCTTGCGGCGGTTTTCGACCGAGAAGCGCGGATTGTCCTTGCGCTGATCATCACCTTCGAAGGTTCTGTCAGGACCGATCTTGCCCGTCAGAAGGCCCAGCGCCAGCGATGAATAGCTCAGCACCGAAACTTTTTCCTTGAGGCAGAGCGGCACCAGGGTGTCCTCGATGTCGCGCTTGATCATCGAATATTCTTCCTGGATCGCGTCCAGCTGCCCTGCAGCCACATAGGCTTTCACATCGTCGGCGGTCGTGTTGCTGGCACCGATGGAGCGGATCTTGCCCTGGGTCTTCAGGGTTTCCAGCGCCTCCATGGTTTCCGCAATCGGCGTGGTCGGATCCTGCCAATGGGTGATGTAGTGGTCGATGTAATCGGTCCCGAGCCGCTTCAGGCTCTGCTCTACCTCATGGACGATCGCATCCTTGCCGAGATACCGGTGCACCGGCTTGCCGTCGTAATCAAAGAAGTGATTGCCTTTCTGGGTGTGCCAGACGAGACCGCATTTGGTTGCCAGCACCACCTTTTCGCGGCGGCCTGCAATCGCCTTGCCGACAATCTCCTCCGACAGCCCCTGGCCATACGCTGGAGCAGTGTCGATCAGGCTGATGCCTTCATCGATGGAAGCCTGAATTGCGGAAATCGACTTGGCTTCATCCGTGCCGCCCCACATCCAGCCGCCAATGGCCCAGGTGCCGAGCCCGATAGCCGACGCCTCGATGCCTGAACGTCCGATCTCGCGTGTCAGCATTTCATGCAACATTCTGTTTGCCTTCCATGGTTGCAAGGACCGCTCCCGCGGTGTCCTCGTCCAAGATGAGTGAATTCAGATAGTTTCCGTTGAGGACGGCCCGGATCGGCCAGATCTTTTCGTCGCCCGAGGTCACCCCGATGACGCGCTTGAAGCGCCGCAGCTCTTCAGGCGCCAGTGCGACCAGCCGCGAATTGAGGGCGTAGTCGGCAACCGTGCCGTCCTGCCGCATCAGGTAGGCAAGGAATTCGGCGCTGACACCGCTACCAACCAGCATCTTGCGGTCCGATTCAGGCATCGGATGCAGGTCGTAGTAGCTCGAGCCGGGCGTCGCGATGGATCCGATGCCGACCAGAGCGATCGTTGCCTGCCGTGCCAGGTCCAGGACCTCGCGAATGGAGCCGACTTCCATCAGCATGTCGCGCTGTTCCCGGCTTTCGGCAAAGAGTGGCGCATGAAGCTGCAGCGCCTTGCCGCCCAGCTTCTCGGCCATCAGGCTGGCCTGATGATTAACATCCGTGTGGTACTTGCCCTGCACCCCTCCGGTGAGCGGCACCACGGTGACGTCGAACTTCCGGTCGGTCTCGATGTTCTGCACCACCGCCCCGACGGCCTTGCCACCCGTGATGGCGATGATGTCGCCATCGCGGATGGTCTCCACCAGATGGTTGGCAGCGGCAAGCCCGACCTGCTTCAGCGTCGTGTTCGGGCTGCCTTCGACGGACGATGTAACCAGGGCTTTTGAAAGCGGCGTCGATTGTTCCAGCAGGTTTTCCAGATCCGTCAACCGCTGGAACGGGTTCTCGATATCGATCTTGATCATGCCCATCTTGCGGCCCTGGGTGATCAGACGGTTCACCTTGGACGTCGACAGGTTGAGCAGTTCGGCGATTTCCGACTGTTTCTTGCCTTCCAGGAAATGCAGCACGAGAACCGTGTGCATCTGGCGCATCAGCTCGATATCGTTTTTCTTGTCCGCCATCTGGTTGCCTCTTCGCTGGAGCCGGGTCAGGCGCGTTTCTTGACGAGATAGTGGTCTATGGAGACCGCCGCCAGCAGGATCGAGCCGCGGATGATGTCCTGCCAGTAGACCGAGACATCCAGAAGCGCGAGCGAGCTGGAAACAACCGACAGCAGCACCGCCCCCAGGATCGCCCCGAAAATGGTTCCCGAACCACCCTTGAGGCTCGCCCCGCCGATAACGGCCGCCGCAATCACGTTCAGTTCCATGCCGATGCCGAAGGTCGGCTGGGCAGAACCGAAGCGGGCCATGTAGATGATGCCGGCCACACCACACAGAGCCGAGCAAAGGGTGGTCGTGAAAAACACCACGCGCTTGGTGCGGATGCCGGAATAGGCTGCAGCCTTCTCGTTGCTGCCGGTATAGAACACCTTGCGGAACATCGTCGTGCGGCGCAGCAGGAAGTCGAAGCCGATCACCACCACAAGGAAGATCAGGATCACGACCGGGATCGGTCCGATGGACCCCTGACCGATGAACTTGAACTCGGGCGGCAGCGTAAACAGACCGAGCGGACGCCCGCCCGTACCCAGAAGACACGCCCCCCGGGCGATCACCATGATCGCCAGCGACACGATGAAATGATGAAGGCCGACGCGGGTGACAAAGAACCCCATGAACGCCCCGATGGCCGTGCAGGCGGCAATCGAAATCGCCGACGCGACCCAGGGGTCGACCCCGTTCAGGAACAGCCAGCCGGCAATCACCATGGCCAGCGCTGTCACCGAGCCAACCGAAAGATCGATCCCGCCGGAAATCAGCAGGATGGTCATGCCGACCACCACGATGCCCTCCACCGCAAAGGCCATGACCATGGCGCGCATGTTCACCCAGGTCAGGAAGTAGGGCGAGGCGAAGGACATCACGATGAACAGCACAAGGATGATCGCGATCAGTCCCGTTTCACGCATGCGCAACAGTTTGCGGATCATCGATACGTCTGCCGGTTTGCCGTTCGGCGCGTCTGTCAGGGAGACGGCGTCTTCCATGGTTTCCCCCACGATTAGTTTATGGTTGCCTGGGCGCCCACGGACGCCAGGTGCATTATGTTTTCTTCGGTCATCTGATCGCCCGTGACTTCGCCGCTGATCTGTCCCTCCCGGACGACCAGCACACGGTCACAAACGCCGATCAGTTCCGGCAACTCCGACGAGATCACCAGAATTCCGACCCCGCTGCCGGCGAGATTGCGCAGGATGCGATGGATCTCGGCCTTTGCGCCGACATCGACACCACGCGTCGGCTCATCCAGGAAGATCAGCTTCGGATTGACCGACAGCATTTTCGCGATCGCAACCTTTTGCTGGTTGCCTCCGGAAAGCGATGACACCGGGTCAGACAGCGAGCCACATTTGAGATTGAGACGCTTGCCAAGCGTATCTGCCTGCGCCTCCTCCCGGCTTCCGGCAATCAGACCGAAGGAATTCGCGACCTGTTCCGGTTTCAGGGCGGAGACATTGGCGGCAATGGACATATCCAAAAAGATGCCGTCACCCTTGCGGTCTTCGGACAGGTAGACGATGCCCTCGGAAATGCTATCCCGATAGGTCTTCAGCGACAGCTTGCGACCATTGAGCGAAACCTCCCCGGTCACGTCGCCTTCAAGCCGGCAGATGCCCTTCACGATCTCGCTGCGCCCGGCACCGATCAGCCCGGCAATCCCGAGGATCTCGCCCTTGCGGAGCTGGAACGAGACATCCTTGAAACGCGTCCTTTCATTCAGGTTCTGAACGTCCAGAATGATATCGTCCGTCTTTTCGCTTTCGGACTGCTTGCGCGGGTAAAGCTCGTCGATCACCCGACCGACCATGGCATTGACCACGTCATCGGGCTGGATCTCCGCAACATTGCGGGTAGTGATGTAGGTGCCGTCCCGGAAGACGGAGACCCGGTCGCAGTTGTCGAAGATCTCGACCATGCGATGGGAGATGTAGATGATCGAGATGCCCTTGTCGGCAAGACGTCGCATGATCTTGAAGAGGATCTGCGCTTCTTTCTCTGTCAGCGCCGCCGTCGGCTCATCCAGGATCAGCACCCGGCAATCGAGTGTCAGGGCTTTGGCGATCTCGACGAGCTGCTGGTGGGAAATCGACAGATCCCGCACGAGTGTCGTCGGATCGATGTCGCCAAGCTGGCCCAGCACTTCAGCGGCCTTCTTTTCAAGCGCACGATAGTTCATCAGGAACGAACGGCTGACGTTGGTCGTCGCCATGAAGATGTTTTCGGCAACCGTCACATCGGGACACAGGGCAATCTCCTGGTGAACGAAGCCGATGCCGAGCTTCTGCGCCATCGCTGGAGATGAAATGACCACCGGTTCGCCATCGAAGCGGATTTCTCCGCTGTCCGGCTGCAGAATGCCGTCGATGATATTCATCAGCGTCGATTTGCCGGCGCCGTTTTCCCCGGCAAGCGCATGGATCTCGCCCTTGCGCAATTCGAAACTTACCCCCTTGAGCGCCTGAACCGGCCCGAAGGATTTCGAGAGGTTGGAGATCTTGAGGATCACATCGTCAGTCATGACAGGGCCGATTTGCTCGCAATTCCGGAGAAAGAACGGGCTGCCTGATCTGCTGCATCGATTGCAGGCAGCCCGCCGTATCACCCGGGGCTCCAAAGGAGCCCCGGTCTGTTCATCAGCTAGGGTCGCGGCCTTCCATGTAGGCGTTGAGGTCGAAGCTGTCGGCGTTTTCCTTGGTGATCACGGCAAAGCCGTTGTCGACGTAAGGGATCTGAACCGGGTTGTAGCCGGACACCTTGTAGTCGTTGAACGGATCGAACACGTCGGAGTGCGCGGCGAGGAACACGGCCATGAAGCCCATGAACCCCTGCATGCCCTGGTTCGGATTAAGCGCCATGTGGATGTTGCCCGCCTTGATGTGCTCAAGAGTGGTCGGCGTCACATCGGCATGCATGATCAGCACTTTCGCTTCCGCTTCCAGCACCGCTGCGACAGCTCCTTCAGCAGAGCCTGCTTCCGGGATCCAGAGAGCGGCAAGGTTCGGATTGGCCTGAAGGATAGAGGCCGTTGCCCGGTAGGCGGCATTGCTGTCCTGGTTGGTCGCCTGGCGGCCGACCAGTTTCATGTTCGGGTAGTGCTCTCCCATGTAGTCGAGCAGCGCGGTCACGCGCAGATCGTGGTTCGACTGACCCGGGTTTTCAAGAACCGCATATTCCGCGCTGTCACCAACCTGCTTGACGATTTCTTCGGCAGCAAACTTGGCTTCGGCAAGGTTGTCGGAGGTGATATAGGCACTGCGCTTGGACTTCGGAGAATCCGCCGCGAAGGTCACGACCTGCGTGCCGTTGTCGACGGCCCGGTCGATCGGCTCGATAAACGGATCGGACTGCATCGGGTGCAGCAAGACGCCAGCCGGCTGCTTGACCATGTCCTGCTCGAAGGAAGCGATCTGCTTGGTGATGTCATAGTCCGGCGTGCCGGAGAAGATCGTCTCGCAGCCGAATGCGGACGCAGCCTGCTTGAAGCCCTGATAGACCGGCACCCAGTAGGGATGGCCGGAAACCATCACGTTCATGATGTAGGTTTCGCCCGGCTCGCATTTCAAACCGTCTGCCGCGGCCGGAGCTGCGGTCAGAACTGCAGCCGACAGCATGGTCGACGCGAGAATTCCCTTGAAGATAGAAGTGCCCATGGTTTCCTCCCTGGACCAACGGGCTGCCAACCGCGAACGGTCGAATGCCCGATGGGTGATCGATTTCAGATTGTCAGGACATCCAGTCTGCGTTCCTCTCAACGCAGGGAGCCTGACGCTGCTCCTCCCAGTCTTGCAGGTCAGCCTGTCAAAGAGACCAGCTCACTGCAAGAAATTTCAAACACTGGTTTTTATCCCAGCGAGACCATGGATAAGGGCAGCCCCCGAAAGCCGTCAAACTGTTTTGGTATTTATTTCTTTTTCTGAAATTTATTTCAATCAACACTTCAAATAAGACATTGCCGAATAAAAACCCAAGATAGAACACAAGCCATTGAGAGAAAACATCTTTTCGTGGCAGGCATTGCATCTGGTCACTCGAAAACGCTCACCATGAACGTGCCGAAAAACTGACGGAACGCCCCTGACGGGGCCGAAATCCGACCCCCAGTCCCTCAGCTTTGTGATGCATATGAACACAAAAAAGGCCCGGAAGCGGATGCTTCCGGGCCGGTTGATCGTGATGGCAGAAGCCTTGATCAGGCCTTCGCCGGCTCCGCACCTTCCGGAACCGGGCTGGTCCCGTCGGCACCGGCTTCCATGTGATGTTTGTCGTGCACCGGCTTAACCAGCGAGTTTGCGATCAAAGCGATCACGAGCAAGCCTGCCATGGCATACATGGTGGTGTTGTAGAGGCTCGGTGTGGGATCCACCGTGCCGGCCGGAGCGATTTCCATCAGCCGGGCAACAGTCACCGTCTTTGCGGCCACCAGCTGGTCGAGCTGATCGACACCTGCACCGAATTTCTCGGCAAAGGCACTCGGGTCCACCTTGGCGGCAAGATCCGTGATCGCATTGTTGAGGGACATGTTCCGCAGCTGGGTGATCGCCAGCGGCCCCAGAACGCCTGCCGTACTCCACGCCGTCAGCAGACGCCCATGGATACCACCGACATATTTCGTGCCGAAGATATCGGCGAGATACGCCGGGATGGTCGCAAAGCCGCCGCCATACATCGTGAAGATGATCATGGTGGCTGCATAGAACATCACGAGCCAGGTGACGGCCGGATTGACGCTCACCTGTTCTGCTGCAAAGGGGATCGACAGGTAAAGAATGATCCCGAGCACGAAGAAGCAGTGGTAGGTGTTCTTGCGGCCTATGAAGTCAGATGTGGAAGCCCAGAAGAACCGTCCGACCATGTTGAAGACCGAGATCATGAACACATAGGTTGCCGCAAAGGCCGAATTCACGATCAGCGGCAACGTGGTGCCGAAGATTTCCGTCATCATGGTCTTGGCAACGCCGATCACGCCGATACCCGCCGTCACGTTGAAGCAGAGCACGATCCACAGCAGATAGAACTGCGGTGTCTTGAGCGCCTGATCGATGTGAACGTTGTTGTGGGTGATCATCTTGCGGGACGCAGCATCGGCAGTTGGTGGTGTCCAGCCAGCTGGACGCCAGCCTTCGCGCGGAACCCGGTAGGAGAAGGCCGCGATGATCATCACGACCAGATAGACGATGCCGAGCGTGAAGAAGGTCCCTGCGGCCCCGGTGTTGCCGGTACCGACCACATAGATCCCCTCCTGAAGCGCAACAGGCGCTGCTGCCACCTGCTTGGCGCCTGCGATAACCACTTCCACCATCTGGCCGTTGACTTCCGCAAGGCGCTTGCCGCCTTCGGTGATCAGGGCAACAGATCCTTCAGGGCCCAGGTATTCCGGCGCCTTGTAGAATAGACCGAGCAGATATTCCTTGATCGGCGTTGCGATCATCGCTCCACCGCCAAAGCCCATGATGGCCATGCCGGTGGCCATGCCGCGCCGGTCCGGGAACCACCGGATCAAGGTGGAAACGGGTGATACGTACCCAAGCCCCAGACCGCAGCCGCCGATCACGCCGTAACCGAGGTAAAGCAGCCAGAGCTGGTGCGTCATGATGCCGAAGCCGCCGATGATGAAACCGCCGCCCCAGCAGATGGCGGCAACGACACCGACCATGCGAGGGCCGACTTCCTCAAGCCACTTGCCACCAAAGGCGGCCGCAAGCCCGAGAAACACGATGGCAACGGAAAAGATCCAGACGACCGAAGACAGGCTCCAGTCTTCCGGCGCTGCGGCAACCACCCCGAACTGTTTGATCAGAGGCGGGTTGAAGATGCTCCAGGCGTAGACGGAGCCGATACAAAGATGGATGGCGATGGATGCTGGCGGAACCTTCCAGCGGTTAAAACCGTCCTCTGCGACGATATGTTCCTTTTTCAACCGATCAAACATGCACTTATTTTCCTCCCATGCACGGTTGTCGGGCATTCCTCCGGGAAGGTGCCGGTCCCTTTGCGGCCGGCCTGTCATGTCTCCCCCGGTCCGGCAAGACAAAGCCGGATGCCCCGCTCCCGGCAGACGCGCACCTGTCGAAGCCTCCCGCTTCAGGTCCGCAGCGCAGGAACGGTTGCACCGTCCCGCGCCTTCCGGCAGCTCCTTGCTGATGGCAAGTTCGGGGCCAGTTTCTTTTCTGTTGAATTTCAGACAGTTAGATTTTCAGGCAGAAAGACGAGTGGACATTTTGTCCACATTCAAAAGTTGTTTTCCAGCCGTTTGGGACAATCTGTCCGGAAGCCCTTGACCGCCCAAACGGCCTTATGGCCGTGAGCAACTCCGAGGCAGCCCAGCCGCGACGTCAAGTGCCTTCAGGCAACCAGATTGTGAAAACGGTCCCGGTCCCTTCGATGCTTTCCACCTTGATATCGCCGCCCTGACGGCTGACCAGCGTCTGGGTAATCGAAAGCCCCAATCCGGTGCCCTGCCGGCTTTTTGTCGTGTAGAAGGGGTCGAATATTCGCGCGATAACATCCGCGCTCATGCCGACACCGGTGTCCGAAATCTCGATCGACACTCCGGCGACATCTTCCTTGTTCATATCCCAGGTTTTCATCGTCAGCGTGCCGCCACCGGGCATGGCATGGATGGCATTGACGATGAGGTTGATCAGCACCTGCTGCAGTTCCGTCCGGTTCATCAGCACCAGACGGGAGGCAGTGGCCTCGCGGACAACCTCGATATCGGTCTTGCGCAGGAGATGGCGGACCAGCGGAAGACAGTCAGAAATCACCTCGTCCGGCGCGTGCCGATCGGCGTAGCCTGCATATTCGTCCGGCTTGGCGAACTGCAGCAGCTTCATGACGATCTGGTTGATCCGGTCCACCTGCTCGTCGATCAGGCGGATTTCCGTACTGGCAACCTTTGCATGATCACCGAGCAGCATGCGCAGCACTTCCAGATTGCCCTGGATCACCGCAATCGGATTGTTGATCTCGTGGGCAACACCGGCGGTGATCTCGCCGATGGCGGCGAGCTTCTCCGACATGATCAGTTGCTTGGTGGTGTCTTCCAGCTGCCTGTTCGCCATCTTGAGATCGCGCGTGCGTTCCTCGACGCGGGTGTTCAGCTCCTCGTTCCAGGACCTGAGCTGCCGGTCGCTTTCCTGAACCAGGTCGAGCAGATGATCGAGATGCTGGGCGACACGCGCTATTTCGTCACCGCTGCCTTCGGACCGCGTGCGGGCGCCAAGGTTTCCCTTTTCAACGCTGGCAATGGTGTCCGTCATCTTTTCCAGTGGCTTGAAAACGCCGCGAGCCCACCTCAGGAACAGCGGCACGCTGCCAGCGGTCACGACAAGGAAACCCAGCAGCAGCGCGACCAGTGTCGCCAGCTTGGCTTCCCGGAACGGCGTCTCCAGAAAGCCGACATAAAGCATGCCCACCCGCTCGCCGAAACTGTCGGTGATCGGTTCATAGGCCGAGATGTACCAGTCGTTGACGACGAAGGCGCTGTCCAGCCAGACCTGCCCCTCGCCCAGCACCTTCTGGCGAACGGCGGCGGACACCCTCGTCCCAAGCGCGCGCTTGTCTTCGAACAGACGGACATTGGTGCTGACGCGGACATCCTCGAGAAACAGGGTCGCGGTGCCCTGACTGCCTTCGGGAAGGCTCGCCTCGCGGTAGACGAGATCGTTTATCGTGTCGATAAAGACGAGGTTCTGGTTGAGCAGGATGCCACCGACCAGAGCTGCCACGGGCGCTCCCGGCACAGTGACCGGGCTTGCGGAGTGAACCACCATGCCGCGTGTTTCCGCGGCCCTTTCGGTCGGCACCGCGTTGGGTGTCGGGACGAGATCCAGCCGGGCCCGATCTGCTAGTGCCGGAGAAATCGCCGTCAGATCACCGGCTTCGAAGATATCCACGCTTGTGGCGGCAGATCCTGCAAAGGCCTGTTCGATGACCGGCCAGTCCTTGGAGACCGGCGGTACGGCACTTGGCGGAGAGGCCGCCTCGACTGTCCTGTCCCTGCGCACGACAAACAGAAAATCGAGACCCAGCTCCTCACGCCGCCGCTCCAGCAGCCCTGCCAGAAGTGCGGCATCACCACTGTCTGCAACGTCGCGAAAGGAGGCCGACTGGCCCAGCGCATCGATCTTTTCACCCGAATTTTCCAGGATCCTCGAAAAATACTGATGGGCAATGGTCAGGTCGCCATTGACCTTGGTGATCAACAGGGAATCGAACTTCGCGTTCCAGCGCACCATCGCCCAGCCGAGAAAGAGTGGCAGAACCACAAGTGTCGGCAACAGGGCGATGGCCAGAAGCCTGACCCTGACGGACAGGCGGCTTCCCGATTTCCGGCGTCGTCTCTCCTCAGCCATTCCAGTCCATCAGCTTCCTGTCGATGGTCTTGCGTGAAATGCCGAGCCGCCGCGCCGCTTCGGCACGGTTTCCACCGGCTTCCTCGAGCACCATCAGGATATGACGCTTCTCCATGTCCTGCAGCGTTTCCCCGCCGGGCAGCAACAGGCTCTGCGTACTGTGGAACTCCGCCGGGAAGCGGCCAAGGATCAAAGTTCGTTCGATCGTGTTGCGCAGTTCGCGAACATTGCCCGGCCATTCATAAGCCAGCAGTCCGGAGACGACTTCATCGGTAAACGGTACCGGCGGCATTCCAAGCTGCACGGACAGCTTCTGCATGAACAGCGAGGCAAGTTCACGGATGTCGTCACCACGCTCGCGCAGCGGCGGCATTTCGAGCTGAAGCACGTTGACCCGGTAGTAGAGGTCCGCCCGGAACCGGCCCTCCTCCACGGCCTGCTCCAGATTTGCGTTGGTCGCGAACACGAACCGCAGATCGACAGGCACTTCACGCTCGGACCCGACCGGCCGAATTTTCCGGTCTTCGATTGCCCGCAGCAACTTGCTCTGCAGTGCCATGGGCAGTTCGCCGATCTCGTCCAGAAACAGCGTACCGCCATGCGCATGCATGAACAGGCCGTCGCGGCTGGACCCGGCGCCGGTGAAAGCGCCTTTGAGATGCCCGAACAATTCAGCTTCGATCATGTCTCCGGGAATGGCGGCGCAATTGACCGGAACGAAGGGCTTGTCCACCCGATCGGAAAGATCGTGAAGCGACCTGGCAGCAACTTCCTTTCCGGTCCCGGATTCCCCCGTGATCAGAACGGATGTCGGCAGTGGCGCGACGCGGGAGATCGTTTCGCGGATCTCGCCGATCTGACGCGAATGTCCGATCAGCTTGTCACGCAGAAGAAGATGGTCGGATGTTGCCTGCAACTGGTGGCGCAACAGCTGGTTTTCCCGCAGCAGCGTGACCCGGTCGAGACACCTGGCAACCGCGTTCAGCAGCTGGTTGGACCGGAAGGGCTTCAGGATGAAATCCACGGCACCTGCCCGCAAGGCCTGGATCGCGGTTTCCAGATCCGCATAGGCCGTCATCAGGATCGCATCGGCGAAAAATCCGATCCGCCGCTGTTCGCCAAGCCATTCCACGCCGGATTTGCCTGGCATGATATTGTCGAGGATCACCACGTCATAATGGTGGGTATCAAGAAGCGCCGAGGCCTCGACCGTGTCAGCGGCCTGCTCGATGCGTTTGCAATAAGGCTCGAGCGTGCGGACCAGAAAATTGCGCATGCCAGGCTCGTCGTCGACGATCAGGATCGACGCCTGCGGCAGCCAGGGACCGAATTCCGGCTGTGAACCTGCCTCTTCAGGACGTTTGGAAACACCGCTCTTCATAGCCCCTCCCCGGCAGTTTCATCCGTTCTTTTGTCATGGTCCATCCTCCGGCCCGGAGCATTGCATATTCCAGTATGCAATGTCTTCCGGAGACGCACGTGCAATTGCAACTATCTGAAATCGCGCGACCAATTGCCCGGACGGGAAGCTGCCTCAGCACCGGAGCTCTCAAGTATCCCGACGTCTTCTGCTTGTTCTCTCTGCGGATCAGGTGCTGAGGGTGTGCGAAAGCAAAAACCCCGCAGGATGTCCCTGCGGGGTTTGAATGTGCGTCGCAGAATCAGCTCACTCTATTGCGCAAGCCTTTCGAACCGCGCAGGCCCGTTCAGCACGAAGAGCTCGATTTCCAGGGTGCTTGCTTCCTTGCCATCGCCTGAGAAAGTCACGGTCGAGCGCGAACCCGCCACGGCATTTTCGTTGGCAATGTCAAACACCATCATCGACCCGTCCCAGGCCTGCAGCGGCAGCTTTATTGGCTGGGGACCGGCAAGCAGGACGAGCCCGTCGTCCTCCTCTTGCACCTCGACCGTGCCGAAGTAGGGATGGCCGTAACGGCCCGTGCAATAGCCAGCCGCAGGAGCAGGTGCAGCAGCAGCAGGCGCAGGTTCACCGGCCGTGAAACCGGCAGGCGTATAGAAGGAAGCGAACAGGCCTTCGTATCCGGAGAACCAGTCTCGGGTCACACGCCCGAGCTGAACCATGTCGGAGAAGGATGCGCCGATGGATTCAACGGCACCGACCGGAGCCGCATTCGACAGGACCACGATCCCTATGTCGAGCGAGGGGATCATCAGGAAATAGGTCGACGCACCAAGGATGAAAGCACCTGAATGGCTGAGGATTACCCGGCCGGACGGGTCAGTGCCGACATTGAAACCATAGCCGTAGAACCCGGCGCGTTCGTCAGGCGTATGGGGACGGCTGGAAAAGCTCTGCGGACTGATTGCAGGCTGCAAGGCTTCGGGAGAAATAAGCTCCCCACCATCGGCCAGAACCATCTTCATCCATCTGGCCATGTCGTTGATGGAAGAACTCACCCCGCCGGCGGGCGACTGGGCATCCGGCTGCCGCTGGTACAGCGCCTCGAAACCGTCGCCGCTTCTGGCATGCGGCACCGCGCGGTTTTCCCGTGCCATGAAATCATCGAACCGCGCACTGGTCCTGGTCATGCCAAGCGGCTGAAACAGGGCCTCGTCAGAAAGGTCGGCCCATTCGGCCCCGGATGCTTCGGCAACCGCCTCGGCGCCGGCGGTCAGGCCGAAATTCGTGTAGGCGTAGCTCGTGCGGAAGGCGCGCAGGGGCTGCAGACGCAAACGTTCGAGGATCGTCTGCCTGTCAAAGCCGATGTCTTCCAGATCGTCACCAGCATGGTCCGGCAGGCCGGAACGGTGGCTGTAGAGATCCCCCACTGTCAAACGTTCGGTAATATCGGGATCGGCAAGGCTGAACCATGGCAGCAGGTCGCGCATCCTGCTGTCCCACGAAACAACGCCGCGCGTGACCTGCCGGGCAACGACTGTTGCCCCGATCGACTTGGACACGGAAGCCATCTGGAAAACGGTGTCGGCGTCAATCGGTTGATCGCCCTCGCCGCCCCGCGTTCCGAAGCCTTTCGCGTAGACAGTCTCTCCCTTGTGTACGACGGCAACCGCTAGGCCCGGCACCTTGCTGCGTGCCTTGATGTCTTCAACGATCCCGTCAAGCCCGGCGATCGCCTTGTCGATCTGGCCAGGCGGAACATCGGTTCCCGCCGTTCTGGATGGCGGCAGGTCCTCGGCAAGGGCTGGTGCTGCCAGAACCGCGAGAGACGCGGACGCCAGGAACCGGCGCCGTGTGAGCTGGAAGAACGACATGTGTAACCTCTCAATCAGTCTTGCTGTTCGCGCCTGCAGGTCATTGCAGATGGGTTTCGGCCGATCCGGCCGGGGCGATACTTTCCTGTGTCGTCAAAGCGCCAGCCCCAGCCTGAAGAAAACCCGGGTCCCCGGATCTTCGGCGTTTTCCGGCCGATGCCAGGGTGTGGCGGTGAGAACCTGAAAATTCACCCGGTCGGCAACCATGCCACTGACACCGACACCGGCTGAACCGAGTTCGTCGCGGGCAAAGTCGGCGGCTTCATCCACGTTCCAGACGACGCCATAATCGGCAAAGGCCGTCAGGGTGAGACCGGGAAGCGCAGACCATCCGGTTTCGATGTCGTGACTGACTTCAAACGCCGACGCAAAGCCACTGTCACCGGAGAGGCTGCCGCCATCGAACGCCCAGCCGTAGGGGTCGCCGCCGAGAGCGAACCGGACCGCTCCGGGCAGTGGTGTCGGCGAATACTGGCTGGCCGTGCGCAGCTGAAGCCGAGCGATGGACGCCAGATCATATGAGACGCCGAAGTTGAACCGGCCAAAGCGATAGTCGTCCGGGTCAATTTCCATTTCACCTTTGTGGTTCAGGCTCTGACCCAGTTCGGCTCCAGCGGAAAATGAGGCAGGGCCTGCATCAAGGTCGTACCGGAGGGACACTGTCGCCCAACGCGCCTGTTCACGGGCAGCCCGCGCGCCCATCACGTCGATCCGGTCGTTCCGAAGATTGATTTCCACCTTGCCGTAAAGGCTCTGGTCGATGGTGCGAATGAGCGGATACTGGAGATGAGCCGAACCGATAACGGTTTCGATGTGGATGTCCTGCTCTTTCAGGTCTGCGCCGGGCTTCTGTGTCACATAGGTCAGGTCGTAGCCAGCGGAGAGCCCGTTGAACCCGATTGGAACCGACTGCGAAGCCTGCAGCAGCACCATTTCCTCGGGCGCGTCCGGAACGGTCACCCCTACCAGGCTTGTCGTTTCGAACAACCCGAAGATGTCGTTGACCGTGGCATTTCCGGAAAGTTCCAGCGGACCGACCGTATCTGTTCCAAGGTTATCGAGACCGACGCCGGCGCTGTATCGGCTGAAATCAACTGCGAGCTTCAGTGTACCGCCACCTGTGGGCGTTTCCGGGCGCACAATTGTTCCCTCTATCTGCAGACCGGCAAGATCGCTCATCAGCAGCAGGACGCGTTCTGCCTCCTTGATCCGAATGGGCCGCATGGAGGTCAGGCGGTTGATATAGGGCGCCAGGCGCTCCCTGATGCGCGGGATGGAACTGGTGATCTCGACGGTTTCAACATAGCCTTCGTAGACCCGGAGCGAGACCGCACCGGACGTAAAGTCCTGCACCGGAACGACGGTCATCGAAAAATAGCCGGCTCTCAGATAGGCGGCATCAACCGCCTCGGCGATCCGGTAGAGATCCGCAAGAGACATGTCCTTGCCGATCTTGCCCTGCCAGATGGCCGCCAGATCGGTGTCCGAAACCGAATGAGCACCGGCAATCGATACCGACCGGAGCGTGAAGCGTACCCTCTCGGCATCTTGTTCTGAAACACGCTTGCGCTGATCCTGCACCGTGATGTCGACCGTGCCCGGCCTTGTAGGCGGCGTGAACCGTTCAATAATGACGGTTTGCCCGGCGACGGCCTGATCCAGCGTTTGAGCCGGTGCAGAATGAGAAAACACCGCGGCCACGAAAGAGACGGCCAGCACCGAAGCAGCCCGAAGCCGAAAGGTAGATTTGGGATCAGCAGCGGCAGCACCGCGCAGGGTTTTTGTTGCCGGGGGAGGCAGCACCTGTCTTGTCACGGACGGCTCCGTTCTTATTCAGCGGTGTTCTGGGGAGCCGTTTCGCCGAATAACGGAGCGACGGCGTTAAAAATGCGCATGGCAGGCAGCGAGCAGGACAGACCCGAGGCTTCGTCGGCGTCCTGAGCCTCCTCGCAGTCACCGGAAGGCATGTCGCTGTTCGCCTGGACAACAAGGGTCGTGTCGGTCCGCGGGCTATGGAAAACGACCGTGGTGTATCCAGGCACTTCACCTGTGTGGCCAACCCATTCTCCGTTGCACCGAAGCGCCAGGCCGTACCCATCAGGCGGACGGAAGGATCGCAGCCGCGCTTGCTGCATCTCGGTGCCGAGAAGCCCTTGGCCGGACCCAAGGGCTCGGCCATAGACGAGCAGATCGTCGAGGTTGGAAATCAGCTCCCCCGCTGTCCAGAGCGAAGCCGGGTTCCAGTGTGTGGCAACAAGAGGTGCTGCCGGCGTTGCATCGACGCCCTGAAGGGTAACGCCCTGCGCGTAGGGCTCCGGTAGTTCGGTCCTGCTTCCCGGCCAGACTGTTTTTTCCAGTCCGAGAGGCTCCAGGATCATCTTCCGCAAAGACGTCTCGAAGGGCTGCCCGGTGGTCTTTTCAATGACCATGCCAAGGAGGATCGTGTTCGTGTTGGAATAATCGTATTGCGTTCCCGGTTCGAAGAGCGGGGAATTTTCGACGGCAAAGGTCAGCAGGTCCTCGGGCGAAAACGCGACACCGGGTTGATCGAGAAACAACTCCACAAACCGTTCGGAAGCGGTGTAGCTCGCCACACCGCTGGTCATGTCCGCAAGCTGGCGCAGCGTGATCCTGTCTCCGTTGGGAATTCCCTCGACATAGGCGTCGATCGTGTCATCGAGAGAAAGCCGTCCGGCTTCTGCAAGCTGCAACAGCATTGTTCCGGTAAAGGTCTTGGTCACGGACCCGATGCGCGTGTGCATGCCCGGCTCCATCGGAGTTCCGGTTGCCGGGTCGGCAACGCCGTACCCTTTTTTCCATGTGCCGTCTGGTGTTTGGACACCAACAATGACGCCCGGCGTTTCGGCAAGTGGAAGCGCGGCCAGCACCGCATCATCCAGCTTTTGCGAGAGTGCTGCGGAGAGCGGCGTGCCGGGCCTGGCGTCCCTTGCAGCGGAGGTCATACCCCGGTCAAAATCTTCAACACATGTTACGGTCGCTGCGGCGGGGTTAACGCTGCATACCGACACCAGCAGGACCGCAAGCAATTGCACGGCCCGTGCTGTCACCGGGCCTGTTGTGACCGATCTTGTCAAACTGGGCTGTCCTCTTTTCCGGTTGCAGACGGGAGATCGCGCTTGCGGCGGGGCATGCCGCAGGGGCGCGTCTCCATGAGGACTGGTGGTAGGGAAATCAGGATGGCAAACAAAGTCGGCAACGGTGCAAAAATGGTATAAGTAGTTCGTCAATCAGTGTAATTCTTCATCGGGGCACGGTCCTCGTGCCTCACCGGAACATCGGAATCTGCGTCCCAGTGCAAAAAGTCGAACTTGATGTTTCTCGCGGTGAACTGCTGCGTGACGGGGAAGTCGTTCGTTTGCGCCCCAAGACTCTCGCCGTGCTGGTCGAGCTGCACGCCCGCGAGGGAGAGGTCGTCAGCCAGCAAGAGCTGAGACATCTGATCTGGGGACAGCAGCATGGACGCGAGACCGGTCCAAAGCAGTGTATCCGCGAGCTTAGACGCTTGCTGGGGGACAGCGCCGAAACACCTGGGTTCATCGAAACGGTCGGCAGGCAGGGCTACCGCCTTGTCGGCAAGATCACGGTTCTGAACTCCGGCACGGACACCACCGGAACGGCCCCTCTTTGCGTGGGCCGAACCGCGGAACTGCAGTCCCTTGCGGACTGCGCAGCGGCAGTGCGCGCTGGCAAGCGCATTGTGAGCCTTGTCGCCGGGGAAGCCGGATCGGGCAAATCAAGGCTGGTGGAGACGTTCGCCGCCACGCTGCCACGCACGGCAGAGTTCTGGTCTGCCCGGGGGCAGTGCATTCCCCACCCCGGTGCCCGGGAACCCTATGGCCCACTGATCGAGATCGTGACACAGCTCGCCGAAGGTGCGTCACGAAAACGGGTCTTGCGGCTTCTTGAGGATGTCGCACCGTCCTGGCGAGACCTGCTGCCTCAGCTTCGTTCTGGCCGGGAGCCCGCTCCCCTGCCCACAAGATTGACGGACACGCACCCGGACTCAATGTTGCGGGAGCTGACCGCACTCATGGAGCGCCTCTCGCAGCAGCAGCCCGGTGTCATCATTCTGGAAGACCTGCACTGGGCCGATCAGAGCACGCTGGCATGGCTTCTTTCCTGGGCTCAACGCCGCGCTCCTGCCAGAACCCTTGTGGTTGGAACCTACAGGTTTGATGAACTGGACAAGTCCGGAGATCTTCAATCGACATTGCATTACCTTCAACGTGTTCAGGACTTTAGCCCGATCACGCTGGACGGCCTCGACGAAACAGCCGTGGCGGACCTTCTCAAGCGACGCTTTCCGGACCACAGACTGCCTGCCTCCCTTGCCGGCGAGTTGAGGCGAAGAACGGAAGGGCATGCCATCCTGGTCGATGCGATCATCGACCAGTGGCATCGGGACGGGGTCCTGGAGAGTTTCGAAAATCGGCAGGCACCCGAGCAGGACATCAATGAAATCGTTTCGGCAATCTCACGCGGAGCCGGAAAATTCATCGCGGGCGAAATCGGCCGGCTGGACCCATATGAGCGGCAGTTACTCGACATTGCCAGCGTTGCCGGAATTCGCTTTTCCGCAGCCATGTTGAGCGATGAACGGCTCGAGGTGGAAAAAGGCGAAGCGGTTCTCGACCGCCTTGCAAGCGTCAGGCGCTTTATTCAACGGGCCGGTGTCATGGCCTGGCCGGACGGGACGCAGGCAACACGCTACGTCTTCCGGCACGCGCTTTATCAGGAGGCCCTTTACGACGCTATTCCGGCCGCAAATCGGCAAGGACTTCACGAACGCATCGGCAGCCGGCTTGAAACCGCGTTCAAATCCCGCACTGGCGAAATCGCGTCCACACTAGCCGATCATTTCGAGCGTGCCGCCGATTGGAAACGTGCTGCCGTCCATCGAGGGCTTGCGGGCCTGACCGCGCTGGAACGCGGCGCAATCACCGATGCGGCCGCGCAGTTCCGGCAGGCGCTTGTCTCCTTCGCCGCCTGCGAGCCTGACCCCGAAACGCACACGGCGGAATGCCGCACGCTACTGGGTCTGGGAGCGGCACTTATCGTCGGGGATCACTTCGCCACAGACGAACTTCGGGACGTTTACGAACGCGCCGCGACACTTGCAGGCCGAACCAATGACCCGACGACAATCGTGCCCGCACTTGCGGGGCTCTGGAACCACCACCTGACCAAGGCAGACCTTGCAGCCGCCGACGAACTTGCCAAGGGTCTCGATGACCTGGCAGAGGATGCACCAGCGCTCTATGCAATGGTGGCCCACAATGCTGTCGGGCAAACACGGTTCTTCCGTGGTGATCTTGCCGCCTGTCTGCCTCATATCAACGCTGTTTGCAGCGCCTACGACACGAACCACGGCGCAGAGGCATCGGTTCTGTTCGGCGAGGACCCCGGCATCGTCTGCCGCCAGTATGCCGCTTGCGTTCATCAGTTGCTCGGCCAAGGCGAACGTGCCGAACGCCTTTATGCCGAAGGCATGACGTTGACGGACACATTGGAGCAGCCTTTCGGTCGAGCGCAGATGCTTTGGGCAGGAGCTCTGATCGCTCGTGAACGTGAAGACCCGGTGCGTGTGCTGGAACGGGCGACGGGCCTGATCGAAACCTGCGAAGCAGCCGCAATTCCATTCTGGCGCCCCTATGGCGACCTGCTGGCCGGGTGGGCGCAGGTCGTGCTTGGGAACGCTTCCGGCCTTCAGCAAATTCACGAAGGTCTGAACGCACAGGCGGCAATGAACGTGACGCTGACCCGTCCTTACGGATTGGCACTCTACGCAGAAGCGACCAGCCGCTGCGGTAACCCGGTCGAAGGGCTGAAGGCACTTGCGTCGGCGTTCAAGATCATCAGACGTACCGGCGAACGCTGGCACGAAGCGGAGCTCCATCGCCTTTGGGCCTTGCTCTCGGTTCAGACCGGACGAACCCGAAACGCTTCATCTGCACTTCGCCGTGCAATCAGGATTGCACGAACCCAAAACGCCGTGACTTACGAAAAACGTGCGCAAGACCTTCTGGACCGGATTGCAGGTCAACTGACCTGAGAAGCACTCCGCCAACCCGCGTCCGGATCGGACTTCAGCCCACATCTCCAGCCGTTCAACAGGCTTCTAGGCCACCCCATTCCGACTTGGAGACACAGTGGCAACATCGGATCCGGAAACGAGGCCTTTAGCCATGCCAATAAATTCCCGAATGCCCTTCATTTCAATGGACCCGTGTGCCCTCATGCAATACCACTCTACTAGGACATTCGGTCGAATTAGATTTTAAACACATACGATTATAGAGACTTACGAGGATGACTGCAGGAACACAAAGCATCGACCGCGCAGCGA
The DNA here is from genome assembly GCF_012273635.1 of Labrenzia sp. PO1. NCBI lineage: Bacteria > Pseudomonadati > Pseudomonadota > Alphaproteobacteria > Hyphomicrobiales > Stappiaceae > Labrenzia > Labrenzia sp. PO1. The sequence goes on from NZ_JAAXCR010000001.1 coordinate 1,722,833, forward strand.
TGCTGCTCGATCTTGTCGCGGGTGGGCATCCCGACGGTGTTCCCTTTGCGGACATACTCGCAAAGTCCGGCCTGACCCGGCCGACCGCCCGGCGGGTACTGCAAGCGCTTATCGAACATGGCTTCGTCGACCAGGATGCGGAAAACCGCCGCTTTTTCCTCGGCTCCAGAATTTACGAACTGGGTCTGCTGGTCTTCCCAGCCTATGACCTGCAAGATGTTTGCAAGCCGGAACTCGAACGTCTGGTCGAGGTAACGGGCGACACCGTTTTCCTCAATCGTGTCGTCGGTGACAAGATGACCTGCATTGCCCGGGAAAGCGGCGCGTTTCCCGTGAAGGCGTTTGTTCTGGACGTCGGGGTTCATCGCCCGATCGGGCTGGGCGCCGGTGGCATGGCTGTCCTTGCCGCCCTTCCGCCTGCAAAAGCCGAAGCGATCCTGGACAGAAACACCGGCGACCTCAAGGAGTTCTCCGGTGGCGTCACGAAAATCCGTGAAATGGTCGAACTGGCAAGAGAGACCGGCTACATCGACAGGGTGTCGGACGTTGGCGTCAGGACCGTCGCCATGGCAATCCGCGACAGTGCCGGCACACCCTTTGCGTCAATCAGCGTTTCCAGCATCATGGCGCGCATGACCGGCGAGCACCTGCAATCGGTACTCGCCATCATGGGGGAGGAAGTCGCGAAGATCAGCGCCAAGCTGTCGAAGATGCGGCCGATAGGAAGAGCCTGATCCGGCCGCGCCTTCCGATTGACCCAGGCTGTTAATCGGCAACGGGATTTTCGGTTTTACGCTTGATCCGCGACCAGAGCAGGTTGAGCAGCGGCAGCACGATGATCAGGATCGTGATGCAGTGGATCGCGATGGCCGTGCTGGATCCGAGAAGATAACCGAAGTCTCCTCCTGAAATCATCAAGGCGCGGCGCAGGTGCTCCTCGAGCATCGGCCCCAGAACGAACCCGATGAGCAACGGTGCGGGGGAATAGTCGTAAAATCGCAGGATCGCCCCGATAACCCCCATCAACAACACGGCCCAAACGTCGAAAGTCGAATTCGCAACGCCGAAGACACCAGTGCAGATCAGTGCAATGATCACGGGAAACAGGAACCGTCTCGGCACGGCAACCAGTCGCGCCCAGACCCCGATCAGCGGTACGTTCAACACCAGCAGCAACACGTTGCCGATCCAGAAGCTGGCGACCAGGCCCCAGAACAGGTCCGGGTGATCGACCACCAGCTGTGGTCCGGGTGCGATGCCGTGGATCATCAAGGCGCCCAGGATGATCGCCATCGTGGGCGTTCCGGGAATACCAAGCGTCATGGTCGGAATGAAGGCCGTCTGGGCGGCCGCGTTGTTGGCAGCCTCAGGTGCGGCGATCCCGTTGATCCGTCCAGTGCCGAATTCTTCCTTCTTGCCGCCCACGGACCGTTCCAGCGAATAGGCCAGGAAAGAGGAAATCGTGGGCCCTGCACCGGGCAAGGGCCCCAGGATGCCACCAACGGAGGCTCCGCGAAGGATCGAAAACTTGATGCTCTTGAGTTTGCCGAAAGCGAGAAACATGGAGCGGGCAGAAATGGCGATCGGTTTCCTGTCACCCTGGTCATCCCTCAGCTTGTTGATGACCTCCGGGATGCCAAACAGCCCCATAGCAACGGCGACGATCGACAGCCCGTCGAGAAGGTTTGCATAGCCCATGTCGAACCGGGCAACGCCGCTGTTGAGATCAAGGCCGATGCTGCCCAGCAGCATGCCGATGAAGACCATCGCAACGCCCTTGAGCGCCGAGCCGCCAACCGCAACCGATCCGGCAACGAGCCCCAGCAGCAAGGTCGCGAAATACTCCGCCGGTCCGAAGGAGAGCGAGAACTTCACGATCAACGGCGACAGGAAGACCATGGCCAGAATGCCGAAAGTGCCGCCACTCAGCGAGGAGATCTGCGCTGTCAGCAGGGCAAGACCAGCCTCGCCCCTTTTCGCCATCGGGTAACCGTCCAGCGTTGTGATCGCATTGGAAGCCGTGCCCGGCAGATTGAGAAGGATCGATGCGATGGAGCCACCATATTCGGCCCCGTAATAGACACCGGCCAGCATGATGACCGCGGTCGTCGGCTCCAGATAGAAGGTGACCGGCAGCAGGATCGAGATCGCCGCGATCGCGCCGATACCTGGAAGAACACCGACGATATTGCCCAGCAGAACACCTGCGAAACAATAAAAGAGATTTACCGGATGCAGTGCGACCGTAAACCCTGAGAGGAAATCCATCATGATCAGAACCCGGGGAAAAGCCTGAGAGGCATGCCGAGGCCCAGAACGAATGTGAGCCACAGGAAGGCAGAAACGCCGATGGAGAGCAGCACCGTTTCCAGCCATTTCATGCGCGGAATGACGAGCGCCAGCACCGAAATCGCACACAAGGTGGTGAGTGCGATGCCGAGCCGTTCGATCAGCAGAGCGTAGAGTGCGATGGAGGCAACGACCCCGCAGAGGCCGAGCCAGGGGAATTGCCTTGGAAGGGTGACGTCACGAACGACGTTGACGACCGCGATCAGCAATCCGAAGACAATCGTCAAGGCACTCAAGACGACCGGGAACATTCCCGGCCCCATGTTGCGCGGCACGCCCATGTCGAGATCGCGGGAAGCGTAGAGGAAAACTGCACCTACGAGCGCGACCAGCAGCCCGTCCTGTGCCTTGAAGAGAGCCTTCATCCCATCCTCCAGAAAACCGTCAGCTGGCTTTCAAGTGTTTGTGCAGGTTGTTCATCTTGTAACTGTAAGCACTCGGGATCTCTTGCATTTCCATTGCGTATGCAAGCCGGGCACGGTCAGCGAGAGGCTTCAGATGCGACGAAGTCCGATCAAAGATCAAGTCTGCCGCCTCCTGTTTGGTCTGCGCATCCCTGCCTTCACCGATGCGAAGGGACAAGTGGACGAACCCGTTGTCCGGGTTCATGTCACCGACCAGGCAATCGTCAATGCGGGTGATGCGGATGCGGATACCCGCGATCGGGAAGATACCGGCTTCCGTCATGGCGGCGTGGACACAGCGGCCAAAAGTTTCGACCTCGGTCTGATCTGCAATATTACCGGAATATTCGATCCAGGCGTGCGGCATGGTTCCATCCTTGAAAGGGCGAGCCGAAGCTCGCCCGGTAGGTTCAATTGTTGCGAAATGGAAGTTCAGGGAAAGGTCACTTCGGCTCGATGCCGGCGTCCTTGATTTCCTGGCCCCACAGGTCGACCTCGGAGGCGATGAATTCTGTCGTCGCCGTAGAATCCAGGCCACGCCGGGACGGCGTTACACCGATGCTTTCGAGTTTCGCCTGCACGTCCGGATTGGCAATGGTCTTGTTGAAGGCATCGCTCAGAACGTCCAGACGCTCCTGGGGGACACCAGCCGGAGCAACGACACTGTACCACCCAACCACGTTGAAACCGTCGAAACCGAGTTCATCTGCCGTTGGCGTGTCGGGCAGCGCGGCGTAACGGTCCGTGCTCGTGACGAGGATCGGCTTCAGGGCACCGCTCTCAACATGCGGCAGGACCGAAACAGGACTGCTGATCATGGCATTCACACGGCCGGCCAGGATATCGGAAATTGCATCTCCGGAACCTGAATAGGGAATATTGGTGAAGCTGAGATCTGCCTGCCGGGCCAGCAAGCGCGCCGCCAGAAGCGCCGCGCTGCCTCCGTTTGCCATGGTCAGGTTTTCCGTGGCGGCCGCGGCAAAGCCTTCATAGTCGGAGATTTCGGAATCCCCCGGCACCGTGACCACATAGGGCGACTCGGAGATCACCGCGATCCCCGAGAAGTCTTCTTTCGAGTTGTAGGTCGCCGACTTGAAAAGCGACGGGTTCAGCGCAAGCGTCGCCTGGATGCCGAACAGAATGGTATATCCGTCAGCCTCTGCCTGTTTCGCCAGAAGCGTGCCGACCGTTCCGGACGCACCCGGACGGTTTTCGACGACGACAGGCTGCCCCAGGTACTCCTTCATGTTGTCGGCAACAATCCGGGCCGTAGTGTCTGTCCCCCCTCCAGGCGAATACGGCACAATCAGGCGGACCGGCTTCTCCGGAAACGCGTCCTGCGCGATAACCGGAGCCGCCACTGTGAGCGCCAAGGCGCCCGCTGCGATTGACAACAAAGTTCTCTTGGTGAGCATTCTTTCCTCCCTTTGCTCAATTACTTCCGACTTTGGAACAACTCGTCGATCTTCCTTTCGTAGTCGTGGTAGTTCAGGAAGTCGTAGAGTTCCTCGCGCTTCTGCATGATATCCAGCACACCGGTCGCCGATCCGACCTCACGAATATGCTTGTAAACCTTCAAGGCTGCCGCGTTCATTGCGCGATTCGCAGACAAGGGGTAGAGCGCCGCTGAAACACCGACGCTGCGCAGCTCGTCCAGAGTGAAGTTCGGCGTCTTGGAAAACTCGGTAATGTTGGCGAGAACCGGATACGGCGTGTCGAGCGCATCGACGAAAGCCTTGTACTGCGACAACTCCGTGCAGGCTTCTGCGAAGATCATGTCGGCGCCAGCCTCGACGTAGGCACAGGCCCGGTCGATCGCACCGTTCAGGCCCTCGATGGCCAGCGCATCCGTGCGGGCAACAATGAAGAACTGATCGTCGGTCTTTGCATCCACGGCTGCCTTGACGCGGTCAACCATCTCCTGCTTGGAAACGATCTCCTTGCCCGGACGGTGACCGCACCGCTTGAGCTGGACCTGATCTTCCATGTGCATGGCACCGGCGCCGTCCTTGATCAGGCCGCGCACAAGGCGCGCGATGGTGAAGGCACCGCCGAAGCCGGTATCGACATCAACCAGGACCGGCAGACTGCTTGCATCCGTAACGCGGCGGAGATCCGTCAGCACGTCACTCAGGTTCGTGATGCCGAGATCGGGAAGCCCGTAGGATGCGTTCGCGACGCCTGCACCGGCAAGATAAAGAGCCTTGTAGCCCACGCGCTCTGCCATCATCGCCGTGTAGGCGTTGATCGACCCCATGACCTGAAGCGGATTTTCTTCCTTCAAGGCCTGCCGGAACCGTGCGCCTGCCGAAAGTGTCGTCATTATGAACCTCTCATTTTTGACTGATCATAATATGATCATTTTTTGAAGTCTTTATTTGATAAAGATCATATTATGGCTTTTTTCAAAGTCAATACGTTATTTCCCGATGATTTCGAGCCGCCTCAGCCGCAGAAAACAGCCAAAAACAAAGGCCCGCCGCGCTTTCACGCAACGGGCCTACCTGTTCATAATATGGTCACGCCCGGCCGTAACCGGGAAATGATCAGGGAAACGCCTGCCTCAATTCCGCAAGACCGCGGGCAAAGACACCGACATCAGCCCCAACGGCCAGAAACTCGACACCCATGAGTGCATAACGTTGCGCAAGTTCACGATTGGACGTCAGGATACCGGCAGGCTTTCCCGCGGCCCTGATCCGCGAAAGGGCCTCAACCACGACCGCTTGCACAGGAGCCGCTTCGGGCTTGCCGACATAGCCCATGTCCGCGGCCAGATCCGCTGGCCCGACAAAGACGCCATCGACACCTTCAACCGCCAGTATCTCGTCCAGCGCATCAATGCCCTTGCAGCTTTCGACCTGGACAAGCAGACACACCTGCTTGTTTGCCGTGTGCAGATAGTCGGTGATGCGACCATAGTCCGATGCCCTTGCCAGGGCCGCGCCGACACCGCGCGCCCCCTCCGGCGGATAACGGACCGAGCCCACGGCTTCCTGCGCCTCCGCTGCCGTTTCGATCATCGGCACCAGAATTGTCTGCGCCCCGATATCCAGCATCTGCTTGATCAGGGCACGGTCATTCTCGCGGACACGAACCACCGGATGGCTGCTGCCGGAGAGAACCCGCAGCTGCGCCATGATTTCGGCAAGCCCGTTCGGCCCGTGTTCGGCATCGATGACGAGCCAGTCGAACCCGGCTCCGGCGCAAATTTCCGCGGCGCCGGGATGTGCCAGCGCCATCCAAAGGCCAATCTGGGTCTCCGGCTTTGCAAGCCGCGCCTTGAAGAGGTTTTTCGCTAAGGTCATGACGATCACGCAAATCTGGTGGAGACCGCACCGAACGGTCCGAAGTCGGCCCGGATCGCCGTGCCGGGTGGACATTCGATGGGGCCGATAAACGATCCCGTCAGGACGATCTGGCCGGGTTCGATGCGGTGGCCGTAGCTGGCCATCCGCCGGGCAAGCCAGACGAGCCCCATAACGGGGTCGTTCAAGACAGCCGCACCAAGACCGGTGGCCGTGACCTCACCATCCTGTTCGACGATAGCCCCAACCCAGCGAAGATCCACGTCGCCGGGGTCATGCCGTTGGGCTCCCAGAACCACGCCCGCATTGGCGGCATTGTCCGCCACGGTGTCGAAGATGCGCCTGCGCATTCCCGTCTCCGGATCAGCACGCAAGATGCGGGTGTCCAGGATTTCAAGCGCGGGGCTGACATAATCCGTCGCCGCGATCACATCTTCACGGGACACGTTGCCATCGATTGGCGCCTTCATCACAAACGCTATCTCGGCTTCCACGCGCGGTTCGATAAATCGGCCGCGTGGCACCTGACCGCCATCCGGGAACAGCATGTCGTCATAAAGCACGCCCGAATCCGGCGTATCGATACCGAGTGCGTTCTGCATGACCTTGGATGTCAGGCCGATTTTCCACCCCAGAATGCGCCGTCCGGCTGCCAGTTTGGTCGCAAGTTGCGCCCCCTGTATGGCATAGGCATCATCCAGCGAGATGTCAGGGTAACGCACGCTGAGAAGGCCAGTCTGTTGCCGGGTCGCTTCCGCTTCCAAAAGTTCGGCCGCCACGTCCTGCACCTGCGCGGCACTCAGCATTTTTCGTCCTCAATGCCGTTGCGCAGGATACCGATGCCTTCGGCTTCGACTTCCACAATATCACCCGGCTTCAACCAGCAAGGGGGCTCCATCCTTGCGCCGGCACCTGTCGGAGTGCCACAGACCAGAATGTCGCCAGGCATCAGCTGCGCAAATGTCGAAACGTAATTGACGATATAGGGGAAGTCGAAAATCATTCTCGACGTCCGGTCCTGCTGGCGAACCTCACCGTTGACGCGGGTGACAAGAGCAACATCCTGCAATTGGGCCGGGGAATGCAGCGGGACGAGAGCCGGGCCGATGCTGCCGGTCCTTTCCCAGTTCTTGCCCTGCGTCACGTTGAATTTTGCATGGCGCGTCCAATCGCGGATCGTTCCCTCGTTGCAAAGGGTAATCGCGGCAATATGGTCGAATGCCGTCTCGCGCGGAATGCGACGGCCAGCTTTTCCGATGACGATCGCAATCTCGCCTTCATAGTCCAACTGATCGCTTTCCGGTGGCCGGATCAGTGGCTGGCCATGACCGGTAAACCCGCTCGCAAACCGCGGAAAAAGAGAGGGCCGCATCTGTTGTGCCTGGCCGTCCTTGTACTCTGCGTTCCTGTCCGGGTAGTTCACCCCGACGCAGATGATCTTCTGCGGAGCGGCGATCGGAATCTGGAAGGCGACATCTGCCGCGCGATAGCTCACCGGACGCCCCTCGCCGGCCTTGACCAGTTCCGGCAGGGCGCCGGCGGCAACAACGTCCAGAAGATTGCTGAACCGGGCTTCCAGATTGTCGGTCACGTCGACCAGATCATCGCCTGTCAGGACGCCATAACGCAGGGCGCCTTCTGCCCGAAACGCTGCAATGGCTGGCTCATATGCCGTCATGTCAATTTCCTTCATCGATTCCGCCAACACACAGGTATTTGGCTTCCAGGTATTCATCCAGGCCGAGGCGGGATCCCTCCCGTCCCAGGCCGGATTGCTTGATGCCGCCGAACGGTGCTTCGGCAGTGGAGATCAGGCCCGTGTTTATCCCGACCATGCCGTACTCGAGACGCTCGCCGACCCGCCAACTGCGCGCGAGGTCGCGTGTAAAGAAGTAGGCTGCGAGCCCGTACTCGCTATCGTTGGCAAGCGCGATCACTTCTTCTTCCGTGTCGAAACGGAAGACTGGCGCCACAGGCCCGAAGGTCTCTTCACGTGCGATGCGCATCTCATGGTGCACACCGGTCAGAACGGTCGGCTGAAAGAAGGTGCCACCAAGGGAATGATGCGTTCCGCCCAGTTCAATCCTGGCACCATTGGCAATGGCATCCGAGATATGCGCCTGGACCTTGTCTATGGCTGAAACGTCAATCAGCGGACCAAGGTCCGTATCATCAGCCAGCCCATCGCCGACCTTCATGGTCCGCATCCGCTTCACCAGAGCGGCAACGAATGCGTCGTGAACACCGGACTGCACATAGATGCGATTGGCGCAAACGCAGGTCTGGCCGCTGTTGCGGAATTTGGCCACCACAGCCCCTTCGACGGCGGCTTCCACATCGGCATCATCGAAGACGATGAAAGGTGCATTGCCGCCGAGTTCCAGCGAGATCTTCTTGACGGTGTCGGCGCACTGCCGCATCAGCAACTTGCCGACGTCCGTTGAGCCGGTAAAGGACAGCTTGCGCACGAAGGGACTGGAGGTCATCGCTGCGCCAATCCTGCGCGCGTCCCCCGTGATCACCGTGAAGAGACCAGGCGGAACACCTGCACGCTCGGCGAGTGTCGCCAGCGCAAGGGCTGAAAAAGGCGTTTGCTCGGCGGGTTTGACGATGATTGCGCACCCGGCAGCCAATGCCGGTGCAACCTTTCTTGTGATCATCGCATTCGGAAAGTTCCAGGGGGTGATCGCCGCAACCACACCAACAGGCTGCCTGATCACCAGGAGGCGCTTGTCCCGGGACGTCGCAGGTATCGTCTCGCCGTATATGCGGCGCGCTTCCTCGGCATACCATTCGACGTAGGAGGCACCGTAGAGGACTTCCCCTTTCGCCTCTTTCAAAGGCTTGCCCTGTTCCAGGGTGATGATGCGCGCCAGATCGTCAGCGTTCTCGACAATCAACGCAAACCAGCGCTGAAGCACCTCGGCCCGTGCCTTCGCAGGCTGTGCGGCCCAATCGGCCTGTGCCTCTCTGGCATGTCTGATGGCCAACTCTGTTTCAGTGCCCCCAAGGTTGGGAACATTGCCGAGGCAAGCGCTGGTCGCCGGGTTCATGACGGTAAGGCCCTCAACACCCGCTTCATAGATGCCTTCACCAATACGGACGCTTTCGCAGAGAAGGCTCCTGTCTTTTAACACTGATGCATCTCCCCCTGCTCAGACACTCAATTCAAAAAGTTCATATTGTGGATATATATTCAACAAATCTAATAATCACAATCACATTATGAACTAATTTGTTCAAGGGACGCTTGACTACAGTGTTTTTGGGAAGCCTTGTCGCCGAGAGCAGAAGCTGCGGCTGCCCAACCGCGGCTCGAACCGGCGTTTGAAAGAAGCAGGACGATCCAGCAACCATCGGGTTGCCGGATCGGTCACTTTCGTAAGTATCTGAAAAGACGAATGAATAAGTACCACTAGCCGGGCACAGAACGTTTACACGGCTGTACGGTCCGGCAACGAAGGCGAAAGAACCGAAAGAACATCAACGATCTGGCTCAGCGACCACATTCTGAACCCGTCGATCGGGCACACCAAATGGAAGGAGCCAACAGTGACATGCGGGCTCAAGCAAACCAGGCTCGCGATCAAGGCACCCCGATCGTCCAAACTGAAGCTGACAGGCACTGTCACGAGTGTCGTCCCAGGGGAACGATGTGCCTGGTCGGTAGTCTTTTGGGGTGACTGTTCTTCACCCCAGGGCCGGATGACGGCGCACTTGAGGCTGCTGCGCAAAAATCGCCCGGCCAGCAAAGGTCAGCCGCTCTCTAATGGTCGGTTTCTATCCGACGGACGCTGTTTCGGCATTTCAGGCTGACCGGAAGAACTGTTTCCCTTGGAACCTTGCCGTCACAGCCGTCAATCATCTGAACCAGCAGCCGGGCAGCGGTGGCCCCTGCATCAAACTGTTCTATGCGCACTGTTGTGAGGCCAGGCGGAATGAGATCCAGGAACGGCATGTCGTTGAAGCCGGTGATGGAAATCTTGTCGGGGCACGGATGCCCGTTTCTGGCGCAATAATCCATGGCCCCGAGGGCCAGCCTGTCATTGGCGCACAGAATTGCGGTTGTCTCCGGTGACCGGCTCAATATCTCTTTCGCGCAACGGCGGCCTTCCTCCTCCTCGAAACGGCAGGCTTCCTCGATGACAAGTGCATCGGCTGAAAGTCCGTAGTCCCGGGCAACCGAGCAGAACGCTTCACGACGCAGCAGTCCGGTCGACAAGTCCCGAGGTCCGGCAAGATGCGCAATTCGCCTGTGACCATGATCATGAAGATGATCAAAAATCATGCGGATCCCGGCTTCCTCGTCGTTGATCACATAAGGGATCTCGGCTTCTTCGACCTTTCGGTTCAGCGTGACAACCGGAAGACCCTGGCGCGCCGCTTCCACGATATTGGGATCGCTGCGCAACACAGCCGTATGGATTATGCCGTCCACGCCGCGCTCCTGGAGCGTCTCGGTCAATCGGCGCTCCCGGTCACTGTCACCATCGGTGTTGACGATGATGGAAGCATAACCCAGCGGCTCCATCACACTTTCGATGCCGCGAACGATCGGCGGGAAAATCATGTTGGTGATATCCGGGATCATCACCCCGACCGTCATCGACTTCTGCTTGCGCAAGCTGAAAGCAATCCGGTTGGGCCGATACCCCAGCCTGTCGGCCGCTTGACGGATCTTCACGACAATTTCTTCGGTCAGCGAGCTGCGCTTTTGCGGATCAAGCGCACGGGAAACCGTGGAAACATGAACACCTGTTTCCCGAGCTATATCCTTCAGTGTCGGCCGTCGGCTCATCTTTGCGTCCTCCCACCCTCCATATAGCCGGATGGAGCCCTCTTCGCAATCGATTGCATAAAACTGTTGACACCTCGTTTGTGATCGTGTTACCGATTATGCAATCGATTGCAGAGATTTGGATTTCGCGTTCTGCGACTTGCCTGTAATGGGCACCGCACTGGTACGTGTGGTTCCATCATTGTGGCGAGGACCGACCCGAAGCGGGTTGGACGCGCGAAAGATCTGTGCTTCGATTTGGGACTGTCAGCCTTGGGAGAGGCGTCGGCCCAACGCTCTGAAACACGACACGTGTTTCGGGCGCTATCGATGATTTGGGAGGGAGTCAGACTTTTCCTGTCCGGCACATCCGGATCAGAGCGTGACGATTTTCGTCGCGCATATTATTGCGAATATCTGTGCAATCGATTGCACGATTAAGTTCGATTGCTGAAATGCATGAGGTGATGTGAATGCCGCCCCGATCTCGAACGTGAGCAAGGGGCAAGACGAATGGTTACGGTATGGTGCAAGGGCTTGGGAGGGCTCCACCGCAGATCTACCGAAAAGGATCTGATCTCATCTTCAGGGAGGAAAAAGATGAAACGCATTAATTGGACGGTGGCAGCTCTTGTGTCTGCCAGCATGCTTGCATCTGGCTATACCGGAATGGCTCAGGCGGCTGATCCGCTCAAGATCGGCGCCAGCCTGCCCTTGACCGGTGGTTTTTCGATTGCCGGACAAAAACACCAGCAAGGCTATGAACTGTGTGTCGATCTCATTAACGAGCGCGGCGGCATCATGGGTCGCCAGGTCGAGCTGCTTGTTTCCGATAACAGATCCGACCCGGCAACCGCCATCAACCAGTACGAACGCTTCATCAATGTCGACGGTGTGGAGGCGGTGTACGGAACCTTTTCCTCGCGTCTGTCCTTCCCTGTCGCCAGCATTCTGGCAAAGAACAACATGGTTCACCCGTTGCCGGCCGGAGGCGCGCTGCGCATCTATACGCAGGGTCACAAGAACATCTTCTATTTCCAGCCGAATGCCGCCGAATACGTCGGCGCTTCTCTCGCAGGCATCATCAAGGACCTGATCCCCGAGGGTGAAACACCCAAGACTGCGGCCGTGATATCCGCGGACGACTTCTTCGCAAACGGTGTCTGGTCCGGTCTGATGGGCGAGAAGGTCATGGACCCGGCGGACGGCTCACTGGTGCGCGACCTCGCACCGGGATACCTTGCTGAAAACAACATCGAAGTCGTCTTTTCCGAGCGTTGGCCGGAAGAAGGTTTCAGCGACTGGCTCAACCTTGCCAATCAGGTGAAACGCTCCGGAGCGGAACTGATCATCGGACTGACAGCTTCCGCGGAAGAGGCGGTCCAGTTGACACGCGCACTCAAGACAGTCCGGGCGGAGCCGAAACTCGTCTATTTCAGCCAGGGAACACAGGCTGAATACCTGGAAGGCACCGGTTCAAGTGCAGAAGGCGTCCTGGTTCATACCTCCTGGCACAAGGATGCGCCGTTTCAGTCGACACTGGCCGGCGAACCGTTTTCCAACAGCGACTTCGTTGCCTCCTATCAGGAAAAATTCGGGGCGGTTCCCGATGAAGACGCTGCCATTCCCTTCGCTGTCTGCCAGGGCATCGAGCAGGCAATTCTCGGTGCCGGTTCAACCGACAATGAAGCCATGGGCAAATGGTTGTCGGAGCGCACGAGGGACGAGCCGGTTCGCACGATCCTCGGTCGGTTCAACTGGGATGAACTGGGGCTGCCTGCAGACAAGCCGTTCCTGATGACCCAGTGGAACGATGGCGAACTGCAGTTTGTCTATCCGACGGACGAGTTTGAAGGCGTCAGCGCCCTCACCTACCCGAAGGGTTCGTTCTGACGGATCGAACCGGTCCCGGGCGCGTGGCGCCCGGGAAGCTCTCCTGACATTCCAAGCGCAAAGCGAGTTCCCATGCTCGAAATAGATAACCTGTCCAAGCATTTTGGCGGGATCCGCGCAGTCGACGGCTGTTCGTTCACCGTTCCCAAAGGCAGCATCACGGCCCTGATCGGCCCGAATGGCGCGGGCAAGACCACCGCCTTCAACTGCATAAGCCGGACAACCGAACCCTCGGCCGGCAAGGTTCTTCTTGAGGGCCAACGCATCGAACATCTGCGGCCGCACAAGATCACCCGCATGGGCCTGAGCCGCACGTTCCAGATCAGCCGAAACCTGGCGGACATGACGGTTCTGGAAAACGTCATCTGCCAATCCAGGATCGGCGGCTGGCGGGATCTTTTCAAACCCGCCCTTGGTGCGGAAGAAGTCGAAAAGGCGATGGAAATCCTCGACTTCCTCGGCATTACGCGGATCGCCTACGAGGACGGTTCCAACCTGTCCTACGGACAGAAGAAACTGATGGATCTGGCAGCGCTCCTGATGAGCGATCCCAAGATCATTCTGCTCGATGAACCTGCTGGCGGGGTCAATCCGACGCTGCTTGAGGAAATCATCGGCCACATACAAAAGCTGAACGAACAGGGCCTGACGGTGCTCATCGTGGAGCACAACATGGACCTCATCATGCGCCTGTCTCACAAGATCGTGGTGATGGCCCAGGGCAAGGTCATTGCTGATGGCAAGCCCGAGGAAGTTCGCGAAAATCCTGCTGTTCTCGACGCCTATCTTGGTGGCGTTCTGGAGGAGGCTGCGTAATGAGCGAACTTCTCCACGTTTCCAATGTGACTGCCGGTTACGGCGACGGCCCGGCAATTCTGGACGGAGCCGAGCTTCGTGTCGAACCCGGCAAGGTCCACTGCATCATCGGTCCGAACGGCGCAGGCAAGTCCACTTTGCTGAAGGCCATCTGCGGCATGCTCAAGGTGCGCAACGGCGACGTTCTCTACAAGGGCGAAAGCCTCAAGGGCCTTCGCCCGGACCAGGTGCTTCGAAAGGGAATTTGTTTCGTTCCCCAGGAGCGCGCTCTGTTCCCGAAAATGACCGTGCGGGAAAACATGCGCATGGGCGGCTTTTCCATGGGCGACAAATCCGGTCTGGAAAAACGCATCGACGAGATCGAGGAGCTCTTCCCGATCCTGAAGGAGCGCCGCGACCAGCACGCAGGCACGATGTCTGGAGGTCAGCAACAGACCCTGGCCATGGCCCGCACCATGATCCTTAAGCCGGACATTGTCATGCTGGATGAACCGTCGCTCGGACTGGCGCCAAAGATCGTCCAGGAAATGTTTGCAATCATGAAGATGATGGCCGCAGAAGGCATCACGATCCTTCTCGTTGAACAGAACGCCTTGATGGGATTGAAGAATTCCGACCAAGGCGTCGTTCTGGACCTGGGACGCACCCTGTTTTCCGGTCCTGCGGACGACGTCCTGCGCGACCCGCGGATACAGGACCTTTATCTCGGCGGCAAGAAGGCAGCCTGAGGAGGGCAACCATGGCTGATATTATTCAAACTCTCATTCTGGGCCTTGCTCTTGGTGGTGTGTTCGCCCTCATGGGATCCGGGCTCAGTCTCGTATTCGGTGTCATGCGCATCGTAAACCTGGCGCATCCGGTGCTGATCATCGCCGGCGCTTACGTCGCCTACTGGGGTTTCCGGCTCTACGGCATCGACCCCTTGATGATGCTGCCCGTGGCGATCGTCATTCTGGCCGCCATAGGTGTGGTGCTTTACAAGCTGGTTTTCGAACGGGAAGCACGCTCGGCCAAATATTCGGAAATGACGGTCCTGCTCACCTTCGCAATCGCGATGATTGTCGAAGGGGCACTGGGAGGGTTCTTCTCGAACACCCAGCGTGTGACGTCTCCGGATTACGCGACCGATGCGATCTTTATCGGTGATGTCTTCATTCCGACCGGCCAGCTTTATGCGGGCATTCTGTCGCTGATCATCATTTCCGTGCTGGCGCTTTTCCTGAAGTATTCCAGTTTCGGCTACGCCATCCGCGCGACCACCCAGAACCGCGAAGCGGCTGAACTGCTGGGGGTGAATGTCAACCGCGTTGCCCTCGTCAGCTTCGCAATCGGCATTGGTCTCGCCGGGGCGGCTGGCTGCCTTGTCTCCTTCGTCTTCTCGTTCTTTCCGGCAAAACACTGGGAGTGGATCGCGGTCCTGATGTCCCTGGTGGTTCTCGGCGGCATGGGCTCGCTGCTCGGCACGGTCGTCGCATCTTTCCTGTTGAGCGTGATTGCCGCCTTCGTCGGCACCTATGTCGGAGCGACATGGTCGACCATGACCTTCTTTCTCGCCCTGTTTCTCATCCTTCTCGTTCGGCCCCAGGGGCTGTTCGGTGAAAAACCGGAGCTTGCATAATGTCCCTTGCTTTCAACGAGACGTCCAACGTTCTGCAGGCCCGGGCCGAGCACAACGAAAAGCTTGCACGGCGCGCCGACAGGACACGGGCCACCTGGTTTCCGATCGTCCTTCTGGCCCTCTTGCTGGCGGTTCCGGCACTGCAATTTGTCGGCAACTTCAACTATGTGATCCACCTCATCCTGTTCACGGCCTGCTATGCGGTCATGGCATCGGGCTGGAACATTCTTGGCGGTTTCACGGGTTACATCTCGTTGGGACACAACGTCTTCTTCTGCATTGGCGGCTACTTTGCCGGAATGCTGCTGGCACGCTTCGGCATCTCGACGCTTTTGACGGCACCTCTGGCAGGCCTCGTTTGCGCTGCTGTCGGCTATCTGATCGGTCGTATCACGCTCAAAACGCGCGGCCCGAGCTTCATCATTTCCTCGCTGGCGCTGGTGATGATTGCCCGCATCCTGTTTGACAACTGGCACTTTGTCGGTGGGGCCAATGGCGTCGCCCTACCTGCCAACGACCTCAGTGTGGAATGGGCCAAGCTGCCGTATTACTACGCCTTCGTCATTCTGGCGGCGCTGACCGTCTTCATCAGCTACAAGATCAAGCACTCGAAATTCGGGCTCGGGCTGCGCGCCATTTCGAAGGACGAGATCAAGGCCGAGAGCGCAGGGATCGATACCCGCACCTACAAGACGCTCGCCTTCGCCATCTCGGCAGCCTTTGTCGGCATGGCAGGCGCTATCTGGGGTGAATATCTCACCTACATCCGTCCGAACATCTTCCTGATCATTCTTGTCAGCGTGAACATGGTTCTGATGTGCATTCTCGGCGGCAAGGGCACGATCGCGGGCCCGGTCATCGGTGCAGTCCTGATTGTCGCCTTCAACGAGATCTTCGTCGCAACTCTTGGCTCTTCGGAATTCAACATCCTGGCAACCGGCCTGATCATGGCGCTGGCGCTGATGTTCTTTCCCCTCGGCATCGTTGGGACCCTGGCAGCGAAACACCGCCTGCCCCGCTTCCTGAACTGGGACTGAGAGAAAGGGCTCAACCGATGGGTTTCGTACTTTACAACGCGCCTCAATCCACCTGCTCGCAGCGTGTGCGCTTCTCCCTTCACGCAAAGGGACAGGCATTTGAAGAAAGAAAGCTGGACCTCTTCAGTGGCGACCAGCTCAAGCCGGATTATCTGGCGATCAATCCCAATGGCGTGGTTCCGACCCTCGTGCATGACGGGGTCCCCGTGACCGATAGCGCCGTCATCATGGAGTATCTGGAAGACATATTGCCGGACACATCCCCGATGCGACCGTCTGCTCCTCATGAGCGTGCAAGGATGCGGGCGATGTTGCGCTTCATCGATGAAGTGCCGACACCGGCGATCCGCGTACCATCCTATAATCTTGCCTTCCTGCCGCATTTTCAGGCCATGAGCGCAGAAGAATTTCAGGCGCTTTGCGACAGCAAGCCGTTGCGCCGCGAGTTTCTCATGAACATGGGCCGCACCGGTTTTCCGAAGGCTGACATGGACGAGGCGCAGGGACGCCTGGACAGGGGCGTGGACCGAATGAACCAGTGGCTCCTGGAAGGAGGTGGCCCCTGGATCATGGGACAGACCCTCACCTATGCCGATATCGCCATCATGCCGGTCATTGTGCGCATGGACGACATCAACCTGAGTGATGCCTGGGCAGACAAGCCCATGGTCGCGGCATGGCTGGATAACATTCGCAAGGAGCCCGCCTTCAGGGCCACCTATTACCACGGCTCCTTGCTCACCGAAAAATACCCGCACCTGAAAGCAGCCAGGGTCGACCAGGCCTTACATGCGACAGCGGCGTCCGCCTGAGGGAACGTCATGGACAGCTACGTTACGACTACAAGACTGATCAGCAAGGAAGAGGATGTCACCCCTGCCGTTCTGGCGGCCATGGAGGCGACAACGGATCCGCGTTTCAAGGAAATCATCACCTCTCTCGTCCGGCACCTGCATGCCTTCCTGCGGGAGGTTCGCCCGACCGAAGCCGAATATGAAAAAGGCCTGCAGATCCTCAATGCCATAGGCCGGCAGACCGACAACGCCCACAACGAAGCGGTTCTCATCTGCGACGTTCTCGGCGCCTCGACACTCATCGATCTCATCAACAATGACGGCATGCAGGGCGAGACGATGTCAGCCTTGCTTGGCCCCTTCTATCGGGGATCTGCACCTGACTGCGAGTTTGGCGACACCATCGCACGGTCCACCACGTCGGGAGACCCGCTGGTTCTGAAGGGCCGTGTACTGGACGTGAATGGTGAACCCATTGCCGGGGCAACGCTTGATGTCTGGCAGGCATCCCCGGATGGACTCTACGAGAACCAGGACAAGGACCAGGCCGACTTCAATCTGCGTGGCAAATTTGTTTCGGACGAAAACGGCAACTACCTCATCCGCACGGTGAAACCGGCCGGTTACCCGGTTCCCGTTCACACCACTACGGGAGACCTGTTGAGGGCACAGAAACGGACACCCATGCGTCCGGCGCATGTCCATTTCATAGTGTCCGCGCCTGAACACAAGACACTCATCACCCAGATTTTCGCCGATACGGACGAAGCGATGGTGAACGACGTTGTGTTCGGTGCGAAGGAACAGATCGCGGGTGATCTGGAACTCCGGGAAACACCTTCAGCCGAATATCCCGACGTTGCCGCCCCCTTCTACACCTGCACCTATGACTTCATCCTGAAGCCAGGCGAACCCCGTTTCCCCGAACCGCCGATCAAGGGGAAAGTGTCTTGAGCCAGTCATTGAAAGGGAAAGTCGCCGTTGTCATCGGGGGCTCCGGCGGAATAGGCGCAGCATCTGCCAAACTGTTCGCAGAGGCGGGCGCGCGTGTCGTCGTCGGATATCGCTCCAGCGAAGACAAGGCGCGGGCAGTCGTCACGGCACTCGAAGGCGACGGCCATCTTGCGCTGAAAGTCGATGTCATCGACACGCCAAGCATTGAGGCCTTCAAGGAGGAAATCGCGAGCAGACTTGGGCGGGTCGACATTCTCGTGAATTCGGCGGGCACCACGACGCCGGTCGCTCACAAGGATCTGGATGGACTGACGGACACCATCATCGATGAGGTTTTCGCCTCCAATTTCCGGGGGGTGTTCGCGTCCATTCGCGCCTTTGCCTCCCTGCTCAAGGCGAGCGGCGATGGTGTCGTCATTAACGTGTCCTCGATCGCGGCCTTCAAGGGCTTCGGTTCTTCCATCGCCTACTGCGGCGCAAAGGCGGCACTCGATTCGATGACCCATACGCTTGGCCTGGCACTTGGACCGGAAGTCCGGATCCTCTCCGTGTCTCCAGGAATGGTTGCGACGGATTTTGTTCCAGGCAGAACACGGGAACAGGTCGAAAAGGCAGGTGCAGCGACCCCATTGCAAAAGGTTGTCGAAGCCGAGGATGTCGGCAAGGCGATCTTTGCGTCCGTTGCCTACCTCACCCACTCCACGGGCACGCGCATCGTTGTCGATGCCGGGCGGGGGCTTTGAACCATGGTGCATAAAACCATCATCACCTGCGCCGTGACGGGAAACCTGACCACCCGCGACCAGCACCCTGACCTGCCGGCAACGCCTCAGGAGATTGCCGATGCGTGCCTTGAGGCTGCCGAAGCCGGCGCCGCAATTGCCCACATTCACGTGCGGGATCCGGAGACGGCCAAGCCATCGATGGAGATCGGCCTGTATGAAGACGTTGTCAGGCTGATCAGGCAGAAGAACACTGATCTGATCCTCAACCTGACGACAGGTCCAGGCGGCCGTTTCGTCCCCTCCGATGACGATCCTTCGGTCGCCGGCCCGGGAACGACGATCCTGCCTCCAGAAAAACGGGTGGAACATATCGCAAGGATCCGTCCTGACATCTGCACACTGGATTTCAACACCATGAACTCGGGTGCGCAGGTTGTGATCAACACACCTCGGAATGTGCGCGTAATGGCTGAAGTCATCCGC
Source organism: Labrenzia sp. PO1 (assembly GCF_012273635.1). Lineage (NCBI taxonomy): Bacteria > Pseudomonadati > Pseudomonadota > Alphaproteobacteria > Hyphomicrobiales > Stappiaceae > Labrenzia > Labrenzia sp. PO1. The sequence goes on from NZ_JAAXCR010000001.1 coordinate 1,741,991, forward strand.
GACAGCGGTGTGAAACCGGAACTGGAACTGTTCGACACCGGCGACATCGTCATGGCCAACGATTTTCTGAGGGCCGGACATATCGAAGGTCACGCCATGTGTTCGCTTGTAACGGGCGTGAAATACGGCCTGCCTTCAACACCGGATGCCATGTCCATGGCTTCCCGAATGTTGCAGCCCGGCACGGTGTGGACCGGCTTTGGTGTCGGCCGATGGGCTTTTCCGATGCTGGTGCAAGCCTGGCTGCTGGGTGGCCACGTGCGCATTGGCATGGAGGACACCGTCTATATCGGCAAGGGCAAACGGACAAAGGGCAATGGCGAACTGACCGCCAGAGCCCGTGACTTCATTGAGAAACTGGGAGGCGAAATCGCCACTGCAGGCGAAGCCAGGCAAATGCTTGGCCTCCAGCAGTAAGCGCGCCGCAACAAAGTGAAAAGGACGGGGACAAGAGCCATGAACGTTCAAAGCAAGACAGTCACCGGCAAGGCCCTTTGGGTGACGGAGAAGTCGCCGGATCTGGACAATCTTCTGATCGACGTGATCGAACCGGCAATACCACAGCACGGGCCGGGTCAGGTCCTGGTTGAAATCAAGGCAGCTGGTGTAAATCCTTCAGACGTGAAGGCGTCTCTCGGCCATATGCCGCATGCGGTTTGGCCAAGAGTTCCCGGTCGTGATTTTGCAGGCGTTGTTGTTGATGGACCAGCACATCTGATCGGAAAGGAAATCTGGGGAGGAGGCGGAGAACTCGGCATCACTCAAAACGGTTCTCACGCCAAGTATATGGCCTTGCCACAGGCCGCCGTCCGCGAAAAACCGGTCAATTTTACCATGGAAGAAGCCGGCTCGATCGGTGTTCCCTTCATAACCGCCTTTGAAGGTTTGCGGGAAGCTGGCGGCGTCCAGCCATGGGACAATGTCCTGGTTTGTGGGGCCAACGGCAAGGTCGGACAGGCTGCAATCCAGCTTGCGACGATGGCAGGCGCAACAGTTTTCGGTGTCGAATACAAGCCCATGGAATTTCTCGGCCATAGTGCGCAACCCATCGAAATGTTCGACAGCTCTTCTCAGGACGTCGCTGAACTGGTTCGCGAAAAGACCGGGGGGCGGGGCGCTGATATCGTCTTCAACACCGTCGGAAGCCCCTATTTCGAAATGGCCAACAAGGCGCTTGCAAAACAGGGGCGTCAGGTCTTCATCTCCACGTTCGACAGGGCGGTAGACTTCGACATCTTCACGTTTTTCCGCGGGCGTCACAAGTTCATCGGTATCGATACATTGGCGCTCGACAGTGTGTACGGCGCGAAGATCTTCGACGTGCTCAAGCCGAAGTTCGAGGCCGGTGTTCTGAAGCCCTTCCCGATCAATCCGGAAGCCGTCTACGGATTTGAGGACGCCGCCAAGGCCTACGCTTCAGTTCTGCGGGCAACGCCTGAGCGGGTTATCCTCAAGCCTTAGAAGGAAACGCACATGCAGGTAACCCGCATTGACAGCGCGCAGCAATATGAGGCGCCGGAACACGACGCGATGGCGTGCCTTCGTCTTCAGGGAAAGGAGGCAACGTCAACGCACTCTATGTGGGTAGGCCTGTCCCATCTTCTTCCTGGAGGCCACACGTCTCTCAAGGCGTCCCCACAAGAGAAGATCTATGTGGTCATTTCCGGCCAGGTCACGATCACCAATGGAAATGAAGTGGTGACCCTTGGACCACTGGATTCCTGCGTCCTTGCTCCAAATGAACCAAGAGCTCTCGAAAACAGAACAAACCAACCGGCCACCATCCTTCTGGCGATGGAGGAAACAGCCAAAAGTCTCTAGAAGGCCTTTGGGTTAACCGGTCTTGGCTCTTGTTTCAGTGGTCCGTTAGGTTGGTGTCTGTGTGAACAGGCTTTTTATTTGGGCCTGTCACCGGCTTTGAGAGTATTCTGCCCCGCTGCGCCGTTCTTTCGCCCTTCCCCCATCATACATAACAAAAACCCCGGTCAGTTTTTCTGCCGGGGTTATTTGTTTGTTTCGGTATTTGGGTTTGAGCGTTTTTGTGCCAGTGCGTCGGGCATAGCGCTTTTTGTGGGAGCGCTGGTCAGTTTAAAATCTGTATCCGTTACCAACAAAAAACCCGGC